>NZ_BQXC01000001.1:1355395-2710791 GCF_022836435.1 Nitrosomonas sp. PY1 | reverse complement strand
GCACCAACTCCGTGCTGTGGCAGGGCAATCTTCGCTGAAACTCTTTCATCCCGCAAAAAGCCTGGTAATACGGATTGCGTTTCCACTGCAATACTACTGCTTCATCGCTCAAGTTCTCTAACTGCTTGAGTATCAACAATCCAACCAGCAGCCGAATCGGTTTACTGGGTGCGCCTAATCCTTCGCTGTAGTGTATTGAAAATGCTTCGTCAAACTCAAGCCAAGGTATTTCCAATGCAAGCTGTAGCAATGGATCAGAACGATCAAGCTGCAATAACAGGTCAGTCTCAAACAAACTGGGTTGGTGCAAAGTTCTACTGAGTGTGAGCATCTGTAATCACCATTTCGACCAGAATTTAGCTGCAATTCTAGCATTTCTGGTCGATCGGATCACACACATCTCTGTATTTCTTCTCATTATCAAATAGTTGTACTTTCTTCAGGGACGACTAAGTAACCTATTATAGGATTGTTATAGTGTTATCGAATATTTCTAAACTAGCAGAAGTGATCTGCTAGTTTAGATAAAACATCCTATTCAGAACTGACAGTAGTAGTTATTTGATTACACTCTCCCATGCCTTCACGCTCTGCAAGTCTATTATCTTTTAATAACTCGAATGCTCCGTTATTGCCAGCATTTACACTATATTCGTAAATTCCAGCATCAAGACCATACACATCTAATGGAATAACCTTTAAGAAAGGTTGAATTGCTGCAGTACAAATGCTATCCAGAGGAATTTTAGTTGCGTAAATACGCACCAAACTTATTATTAACTATCCTTTGATCAATCCTACCAACACTGCCACAACTAAGAATTGCACCCTTAACTTGCAAAAGCATTTGTGCTGGGGTGCTATTAGTTATAACCGAGGGTATTACGTATTCTATTGCAACATCTTCGCGTGCTTGATCGTAAGATTGTAAGTGCCAAGCATTAATTTTGCTGTCATAAACAAATGTCGCTGATTGATAGAATCCAGCTTTTTCTAGTGTGTCTACTCGAGGAATCACCAATTGGGTGCCATCATACAGTGGAATGTTTCCAGCTTTTTGACTTTCAGCATGCACAACACTTATTGACAATAGCAACGAAGGTACCAGTAATAGCTTAAATTTATATAAATAGTGGTTCATTTCCAATTCCTATAAATATACAAATACTTAACTTTACCGCTGTTGGCGAATGAAACGTGAAGTTACTCGTGTTTGTAACAATTCCCAATGTTTCCGTCCCTTGACAGGCTAGTAAAAATGCCAGAAATATAGAGTATTAGCTGGAGAATAATAACGTATTATCGTCGTTGCTAACCGCAACATCAACATAAGTTATCTGTGGCCAGAATAAAATGAAACTTCTGATGCTAAAATTGATTCTGATTGTGCCAAGACTTTCAATTGTTAAAGTTAATTGTAAGATTGTCGATAAAGCATTCAATTAAATCCAATCTAAGGAAAAATGATGAAAATAGATAAATCATTGCAATCAGTCACGACTGTGTCGTTAGCTGAAGGTAAAAAGCGTACAGATGTGAATTCAACAAGCGCAGATTTGCCGCAAGTAAATAATGTACATTTAAGTCCTAATGCGACTAAATTACAAAATATTGATAGTAATTTAACTTCAGGATCAGTAGTAAACTCCGCTCGAATTCAAGAAATTAAACAAGCAATTAGCGAAGGAAATTTTCAGATAAACCCTGAGGTTGTGGCTGATAAGCTTTTGGAGACTGTTCGAGAATTAATACAGTCGAAAAATGGTGAAGCTTAATGGCATCTGATATGTCATTGGCAGAGCTTGCTTCATGTTTGAAGATTGAGAAAAAATTGTTTGAAGAACTGATAGAAATTCTAAAGCAAGAAGAAAATGCATTGACACAAAGCCATTTTAATAAGCTTGATGACTTTGTTTCAAAAAAAACTTCTTTATTAGAGCAACTGTCTCAATTGGACTTTAAGCGTAATCAATATTTCAAAAATAATGGTGTGGCATTAGAAAAAAAAGCTATTAATTATTGGCTGGAAACACATTCCTCAAATAATTCTGAAATACTGAGTTTATGGAATCAGCTTCTTGCACTTGTTGATACAACTAAAAATCTTAATCATACTAATGGTTTAATCATTTCAAAGTATCTTCAGCACAATCAGCGCACATTTGTAGCTTTACAGTGCGCTTCGGGAAACATATCTTTGTACGGTCCAAACGGTCAAGCATATATCTAGTGTTGATACCGATTTAAAACTGACCGCCCCTAACGATTGAAAATTGACCAGGGGGAAACAGAGCGCAGGATACTACGCATCTGTGGATAAGTAGACCGAACTGAGCTGGTTTTTGCCTCCTGTTAATGTTTTAGTTTGATTGTAAATTAGCCAGATTTTCTTCTGATGAGTATTTTTCTTTTTCTCGCTGATGTATTCTGATCTTTGCACTGGCAGCACTTTGTTTGTATCGGAAAGACTCGTTGCCCGTTTCAATGATGTGGCAATGGTGCGTAAGTCGATCCAGAAGCGCGGTGGTCATTTTGGCATCGATAAAAACGTTACTCCATTCTGCGAATGCTAGGTTGGTGGTGATGATTATACTGGTGCGTTCATACAGTCTGGAGAGTAAGTGAAACAATAAAGCACCTCCAGCTTGTGAGAATGGCAGATAGCCCAGCTCATCGAGGATAACCAGATCGATCGTAACAGTCGCAGGGCAAGCCTGCCTTGTTTTCCGGCGGATTTTTCCTGTTCCAGGCTATTGGCCAGATCGATGGCGGCTTCCGAAGCGTATTTTTTTATTGTGATGCTGGATGCATGAAGTGCCGATAGCAATGGCCAGGTGTGTTTTGCCGGTACCGGTGCCGCCGACCAACACCAGGTTCTGTGCAGCAGCCGTAAATTCCATTGTAGCCAGTTGCTGAATGAGTTGTTGATCTACCTTGGACTGACTGAAGTCGAATCCTTGTAAATGGCGCTGTATCGGGAATCTGGCAGCTTGGGTCTGATAGCGGATGGAACGGATATTGCGCTCGGTTGACTCGGCTTGGAGCAGTTCAGACAAAATCTGGTTTGTCGACTCAAGATCAACCATCCGATCTGGCGTGCATTGTTGCCTCAACTCGGTATAGCAACTAGCCATGCCATATAATTTCAGCGCCTTGAATTGTACGGATATATCAGACATGCGGTACCTCCTGCTTGTTCAAGCAGTCATAGCGAGCGGTATCGGCTTGCGGTTCTTCCTTCAGTTTCAGCGTTGTTTCCACTGACGCTGGCACGTCGGTGTGTTTCAGGCGCGCCAATACTTCGACATAGCCATCGAACGGTGCTGGCATTGGCATCATGTACAATTGTTCTTGCTCCAGCGCTTCGGCAAGAGTAATACCCGAATAATCCGGATGCTGAATTTCTGACCACAACGCGCGGCAACGCATCTCAAGCCATTCGTTCAGATCATCGAATGAACTGAACTGCTGCCGTTTGGCTTCATTCCAGACGCGACGGCGCATATCCTGAACATTCTTCTCAACAACGCCTTTCTCCCAACCGGAAGCAACATCAAAAATCAGGATCGAATAAATAATGCGCCGTCATTGCAAAGAAACGCGTATTGACTACTCGCCCGTTGCCTTTGAACACCTTGTCCACGGCCGTCTTCATGTTGTCGTAAATGCCGCGCTTCGGCACACCGCCAAAAGTTGTGAATGCACGAGTATGAGCTTCAAACAACATCTCGTGGCTTTGTGACGGATAGCCCGACAACATGAAAGCACGACTGGCGCATAGCTTGGTATGTGCCGCCAACACCTTGCGGTGAAGACCGCCAATCACCAGCCATTCTTCGCTCCAGTCAAACTGAAAAGCTTCACCCAGCATAAATCGCAGCGGCACATACGTCGCTTTACTCTGTCCGCCTTGATTGCGCCACCTGCGAATAAAATCGCAAACAATGCTATAACCACCTGTATAACCTTCGTTCAATATCACTTTGAACAACATCAACGGCGTGCGCCGATCCTTCTTCGCCCTTTCATATCTCAACGCACTGCCGTTTGGCGCTTTCAACCACTTCTTTATCGTGTTCCGTGACAGACTCGTGCACCGATGAATCTCATTAATCGACAAATGTTCACGGTAATACATTCGCCGTATCTTTGCATACATAACCATGGTAATCACCTCTTAATTTCTCCCGTCTAAAATTTAGGCAAGATACGTGAATTACCGGATCAGTTTTCAATCCGTACAGCTAGGCTTTTATGGTCAAATTTCAACCGGTGTCAACAATTGTTATCTGTAACGTCAACGAAGTTTTCTTGTTTCAATACTTCTTTTGTTTAGCACGTACACGATTCGATATGCTGCATAGGCTGCGATTAAGTGCTTGAGGGTATGTCCGCTGATCCAGTAATGGGTCAAGGTGAAAATCTCTCTGTCGAGTGTTTCAGCTACTTTTGCCAGTCCATACAAAATAATGATGGAATAGATAAAACTGCCATGCGTATAACGCGATGGGAATCGGAAGCTAATCCATAGCATCAGTAGAATCGAGTAAAATTGTGTAACGATGTATAGGTTTAGATTACCAGCGCCTTGTAGTTCGGTCCAATGCCAATATAATACGCTTACTATGGCCAAAACAACAAGCGATGGCAATAACCATAAACCGATTCTGATATTGACGCGATCCACGAGTGTTGCCGACAATAAGGCAACGATACAAATAGCGATTGGTAGTCGATCCCACATTAAGCGATCATTACTCGGCATCCAATGATAATAACTGGAGCCGAATGTAGTTGCGATCACGCCCAAAAACAATAATCCATAAGGAATACACTCCTGGAGTTGTTGGAATGTTTTTTGTGAAGGGCGTTGATTAATACGCAGTAGCAACATTACCCCAGCACCGCCGCTGAACAAAAAGGCCAAATTGGAAACTACGTCATTGAAATTGGGAATACCCATGAAACTACGCTGATCGGCAAATTCATGGTAATCCAGAGGTTGTGACAAGGGCGGTAGTGCCAATGCAACACTAATTACTATGAACGATATTACGGCGATTAACCAGAGTTGTCGATTCATTGATGGTTTCCGATGGAACTTGTGAGCGTCAATGCATCTGTGCTACGGCGTCCCTAATGCGTGCTATTGGAATCACCGTAATTCCTGCAATCGGTTGTTTAGGGTTGTTAGCCATTGGTACGATTGCTTGCTTGAAGCCGAGCTTTGCGGCCTCCTTTAATCTTTCTTGACCCCGTTGTACCGGACGAATTTCACCTGCCAGGCCAATTTCGCCCATTACAACGGTTCTTTCAGCGATCGGCTTATTTTTCAAGGAAGAGACTATTGCCAACACGATAGCCAGATCAGCGCCTGGTTCATTGATTTTCACACCTCCAACCGCATTGACGAAGACATCTTGGTCGTAACAAGGAATTCCGGCGTGACGATGCAATACCGCAAGCAACATTGCCAAGCGGTTTTGCTCAAGCCCCACGCATAAGCGTCGCGGATTCGGAGAGTGCGTTTCATCGACCAACGCTTGAATTTCAACTAGCAGCGGTCTAGTGCCTTCTTGCGTCACCATGATACAAGATCCTGTGACTTGTGCATCATGGTGCGAAAGGAACAATGCCGAAGGATTTTTGACCTCTCGTAAGCCTTTTTCACCCATGGCAAACACACCAAGTTCATTGACAGCGCCAAAACGGTTCTTGAACGCACGAATCATGCGATAACTGGAATGCATGTCACCTTCAAAATACAACACGGTGTCAACCATATGCTCGAGTACGCGTGGTCCAGCCAATGCACCTTCTTTTGTGACGTGTCCAATCAGAATAATGCAAGTACCGCTTGCTTTGGCCAATCGTGTCAATTGTGCCGCACACTCGCGTACTTGCGCGACTGAACCGGGTGCCGATTGTAATGCTTCGGAGTAAATGGTTTGAATCGAATCGATAACAGCAACTGTAGGTTTGTGTTTTACCAGTGCGGCTTGTATTTTTTCCAATTGAATTTCGGCGTACAGGGATACGGTCTGCACATTCAAGGCTAGGCGACGAGCACGCAACGCAACTTGTTGTGCAGATTCTTCGCCACTTACATACAGTACCGAATGGTGTGTCGACATATTCGACAGAGCTTGTAATAGCAGTGTAGATTTACCAATTCCTGGATCGCCGCCCAATAATACAATGCCACCCTGCACCAAGCCACCGCCAAGCACGCGATCAAGTTCATTAATTTCAGTCGGAAAACGCGGTTCTTCTTGTGCTTCTACCGCCCCTAAATTTTGTACTTGACTGGTTGCGGTGGGAGGAGTAAATCGCGATACAGATTTTTCCGCGATCGTTTCAACTAAGGTATTCCATGCTTGGCAGTGCATACACTGCCCTTGCCATTTAAGCGTTTGCCCGCCGCATTCGATACAGGAATAAACTGTTTTTTGTTTAGCCATTCAGTGAGTTAATCATAAACTTCGGCTATGTCCAAGGTAGCGCCACGAGTATCTTTATCGGAAAGCACCGGTGCGGCATTCATCACCGGCCATTGAATATTCAGCATCGGATCATTCCACACGATACAACGTTCATACTCGGGAGCCCAATAATCAGTCGTGTTATACAAAAATTCGGCATATTCTGATAGCACAACAAATCCATGTGCAAACCCGGGAGGAACCCAGAGTTGTTTCTTATTTTCGGCGCTAAGGTTTGCACCCACCCATTGTCCGAAAGTCGCTGATGATCGGCGGATATCCACCGCTACATCAAATACTTCTCCAACCACTACGCGTACCAATTTTCCTTGTGGTTGCTTGATCTGATAGTGCAGGCCACGCAATACGTTTTGTACAGAGCGTGAGTGATTATTTTGCAAAAAGCAAACAGACTGACCAACTGCCGATTCAAACTGTCGTTGATTGAAACTCTCAAAAAAGAATCCTCGTGCATCACCGAAAACACGGGGTTCAAATAATATTACTTCAGGAATGGTCAGTGGCGTTGCTTTCATTTTATGTCATGCCTATCGGGCTAGAATTCACGTTTTGAAACCTCTAGTAAATATTGCCCGTAGCTGTTTTTGGCCAACGGCTGCGCTAATCGTTCCAATTGCTCGGCGCTTATCCAGTTTTGCTTAAACGCTATTTCCTCGGGGCAGGCAATCTTCAGTCCCTGTCGGTTTTCAATTGTAGCAACAAATTGACTTGCATCCAGTAAAGACTCCGGTGTGCCGGTATCCAGCCAAGCATAGCCTCGCCCCATGATTTCTACATGCAAGGCCGATTTTTCAAGATAAACTCTATTCAAGTCAGTGATTTCGAGTTCTTTACGCACCGATGGTTTAAGGCTCTTGGTATATTCCGATGCATATTGATCATAAAAATATAAACCGGTTACGGCATAATGTGATTTGGGTTTTTGGGGCTTTTCTTCCAGATTAATGACATGACCTTGTGTATCAAACTCAACTACGCCATAACGTTCAGGATCATGTACATGGTAGGCAAAAACACTGGCACCTGTGGTACGTGTCATGGCACGTGTTAATAAGTGATGAAAATCGTGCCCGTGAAAAATATTATCGCCCAATACCAGCGCGGAGCAATCATTACCAATAAACGTTTCGCCAATGATCAATGCTTGCGCAAGACCATCTGGCGATGGTTGCTCGGCATAAGAAATATTCAGTCCCCATTGATTGCCATCGTTTAAAAGTCTTTGATAATGACCAACATCGTGTGGTGTTGAAATAATCAGAATATCCTGAATGCCCGCCAACATCAACGTACTCAAAGGATAGTAAATCATCGGTTTGTCAAACACCGGGAGCAATTGCTTTGATACTGTCTGTGTAATGGGATAAAGTCGTGTTCCGGTACCTCCGGCAAGTACAATTCCTTTGCGTTTTGGAAGAATGGATTCTTGGGTATTTTTTGTGGTGTCTAAATTGTTCGTGATGGACATAAATAGAAATTCTGATGTTTACTCATCGATCGGTCAGTTTTTATATATATTGAATAAATCATTCAGCATACAGCGATGAAGGATTGTACTATATTTGCACTCGCAACCAGGATAATTGCAAAACTGGGTTTTACATCATGTTAATGTAGAATTGTTGCATGATAAATTTACCACCAGCTTATCAGCGTTTAGCAAAAAGGCTCACAGCTCAGCGGGCATTATTTGCATGGCTGTTATTGATTTTTCTTATAAACGCTATTGCAATAGCATTGTTACCCATTGTAATTAAATTCTTATTTGACAATGCATTGATTTTGGAAGACTGGGTGCTGGTGCAGAAGGGGTTATTTGCAATGCTTGTACTGTGTCTGGTTCGATGGATAATTTGCTATGCGAGTAGTCATCTCATGCATATACTGACTAGCCGATTAGGCACTGCTTTTTATGGCGAAGTTTTTACCAAATTCTTAACATTGCCGGCGAGTCAATATCATCGTTTTATTGATCATAAGAAGATTGATCGTTTATTTCATCACATTTACCAAATTAATTTGGTTACGATTGAAAAGTTGGGGTTGTCGATTAAAGAATCTTTGACCATTCTCGGATTATTTGCCTGCCTGTACTACTTGCATCGAGATTCATTGCTTCTGGTGTCGGTACTGTTACCAGCAGTCGTTTTACTGTATCAAATCGCCAGTGATCAGCTTAACAAACTCAGTCAGGAGAACCAGAAATCGTTTAAAAACTTGGCACAGCTTATCGTTGGTCCCATTCAAAACTATAAAGAAATAAAGCTAGGCCAAGGACAGGTGCGAGAAAATCAACGTTTTGAAAAAGCAGTAGCATCTGTTTTTTTGGGTAATCGGCAGAAAGTGTTGATGCAAGCAGTTATTCGGTTAGCAATCGAAATCATTCTGGTAGGGATTGTCGCCCTGAGTATTTATTTGTTTGCGCTGCAAATATTACATAATCAAATGTACTCTGGCCAAGTATTCGCTGTGACTGTTGCCATTTCAATGCTAAGCGTAAGCATGCACCGGATGACCCGTGTTTTTGTGGACTTAATACATGATAGAAGGCATCTGGAGTTCGTTTTTTCTTTTCTCGATCGAGTATCTGAAAAGGATACGGGAACTTTGTTAGTACAGCCCGTTCGAGGAAAATTACAATTTGAGCACATTACTCTTAATCACACAAAACAGCATAACTTTACCTTGAATCTCGCTATCCAACCAAGTGAGAAAGTTGTTTTTACAGATTATTCCGAGCCTGTAAAAAATAGATTGATTGATTTACTGTTACGACTAGAGCAGCCTTCATCGGGAAGGATATTACTGGATGGTTATTTGCTGAACGACATCAAAATTGACAATCTCTATACAAACATTGCCTTGGTATCTCGAAATAGCCTGCTTCTTGATGAAACAATCGCCGGTAGTATTGCCTATGGTGCGATGCAATGCGCAAACGAAGCCCAAATAACACTTGCCATGCAAACTTCTGGATGTAATGCTTTCGTTAAAGAGATGCCCGATGGCTTGCAAACCAAAGTGGGCGATAAAGGTATTGAAATTGGAAAAGTGGAGCGCTTACAAATCGCGATTGCACACGCGCTACTTAAAAATCCGGCTATTATTATCTTGGATGAGGTTTTTGATACCGATGAACTCAACACAGAAGCAGCGTTACACGCATTAAGAACGCTCATTGAGAATCGCACCACTTTAGTCTTCAGTCAAACCCGTTCATGTTGGGTTGATTTCGATAAAATGGTCTTGCTTGATAAGGAATCTGACAAAGAATCCTTATCTTATCGATAACATCTTACCTATGAGTCAATTGAAAAGGATCCAAGCTTCAATATGACGTAGTACGCAGTAAATCCATCGAACTGTCCTATAATAGTAAATTTAACTCGCTAAATTGTTTCTTGCGTAGTATTTTTTGCACAAGCACGTCATCATTACCATGCAATCATTGCAATTGCCCACGATTGGCACCGTAACGCGTTATACCAATTTTTCCGGTTCTGCAGATGCGTTATTTTTTGCCCAAATCGCGCAGAAAGCTAAACCAATTACTATCATCACGGCGAATGCGTTGGATGCGCAGCGGCTATTGGAAGAAATTCCCTACTTTGCGCCACAACTCAAAATACATCTGCTTCCAGACTGGGAAACTCTACCTTACGATGTTTTTTCGCCGCACCATGATCTAGTGTCAGAACGTTTGGCAACCTTGTATCAAGTCATGAATAACGCTTGCGACGTGCTGATCACACCGATAACGACAGCGTTGTATCGCATGTTGCCGCGTGAATTCCTGGCGGCACACACGTTTTTCTTAAAGCAAGGAGAAAAACTGGATCTGTCCAAGTTGCGTAGCCAACTGACATTTGCCGGTTATACGCATGTGACACAAGTATTTTCACCGGGCGAATACAGTGTACGAGGCGGCTTAATTGATTTGTTTCCGATGGGTAGTGCACTGCCCTATCGTATTGATTTGCTGGATAATGAAATCGATACTATTCGTACATTTGATGTCGATACACAGCGCAGTATTTATCCGGTTAAGGAAATTCGTCTACTGCCTGCGCGGGAATTTCCATTAGATGAGGCGGGCCGCACTTTTTTTCGCGGCAAGTTTCGTGAACAGTTTGAAGGTGATCCTTCTAAGAAACAAATTTATAAAGATATTAGTAAAGGCCTAACCCCTGCAGGTATCGAATATTATCTTCCCTTATTTTTTGAGCAAACTGCGACGCTATTTGATTATCTTGCCAAAGAAACTCTACTTTGTGTGCACCAAGATGTGCGTTCAGTGATGGATGAATTTTGGCGCGATACACAATCCCGCTATCAGTTGTTGCGCGCCGATATTGAGCGTCCTTTATTGCCTCCGCTCGAATTGTTCTTGTCTAGTGATGGTTTTTTTGCACAAATAAAACCGTATGCGCGTATCGAAGTACTTCCACGAGAAGCAGATGCCAAGCAAATAAAAAGCTTTGCCAGCGAAGCGCTACCTTCTGTTCAAGTTAATCGGCACGTAGAAAACCCACTGGAAAAATTGGCAGCATTTGTTGCGCAGTTTACACACAACGGTGGGCGCATTTTGTTATTGGCCGAGAGTATTGGTCGGAGAGAATTAATCGCCGAGTATTTAAGTCAATATGGCCTGCATCCAGATAACTGCCAGAATTATCAGGAGTTTATCGACGGCTCACAACCTTTTATGCTGAGTGTTTCGTCGTTGCACAGCGGATTTGTTTTGCCACAGCAACGTTTGGCCTTTATCACTGAGAGCGAACTGTATGCTACGCATATACATGGTCGCCGTGAACGGGAGTCGCGCAAGGTCACCTCAACCGACAACATTTTACGTGACTTGTCCGAAATCAAACCGGGAGATCCAGTGGTGCATGAACAACATGGTATCGGCCGTTATCTCGGCTTGGTGAGCATGGATGTCGGCGAAGGCAAACCTGGAGAATTAAGCGAATTTTTGTCATTGGAATATGATGGGGGTGACAAACTTTACGTTCCAGTTTCGCAATTGCATTTAATTGGGCGATATAGTGGTGCTGCGCCCGAGTCGGCGCCACTGCACAAACTTGGCAATAGTCAATGGGATAAGGCCAAACGCAAAGCTATGCAACAAGTGCGTGATACTGCTGCAGAGTTGTTGGATTTGTATGCGCAACGCGCATCGCGTGAAGGTTACGCGTTTACGATCCGGCAACATGATTACGATGCGTTTGCTGAAGGATTTGGTTTTGAAGAAACCGCTGACCAAGCTGCAGCCATTCACTCAGTCATAGCAGATTTAACTTCAGGTAAGCCGATGGATCGATTGATCTGTGGCGATGTGGGTTTTGGCAAAACAGAAGTGGCGCTGCGCGCAGCTTTTGTCGCCGTGGCTGATGGGAAGCAAGTGGCTGTTTTGGTTCCAACGACGTTACTTGCCGAACAGCATTTCCAAAATTTTTCCGATCGGTTTGGCCTGATCGCCGATCAATGGCCAGTTAAAATTGCCGAGTTATCCCGTTTTCGTTCTGCGAAAGAACAAACCCAAGCCATCGCTGGTCTAGCCAAGGGTGAAATCGATATTATCATTGGTACGCATAAACTGATCCAGAAAGACGTGCACTTTAAAAATCTCGGGCTAGTCATCATAGATGAAGAACACCGCTTCGGTGTGCGACAGAAAGAGCAGCTGAAAAAACTGCGTGCAGAAGTTGATATATTGACCCTGACCGCGACACCGATTCCGCGCACACTAGCAATGTCGCTGGAAGGATTGCGTGATTTTTCTATTATCGCCACGGCACCGCAGCGCCGCTTGGCAATTCGTACCTTTGTCAGCCGCTTTTCACTTGGTATTATTCGCGAGGCCTGTTTGCGCGAACTGAAGCGTGGAGGGCAGATTTATTTTTTGCATAATGAGGTCAATACCATTCAACTGATGTATGAAAAACTGGCGAGCTTGCTACCGGAAGCGCGCATCCACATTGCTCATGGACAAATGCCGGAACGCGAACTAGAGCATGTTATGCGTGATTTTTATCAGCAGCGCTTCAACATTTTGCTATGCACCACGATTATCGAAACCGGCATTGACATTCCCAGCGCTAACACCATCATTATCAACAATGCGCACAAATTCGGTTTGGCGCAACTGCACCAATTGCGCGGTCGCGTTGGTCGATCGCATCATCAGGCGTATGCTTATTTGCTGACACCTGAGGAAGAAGCACTTGGATCACAAGCAAAAAAGCGTTTGGAAGCAATTCAGATGATGGAAGAGCTAGGGGCCGGTTTTTATTTGGCCATGCACGATCTGGAAATTCGCGGTGCTGGCGCGGTATTGAGTGAGTCGCAAAGCGGTGAGATGCAGGAGGTTGGTTTCAGTTTATACAGCGCCATGCTTGATACGGCCATTCAATCATTAAAGCAAGGTAAGGAACCGGATATGCAACATCCGTTAGGTGTTGCTACCGAAATTAATTTGCATGTACCGGCATTGCTGCCAGAAGATTATTGTCACGACATTCATGAACGCCTGGTTTTGTATAAGCGTATGGCCAATTGTGACAATGATGAGCAACTGGATGATATGCAACGTGAACTCGTCGACCGCTTTGGCTTGTTACCTATTCCAACGCGCGCTCTGCTCGACTGCCACCGTTTACGTATCATCGCGAAACCACTCGGCATAATCCGTATTGATGCCAGTACAGACAGCATCCAGATTCAGTTTATTGCTAATCCACCGATCGATCCGATAAAAATTATCCAATTGATTCAAAGTGGCCGAGAATACTCTCTCGCGGGGCAAGATCGGTTAAAAATACAAGTGCAGATTGCGGATGTGAATAAGCGCGTGATACGGGTTAAGGAATTGATTCAGAGGTTGACTGGTAGTAATTGAAGCGCTCATTTTCTACGATCACAGTAAAGCTAAGTTTGTAATTGGAACTGCATCATCAATAAGATCAAAAATACTCGCAAGCAACAAGGAGCTATTATTCGTCTTCGATCTGTTAGTTTCCAATTAGCCTTTGCCTCAAGGAGCGGGAAATTGATCTACAAAATAAGGTTTCTCTTTACTGCGCAAAGATCTTTTCATCCAGAAAGTTTACTAGAATGCTAACCAGCCATTGATATAGAGTGTGTCATTACCAATTGCCTGACGACCAAATCCATCATAATTATTTATTCCGCCATTAAATTGAAAATAGTGCGTGTATTGCGCGGCGATACGTAAATTAGCGAGCGTAGACAAGGTAGATGCAGATTTTCCAAAAGGGGTATAGCTTATTTCTGCGGTAAATGCTTGAGAATTGGGTTTTCCTGTACGACTACCACTAATAGGTTCTTCAGAACTGAATATGATGTTATCTTTAGTTCCGCTCATTTGTGAATAAAATAGACTCAAGCCATACGTTTGTAGATAGGTATATCCGACTCTGATCCGGGCTGTATCGAGGCTGCTATATCTTTTTTCCGCGAATCCTAATGCAACGCTGGCGTTCATATCGCGTTGCTCCCTAATATAGGTTGCGTTGAACTCAAATATGTGCGCGAGGTTTCGTAGATATTGGTAAGTCGTATCAAAACCGTAATCATAATAACTGTCAGTGCCCGTGCCTTGCAGTCTTTGTGGATTCACATTGGCCTGCAATCCATAAGCACCAACCATGCCATAATGTCCATTCCAATCATGTTGTAACGCCACTCTCCAGTAGGGTGAGCCGCCGCTAATTCTATTTTGCTCACTATCGAAAGTACCTACAGCTTTTTGTGCATTCTTTGGAAGCATGGTATAGCCGCCCGCTTCAATATACAGCAAGTTTTTCCACATAACATAACCCGTAGCGCCAATGACTTGCCCACCAAAAGTATCAATCAGTGGCCCTGCGGATGGTGTGGGTGCTAAATCAGATGATGAATATGGAAAACCCCATACTGGTGTTGTGTTCCAAAGATCGGACACAGATGGCGAATTATTTGCTGAGACACCGTATACGAAATTATTGCCACCGATATCGTTATTGTCGACTATACGAATATCGGTATTATCCAGCTCCCATTTATCTTCTACACCTCCATATGTTCCTTGAATAAAGGCTCCCATTTTGGGGGCAATTCGTCCCGCATAAAAAACCGAAGCTTCATCAATAGTTGCATTGTTGTTGCGGCCAAACCTATCTGCCGCGCCATCGGGTTGATCTTTTATCGTATTGGTAAATGATCCACGTATCATCGCACTGATCGGTGGTATGTATTTCAGCTTACTGTCGGTGTTACCAGTGGCAGTGTAACCGTTCAATTTGAAGTTTCTTCCAGTTGGCGTCAAACCCGGTCCAAATGATTGAACGTGACAATTGCTACAGGCAAGCCCAGTTTGGCGTGAAAAACTCGGCATTGCGTGAACATCTGGAAGCAATAATATAAACCCAAGAAGTAGGGTAGCAACAAGCAAATTACTCCTCTTGTATACAATCACGATTAATTTCCTTTATGAATAAAAAATTATTAATAATTTGTTAGGAGAATGCTGAATAACCTGATGAGTGAGGTGGGATGCAAGGCGAATAAAGTATAGGAAATAAGGCATACCCTATGAATAGAGAAATTTTCGAACACTATTTAATACAACGGATCGTTTGCTCAAACACTCATTTAGTATCTCCTTTGTCTGGAATCAGTCTTAAATGAGAATGAAATATAGGCGAGCGAAGTGTAGCACGCTAGCTATAAACTAAATGTGAAGTTTAAGTGATTATTTTGTAAAGAAAAAAATAATCTTTTCTTCATGCTTTCTGTGCAACAAGACCAGGAGGAATCGCAAAATAAAATTGAATCAATTTTATCTTCTGAGGTTCTTAAACTTAAGTATAAAAACAGCGAGAAGATTGCAGCGATGCCAAGATCCGAGAATGCCTATTAGCTGATTTTTCCTATTCTTCGTCGGATAACATGTTCACACATAATGACGAATTATCCATAACAGTTATAATACCCCCATGTAGTTAGCAGCTAACGATCATTAATTTCTATTGTAAAAATTAAAAGGCAACCATGAGAACATTCAATTTTAAGCATTTACTCAATTTGATCTCCATACTTTTTGTTCTGACTTTAGCATCACAGTGGGCGTTTGCGGGTGTAGACGAACTACAAAAAACGGATGTTAAAGTCGGTCATGGCGAAGAAGCAGAAGTAGGTAAGACAGTCAACGTTCATTACACTGGTTGGCTATATGATGAAAACGCCGTTGATAAAAAAGGCAAAAAATTCGATAGTTCACATGATCGTAAAGAGCCATTTTCTTTCATGTTAGGCGCAGGGCGGGTTATTAAAGGCTGGGATAAAGGTGTATTGGGCATGAAAGTCGGTGGTCAGCGCACATTGATTATTCCGCCATCCATGGCTTATGGATCAAGAGGTGCTGGAAATATCATTCCCCCTGATGCCACGCTAATTTTTGATGTGGAATTGATCAGCCTAAAACAAGAAGGAGGACATTATTGACTGCTTCAATGAGGTACGTTGCTCTATTTACTTAACGAACTGTCAGTAATTATTATGATCTCTACCGAACGGATACAGCACCCTGAAGAAGGAATTTCACCGACAGATAAACAAGCGCCGCGAACACGTAATAAGCGTTGGAAAATCGTCTTAGGTGTTATTTTTGCACTCATATTGATTCTGGCCGCGTTGAGCTATTGGTGGTTGCCCGGCTATGCAAAATCGCAATTGGAAATACACCTGTCCGAGTTACTGCAACGCCCGGTTAAAGTGGCACTCATTGAATTTAAATTGAACCGCCTTGAGTTAATTGTGCATGATTTTAGTATCGGAGAAAAATCAGGCGAAGCCACGCAAGATAAGAAATTGTTCTCATTGGGTAAGTTGTATGTCGACGCCAGTATCGAATCGATCAAGCATCGTGCACCGGTGATTACCAGTGTTGTTTTGTCAGAGCCCAAAATTTGGCTAAGTCGAGATACTAATGATCGATTGAACATTGCTGACTTAATTGAAAAATTTAGTCAGCCGTCTGATGAAGAGGAAAAAGGCCCTCCCGCAAAATTTTCGATTGGCGATATCAAAATTGAAAATGGTTATTTCGAATTTGATGATCAACCCAAGTCAGCCAATCATAAAATCAGTGAAATCAATCTTGGAATACCCATTATCGCTAACTTCGAAAGCAAGCTGACAAATTGGATTGAGCCACATTTTAGTGCAAAAATCAATGACTCTCCTTTTTCTCTGGAAGGAAAGTTGCGGCCCTTTACCGAGAAGCAGGAAGCAACGTTAGCTTTGAAGCTGGATGGGCTTGATTTAAACAAGGTTGATCAATATGCATCCTTACCAAAAGGCATAAGCTTTAATTCCGGGTTACTTGACATTGACTTATTAGTTACCTTTACTCAGATTGCTGATCAAGTTCCCGAAATTGCTTTGTCCGGTGATGCGCATATGCGACGCATTTCAGTAAAAAATAGCGTCGTTGAAGAACCGTACCAAGCCAAGATTAAACAGATGTCAGTCAATTTAATGAATGTTTATGTGATGGCACAGAAACCTTCTCAACTGGCGGTAAAAATAGAAGACATCGCATTAATTCCAAACGATGAAAAAACCCCTGCTTTGTCATTAGCCGATTTAACGATTGATAAAGTCGGAATCGATATGAACAAGCATAAAATTGCACTGGATGACATTACATTGGATCAATTGCGCACGACACTGCGCCGCGATACAGCGGGTAATATCGACTTATTGCAATTATTTGCATCGACAGATGGTGCAACGACAAAAGAACGACCGGTTCAACCTAAGCCTGCCGCGAATGCATCGAAGCAAAAAAATACTTCAGTGAGTAATCAATCTGACAATAAAACAAAGAATACTCATAAATCTACTGTTGCGCATATGCGTGTGCCATTACCTGGACGAAAACCTGATCCCAATCAACCTACTCAGTCCCGAGTTGCTGAGAATAATACTCCAAAGGAATCAGAAAAAGAGATTCGAAAGGATGACATAAAGACGCAATCGATCGCCACGGCAGATAAAAAACAAAAAAGTGAGAAAAAATCTTCCAATGATGCACCTTGGACGGTTCAAGTTGGAGATGTCAAGCTTGCAAAATCTGCTTTACGATATGAAGACTTGAGTTTGAAAAAAACACAGCCAATGGTAATAGAGCCACTTGACATAACCGTTCGCAATATTGATTTAACTGGTGTCAAGCCAATGGATTTATCGATAAAAGCGCGTGTCAATGAACGGGGTAACGTTAACATGGATGGTACTTTGGCATGGGCACCATTGAATACCGATTTAACGATACAGCTCGATTCGGTTGATTTGGCGGCACTTCAAGGATGGGCTGAAGGGAAGATCAATGCACTGATCGCAAGCGGGGATTTTTCTTTTCATGGAAATGTAAAGGTGCAGCAAGACGCAGAATTGAATTTCGATGTAGCTGGTGACGCAAAACTCGATAATTTGTACATTTTTGACGAAAAAAATGCACAAGATCTGTTGCACTGGAAAAAATTAGATGCCAGTAGCTTAAAAATCGTCAGCAATCCATTGCGTATCGATATTAATACCATCACGTTTAGTGATTTTTATGCACGGGCAATTTTATTGCCCAACGGCAAGCTTAATCTGATGGATATTGTACAAAGCGACAAGTCGGCTGGCGGAGATGTTTCCTCTGATGTCAAACCTGTTGAGACTAATCAGGCCAGTCAAAAAAAAGAAACACTTGCCTACATTGGCAAGGTATTATTGCAACGTGGCAATATCAATTTCTATGATCGTTTTATCAAGCCAAATTACCGTGCGAATTTAACAGGTCTAAGTGGGCAAATTGGACCATTGCATCCGGGTAAATTCGGGGTTATTGATGTCAAAGGTGCACTCGATAAAACAGCCCCGCTAGAAATCAAAGGAAAAATAGAACCCTTTAGCCAAGAGTTTTTTCTTGATTTAACCGCTAGAGTTAAAGACATTGACCTACCTCCCTTCAGTCCTTACTCTGGGAAATATATAGGCTATGCTATTGAGAAAGGAAAGCTTTCGGCGGATGTGCAATATCATGTTGAAAAAAGAGAATTGACCGCAGATAACAAAATCTTTCTTGATCAGTTTACTTTGGGCGAAAAAATGGAGAGTGAAAATGCCGTGTCACTTCCACTGGATTTGGCCATCTCATTACTAAAAAATCGTGATGGTGAAATTAATTTGCGTTTGCCGCTCAAAGGCTCTCTTGACGATCCAGAGTTTAATTTGGGCGGCCTTGTTTTTGAAGCGTTTACCAATCTGATATCCAAAGCCGTCACCGCACCGTTTACGCTGATCACATCAGTATTTGAAGGAGGCGAGGAGCTTTCCACCATCACATTTCCGCCAGGCCTTTCTGAAATTGACGAAGAAACCGCCAAACGTTTGCAATCACTTGCTGAGATTTTGCTCGATAAACCATCGCTTAATTTGGAAATTTCTGGTTACGCAGATGCAGTAGGGGATCATGACGGACTGAAAATGGCTTTATTACAAGACAAAGTTAAGACACAAAAGCTTACAAGCCAAATAGAAAAAGGCGAAGGCGGCGGCGGAGAACTGGTCAACATGCAATTGACTCCCAAAGAATATAGTCAATATTTAACGGCAGCTTATAAAAAGGAAACCTTTAAAAAACCAAAGAATATGATTGGCTTGGATAAAAGCTTACCAGATGCTGAAATGGAACAATTGATGCTGGAGAATATTCAAATTACTGACAACGATCTTGCCATACTTGCTGAACAGCGTGCTATGGCAGCACACGATTGGTTGATTGAAAAGGGTAATATTCCGGATGGGCGTATTTATATTGTTTCAGCCTCTAAAGCTGGTATGGCTGAAAATAAAGGTGGAAGAGTGGAATTTTCATTGAAATAGTTTTTGAGTCTAATCAAATCGAAAATTGGCACCATGATTGCTAAGAACCGATTTCTAAAACTTAATCGGTAACCCAGGAGTAGGCCATGTATGGCGAAGGTCGAATGATTCAATTTCAGTACACCGCTTGGGCACTGTTCGTACTTTTGACAAGTATGGCATGTACACCCACAGTTAAGGTTGAACCGCCCCACGAGCCTATCACAATCAATTTGAATATTAAATTGGATGCGGATATTCGTGTAAAACTTGAAGAAGACGCGAAAAAAGATATCGCTGCAAATCCTGGTATTTTCTAGGTACTTGAAGATCGATCGACGGAGGATGGAATGAGCAAGATTATGAGTAGTACCGATGCCACTACTTCGATACAAAAAGTTATCACAATTTCTTTGCTGATTTTTACGTTAGTCAGTCCCTATGCATGGGCTGCTTCGCTAGAGGAGTTGCGTGCATCCGGTACAATTGGAGAAAGCGCTACGGGTTATGTAATCGCACGAGATTCCAGTGCACAAGCACAAGCGGATTCTATTAATGCGCAACGCCGCGCAATTTACCAACAGAAAGCCGCTGCGCAAGGCATTAGTGTCGATCAAGTGGGTAAAGTTTACGCTCAAGAGATTTTTAATACAGTGCCAGCGGGAACCTGGATTCAGATCAACGGGCAATGGGCAAAGAAATAGCGGTTATACATCGAAGTAAAATATGACTAGCAGCTTGGTCGTTGTTTCGGTTAGCGTAGAAGTTGTGCTTCATAGTAAACCATCAAGTCAAATAAACA
Organism: Nitrosomonas sp. PY1; assembly: GCF_022836435.1. NCBI lineage: Bacteria > Pseudomonadati > Pseudomonadota > Betaproteobacteria > Nitrosomonadales > Nitrosomonadaceae > Nitrosomonas > Nitrosomonas sp. PY1. The sequence continues at coordinate 2,690,565 of NZ_BQXC01000001.1, read as the reverse complement.
TTCATGCAAGTAACATCCGATAACTATGAAGCTCTTTACGTTTTAGCGCGGCGAGTCGGAGCATGCTTGATTCAACATGAATTGATGCTCGTTACAGCCGAATCGTGCACCGGCGGTTGGTTAGGCCAAGCGGTTACATCGGTTCCCGGAAGTTCCTCATGGTATGAAAGAGGGTTTATTACTTACAGTAACCTTTCCAAACAAGAAATACTCGGTGTTCAATCGGCAACATTAGCACAATATGGCGCCGTGTCGTCACAAACGGCACAAGAAATGGTGTTGGGAGCGCTCAACCGAAGCCATGCACAGATTGGCGTATCGATCACTGGTATAGCTGGACCGGATGGCGGAACGATCGATAAGCCTGTGGGTATGGTATGTTTTGCGTGGACAACAAAAACGGGCTACGTTCAGCAGGAAATCTATCATTACCTAGGTGGCCGAGAGGCCATTAGATATCAGGCTGTGACAACAGCATTGAATGGAATATTAATGTTGATCGATAGCATTTCTATGACCGGTTAAAAATCAACCGCACAATGATCGTATCCAACATTTTTAATGTCTTCCGGTAATTTTGCCTGCAATCTTTCTCACAAATAGTCGTGCTTTTAGAGTCAGAGCTTTTCTGTGTACGTGCTATCCATAAAATCAGTTCTATAACCATGTATTCGATTTTTCTTTGCTAAAATTTCTTTGATGTCGGCCATTGGCATTTTTTATTTTCTATGAAGGCTTTAAATTCGAGCCGAGACAACTAGCCCTTCATACGCTGCATTTGACTATAACTCGGTCTTGCTATATATAATTCAAACAAGACACGGTTTATTTATAAAGTTGCTTAGCCTATTTTCTTATCCATAACACCGAGAAATTTAAGCAACATATTTCCCTTAGATTTATCTCTAGTCATCCTTATGGAGCTAATAGCATGGATACCACAACAAATTTGAAACCAGAAGATATCGATGAATTACGCAAAAAATGGTACTGGTTCTTGATCATTGGGATCATTTGTCTGATCGGAGGAATTTTTTCCTTATATCAACCATTTTTTGCGACTTTAACTGTAGAAATATTAACTGCCTGGATATTCGTTGTTTCCGGTATTGCTAATGTCATTCAGGCTTTCCAAGCTGGCCAGAAAGGAAAAGGATGGATGATCGCGTCAGGTGTTTTATTGATATTGCTGGGTACTGTACTTATTCTCAGACCATCGGAAGGTATTGTCAGTCTGACGTTAGTTGTTGCAGCGTTATTATTATTTTATGGCGTCATGCAAATTTTTTATGCATACCACCTTCGTCCTTCTCGCGGCTGGGGCTGGTTATTTTTTAGCGGGATCATTTCCGGTTTGCTTGGCATTATCATTTTTGCTCAAATTGACATATTGGCTGGCATTGCACTTGGAACTTTTCTCGCCATTAATTTAATTATGAATGGAACTATGCTTATATTAACTTCCTTCGCAATCAAAAAACTATAAATCTTTCGGTAGTTTTTGCTTCCATTTTTAATGAAAGCAGCTATTTGTGAAATGAATATCGACAGTTTGTGAAAAAGAATAAAAAAATGGACAACCCTATAATTGTGATCAATCGAAAAAGACTCGTCATCTGGATATTAATCTTGCTAGGAGAATTCATTTGCAATATGGCATGGGCTGGCACCTTATCAGGTACAGCGATCTATCGGGAACGGATTGCGTTGCCTGCAGGTGCCGTATTTGAAGCCGAATTGCAGGATGTGTCGAGAGCAGATGCACCGGCCACAGTACTTGGTCGCAGTCAATTGATTCCTGTCGGTCGGTTGCCGATCCGGTTTGAAATCAACTACGACGATACTACTTTGCAATCAGATCATCGCTATATCGTGCGTGCGACGATCAGACATCAGGATCGATTACTATTCACGACAGACAAAGCATACCCGGTACTTAATGATCGCAACACATCATTACAGTTACTGCTGGTATCCGTTCGTAGTAGCTCTCCGCCAGAATCGAAGACTAACGATATCGGCGCTCTGCCTGCTTCATACGAAGGGGAGTTACCTGGCGCCGGTAATCCTATTTTATGGCATGTGAATTTGCTACCGGAAGGGCGCTATCAGTTACGTATAACCCACATTGGTCAGCCAGAACCAAATCGTTTCGACGACATCGGTCGCTGGGTATACGATGAATCTGGACGCATTGTGCTGCGCAGCGGACGTGAAACACCAATTTTTCTGATGCCGGTAGAGGATGGTACAGCGCTGCGCAAGCTCGATCTTCTCGGAAAACTTATTGAATCCAACCACAACGACCGATTGCTGCGATCGTCTGAATCCAAACTCATTGAGCCGCAACTGATATTAACGGGTATGTTTGATTACATGGCAAATGCTGCCACGATTACCCTTTGTGCTGATGGTCAACGGCTACCTGTTGCTATGGAAGGTGACTATGAGGCGCTTGAAGCAGCATATCAAAGAGCCAGCTTACAACCTGGGCAAGCTTTATTGGTAAATTTGGACGGCACGATCAAGCAGCGACCTTCGATGGGTGAAAGCTATCCAGTGCAAGCCATTCTGATTGTTGATCGCTTTATCACCACTTGGCCTCGTGAAACCTGTGGCAACACGTTAGCCGACAGTCCTCTTCGTGGTACTTATTGGAAACTTGTACGTTTAAATGACAATCCCGTAGCGATATCCGCAAAACAACGACGCGAAGCACAATTGGTATTTGCTACTGATACACTACGTGTCTCTGGAAACACTGGTTGCAATCGTATCAATGGCAGCTTTGAGATTAATAATGACAAACTACGTTTCAGCCGAATGGCATCAACTAAGATGGCTTGTCTCGAAGGCATGGATCTGGAAGAACGATTTCTCTCAGCATTAAAGCACGTAGAACGCTACCGTATTATTGGCAGCCACCTCGAACTTTTAGATGCAACCGGTACTATAAGCGCACGATTTGAGGCAACAGTGTTATAGCCCGGGCATCAGTTTTTATTATTTATTTTGTTGACCTGCTCGATAACCTTTTTGGTAAGCACGTTCTTCAGATTTCTTATGCTGATCGGCTAAAAAACCACCTAATAAACCGGCACCTGCACCAATGGCTGCGCCCATTCCAGCATTTCCAGCAATTGCACCGATTAAAGCGCCTCCTGCCGCACCTCCTGCAGAACCGGTCATTAGCCTTTGATTAGTATTCGACATACCAGCACATCCAGAGAAACTGATTGCTATGCCTACTGCAATTAACAAACAAACAATTTTTTTCATAATGATCACCTTTATAAAAAGCTTAAGATTATTTACAAGTCATTAATCATCTTTACAGGAATAATTGTTGACTAAGTATTTCATTAACGAATTAACAATTGATTCTTTTAAATAATCTGGATGCTCTTTCACCCATTGGATATACCCAGTAATTATATGATTGCGAGATAGCTCAATCCGCTCTGCTTCTGAATTGACAGATGCTGGATGATATAGCTTAGGAATGCAGACTATGGGACTGAGTCCTGGACTTTTGTAAAGCTCATTCTGATAGTGATATATACCCACCAGATAACCGTGGCAAAAATGAATGGCTTGTGTATAAAGCTTATCTTCCTGAGAAACAGAGCATAATTCAACAATATCTTGTGTATTTTTGACCATAAAATTATTTTCTGTTGCAGCCTGAACAGAAGCAACTAGACAGCCAATTCCCATCATTACTATCATTAACAGATTAACAGGAATACGACACAAATTATTTTTCTTCATATAATTACCCATTATAGTTTGACTTTAAATATGCCTTAAAAACACTATTAAATTTAGCATAAATATAAATACGAATACAAAAGAATAATTGACGCAGCCAAGGCTTGCCGAAGGTTCTTAGCTTGAAAGCTTGCGACTGGTCTTTATCTAAAATTCAGTAAATCTTTACCTCTTTACCCCACATCTCAAGTTTATCTAATATTTGTTTGATATTCCCATTCGTTTTATGTACTTCCCGCAATAATGCGATTTGGGCTGAATACTCATCAAAAGTAACACCCCCACTACAATTATTCTGTGTCAGGCGTTGTAGACGCATATTTCTCCAATGCTCCATTTCTTCAGGCGTCAATGTTTCCGGCCAGTTTCGAGCGCGGTAGCGAAATAGTAACTTGGGGAGTCGTTCATCATGAAAATTAAATTTGTATTTCGCCAGTTCTTGCGGCGAAGCTTGCCGTATCTGCGCTAATAAGGCAGCATCTGCATTGTTCAAAAAGCCTTCATATAGGGCTAAATCGACATCACTGGAAGGTTCAAATTCGTGATTGGTATATGCAGTGGCTACGCGCTGGAAAAAATCAGGGACTGCGCATAAGGTTTGCCAGTGATCGTGGCACTTATCCAGATCAAGTGCGATACGCTCTGTAGTCTTATGATCAAGCGTATTACGTGGTGCGAGTGCGGGGCATTTGTTGATTTTTATCGATTTAACCGGCAGCCGTTGCATTCCTTCTGGCAATTCGTCGTTGCGGGTAAACAACAATTTGTTCAAGCTATTTACATCCAGTGATAGGAATATATCCGGGTTATGGCGTAAATCATACACAAGTACGCTGTTGTTGTTGCCGGGTTCCAGGATCAACGGCATGACCAGTGAAGTGCAGCCTGTTTGGGTCGGATACATACGCGTTGTGTGCAACACCGGATTATGGGTAGTTAAATCAAGTTGAGCTGCGGCTTTTCGCTTATCACGCAACTGTAACAGCCAATCGTACAGGCGCGGTTGCTTCATGCGCAGTAAGCGTGCCAAGGAAATGGTCGCACGCACATCGGATAAAGCATCATGTGCGGATTCATGTAGAATACCGTTGGCAGCAACCAGGTCCTCCAGACGAAAGCTGGGCTGACCGTCTTCATGCCGTGGCCAGACGATACCGGCTGGGCGTAGCGCATATGTCATACGCACCAGATCAATAATATCCCAACGAGAATTACCTTGCTGCCATTCGCGTGCATAGGGGTCATAGAAATTGCGATATAGCGTAAAGCGCGTGATTTCATCGTCAAAGCGCAGCGAGTTGTAGCCGACACCGCAAGTGTTCGGCTGCGAAAGTTCGGTATGAATTTGTGCTATAAATTCTGGTTCTGGCAACCCTTTTTCATTAGCGAGTTGCGGCGTAATACCCGTGAGCAAACAGGCTTCTGGATGCGGCAGGAAATCGCGGGCTGGCTTACAGTAAATGACGAGTGGCTCGCCAATTTCGTTCAGTGCTTCATCTGTGCGAATTCCGGCAAATTGTGCCGGCCGATCGCATCGAGGGTTGGCGCCAAACGTTTCATAGTCATGCCAATAAAATGTGATGGGCATTGTGCTGTGCTGTTGAATCAGAGAAACTACGATCTAGTAAAAACGTATTGTGTAGCTAGCTTGTTGTGTAATTATAGTGATATTTTACAGAAAATTTTTTACCTCAAAAAAGGAAAACATACGATGACACGTCAACTTATTAGTTCAGGTTCCACCTTTGAACAGGAAATCGGCTATTCACGCGCGGTGGTCGAGGGAAATTGGATTCTGGTATCGGGTACTACCGGTTTTGACTACAATAAAATGACCATTTCTGACGATTTGCTCGAACAGGCAGAACAATGTTTTAAAAATATCGATATGGCATTGAAGCAAGCTGGATCGAGTATGAAAGATGTAGTGCGTGTTACATACGTGTTTCCAAATGCTGAAGATTTTCCCAAATGCTGGCCAATCATGCGTAAGTATTTGGGTGATGTCAGGCCATCGGCTATGATGTTGGCGGCTGGTTTGTCCGATTCACGTATGAAAATTGAAATTCAAGTTACAGCGCATCGTGATCGTGACTGATTATCGGATACGAATATAGTGATTAAAATCTGAGAATTTTTTCGCACGCTGTTTTCGATTCATTGTTCTTAAAATCTTCTGCCTAAGAATTTGTCGAGCTATGCCGTTAAGCTCTTCATGCTATTCAAAACAACTCGAAGTTTTATTTTCATCAGCAATAAAAATAGAGCTTCAAGTTACAACACTTTGAAGTAATTACTTTTTGAATTGATCTGGAGCCGATTAATCATGGCAGCAACTATCTCCGCGCGAGCAGAAAAGGCAGAAAAGAAAATCAAGCAGTATAACTATTTGTGGGAAGGTAAGGATCGATTCGGCAAAGAAGTTAAAGGCGAAATGCGTGCCGCCGGAACCGTTATTATTACTTCTGCATTGCGCCGCCAGGGTATTAAAGTTACTAAAATTAAAAAAGCACCCTCTGGTGGAACGATAACTGATAAAGATATTACTTTATTCACGCGCCAGCTGGCAACGATGATGAAATCAGGGGTGCCACTATTACAGGCTTTTGATATCGTTGGGAAAGGACATAGCAACCACGCGGTTGCCAAGTTGCTTCTAGATATAAAAGCAGAAGTGGAAACCGGTAGTAATCTAGCGAATGCATTCCGGAAATACCCGCTCTATTTTGATTCATTATTTTGTAACTTGGTAGAAGCAGGGGAAGCGGCGGGTATTTTAGATGGCTTGCTAGATCGCTTGGCTACATATAAGGAAAAAATCCAAGCAATTAAGGGAAAAATTAAGTCGGCGCTTTTTTATCCTATTTCAATTATTGTAGTTGCGTTTGTTATTACTGCGGTCATTATGATCTTTGTAATTCCCGCATTCAAAGATTTATTCGAAGGGTTTGGTGCTGATCTGCCTGCACCGACGCTCATGGTGATGGCTGCCTCGGATTTTTTTGTAGCCTATTGGTGGGCAATTATCGGTGTTTTAGGTGGGGGGGGATATGCGTTTTTTTATACCTGGAAACGCTCAATACCAATGCAGCGTTTTATGGATCGCTCGTTACTAAAAATTCCTGTTTTTGGCGAAATCATTCGTAAAGCGACAATTGCACGTTGGTCTCGAACACTTTCAACTATGTTCGCAGCAGGAGTGCCTCTAGTGGAGTCATTGGATTCTGTAGCCGGTGCGGCAGGCAATTATGTTTATTATGAAGCTACAAAAAAAATTCAATTAGAGGTGAGTACTGGCAATAGTTTGATGTCTTCTATGACAAACAGCGAAGTATTTTCTAGCATGGTTATACAAATGGTTGCCATCGGGGAAGAATCCGGTTCTCTTGACTCAATGCTCGGTAAAGTGGCTGATTTTTATGAAGCAGAGGTCGATGATGCGGTGGCCGCACTTTCCAGTTTGATGGAACCAGTTATCATGGTGGTGTTAGGAACACTGATTGGCGGTATGGTTGTTGCAATGTATTTGCCCATTTTTAAAATGGGCATGGTGGTCAGTTGAGTCAACACGAACCCATTCTATAATTTCGCTATTTCAAATTATTTATGACGACATTTGTTGCTCAGTTACAGAATGAGCCTTTTTTATGGATTTCGTTGGTTTCTATCATTGGATTAATGGTTGGAAGTTTTCTCAATGTCGTTATCTACCGACTGCCGGAAATGATAAAGAGAGACTGGCTGCAACAATGCGCGGAATTACGTGGAGAAGCAGCCCCAGCATTTACAAAATTTAACCTAATGATTCCCCGCTCTGCTTGTGTTCATTGTGGGCATAAGATAACAGCTCTGGAGAATATTCCCATTATTAGTTATCTTGTGTTACGTGGGCGCTGTGCTCACTGCAAAAAACATATTTCTTTGCGTTATCTTTTTGTTGAAACTTTGACAGCATTGATGAGTGGTTTCGTTGCTTGGTATTTTGGTTTTAGCTTATTTACACTAGCTGCTTTGATTTTTGTTTGGGCGCTAATTGTCCTGGCGATGATAGATCTGGATACACAATTATTGCCGGACGATATCACTTTGCCGCTATTATGGTTAGGTGTTTTGATTAACTTAAACGATGGTTTTACTGATATCCATAGTGCAATTATTGGCGCAATTACTGGTTATCTCTCATTGTGGTCAATTTATTGGTGCTTCAAGTTGGCAACAGGTAAAGAGGGGATGGGATATGGTGATTTTAAGTTGCTTGCAGCAATTGGTGCGTGGCTAGGGTGGGAGATGTTGGCTGTCGTTATGGTTTTCTCGTCATTAGTGGGTGCCGCTGTAGGTATTGGCCTAATCATGCGTGCTAAACTCAATAAGAACACGCCTATTCCGTTTGGTCCTTATCTAGCGGGTGGAGCTATGATTGCTTTATTTGTAGGTAATGATATCAATCAACTATATCTTGGTTTATTTTAAGTTATGGCTTTTGTTATTGGCCTAACGGGTGGTATTGGGTGTGGTAAATCTACTGTCAGCAGATTGTTCGCTGACTTAGGGGTTATGATTGTTGATACAGATGTTATTGCGAAGAAATTTACTGAGGTCAATGGATTAGCTGTTAATACGATTCGTGAGGCTTTTGGAAGCAGTTTCATTAATTCTGTCGGTGCGGTTGATAGGGTTAAAATGCTTGACTTGATTTTTTCCGATAATAATGCGCGAGCTCGGTTGGAGAAAATTCTGCATCCTCTTATTCTTAGAGAGGTAACAATTCAAATTGAGCAAATCACTGAGGCTTATATTATTATTGTTGTGCCGCTATTATTTGAAACGCATGATTATGACAATAGTATTGAGCGTATCTTAGTAGTAGATTGCAATGAATCTCTTCAGTTGTCACGTACCATGACGAGAAGTCGATTGTCAGAAGAAAAAGTGAAAGCAATTATGGCAACACAAGTAACAAGGCAGCGACGCTTGTTGCTAGCTGACGATGTTATTGTTAATGACCATGATATCGATTCTTTGAAGAAACAAGTGCATGCTTTACACAAAAAGTACTTGGCTTTTGCCAAGAGAAAATAAGCTTAGGTTAGAGTAAATTGTCCAGTTAAATTCTACGTTCGTCATGCAACGCCAAAGCTCCCCTGATGGTTTATCAGAAACAAAGAGTAGTTGGATGAGAAGATCTTAAAAATAGCTCTCATCCGTTCCTGAATCTCCAGACAGAAAATCCTAAGGGGCCTTTTCCATTTATAACTAGCAAGTTACAGCAGGATTAGACCATCACCAGCAAACAGTATGTTTTGATATTCATTGCTGTTTGTCGCAGTTATAAACAAATCGCTTCTTTGAGACAGGTTTTGGTCAAGTTGGTTTGTCCAGTAATTCAAACTATCCCCTGTCAGAGATTGGCCTAGGGCAGCCTCACTAAGTTTAACAACAAACTGCTGATTGGATAACGCCCCCCAATTTTCTTGGTAGCTGCTGGTTTGCGTGAGTAACTGCGAGTACTCGCTGACCGTCAAGTTTGATGATGCAAATTGATTAAGCTGTGTCCAAAGATCTGCTTCTTTGTCCATAAGACGCGTAATACCGGCTACTTGCTTCAACGTTTGTGCATCCAGGTTTGCAAAATCCATATTGAGTGTCTGATCGGAAAAAGCAATTTTTTCTACACCTTGCAAATCATTGGTGGCCTGACCATCATTCCGTTCGATTTTGATGGAGCCGTTTCCAGTTAACGAGATATGATGCGCGCTAAGCGTTTCCACCATAGGAACGATATCTGTTCCATTACCGCCATCGATAAAATTATGCCCATACCCACCCGCCAGGATATCATCCCCAGATCCGCCATACAGCGTATCATTACCGCCATCCGAAGACATGCCGATTTCACTGATCGAAAGATCCTGTGTTAATTGTAGGTTCCCGTTGGAGTCGCTTAATTGAGTAGTCAGGTTTTCATGATTTGCCAAATACAAGAGTATTTCGCTCCAACTACCACCCCCATTCAGAAATTCTATTCCTGTATTTACAAGATCGTTATTCGTGCTACCTGTACCCCAAACATAATCGATCAATCGAGATAATTGTGCTTCAATGCTCAGATGAGACATGTCGCCTGAAATAGAAAGATAATACTCGTAAGCAATTTGGCTTGCTTGCATAGCAGATAGATTTTGTGAACTCCAATAATTCATTTCGTCGGTTGTCGGTAACTGATGCGTGACTGCTTGATACAAAGTGGCTATGGTTTTAAGCTGTTGTGTGTCTTGATATACAAAAGCGACACGATCATCATTGGTGATGTGATCATTACCAAAATACCAGTTTGTCGATACTGGATCTGCAAGTGCCGAATCCAGTGGATGCAATGTTGACAACAGATTGCCCTGGTTATCCAGAGAGAAAGTGATGTTTCCGGCATTACTGGTTTCACCTTGGAGCAAATCGTTGCCATCGCCGCCATATAGAGTGTCATCACCTTCACCACCGACCAGATGATCATTGCCATTATCACCAAATAATTGATCGTTTCCGCTCCTTGAGCCGATGGTGTCATTGCCGTCCCCGCCGTGCAATACATCATCTTCCGCACCCAGTACGATGAATTGGTCTGCGCCATCAGCCACTACGAAATTTCTTCCATTTCCCCCGACAAAACGACCACTGCCTACAATAATAGCGAATTCAACACTATCGAGTTGGATCACGGTACCTTCAGGCAAATTACGAGTATCGATAACTAGCGCTTCCTGGCGCAACGGGGTAATCGGATCGTCTTCGCCGGTTCCAAATGCGCCGGTAACGATGATGGGATCATTGATTGCCTGGCCAGCCCTAGAAGTGAAAGTGATGGTACGCACGGTTACCTGATTTTCATCTGTTACCGTTCCGACATATTTGTCGATACCATCTTGTAGAATACCGTCGAAAACTTGATCAATGCTAACTTTTGGATGTGATGCTGTGATCAAACGCTCGCGTAAAGTCATGTCCCCATGATTGGTAGTCGCTTGTGAGGTGAGACCCACTCCGGTAGGGAGGCTTGCCAGAATTAACGGCTTACCAGTTTCATCAACGATTAATGGAATATCTGCGCTAGTAGCATGCTGTGTGTTGCTATCTTCAATGCGCGATGTGGTGATGATTGGCACTGTCATTGTGGTTACGGTTGTACCGCCACTGTTTGTAACGGTGGTGTTAACTGCGACACCATCAACGGTGGATGAGGTTGTTCCCGATCCATTGTTACCCGAAGGTACGGTCTGGACATTTACTGAGAATGCAACATTCGCTGCTTGGCCACCGTTCTCCGATAACGCAAGATTAAAATTACGTAAGCCAGTAGTAGCACTCTCAAAACCAATGCTATTAATCAATTCGGAAACATTGGTTGTTGTCGCATTGCTATTGAATGTGATGGTGAGTGTGTTGCCATTTTGACCATTGTTCGATGCATGTACGGTACCGATAGCTGTTCCGCCGACGGTAATGGTTTCACCTGCTGCAATAGCATTATCACCGCCGGAAGCGACATTGGTGCCAATCAGCGAGAATTTACCGTCAGCGGTACCGGATGTGGTAGTGATGATCAGAGTGCCGCCGTTGAAATTGGTTGCATCCCCGTCGGTAATAGTGACTGCTGTACCTGTATCGATCAATACTGCCTGATTGGTCGTTGTCGTGGCGGTATCGCCATTCAAATCGTTCAGAACAGGTATGTCGTTCACTGCATTGACCGTGACGATCAGCGGTGCGGTTTGCAGCGTACCGAATCCAGTACCGCCATATTCGACGACATAGCCTTGTATGGAAGATATACTATGCGGAAAGTCGTTCCAAAAACCGCTTGCTTGGAAGTGAGCATAATCTTCTTCGCCCAGATTATTGGGTTCAGATGTATCCCAGTGACTATATCGCCCGTTTATTGGACTTCCATTAGCTGTTCCTGACCAGAACTGCGTATTTGCCTCGGGTCCGGTTACCCAGCGCCAATCGCCTTCCGTGGTCGCATCACTGGCACCCATCCATCCCGTACCACCCAGTTTAGGGGTGATAAAATCATTTTCCTGTTGCGAAGTAACGGTCGCTAAGTAACCATTCAGACCATACAGCGTACGGTTTTCTGCGGCAGCTTTGGCATCTGTCCAGGTCATTCCGGGGGCGCTAACGAATTCGTAATAATGACCATTGCTCGGGTTATAGAACTTTCCGGTCTCATCGACAGAATAATCATGCCAAGACACACCGTTATCGTCACTGACTTGTATCGTCAAATCATCCGTTCCGGAATATTCTGGATCACCTTGGTAGGTCAGGCTGTTAAGGGCTGTGTTCAGATTGGCAATACTACCGCTAAATTGCAGCATACTGCCAGACATCGTACCGGTAATACCCGTTGTTGTGTTCAGCGTCAAGGAACCATGATTGGCAACTATTTTGACAGTCAATCTAGCCGGATTATCGGCATCGCTGACTGTAAATCCATTAATATTGATCGGTGTATCCTCATCGCCCGATACCGACGATCTTCCACTGATCACCGGGGTGTTGATGTTGGATGCATCCAAGTAATCGATTATCAGGTTTGATGCAGTTGAATCCTGGATTGCGGATGCAGCATTGTTGGTAAAATCCGTATCGGAAAATGTCACCGTTAGATTGGTGATATTGTCAAGATCGGTATGCGCAGCAGCGTTGCCAGTGAGACTTAGTGTTGCTGTAGTGTCGCTGGTTCGGAGTAACGAAGCTAACAAGCCCGTCGGGACATTACTGACCGTTCCCAAAGGATTGCCATTGGTACCGGTGAATGTGTCTTCTACAAGCGTTATAGTGATGTTATTGCTAATTGAACCGTCATCCGCACCATTTTCGGTGAAGGTGGTTGCACTGTATGTCAATCGTGGATCGACATTCACTGCAGTAACTGTAAATGTTGCTGGGGCCGAGGTACTTGTAGCATCGCTTGCCGTCACACTGAAAGTACGAGTTGTGTTGGCTGCTGGTGAATCCGAGGTATTGTTGAACTTGAGCGCGTCCAGTAAAGATTCATAACTGGCAATCGGTGCGGGGGTAGCTGTGCCACCGGCGCTGTTTAAACTGGTAAAGAGGACTGTGCGCGTTCCAGCAGTATCTGTAAGCGCATAGCTAAATACGGTATTGTTGTAGGTTACTTCACCCGTTGCAGTGGTGCTCGTGATATCGATTTGGGTGACGCCAAGACGCAGCTCGTCGCCGGCTGTTATTTCGGAAGTAGGTAAGCTGACTTGAAGATTGTCTAAGTTCGGCGAATCCAGATCGCCCAGATTGGAGGCGCCTGTCGAGAAGGATACGGCAGCACTGCCATTGTCAGGGCCGGCCACTTCAGTAAATACTGCTGTGTTATTAACGCCACTCTGCGATCCATTCAAATCAACCAATGGCGGCCCTGGCTGTAAAAACAAAGTGTCTCCTGCCAGATCAATTTGAAAGTTATCGAGGGCGGTCATGCGTGAGCCTTGGGCTGAGAAAAACACGTGCAAGGTATTGGCTGCACCTACGGATGTATTGGTTACGGCCGGCCCCACCCGGTTTGGGTCGGCCATATTATCGGTCATGCTATGTTCGGTAAGGAGTGATCCTACAACTCCGGCTGACGTTGCATTATAGATTTTGAGATCTAGATCATATTTATCGTTTCCGATGGCTTTGACTGTAAAGAAGAATTTGTACCAGCTTCCGTTAGATGCTATACCGCCGTTATTCCAACGAATTGGTGTATCGGTGGTAGCTGGGGCTCCTGTGATCCCGATAGGGCCATTATTTAAAAAACCACCGCCACCGCCGTGGAAAAAAGCACCGAAATGCGAACCACCTGGCGCGCCGAAGCTTCCGGTATTGGAATCTTGATTCTGTATTGAAAAACCTATTGCGCCATAACCACCACCACCTGTGCTTTGGAAGAATGCCGAGGCTACATATTCACCACTATTAGAAATCGTATAACCTTGCTTGGTGGTCCATATCTGATCTGATCCTAAACTGATCGAAACACCCGCAGCACCATTGAGTCCCGCAGTATTTGATCGAGTAAATGTTCCAGTAGCTGGGTTACTTTGTGTGAAATTATCGTTCAGGCTTGTGGTAGAAGTGAAGTCTTGCAGTACGCTAGTAGCCATCAAATATTCCTCTAAAATAAAGCTTGATCTAAATTGCTTGATTGAGAGACATCAAAAAAAAACACTCATTTGTAGAAGAAATATATTACTGATACTTTTACATCATGAAGCCTGGAGAAAGTAGTTTTTTCCCCCTTAATTTGATGAAATTAAAACTGTTTTATCAAGCTAGGCGAAACTCAGCCGATCAGATATTTTGTGAATTCGATGATTCGATGGATATATGGGATAGCCTGGTGATCGGTGCTTTGAACATGATGATTACCCGTCCAGGTCCCGTTGATAGAGTTTGAAAAATCTTTCTAGTAAATAGAAAGAGTCAGTTTAAGAGTAATTGGGTTATTTGCTGTACGTTGTCAAAATAGACACGGTATTCACCCGAATTAGAATATTCTGTATATGCTTGTTTCCACCACAAGGTAGCATTTTGTAAAATTTCCACTCGAACTTAACGCCGCAGGTGAGATTGCTAACAAACTGTACTCTCTCAACCAGAGCTATTTTTCTGCGCGGTCTCCATTAATTTAAAACCATAATCAGTGTTGTTGTTCCACCAACGCTGTTATCTTGCTAAAAATTAATCAAGTATGAAACAATTAGCGAAGCAAACTTCAAATTGAAATAAGCTAGAATGTTTATTTGGTGTATTTGCTAGCATTAAGCTAAAGATAGTATCTGTTTTCACTACATATATAATTGATAAAAATTACAGTCATGAGGTACTTATGACATCGGGAGTAGAGGAGTAAATTGTGCAATTGATCACAACCATTTTAATATCGCTTGGCGCCATCTTATTTCTTTCCGGAGTTGCCGTTTATGCCCTATTGGGAATGCAACGCATCAATACGATAAAAATATTCGGAAAAAGCCATCAACTGTGGCGGTTTGTTATCGTCACCGTTGGTTCTGGTATCGCATTAATCGTTCTCTCAGCTTTATTAAACAAACATGTTCTTTATGAATCTGCAGATAAATCCATACTGTTAACAGAAACGTCTGATAGCCTAAAATATGAACTGAAATCGATTCTGGCGGGATTGAAAATTGATACGCCAGAGATCACAAATGCAATCAAAAGATTTCAGTCTGAATATTTGGCAGCATTCCAAGATGACAACGAAAAAACGATGGAATTACTTTCTTTAGAGATGTCTTATCGAATCAGAACAGCTTTGGCAGGTCTGGAATACCCAGAAAAACAAATCGAGCGAGAGGTTGAGCAGATCATGAATTTGTTAAAACAGCAGCAGTCTAAGAAATAGGTTGTTAATTCAATTATTTTAATAAGGTATGCATACATGAAAAAAATAACTCATCTATTTTTTATCGCTTTGATGGTATTTATTACTTCCTCGGGAACAGTCTTTGCGGAACAATATGCCGATAAAGTTGTGGATAAATTAGGGAATGGTCTTGCCAATGCAGTGACTGGCGTGGCTGAGATACCTAAAACAATGAACATTGTCGCACACAGAGATGGTGTTATTCACGCAATGACGATCGGTTTGTTGACAGGTCTGGCGAATGCGGTAGGGCGTTCATTAAGCGGTGCTTTTGATATTGCGACCTTTTTAATTCCAACGACTCCTTTTGTGAAGCCGGCTTTTATTTGGAATGACTTTGACCGGGAAACGACTTTTATCGAAGGCCGTATGCGTTAATTTTTCTAACGTTAAGAAAATACCATCAAAGCTGCCGGAATATTTTTCCTGGAAGTTACAGCAAAATCGATAGCAGAATACCCGGAATACAACTCCGCTATTCTGCTAATTTTCCTATTGAAAGAAGAACTCGGACGGTGACTCGTGTTCACCTGCTAATCGGCTTGTACCGTATGCGCTTCGGTTTGGCACCTTCTTCACCCAGGCGTTTTTTCTTGTCAGCTTCGTATTCTTGATAGTTACCGTTGAAGAAAGTCCACTGCGAATCGCCTTCGGCAGCCAGAATGTGCGTAGCGATACGATCGAGGAACCAACGATCGTGCGAGATGACCAACACGCAGCCGGCAAATTCCAATAATGCGTCTTCCAATGCACGTAGCGTTTCCACATCCAAATCGTTGGAAGGCTCGTCAAGCAGTAATACATTACCGCCTGCAATTAAGGTTTGCGCCAAATGGAGTCGGCCGCGTTCCCCGCCAGAAAGTTGCCCGATGATTTTTTGCTGATCGCCGCCTTTGAAATTAAATCGTCCCAAGTAAGCGCGGGCGGGCGTAGTGTATTTGCCGACAATTAAGTTATCGTTACCGCCGGATATGGCATCGAACACGGTTTTGTCATTTTCCAGCGTATCACGTGCTTGGTCGACGTGCGCAATTTTCACCGTCGGACCGATTTTCACTTCTCCGGAATCGGGTTGTTCCTTGCCGGTAATCAGCTTGAACAGAGTCGATTTACCCGCGCCGTTCGGGCCGATGATCCCAACAATTGCGCCGGGCGGTACCTTGAAGCTCAAGTGGTCGATCAATAAGCGGTCGCCATACGATTTGGAAACACCGTCAAACTCAATGACTTCATTACCGAGGCGCTCCCCAACCGGAATAAATATTTCTTGGGTTTCATTGCGTTTCTGGTATTCCTGGGAATTCAATTCGTCGAAGCGAGCCAAGCGCGCTTTTGATTTTGCCTGACGTCCTTTCGGGTTTTGTCTCACCCATTCCAGTTCCTGCTTCATCGCCTTCATATGCGCATCAATCTGCTTGTTTTCCTGCTCCAAGTGGGCCTCTTTTTGTTCCAGCCAACTGGAATAATTACCTTTCCAGGGAATGCCATGGCCACGATCGAGTTCTAAAATCCATTCGGCGGCATTATCGAGAAAATAACGATCATGCGTGACAGCAACGACGGTGCCTGGAAAACGCACTAAGAATTGTTCCAACCATTCGACGGATTCGGCATCTAAATGGTTGGTCGGTTCATCCAGCAACAGCATATCCGGTTTTTCCAGCAACAGCTTGCACAGCGCAACGCGGCGTTTTTCTCCCCCTGACAAATTTTTAATGATCGCATCCCACGGCGGCAAGCGTAATGCATCTGCAGCAATATCCATTTGATGCGAGCTATCGCTGCCCGCAGTGGCAATAATCGCTTCCAGACGCGCCTGTTCTTCTGCCAGTGCATCGAAATCGGCGCCCTCTTCAGCGTACGCAGCATACACCTCATCCAGTTTTTTCTGTGCCTGCATCACTTCACCCAAGCCTTCCTCGACTTCCTGTCGGACGGTATGGTCGGGATTCAATTGCGGCTCTTGCGGTAAATAACCGATACGGATATTCGGTAGGCGTTGCACTTCGCCTTCGATTTCAGTATCAGCTCCCGCCATGATTTTAAGCACTGTGGATTTTCCCGAACCATTCAATCCCAACAAACCAATTTTGGCTCCTGGAAAGAAGCTTAAAGAAATATCTTTGATGATCTGACGTTTGGGCGGAACTACTTTGCTCACGCGGAGCATCGACATTACATATTGAGCCATGAATTTAACCGTCGTTTAAAAGGATAAAGGAAAAATACGATAGATCAGAGTGTAGCGCACGTCAAAGCGCAAAGAAAGTCGTCACACACGGAATCACCTTCAGTCGCTTACGCGGTCAATTGACACAAACTTATGATGTTCGTCAAAAACTAATTCAAATGTACCGTACACACCATGACTTTGTACCACGGAACGCAAAATATTCGCCGGAAAATGAATGATTCGTCCATCGGTTGTTTTCGCGGCTACGGTATCGACATTACCTTCGTAATAATACAAAAGCTGATAGGCTGGAATTTTGAGAACAACGTGCAAACGCTGATGCATGGGCAATCTCTCTACTTTACAAAATACTAATCACTAACGCTAATGGTACTAACCGATTTTGTGTTCCTGTATACTTAAAACTACTTTTGAAAGGTTTCTATCATAACCGAGATATATTTAAAGGATTTGTAGTATTGATATGCTTCATATGACTTTTCAACGCTTATTACGCGGTGTTAGTGCAAATCGTGAAGCTAAATATTGGAAAGAAGGAATTTTTTCATGGGATGATCTTGAAAGATACCTATCTCCGCAAGATAACCTCTTTTTCGATCAAGATCATCTTTTTAAAAATGCAAGAACTGCTTTTGAAGTTAAGGATGCTGCTTACTTCTCAAATCTTTTAGATCCTCGAGAACACTACAGAATTCCATTATCCTTCCCGGAAAAAACACTTTTCCTCGATATCGAAACTACCGGATTAAGTCGTTATTACGATGCTATTACCCTGGTTGGATGGTTCTATCAAGGAAAATATAATAGTTTCATTCAAGAAGGAGACGAGCAACCACTTAGATCTGTCTTATCAGATGCTTGCGCTATCGTGACTTTTAATGGCTCGATGTTTGATCTGCCTTTTCTTCGAGTAGGCCTTGCTGATCTACCGATCCCGCCGGTTCATATAGACCTGAGATTCCTTGCTAAAAGAGTAGCACTTTCTGGTGGTCAGAAAATCATAGAAGACAAGGTCGGTTTTAAAAGACCATCTCATTTAATTGAAATTAAAGGTGAAAGCGCACCGATACTCTGGCATCAATATCGCAGGGGTGATTTAGAAGCTCTCAAACTTTTAACTCAATATAACTATTGCGATATTTTGGGCATGAAATTTATTTTCGACAAAGTTATTGAGTTAATAGCAAAACAACAAAATTTACCGCATCAGATTAGCAAAAAGTTTCCAAAATTTTTTAACCGCAAGGAATCCTTATCAACCAATAAAAGATCAACCCACAGTCTATTTAAAGAAATCAGTTTTTCGCCCTATAAAGGCGATTCTGGACCGAAAATCAAGTATGAAAGCCTTTTTGCCACGAAATCAAACTCGCTAAAAGTAGTAGGCATTGACCTTACAGGTTCTGAAAATAAACCATCAGGCTGGTGTTTATTGGATGCAACAGAGGCAACAACCCGTCTTATAGCAAGCGATGAAGATTTAATCTTAGCTACTTTAGCAGCACAACCAGATATTGTGTCGATTGATTCACCTTTATCCCTACCGCAAGGCAGAATTTCGGTTCATGATGACGATCCAGGCAGGCATCAGTACGGAATCATGCGTTATTGTGAGCGGGTATTAAAAAAAAGAGGAATCAACGTTTATCCTGCACTTATTCCCAGCATGCAAAAACTCACTGCGAGAGGCATACGATTGGCCTCACTATTACGCAGCAAAGGCGTACCTGTAATCGAGAGCTATCCAGGAGCGGCGCAAGATATTATGGGAATCCCGCGAAAGCGCGCCAGTTTGGATATGCTTTGCGAAGGTCTTAAAGAATTCGGAATACACGGTGATTTCCTCAAGGAACAGCTGACGCACGATGAGCTTGACGCAATTACATCTTCAGTAGTCGGTGCCTTTTTCTGGAGCGGAAAATTTGAGGCGCTGGGTGTGGAGGGTGATGAAGCGCTCATCATTCCAGACTTAAATGCTAATACAAGTACTTGGTGCAATAGGAGAGTTATCGGGATCAGTGGCCGCATAGCAGCTGGCAAAACGACACTTGCCAGATATTTTGAAACCCATGGTTTTTACTATATCCGCTACAGCATGGTATTAGCACAAATAATGCGCGAACAGGGTAAAGAACCAACTCGAACGGCTTTACAGGAATTTGGAGATCAGATATATAAACAAATTGGGCAACGCGAATTGGGCCGTAAGCTTTTGGAAAACTTGCCTCAACAAGGCAATATTGTCATTGACGGATTGAGATTCTCTGATGATCATGCTTTTTGGATCGAAACATTCGGGCCAGCTTTTTATCACGTCCATTTGGAAGCTTCTGCAAAATTACGCAAAGCACGATTCGAAACTCGCGAAACTAATAAATTATCGTTTGAAGAAGCCGAAGCGCATCCTGTTGAGCAACAAGTTTCAACACTGCGCCCATTAGCTCATGAGATATTTTCTAATGAAGGAAAAATTCAATCTCTTTATTCAAAAGTAGATCATTTAATTATGCATCACATTTCGAGACTAACATGCCAGTAACAGTTATCGTGGGCGGTCAATTTGGCTCTGAAGGAAAGGGCAAGGTAGCACATTTCTTTGCCAAAGAAATGGGTGCATCCGTTGCAATCAGGGTCGGGGGACCAAATTCCGGACATACCGTAATTTCTGACAATGGCCCGATAATTTTCAAACAATTACCCACGGCAGCCATTTTGCCAGATGTTCAATGTGTTTTACCGGCAGGGAGTTATCTCTCACCTGCGATTTTGTTTGAAGAAATGCAGCTTGCAAACCTCGCACCTTCCCGCCTTACGATTGATCCCAATGCAGTTGTAATTACCAACGATAATCTGACCGAAGAAAGGAATTCCAATCTTGGAACAGCGATCGGTTCCACGCAAAGCGGCACGGGCGCAGCGGTTTCTGCACGAATCAACAGGCTTGGGAATGTTAAGCTGGCACGAGATGATGAAAGCCTCAAGCCGTTTGTAAGACCGGTCACGCCTTTTCTACGGGAACGATTGAATAAAAACGAACGAATTATCGTTGAGGGTACGCAAGGATTCGGTCTGTCGGTGTTGCATACCCGGGATTATCCATTTGCAACCAGCCGGGATACCACCGCTGCAGGATTCGTTGCGGAAGCCGGGCTAAGTCCGTTAGATGTTGATGACATTATATTGGTGATCAGAACATTTCCGATCCGGGTAGCCGGTAACTCAGGGCCGCTTCCTAACGAATTTTCCTGGGAAGAACTGACTTCTGATTCCGGCTCTGAGTTGCCAATTATTGAATATACATCGGTTACAAAAAATATGAGACGGGTCGCGCGATTCGATCCGGAAATCGTACGCCAAGCGATCCTATACAATAGACCGACTCGCATTGTCTTGAATCACCTCGACTACCTCGATATAAGAAATACAGCTTTTCGGAATTACACCCCAGAAGCCTTATCTTTATTGCGATATTTTGAAGAAGAAATCGGATGTCATATCGCGTATGCTGGGCTTGGGCCTGATCATTTGATATCAATACAAGATTGCATGAAATTGGCATGAGCGAAGATTATTCTCAATTTGACTTTGTAGATGAAAATGATGAGAAAGAGGCCAAGAAACGCTTTTTAAAGTTTTCATCTACAGATCCTTTTCCAGTGGAAATACCTCCAGCTTTGTTAAATTCAGGTGATATTGAAGACTATGCTCGTATTACGAGCATGATCTTTCCGTTTGATAAAAATAAACTGAAGTCAGCTTCTTATGAAATTGATTTCTTAGGTGATGTTTATTATGTAAATGAAGAGACTGGCAAAGTAGAAAAGGAAACTCTTGCAAAAGGTGAACCATTTACACTGAGAAAGAATGTTATAGTTTTTATTTTTACTAAAACTAAATTTTTTCTACCGGATTATATAGCCATCCGATTTAACTTGAAGATTACACATGTACACCGGGGATTATTACTAGGTACTGGACCACTAGTGGATCCCGGTTTTGCCGGCCAGCTATTAATCCCACTTCATAATCTGACTTCTGAAGACTATATTCTACATGGTGGAGATGGCTTAATCTGGGTTGAATTTACAAAGCTGTCCCCTCATATCAAATGGAACTCTTCTGCGAGAAGTGGTGCTGAGTATCGTTCTTTTCCGACTAATAAGCAGAGTCTCCCTGCTTATGAATATTTCAAAAAAGCATCGAGTGGACGTCCAGCTAGTAGCTCAATCCCTGGTGAAATCGCAAATGCAAATAAATTTATAGAAACAACCAAAACTATTGGTAAAGTTGTTGGTGGCTTGGGATTAGTGGGATTTCTGGCTTTAATTTATATGACCTGGGATTTAATCTCGAATGCCAACCAGAATATTGCGACTGCACGTGATGAAATTACAAGTTTTAGTAAAGATCAAACAGAATTGAATAAAAGATTAAATTTTTTGGAAGCTCAAATTAAATCTCTTGTTGGATCATCAAAGAAAGAAAGTAAGGGACTAACAACTGAAAATTTAGATTTAAACAGCCAGATTACATCAAGTGAAAATGAATTATGATACTCATCGCATTGAGATATGTGGTGGCATTGCTTCGGGTAAAACTACACTTGCTAATTTATTAGGAAGATCGAATATCAACCCAATTCTGGAAAGTTTCCAAACCAATCCATTCTGGCGTGCTTTTTATGCCGATCCTGTAGGCACTGCTTTTGAAACCGAAATTACATTTCTTTTGCAGCACTATCATCAAATCAAATCAGCTCAGAACAGTAAAAACCTAATCGCGAGCGACTTTTCCCTATATCTTGATCTTGCCTATGCTTACGTTACATTGCCGCAAAACAAACGAGAGGTTTTTCTTTCTGTTTACCGAGAAGTCGAAAAAGAATTAGGCACCCCCGATTTACTTATTCACCTCAAATGCGATCCGAAAATTGAATTACAGCGGATTCGAGAACGGGGAAGAGATGTCGAGAATGCGATCACTATTGAATATTTACAGCAGATAAATATTCAACTAGAGAAAATTCTCAATGAGAAAGCTCATCTTCATAAGCTGCTCGTCATTGATAGCGGTCTACTTGATTTTGCACACGATGAAGAGGTTCAACAGTCGATTCTCGATCAAATCAATGACAATCTTGCTTTGAAACGTTCTGGGTATGGAAAGATCAATTGAAATTAGCTTCTAATAACAAATAGATCGTTCTTTTTCAGAACCCCTCACGCTCTTCCAAATAACGCCATTGTCCTTCCGGTAAATTGCCCAGTGTGACCTGGCCGATGCGTACGCGTTTTAACCCTATGACTTTCAGATTGACGAGTTCACACATGCGGCGTATTTGACGCTTTTTGCCCTCATGTAGGATAAACCGTAACTGATCTTGATTTTGCCAGCTTACTTGCGCGGGCTTCAATGCCTGACCATCCAAGCTCAAACCATGATTCAGCAACGCCAGTTTTTCCCGCGGTAAAACACCTTCAACCCGCACCAGATATTCTTTTTCGATATTAGAATTCTCACCGATCAATTGCTTGGCAATGCGTCCATCCTGTGTCAGCACCAGCAAGCCTTGCGAATCGATATCCAACCGCCCCGCTGGCGCCAGATTTTTTAAATGTGACCGCTGGAAGCGTTTGGTAGCTGTATGATTGGCAAATTGGTTTTCCGGCTTGATCAGTACAATCGCCGGTTCATATCCCGGTTCGGGTTGCCCGGAAACATATCCAATCGGTTTGTTGAGCAAAACCGTCACCCACTGCGTTTGCTCCGATTGCGCGGCTTTATTCAAGGTGATTTTTTGAGAAGGATGGATTTTTGTGCCCAACTCAGAAATTTTCTCGCCATCGACAAATACCCAACCCAATTCAATGAAGCGATCAGCCTCGCGGCGCGAGCACAATCCTCGTTCAGACATCAATTTCGATAAGCGTATTTTTTCCATGCGGCGTTGCAATCTTAGAGAGATAAAATACCAATACTAGATTGGCATTACGCTTATTATAAATCGAATCCGCGAGTCATTTTTGACATTGACAGAAACTATGCGAGCATTTTCGTAGCAATGTGACGAAAGTTACAAAATCAGCATCTTAGGGGATACTATATTGGATAATTTTTTGAGAGTGGCGTAAGGCAAATCGATATACTCATTTGCTCCATCGCAGTATTTGATTAATTTTCAGCTATGGAAAGCTCTATAAATGATTATTTGCTAATTCCAAAATAATTTTAATTTCTACGAATTCTATTCCCAATAGTGCTTACTTCATTACATCGGGATTGTAACTGAACGAGGATTTCCTGGTAATCCTTTGCAAGGAATTCTGATAAAACTTAACACACAAGCCATGAAGATATCCGTAACGAAGGGTCTATCTAAATCAATTTCTTCGCAGACACACGACCTCAATGCCCTCGCCCATTTGGGGCGAGGTAGTTCATCGAACTATTGAATTCAAATAAATTTGAATTTTTATATCGATTGTTTATGAAAAATACATCGATACAATAATCAAGGCCGCTGCTACTGCACCTATTAGAGCCAAATTGAAGCCTAATTTTTTAAATGTACTAACATCTTCTGGTTCCAGCATACTCATTATTACCCCCAATATTCATTAGTGGAGATTGAATTTTTAATCAAATTAAAGCCTTATTTATTGATTTATATCAATTGATTGTAGAGTTTCTCCTGACACTTATCTAAAAAGGATTCAATTAATTAGTTCAGTTCGAGTAATCTATAGCACTTGATTCAGTGTTTTGGATGAATGAATTGACAACCGTTCCGTAGCTTATGACCGAATGAATCCAAGACTCATTCCGAATGACGTAACCGTTTGATGCTATAGTGGATACCTTGCCGATTGGAAACTGTCGGAGAAGTGTGTACTTTGTTCTTTGTTAGAAACAAACCTAATTGCTCATCATACGCAATGCCATTCGTACAATTGGCTGAAATTCTGAATTTAAATAATCGCTGTTTGTTAACTTAACTTATTTATTATGAATGATATTCCTCTTGGCGTACCCCCAACCGATCGACCGGCTCGTAAAAGAATTTTCAAAAGCGCCGCAGAAAAAGCCGGATTGCCACCTGGTGCCCTGGTTCATGTCGGCAAGGAGCATGAGTTAAGTTGTAAAATATCTGTCACGCAATATTCCAAAGATACCCTGATACAACGTGAAATTTATTCGATTACGGAATTAGAGCAATTTAAAAATGAGCAGTTGATCACTTGGCTCAACGTAGATGGTCTAAGCGACATAGATACAATCGAAAGCATCGGACAGTTTCTTAGTATTCACCCGCTTGTACTCGAAGATATTTTAAGCACACATCAACGCCCCAAGATAGAAGAATACGATAATTTCTTGTATCTTGTTATCAAAGATATTGAAATAGGCTCTAATCAGGAATTTGGCTTGCAATATGAACAGATTAGCGTGCTTTTATTAGCTAATTTCGTGATTACTTTCAAAGAAAAGACAGACGATACATTTACACCGGTATACGGGCATTTAAAAAACCGGAATAGCCGCATCCGGCAGTACGGTAGCGATTACTTAGCTTATGTCATTATTGATACCATCGTCGATAAATATTTTGCTATCGAAGAATATCTGGATGAAATGCTAGGGCCGCTGGAAAACAATATTTTTTTTAACTCGGATACAAATTTCTTACAGACCATTCAGCAAATTAAGCGAAACCTGATTTTTATGCGCCGTAACATTGCGCCTGTGCGGGAATTATTGGCCGCAGTGCAACGCTCGGGTTCCGATTTGATTCACGAAAAGACCTTTCGCTACTTTGGCGATGTGTACGATCATGTACTACGTGTTATGGATTCACTAGATTCTTTTCGCGATAGAGTTTCTGACATGCATGATATCTACTTATCCAATATCAGTAACAAAATGAACGAAACCATCAAGATTTTGACTATTTTTACTTCAATTTTTATACCGTTGACTTTTGTGGCCGGCGTATATGGCATGAATTTCGAGCACATGCCAGAACTGAAATGGCGCTGGGGTTATCCAGCCATTTGGGTAATTTTCATTTTCCTTGGTATTGTCATGTTCACTTTTTTTAGAAAAAAGAAATGGATATAAAGCTATGGAGATTATATCTGCGATTATTTTTTTCGAAAAACTACTTGCGTGCAATTTTTAATCTTTCAAGTAGTCTTAAAAATTCGACGATGATATCGAATGCGATTATTATTCTCGTCCGTTTTTAGCAATGGATATCGATAAAAAGCTATTGGGGGCAGGAAATGCCTACTGTCGGCGAATACTAATTGTATTGTTGAATTCGGCAGATCAATATTGGCAAAAATTACCTTGTAAGGAGAGAACTACAATGAATCTTCCGTTCCAGAGCGATACGTTCGGAAAACTAACTTTACGTCTTACCGTAGGGTTCTTGATGTTATTTCATGGCGTACATAAGCTATTCAATCCGTCCTCGCTTGATTTTATCGGTAAACGACTTGCTGATATGAATCTACCCCAAGTTTTGGCCTACGGGGTTTACGTTGGGGAGGTCATTGCACCGCTTATGATCATTCTTGGAGTATTTTCTCGGCTCGGTGGCTTATTTGTTGTTGGCAACATGATATTTGCAATAATGCTTGCACACCGCGATCAATTATATTCATTAACCGATCATGGCGGGCATGCACTGGAACTCCAGGTCTTTTTCTTACTGACAGGGCTTGTCGTATTTTTTCTTGGAAGCGGTCGATTTGCTGTTAAACCTGATTAAATACTTTACTTATGAGTTTTATCTCATAGTAGGACTGCGAGATTAGGGAATCTCGTGAATGACCAAAGTGGATTAACTTAACTTTGATTGGCATTATTTAGATCTTTTAGGCGATATTTAATTTGTTTGATCTAGCAGGGGCAGTGTATTGAAAACGTTTCGATGCGATTGTGGCAGCAGTTTGTATTTTGAAAATAGTCAATGTCTGGCATGCGGTCGTGTGATTGGATATTTACCTGATGCACAGCAATTAAGTGCTTTAGAACCATTAGACAAAAATAATTGGTTGGCTTTGCTGAATCGTAAGTCTTATCGTCAGTGCAGCAATTACAGTGGTTATCAGGTATGTAACTGGATGGTATCCGATAGCGACAGTAATAATCTCTGTATTTCCTGTCGTCTGAATAACGTTATTCCGAATCTGAGTGAACCGCAGAATATTATGCTTTGGTATCGCGCCGAACAAGCCAAGCGCCGGCTGCTTTACACATTATTTAGTTTGAATCTTTCTGTGGTTGGTCGTGAGCAAGATCCACGCAAAGGATTGTGTTTTGAGTTTTTGCAAGATGGAGTGCAACATGGAGAATTCGATAACAACGTAGGAGAAAGCCAGCACATTGTCGTAACCGGGCATTATTCAGGTAAGATCACAATTAATATGCGTGAGGCTGAGCACGGAGCGCGCATCGAAATGCGCGAAAAAATGAATGAGCGTTATCGCACTTTGCTTGGGCATTTTCGTCATGAGTCCGGTCACTATTACTGGGAACATTTAATTCATGGCACGGATAAAATAGATAGTTTCCGAGAGTTGTTCGGCGATGAGCGAATCGATTACCAGTCAGCATTAAGCGGTTACTACGAACACGGGCCGCCACCGGCATGGCAGGACGTCTGGATCAGTCCATATGCCAGTGCGCACTCTTGGGAAGATTGGGCTGAAACATGGGCGCACTATCTGCATATGGTTGATACGGTTGAGACCGCGCACGATTTCGGTTTTAGTATTCATGGCAGCGATATCTCGGCGGCTCCAAGTGCTGGTATGCAAATGAGCGAGGGTTATTTTACGCCCACTGTTTTCGATGTTCTGCTTGATGATTGGCGTCGATTGTCGGTTGCATTGAATGCGCTGAATCGCAGCATGGGACTAGACGATGCGTATCCGTTCGTGATCTGCGAAGCAGTGCTGAATAAGTTACAGTATATTCATCAAATTGTAACCGAAGCTAGTCGTCAGTCATCGTTGGTTTTTGCTCCCAGTCAAACCGGGGAAGCCGATTAAAGACACGCTGCAAACCTTCATTCCATCGTTTTTGCAGTGATTTGTACATGGGTGAATTGAGTGTGAGTTTCAAACGAGTCGGCTCTGATAGGCTATTGACTGTATAGATTGCTAGTTCCAACGGTGGTCCGACAGAAATATTGCTGCGAACTGTTGATTCGAGTGATACCAACGCACATCGTGCAGCATCTTCAAGCGATGTGGTAGGCGTGATAATGCGATCTAGGATTGGTTTTCCGTATTTATTCTCACCGATCTGCAGGTAAGGCGTTTCCAGCGATGCGCTAATATAATTACCTTGCGGATAAATCAGGTAAATTTCCGGTGGCATCCCCTCAATTTGTCCACCGAGGATAATGCTGGCTTCAGCATTACCATTCCCACTTTTCTTCATGGCGTCAGCGTGTTCCCGTTGTTCTGCTTGAAGCAATTGGCCGACGTAGCGTGCCACTTCATGCAGATAATTGCTTTTGCGTAGATTCATGGCAATATCTTTATTATCGAGTTCGACCTTTATTTGATTCATAACAGCCTGGGAAGTCGCTAAATTTCCAGCAGTGAGCAATATGCATATACGCTCGCCTGGCCAGACGAAAGAATGCATTTTGCTGTACGTGGTTACGTAATCAACGCCAGCATTAGTTCTTGAATCAGAAGCGAAGATTAATCCTTTGTTAACGCTGATCGCAAGACAGTATGTCATTGGTAAATAATTCCAAGAAATAGGGTGTTAATGTTTAATATGTTGTGGAGCGTGTTAGAATCGGCCTATTATAAGGATTTATACAAGATTTTGTAATCACGCATGAGCGTGAAACGGTAGGTATTATGGCTATTCGCTGGGGAAGTTATAAAGTCAAGAATCTATATGACGAATTGTTGCGTGCTACAGGACGACCACGTCCGGCTGCTCAGGCGTTGTGCGATTATTTACGGTCATTGAAAGATTCTGAAATCGAAGAACATAAAGTAGCTGCGGAATCCGCTATCCATGTGATGGGTGTTACATTTACCGTATACACCGAAGAAGAAGGTTCCATTGATCGTGTTTGGCCTTTCGATATTATTCCGCGCATTATTGATAGGCGCGAATGGCAACAAGTTGAAGCTGGTCTCAAGCAGCGTGTTCAAGCGTTAAACCTGTTTATCGATGATCTATATCATCAGCAGAAAATCGTCAAAGATGGTATTTTTCCGGCTGAGTTGCTCGAGGATTCCAAAAATTTCCGTCCTGAGTGTATTGGAGTCAAAGCACCGCTCGGGATCTGGGCGCATATTTGCGGTTCCGATTTAATACGCGATAAAGATGGTACATTCTATGTGCTTGAAGACAACCTGCGCATACCTTCTGGGGTTTCTTACATGCTTGAGAATCGGCTGGTAATGAAGCGGTTGTTTTCAGAGTTGTTCGAAAACTACAACATTTTGCCGGTAGACGATTATCCATCGCAATTGTACGACACACTGACGGCGTTATCGCCGCGCCCCGGCGATCAACCTGAAATTGTTGTGTTAACACCTGGGATTTACAATTCGGCATATTTTGAACACGCTTACCTAGCACAGCAAATGGGTGTGGAGCTGGTTCAAGGAAGTGATTTGACTGTCGAGGACGATATCGTATACATGCGTACGATTGAAGGATTGACCCGCGTAGATGTTATTTACCGGCGCATTGATGATTTATTCCTCGATCCTGAAGTGTTTAATCCAGATTCTGTGCTTGGTGTTCCTGGTCTGATGCGTGCTTGGAAGTCCGGTAAAGTGGCATTGGCCAATGCTCCTGGTGCGGGCGTGGCGGATGATAAGGTGGTCTACGCTTTTGTGCCAGAAATCATTAAGTATTACCTCGACCAGGATGCAATCCTACCCAATGTCCCGACCTATAAATGTATCAACAAACTGGAACGTCAGTATGTAATCGAAAACATTCACGAAATGGTCGTAAAGCCAGCTAATGAATCGGGTGGTTACGGAATGTTGATTGGTCCACAAGCCAGCAAAGATGAGTGTGAAAAATTTGTCCGCTTGATTCGGCGTGACCCTAGAAACTATGTTGCGCAACCGATGCTAACGTTATCGACCGCACCAACGTTGATCGATTTGCATGTTGAACCGCGTCATCTGGATTTGCGTCCATTCATTCTCAGCGGTGAAACGATTAATGTAACGAATGGCGGTTTGACGCGCGTCGCATTGCGTAAGGGTTCCACGATAGTCAATTCTTCTCAGGGTGGAGGCAGTAAGGATACCTGGGTCGTTGATATGGAGGCGATATGACGATGTTATCGAGTGTTGCCAATCGGCTTTATTGGATGGCGCGTTATCTGGAGCGTGCGGAAAACACTGCACGGTTGATCAATGTCTATACGCATTTGTTGCTCGATCTGCCCAAGCGTTTGCGATTAGGATGGGAACCTATTGTTGATATTACCAGTAGTCGAGATCATTTTTATAGCCTCTATGAAGAAGCGGATGAGCGCAACGTGGTCCGATTTATGGTTTCAGATGTTCGCAATCATGATTCGATTCTCAATGCATTGAATATGGCGCGTGAGAATACCCGGACGATTCGCGACATTATTCCCCGGGAGGTTTGGGAACAGGTTAATCTGCTGCATCTGAATTCCAAGTTGAATGCACGAAGCGTCGTTACGCAACAACGCCGCTATGATTATCTGCGCTCAGTTATTCTAGGTGTTCAGACAATTAACGGTATGCTATCTGGAACCATGACTCATGATGAATGCTATAACTTTTTGAAAATGGGGCGTAACCTTGAACGTGCGGATATGACAACGCGTATCATCGATGTCAGTTCCGCTACATTATTGCCAGATATGCCGGAAGAGCTGACGCCATTTCAGAATCTGCAATGGATGAGCGTGCTTAAGTCGTTAACAGCCTATCAGATGTATCGGCGTCAAATGCATCTGCGAATTCGCAGGGCCGACGTTTTAAAATTCCTACTACTGCAGAGAAATTTTCCACGCTCATTTTGTCATGCACTATACGAGCTTAGTGAGTGCTTGGAGGGTTTGCCACGTAATAATAATGTGTTGAATAGACTTAGCAATTTGCAAAAAAAACTACTGCAAGTACGGCTAGATGAGTTCCATCAACAAAAACTGCATGCGTTTATTGATGAACTTCAGCTAAGTATCATTCAGATTGACGACGATATCAGTCAAAATTATTTTTAATTTGCATCTTGCATGTGCTTTGACAAGGAAAGTATTGTTAAATTTATGCATGTTCTAGTTGATAATAATAGCTAGCATCTACACGTGTGTGATTCTTGGGTTTGCCGTTGGAAGAGATGTCCGTATATTTTATATTTCCTGCCTCAGAACCCGTCTGACGGTGGCGTATATGTGCTGGATCGGTTGTTAATTAATGAATAATTTGAATCCCTTGAAGCAACAGATTCGTCGTGCGGTGCTGATTGTAGCTTTAGCTAACTTAGCTTATTTTTTCGTTGAGTTTCAAGTAGCCCAAAATATCGGATCTGTTTCCTTATTTGCTGATAGCATCGATTTTCTGGAAGATACCGCCGTCAATTTGCTGATTTTCGTCGCATTCGGATGGTCTTTAAAGATGCGCTCATTCGTTGGGATGTTTCTTGCCCTTATATTGCTAATTCCTGCAGTATTTATGTTGTGGATGGCATGGCAGAAATTTAATCTACCCATAGCCCCTGATCCGTGGATACTTTCTGTAACCGGTTTGGGTGCATTAGTTGTTAATTTAGGATGTGCTTTCCTGTTGGCGAGATTTCGTAATCATAATGACAGTTTGACTCGCGCCGCTTTTCTTTCTGCACGAAATGATGCACTGGCCAATATCGCTATCATTTTGGCAGGCTTCGTTACCTTATACTGGTATTCTGGCTGGCCCGATTTAATCACGGGAATAGGTATCGCTGTCTTAAATGCAGACGCGGCTAAATCAGTATGGGATACAGCACAACAAGAGCAAGTTTCTGCAAAAAAACTTACCCGGCCTTAAATCTGATGGAATTTTGCGTTCCTGGCTACGTTGGAGACAGCATTACCATGAGCTATAAGGGTTGTGCTGGGATTGACTTCAAGTTTTTTCGATCAACTGTGGTTTTCCTTATCATAGGATAGCAGTCGATCGCAATAGGCAATCGCTAGTGCGGAAAGTAAAAAGGCGATGTGAATGCATGTTTGCGCGATTAAAGTTTTCTCATCATATGCACTGGCATTAATGAATGTTTTTAATAAGTGAATTGATGAAATACCAATAATTGCTGTTGCCAGTTTAACCTTCAAAACAGATGCATTGACATGAGATAGCCATTCCGGTTGATCGGATGATCTTCTAAATTCATACGCGACACAAATGTTTCATATCCACCAATAATCACCATGATAAGCAAATTAGAAATCATGACGACATCAATTAAACCCAGCACAACCAGCATAATTGTTGTTTCACCCAGTTTCATGCTCTTGCCATTATTATCGATTGCAATCGCTTCTGTGATATGTTTCAGCGATTCTTGATTGCCCATTACGGCACCGATTAAATCTGCTAACTCAACCCAAAAATGATAGACGTATACACATTGCGCAAGCACTAATCCCAAATACAAAGGAAGTTGCAACCAGCGCGTGAGAAAGAGGAAACGCGCCATGATTGAGATTTTTTTCGCAGTAACTTGCTTTAAATTATTTTCCATAAACTTACGGTAAATCGAAAAATGAAGTAATAAAAACTCGATTCCTCTCAATAACCTGAGAGACTTTCATCTTTGTTAAAGAGTAGTAAATTATATTTTTGCTAGCACTTGAGCAACTGTCTGTCCCATTAAAGAGGGTGTAGGGCAGATCGTTACGCCTAATTCTTTTAGTATGGCTACTTTTTCCGCCGCACTCTCACCAGCAGATGAAATGATTGCTCCAGCATGTCCCATGCGGCGACCCTCCGGTGCTGTTAAGCCTGCAATATAGGCAACCAATGGCTTTGTCATATTTTCTTTGGCAAAACGTCCGGCTTCTACTTCCTGCGGACCGCCGATTTCGCCAATCATCAATGCAATTTTTGTTTCTGGATCCTGCTCCAGTCGTTCCAGGATATCTCGATGTGAACTGCCGGGAATCGGATCGCCACCTATACCAACAGAAGTTGAAATGCCAATACCCAGTAAGCGCATTTGATCGGCGGCTTCGTAGCCCAATGTGCCGGAACGGCCTACCACTCCTACATTACCACGTATATAGATATGTCCAGGCATAATACCGAGCATGGCACGGCCTGGGCTAATAGTTCCAGCACAATTAGGTCCAGTCAGCAGCATGCGCATTTTTTCTGGAAAGCGTCGTAAATAACTTTTTACACGCATCATATCTTGCGTGGGAATACCATCCGTGATCGAAACGCAGTATTTGATGCCAGCGTCAGCTGCTTCCATGATTGAATCGGCGGCAAATGCAGACGGTACAAATACGATACTGGCTTCAGCACCAACGTGTTGCACCGCTTCTTCCACCGTGTTAAATACCGGCAAACCCAAATGTGTTTGTCCTCCTTTTCCTGGAGTTACGCCACCAACCACGTTGGAACCGTAATCGATCATTTCCTGTGCATGAAAGGTTCCGATTCTGCCAGTAAAGCCTTGAACAATGATTCTGGTTTTTTCGTCAATTAGTATGGCCACTTTATAATACTCCTAGGCTTTTTGTAATGGCTTCGTTACGAGCATGCACAACTTTCTCGGCGGCATCTGCCAAGGTATCGGCCGTAATGATCGGTAAACCGCTTTCTGCAATAATACGTTGCCCTTCCTCAACATTGGTGCCGGACAGCCGTACGACTAAAGGTAATTTCATGTCGATATTTTTAACCGCTTGTACGACACCTTCCGCAATCCAGTCACACCGATTAATACCCGCAAAAATATTCACGAGCATGGCTTTAACATTGCTATCTGCCAATACCAAGCGAAACGCTTTTTCGGTACGTTCTGCTGAAGCACCACCGCCTACATCGAGAAAATTAGCAGGCTCACCACCCGCCAACTTAATCATATCCATTGTAGCCATTGCTAAACCAGCACCATTGATCATGCAACCGATATCGCCTTCCAAACCGACATAACTTAGCCCTGCTTCGGCGGCAGCAACTTCGCGGCTGTCGACTTGACTGTTATCACGTAATTCAGCAATTTTATGTTGCCGGAATAGTGCATTTTCATCAAAAACCATTTTGGCATCAAGTGCGATAATTTCGTGTTTGTGCGTTAACACAAGTGGATTGATCTCTAAGGTATTGGCATCAAGATTGCGCAGTGCGCGATAACATCCCTTAATCGTTTTAACAGCATGATTTAATTGAGAAGAATCTATCCCTAGCGCAAAAGCCATTTTACGTGCTTGAAAATCCTGCAATCCTACAGCCGGTTCGATATAAATTTTGATAATGGCTTGTGGATTGGTTTCCGCCAGTTTTTCAATTTCCATGCCACCCTGCGCCGAGCCGATCATGATGACGCGCTCACTGACACGATCAATCATGAAAGATAGGTATATTTCCTTGGCGATTTGTGTGCCAGCCTCGATATACAATCGCGAACAGACTTTCCCAGATGGCCCGGTTTGATGCGTAACCAGTTTTCTTCCAAGCAATTCTTCAGCAGCTTTTTCGACCTCCGCGTGTGATTTGCAAACTTTAATACCCCCTGCTTTTCCTCTTGCTCCCGAATGGATTTGCGCTTTAACCACCCACACATCGCCATCGATTTCACGCGCCCGTTGCACGGCTTCCTCAACGCTGTAGGCTAAGCCGCCTTCAGCCATCTTGACACCGTATTCCGCTAAAATTTCTTTAGCTTGATACTCATGAATATTCAATTCAATTTCCTCTTTTCATTTTTAATTACCAAGCATCAGGATTGCTTACAGCAATCTTGATACTTTAATGCTTGGCTGCAATGGCCTCGGCAATTTTCATCACATTATTGGCCATACGTTCGGAAGCCGCATCGATTAAGCGACCATCTAATGCAGCAGCGCCTTTGCCTTGTGAAGCCGCATCTTTGAGCGCAGCTATAATGCGTTTGGCTTTTTCAATTTCGCGCTCTGGCGGTGTAAAGACTTGACTGGCAAGTTCTATTTGGGTTGGGTGGATTGCCCACTTACCTTCACAACCCAGTGCGGCAGCACGCTTGGCCGCTAATACATAGCCTTCAGGGTCTTTGATGTCGCCAAAGGGACCGTCGATCGGCCGCAAGCCGTAAGCACGGCAAGCCACGATCATGCGGCTAATGGCAAAGTGCCATTGATCGCCTGGATAATCGGGGTTCAATCCTCCGATGTTAGTCGTTCTAGCACGATTGCTGGCAGCATAGTCCGCAACGCCAAAATGCAGTGCTTCTAATCGTCCAGATGCGCCATTACGTGCGATATCTTCGACATTGGCCATACCTAACGCAGTTTCAATGAGCGCTTCCAAACCGACGCGGTTGGTGAGGCCTTGTTGTTTTTCAAGCTGCGTTACCATGGCTTCAACCATGTAAATATCTGCATAAACACCTGCTTTGGGAATCAACAACGTATCGATTTTACTACCTGCCTGTTCCATCAGATCGACCACATCGCGTGTCATATAATGCGTATCCAACCCGTTAATTCGCACTGAAACGCTGACACCATGACCTTTCCAGTCCAAATCATTGAGTGCCTGGATGACGTTTTTGCGAGCCTGTACTTTATCATCAGGCGCAACGGCATCTTCTAAATCCAGAAAAACAAAATCAACACCGCTATTCAGCGCTTTTTCAAACATTCCAGGATTAGAACCTGGCACGGCCAATTCACAGCGTTGAACACGCTGAACGTTTGTTTCATATAGCGTATGACTCATTGTTTCTCCAGAATTAGATAGTCAACAAAAAATATACAAGCTCGCATCAAGAACAAGCGATGATGCCGCTACACACTGCACACTCCGATCGGTCACAACATTGATACGCAACAATATGCCAGAAAAAATTATTCCATATATTGATAACAAACAAGGCGGGTAATCGTGATGAGAAGATTTGATAATATGTATACGGCTTATTCTTATTCTAAAAGGCGAATAGTCCAGCAAATTATATCGATTCCGCAGGAATTTATCCACTAACGACCAGTTTTGCACAAGCGTCTGCCGCAATAGACAATTTCCGGAATCGCGCTAACCATTCCAATGGAATTGCAGCGTTATCATCTTGTTGTTGTGCGGTATAGGCCGCCATGATTGCACCCAGCATAATACTCCGACCACAACTATCTCCACCAACACGAATGTTTTCTTGTACGGCCGAACGATAATCGGAGGTATGCCGCAAAATATACGCAATCAGTGGCAGTCCTTCTTGGACATGGCAGCTTGACCCAAAACATTTTGCTGCATCGGCGCTACTCAATATTGGAGTCTGTAGCGCTTGTTCGATGCGTGGTAATAATTTTTCCCCAGCTTGTGATAATGCATCGGATAAGGCTTGATGAATAGTTTGTCCTTGCAATACGTACCACAGCACGCAGCCAGCGTATTTTGCAGCAGAAACGGCATCATCGTTGTGATTAGTTATCCGTACGATTCGTTCGATCTGCAAAGTTAACGCATCTGGCGTTCCATTATGAGTTGCGACGATAGCAGGTAAGCTGGACAAGGCGGCAAATTGGTCATCATCTGCACCCGACTGCTCAGGAAATTCTTCCGCTTTTAATGGCAGCAGTGTTTGCAAAGTTTGCCGCATTGGTGAATCCACATAACCTTGATATGAACCGCCGGGGCCAAAGAAATTGCGATACTCGGTTTGATAAGAAACCCGATCAAACCGACCATGTTGCGCTAAGTGACGTAACATGAGTAAACTTGTTTCTCCATACCCAGACGAATCGCCTGGCATTTTCCCGCTGTGTGCGAAATATCCGCTTACACCATCGTAATCAAGCGAATCTGGAGTTAAAAATACTAATCCTTTATTTTTCTCGATACCTGCAATGCGTTCAGGATCATAAAGCCAATGCAAGCCCAATGTGGCAGCATCCGCAATCAGTGCACCGATTATGGCTGATAAGCGGGGCGACATTAATACATTACAATTCATGATTGTTTTTACCGACATGTATTATTTAATATCAATTTCATCTGGTATACGACGTGCTTCATCAGCCAACATCACTGGAATGCCGTCTTTGATAGCAAATGCTAAGCGATCAGGCTTACAAATCAGTTCCTTATTTTCTTTTTTATAAATCAGTGGTCCTTTGCATAACGGGCACACCAATATATCGAGCAATCTTGCATCCATATGCGATCCTTGTTTACTTGAACTAACGGTTAATACAATTATTAAAGCTTGTTGAGAATATCATCTAATTGATCTAAGTTGCTGTATTGAATAATAATATTTCCATGACCATTCTTTTTGGCTTTGATGGTGACTTGTGTACCCAATCGCTGAGAGATTTCTTCTTCTAGCCTCAGTAAATCTCGATCAATTTTTTTTACGATTTTGGTTAGCGGTCGATTGATTCGATTAACGATTTTCTCCGTTTCGCGCACCGATAATTGTTTCTGCACGATGGCATTGACAACCTTGATCTGTTCAGCAGGCGATAATGACAGCAATGCACGGCCATGCCCCATCTCAATTTTCCCAGCCATCATCATATCCTGTACGGGTGCGGATAGGTTGAGCAAGCGTAGTAAATTAGAGATCGTGCTGCGCGAATTACCAAGCGCTTCCCCTGCGGATTCATGTGTCATACCAAATTCGTTAATCAAACGTTGGATACCCATGGCCTCTTCCAGCGGATTCAGATTTTCCCGTTGAATGTTTTCAATGAGTGACATCGCTAAAGCAGACTCATCGGCTACTTTTCGAATGAGTGCCGGTACTTGATTCAAGCCAGCAAGCTGGGCTGCTCGCCAGCGGCGTTCGCCGGCAATAATTTCATATTGGTCTACGGTAATAGGGCGCACCAGAATGGGTTGCATAACTCCTTGTGCTTTGATGGATTCAGCCAGTTCTGACAGAGCA
Organism: Nitrosomonas sp. PY1; assembly: GCF_022836435.1. NCBI lineage: Bacteria > Pseudomonadati > Pseudomonadota > Betaproteobacteria > Nitrosomonadales > Nitrosomonadaceae > Nitrosomonas > Nitrosomonas sp. PY1. Next base: position 2,653,039 of record NZ_BQXC01000001.1, on the reverse strand, counting down.
ATTTGATCCATATTCGTACGAGGCTGGTATTTACCCGGTTGCAACTGCGAAATGTCGAGATTTTGCAGCGATTCTTCAACTGCGCCACCGATACCATGGCCTGCTAATAAAGCATCCAGTCCCCGCCCCAATCCTTTTAGTTTAGACATTTTATAAATTCCTCAGCTTCGTAATCATTAGTGTCCATTGCTTAAAATCTCTTTTGCAAGATCTAAATATGCTTGCGCGCCTTTAGATTGACCATCGTGATACAAAACTGGCGTGCCAAATCCTGGCGCTTCCGCTAACCGTACATTACGTGGAATTACCGTACGATACACTTTATTTCCAAAATGTTTCTGCAACTGTTCGGAAACTTGTTGTGCGAGAATATTGCGTGGATCGAACATGGTACGCAACAACCCTTCTATGCGGAGCGCAGAGTTGAAATTACTTCGCACACGCTTGATGGTATTAACCAGATCGCTTAGGCCTTCTAAGGCATAGTATTCGCATTGCATCGGGATCATTACCGCTTGCGCTGTACACAATGCATTCAATGTCAACATATTCAAAGCCGGTGGACAGTCGATCAAAATGTAGTCGTATTCGGCTTCGATCGGCTCGAGCGCTGATTTTAAACGCATTTCACGATCCGGCAATTCGACTATCTCAATTTCTGCGCCAGCTAAATCACGGTTGGCTGGAATCAAATCATATTTTCCTTGAGGGCTGGTCACGCGTGCCTGCAGAATAGATGCTTCACCTAATAAAACATGATATACCGTCAACTCAATACCTTGCTTATTAATTCCGCTTCCCATGGTGGCGTTACCTTGTGGGTCCAAATCGATCAATAATACGCGCCGCCCGGACGAAGCAAGGCTAGCAGACAAATTAACGGTCGTAGTGGTTTTTCCCACCCCACCCTTTTGGTTCGCAATGGCAAGAATTTTCGTCATGGTAGGTTCCTCTACAGTTACTTTATAAGCTATTAATGGATCAGATTTTGGTTCAATTGCGAGTCGTATTTTTCTGACAATTTTCTGACGATTATTAGACGCCGGGTTGCGTCTAAACCTGGAACTTGTAGCAAAATATTGTGTTCGATGATATAAGGTTTTTGCACCCGGCTTAGCTCTTCTTCCGTACAATGCGCTTTCATCGCTAACCACTTGCAGTGTAAGCCATTCGCACCTGATAGGTGCTGGCTAATCGAAATAAAGTCCCACAGATTGGCAAATGCGCGCGAAATGATGCTATTAGTTTCTTGCTTCGGATGAAAATGCTCAACACGCGCTGCAATGATCTCTAAGTTTGCGAGCATTAATTCGATTTTAACTTGTCGTAAAAAAGTTGCTTTTTTTTGATTGGCCTCAATCAAGCTTATTTGCCAATCCGGTCGCGCTAATGCTAGTAGCATGCCGGGAAATCCCGCGCCACTTCCAACATCAATTACATATGGACCCGGGATATGCGGTAACACCGACAAACTATCCATGATGTGTTGCTGAAAAATTTCATGTGGAGTCTTCGCTGCGGTTAAATTATAGGTACGATTCCATTTTTCGATTAACAATACATAACGCAATATCGATTCTGCAAGATTATCGCAAGATATTGTTATTGAATTGCTTCTCAATGCGATTAGGCTATCAACAATTTCATCTTGTGTAATCATGCACGATATTGTTTATGCTGGGTTGAAAATCCTCGCTTTAAGTGTACTAGTAATAACGATATAGCTGCTGGCGTAACTCCGGAAATTCTTGTCGCTTGCCCAATGGTTTCGGGCTTATGTTGATTGAGTTTTTGCTGCACTTCTGTCGATAACCCCTTAACGACCGTATAATCAATATCAATTGGTAAAAGCGTATTTTCAAGTTGCGCTTGACGTAAGACTTCTTCATGCTGGCGTAGGATATAGCCATGATATTTAGCTTGTATTTCGACTTGTTCAGCCACTTGTGGATTGTTGACTACATTACCAGCTCCCGGTAATGTCATTAGTGAGGCATAGGTTACGTTCGGGCGTCGTAAGAGTTCAACCAAGGTGTATTCGCGCTCGATTGTTTTTCCTAGCACACGCAGGGCGTCTGCTTCCGGTAATGTCGCTGGAAGCAGACGAGTAGAATGTAGTCTTTTTTGTTCGTGTTCGATTGCTTGTTGTTTCTCGGTAAAGAAACGCCAACGGGTATCATCCACCAAACCAAGTGCTCTGCCTATTTCGGTCAACCGAAGATCGGCATTGTCCTCGCGCAGTTGCAAACGATATTCTGCACGACTTGTAAACATACGATAAGGTTCGGTAACTCCAGAAGTAACCAAGTCATCGATCAAAACGCCTATATATGCTTCATGGCGTCGTGGAATCCATGCCGCTTGCTCATGAATCTTTTGCGCTGCATTGATTCCAGCTAATAGTCCCTGCGCCGCAGCTTCTTCATATCCCGTTGTACCGTTTATTTGCCCAGCAAAAAAAAGGTTTTCGATCGTTTTCGTTTCGAGTGAACGCTTTAAATTGCGTGGATCGAAGTAATCATACTCAATCGCGTAACCTGGGCGGGTGATATGCGCATTCTCAAGCCCTTTAATAGAATGTACCAATGCTACCTGAACATCAAAAGACAAGCTTGTAGAAATTCCATTGGGGTAGATTTCGTGCGTATTAAGACCTTCCGGTTCCAGAAAAATTTGATGCGACTGCCGTTCAGAAAAACGCACAACTTTATCTTCAATCGATGGGCAATACCTTGGACCAATTCCTTCAATTTTCCCTGTATAGAGCGGTGAATCAACCAATCCGTTGCGAATAATTTCGTGCGTTGCGTCGTTGGTGTTGGTAATCCAACATGAAATCTGTGTAGGATGCGCAATACTGTTACCCATAAATGAAAATATGGGTGTAGGAAAATCTCCTGGTTGCTCTTGTAATTGAGTAAAATCCATGCTGCGCCCGTCGATTCTCGGTGGCGTGCCTGTTTTTAAACGCCCTGCCGGAAACTTCATTTCTCTCAAACGTTGCGCCAAAGCTAAAGAAGGTGGGTCTCCAGCGCGTCCAGCTTTGAAATTCGTTTGCCCAATGTGGGCTAATCCAGACAGAAAAGTACCTACTGTGAGAATCACAGCCCGTGCATGTATACGTATGTTTAATTGTGTTATTACGCCGACGACACGATCCTGTTCGAGAATTAAGTCGTCGACCGCTTGCTGCATGATCGATAAATTCGGTTGATTCTCTATACGTTTTCGAATCGCTTGTTTATATAGCACTCGATCCGCTTGCGCACGGGTTGCACGAACTGCCGGGCCTTTACTCGCATTCAGAGTGCGAAATTGGATACCGGACGCATCGGTTGCGATACCCATGACACCGCCCAGCGCATCAATTTCTTTGACCAAATGGCTTTTGCCAATGCCGCCAATGGAAGGATTGCACGACATTTGCCCGATAGTTTCGATATTATGTGTTAAAAGCAGCGTCTTGCAACCCATGCGCGCTGCGGCCAAGGCAGCTTCTGTGCCTGCATGCCCCCCACCGACAACGATAATTTCATAGAGTAATTGAGAACGCATAATGATGAACTTGAAAAAGCTTCTAGCCTAATATTACCTTAAGTTGAGAGTTCGCTGGAAAATTCCTTATATTTTTCTGAGAACCCATCATAATTGTCAATGAAAATAAGCCGATGTTTCACGTGAAACATCGATTGAAACTTTCCTCTGCTATAGCAACAGAAATCATAGTGCTGGTATAATTATTCTTCGAATTTTACTTGTAAAATCATTTTATGGAAATGACTGCTGCATTACTAAAAAAAGCACAACAACGTGCGCAAGAATTAGGATTACCTTACACTGGGGCGCTACTCCCTACTGAAGCAATTCAAATATTACAAAAAAACCAATCAGCGCAATTGGTCGATGTGCGTTCACAAGCAGAATGGGATTGGGTTGGGCGAATTCCGGGCGCAATTGAAATTGAATTACGCATGTACCCCGGCATGCAACTGAATCCACACTTTCTGGACGAACTAACTCGGCAATTGGATCAAACAAAACCGACTTTTTTTATTTGTCGAAGCGGGGTGCGCTCTAATCAAGCGGCGAGCATGGCAAGTGAGGCTGGTTTTAACGAGTGCTATAATATTTTAGAGGGCTTTGAAGGAAATAAAGACGACAGCGGTCATCGCGGAAATATTTCTGGATGGAAGGCCGCGCAATTGCCATGGGTGCAAAGTTAGGTGGCATAATCAAGAGATAAGAAAAATATCAGATTCTTATCAAAAAGAGGGTTTCATGTGGCTCGAATACGTCACAGATGCGGTCTAGTGAATCGAATAATGTTTAGAAATTGCTAAAACCATCATCTGGGCGCGAGGAAATAACTAGAGCGGCATAGCGAGAAATAGTCATCCGTTTTTTTAGATTATTCGCATAAATGTGCTGTGACTGTCAATCAACATTCAAAAATTACCAGGTATCAACATCCAAAAGTTTCCAGTTAAGAAATCACACGATTTAAATTTCGAGAGTTTTTTTTGCGATGTTTAAATCGGTAAGAATCATTGCCGGTTTCGAGGATATCGCAGTGGTGGGTAATGCGATCGAGTAGAGCTGTGGTCATTTTTTCATCACCGAAGACTTGGATCCACTCAGCGAAATTGAGGTTAGTGGTAATAATCAGAGAGGTTTTCTCATACAGTTGACTGATGAGATGGAACAGCAAAGCACCACCGGATTCTGGAAATGGCAGGTAGCCTAGTTCATCGAGGATAACCGCATCGATCTGTATGAGTCGCTTAGCCATTGAACCCGATTTACCCAATTGCTTCTCTTTTTCTAATTGATTAACCAGATCAACGGCATTATAGAAACGCACGCGTTTTCCCCGATGGATCGCTGAAACCGCCAAAGCAATGGCTAGATGGGTTTTTCCAGTCCCTGTGCCACCAACAAAAATAAGATTGTTTGCCTGAGTCATGAATTCACCGCTAGCCAATTGCTCAATGCGCCCTTTGGCCAAGGGATTTTCCGTCCAGTCAAAATGAATCAAATCGCGATGATGTGGGAACTTGGCGGTATGTAATTGGTAGTTCAGACTACGTGTCTTACGATCTACCTGTTCAGCAGCAATCAATCGGTCCAGCCAGATTTCCGGCATAACCGGCTTTTGTCGTGCATTTCCTTCAACCTGCCATTCCTGCCAGGCGGCAGCCATGCCGTGCAAATGAAGCGCCTTGAGTTGTGCATGACGATCAATGATCATAACGCATCCTCCGCAGGCTGTCGTAGCGGCTGCAATCGGCTTTAGGTTCTATTTGTAAGATCGGTGCCTGCGTGATACTTCGTAGAATCTTGGGCCGAGACACTTCGTTTAAGCGACGCATTTCATTCATGACAATGGCCGCCGCAATAATGCCTGTTTGCAAGGTCAGATCGCATGCAACTTCCAGCGTCTCAAGACCAACATCACCTAATGCTCTAGCCATCAGCAACAGTTCGACAAACGCTCTGTCACCTTTATCCTGTTTTAAGATGCGATCCCGCACTATTCGAATGGGGGTTGGCAGATCCCAGTGCCGGAATGGCGCACCATGACGTAGTGCACCCGGCTGCATCGAAAATACCGGCAAGTAATGCCAGGGATCGCATATCAACTGATCACGCCCATAACAGCGAGCATGTTCGGCAACAATCCGATTTTCAGCGACTATCCGCAACAGGTCTGCCGTTATTCGCAATGAAACAATACGATTTGCCCATTCAGCAGGTACGCTGTAACGGTTATGGTCAACCTTAATCAAACATGTGCTGGAAACCCGTAGGGTCTTTTCTACATAACCATTAAATACGGCTCTGACAGGAATGAGTAACGGCTTTTCTTCGATAAACAATCCGCAATAGTTCGTCCGGTTTGTTCCGGGTGTCTACATCCCGCTAACTCCTCACAACGCAAAGCCAGCCAAGTATTGAGTTCAGTAAAACTCTCGAACCGAGGCGTAGGTGCAAATAGCCATTCCCTGACATTGCCGACCTGATTCTCAACCTGACCTTTCTCCCAACCAGATTCTGGCGTGCATGCCACAGGCTCAAACAAATAATGACTTGCTAAGGCTAGAAAGCGTCGGTTGAATTGACGCGCTTTACCAGCAAATATCGCATCTACGATTGTCTTCGGATTATCGTACACCATCGCTTAGGTACGCCACCAAAGTGTTCAAATGCTTTAATATGCGCGTCAAATACCATCTCTTGCGCTTCACGAGGATAGGTCGCTAAAAACATGCGCCGACTGTAAGCCAGTCGAAAATGTGCAACCTTGATCGTTTGCAGCACACCATTCAATATGACATATTCATGGCTCCAGTCAAACTGACAGGTTTCACCCGCTGGAAACGCCAGAGGAACGAACGCTTGGGTCGTCGATGGCCGATGTGGCGCTTGCTGTTTCCAGTCCAGTACAAACCGCTGCACCGGACCATATGAACCTTGATAACCTTCAACCTGCAAACATTCAAACAATCGTTGTGCAGTCCTACGCTGGCGCCTGGATAATTTCGCATCCTTCTCAAGCCACTCAGCGAGCTGTGATTTAAAAGCTCCTAATTTCGATGTCGGTTGAATTTTACGTTGGTATATCGGTTCCCCTTCACTCCTTTTAATGCTTTGCGGATCGCTTGACGTGAAAGATTCAGACTATTTGCAATCGTACTGATGCTTTCTTTGCTAATGAAATGTCAATCCTGATGCAGGCTTTTGTTCCATTGTTATCACTCCAGGGTTCTCCGACTAAATGTCGGATTCTCTCATCCATAGGGTGGTAACTTTTCAATGTTGATTAACATGCTGTGACGATGGCTTGTCATCGAAATACGGAGATGGGGTGCTCCAGTATTTTGTCTGCTGATGTGATGAAAATAGTCTGATTTGAAGAGAATCTGCTAGATGGTACTTTTGGATATCGGCTGCCATGTTGCAGTTATAGAAGGAAGAACAGACTGGCGTGCTGTTGAGCGATATCTGAAGAATCAAGGCAAGCTAAAAGAAAAATTGCCGTAACTTGTATTTTTCTAATACCCCGTGGTTCTACCACGGGATTGATTGTTTACTAGAATTAATTACAAGTTGCGGCTATATCGTATCAAGGAGCTGAGATGGAGCGAGAAAGCTTATTATTGTTGTCATCCAATTCGTTGATTTTCCTTCCGTCATCGACATGTGCCACAATCGTATGTGTGCCGACAGGAATATTATATGCGCCTCCCTTCGTGCCAATAGTAACAGAGGCTCCTGCTGCTAACGGTCCCCATACCCCTCCCCAGGTTCGCCATTGACCATCGACTGTATAGGCCACGCTGACAGGGACTCCAGACGGAGTTGATCCGCTTCCCTGGTTTTTTACGGTACTTGTAAAAATACCGTTAGCATAAGAAACTTGTGTAACGACAAGGTCGGGTAAAAGTGTATTGCCAAGTCCGTCAGTATTTGAATGGGCTCCAATATCTTCAAATCCCCCATCAATTTTAGGAACTAAAAAATTTGTAGAAGCGCTATCTGTACTAATAAAGGAAACAGTACCTGCACGTTGCCATGAATTATCGTTTTCGATGCCTTTTCCCCACCTAATGACAGTATCCTTTGAAATATTCTCAGAAGTGACGGTATCGGAATCGAATGAATATCCGGCCATTTGATTATTCCAAGTTGTATTATTTCTGATTGTTACATTTACGCCAGTGTTGCTGGTAATACCCCGGGTATCGTTTGAATATGATAGATTGTGTTCAATGATCGTGTTGGCGCTTGGATAGGCGCCACCTCCTTTGATTCCATTTCCATCGCCATTTGTGCTACCGTTTGAGTGTGAAATACTATATCCGACGTAACCATATATCGTTTTCCAAGTATCAATACCATCATCAGAGTTATTATGTACCAAACAGTTTTCGACACGATTGTCGGTTCCGCTGGATAGCGCGATCCCATCGGAGTTTCCCCCATTTGCAAATATAGTACCTGTTAAACCAATTGCAGAATTATGACTTGATGTGCAATTTCGGATAGTATTGTTCGAGCCATATCGCCCGCGTACCGCGCCATCGTCTTCGCTAAGTATCTGAATCCCAGATAAAACATTGTGGTGACTATGTACCCCATCAAGTACATTATTACTGCCGAATATGACAATTCCCTGTCGAGGCATATTTCTAATCTCAATACCTCGCAAATGAATATATTTCCCGAGTATTCTTATGTGAATATCTGTGCCTTTGGCAAGTTGGTCACCATCAAGCACGGCGCGCTCGCCAGGATAGCTTTCAAAAATAATTGGAGCAGTAGCCGTACCACTAGCTTCAAACCTTACATGCTTGGTAACCGAGTATGTGCCGCCTCTCAGAAACACGACGCTTCCAGCTTTTGCTTTGGAAATTGCATTCCAGATATCGCAAGGAGTAGCTAGTGAGCAAGTAGTGCCGCTACCCCCTGGTTTCGCAAAAATAGTGCCTTTCGAGAGATCTGTTTTTACCATTGGTACTGGGCCAATTGATTTGGCTTGTACCGTTGTTAAACAAATTATAATTCCAACAGCTAATCCCGCCAGAAACATAAGTAGCTTTTTTTTCATAAAGTCCTCCAAAATGATGTACTAGACACGATTTATCAAAAAACCCAATTGATCAAAAACCAATGAGTCAAATTCATGAGAGATTCAGTGGAAATGAATTTGGCTGGAGAAGAGATGGCTTCAAGAAGCAAACACAATTTCTAGAACTCAATAAGTTAAGAAATAATCTATCGTCGGAATGCTACGTTCTGCTGTATTACAGACACGGTTACTACTTACCAGCAAAATTACGAGATTAAGGATATCTCTGATTTATTAAAACAAAACAAGAAGGATTGTTAGAATTATGGTCTTATTTCTTAGAATAAATGCTCTGTAATGCTGGAAAAATTCCCACGAATAAAAAATATCGTGGGCAAATTTACCACCAATAGTGGTATCGGTCAAATACGATTGCTGAGCTTTAGTTCTTGAGATAGAGACTTATTAAGTTGAGGAGAATAATTAATTGAGACCTTTGCAAAACTCCATTTCCTGAAATTTATATCAATAAAAACAGTAGCCTGAAGATGCATCAAAGGGCTTTTGGAAAGGTCTCAATTATATTTAAATTTCTAAAGCAAAAGCGGAATCACTGTCCTCTGAAGATCATTTATAACCATGAATGTTATAATGACAGCGTTTCCGCTGCCTGCATGGGCTCTTGGAAAGCAAAGCAGCCGATTTGGTAAACTTATATACATAACTCGTTTATTCCAATCTCAATCTTCTATATGGCTCGTCTTATCTATATTCATGATCCCATGTGCAGTTGGTGTTACGCATTTACACAAAGCTGGACAAAATTGCAGGAAACGTTACCTGCAAATATACCAATCATTAACATAGTCGGTGGTTTGGCATCCGATACTACAGAGCCGATGCCATTGCATACACGGGAGATGGTGCAACAGGCTTGGAAAAGAATCGAACAGACTATTCCGGGGATATCTTTTAATTGGGATTTTTGGGCGTACAATACGCCTTACCGATCCACGTATCTAGCTTGCCGCGCAGTACTTGCAGCTAAGAAGCAACGGCATACCTCTGAAGTGGAAATGATTCGCGCTATTCAAACTGCGTATTATCAAAAAGCTAAGAATCCATCGTTGCCCGAAACTTTGCAGGAATGCGCACGTGAAATCGGTTTGGATGAGACTCAATTTGCTAGAGATTTAACTAGCGTTGAGATTGACAGTGAGTTACATAAAGAAATTCAGTCTGCCCGTGATTTGGGTGTGAATTCGTATCCTTCATTGCGGTTACAGCATAATAATAACTTGCACATGATAACTATAGACTATCGTGATCATCGAACAATGCTGCAGCAAATCAACAGCATCATTCAGGGCCTATAACCTGGAAAGATTCATAATTCTCGATTTCACTGACAATATGGCATTTAACAATATAATATAAATTCGAACCGAAACTAGAGAATGCGCATTGCTATTATCGGTGCCGGTTGTTCCGGTCTATCTGCAATCAAACAACTGGCTGCCGCAGGATTGAAAGATATCGTTTGTTACGAAAGGAATGATCAAATCGGTGGTAACTGGGTGTATACAGCAAACTCAAGCCATAGCAGCATCAGTAAAACAACACACGTCATTTCGAGCAAGACTAAGTCGCAGTTCAATGATTTTGCAATGCCAGAAAGCTATCCGGATTACCCTAGTCATAAACAGATTCTTGCGTACTTCCAAGCTTATGCGCGTCATTTTCAATTGGAAAAATATATCCACTTCAACATAGCCGTATTACATGTGGAAAAAACGGCCAACGAGCGGTGGCGCTTGAGTCTGTGCGATGGTACGCAAACAGAGTTCGATTATCTTATCGTTGCCAACGGGCACCATGCAATTCCGCGTCATCCAGGTTGGAAAGCGGATTTTTTAGGAAAATATTTGCATGCGCACGAATTTAAAACCAATGAAGGTTTAAACGATAAACGAGTACTTGTGGTCGGAGCAGGAAACTCCGGATGTGATTGTGCAACTGAAGCAAGTCGGAATGCTGCTTCTGTCGATCTGAGTTTGCGTTCACCTCAATATATCATTCCAAAACTGATCATGGGGAAACCTACTGATACGTTTGCGGCGTCATTGCAGTGGCTTCCTCAACGCATTCAAAATTGGCTGCAAAAAATTTCTCTACACATCCAGATTGGACGCTATCGTGACTATGGCTTACCCGAGCCAGATTTCCTTCCCACGCAAGCACACCCTACAATTAATTCAGAAATTCTGGATAAAATCCGTCACGGAAAAATACACCCTAGGGCTGGTATTGAGAGTATCAAGGGATGTAGGGTTTGCTTCACAGATGGCACATCATCTGAATATGACGTCATTATTGCTGCGACAGGTTATACAATCGGTTTTCCATTTTTTGATAGGAACTTCATTGATTGGGGAGAAGCCAGATATATTCCGCTTTATTTGCGCATTTTTCATCCCAAGCATCCAAGCCTATTTTTCGTCGGTTTGATACAGCCCCAAGGCTGTATTTGGACACTCACAGAAGCACAATCGTATCTCATTACGCAATATTTGACAGGTAAAACTCAGCTGCCATCAAACTGGCGCGAGCAAGCTGAGCGAGAGGGTAAATATTGGGTAAGCCAATTTATAACACGACCCCGTCATTCGCTAGAAGTGCATTACTATCCCTATCTAAAAAAATTACAACAAATGTCTGCTGGAAAATCTATTTAACTGTAATTCCGCATACCCAATATTTTGCTGGTAAAGTAATTAATACTTTGGTGTGAGTTTTTGTTACCAATTAAAACATAGATAATGCAATGTGTCGTTTTTTACTATAAAAATATGAAACTAAACGAAAAGGCATCAGGTATTCTGAAAAATAATGCGGTTAAGTGGCATTTTGACAATAGCTATGCACGCTTGCCGGACTATTTTTTTGCGCGACTTTCCCCTATTCCCGTGCAATCACCACAAGTTGTCATACTAAATATTAACTTGGCAAAATCATTGGGATTGGATGTTGAAGCTTTGTTGATGCCGGAATCTGCGTTTTTATTCGCTGGAAATGTTTTGCCGGATGGTGCACAACCGATTGCTCAAGCTTATGCGGGTCATCAGTTTGGACATTTTACGATGCTGGGTGACGGTAGAGCGATATTATTGGGTGAGCATGTTACCCCAGCGGGTGATCGATTTGATATCCAACTCAAAGGCTCAGGTCAAACACCTTTTTCGCGTCGTGGAGACGGTCGCGCCGCATTAGCACCTATGTTACGTGAATATATCATTAGTGAAGCGATGCATGCGTTGGGCATACCTTCCACACGCAGTCTTGCCGTCGTTACAACCGGCGAGCAGGTTATGCGTGAAGTCTTACTACCCGGCGCCATTCTTACCCGTGTAGCGACAAGCCATATCCGAGTTGGGACATTTGAATACGCTGCTAGCCAACGCGATACGGACGCTATTAAGATCTTGGCAGATTACACGATACAACGCCATTTCCCCGATTTACTCGATACCGAAAACCCTTATTTATTGCTGCTGAATCGAATCATCGACAGCCAGGCCGAGCTAATTGTAAAGTGGCTATTAGTCGGTTTTGTCCACGGTGTAATGAATACAGATAACATGAGTATTAGTGGAGAAACTATAGATTATGGGCCCTGTGCATTCATGGATGTGTATGATCCCAATACCGTGTTCAGTTCGATTGATCAATATGGTCGCTACCGCTATAGTCATCAACCACAGATAGCGCAATGGAATTTGGCGCGCTTGGCTGAAACTTTGTTGCCATTACTCGATCCGTTGCCTGAAAGAGCACTTACCTTAGCTGAAGAAGCAATCGGCGCTTTTCCCAAAATATATCAATCCTACTGGATGATTGGTATGCGCAAAAAACTAGGATTGTTGACCGAAGAAAGCATCGATACTGAACTCATTACCGCCCTACTCACGTGGATGCAAAATCATTACGCAGATTACACAAATACCTTTCGCGCACTTTCTGAAGAAGTGCTTCCTAACAATGCACAGTTTGGCGATGTAGAATTCAAGTCCTGGCATACGCGCTGGCAGGAACGGTTAACACGCCAAGCCTGCCCTCAATCGACTCCATTGGAATTGATGAAGACCAATAATCCTGCAATCATCCCGCGCAATCATCGCGTCGAAGCAGCATTGTCAGCGGCATCAGAGCATGGCGATTACACTTTGGTTCACCAATTACTGGCTGCAATTGCAAAACCCTATGATGATTTGACGGAATTTAACGATTATCGCACTCCACCAGCTTCATCGGAGCGTGTGTATCAAACGTTTTGTGGGACGTAATGCTTGAGCTAAAGCGATGAGCGAGTCATCCCACGCTACCGATCGTTGACTGCTCCATAAGAAGCTCTGGTTTTAAGTTCTGCAGATTCAAATTATCATATCTTCTACTGTTTCGTTACTGAAGTTGCTGTCCAGATTTCTATCGAATTGACTGAGGAGATTGTCTTTGAGGCCTTTGCAAAAGTCTTTTGGTATATTTTCATGTCACTGTTTTTATCGATATTAAATTTTAAGAGATGAGGTTTTGCAAAGGTCTCTCTTTGTGAGTTCAGTAGATAGCATCAATTTCTGAAAAGCTTATCCCTATATCCCAGTTATATCATCCCCACAGGTAAATCGGTTTCTTACCGTGCAACATTTTCTTTAAATATATTTTTCTGAAATCAATAAAGATTCTCATAACATAACCGATAGATATCCGGTTGTTTAATTGTAAGCAGTTGCGCCGAGCGATAAATATTTATCAGTTTTTTATGGAGCTTTATATCTATGGCAACAACCGTATCCGTATCGTTTGCAAATGGCTTTGTTGGTGATGCTGTTAATTCTAACTCGGCAAGTAACTGTTCCTACCTAGTCAACCTGGGCTGGTCAAACTTTCAATTTTCACAAAGTTCTAGCACTGGGCAATTTGGCGGCTCGCAAGGCAATGATTATGCCGGAACCATCCATATAACTGACGCCAATGGTGTGAGACATAGTATTGATGGCGTGATTAATTGGCGTGCCCCAAGTGGTTCCGTTACAACGATGGTGTTTTATGCTACAGGAGCCGGTCAAACGTTAGCAACAACAAACTCTACTTATTCCATCGATCCTTGGAGTGGAGTCAATGGAGATCCGCATACATATATCGGCTTAACATTTAATGGTGCAACGCTGACCATGACAGGGGGGCAAGTATCTGGAAACGCTACAACATCGGGCCTGTTGAGCACCCTTAACACTTATCTTGCGAATCAACCGCAAATAAGCATAAATGATCTCTCGATCAATGAAGGAAGTGGAACAGTTTCGCTAACAGCTTCATTAAATAAAACAAGTACTGACACAATAACGGTCGCATATCAAACAGCGGATGGAACGGCCAGTGCCGCCAATGCGGATTACACGTCGAGTTCAGGAGTAATAACATTTAATCCAGGAGAAACATCGAAGACAATTAATATTCCTATCAGCGATGATTCTATCTCAGAAGGAACTGAAAACCTTAAAGTAGTATTGTCAGATAGCACTTATGCGGCTATCGTAAAAAATACAGGAACCATTACAATCATAGACAATGATGGCCAGAGCGTTACCAGTGTAATAGCAGAAGATGCTGCCAATACTGGTGCTAATCCGGTGGATAGTACCGTCGTTGAGGGGGCAAATCTGCGGTATACGGTAAACCTTAACGCTGCCAGTCCGTCTGCAACGGAACACACTCTGGCCATCAGCGGCACCGCTTCGATCAGCGATTACGGGAGCTTCATTTTCAGTAGTAGTGTTACCTGGAAGAATAATGATCCGACGACTGGCATCGTTGTTGTTCCAGCCAATGTAACCAGCTTCAGCATCACCGTTCCGACTATTGATGACAGTATAGTGGAAAGCGCTGAGAGTCTGATATTGACTGTTGGGGGGGTGATTGGCACGGGCACTATTACGGATAATGATATAGATTCAGATAATGGAAATATAATACCTGAGCCTGTTGTTCTAGACGCATCGTTAAGTTTAGAAACCGACGATGGTCGAAATAATTATGATAACTTTACAAGCAACATTAATCCGGTGATTCAAATAGATACAAAGAATCTAAAACTGAATGCCGGTAGTGATCGTGTCTTTTTTTATGATTTAAATGGGAATCTAATAGATTCGGTAGATTCGATGCTTGTAAATTCTAATGATGCAGAAACAGGGGTTATTAATATACAAGCTCCTCAATTGGATGATGGGACTTACAGTCTAGTTTCAAAAATTCTTGATCATGAAGGAAATGTTAAGGCCATTATACCCATTACATTTACCATTCAAACTGATTTGGATGGAATTAATCCATCAACTGAACTGGCCGCTAATAACGGCGATTATAATCAGGATGGAATCGCAGATTGGAAACAAAATAATGTCGCTCAGTTTCCAATGTCTTCAGTAACTGATTTTCAAGCGGGAAGATCTGCTTCTCCGAAAGCTTTTGGTGCACTGCTGATTGGCGATATCGATTCTAGTAACATTAGTTCTTCTGTAAATCTTAATACCACGGCTCAGTTAAAAGATATCTACATCAGCGAACCACCAGCACCATTACCTGATGATTTTGTCATTGCTTCACCGATGCTTAGTTTTTCCATTACAAATGAAAATGAAAAAGTATTGCAAGATGTTTCACCTACTACAGATGGATTTCAGACGCGTGTAGTCATTGAATTGCCAAACGGTGGTGTTCGTGCAAACAGCTATTTAAAATGGAATGAAACTACTCGGGAGTGGGTAAAATTCAATGATGATCAACGACTAGATACCTTCGATGATGGCGCTACATTGCTAGATGTAAATAATGATGGTTTGATTGATCGAATAGTAGTTACTTTGACTGATGGCGGTATTGGCGATCACGACGCCACTGCTAATGGAACATTTGTTGATCCAGTGGTATTGGCATGGCAGCCTATTAGTAACGTGGTTAGTGATCCAGTATACAGCGTACTCCTCGCAAACGGTGATCGTTACTACACAACAGATATCAAAGAAGCAGCCCAAATGGCGCATGGCTCCGATAATATTTTTGAAGGTGTGCGCTTTGATTCGCTAAGTGAGAGCTTGGGAGGGCGACAGTTACATGCCAATTACAATCCTTTTACCGGTGATTGGTTTTTTGCTGAAAATGGTAGGGATATGCCTTATAACTGCTATTACCCAGTAGATTCTGCGAAAGGTTTTAGTGCTGCACCAGCTGGTGCAGGCATTGGGCAAGATTATTATCTCTATTTGAATAACCAAGGAATCACTCAGCTTGTTAGTGAATCCGAAGCATCAGAGCTAAATCTTTTAAGCAATGGTTATCACAATTTGGGTGCAGTATTCAATACTACAACAAATACACATTTTAACTTCGATTCAATATCTTATCTTGTTGCAAATAAAGATAACCAAATAGTACAATCCTCCGTTAAGGCATTGTCTGATAATTTTGTGAATACGAGTGACATCAACTTTGTTGAAGCAGTAGAACAAATTTATTTTGCTCAAGCAATCGGTCAGCCTACGGTGGTAGGAGTGGATGGAAATTCATCTCTGGCGGATTTGAACATTCTTTTTCAAACCCACTTTGTTGCTTAATGCCGCGCTACAAGCAAAGCAGTAAGTAGCATAAATTTAAAACCTATATGATGAATTCAATAAATAACCTATATAAGTTAGTTGCTTGTGTTTGTATATTTTTTGCATCAAATTCAGCATTTTCCGAACGTAACTTGATGAAGGATTATTATTTAGGCATTCAGGGAGGTACTCATTTTCTTGACAACTGGTCAGCGGACGTAAAGCTTAATGAAACAGTAAACCTCAGAGGGAAGGTAGATTTTTCAGATCGCTTTCAGGTTGGAGGCTTTGTGGGACGTCAGACAAAAAACGCACGCTTTGAAGTAGAATATCAGCATGGATTTTATGACATTGCGAATATTACCCTAGGAAGAATCCATTCGGATAGTAATGGTGATGGAAATTATCAAGTTGCAACATTTAATGCGTATCGGAAAGTGAATTTTTTTAAAGATTTTTCTGCGTTTCTTGGTGGTGGGGTTGGATGGGGAAGATCTACAGTTTCACATGCGAATTTTAATCCTCATTGTGATTGTTTTGGTTCAGCGCAAAAAGATGGATTCGCTTATCAAGGGCGAGTAGGCCTTGAATATCAATTCCATAAAAATCATCATTTTTTTGCACAATACACTTTTCTGCACTTAGATGGTCCAACAGGCGCAGGAAAAAATCAAATTGAGTACGATAATAAGTGGGTTAGTATATTCGGGGCTGGTTATCGCTATTCGTTTTGAAAGCGATCTTGCTCTGGCATTTGTAAATCGGCTCTGTTGCAAAAAAATCTGTATTGTAGCCTAGCATTGTTTTTAGATGGACAGAAGCAATGAGTGATTTCAAATGTAGGCATTACTGGGACAGCATCATTTTGGGCTGTATCAGGTGGTATTGCAGGCATGGAAACATGATAAGGGTATCTAGGAGAAATCCATCTTATTGAAAGACAATTCAATGCGTACAGGCGCATAACTCAATAGATCAATAACTTACTCTGAAATGCACTATTTTTGCAGCAGAGTCACTAAGAGACACATTCGATGCAAACAATTGTCAAGACACTGACCTCAAGAACAAGGATATGATCATCATGCTATCAATAGCAAATATTCTAAATATCGTCAAATTGCCGCTTTGTTCCCAGTGGGCCGAGTTCAGGTTAATCCAATTGTTCCTAATCAAGAAATTTAAATTGTGACTACTTTAAAAATCAATTATTCGTTTGAAATTAGATAAAAAGACAGCTACCGTGCTCAGTAAGAGCAAAGGCCAGAACTGAACAAAAGGCTCGTACCATTTCGTGCCGACCATAATCGGGATTTCCAACGTGAAATCAGCCTGGTGTTCGTCTACCCCCGAGAGGCGAATGACATATTCTCCCGGTTCATCGATGCGGATGTCCTGATAAATAATGCCGGATTGATAATTCTGGGCGGGGATCGACAGTAGTGATTGCGTTGGCGTACCATCGATTTCCTTAAACAAATTGAGCGCTATAGGTTGTTCTCGCATAGACACGGGATATAGCAGATCGATGGTAATACTGAGTAGGCCCGGACTGGGTACCTTGCTACATAGAATGGGAACGGACATTGCGCTCAAAGCATCATCTGGCACCTGATAGCCATGAGGAATAAAATATGCAGAATAACCGATCAATAGTGTTTCAGATTCGATCGTGCAGGTGCCACCACGAAAGCCTTTGGGATATGTTTCCGATCTGTCTCCCTGAGAGCTTACGTGAAATTGCATGCCGATCACAACGATGCTCATCAATATTCCTGTGATAATTACAAGGCGTTTGGTGTGGATCGATAAATTCTGCCAGATTGTAGTCATTTTCCCCTCCTGATAAATATTTTAAGTGGCTTAAATCGATGGTTCATTCCGGTTTTATTCTTATCATCGGGCATAGATTTATTGTGCGCTTCGCAAATATCTTTAGCGGCCGGTCGTCCTATATACGCAATTCCACCATTACCGGTAATCATTACTGTTACGATGGCGCTATCAATTAATAGGCTCAGCTTTTCCGTTGCTATTTCGAGATCCCGCGCGCCGCTTTCCACCACGCAAGGATTGGCAATATCATTCCCTCCATCTTAATCTGGTCGTGTATGACCTGTATTTGCTCAAGATCAATTCCATTGACGATATTTTGGTATTCGAGTCAACTGTTACCAGACCCCCATGACGAGCTTTCCGCTTTTTTAAAAAGTAGACCGATCATTCTATTCTTGAAAATGGTATACCTGAAATCGTAGAATGTCAAAATCAGATAAATAAAAATTTAGGGGCTGTAGTAGATCAGCTTAAATTTGAGTCCAATTTTTCAATATTTTTAGTTGATGTTTAGGTGTTCCATAGTTGAATCTAAATTCACATTCTTTAAGAAAAGATGGAAATGACTCTTTGGGAATTCCATTGTATTTTCTTAAAACACGTTTGGCCTGATTCCAAAAATTCTCAATCCCATTAATGTGATTCTTGCCTTGCGCAAATAACGTGGAATGATTAATCCGTTCATGGTAGAAGTGGCTCACATCAAGCGCATTGTAACTGCGATAACAATCTGTATAAACTACGCTGTCAGGTGCTATTTTTCTGGTTATCAGCGGCATAAGTGTTTCTGATTTAGTGTCGCCTACAACTTTTGTGTATACCTTACCACCACGCTTCAATATGCCGAACACAGCCACCTTACCAGCAGCTCCACGGCCACGTTTACCTTTACGAACGCCACCGAAATAGCTCTCATCCAACTCCACTATACCATCAAAGATTTCGTGAGATTCCCGCTCCAGATGATAAGCAATAACTTCACGTATTTTACGATAAAACAACGCGGCGCTATTGGGTTGTATTCCGAGTATATTGGCTGCTGATCTTGCTGTAACTTCCAGCACAAAATTCCAGTAACCTTAACTGTACTTTCCTTAATAATCTACAATGACTTATCTTCATTTGATTAGCTTAACATCTAAGCTAATCTACTACAGCCCCTTAATCATTGTTAAGTGTAGAATTTTATTACGTACTTAACCACACCGCTTAGTCCCATAATAATCATAATAAGCCCCCCAATAATCGCGGTCCCCTCCAATAAAATAGAAAAAAGCGCCGTTCCAGTACTCGGAAACTCCTCTTCACCGACCGTATTCCTTCTCTTTTCTCTGCGTTCTTTTACCCATAACTGCAACCAGATTGCAACGGGTATCACTAATAAAGAAAACATTAAAGCAATTTCTGCATCTTCCATTTATAAACCTCATTCTAAAAAAATAGCGCTTTCTATTTTAATATTACCTAGCATTCTAAGTGTCACAAATTTGGGTTCTGTCGCAAAAAATCTGTATTGTAACTCAGCATTGTTTTTTCAGACAAACAGAAGCGATGAGTGATTTTAAGTGGCGGCAATATCAGAGCAGTATCATTTTGGGCTGTATCAGATGGTACTGCAAATATGGAATCGGTTCATGCCACAATCGAAAGATTTGAAGTTATGCGTATGTTCAGAAAAGGAGAGATCCATCTTATTGAAAGACAATTCAATACTTACAGCACATAACTCAACAGATCAAGAATTTACTCTGAAATGCATTATTTTTGTAACAGAGCCGCATACATAACCATGATAATCACCTCTTAAATTCTCCCGCCTAAAATTTAGGCAAGACACGTGAATTACCTGATCAGTTCTCAATCGGTACAGCTAGGATTTTATGGTCAAAATTCAATCGGTGTCAACGGCATGTCTTAACAAGGTCGTAATGCTTTGTTATTTAACATGTATAAATATTTAGGGGCTGTAGTAGATTAGCTTAGATGTTAAGCTAATCAAATGAAGATAAGTCATTGTAGATTATTAAGGAAAATACAGTTAAGGTTACTGGAATTTTTTGTACTGGAAGTTACAGCAAGATCAGCAGCCAATATACTCGGAATACAACCCAATAGCGCCGCGTTGTTTTATCGTAAAATACGTGAAGTTATTGCTTATCATCTGGAGCGGGAATCTCACGAAATCTTTGATGGTATAGTGGAGTTGGATGAGAGCTATTTCGGTGGCGTTCGTAAAGGTAAACGTGGCCGTGGAGCTGCTGGTAAGGTGGCTGTGTTCGGCATATTGAAGCGTGGTGGTAAGGTATACACAAAAGTTGTAGGCGACACTAAATCAGAAACACTTATGCCGCTGATAACCAGAAAAATAGCACCTGACAGCGTAGTTTATACAGATTGTTATCGCAGTTACAATGCGCTTGATGTGAGCCACTTCTACCATGAACGGATTAATCATTCCACGTTATTTGCGCAAGGCAAGAATCACATTAATGGGATTGAGAATTTTTGGAATCAGGCCAAACGTGTTTTAAGAAAATACAATGGAATTCCCAAAGAGTCATTTCCATCTTTTCTTAAAGAATGTGAATTTAGATTCAACTATGGAACACCTAAACATCAACTAAAAATATTGAAAAATTGGACTCAAATTTAAGCTGATCTACTACAGCCCCATGATTAATTATTCGTTTCTATCATTCCAGGATGTGAGTGCAGCAGATACAAACATGAGATTTTTGAAAGATAGAAACGGATTGATGATGAAATTAATCGAGAGATGTTACTTTTGTTTTGGTTGTTGAACTGCGTTTTGTTGGTGTATTGACAGCAAGCTTTTTCTCAGTGGTCTTTTTAGCGGTTTTTTGTTCAAATTCAAAAGTAATTTTCCCATCGGAGTTTGCAACTAAGTAAGCTGAAAACGGACGCCCTTTTTTTGAGATGAATTTAGGTAGCAAATCGGTTTTGCCTTTTTCTAATAACTTGATGATCTGTTCGCGTTCGATAGGGCGTTCGAGAATAATTTTTGCTATTTTGAAACTGCAAGTACGTGCAGCACCGAGTGATTTTTCGCAAACATAGTGGTGGCTGTGTTCATAGACGGAATGACTGCATTTAGGGCACTTTCCAAGTAATTCTTGTCCACTGAAATCAACCGGGTCAGTATCGGCATCGTTATTACCAAAATCGAATTTCATTTCAAAAGTATCCGTTAGCTGGATGATGGCATTGAACGATTGCCCCATTTTGCTGCGAAAGCCTTGTAGAGGGCCTATCTGGCGCTGAGTAATCAGTGCCTCCATTTCATCAACTTCGAATTGCCGTCCTGCAAGGATTTTCCACAGTGCAAAATCACACTTCTGGCATTGGAATTTTTTGTAAGTTTCATGAACAATGCCACCGCATTTAGGACAAGGAGATTGCAGAATCGAAAAATCCCCTTCGATCGTTTCGCCACGTTGAGTTTTTGCTTGCTCTACGATGCGCCTAGTCATATCGGCAATTTTATCCATGAAGGATGACCGTTTTAATTGCCCTTGTTCAATTTGACGCAACTGATATTCCCAATTGCCGGTAAGCTCCGGTGAAATAAGCTCAGGGATTTTTAGACCGCGTAATAAGGTGATTAACGAAGTTGCTTTAGCCGTTGGGTGAAGCTCTCGTCCAACACGCTGAAGATAATTTTCCAGCACCAATCCCTCAATGATCGCTGCACGAGTTGCTGGAGTGCCTAAACCTTTGGCACTCATGGCTGCGCGTAATTCTTCGTCCTCTACAAGTTTTCCGGCACCTTCCATTGCGGATAGGAGCGTCGCTTCATTAAAACGTGTGGGGGGACGTGTTTGATTTGCGATAATTTCAACTGTTTCGGTGGACACAGGTTTTTCCGGCGTAATTGCAACCAGCGAGGCGTCGTCATGGCTATCATCAGTCGAGGTGGGTTTGCCATATACTGCGCGCCAACCAGCCTTTACCATTACTTTTCCCTCTGTTTTAAAAGGCTCATCCGAAACCCGTGTGATGCGCGTGGTAAGTAAAAATTCTGCGGCAGGAAAGAAAATGGCTAAAAAACGCTTGGTAACCAAATCATACAATTTCATTTCAGCCTCATTAAGCTTTGCTGAGCTTAGCGGGGTTGGAATAATGGCAAAGTGATCAGAAATTTTGGCATTATTGAAAATTCGTTTGTTGGGTGTCACCCAATTAGCAGTTAAAATCTGTTGCGAAAATTTTCCGTATTCGGTATTTTCAAGGTTTTGTAAGGTATCTTTAACGGTGGCGAGGTAATCTTCCGGTAAAGCGCGTGAGTCTGTTCTCGGGTAGGTGAGTACTTTATGTTTTTCATATAAGGCTTGCGCTAGACCCAGCGTCGTTTTGGCAGAAAAACCAAAGCGACTGTTTGCGTCACGCTGCAAACTGGTCAGATCGTAAAGTAATGGGCAAATTTCTTTACTGGGCTTGCTTTCTTCGCTCGCAATACCTGGCTGTCCTTGGCACTTGTCACGGATAGCTTCCGCCTGACTGAGCTCCCATAAGCGCTCCGGCTTTAATTCCTGATTGTTTTTATCTTTGCTGAATTTTTCATCAAACCACTTACCAAGATATTTACCATTCTCTGTCACAAAGGTAGCATGGATTTCCCAATAATCTTGTGAGCGAAATTTTTTAATTTTTTCTTCGCGTTCGACCAGAATCGCCAATGTGGGGGTTTGCACACGCCCTACGGTGGTTTTATGAAAGCCACCTTCCTGGGAGTTAAATGCCGTCATGGCACGGGTGCCGTTAATACCCACTAGCCAGTCCGATTCAGAGCGACTGACAGCAGCTTCAGCTAAAGACTGTACTGCTGAGTTGTCGAGTAGACTGGTAAAACCGGTTCGAATTGCCTGCGGTGTCATGGATTGCAGCCATAAGCGTTTGACTGGTTTATTGGCGCCGGTATGGCGCAAAATATAATGAAATATCAATTCACCTTCACGCCCAGCATCACAAGCATTAATTAGCATATCAACATCTTTCCGCTTGATCAGCTTGGTGAGCAGCTTGAGCCGAGCGGAAGTTTTCTCGATCGGTGCCAAGTCAAAATGTGGTGGAATAACCGGCAAATTGGCAAAGCTCCATTTACCTCGTTTTACCTCATATTCTTCAGGCACAACCAATTCGAGTAAATGCCCTACTGCGGAGGATAAGACATACTCATCATTTTCAAAGTAATCAGTATGCTTGGTGAAATTACCTAAGGCTTTTGCGATATCTGCTGCGACAGAAGGTTTTTCAGCGATGATCAAAAACTTACTCATGGTTTTCTTTTGGGAATGACACGTTATCGTTATTACGCATTATGGTATCAGTTCGTAATAATTGGATAAGAGCAGAAATAAAAAAGTAATAGATTTCAATAAACTGTAAGTAAAAATCTATGGTGTTACGATTCGATGTCATTCTGATGAACTAAATGCATTAATTTAATGACGATATTGAGAATCACTGACAACTAATAGTTTTTCCAGCACGGCATGATCGGTAAATTGATTCTGAATCCATAATTCAGTCAAAACGATCAGCTTGATTTTTTCTACAGTGTGTGAGCTGTCATCCATCACTAACAATCGATCGATGAGTAATTCACGCTGCAAAGGATTAATGATGGCGTTCCGCTCTAGAAAGTATATAAATCCGCGACCCTCAGTATCAATTTTTTCCATTTCCTTATCGCTATAGCAACGAAAAGAAGTGCTTTCCGCTAAATCAGCTGGATAATGATCGGTGGTTTGTTTGGTAAGTTCCGAGAGCCAGTTTAAAGTTTCAGTGATGTCTTCATTAGGAAATCCAGCCATCGTAAGTTTATGGGTTAATGTTGCAGAGTCCGGATAGCTTCCAGAATCAAAATAGTTTTCAAACAAATAAACAAGAATATCGAACATGGCTATATTGAATAAATTGCAAATATAACGAACAAGTGAATGATTAAATTTTCAAGGAAGAACGTCTAATTAATTAGTATTCTTTGATAGCGTCCTCCGGGTAAACTGCTGACTTGACCTTCAAGCTCAAGTGTCAATAGCATGGCTGATACAACTTCTGCCGTCAAGCCACTGCGTGAGCAGAGTGTGTCAATATTGACTATATCGTAGCCCAGATAGGTGAGTAGTAAGCTGTTCTGAGAAGAGTCTATGGGAATTATTGGTTGTTTTTTTGAGGAATCCCGATGGTTTTTTTTCAACGGAGCATAATCCAATTCATCTAAGATATCTTGTGTATTTTCGACTAATTTTGCGCCCTGTTTAATCAAAGCATGGCAGCCTTTGGATAATGGCGAATGAATAGATCCTGGAACGGCCATCACTTCACGTCCTTGCTCTAAGGCTTGGCGTGCTGTGATCAATGAGCCGCTCCGCAATGCGGCTTCAACGACTAGACAGCCCTGACTGATACCGCTGATAATTCTGTTGCGGCGCGGAAAATTCCTACCGATTGCGGGCATACCCAATGGGAATTCGGAGATCAGAGCGCCTTCTTTTGCAAGTTGGTGCGCGAGGGCATGGTTTTTTGCTGGATAAACAATGTCGAGGCCAGTGCCAACTACTGCAATACTACTGGCAGTACCGCGTAATCCACCTTGATGCGCGGCAGTATCGATTCCTAGTGCCAAGCCGCTGATAATGCAAAGACCGGCATTACTGGCGGCTTGTGAAAAATTTTCGGCATTTAATAAACCTTGTGGAGTGGCATTGCGACTACCCACTACTGCTAAAGCTGGATACTGCAGGAGCTTTCGATGTCCTTTCAAATACAATAGTGGTGGTGGATCAGGAATATTTAATAGAGATGCAGGATAGTCCGTGTCTGCTAAGGTGATAATGGCATTGTTAGGGTCTTTCAACCATTTAAGCGTGCTAATAACTTTGCTACGATCTGGGCCTTGTTGAATAAGCTTGGCGATGGAAGGTTTTACGATGCTCTCGAGTATGCCTTGTGATGCTGAAAATATGGCCTCAGGGCTGCTTAAGGCGACTAATAATCGACGAATCGATTCGTCACCTAAGCCATCAATTAGATTGAGGTTTAACCATAATTCTATCTCGGATGATACGGATGCCATGTCGTTGCATCATGATGCTAGGGTGTTTTAACCGCATCTAGTACCTTAATCGAGTGAGTGCTTTGTACTACCAAAGCATAAGAGATTTTTTCAAAAACACGAAAAACGAACACTAATCCGGTTTTTTCATCCGGTAACTGTATCATGTCTCCCTTCAGCGATCTGGCTTGGCTTCTGCGATAGACGGCCAGTACATGCCCCATTTCTAAGCCATCCTCTGCGCCTTTATTGAGAGTAACAATGGCGTCTTTTCCAATCTCGGTGACACCACCATAAACTGAAATGATTCGCCCATTTACCGGGAAGTTAGGTGCATGCGGCATATAATTATCGAAGATGATATCTGGCGCAGCGACTAATCGATCACCCTTGAGGATTTCTTCTTTGGCACGGGTAATTGTAACGGTACTGGTTTCCGCAAAAGTTTCCACAGTGACATTACCTAGATAAACTGCCTCATAGCCAAGAATCAGATTCGTTTTGTCAGGATCCAGTAAAGGCTTACCAGGGCGGAAAATTTGCCAAGTACGCCCTTGATTTGAAGGCAAACCAGTAACATACGCTGTGTTGCCAGTACTCAAGATAACGCGCCCATCGCTTGAGCCCAAGATATAAGGTGCATTGTCTAAGCCATCTTTTTCAATGACTAAAGGTTGACTCAAAAAAGGCTCGATAACTGTACGTGAAATACCAGGAATGGGCAGGTTGTTGTCATTTTCTACTCGAATACGTGGGGATAACTTAATGGTTCGTAGATCTCCTTCGGAATGTGAGAGTCTAAGTCTTGGTCCATCTGGTAATCTTTCCAGTACAATTGTTTCACCAGGATAAATTTTATGCGGGTTTTTTATCTGGTCGCGATTGATGTTCCAAACTTCAGGCCAGCGCCAAGGATCTTTAAGGAAGCGTGCTGCAATGCCCCATAACGTATCGCCCGGAACAACGGTATGGTGCTCCGGTGCATCGCTTCGCAGTATAATGCTCTCAGCTTTAATCGATGAGGCAAAAATAAAATGCATACCGATGAACGCAGTTATAATAAGCTTTTGCATGGACGTTTTCCCTGCCGTGAGTTTATATAAAAATAACGCACATAATGATACTTTAATAATTAGATACTTGGATATTTGTTTTAGGAAGAATTGTTATTTCTATGCCTATTTTAAAAATCTTGCAATACCCGGATGATCGATTACATACCGTTGCAGCGCCTGTGCTGCAAATAAACAACAATACACGAACGCTTATCAGAGACATGGCAGAAACAATGTATGCCGCACCGGGAATAGGGTTGGCAGCAACACAGGTGGATGTGCATCAGCGAATTATTGTGATTGATGTTTCCGAAGCACACGATCAGTTATTAGTTTTTATTAATCCTGAAATTACCGCCAGTAATGGTTTGTCGGATTATGAAGAAGGCTGTTTATCGGTGCCTGATGTCTATGGAAAGGTATCACGAGCTGAATCAATAACTGTCAAAGCACTTGATGCCGATGGTAAATTTTTCACCTTAGATGCTAGCGGATTGCTGGCGGTGTGTATTCAACACGAAATGGATCATTTGCAAGGAAAGGTGTTTGTTGAGTATTGGTCGCGACTTAAACAAGCGCGCGTGATAGCGAAATTAAAAAAAAGGCATCGGCATGCCATGTAAATTCAAGGCTGTTTATAAAATGGTAGAGAATTGACGCGTTGCGTTGCTTTACCTTACCTTGTCACAGTGATTCGTGTGAAGCACCTTTTTTCTTGTACTTTGAATTCTTTCATTTTGGCTATTCTTCTGTAGAGATTTACTGAGTCTGACTCATTTGAGATGAAAATCATTTTTGCGGGAACCCCTACTTTTGCTGCCATTGCGTTAGATAAATTGCTGCTACAAAATCACCAAATTGTCATGGTACTGACGCAGCCGGATCGGCCTGCTGGTAGAGGTATGAAACTAACTATCAGTCCGGTCAAACAACTTGCGCAACAGCATGGCCTTCCTTTGTTACAGCCGGAATCATTAAAGACGCCAGAGATTCAAGCTCAATTGCAGGCGTTGAATGCGGATATGATGGTAGTGGCAGCATATGGTTTAATTTTGCCTCAAGCTGTTTTGACTGCTCCACAATTGGGTTGCCTGAATATCCACGCATCATTGTTGCCTCGCTGGCGTGGTGCTGCTCCGATTCAACGTGCAATTCTGGCAGGTGATGCAGAAACGGGAATTACCATTATGCAAATGGATGCAGGGCTTGATACTGGTGATATTTTGTTACAACGCAGTTTGTCTATTGCCATGAATGACACTGCGCAAACACTGCATGACAAGTTGGCTCAGCTCGGAGCGCAATGTATTGTTGAAACAATCATGTTGTTGCAACAAAGAGAATTATCTTCAGTCGAACAGGATGGGGCATTGGCCAACTATGCTACAAAAATTGTTAAATCCGATGCAGCCATTAATTGGCAACAGTCGGCGAGGCAGATTGATCGAATTGTGCGTGCTTTCAATCCTGTGCCAGGAGCTTATACCTCGTTGCATGGGGGTATTTTAAAAATCTGGCAAGCTGAGATTGCTTCTGAGAGTCAGGGAAAGCCAGGAGAAGTAATTGCAATCAATGCTGAAGGTTTTGTAGTGGCTTGTGGTAAAGGAAGCTTGCAAATTATTAGAGTACAAAAGCCGGGAGGTACAAAATTGAGTGCGACAGATTATTTATTCGGCAATCCGTTACGGTTGGGAGATATTTTTGTTTGACTGCAAGGTAGTCGTGCAAGATGTTTAAAACGCAACTTGCGGTTGTAGCAGTAGTAGCGCGAGTACTCTCAGGTAGTAGTTTGACGGTAGTGTTGCAAGAGACTTGGTGCGCTTATCCCGCATTATCAAAACAGCAGAGAGGCGCTATTCAAGATATCAGCTATGGTGTATTGCGCTTTTACGGGCAATTGGAAACAATACTCGGGTTTTTGTTGAAAAAACCTTTGACTGAGCCGCAGTTGCACTACTTATTATTAGTTGGGCTATATCAACTGCAATACAGTAAATCTTCACCTTATACTGTTATCAACCAAGCAGTTACGGCATCGAAATCAATAGCGCGTCACAAAGCTTTGCAAGGGTTAATCAACGCAGTATTGCGTACTTTTGTTAGGCAGCAAGAACATTTGCTGCAAAAAACTGACTGCGTTGAAGTTGGGTGTTATTCTTATCCGCAATGGTGGATCAATAAATTGCGTGAGCAATATCCACAGTACTACGATTCGATGCTGCAACAAGGCAATCAACACCCGCCTATGACGTTGCGTATCAATACCAGCAAAATTAGCGTACAGGATTATTGTCAGTTGTTGATAAACCAGGCGATGCCATTCGAATCGATGGGGATTGGTGTGGTTCAATTGGTGCAGCCGGTGAATGTTGAGAAACTACCGGGATTCGAAACAGGATGGGTTACGGTGCAGGATGCCGGTGCGCAGCTTGCTGGCATATTTTTGGATGTCAAGAATGGGATGCGAGTATTAGACGCTTGCGCGGCACCAGGAGGTAAAAGTACGCACCTGCTAGAATTAGCAAATATATCGCTGACTATATTGGATAATGATGTCAATCGCATGCAACGCATCGAGCAGAATCTAGGGCGAATGAAAATGACCGCTGAGAAGATAATTTGCGGTGATGCTTCTAAACCTTGCTCTTGGTGGGATGGACAGGGATTTGATCGTATTTTGGCTGATGTGCCTTGCTCAGCCTCGGGGGTGGTACGTCGACATCCAGATATTAAGTGGTTGCGCCGCGAAAGCGATTTAAATGCATTGATCGCGACGCAGCAATCGATATTGAATGCTTTGTGGGTTTTATTAAACCGAGGTGGAAAATTACTTTATGTGACTTGCTCGGTATTTAATGAGGAAAATGCTGCGCAAATTGAAAAATTTCTCAACCGACATGAAGATGCCATGGTGCTATCTTTACCCTTATCACCATTCAGTCTAAATAATGGACAATTATTGCCAGATAATGGTCACGATGGATTTTTTTATACCCTGCTGCAAAAAAAATAAACAGAATTTTCGCCAAGTACAATGGTTACTTTGGAAGGCAATCATTGCGTTGTTAATCAGTATTTTGTCAATGAATGTGTCGCATGCGGGAAGTATACATATCAAATCCGTAGAAATGGTTGCTGTGAATCAAGGTTATGAAATCAATGTTGATTCGGAAATTGCATTGAATGCAACATTGGAACGCGCGCTTGAGAAGGGCATCATCTTATACTTTGCAACCAAGCTTACTTTGGAGGATTCACGCTGGTTTTTGGTGAGCGATGAAGTTGCGCGCGCTAAGTTACGTGTTGCATTGCGGTACTATGCACTGACACGGCAATATCAGTTGAATTATCTTTCTTCTTCACAAAATTTTAATACACTCAAAGAAGCCTTGAGAGCGTTAGGACGCTTAAGAGGTTATCCCTTAACTATCAAAGATAATTTGAGAGAAGATGTTGAATATATGGCATCGCTACGTATTTGGTTTGATTTGACCCGAATGCCTAAGCCGTTCCAGGTGGAGGCGCTGGCTTCTAGTCAGTGGGAATTGACGTCAGATCGACTGGAATGGCGCATGAAACTGCCTGTGATCGGGAAACCTATGATTGTCAAGGAACAATAATGAAGTTTGTTATTATTATTGGTGCAGGATTAGGGGCAGTGATGTTATTTTTGCTGGCCACAGCCGGTGCGAATACTGAGTTTTTTGAACATAGATACCGATTGCTATTGGAAATAAATATCGCTCTGGTGGTTGTATTTATGGCCATCGTTGTGTTCTTGCTGGGGCGATTTCGACGTCGATTGCAATCAGGGGTTTTTGGTTCACGATTGGCGTTACGGTTGATGTCGATTTTTTCATTGATGGCGATATTGCCGGGCGTGCTGGTATATGCGGTGTCAGTACAGTTTCTTGAAAAAAGTATTGAGTCTTGGTTCGATGTAAAAGTAGATAGAGCATTAGAAGGTGGTATAAATTTGGGGCATACCATGCTTGAAAATCTGCTGACAGAGCTGCAAAAGAAGGCACAAGCGACGGCATTGCTGTTATCGGAGTCGGATAGCTCTCCATTATTGATTTTGAACGAATTATTACTGCAATCGCAAATTGAAGAGGCAACTTTATTTAATCAAGACGGTAAGGTGATTGCGTTTTCTAGCGAGAATAATCGGGCGCTTTTCTCTGAAATGCCTAATGCGGCAATCATGCGGCATATTCGTATACAAAAGACTTATAGGGTGGTGGAATCCATTGAAAACAAAGGACTGTATTTGCGCGTAGTGACTCCAGTTAATGTATTGAGTCTTACAGAAGACATTCGTATATTGCAAATTTTACAGCAGGTTCCGGTGCAATTGGCAAACGATGCAGAACAAGTTCAGGCAGGACTCCAGGATTATCAAGAGCTTTCTTTATCGAGACAAGGATTAACGCGGCTGTATAGCGTAACATTAACATTGGCGTTATTGTTGTCGTTATTTTCTGCGCTGGCAAGTGCGTCGTTGTTGAGTGAGAAACTAAGTGCGCCATTGGGGTTGTTAGCTGAAGGTACGCGAGCTATATCTCAAGGGGATTATAGTCGTCGCCACCGAGTGGAAAGTACGGATGAGCTTGGTGTATTAACAGAATCTTTTAATTTGATGACGCAACAGCTTGAAGAAGCACAAGCAGCGGCACAGCATCATCAGCAGCAAGTTGAAAGTGCGCGTGCTCATCTAGAGAGTATTTTGGTTAACTTATCATCGGGCGTGTTGGTGTTTGATGAACAATTGACTTTGCTAAAAGCGAATCGCAGCGCAGAACAAATTTTACAAGTTCCGATGATTAGCTTGGATGGGACAATTATTGAGGGTTGTGTGGAGAGAGAGCCATTGCTGGCCACAGTTATTGCTGAGATCCAGCAAGGATTTAACTCATTTACTGGTACGGGTGCCTGGCAAAAACAGATTACACATATTGCGGATGGCCGGAATCTAGTGCTTTTAATACGTGGTACGCGTTTGCCAAACCTGTCGAGTGGAGGCGTGGTGGTTTTTGATGATATAACGCAATTACTACAAGTCCAGCGTGCGGTTGCTTGGGGCGAGGTTGCGAGAAGGCTTGCGCATGAAATAAAGAATCCGCTAACACCGATTCAGCTATCGGCTGAACGGGTACAACATAAGTTAATTGACAAGCTGAATGATGCGGATGCGAGAATCCTGAGACGCTCTACTGAAACGATTGTTAATCAGGTTGAAGCATTGAAAAAAATGGTCAATGAGTTTAATCAATATGCACGTGTGCCCGAGTTGGCGCTTCGCCAGCTAGAATTGAATGGGCTGGTGCGCGAAGTATTGTCGCTTTATGATAGCGGACATAAAGCTGTCATAAAGCTTGTTCTTGCTTCGGATTTGCCAATTATTCATGGAGATCCTGCACAATTACGGCAAGTGTTACATAATTTGCTGCAGAATGCACAAGATGCTTTGGTCAGCACACCGGATCCTATGATTGAAGTAGTGACCGAAAAGACTCATGAAGGCGTGCAACTTGCCATAATTGATAACGGATGTGGCTTTCCAGATGAAATTAGAGCACGTGTTTTTGAGCCTTATGTAACGACCAAAGCGAAAGGTACCGGTTTAGGTCTGCCTATTGTAAAGAAGATTGTAGAAGAGCACGGGGGAATTATTCGTGTTGAAAATAGTAAAGTGCAAGGAGCAAGAATTTCTATTGTTTTTCCATTCGCAAGTGTCGCGTAAAGTCATATAAATAGGCTTTTGAGGTTGTTTTAACGCTGTAGTGAAATGCGCAGATTGTTTTTCGATGGCGTATTAGATGTTAAGCTAGCTTAGGTGTGGGTGGTGGTTGTATAGGACTAAGGAAAGCACGGTTGGAAATATTTTGCATTGGAAATAGCAGTGAATTAAGTGGCATACTTAAAATGTAGCGTATTTCGCACCAAGTTGTATACGGAGGGGATGGAAGCAGTGTAAAGGAAGTTAATGTATTTTTGGTAAATTCAAGAGAATTTTCCAAGATCCTTGAAATATCTCTTAAGAATTAAGGGTTTAAATTTAATAATGGGAGTGCTCAATAACAGCATCTAATAATTAGATCAAAATTTGAACTAGCTTATTACCTTATTATTCAATAAGCACAATAGTTAAATATCAACGAGATACGGTTTTTGGATGATTCTAAATGATAACAAACAATACAATACTGGTAGTTGATGATGAAATCGGAATTCGCGAATTATTGTCGGAAATTTTGCGCGATGAAGGTTACCGTGTTGCGTTAGCGGAAAACGCTGAGCAAGCTAGGGTTTGGCGTAATAAAACACGCCCCGATTTGGTACTGTTGGATATCTGGATGCCTGATACCGATGGAATTACTTTGCTTAAAGATTGGGCGAGCAATGGTATGTTAACGATGCCGGTCATTATGATGTCAGGGCATGGAACCATTGATACGGCGGTTGAGGCAACGCGCATTGGAGCATTTGGTTATTTGGAAAAGCCGATTCCTTTACAAAAGCTTCTGAATACCGTTAGCAAAGCATTACGAGGGGGGCAAAATAAACCTCATGCAGTATTTTCTTTGGCAAGCTTAGGAAAAGGTCCCTTGATTGCCGATCTTAGAAAAAGAATGGAACAAGTTGTTAGCTTAAAAGCTCCGTTGTTATTGATGGGGGAACCAGGAGTCGGAGTGGAAATATGCGCGCGTTTTATGCACCGTCCTAACACGCCTTGGATAGAACCAGAGACTCTTACTTCGTTAGCCGACTCTCCGTTAGATTTGCTGGAATCCGCTCGTGACGGTGTTTTATTTCTTAAGGAGATAGGAGAGCTTAACAAGCTTGCACAAAAAGGCTTATTACTATTACTCAGTAAGTTAGAAAAGTATAATGTTCGATTGATTTGCGCTACTTCTCAATCGTTGGCGGAATTGACAGCGCAAGGAACCTATCATCCCAAATTGTTTGAAATTTTAAGTAGTTTGACTATTACAGTTCCGGCTTTAAGGGGGCACCGAGAAGATATTCCTGATCTTGCTAATCAAATTTTGCTGCGCTTTGTAGAGTCAGGGGAAGTTTCTTCAGTGCTTCAATTCAGCACGGCGGCTCTAAATTGTTTGCGTAATTATGATTGGCCAGGGAATCTTACGCAGTTAACCGGCGTTGTGCACTCGTTGGCATTAACATGCACGGGAGAGGAGATTACTGCGGATGCGGTGCAGCAAGCAATGGTTTTTCCAGAATCTTCTTCGATTTCTGTGTTACCTGAAATTCCCCTTGATCTCTCGTTACGGGAGGCGCGTGATTTATTTGAGAAAAGCTACTTTGAAAGATTAATCGGTCAGGAAAATGGCAACATGACGCGAGTTGCTGATCGTGCTGGTTTGGAGCGTACCCATCTTTATCGCAAAATCAAAATGCTGGGAATTAAATTACGTGGAAATTAATCACTGGAGCTCGATAGAATTTTCCTGCTACAGGATTGGTTTTATTTGAAAAATAAGAGATAATAGCAGCTTTGTCATATTTTTGCACAGAGGGCCTTTTTGCAAAAAGCATCATTTCTGTTTACTGAGAATAAATAAAATTATATAGGAGTTAGCATCAATGGGTACATTTAAGGATTTTGACGCACCGGTTTTTAGGGATTTAACCAGTGCGATTCGTGCATTGGCAATGGATGCGGTGCAAAAAGCCAATTCTGGGCATCCTGGTATGCCAATGGGAATGGCTGAAATTGCCGAAGTGTTGTGGATGCACCACCTGCGTCATAATCCTGGCAATCCAAAGTGGGTTGATCGTGATCGGTTTGTGCTTTCAAATGGGCATGGATCTATGTTGATTTATGCCTTACTACATTTGACTGGTTATGATTTACCCATGGATGAGATTAAGAAGTTTAGACAATTTCATTCTAAAACTCCAGGTCATCCTGAGTATGGCTACACGCCTGGCGTGGAAACCACTACCGGTCCGTTAGGCCAAGGCATCACCAATGCTGTCGGAATGGCGTTGGCAGAGAAGGTATTGGCAGCTGAATTTAACCGTCCAGGCTTTGATATCGTCAATCATCATACATACGTTTTTCTGGGTGATGGATGTTTAATGGAGGGCGTATCCCACGAAGCTTGCTCATTGGCAGGCACATTAGGACTTGGAAAGCTTATTTGTTTTTATGATGATAATGGTATTTCGATTGATGGACATGTAGAAGGCTGGTTTACCGACGATACGCCGAAACGATTTGAATCATATGGTTGGCATGTTGTTCCCGATGTGAATGGTCACGATCCCGAAGCAATTGAAACGGCAATCGAAGCAGCTAAGAAGGTGACAGATAAGCCTTCAATGATATGCTGCAAAACAGTGATAGGATTGGGCTCGCCTAATATGGCGAATACTCATTCTGTTCATGGTGCGGCACTAGGCGATGCCGAAATTGCTGCTACACGTCCGCATATTGGTTGGCATCATGCTCCTTTTGAAATTCCTCAAGATGTTTATAGTGCATGGAATGCCAAAGAAAAAGGCCAGAAGCTTGAATCTGAATGGAATTTGAAGTTTTCTGAATATGCCAAAAAATATTCAACTGAAGCTGCTGAGTTCAATCGCCGCATGGCTGGAGAATTGCCTGCTAATTGGCGTAAGCATGTCGATGATTTTGTTAACCAAGTCAATGGAAAGGCAGAAACGATTGCAAGCCGCAAAGCTTCACAAAATGCCATTGAAGGTTTGGCGCCAGTATTGCCTGAATTGATTGGAGGATCCGCAGATTTGGCTGGTTCTAACTTGACTTTGTGGTCGGGTTCTAAAGGAGTGAGTGATAAAACTGGCGGAAATTATGTTTATTACGGTGTGCGAGAATTTGGTATGAGTGCCATCATGAATGGGTTGTCATTGCATGGGGGTTTGATTCCTTATGGCGCAACCTTCCTGATGTTTTCTGAGTATGCGCGCAATGCGTTGCGTATGGCTGCATTAATGAAAATTCGCAATTTGTTTGTGTTTACACATGACTCCATTGGTTTAGGCGAGGATGGACCGACTCATCAACCGGTAGAGCAAACTGCGACCTTGCGATATATTCCCAATATGGATGTGTGGCGGCCTTGCGATACGGTAGAGTCGACCGTTGCCTGGGCGCATGCAATTGAACGTAAGGATGGTCCTTCGACACTTATATTTAGTCGTCAGAATTTGTCTTTTCAGAAACGTGATGCAAATACGATCAAACTGATCAATAAGGGTGGATACACGCTGTCAGAAGCGGCAAACGGTAAACCTCAAGTGATACTCATCGCAACGGGATCAGAGGTTGGTTTGGCAATGAATGCACAAAAATCACTCGGTGAGGAAGGTATTTATGCGCGTGTTGTGTCGATGCCTTGCACCAATGTATTTGATCGTCAGGAATCGTCTTACAAGGAAAATGTTCTACCGAAAGGTGTTAAACGCGTTGCTGTGGAAGCAGGTGTGACTGATTTCTGGCGTAAATATGTCGGATTGGATGGCGCAGTGGTAGGTATTGATACTTTTGGCGAATCTGCACCTGCAGATGTGCTTTTTAAACATTTTGGTTTTACGGTTGAGAATGTGCTGAAAACCGTAAAAAGCATACTCTGATTTGAACTAATTTAATTAACAATTGGGTGGCTGTTGGCTTATGTCCACAGCTACAGTAGATTTTTTATTTAAGGAGTGTTTTATGGCAATTAAGGTTGGTATCAATGGATTCGGGCGAATTGGACGTATGGTTTTTCGTTCTGCGATACAAAATTTTCCAGACATTGAAATCGTCGCGATTAATGATTTACTCGAGCCAGACTATTTGGCTTATATGTTAAAGCATGATTCAGTGCACGGTCGCTTCCATGGTGATGTTTCTACCGATGGCAATACATTGGTGGTGAATGGTAAAAAAATTAGACTGACGGCCATCAAAGATCCAGCGGACCTGAAATGGAAAGATGTCGGCGCCGAAGTTGTGGTGGAATCGACCGGATTATTCTTGACTAAAGAAACTTGTGAAAAGCATTTGGTAGCAGGTGCTAAAAAAGTCATTATGTCAGCGCCCTCAAAAGATGATACGCCGATGTTTGTTTATGGTGTTAACGATAAGTCATACAAAGGCGAAACGATTATTTCTAATGCATCTTGTACAACCAATTGTTTGGCTCCCGTGGCTAAAGTATTGAACGATAAATGGGGTATTAAAAGAGGACTTATGACCACGGTTCACGCCGCTACAGCAACGCAAAAAACGGTTGATGGTCCATCCAATAAAGATTGGCGAGGTGGCCGGGGTATTCTGGAAAACATTATCCCATCCTCAACTGGTGCGGCAAAAGCTGTCGGTGTTGTCATTCCTGAACTGAACAAAAAGTTGACAGGTATGGCTTTTCGCGTCCCAACATCGGATGTGTCTGTTGTGGATTTGACTGTTGAATTGGAGAAAGATGCTTCTTATGAAGAGATTTGCAAAGAGATGAAAGCAGCTTCAGAAGGAAAAATGAAAGGCGTATTGGGATATACCGATCAAAAAGTAGTGTCAACCGATTTTCGAGGTGACAGCTGCACTTCTATATTTGACGCGGAAGCAGGTATGGCGCTTGATAAAAGCTTCGTTAAGGTTGTTGCTTGGTACGACAATGAATGGGGATATTCAACTAAGGTCCTGGAAATGGTTCGTACTGTTGCCAAGTAACTATATCTATTAATAAGAAGAGCGTAATCAAAGCTGTAAGGATTACGCTAATTCTAGCTTAATTCGTTAAGACATAAGGGTAGCGCTTGCTATCCTTTTACTTTATCAAAGACAATTCAGGAGTTTGCCGTGTCTGTTATTAAATTGATTGATCTTGATCTTAAAGGTAAACGGGTATTTATTCGCGCTGATCTGAATGTACCTGTCAAAGATGGAAAAGTAACATCGGACGCACGTATTACCGCATCCATGGCAACAATTAATCATTGCCTTAAACAAGGCGCTAAGGTGATGGTAACTTCACATCTAGGGCGTCCTGAAGAAGGACAATGGAGTGCAGAAAATTCACTCAAGCCTGTGGCGGATAATATCTCCCAGCGGCTAAATAAACCAGTGCGTTTAATACGTGATTGGGTAGAAGGTGGATTTGAAGTAGCCGATGGGGAACTCGTGGTTTTGGAAAACTGCCGCATCAATAAAGGCGAAAAGAAAAACGTAGATGAAACGGCCCAAAAATACGCAAAATTGTGCGATGTGTTTGTTATGGATGCATTCGGAACAGCGCATCGCGCTGAAGCTTCTACGCATGGCATTGCAAAATATGCGCCTATCGCTTGCGCCGGAATTTTACTGACAGAAGAATTGGAAGCTTTAACTAAGGCGCTACTGAATCCGGCTCGTCCAATGGTTGCAATAGTAGGTGGCTCTAAAGTTTCGACTAAGCTTACAGTACTTGAGTCGCTTTCAGAAAAAGTCGATCAACTTGTGGTGGGGGGCGGTATTGCCAATACTTTCTTGAAAGCCACTGGAAAAAATGTAGGAAAATCATTGTGTGAAAGCGATCTGGTTCCAACGGCTAAAGCTCTGATGGATAAGATGGCAAAACGTAACGCATCGATTCCTATTGCGGTCGATGTTGTGGTGGGAAAGAAATTTGATGCTAATGAGCCTGCTGTACTGAAAAATGCGGGCGATGTAGCTGACGATGATATGATTTTTGATATTGGTCCGAAAAGTGCGCAGGAATTAGTTGATATTATTATGCGTGCGGGAACCGTGGTTTGGAACGGTCCGGTCGGCGTATTCGAGTTTGATCAATTTGGCGCTGGAACAGAAAAAATTGCCCGTGCCATTGCACAAACGAAAGCGTTTACACTCGCAGGTGGTGGCGATACGATTGCTGCTATTCAGAAATATGATATCTACGACAAAGTATCGTATATTTCTACGGCAGGTGGTGCATTTCTGGAATTCTTGGAGGGCAAGAAGCTACCCGCAGTGGAAATTTTGGAGCTACGTGCTAGTCAATAAATATAATGATTCGTCGAACAAAAATTGTAGCAACACTGGGTCCCGCATCCAGTAATCCAAAAATATTGGAGCGTATGATCCGTGCGGGTGTTGATGTTATTCGTATCAATTTTTCGCATGGTACACATGAACAGCACATTGAATTGGTTAAATTGACTCGTGCTTTAGCACGTGCAGAAGGCCGTACTGTGGGTGTTTTGGCTGATTTGCAAGGGCCGAAGATTCGTGTTGGGAAATTTGAAAATGGCAAAATCCGGCTCGAGGTAGGTGATCCCTTTATTCTTGATGCGAAGTGTCAATTAGGTAATCAAGAAAGGGTAGGGCTGGATTACAAAGAACTTCCAAATGACTTGGAAGCCGGTGCGATTCTCATGCTCGATGATGGACGCATCGTTTTGAGCGTGTTATCAGTTAAAGATCATGAAGTTTTTTGTAACGTCGAGCAGGGAGGAATTCTCTCGAATAATAAAGGAATCAATCGCAAAGGCGGTGGATTAGGTGCTCCAGCACTGACTAATAAAGACTTGGAGGATATTAAGACAGCTGCAGAGTTTGGTGCTGATTATTTGGCCGTTTCATTTGTCCGCTCAGGAGAAGACGTACGCAAAGCTCGTGAATTGATGGCGGAAGCAGGCGGGCGAAGCTTGATTATGGCGAAAATTGAGCGCTCAGAAGCTATTCTGGCTTTAGATGATATTCTGGATGCTTCAGATGCCATCATGGTTGCGCGCGGAGATCTGGCAGTAGAGGTGGGCGATGCGGCTGTTCCTGCATTACAAAAAAGAATGATTCGTTCCGCTCGTACCAATAACAAAATCGTTGTTACAGCGACTCAAATGATGGAATCGATGATTTCTAATCCTATTCCAACTCGAGCGGAGGTCTCAGATGTTGCCAATGCAGTATTGGATGGAACCGACGCCGTAATGCTTTCAGCGGAATCTGCTGCGGGTGAGTATCCTGTCGAGACTGTTGAAGCAATGGCAAGAGTTTGCCTCGAAGCCGAAAAAGAATATTTGGTGGCAAATGATCGCCGCATGAATGTAATGGATGCTAATCGTGCAACCATTGAAGAAGCTATTGCCCGTGCTACGATGTTTACGGCCAGTGGATTGCAAATTCGCGCTATTGCAGCATTAACGCAAAGTGGAGTAACGGCTTTGTTAATGTCGCGTAGGAGCTCGAAAGTTCCTATTTTTGCATTGAGTCCAAATGAAGAAACGCGCCAAAGGGTTACGTTATTTCGAGGAGTTTACCCCGTGGAATTTGGGGAGGGCTTACAAGATCCAGAAGTTATTTTGAATCTTGCAGAAGAAGAATTGCTTAATCGAGGCGTAGTACGGAATGGTGATATCATGGTCATGACAATTGGCGAACCGGTAGGAAAAGCGGGGGGTACGAATACCATGAAAATCATAAAAGTCGGTGAATATAAAAAAAGACTTGGATTAATGGCCGACACATAATAGATTGTTGGAAAATGCATTCGAGGCAATTGATGCTTATAAATTAATAGATATTCGAGCACTTACTATCTACATTGCAGCAACGATACAATCGTTTCTCAATAATCTGTTGAGTTTTAAAGAACAGGTATTCAATTTTACTAGGCAATAATAATTGCCGATACTGAACATAATTTTATTGAACTATTTTTGTAATAACTTTTTCAAGGAGGTTTAAATGGCACTCGTATCATTAAGACAATTACTGGATCATGCGGCGGAAAATAATTATGGCTTGCCTGCTTTTAATGTGAATAATTTAGAGCAAATTCAAGCGATTATGCAAGCTGCAGATGAATGTAATAGCCCTGTGATTATGCAAGGCTCTGCAGGAGCCAGAAAATACGCGGGTGAGGCATTTTTGCGTCATTTGATCGCAGCTGCTGTTGAGGCTTATCCACATATTCCGATTGTAATGCATCAGGATCACGGTGCTTCTCCTTCAGTATGTGTCAATGCGATTCGTAGCGGATTTTCCAGTGTGATGATGGATGGTTCGCTGAAAGAGGATGCCAAAACACCTTCAAGCTATGATTACAACGTTAAAGTAACTGCTGATGTAGTTAATATCGCCCATTCAGTGGGGGTTTCCGTAGAAGGAGAACTGGGTTGTTTAGGTTCTTTGGAATCCGGTATGGGCGAAGCTGAAGACGGACATGGTGCAGAAGGCGTATTATCACACGATCAATTATTGACCGATCCTGAAGAAGCCGCAGACTTTGTTAGAAAAACGGGTGTTGATGCTCTGGCGATTGCAATTGGTACTTCACATGGTGCTTATAAATTTACCCGTAAACCTACAGGAGATATATTAGCTATCAAACGTATTAAAGAAATTCATCAACGTATCCCTAACACACACCTAGTTATGCATGGTTCAAGTTCGGTGCCGCAAGAATGGCTGGAAATTATTCGACAATTTGGTGGAGATATGAAAGAAACCTATGGCGTACCGGTTGAGGAAATTCAAGAGGGTATTAAATATGGTGTGCGTAAAGTGAATATTGATACCGACATTCGTTTAGCCATGACAGGTTCGATTCGTCGCAGTTTGGAAAAAGATAAAAGCAATTTCGATCCGCGTAAGTTCCTAAAAGAGGCAACAGCCGCAGCTAAAGATATTTGTAAAGCGCGCTTTGAAGCATTCGGATGTGCTGGTCAAGCTGGAAAAATCAAACCTATTTCACTGGAAAGTATGGCTAACCGCTATGCTAAAGGTGAATTAAATCCGATTATCAAGTAATTCTTTTTCGTATATCAATATCTATAACAAAAACTCACAGTGCAAAATTGCGGTGTGAGTTTTTGTCTATAACGATAGAACAAATATTCTCACAGCACGGTGTTGAGGGTCACTGAATAATTTTTCAAGTGATCATCTGCTACATTAAGAGTGTATGAAAATTCGCCGATCGATAGGATAGTTTCTTTCCTCGCACTTCATCCGGTTTTCATACTATCTCGCTTGCCGGATTATTTGGCATTTCTTCAAGTTTCTTGTGTACCGATTCCTTCGGGTTATGTGGCGAAATCTGTAAAAATCCTTTACCAAGCAAAGGCTTTCAATCATGAATTGACATATATCCTTTTGCAGTGCATTGTTATAGCCGTGTTGAGTTCAACATGTAATTGAGATCGCTGCATCGCTATGTTTTTAGGGCTTTTCTGCGTGTGTGCTACCTAAAATCAAATACTAAACTATCCACTAGTAATGCGAGGTCTCTAATTTGAAGTGCTATTTTTTTAGTATTCATTAAAAATTGAAGTGAAGTTATACATCTATACTCTGTGTGTAATGTTCTAAATATGCTTTCATTAACGAGGAGTTTTCATGGATAGAAATAAAATTCTGATCACCTGTGTGCTAATTGGCACACTGATGATGGCATCAGCAGCGCAAGCGAATAGTGGTCAGTCAGATTTTCCTGATAAGCTAAATCAAGGTTTGGCTAATATTGCTTTTGGCATTATCGAGATTCCGAAGAATGTAATTAATATTACGAATCATCAAAATATTTTTGTGGGTATCACTGTTGGTACCGTTCGTGGCATGGTGCACGGGGTGAGCCGGATGGTGGTTGGCAGTATTCAATTGTTGACTTCGCCTATTCCAACAAGTGAATTTATTGCGCCTGCTTATGTATGGGAGCGTTTTAGCGAGGATAGTCGCTATTTTGGATTACATTATCCGGCTTATTGGACAGTTTATGGTCCATTGGATGATGGTAAGTAAACCAATTGTAACTAACCCCAATCATTAGGAAACATTATGAGAAAACAAAATATTTTTCTGCTCGTAGTGATAGCTTTTTTTCTGATAGCTTGTGCTACACCTAAAATAAATACAGAAGACTTAAAAACTGGAATTGATGCAGCTAGATCGGGTCACTATGGTCAGGCTATGTTGCATCAAGAACTGTCTGAGAAAGACTTAGGAACCGCTAACAGGATTCTTTCTCATCTTGAAAAAGGTCATTACTGGAATATTGATGAGAAACAAATAGCGCTAGATGCTGCTAAGTCGGCTGCACAGCATCGTCTGGAATCCGAGAAAGAGATGTGTCGTTGGTTAACATCAGTTCATGGCCAAAATCACCATAAAAAGGAAGCAATGCATGGTACCGCGGTATTTTTTAAAACGGGCAGTGCTATTCCTTTTGAGGCCAAGGATGAATCTATTCGAAGAGTAGGGCGATGGCTACAAGCACATCCTGATGTGAGTGCAACAGTAACTGCATCGACAGATACTGTTGGTAATTCGACTTATAATCAAGAATTATCTGAAAGAAGAGCTGATGCAGTCATAAAGCACTTGATTGCAAATGGTGCGAGACCGAATCAGTTAACGATTAAAGCAATTGGTGAGGTCACAGGCACTGAGAACACAGCAAATCAGGAAAATCGAGTGGCAACTATTATTACTTCACATCCTGATTATTTTGATTGTCCTACGCTAACGTTAAAATAAGGGAACTTGATCCACCCAATAGGTGGGTCAAGATTCTATTTAAGAGTATATTTTGGTTTGTAATTCTTTGATTGATATACATATCAATGCGCATGCTCACCCGGTGGCGGCATGATTTCTCCCTCTTTGTTGAGTTGAGTGAGTTGTAATGTCAACGCATCGATGCTTTGCCAACCAAAGCCTTCAAACTGAGCAACCCAACGTGCGCGCAAGTAACCAAAGCGATCTGTCATATATTCTATATGTCCAGGAAACATACCTTTTCCCGATAAATCAGGTACGGTTCTGACGCGGCGATATAGCCAATAGCTATCTTTGATTTCAGACCAACCTTCCGTCACTATCGGGAAAGGTGCAATGGTTAGAATTTGTTGTAATTCTTCTTCTGATAATGCCCGATTCGGGACAGCCAGAATTTCGGTATCTAGGTTGCGTATTTCATCGTAAGCCGTAGCAAGCTGATACATGCGCTGCTTCGATTGTGGCCAGGAGAACAATACGAGCAACACGTTTTTTTGCAACCGAAAATCTTTCAAATTACCGCTAGAACCGTTGCTGGCTGCATAATTAAATATCGGTGATCCAATGGTGGGCGTTTCCGGAATAATCATGCTACCCAACAATCGCGCATCGAAGCCTCGTGATAGGGCATGAAGGAAATTGATCAAATCCCATCGATCCTCTTCCGATAGAGTTGCATCAAAACCAGGCATTGCCGTTCCGGAAATGCCATGTGTTAAATAGTGATACGTATTGCCAACGGTATAACTTGCAGTATGCGGTTCAGTCAGTAAATCGGTGGGATCTTTGATTTCTGGGTCGATAATGTTGCCGGTTCCCTTACCTTGAGGACCATGACAGTTTACGCAATTTTTTGCAAACAATTTCATGCCATTTGATATTGAAACAGTATCAAACGGTACTGAAGGTTTCAGATAGGTTTCTGGATAAGACTTAAGTGTCATGAGCGGCAGTGCAATCGCTGAAGCGCTGAGAGCGAGTATACCAGGGATTAAGACGAGCTTCAGCTTGCTCCAGCCGCTTCTGACACCCAACCAGATTGTACTTATTGCAACTAGAAACAATGCTATACCGAGTCGAATAACTTCTTGCGCAATAGGATCGTCTGTCGCATTAAATGAAAGTCGGAATGGATAAGGCCAGTTTTGCACCAAGCTATGTTTTGCGGGAAGGGTATTTGCTAAAATAATGGCAATTAGTATCAAAAATAAGGCTAGAATAAATTCGACGCGAACCCATTTTTTTAATGCAAGGAAACCATGTTGCCTATCCGCATCCCTTCCAGTCTTCGTCACGATAGGTAACCATGTATTTCGAATTTGATAAGCAATCAATAAAATAATCGCCAAAACACTTAATTTTAAATTAAGCAACCAACCGTAATTGCTGGCCACCAATGTGTGATATAAGCCATCAATCAGTCGGTCCGTCACGATTACTCCAGTAATTAGCAATAACAGCATCACGGGCATAGCTAGTTGGGAAAATTTACGCAAATAGACTGATCTGTCTGTGGTTGTAATTGCATCGGACTGCACGTTATCGCTGAGAAGTAGCAACAAAATTGCGGGTAATGCGCCAAACCAAACACCTGCTAATAAAATG
The DNA here is from genome assembly GCF_022836435.1 of Nitrosomonas sp. PY1. NCBI lineage: Bacteria > Pseudomonadati > Pseudomonadota > Betaproteobacteria > Nitrosomonadales > Nitrosomonadaceae > Nitrosomonas > Nitrosomonas sp. PY1. The sequence goes on along the minus strand of NZ_BQXC01000001.1, from coordinate 2,608,734 downwards.
TGCAATGCATAGGGTGCAATGGATGCAAATGACATTTCATCGGCACTCGAGTGACTCATGAATGTTCCGGCAATAATCGGAAGAGAAGCCGCGGCTGCAATCAAAACATAATGCCAGCGTTCACGTTCTAGGCGAACGAAATAAAGTGTAATGGCAAGAAGAAAAACTGCTGATAGCATGCGGATTATCCAGATATGTCCGATCTGAGTTTGTTGCACAATGTCAAACCACATATATGGATTCCAGAGATTTTTGGCCACCCCGGTTGCTTCGCTGGTTGTGGCGGCCAAGATTCCGATTAATCCTAATAATATAATCCCGGCCATCCAAGGAAACTTTCTTTCGATACGAACAGTCCAGCTAGTGTAAGACAGTGATCTGTGTTGCATGGTGATGGCAAAAAACACAGAGCAGCCGAATATAATGAGATTGGCTGTTAGTTGTGACCAACGAGATAAAGCAGCAATGATTTCAATCATGATTTGGGAATGCTAGTGGGTATGGTACGCTTTGTGTATAGGAAAATTAATTAGTCAACAAGTAACATTAGACGTGAATAAACTAATTTTTTAGATTAACACAACATAAGCAAAGCATTCTACTGATGTAGTAGGATGCTTCAAGACAAAGGTGTTTTCTTAATTCAATTATGGAAGCCCTTAAGTGAATTTCTATCAGCAATTTGACCGTTATAAAAATATTTCTGAGGGGAAGGTAATATGCCGACAGTTTTAGTAACCGGAGCTAATCGTGGAATTGGATTGGAGTTTGTTCGACAATATGCTCAAGATGGCTGGCACGTTATCGCGTGTTGTCGCAATCCAACTACTGCAACAAAACTGCACTACTTGAATGGTCAGTTTCCGCAGTACTTGAAGGTATATGCACTCAATATGATCGATCTTGCGCAAATTGAGCAATTATCAGAGACTTTATCAACCGAAGCCATTGATTTGCTGATTAATAATGCTGGTGTTTACTCGTCGGAACACGGTGATGCATTTGGTGCAACGGATTATGCGGCTTGGCAGTATGTCTTTCAAGTCAACAGCATGGCTCCTCTTAAAATGGCGGAAGCTTTCATTCAGCAAATTGCGCGCAGTGAGCTCAAGACAATTGTCACTATTACCAGCAAGATGGGAAGTATTGCTGATAATCGCGGAGGCGGCAGCTATATCTATCGTGCTAGCAAGGCTGCTGTCAATGTTGTCATGAAAAGCTTATCCATTGATTTGGGTGTGCAGCAAATTAAAGCAGTTTTATTGCATCCAGGTTGGGTAAAAACCGATATGGGAGGAGCCAATGCACTTATTTCTGTTGAGCAAAGTGTTACAGGCATGCGTGATGTTATTCGTAATCTAACGCTACAGGATTCCGGTAAGTTTTATGGATTTGATGGGAAAATTGTACCTTGGTAATTTTGTATCGACCTCATTGAACGGATATTTACGTAATTTTGATGAAAGCATTTACATTGCCATCACAATTTAATCTGGTGATGGCAATTTATTATTGTGCGATGAAGCCAATAACTGCTGAAGGTGCTATGAAAGAGTTTACTGTGCTAATCGTGAAACTGATTTAATCGAAGGTGGCGAAACTATGTCTGTTTTGTTATATGTAAATAAAAAGAGGAAAGTGTATTTGTTGGAAAAAGATTCGGCAATGAATGGTGAAGAAGATGCCAAAAATTTTCCAGAGGCTGTTTCAAAAATATCAAAGTAGAATTTGGAGTAGCCTAATTGACTGTCTGATTTGTAGATTGCCAACTCAGGTAATGAGATAGGTATAAAGGAGGCTGAGATTGGGGGAATCCCAAAGAACGTAGTTGCAAACTCGGTTCCTAAAGAATTGACTATAATATTAATACGATGGCTTGCGCCTTCATCTGTAGGAATATAGCCATGCATGCCTAGCCAACCTGCCACAATCCCTTTAACAATATCTTTGTCTGCACTAACACCGGTTACGTCCAACTTGACTTTTGATTCGCGGGGTATTGGAAAAGGCATATTCCGGTCTTTTGGTAAGCTGCGTAATACAGACTCAGTTATTAATAACTGTTCAGTCGCTGTTCTGACTGATTGTGTGTTTTTTTGTGTTACCGAGCAAGCTGAAAGAAATGTAGCAATCGCTATGCAAGAAAAGAGTGTCTTGAGTACCGTTTGAGTCATATAATTCCCCATTTTTATGAAATGATCTTTCTAGTCGGCAAGAAAGTCTTGTTAACCAGAAAAAACTTGAGTAGCCTACAATAGAATCAAATTCTATAACAGTAGCTTTTATTTTATAAGGCTACCGAGCAGTAACGCCAATCATTAAAGGAAAGATGACAGATAACAAAGTAATTAACTAATAAGCTCACCGACCTTTAATATTTATATGTGCCATGATCATTGATCGTATAGGTTATCAATTGACACTAGGCTTCAGTAAAGCATTTTTTCTATAAATGCCAAATTTCTGTGAATTTTAATTGACAATGAAAATAATGCGTTCTTAATAATTTTATTAAGCGACGTGAACATCTATGATTATAGATAAGATTTTATTCTAATGAGGAGAAATTTTGAGAATCGTATTTTTTGCGAACACTGAATGGTATCTTTACAATTTTCGCCGATCTCTTGCGCTGGCTGCTCGTGATGCAGGTCATGAAGTGATCATGCTTTCTCCGCCTGGTCCTTACGCGGCAAAATTAGAAGCCTTGGGTTTGCGTTGGATCGCTGCTCCGATGGAGCGTCGAAGTCTTAATCCCCTGCGTGAATTGAAGTTTATTAGTTGGTTGCAAAATCTATTGGTTGTTGAGCAGGTTGATTTGATACATGGGTTTACTATTAAATGTGCGGTTTATAGTGCCATTGCGGCAAGATTTGCGGGTAATCGCGCTTGTGTGAGCGCTGTCACCGGATTAGGGTATGTGTTTATTGGTCATGATTTACGTGCCCGAATGCTTCGACCTATTGTGCAAAATATCATCCGTTTTGCCATGCGTGGAAAGAATGTGCGGTTGATTCTGCAAAACATTGATGATCTGATTGTGTTTGAACAGGCAAAAATGATTGATCCTTTGTATATTCGACTCATTCGAAGCTCGGGAGTAGATTGCTCGAGATTTTCGCAATGCGCTGTACGCATTCAGAATGAACCGCTTCGCATTCTATTAGCCGCCCGCTTATTATGGGATAAGGGTATCGGAGAGTATGTGGAAGCAGCTAGAATATTAAAAAAACAAGGACGCAGTGTTCATTTCTTACTGGCAGGTTCGCCTGATCCTGGTAATCCTAATGCTGTTTCCGAATCATCTGTGCAAGCTTGGGTAAATGAAGGCTTAATAGAATGGCTGGGTCATACTGACGACATGCCAGGACTGTTTGCAACAATCCATGCATTTATTCTACCGTCCGCCTATCGAGAAGGTGTGCCTAAATCATTAATTGAAGCAGCTGCATGTGGTCTCGTTTTGGTTACTACTGATGCGCCTGGTTGTCGAGAAGTTGTAACTCATGAAGTTGACGGTTTGTTGATACCAATCAAGAATGCTAGCGCTTTAGCAACAGCTATAGCCCGCATTGATGATGATCTAGACTTGGCAGCGAAATTAGGAGGAGCTGCAAAAACAAAGGCATTATTGGAATTTGATGAAAAAATAGTTATCCAAAAAACGATGGCGGTTTATGAAGAGCTCTTATAAAGGAACGTATTAGTATTATTGACTTAAGAATTACTTTTATTACTTTTAATTGAGAGCAAGAAAATCATAATCATTGTTCTACATATGAAGAATTGACGATCAGAAGATAACTTCGTGAAATTTTTATTTCAGGAAAAGGGTATCATATTTAGTAACGAGTTGATTCATGATTTGGTTGGCTCGATTGATTGAGCGCACACAGATTAGGGAGCTTCTACGATAATTTTTTAAAAATTTAATTTTATAGGCAATAAAAATCTCTAAGAATACAGTCATGTAGAGATCTCTAAAAGGGCTTGCAGAAGAATTTGGGCAAAATAAACTGAAGATTTGAAGTGTTTTCTCATGGTTGCTTTTTATTTTGAAAAAATGCATTTGTATGAGAATGGCTTGCAAGGTAATATTCATCCAAAATAGAGAATAGTGATTATGGTCAATTTGGTACAAGCCGGTATGCAAAAAATTTTGCATCATGTAGCATTTCTCAGCATGTTTTTGCTCACGATGTTTTTCATGATATCAGTGAAATCGTTACAAGCTAGCCCTCTTCATGCATCTATCGTAATTGACGCGGATACCAATCAAGTGCTGCACGAATTACATGCTGACGCTAGTCGTTATCCGGCTTCGTTAACTAAAATGATGACGCTGTATATTTTATTTGAAGCACTTGAACAGCGTAAGTTAAACCTGGATACGCCGCTGCATGTATCAAATTATGCAGCCTCAATGCCACCTACTAATATTAACTTACGCCCAGGTGATTCAATCAGTGTCCGCGAGGCTATTATCGCATTGATCGTTCGCTCTGCGAATAATGTTGCGACAGTAGTCGCTGAAGCGCTAGCGGGGGACGAAATCAGCTTTGGTCAAATGATGACAGACAAAGCGCGCCGAATGGGCCTGCGTTCAACGACTTTTCGTAACGCTTCGGGATTGCCTAATAATCAACAAGTAACCACAGCGCGTGACATGGCTAATTTATCAGTGCGCTTAATGAAGGATTTTCCGCAGTATTATTACTACTTTTCTACACCATCTTTCAACTTTAGGGGGGTAACTTACACTAGTCACAATCGTATGGTCAAGAATGTTTACGGTGTCGATGGCTTAAAAACAGGCTTTATACGCGCGTCTGGCTTTAATATCGCAACTTCGGCAAAGCGTGATAATCGTCGAATAATTGTGGTAGTGATGGGGGGAAGAACGGCTGTATTGCGCGATCAACAGGTATCGCAGTTGCTGGAATATGGCTTTAATGGTGGTAAACCTGTGCAATTTGCTATTAATGATTCAATGGTGCGTCCAGCCACTGTTGCAGGAAAGCGTAATCAAAAATTGTCTTCAGCTTCTTTGTCTAACAGCAACAAAAAAACTGGACCATTTCGTGCAAGTAAGCCTATTACTAAACAGAAATCAACTCAAACCAAAGCATTATCGTTAACTAATCGTAAAAATGGACAGTGGGGGGTACAAGTTGGATCCTTTGCGCAACAGAAAAAAGCGCGCGCGCAAGCAAAAGTAGCTAAAAAATGGATATCAGGTTCGGTGGATATTTCTGAAATCGCGATTAGCAATCAAAAACTGTATCGTGCTAGACTAATTGGTTTGCAAGAAAGTCAAGCTCGTGCGGGTTGCCAGAGCCTATCGCGAAATGGAATGGAGTGCTCGGTTGTCAAAGAAGATGTATGGGTAAATTAAAGTTTTACTATTTTATTTTTGGTTAATGCGAGTTAATCAGGGAGATAAGTCGAGTTCGGGTAATTTTAATCCGATAACATTCATATGGATTTTGATAAAGAACTCAACGTAAGTGGATTATTATGCCCTTTGCCTATCTTGCGAACTAAACAGTCATTATCTACTATGTCGAGTGGGCAATTGCTGAAAGTCATAACGACTGACCCTGCCTCGATAATCGATTTTCAAGTATTTTCTGATAATACCGGCAACGAATTGTTATCAATTTCAGAAACTGACTGCACCTTTATCTTTCTTTTGAAGAAAAAATAGAATCTTAAGGATAACTCAAATTCTCATATCGAAGAGCAAACTATGTTGTTTTATTCATTTTTGCTTTATTGGATATCCTGATATTTCATAGGAATACATTTCAATTTTTAATCTGGGTTTTCTATTAATTTCCTAGGTATCGATTTATAACTTCCTTTGTCATGTTGTCACGGGGTTGTTTATTGATATACTTCTTTGTAATAAATCTTTACTGAGCCGAATTAATTCTTTATAAAACAGTTTATTAATAACTGCTCGAACAGTTGGGTTTTTGCATAAACGCTCTTCTCGCTAAGATTTTGTCAATTATTACCAATAAATTTGTAATTGTAATTTTATTGTGAAGATTTATATGATTTTTATTTATTGTAAATAAAGGGGAATTAGGGGGGGGTGGGTAATTAAGTTAAGTTTATAGGACATATTTTATGACAAATAGTTCTTGACGAGTTGGGGGTATGTCGACTAGCCTGGAGGGTGTAGCTGGGTTGGGGGGAAATATACTCTGATTTAGTTGCTAAAAATTTAAGTATAAGAGCAGTAGAAGATAGAATAATTCGTGAAGAATTAGGTAGTAAGTAATAAAAAAAGAGAGAGCAGTATATTTAATTAACGAAGAGCGGTAAGGAGGTAGGATATGGCAACGACGTATGGCACGAGTAGTGCGAGTAAGAGTGCTGATTATGACATGTCGCTGTGGTATGACTCAAAGTACTACAAATTAGGCATGCTGACGATGTTATTGGTAGCGATATTTTGGATATGGTATCAAAGGACATTTGCATATTCGCATGGAATGGATTCGATGGAACCTGAGTTTGACAAGGTATGGATGGGTCTGTGGCGAGTACACATGACACTGATGCCGCTGTTTGGGTTAGTGACATGGGGTTGGATTCTGAAGACTCGTGATACGAAAGAGCAATTAGACAATTTGGACACCAAGCTGGAGATCAAACGTTATTTTTACTGGATGATGTGGTTGGGTGTTTATTTGTTTGGTGTTTACTGGGGCGGAAGTTTCTTTACGGAACAAGACGCATCTTGGCACCAAGTGATTATTCGTGACACGAGCTTTACGCCAAGTCACGTAGTGGTATTTTACGGTTCGTTCCCGATGTACATTGTATGTGGTGTAGCGTCATACTTGTATGCGATGACCCGTCTGCCGCTGTATAGCCGTGGCACATCCTTCCCGTTGGTGATGGCAATTGCTGGTCCATTGATGATTCTGCCGAACGTAGGGTTGAACGAATGGGGACATGCATTCTGGTTCATGGAAGAATTGTTTAGCGCGCCATTACACTGGGGCTTTGTGATTCTGGGTTGGGCTGGTTTATTTTCGGGTGGAATTGCAGCACAAATCATTACCCGTTATTCAAACCTGACCGATGTAACCTGGAACAATGCTAGCAGAGAAATTCTGAATAACCGCATCGTTCCTTAAATAAGGAGCACATCGGAGTTTTTCGTTAGGCGACGAAGGGACTTTCGGTGAAGTGGGTACGTTAGTCTCGTAGGCTAGGGGAAATAATCTACGAGGCTAGCGTAAGAAAAGAATAAATAGGCGCGAGGAAATTGGGTCTATGAATTTAAATAAAATGAATATAGGGAGGGTCTAGTGAGTAGAACAGACGAAATTATAGCGGCGGCCAAGATGCCACCGGAAGCGGTAAGGATGTCGAGATACATTGATGCGGTGTATTTTCCGATTCTGTGTATTCTGTTGGTAGGAACATTCCACATGCACTTTATGCTGTTGGCAGGTGACTGGGATTTTTGGCTTGATTGGAAAGATCGTCAATGGTGGCCGGTAGTAACCCCGATTGTGGGCGTTATGTATTGTGCGGCATTGATGTACTATTTGTGGGTAAACTACCGTCTGCCTTTTGGCGCGACACTGTGTATCGTGTGCCTGTTGGTAGGTGAATGGTTAACCCGTTACTGGGGATTTTACTGGTGGTCACACTATCCACTCAACTTTGTACTGCCATCGACCATGATTCCTGGCGCATTGATGTTGGATACGATCATGTTGTTGACAGGTAACTGGTTGATAACCGCGTTATTAGGTGGTGGATTCTGGGGATTGTTTTTCTACCCAGGCAACTGGCCGATATTTGGCCCGACCCACTTACCAGTGGTAGTAGAAGGCGTACTGTTATCAGTTGCTGACTACACGGGTTTCTTGTATGTACGTACTGGTACACCGGAATATGTGCGTTTAATTGAGCAAGGTTCATTGCGTACGTTTGGTGGTCACACGACGGTTATTGCTGCGTTCTTCTCGGCATTCGTATCGATGTTGATGTTCTGCGTATGGTGGTATTTTGGTAAAGTTTACTGCACCGCTTTCTACTATGTTAAAGGTGAAAGAGGACGTATTTCTATGAAGAATGACGTAACTGCTTTTGGTGAAAAAGGCTTTGCACAGGGGATCAAATAATGAATATGAAAAGCATTTTTAAACTAGGCGTGTTAGGTCTTTACGGAGCTGCGATAGGTGCGGCATCATTAGCGCTGACGTTGGGCGCTGATGTAAAAACGGCATCGGCACATGGTGAACGTTCGCAAGAGCCGTTTCTTCGGATGCGTAGTATTCAGTGGTATGACATGAAATGGCAACCGAAAGTCACGAAAGTGAACGACATTGCTACGATGACTGGTAAATTTCACTTGGCAGAAGATTGGCCACGTGCGGTAGGTAAGCCTGGACGTGCGTTTTTTAACGTGGGCAGTCCGAGTCCGGTGTTTGTACGCTTGAGCACCAAGTTAAATGGTCACCCGACCTTCATATCAGGTCCGTTAGAAATTGGACGCGACTATGAATTTGAAGTGAAACTGAAAGCACGGATACCTGGACGCCATCATATGCATGCGATGGTAAACGTGAAAGACGCGGGTCCGATTGCAGGTCCTGCATCTTGGATGAACATTTCAGGTAGCTGGGATGACTTTACCAATCCGATTACCACATTAACGGGTAAAAACATTGATCTGGAAACTTTCAATTTCAGCAATGGTGTATTCTGGCACTTGGTATGGTTGGGTCTTGGCTGCTTCTGGATTGGCTACTTTGTAGCGAAACCGATGTTCTTGCCACGTAGTCGGGTATTGTTGGCGTATGGAGACGAATTGCTGACATCACCGACGGACAGGAAATTTGGTCTTGCGATGGCGATTCTGACCTGTGCGATTGTATGGGGTGGATATCGTTATACAGAAACGGTTCATCCGTACACGGTACCGATTCAAGCGGGTGAATCTAAAGTAGAGCCATTACCGATTGCACCGAATCCGGTAGCGATTAAAGTTACGCATGCGAACTATGACGTACCTGGACGTGCGTTGCGCGTTACGATGGAAATTACCAACAATGGTGACTCACCGGTTAGTATTGGGGAGTTCACTACAGCGGGTGTTCGTTTTGTTAACAAACTGGGTCAAACACATTTAGATCCGGACTATCCGAGAGAATTGGTTGCGACTGGTTTATCGATGGATGATGACAGAGCGATTCAACCTGGTGAAACACGTGAAGTTAAGATGGAAGCCAAAGATGCGTTATGGGAAGTACAACGTTTGATGGCGTTATTGGGTGATCCTGAAAGCCGTTTTGGTGGATTGCTGATGACTTGGGATGACAGTGGTACACGTTATATTAACAGTATTGCGGGAGCCGTTATTCCAGTGTTTACCAAACTATAATCGAAGATAGATTGGTTTAGGTTTAAACACAAAGCGCCGGTACACCGCTGTCGAAAGACAGATAGGGTACCGGCGTTTTTATCGATGTAAGAGAAAAATAGAAGAAAGAAAATATAAACGAAAGTACTAGATGCAAATAAGAAAAATAAAGTACTTAAGCACAGGAGGATCTGTTGTGACTAGGCAGAAAATATGGACAGGGATTTCTGTATTTATTTTTGCCATGGTATTTTATACAAGTACAGTACAAGCACATGGTAAAGTAGCGATAGAAGAAGACAGTTGTATGCGTCGAATTGGCGAGAATATGATTCACTTAAGCACCTATCAACCGCAGATTGATGAAGAAGGACACTACTGCACCGACATACCAAAGATAGGCAACAGCATATTGGTAATAGATTTGGTTGATCCATCGCTACGGGATATGCCGATAGGGATCAAAATAGTCAAAGGCAGCAGCGTTAATGAAGGTGAAACGGTAAAGCATATTCAACCTGCATTATACGAAGATGGCGTCATTAGTACACAAAGCAGTTTCGATCAAGGGAAATATCTGGTGCTAATCACAGCCGAAGGGGTTCCGCCGCTCAATTATGAATACCACTTACGGGTAGAAATGGTCAATTATGCCAATGTATTTAGGGCATCGATTGGACCGATTGTGGCGTTATTGCTTACGACGCTGCTAGGGTATAAACTTTTCAAATCGAAACGGTTTAGAAGCTGGTTGGCCAACCGGGGATCAAAAAAAAATTAGAGAATCATCAGCATTAGGTAAGAGTAAGAGAACTGAGATTAACAAAGCAACTAATACATTAACAACAGGAAGATTAATAATGTCAGGAAGAATCGCAACAATAAAGCAAGCATTATTAGCAGTATTACTTACAGCGGGAATAGCAATGACAGGGCAAGTACAAGCGCATGGTGGCTTGGCACTTGCGGAGGACATGTGTGTTTTGACGGTAGGGCCATACCGGATGCATTTTACTGGATACCAACCACTGTCGCAGGAAGAAGAATTCTGTGAAGACATACCGGAAGTAGGCAAGACCGTAATTGCATTGGATTATATACAAGAAGAATTACGGCCGCTCACTACTGAGGTTCGCATCATACGAGATACTGGATCGGAAGAAAACTTGGATGAGATCACGGTGTTTCATTTGCCACCGAAAGTCTATCCATCTGCATCGATTTCAGTGGATCACACCTTTCCAGAGAAGGGTAAGTTTGTGGGGTTGGTCACTGTAACGGGTGGGGCACAAGACTATATATCACGTTTTCCGTTTTCTGTCGGAGAAGGGCGTCCTACACCGAAGTCAGCCATTATTGCTCCTATTGTGCTAGTTATTGCCGTGGTAGCGTTCTTCTTGATGCGTAAAAAGAAGAATAATTCCGCAGCAGCTTAAAGAATAGAGTTTTGGGATATAGCACTCCTCTCGCTACAAAGCAGGAGAGTGCTTATATGGCTTTTTTGATGTAAGTTTTTAGAAATCTACTGCGTTACGCTGCGCGTCAATCAATTCTGGAGTTAAGTGTGGTGCAATAGTTTGGATTAATTGCGAAAATATTTTTGGGTTTGCTGCTACAATTTGGCCACTCTGTAAGTGTTTATTGTTACCCTCCAAATCACCGACTAATCCGCCCGCTTCGGTAATCAGCAAGCAGCCTGCAGCCATATCCCAGGGGGCTAAGCCAATTTCCCAAAAACCATCATAGCGTCCACATGCGACATAGCACAAATCTAGTGAAGCAGATCCAGGTCTTCGAATACCAGCAGTACGTGGAACGATTTCTTTAAACATGCCGAAATACGCATTCGCATGAGTTAAGTCGCGAAATGGGAAGCCTGTGCCAATCAAGCAATCTTCTAATCGAATGCGTTTGCTAACGCGAATACGGCGATCATTCATATAAGCACCGGCACCCTTGCTAGCAGTAAATAATTCATTCATCACCGGGTCATAAACGACTGCATGCGTTAGTACGCCGCGATAGGCTAAACCAATTGATACTGAATATTTTGGAAAGCCATGTAAAAAATTAGTCGTGCCGTCAAGGGGATCTATAATCCACAAGTAATCAGATTTATTCCGATTGCCTTGCTGACCGCTTTCTTCCGCCAAAATTGCATGATCTGGATAAGCTGCTTTTAGTACATCGAGAATTGCATCTTCTGCTGCCCGATCAACTTCGCTAACATAATCGCTGTGAGATTTCTTGGTTACTGTAAGCAGATCGATACTTTGAGAGGCTTGATTGATAATTTTGCCAGCGCGGCGAGCTGCTTTAACAGCGATCATAAGCATTGGATGCATAACTAAATATTTCTGAGGCAGGTTAGAAGGCGCGATTTTAATATGAATTGGGAAGCATTGCTTGACTATCGTTGTATGCTATTCAAACAAATATTATGGTTTCAGTTATGTTTGAAAACATAAAAAAGCCTAGTGGAAGTACAAACTAACGATTGATCATACTAGGTCTATTAGCATTTTAATTCCTATACAGTACAACAATGCGATAAAGATTGTTTTAAGTATTGATGTTTTCATGGAGTAAGTCATCTTGGCTCCTATGGGGGCAGTCAATGAACTGGTTAATACGAGACAAGCTAATGCGGGTAAATAGATATAGCCTAAGCTATATTTGGGTAACTCTAAGCCTGGATGAAGAATTTCATTAGCGGCATAGCCAATTGTACCCGCAAGAGCTATTGGAAAACCAATTGCTGCGGCAGTGCCAATAGCATGTTGTATCTTAACTTGGCACATGGTTAGGAATGACACTGAAAGCAAACCACCACCGATGGCAACTAAACTGGATATTCCACCAATCAATCCGCCGGCGAAAAATAAGCCGATTTTTCCCGGAAGCTGAAACATTGCTCTAGGGCGAAACTGCAATAGCATTTGTGTGGCAACGGAAAAAATGAAAATAACAAAAATGGTGTTTAGGGTATTGCCTGTTAGTGAGCTTACCAAAACTGTACCCATCAGTGTGCCTAGAAAAATACCTGGTGTCATGGATATGACAATGTTCCATTGCACAGCATTGTGGCGATAGTGCGCGTACAAGCTGCTGATCGAAGTAAATAGGATGGTCGCCATAGTGGTACCTAATGCCACATGAGAAATACTGTTTGCAGGGAAGTTTTGTGCGGTGAAAAGCGTGATGAGTACAGGCACAATGATCAGGCCGCCGCCGATACCAAGAAGTCCGGCGAAGAAACCGACAAAAGCACCGGCTATAAGTAGATAAAGCAGATAAATGTTCCACCATTCCATGGCTAAAATGAATTGCGCTGTATTTGAAAGGAAGGCGATTTATCTGTCTCCGTTACTATAGGATTGACACGATGAATTGCCATTCTCGTGGGTCGACAGGGGTAATGGATAAGCGATTGCCGGTTTGCAAGACGCGCATATTTTGTAATTCAGGATATTGCCTCAGTTCTTTAATTGGTACAAGTCGAGTTTTCTGCTTTAGTGTAATATCGACATTAAACCATCGTGGATTGTCCCGGTTAGATTTTGGATCGAAGTATTTGCTGCTGGGATTAAACTGCGTAGCGTCCGGATAAGCTAGCCGACTTACAATTATGGTGCCAACAATACCCGGTTGTTTGCAGCAAGAGTGATAGAAAAAAGCATTATCACCAACACTCATTTGGCGATGCATAAAATTGCGTGCTTGGTAGTTACGTATACCTTCCCACGCTATTGTTTGCGGAACTAAGGCAGCCAAATCATCGATACTAAATTCAGCCGGTTCCGATTTCATTAACCAATAACGCATTTTGAAACGTTAGAATCCTTTGGAGCATCTTTCAAACGTATGAGCTGATTCAAGTTTTATAACATAGTAGTGTTGGACTTGCAAAAAAATCGAAGTGAGACCTTTGCAAAAGCCCTTTGGTGCATCTTCAGGTTACTGTTTTTATTGATATTAAATTTCAAGAAATAAGGTTTTGCAAAGGTCTCGAAGTATTGATTGATAATCATATGAAGTGAAATTATTGCGACAAGTAATTTTTTTACAATTAATCTTAATCGATTAAAGGAATTCGAAACTTTCTATCATTATTTGACCTGCTCGTGATCCCGGTGTCAGCTGAAAAATAAAGCGAGTATGTAAGATATAGATTGAACAGCCTGGAAAAACCATAGTAGCACCGCAAACCTCTAGTCCATTAATATGCTTTGTTTGGAAGTTTTTAATGACGTCGCCATCCATTTCAGGCGATAAACTCGAATTTCTAAGCCAATCTTTTAAAGATAGGTGTGAGTGAATCATACGATAGACTTTGAGTTCTAAATCGGCTGGTTCTATACCGGAAAGCTGTCCTGATGCCGTATGAGGATTCATAAAATAAACAGCGTGTTCAGGTACGGGTGTAAATTTTAGTAATTCACGAGAGTTACGTTCGCGAGCTATAAAATCACCGGGGTAACTTAACCGAAATTGCTTTTTGGGATCAACGTAACTTATCCAATTTTGAGTATCCATGTGTCCGGGTGCGTGGCTTTGTTGTTCTGCGGTGCCCGGTATACTTTTACTGCTTAACCATGTTGTTATCAACAAAATTGCAGTTAAGGATAATAAAGATTTTTTTTGAATTTTCCGTCTATGGTATTTCATAGTGATTGATATTAAATAACTTTATATTTAATCTGATTGCAATTGGATTAACAATCTTCCGCGTCACACAGGATTTTAATATTTTTACTTGTGAATCTTGCGCCATAAAGATTATATTCACCGATGAACAGTCCCGAGTTCACGCTGTTAACAGTACTTTGATTTTTAGCGGGAGCATAATTCTTCAGCCAAGGCCCACCGCTAATACCGCGGCCATAAAAGCAACCGCTGCCTAGTGTATTGGTAGCGTATTGGAAAGATTCTGCAATACAAGCTCTAAGATACTGAGCTGGGCTAGGAAGAAAATTATCGTTTACATCATTTGCCGGATATCCTGCGTTAAAGTGAATTTGCTGAGAAGGTAAATCCCAACTACGTCCTGCCCAACCTACAGCGGCATTCAAAGTTTGGCCAATTGAATTGGTGCCAACGTTGCATATGGCCACATCGTGGCGTGTCCAGGTGCTGATGCTATAGTCGCCACTCAGATTCTTCCAAGCATCTAATACTCTGCAGCTCGTTATAGGGAAAGTACCGTATGGCGCATTGCCATTGCGATATGCCGGTGTAAAAGCTTTATTGGTATAAAAGGCATTCCGAGAAGATGTGTCATACACGCAATGCGCTGCAGTTACAATATGATTGTTGCTGATTGCTGTGGCTGAGCATGAAGAATCACCTTCCGGTGTGGTAAAAGTAAATTTACCGATCCATTTGTGAGGTAGTATTTTCCAGAGAGCATTGATGGTGTTAACATCATAATTTATATAGTCGTCTGATGTTCCTGTCAATGCATTTACTGAAGCAGTTTTGTTGTTTGTATCGAATTGCTGTGTATTTTCAATGTATAGCGCGCCAAACTCTGTTTCTAGTTCCTTCCAGTCTTCTGCAAAAGCCTGGCGGTGAATTGCGTTGGAATCGGGAGCCGGTGATCCTCCTTTTGTTGACATCGGCACTTCATTTGTGAATGCTGTGGTGGAATTTTTCTTGGGTGCGGAAGATTTCTTGTTATCAATCATCATGATTGCGGGTGCTTTGGCGATACGTTCTCTAGTCCAATAGGAGAGTGTTGAAGAGTGATTTTTACTATTGTCGGTGGCACTAAATTCTTCAGTTACTGTTAAAGAATTGGCCTGGGTATTTAGTGCTACGAGTAATAGTAATGCTCCTGTTGTAATGTTACATTGAGTTTTCATGAATGTTCCTATAGTTAGTTTATTTTTTCTGGTATCTGTTTCTGTGTAGTAACTTGGCAGGAAGGTTATCCCGAAACACAGATAACAGAAAAAATAGACTGATTAAATATTGTGTGGTTTCTTGATGAGTCGATCTCTATATTTTATGGTGGTAGGGTTATGCGATTTTTTAATAGATCTAAAGATGAATCTGATTGAGTCATGCGATAAACTTCGAGCCTGAAACCGGCTGATTGGTTCGATATTGGAGAGTTGGCCTGTGATATCTGGCGTGTAAATAAATTGCGCATTCAGATGTAAGTGCAAGTATAAATTAAGCGATTCGTCAGAGCTATACTCGCGCTATAAAATTACTGGAATTGGCATGTTGAAACTGCTGATTAGAGTCAATATGGGGTATCCAGTTTTGAGTATTTTTATGGTGCGAGTATGTGCTATCTTGTTGTTGTGTTGCGCTCGGAGTGTTTTCGTTGCTTATCCATATCAGTATTAACAAGGCAATAATAATTAAGGGCAACAAAGATTTTTTTTGATTTTTTGGGGTATGGTATTTCATATTTATTTGTCTAAATATTAATGATTAATGTTTATGAATGGTTGGTTCAAAGTAACAACGGGGAATGTTGATGTGTCCCCCGTCGCTATTAAAAATACTGCTTTAATCTAATACAATTAGACTAGCAACCTTCTGCATCACAAAGAACCTTGATGTTATTACTTGTAAATCTTGCTCCGTAAAGATTGTGTTGACCAATGAACAATCCCGAGTTCACGCTATTGACATTTCCCTGAACTTGGAAAGGAGCATAATTTCTCAACCAAGGGCCACCGCTGATTCCACGACCGTAGAAGCAACCGCTACCCAGTGTGTCAGTGGTTTGCTGAAAGGATTCGGCGGTACAGGCCCTAAGGTACTGAGCTGGACTTGAAAGAAAATTATCGTTTACATCACGTGCTGGATATCCCGCATTAAAATGAAGCTGTTGAGAAGGCCAATCCCAGCTGCGCCCTGCCCAACCCACAGCGGCATTCAATGTTTGGCCAATTGAGTTGGTACCAACGTTACAAACTGCAACATCATGGCGAGTCCATGTGTCAATGCTGTAATTACCACTCAGATTCACCCAAGCAGTCAATACTCTACAACCAGTTGTTGGAAATGTGCCGTATGGTGCGCTGCCATTGCGATATGCCGGTGTAAAAGCTTTATTGGTATAAAAAGCATTACGAGAAGGTGTGTCATACACGCAATGTGCTGCAGTTACAATGTGATTGTTGCTGATGGCTGTGGCGGAGCATGATGCATCTCCTGCAGAGGTAGTGAAGGTGAATTTCCCTATCCATTTATGAGGATTTACTTTCCAGAACGCGTCGATAGTATTGACGTCATAATTTATATAAACGCTTGATGTTCCCGCTAGTATGTTGGCTAAAGAATCCTCGTTACCAGCATTCAGTTGCTCATTTTCAAGGTATAAATCACCAAACTCTGTTTCGAGTTTCTTCCAATCTTCCGCAAAAGCTTGACGATGAATTGCATTTGAATCAGGGACGGGTGATCCTCCTTTTGTTGACATCGGAACTTCATTTGTGAGTGCTGCTGCGGGATTTTTCTTGGATGCGGAAGGTTTCTTGTTATCGATCATCATGACCGCAGGAGCTTTAGCGATACGCTCCCGTGTCCAATGGGAAAGCGTTGAAGAGCGATTCTTGCTATTGTCGGCGGCACTGAATTCTTCGGTTACCGTTAAAGAACCAGCTTGTGTGTGTAGTGCTACGATGGAGAGTAAAGCTCCGATTGTAATATGATCTCGAATATTCATTTTATGTTCCTTTGATTGAGGAGAGAAAATTTTCTGATATAGTTTGGGTTAATATTAAAGACAGATCCAAATTAGGCAGGTCTCCTTAAAATCCTATTACCGGAAAAATTTGCAGTGCATGATAGATAAGCCCCCATGCTTTTGCAGAGACTATGCTAAGTATTTTCTTCCAAATAGAATGTGGGCTTTCTCACAAACAGAGTCAAAGTTGATAAATTTAGAATTCTGTGTTCATTAATTTTCTAAACACGCAGAATCACAGAATTAACACGAGATATGTGATAGGCTATCAACAGATTATTTTTCTTTGACTGCTATGACGCTATTACTGTCTGATATTACGGTGGATGCTTGGGCTCAAAGTGGGCCCATTTCTCTGAATGAATTGATTGGTTCGGTGGTGATGATTGAAGTGTTCCAGGTAAATTGTCCCGGTTGTTTTATGTATTCATTGCCGAAAGCAGTTGAATTATATGAAAAATACCATGAGCATGGTCTTGTCGTGATTGGCTTAGCCACCGCATTTGAAGATTATGATAAAAATACTTTTGAGAATTTGCAGAAGTTGATTGTAAACGGTGAAGTAATCGGGGAAACTTATAAAGCGCTCAATCGCTATGATAAGTTAACCAAGGATCGCAAACTTTCTTGGAGAATCCCTTTTCCTGTAGGAATGGATCGTGTTGTGGCTGATATCGAACCAGTAACTGATGAACGTGTGCTTCAGTACGCGCAAAACTTTCTAAATGGATTCGATAATTTTGATGAAGGGAAAAAACATGCGGTGCTTCAACAAGTCAAACATTATTTAGAACAGAAAACAAAAAAAGCGGAAACCTTTGAGAAATTTGGACTACAGGGAACGCCTTCCAGTATTACGTTTGATCGCAAGGGGCAGTTACGCGATATTTCATTTGGACAGGTCGATTACAAGCAAGCCATGATTGAAGAGCTTGTGGCCGATGTGCACTGATTATGTTCGAGTTTTTTGTGGAATTTAAAAGCAAAACAGGCCAATGGAGATAGTCCATTAGCCTGGATAAATTCTAACTATAATTAATCAATAACTTTTTCTTACGACTGGGTCAGTAGCATTGCTGGGTGTTACTGAAGGATTAACAGGGTTAATTCCAGAAGGTAATCGAAGATTTTCTTCGGAGCTTTTTGTTTGGGCAACTTTTTCTTGATCCAGAATCAAGTCTGTCCGGGGTGCAGGCCCGATTGCTTCGAATCCGATAAAGCGATGATTAGCGAAATCAATATATTTCCCATAATCAACATATTCCCTTTCAATAGCAAATGCACTACCTGCGAATAAAACCGCGCCCATCAAAGAAGTAATGGCTATTTTTTTTACTTGAGTCATCATGTTCTCCTGTTTCATCGTAATTAAGAATGTATAAGATAATTTTACGTATCGGTTTGTATGATATAACATATTTAAAACAACTGACCATAATAAATAACAACATTACCTATCTTACTCGTTGCTTTGACGTTTAGAATACAACAAAGTAACATTCTGAGGCTATGCAATGCGATCAATGTTCCCGTTTGAGTGGTTTCCTGCAATCACTCAAGAGTAAGCATCCCGATTATCATGCACGACCTGTCGTTGCTTTTGGCGATGAACATCCTGAAATTCTCATTGTTGGTCTCGC
The DNA here is from genome assembly GCF_022836435.1 of Nitrosomonas sp. PY1. Classification (NCBI taxonomy): domain Bacteria; kingdom Pseudomonadati; phylum Pseudomonadota; class Betaproteobacteria; order Nitrosomonadales; family Nitrosomonadaceae; genus Nitrosomonas; species Nitrosomonas sp. PY1. Next base: position 2,589,992 of record NZ_BQXC01000001.1, on the reverse strand, counting down.
ACCAGGTATGCATGGTGCCAATCGCACTGGGCGTCCCTTTACTGGGGATTATGCCGGTATTTTGTTGTACCGGACATTATACAAATATGGGCTTGCTACAAAACCAGAATCCCTGGCTGCTGATGATGGATTACGATTACTTCGATGTCGTATCACCAATGCAGTCAAATGCTTGCCACCAGAAAACAAGCCATTGCCTCAAGAGATTCGGCAATGCAATCAATATTTGCAGTTTGAGCTCAATGAATTCCTCAATCGTAATGGTAAGGCCATTGTTGCGCTAGGATTGGTGGCGCATAAAGCGGTGCTCATGGGATTGCGGCTTCCATCAAAACCCTATTCGTTCGGTCATGGCAACATTCACACACTATCAATGAAAAAAACTATCAAGCTTTATGATAGCTATCATTGCAGTCGCTACAACACACAAACTAAGCGATTAACTACTGAGATGTTTGAACAGGTTTTTGCTAAAATTACGAGTGAATTATAAGCATCTAATATTTGAGGAGAGAATTGCTATGCCGTATGTCAATATTCGTGTCGCTGGGACGCTCACGCGCGAACAGAAAAAACAAATTGCTGCTGAATTTACTGATACCCTTGAGCGAATTGCTAAAAAACCTAAATCCTATACTTATATTTGTTTTGACGAATTGCCAGATGAGAACTGGGCGGTAGCGGGTAATTTACTTGATGGCAAAGACTGACCAAATCTCTATTGATTCATGTGACAGCGAGTTTGACCCCAAGCGTTTTTGCGTAAATCTACCGCTGCAACCGGGTGTTTATCGCATGATGAATGCAAAAGGTGAGGTGATTTATGTCGGTAAAGCGGTAAGCCTAAAAAAGCGCGTTTCTTCTTATTTTCAGAAAACCAATTTGAGTCCGAGAATTCGGATGATGGTTTCACAGATTGCCAGTATTGATACGACTGCAACACGTTCTGAAGCTGAGGCGCTATTGCTTGAAAACAATCTGATCAAGAGTCTTAAGCCTCGCTATAACATCTTGTTCCGAGATGATAAATCTTATCCTTATGTCATTCTCAGTAAACATGATTTTCCGCGATTGGGATTTTATCGCGGTGTTTTAGACAAAGCACAACGCTACTTCGGTCCTTTTCCTAATGCTGGAATCGTTCGTGAAAGTATTCAATTGTTACAAAAAGTTTTTCGTTTGCGTACCTGTGAAGACAGTGTGTTTAGAAATCGCACACGCCCTTGTTTATTGTTTCAAATCAAACGCTGTAGCGCACCCTGTATCGATCAGATTTCTACACAGGAGTACCAAGCCGATGTGAAAAATGCTGAATTATTCTTACAAGGCAAACAAACGGAAGTGATAGGTGCTATTGATAGCAAAATGCAACAGGCTGCAGCGTGTATGGAATTTGAAAAAGCAGCTGTCTTGCGTGATCAAATCCAGGCGTTACGTAAGATTCGGGAAAGGCAGTTTATTGATAGTGGTAAGGCGATGGATGCCGATGTCATTGCGCTAGCTACCTTGAAAGAAGAAACACACAAAGTATGCGTTAACTTGGCTATGATTCGGGGTGGTCGTCATTTGGGAGATAAAAGCTTTTTTCCACATAATGCGGATGATTGTGACGCTTCTGCTATCATGGAAGCTTTTCTAGCACAACATTATTTAAACCGTAGTGTGCCGCCATTGATTATTATCAGCGAAAAAATTCAACGTGAAGTACTCGAAGAATTATTGACGCAACAATGTGGCCATAAAATCACGTTGCAATTTAATCCTATCGGTGAAAAACGCGTATGGCTGGAAATGGCAACAGAAAATGCGCGCCTGGCATTAAAGCAGATGTGCGCTCGGCAAGCGAGCCAAGAGAAACGTTTGTTAGCATTGCAAGACGTATTGCAAATGCCTAATTTGAGTCGTATCGAATGTTTCGATATCAGTCATACAATGGGAGAAGCTACCGTAGCTTCTTGTGTAGTGTATGATAGTTTTGCTATGCGCAGTCAAGAATATCGCCGCTATAACATCACCGGTATAACACCTGGTGATGATTACGCTGCCATGCGCGAAGCATTGTTTCGACGCTATCAAAAAATTGTCAGCGGGGAGAGCCAATTGCCAGATCTGATACTGATTGATGGTGGCAAAGGACAAGTGAGTGCGGCGCAGGATGCTTTACAGGAGCTAGGTATCAACGAAGGGTTATTGCTCGGTGTGGCTAAAGGAGAGGCAAGAAAACCAGGTCTGGAGCAACTGATTTTTCCTTATTCTGCCGATGATCCCATGCAATTGCCTAGCGAACACCCCGCATTACATTTGATTCAGCAAATACGGGATGAAGCGCATCGCTTCGCCATTCAAGGGCATCGTAATAAGCGCGCCAAAGCCAGAACCAGTTCCAGTCTGGAAGGTATCGACGGTGTTGGTTCTAAACGGCGACAGCATTTGCTGAGTCGCTTTGGTGGATTAAAAGGTGTATTGACGGCTAGTATTGAAGAATTGCAGAAAACGGAAGGAATCAGCCGGAAGCTGGCAGAAAAAATATATCGCGAACTCCATTAAATTTGGCAACCAAACATTTTTCTCAATTGTCTATTTACAATCTCTTACCAATCTTTTTTGAGAATGCTTTACAACCTACCTAATTTTCTTACTTTTTTACGAATACTGGCTATCCCATTATTTGTCGGAATTTTTTATTTTCCGCATACTTGGTTATTGCCGGCTAATCAGAACTTGATTGCCGCTTTAATTTTTGCGGGTGCTGCAATTACCGATTGGTTGGATGGTTATCTAGCGCGTGTTATGAATCAGATATCTGCTTTTGGTGCTTTTCTCGATCCAGTGGCGGATAAGTTAATGGTCTCAGCTGCGTTAATTGTCCTGGTATATTTAGGGCGGTTAGACGCACCGATTGCACTGATTATTATTGGTCGAGAAATTGCCGTATCAGCACTGCGTGAGTGGATGGCTCAAATCGGTAGATCAAAAAGTGTGGCGGTCTCTTTTTTAGGAAAAATCAAAACGTCATCTCAAATGGTCGCTATCCCATTATTGCTCTATCACGACACTATTGGCGATAATTTTGATGCGCAGCAAATTGGTACATGGTTGATCTATGTTGCTGCCGTTTTAACACTTTGGTCGATGTTTTATTACTTAAAAGCCGCATTACCGCAGGTGCTTAAGGAAGAAAAGAAGAATTTTTGATGACTACTATTTGCGCTGATTACAGTAGCGATCATTGCTTTCTCTGATAGCGAGAAAGTCTGTAATCTTATTTCAGGATATTGTATTCAACGAATTTATGAAGCAATCCGAATCCCCTAAGACCAAGCAAAATAAACTTTCACGCCACTATTTATTGGTCAGGGTTATTTTTCTTAATATCTATTAGGTGCTGATATTTATCTTGCAATTGTTCTTTGCTTTCTATTCTATCTGGATTGACGATGATACAGTCAACAGGACAGACTTCTACGCACTGTGGCTCATGGTAGTGTCCTACGCATTCGGTGCATAAATTGGGATCGATTTCGTATATTTCTTCACCTTGCGAGATTGCGTCATTGGGGCACTCCGGTTCGCACACATCGCAATTAATACATTCGTCGGTGATAATTAATGCCATAAAAATGTTCTCAGTTATTGTATATTTTTTCTCGTAATTTTTGTGCTACGAAAGGGTGAACAAACGCATCCGCATCGCCACCGAATGAAGCAATTTCACGTACGATAGTGGCAGAAACAAACATGTATTGCTCGGATGGCATCATGAACAATGTTTCGACATCAGGATACATACTTCGATTCATTCCGGCCATTTGAAATTCATATTCAAAATCTGAAGCAGCTCGCAGACCGCGCAAAATAATTCGCGCATCTTGTTGTTGCAAGAAATTCATTAATAAGCCTGAGAATGAAATGACTTTGACATTGGTGCAGTCGTGCAAAACTTCTTCTGCCATCGTGATTCTTTCTTCCAGCGTAAAGAAAGGTTTTTTACTGCTGCTCACGGCAACAGCGACTACGACCTGATCAAATAGGCGTGTTGCGCGACGAACCAAGTCTTCATGACCGCGTGTAACCGGATCAAAGGTACCAGGATAAATTACTTTGTTCATTGAGTTTTTTCCAAAAGCTGATAAAAAACTTTACCTGCCTTTCCATTTCTACGTACAGCCCACGGATCACCTGGGGTCCAATCGTCACTGCTTTCGATATAGATCTTCCCGTTGACCTCAAGGTGCAGTGGTAGCTTTTTTAATATTTCTGACAGCAAGCTAAGGCGATAAGGTGGATCAAGAAAAATGAGGTTGAATTTTTGCGTATTCATTTGAAGAAAGGCAATTGCGTCCATTTTGAACACGGAAACTTGTGCAGCTTGCAGTTTCTCTTTGTTTTCATGTAATGCACGTGATGCGATTGAATCATTGTCAACCATAACCACTGATTGCGCACCACGTGAAGCAGCTTCAAAACCCAGTGCGCCGCTTCCTGCAAACAGATCCAAACAATTCAGCCCTGTTAAATCTTGCCCTAGCCAGTTAAATAAGGTTTCTCGTATACGGTTTGCGGTAGGCCGGAGATCGGTGCGATTAGGAAATTGAATCAATCGGCTGCGCCAGTAGCCTCCGATAATACGGATTTTTCGTGCAGTCGTCGCCATCAATATCTGGGCTCAATTATTCAGCAGCACCTACGATGACAATCACCATACCATTCGGTCGAATTCGGCGTTTGAAGGCTTCATGTACTTGTTCAACGGTTACCGCTTCAACTGCAACCAGATAGTCGGACAAATAAGTGAGTGGTAACTGATAAAAACCGATCATGGCAAGAAATCCCAATATTTTGCTGTTACTGTCGATACGGAGCGGAAACCCTCCAATCAGATTTTGTTTGGCGGCATCCAATTCTACTTGAGTCGGACCAGAAGCAACAAAATCGATTAACACTTTTTGTGTCAATGAAAAAGCTTCTTCTGATTGTTCTTTTTTGGTTTGTAGCCCAATTAAAAAAGGACCTTGTTGTTTGAAGGGTGAGAAAAAGCTATAAACGCTATAAGCTAGCCCGCGTTTCTGACGGATTTCTTCCATCAAGCGTGATACAAATCCACCGCCGCCTAGAATATGGTTTCCCACTAATAACGGAAAATAATCAGGGTCTCCGCGACGTAATCCTGGATAGGCAAAATGAATGTGACTTTGTGTTGCCGGATGAGGAATTTTCTTTATTTCCGCCGCAGGTATCTGAATTTTCGGGATATCGGCTTGTTTTTCCCCAATCGGTAAATGCTTTGTTAATGATTCAGCAATCTCTTTGGCTTGTGAGCGCGTTACATCGCCAATCATAGCGATAACGGTATTTTTTGCGACATAGTGCGAGCGATAAAAAGCTAATAAATCATCGCGGTGTAATGTGTTGAGCGTTTCAATCTCTCCCACATCATTGAACCCATAAGGATGAGCACCATAGAGCATTTTGTTCAGTTCCCGATCCGCAATATAGTCAGGTTTTATACTTGACTCTTTGATACTGGCTACAATCCTTGCTTTCTCGCGCGTCAAGATGGCTTCTGGGAACTGCGGAAACTGAATGACATTTGCTAAGATATCTAATGCCTGAACACGTTCACGGTCACTGCTTAAAGTCCTTAGAGCTACGCCCGCTCTATCGCGGTCAAAATTACTATTCAATTGTGCGCCGATATCGGCGAGTGCTGTTGCGATTTGATCTTCAGATAGATTTTTTGCACCCAAGTTAAGTAAATGATGTACTAGATTGGCTAATCCCGATTGATCGCGCGTATCCATACTGCTGCCAGCCGCAAATTCAACGCTGACATCAAGAATTGGCAAATCATGATTTTCAACAAAGTACACTCTGACACCATTGGCTGTTTCCCAGTGCTGAATGTTGAGCGATGCCCATGTGTTTTGTGCTAGTGTACTCAATAAAAGAATAACTAAACATAATATCTTATACATTTTTAAAGCCTGTAATTTTCCAATGCTATAAATTGTAAGCATTGATTTTTGTATGGATTAACCGCTATTTCTCAGTCCGGCCGATACACCATTAATGGTCAAATGAATGGCGCGTTTTACCTCTGCACTATCTTCACCGGATCGATAGCGGTGTAGTAATTCCACCTGCAAATGATTCAGCGGATCAATATAAGGCGTTCGATTGCGAATACTGCGCGCCAGTGTCGGATTGTCTTGCAGTAGTTCTGTATTACCTGTAACAGCGAAAAGCCATTTAATACTTCTCTTCCATTCTTCCTTGATGCGCGTAAAGATTTGTTCGCGTACGGTGGCGTCGTTCACCAATTCTACGTAGCGTGAAGCGATACCCATATCGGTTTTAGCCAACACCATATCCATATTTGACAACAAGGTTTGCATAAAAGGCCAATTTCGATACATTTCTTGTAGTAATGCTAAGCCCTGTCCGGGTTGCTTTTCGTTAGCTATAAAAGTTTCTACTGCAAGCCCGAAGCCATACCAGCCAGGGAGCATTATACGGTTCAAACTCCAACTGAAAACCCAAGGTATTGCACGTAAATCTTCGATGGCATCTGAATTTGTTCTGGATGGGGGACGACTGCCAATATGCAATCCTGACATTTCTCGAATCGCAGTCGATTCGAGAAAAAAATCTTTAAATTCTGGGGTTTCATAAATTAGGTTGCGATATGCTGCAAATGAAGTCGATGCCAAAGATTCCATCGCTTGATAATATCGCTCGGCGTTTTCACCGATTGCGTCGTGACCGAAAAGAGTTGATTCTATCGTTGCTGCTGCGAGCGTTTCTAGGTTGCGCCGGCCTATTTCGCGTTCCGCATATTTACTGCTGATCACTTCTCCTTGTTCAGTCAAGCGGATTTGACCATTTACACTGCCCGGTGGCTGCGCCAAGATGCTTTGATAACTGGGACCTCCGCCGCGACCAACCGTGCCGCCACGCCCATGAAACAAGCGCAATTTGATGTTATGTTTGGCAAAAATTTTAGTCAGATTGATCTCAGCTTTGTAGATTTCCCAGTTGGATGAAATGAATCCTCCATCTTTATTGCTATCCGAATAACCCAACATTACCTCTTGCACGTTTCCTCGCGATACAAGTAACTCACGATAATAAGGTAAAGAGAATAGCTGATGCATGATATCGCTACAACTTCGTAAATCAGCAATGGTTTCAAATAAAGGAATAATATTGATATGCAATACTGCATTTGGTCCTGCCTGCAATAGCCCCACTTCTTGGAGCATATAGGCTACTTCCAATACATTCACGATGCCTGTTGTCATGGAAATGATGTAGTTAGGCATGGCTACACGACCAAAGCGTTGTTGGATATCTGCCGCGCATTGCAGTATGTGTAATTCCGACTGAGTGGTTTCTGAACACTGTTGATACGAAGTAAAAGGCGTTCTTGGTTCACTAATCTGCGCTAACAACCATTCGGTACGCATTGTCTCATTCAACGATAAATAGCCCTGGCCAGTTGGTGTGCTTAAACGAAACAGGTCTGCTACCACTTGCTCATGCACCTTGCTGTGTTGCCGCATATCCAATGGTGCCAGATGAAAGCCAAAAACATCCACGGCACGCCGGAAGTTGCGTAATGATCTGCGCGCTATCCAGTGGGATTTATGTTGTTGAAGTGAATCGATGATCACGTCGAGATCTTGCAAGAATTCCGTGCTATTGGCATACGGCGGCTCAGAATCGGCAGTATCGGATGACGTCGATTGATTACTTAAGCGTCGACTGGTGGCTGCTAAGCGTGCGCCAATTTTAACGAAGATACGACGATAAGGTTCGTCGGAACGATTGGGAATATCCGGTGAAATAGCCACGAGTGCTTTTACAGCATCGCTCACAGTAACAATGCGCTCTGTGATACTCATGGATTGACTGAGTTTACGGACTTCTTCCAAATAGAATTCCATCGCTACGGAGGATTGGCGTTCCATCGCACGTAGCATCACTTCGTGTGTTACAAATGGATTGCCGTCACGGTCGCCGCCTATCCAACTACCAATGCGCAGAAAAGAAGCTACCGGTGGCGCTTTGTCTTGCAAACGAGATTCCAGAAGATCCTCTATTTTTGCGTAAATATAGGGGATTTCTGTTAAAAAGGTATAGCTGTAATAAGCGAGTCCATTCTCGATTTCATCATATACCGACAACCGCGTAGTGCGTAACATGCGGGTTTGCCACAACAGTTGAATGGTTGCGCGCAGACCTTCTTCATTATGACGCTCTTCATTGGGCGTCATTTCCATTTGTGTGCGCTCCCTGAGCAAGCGTTCAATAGCTAGCTGGCAATCCAAAATACTGCGGCGCTGCACTTCCGTGGGGTGCGCTGTCAAAACAGGTGATACCATTGCTTTGTTGAAAAAATCGGCCAAAAGAGATAAGTCCTTTCCGCTATCCAGCACTCGTTCGAGTGCCAGCGTAACACCGCCGGGTTGAGGTGCTGATGCCTGGCGTAAATGCATACGGCGGCGGCGATTATGATGTACGTCTTCGGCAATGTTGGATAGCAGCGAAAAATAACTAAAGGCACGAACGACTGGCAAAGATACTTTGTCGCTTAACTGGCTCAATATTGCTTTCAGTTCTTGACGTGCTTGTGGGTCTTGATCGCGGCGAAAACGAATTGCTGTTTGGCGGATGTTTTCTACTAATTCGAAAGCGGCATCTCCTTCTTGTTCGCGTAACGTATCCCCAAGCATCCTGCCTAAAAAACGGATATCCTCACGTAACGGCAAGTCTTTGTCATTTTGTTCCTCCAAAGCTTCTTCAATGGATGGATCCGAGTCATTCATTCTGGTGATATCCATCATGCGATTGCACGCACTGCAAGATACGCAACGTACGTAAAACAGCCATGATTATTATCTGCCATGTTAAAATGGCCTTCAGTAAAAAATTTTTGTATTTCTTTCATTTTTATAATCTTAATGCCCAATTCTCATACATTACCTAAAAAAATTGTCATCGCTTCACGTGAAAGCTTATTGGCTATGTGGCAAGCTGAACATATTCGGCAGCGACTGCTGGAATTATACCCGCAAACTGACATCAGCATACTCGGTATGACAACCCGAGGCGACCAAATACTCGATCAATCACTCTCTAAAATAGGCGGCAAAGGTTTATTCATTAAAGAGTTAGAGCAAGCTCTGGAAGATGGTAGCGCTGATATCGCCGTGCATTCCATGAAAGATATGCCGATGAACGTGCCGGAAGGCTTCCAGCTTGCCGTGATTACTGAGAGAGAAGATCCTCACGATGCATTTGTTTCCAATCAGTATAATAGTTTAGATGCATTACCGCCAGGCAGCATTGTCGGTACTTCCAGTTTACGGCGAGAAAGTCAGTTACGCGCACGATTCCCTCGTCTTAAGATACAACCATTACGTGGTAATGTGCAAACTCGGTTACGCAAGCTTGATGAAGGTCAATATGCAGCGATTATTCTTGCTGCGGCTGGATTGAAGAGGCTTGGTTTATCAAATCGCATCGCGGCGTTATTATCTTCGGAACAGAGTCTACCGGCAGTGGGGCAAGGTGCATTAGGCATCGAGTGCCGTGCTGATCGGCCAGATCTGGTCGAGTGGTTACAACCGCTGCATCATCAAGCTACGGCATATTGCGTCGAGGCCGAGCGCGCGATGAGCCGCGTGTTAGGTGGTAGTTGTCAAGTTCCCTTAGGTGCATTTGGTGAAATTTTGGATGGCGTACTACAATTACGGGGCTTTGTTGCGCAACCGGATGGATTACGTATCGTCAGTGATACCATTTCTGGACAGCCAACACAGTGCTTACACTTGGGACAAGTGCTGGCAGAAAAACTAATTCACCAAGGAGCGGATGAAATTCTAGCGACACTCGCTCCCGCAGAAGGTTGGAAATGATTTTGTCTGCAACCAATCTGCTAGCTGGAGTGAATGTATTGGTGACGCGTCCGCAGCACCAATGCGCTTATCTTGCCGATGGTATTCGCGCAAGAGGGGGCAATCCGGTCCTTTTTCCGGTGCTAACAATTACTGATGTTGAACACCCTGAAAGTCTGGTTCAGCTTGTGAAGCGCTTGGAGCAATTTGATTGGGCGGTTTTTGTTAGCCCCAATGCAGTACACAAAGCCATGCAATTCATTTCACAACATAGCGCTTTTCCGCCCCATCTCAAAATAGCAGCTGTTGGTAAAGGCAGCGCCGACGCCTTAAAGCGTTATGGGGTTAATGAAGTGCTCATTCCAGCGGAGCAATTCGATAGCGAAGCATTACTTCGACTGGAACCGCTGCAAGACCTGACTGGCAAGCGAGTGGTAATTTTTCGGGGGGTAGGCGGACGACCGTTATTAGGCGATACACTCATACAGCGCAATGCTTCTCTGGAATACGCAGAATGTTATCGACGTAAAAAGCCTGAGGGCGATATTGCTTCTTTATTAGCTATCTGGTCGCGGGGTGAAATACATGCTGTAATCATCACCAGTAGCGAAGGATTACATAATTTATTTGACATGTTAGGTAAGCTTGGCCAACAATTACTGGAATCGACTCCAATCTTTACAAATTATGAGCGTATAGTTCGAACCGCTCAAGGATTAGGACTCGAAAAAATTATTAAAACAACGATGGCTGGGGATGAAGGGTTACTTGATAGCTTGCAAGGGTACTTTGGCAAGAGAATTGTGAAATAACCATGATACAAAATTGAAAGTGTAGTTATGCTGAAAACATTGCTAATAATATTCAATACAATTTATTCCACGGCTTCATTCTCGTCCGTCCTCACTCAAAACGCATACCCTGTTAGTTTTAGATCCTGTTATTTCCATTTTCGAAACGAGGAGAACAAATGAAAGCAACTCTTTGGCTATTAGCGTTATTTACTGCCGCAGTAGCGATCGTATATGTAGCAAAGAACACCTTAGGTCATGCTACCTTGGTGCTCGATTCTTATGATGTGAATTTAAAGTTACAGTTGGAGGAACTGGTTATTTCAATCATCGTATTGTCTTTCGTTTTCTATGTTTTTATTCGATTCGTTTTGGGGGTGTTCGAGTTTGGTGAAAGGCATCGTATTAAAAAAACCGATGAAATGCTTTTGTCCAGCTTAAAGGCTTATTTTGAAGGTGACTACACCAAAGCCAAGAAGAATGCTGCAATTGCCTTGAAGCTTTCCGATTCGTCATTGGTAACGGCACTAAGTGGAGCTATTGCCGCACGTTCGGCACATGAATTGGATAAGGTTTCAGATCGTGATAAATATATTGATTCCGCCATTGCCAAAGCGCCTGAAGATAAATCTTTAGGCATTATTGCGAAGGCCGATTTTTTGATTAATGCAGGGCAATACAACGAAGCATTGGATGTATTGCATTCTTTATATGCGGATGGAGGATTGCAATCATCTTCCGTATTATTGTTGGAAATTAAAGCGCAACAACAAGCGAAAAATTGGGATGCGGTTTTAGAACTTACGGATACTTTGGCTAAACGTTCTTCTGCTAACCAAAATTTGGTCAAACAATTACGCCGCGATGCGCAAATTGAAAAAATAAAAAGCACATTCACCGATGTTCGATCATTAGATCAATATTGGCAGCAGCATGTTTCGCCCATGGAAAAAACGGATAGCAAATTAGCCGTTGCTGCGGCACGTGCGTATATGGCATTGAATAACTGCAATTCCGCGCATCAAATTATCGAGCATAACCTGCCCATAACCTGGGATGCTGAACTCATCGAACTTTATGCGGAATGCTTAGGTTCGCATGTCAGCCGGCAAATTGAATTGGCTGAAGGGTGGCTGAGAGCGCATCCTAACAACGCGACTTTATTACTTACGCTCGGTAAATTATGTGCTTACTGTGAAATTTGGGGTAAAGCTGAAAACTATCTCGAAGCAAGCTTGTCGGTCGAGCCGAGCCATAAGGCGCATCTCGCGTTAGCACAATTATATGAAAAATTGGGTAAACATGAATCGGCCATCACTCACTACAACAAAGGATTGGAGTTTACACTTAAAAAAATCAATTAATTTGGATTTGGTGCGGCGGTTGAAGGCGTGAATATATCGGAGAAAAAGGCATTGTTAGGTAAATGCCTTTGACTGGTGAAGTCGTGATAAGCAGCCTTGATCACGACCGGAGAGCCACAAGCGTAGACTTGGTATGCTTGTAAATCAGCGTGGTCTTGCATCACCGCCTGATGGACAAACCCCGTTCGTCCTTGCCAATGATCTTTCGATAGAGGCTCTGATAAAACGGGAATAAAATTAAAGTTTGGATGCTGCCGTTGCCATTCGTTGATCAAATCCGTCAAATAGAGATCATCTTTGACGCGAACTCCCCAGTAGAGGGTCATTGGCCGATGATAGGACGGATTGTTGGCACCGTAAAAAATATGCTCCAGGATGCTTTTGATCGGTGCAAATCCCGTACCGCTGGCCAAGAAAATAATCGGTGTGTTTACTGCCGGCGTGTCGCGAAGAAAGAAAGATCCTAGCGGGCCTGTGAAGCGCAGCATGTCTTTGACTTTCATGTGGGTAAAAACGTGTTCGGTGAATGCGCCTCCCGGATAATTACGTACATGCAATTGCAATACCTCATCATCATGAGGAGCATTGGCTAACGAAAAACTCCTGCGTTGACCTTCTTTCAATAGAATATCGATGTATTGTCCAGACAGGAATTGCAGGCGTTGATTCGCTGGTAATTTCAACGAGACAATCATCACGTTGGGTGCAACCAACTCCAGTTTTTCGACGCGGCACGGTAGTGTTTTTATTTCGATGCCTTTCGTTGCGCTAATTTCATCTAAATATATCACCAAGTCTGTGAGTGGCGATGCGCAGCATAATAGAGCAAGTCCTTCATGCTTTTCGGCTTCGGTTAAAGTTTCTGCATTATACTGACCATAATCGACAGTTCCCTGTATGATTTTACCTTTACAAAGACCGCAAGAACCATTTCGGCAGCCATATGGCAGCGATAGTCCTGCGCGCAAAGCGGCCTCTAAAATAGTTTCTTTGGATTCGACCGTAAGCACATGGCCACTAGGCTGAATGATGATTTGATGCGACATTACATGAAGGTTAATAAACCGCGTAACAACATTAAAATAAGTAATGAAAAAAACACTATTAATTGTCGGTAGTGGCGATATTGCATTGCGGGCTGCGCCATTATTCAAAAAACATTACCGCATTTTGGGATTACACCGAAATTCCAATCATATCAGTACTCTCCGATCTCATGGCATGATTCCGATTTACGGCGATCTCGATTTACCACAAACACTTGAGAGAATTTCCGGAGTCGCGCAACTCGTCATTCATTTAGCCCCACCGCAGAGTGAAGGATTGAGAGATAAGCGCACCGCTCACTTACTGTCTGCATTGTCACGGCGACCCAGAAAATCTGCAACGATTCTACCACAGCAGCTTATTTATATCAGTACCAGTGGTGTTTATGGTGATTGCCAGGGTGCTTTGATAGACGAAACCTATTCGGTGAATCCCGTCAACGGACGTGCCATTCGGCGAGTAGATGCCGAAAAACAAATCCGTGCGTGGGGAAAACGTAATCACGTCAACGTATCGATTCTGCGTGTGCCGGGTATTTATGCCGCAGACCGGCTGCCGCTTTTGCGCCTACAACAAAACTTACCGGTATTATTGGAAAACGAAGATAGCTATACTAACCACATCCATGCCGACGATTTGGCGCGAATCATTTACGCCGTCGTACGGCATGGGAAACCAGGTAGACTGTATCATGCGTGCGATGACTCACAACTCAAAATGGGCGCTTATTTCGATTGGGTCGCTGATCATTTTGGCTATCCCCGTCCGCCACGGATTAATCGTGAAGAAGCCGAAAAACAGATTTCACCAGGCATGATGTCGTTTATGCGAGAATCCCGGCGGTTAATTAACGCACGGTTAAAAAGAGAGCTATACGTCAAACTGTTGTACCCGACTGTTGTGTCAGGTATACAAGCAGCGCGGAACGAACGACAAGGATAGGATGCTGCAAGAAAAATTCAGTTGTCGATAGAAAGGGAGGCAATTCTTGCGCAGATATTATTCAGATTATTCGCCAGTATACCGCTCCTTAATAAGTGATCTTTGGGAATAAAGCTTTTTCTGAGCAGTCGCCGAGAATAATTTCCGTTGATGTATTCGTTTACTTTACGTTGAACGCTACCATTAGTCGTGAGTAAAGTTCTTATTTTCAGGTTTAATGGGAATTTCTGCTCCCGGTCTGCCCAGATAATAACCTTGTGCCAGATCGATTCCCAGGTTTTTCACCATGCTCAGCGTAGCGGCATCTTCGACAAATTCCGCCACGGTTAACTTGCCAAGCCCTCGTGCGACTTCCACCATAGCTTTGACAAAAATCTGATTGTCGTAGTTGTTGGGAAGATCGCGGATAAATAATCCGTCGATTTTAAGGATTTCGACTCCTAAATACTTCAGATAGCCGAATGTTGAGAAGCCGCTACCAAAATCATCCAAGCAAACAGAACAGCCGGTTCGATGAATCGCTTCGATAAAGCGCTGTGCATCTTGTATGTCCGACACCGCCGCCGTTTCAGTCAGTTCAATGATAAGACGCGCTGGATCCACGTGCCGTTCGCTTAACAAGCTGCGGATATACTGCGGAATCGAAGGATCGTCGAAAGTCTTGCCGGAAATATTGATTGCAACAGCTGGCATTACTGGGTTTTCACTCAGCAGCTCGATGCTGCGCTTGATTACCCAGCGATCAATATTAACAATCTGTCCATTCTTTTCTGCTATAGGAATAAACTGACCTGGCATAATCAAATGCTCCGGTTCATTCACATCGCGCATTCTGATAAGTATCTCCAAGTGGGTTAGAGTGTTTTGAGTAGTTTCGTAAACTCCTTGGAAATGAATTATAAAAAGATTTTGTTCCAGCGCTTGGGTAATCCGACTGTACCAAGTCATTTGATTTATCATGGCTTCCGAGGAATCGCGCTGAGGATCATAGATAGCCCAAGTATTTTTACCCTGATTCTTAGCTTGATACATTGCAGTATCCGCATGAGCAATCAAGTCTTCAGCTGTTTCACCGTGTTCGGGAAAAACGGCGACGCCTACACTGGTTGTTAAGCGAATGTTGGTTTCACGGAAATGCAATGGAATCGATGAGACCGACGTTACTATTCGCGAGGGAAGAGAGTCCAAGTCGTCATCTGATTGCAGGTGGCTCAGAATGGCGAATTCGTCACCTCCCAAACGAGCGAACACTTCAATATGACGTATTATGCTGGAGATTACTCCCACTGCTCGAATCAGAACGGTATCACCAGCCCGGTGTCCGAAAGTATCATTAATATATTTGAAATCATCGAGATCAAAATACAGCAGTGCAAACTTCTGCTGATTGCGAAATGAAGAGGCAATCAGATTATTCAATTCTTCTTGGAATCGATGACGATTGTACAAACCAGTTAACGGATCGCGCTCTGCCAGATATAGTAGCTGCTGTGCGGTTTGCCGCTCTAGCGTAATATTCTCGTACAGCCATAGCCGTCCAATAACTTGGCCTTCGATATCGGCGACAGGATAAGACAACTGTGTAAGCGTTTGTCCGTTACTCAGTTCCAACTCGATGGGCTTGCTGATTTCCTGTGTATCCGGTACGTTCAGCATATGTTTAGAGGCGTGATCGAACGTTAATCGTTCTCTAGAACACTCGAGGATGGTGCTGGTCGGCTTGTTCAATAAATTCTCGTGCTCACTGATACCCCACATTCGTAAGAATGCCGGATTGACATATTCCACTCGCTGTTGATTGTCCTCAAACAAAATGCCGATGCTCATGGCGGAAAGCAGTGCGTCCATACGACTTTGCTCCCGTTCCGCCAGCACCCGTAACTCCCGCTGATGACGTTCAGATACCCTTAATTCTTCTTCGCTTTGCTGGAGAGCTAGTTCTTTCGTTTTTCGGTCGCTGATATCGGTATGTGTCCCCAGCATGCGAGCTGGACGGCCATGAGAATCCCATTCAATTACTTTGCCTAACGATAGAATCCACTTCCACTTACCTTGCTGCGTGAGTTGTCTGAATTCGACTTGATAGTCTTTACGTAAGCCGCTGATGTATTTGCTATAGATCTGACAAACAGTCCTTCGGTCTCCGGGATATATACGATTAAACCAGTTGTCGCTGGTTTCTATAAATGATTGCGGATTGTACCCGAGCATTCTGGCGTACTCTGGACTGACGATTGCCTTTCCGGTTCGCACATTAAGGTCATAAAGACCCTGATTAGCCGCTTCTAAAGCCAACCGAAGACGTGATTCGCTTGTGTGCAATTGTCGTTTAACCTTGCGCTGGTTTGCTTGGATACCGATCATCATAAAGGCGATGAATGTAATCGTGGCGATAAAAGTGCACAGAATTAATTGACTCAGTTGGAAATCTTCTCTGGAAAAGGGACCAACTCCTTCTGCCGTTCCGATGATGGCAATCGAAGCAATTGCCAGAACTACTACGAAAGTTTCTAAAGCACTCAAGCGCAAACCCGCCCATATCAAGGGAGGAAATACCAGAAAAGTAAGCGGCAGCATAAGTTGATTAATAATCGGAATGCCGTCAAATATTAACCAAGTTAAGCAGATGCAGCTAACCAATACCGATATAAATTCTCGCTTACTTTGCGACCGTTGCAATATCCGAGTCCGCCAGTCGTTCAGCAAGAACAGCAGCAGCGGTGTGAATACCAGAACGCCCACTGTATCGCCAAGCCACCAGCCGATCCAAGCCCGGGATAGCAAATCAAACGACAGAATTCCGCCGGTATACAATGCAGAAACACCGATACTGGCAGTCAGCAACATACAACCCGGTCCGATTAACAAAAAGATTGTTACATCACGTCCGCGCAAGAAATTGTTTTTAAATCCCATTACTTCTTTGAGTAATATCGCCCCCAGTATGGGGCCTGTGGTGTTACCGAGAGCGATTGCCATCGCAACAGGCGGGGTAAGATCGTCGCCGATAAGCAGGTTTGTGACAAGCGCTCCCGCAAATACACCTGGCCAGCACGACACTCCCCATAGCAACAATGCTGCCAAAGCAATTCCGGAAGGTGGCCAAAATAAAGTGATACTTGAACTTACATAAGGCACGCATAATCCCGCGTATCCTCCGGTGAAATAGAACGATGCCAGTAGTAATATACGCATGGCATGAGGAGGTAGCGATTTTTTTATGTATTGTTCGTGTTCCATGCTGCGGATGGATTCGCTGATTTTATGAGATTAAGCACTATTCAGGGTATGGAAAATTGTAAATACTATATTGTTTGAGTTCTACTATGTTAGCAAACACTGATTTTTATAACTCGTAAAAAGATATCATATTAAAGGTTAGAGCAAAATTTCATTACAGAAGGTAACTAGAAAAAGCATTTCGTTTTTAATAGTGAAAACTAAGATAGCATGCGAATGATTCAATCGGTCGATAAATCATCTAACCTTTACCATCCTCAAGCGACTTCTTCAGCGCATAAATTTTTTCCAGGGCTTGTTTCGGCGTCAATTCATCCGGTGATAATGTTTCCAACAACGCAATGACGCGCGTGTATTGCGATGTGGATTCAACCGTTTCGGATTGAGTTGAAAAGAGATCTGGTTGGATATTTTTCTTCAGGTTGTCTTGCTCTAGCTGAACCAGATGATTGCGCGCCATTTTAATGACATTGCCAGGAACGCCGGCGAGTGCGGCAACTTGTAAACCGTAGCTTTGATTCGCTGGGCCTTCGGTGATCTTATGCAGAAAAACGATGTGATTTTTGTATTCGGCGGCGTTCAGGTGCACATTGCTGATTTGCGGAAACTCTTCGACCAGCTTGGTTAACTCAAAATAGTGCGTGGCAAATAACGTCAAGCTGCGGTTGTGTGTTGCCAAATGTCGCGCAATGGCGAACGCAAGCGCTAATCCATCAAAGGTCGATGTGCCGCGCCCCACTTCGTCCATTAGTACCAAGCTGCGCCGGGTGGCATGATGCAAAATATTAGCGGTTTCCGTCATTTCCACCATGAAGGTCGAACGACCGCTAGCCAAATCATCCGACGCGCCAATGCGCGTAAATATTTGATCCAAGATCCCTAACTGCGCTTGTTTGGCGGGCACATAACTACCGCAGTGCGCTAGTAATGCAATCAAGGCAGCTTGACGCATGTAAGTTGACTTCCCTCCCGTGTTGGGGCCGGTTATCAGTAGCATCTGTGGTTTTTGATCGGACTCACCAGAAAGATCGATGTCGTTCGCGACGAAATGCTCAACTTGGTTTTCCACAACTGGATGTCGTCCCGCATCGATATGGAAAATATGCTCTTCCGATAATTGTGGTTGAATATAATTTAATGTTTTCGCGCGTTCCGAGAAGGCGCACAGCACATCAATTTCAGCGATACTGGCAGCCAGTTTCTGCAGTATTGGCACGAAGGGCTGGAGCCGATACAATAATTCCTGGTATAACTGTTTTTCGCGTGCCAAAGCACGGTCTCTCGCAGACAGCGCTTTGTCTTCAAATGCTTTGAGCTCCGGGGTAATGTAACGCTCGGCGTTTTTCAATGTCTGCCTGCGCCGATAGTCGATCGGTATTTTTTCG
Organism: Nitrosomonas sp. PY1; assembly: GCF_022836435.1. Lineage (NCBI taxonomy): Bacteria > Pseudomonadati > Pseudomonadota > Betaproteobacteria > Nitrosomonadales > Nitrosomonadaceae > Nitrosomonas > Nitrosomonas sp. PY1. The sequence goes on along the minus strand of NZ_BQXC01000001.1, from coordinate 2,571,324 downwards.
CTATGCGCATGTGTGACTTCGATATAAAAACCATGTACTCGGTTATATTCGACTTTTAAACTTGGAATACCGGTGCGTTCTTTCTCTCGAATTTCTAATTGCAATAAAAATTCACCGCAATTATTTTGTAAAGCACGCAGCTCATCCAATTCTGTGTCGTAACCATCGGCAATCACATTGCCTTCACGTAACAGCGTGGCCGGTTCTTCGAGTAAACACTCATTTAGGCAATTTATCCAAGTGACATCGATCTGCAAGGCTTGGATCAATGGTTGCAAAGCTTCATTCTGACAAGGCGCAAGCATTTCATTTAGTTCGGGTATCAATTTAAGGCTATCGCGTAATCCGGATAAATCTCTGGGGCGGGCTGATTGAAGTGCAATGCGCGCGGCAATCCGTTCGATATCCACAAACTTTCGCAGCAGCATACGCGCTGGCTCATAGCAATGGAATGCAGAGTCACCCAATAGAGCAGTGACACAGTCCAGACGATTCTGAATCACTCGCATATCGCGCAAGGGATGGTGGAGCCAAAAGTGCATCAAGCGGCTACCCATGTTGGAGGAACAGGTATCTAATAGCGATAACAGCGTTGGTGATCGCTCACCACGTAGGGTTTCAGAAATTTCTAAATTACGCCGTGTCGACACATCCATTCGTACATAAGCTGTATCGAATTCGGCATGTAATGAAGTAACAGGACATGCCGCCGTTGTGCCTTGGGTCAGATGAATATATTCCAACAAAGCACCTGCTGCAGCCATGGCAATGAATAAATCATCGCAACCGAAACCGGACAGACTCTGTGTTGCCAATTGCCGAGTTAACGTTTGGATTGCGCTATCGTGATCGAACTGCCAATCAGGGATTCGTTTAAGTACCGAGTACGGACGTTGCGTTTCCGATATAACGAGTGATTCCGGAATCAGGATTTCAGCAGGCCGAATGCGCTCTAGTTCACTGGATAGATTCTGCTTGTCGGTTTCCATAACCCGGAGCTGACCGGTTACTAGATTGAGCCAAGCCAATCCTACGGTTTCTTCACGCGCTAGCATGGCCAACAGAACGCAATCGCGTTTATCTTCCAACAACGCAGCATCGGTCAGCGTCCCGGGCGTATAGATACGGGTAACTTCACGGGCGACAGGGCCTTTAGACGTTGCCGGATCACCGACTTGCTCGCACAATACGACAGATTCTCCCAGTTTCACCAATTTGGCAAGGTATTGTTCCGCCGCATGATAGGGTACACCCGCCATTTTGATCGGTTCTCCGGCAGAAGAGCCTCGATGTGTCAAAGTGATGCCGAGTAATTTCGCTGCTTTTTCAGCGTCATCGAAAAATAACTCATAGAAATCCCCCATGCGATAAAACATTAGCATGTCAGGGTGTTGGTTTTTAAGACGCAGATACTGCTGCATCATCGGCGTGTGTTGTTCTTTGGAGGGGCTCATATATGCTTGCAAAACGCTTACTAGCAATACCAATATGGATTTAATCAAGAAGGGAGTCATGATACATTGGTTTTTTGGTAACCAGAAAATCTGGTTGACTGTAATAGCTTCGATCTGGTCATGGCTGGACAATTGAAATTGTTGTTTCTGGCTCAAATAGCGAGATAGGAAGCTCTACGATCGATACCGTATGCATTATTCAAGATAAACTGACTGGCAAGTATAGGTGTTTAATGATAGAGGAGAATTTATGAAAGCATATGCAGTAGGCATAAATCACGTGGCATTAGAAGTTGGAAATATTGAAGAGGCATTAAAATTTTATGGCGACTTCTTGAATTTTGAAGTTCATAAAAAAAACGAGATGCAGGCCTTTATTTATTTCGGGGATCAATTTATCAATTTTGTAAAAAATGATAATAGACAACCTGATCAAAAGCGTCATTTTGGAATAGCCGTGGACAATAAAGACCTAGCGAGAAAGACGCTTGAAAGTATGGGTGTCAAACTCTTAGAGGGTTCTTTTCTTGATTTTCTTGATCCTTGGGGAAACCGAGTGGAAATCACTACCTATAGTAATATTCAATATACAAAAGCTGATCATGTATTGCAGGGTATGGGGCTTGGTCATCTGCAAAAAACTGAGCAAGCCTTGGCGGAATTAAACGCAAAAGGCTTAGGCTTCCAAAGAAATAACGATAACAATGGTTAGTTAATTATTTACAGAAGGGGGGAATCTTTATTTCGATGTAATTCTGGTTTTGCCTTTATATGACCGTGTGATTTTTAGTCGCTTTCCTGCAAATGCACCAAGAAATAGAACAATAACGCTCCGATCTTGGTTTTTTGCAGAAAATGCACAGAATCTATCTGAATTTCAATAACCAGCTAGATTCTTAAGAACTTACAACAAAAGTGGATAGCTTCGCAGAGGTCTTAGGTCGCCAGTTAATGGATTATAAAATAACATACTAACGTAATGACGGCGACACCGATAAAGTTTAGTATGAGCCCCTCTCGAATCATATCGGTAACCGAAAGGCGGCCGCTGCTAAAAATAATCGCATTAGGTGCCGTGGCAACTGGTAGCATAAAAGCGCAACTGGCGCTCATCGCGGCTGGCACCATTAATAGACTTGGCTCCAGTCCTGCCGCAATTGCCGCTGGTGCAAGAATCGGCATTAATAGCAATGTCGTTGCGGCGTTACTGGTAGTTTCAGTGAGAAAAGTAACCATCAACGCAATAGTAGCAATGATTACCAGTGGATGTAAATTTGCAAGCACCGTTAATTGATCGCCGATGGCTTTCGACAAGCCCGATTCAACAAATGCTTGTGCTATGGCAATGCCGCCCGCAAATAAAATCAAAATACCCCAAGGTATCTTTTCCGCCGATTGCCAATCGAGTAAATTGGATCCCCTGCCATTGGGGACGAGAAATAGAATGATTGCAGCGGTTAATGCGACTGCAGCATCATTGGCGCTTTTTAAATCCAACCAATGACTCCAACCACCAAAAGGTTCCAATCGTGTCATCCAAGCCACGGCTGTCAAGCCAAAAACGATCAATACCCGACGTTCTTCTGGCCGCCAGCTACCTGTTGGCGGCATCGCTAATTTCTCGCCATAATCTAAATGGCGCGTCAGCCATAATGCGGTAATCGGAATGAATACCAAAACTACCGGCAATCCCCAACTCATCCACTGTACAAAACTCACGGAATGACCGGTAAATTTTTCATATTGTTGCATAAAAATTAGATTTGGAGGCGTTCCCACTGGGGTTCCCAGACCGCCGATGCTACTACCATAAGCAATGGATAGTAATAACGGAATGGCTAGTTTTTTGTCGGGGCTTTGGTGGATCACCGCAAATGCTATCGGTAGCATCATCAATGTTGTGGCCGTGTTAGAAATCCACATGCTCAACATGGCGCTGGTAATGATGAAACCAAATACGATGCGCCGACTGCTATTGCCACCTATGAGGTGAATCATACCGAGCGCAATACGATGATGTGCGCCTGCACGCTCCATAGCTACGGAAATCAAGAATCCACCAAGCATTAATAGTATTAAATCATGGCCAAAAGCTAAAGCAATTTTTTCTTGCGGCAAAACACCTACCAGAGGTAGTACTGTCAATGGAATCAACGCAGTAGCTGGTATCGGAATGGGTTCGAAAATCCACCAAATAACACACAGCATGGCAATCGCGCCAGTCCAGCAGGCTTGCTGCTGCCAGCCAGATAAGTGCATGGCGACAGCAAGCAGGATTGCTAACACGGGTCCTATAACTAATACCCATTGTTTATGGGATGAGGTCGTCATGCGATATGCTGTGGAAGAAGTAAATAGCCACAATGGTATGACAAACTTGCTGGGTTCACACGAAAAAATGCAATACATTGATCTAACAAAGGTTGTTCAAACACGATGCAACGGATAAAACGCGATTTGGATTGGCGATTCTAAATAAGATTGAGTTCTGAAAAGGATAGGATTTCTTTGTTAGTGGTGATGATGAAATGATCGAGTAGCTTGACATCGATCATTGCGAGCGCTGCTTTTAACCTTTGTGTCAACAGTAGATCCGCTTGACTTGGCTCTGCCTTGCCTGAAGGATGATTGTGCGCGAAAATGACGCTCGCCGCATTGTAGTGTAATGTACGTTTAATGACTTCTCGAGGATAGACGCTGGTTTCCGTTAAAGTGCCGCTGGAGAGTTCTTCGCTGGCGATAATCTGATTGCAGGTATCCAAAAAAATGCCCATAAAAACTTCATGTGGCTTTCGGGCAATGCTAAGTCGTAAAAAATCTCGCACCGATTGCGGGGAATTGAGTACGTTGCTGCATTTTAGTTCCTCCGCTAATGCACGTCGAGACATTTCCAATACCGCTTGGAGCTGTGCATACTTTGCACTACCTAAACCTGGTAGTTGACAGAATTCACTTTGACTCGACGAAAAAATATTACTGAGGCTGCCTAGGTGTTTCAGCAAATCTCGTGCAAGATCTACGGCACTTTTGCCTGCGATGCCGGTGCGTAAGAAAATAGCCAGTAGTTCGGCATCAGAAAGTGCCGTGGCACCTTTTTGTAATAATTTTTCCCGTGGGCGTTCGGATGCAGGCCAATGATTGATGGTCATAATGTTATTATGATGATGAAAGAAATCAATACCCAAAACACAGATTCAGAAGTAAAATTTGCAATAATTCTCCCGATGCTTGGGTATTAGCGGCACGATGAACGAGAGATTGAATCACCCCTATTGGTAACTGACCATAACTGCAAAAAATTATTTTCCTAGAAGGGAAGCACCTTTTATTTCTAAGAGCATGCACGAATCATCTTCCCATCATTCATTGCGCAATGAAGAAAAACGCGTACTGCTCGGTATTACCGGCGGTATTGCGGCTTATAAGGTTGCGGAATTAGCGCATACGCTGTCACAAAGCGCTGTTACTGTACAGACAGTAATGACACGATCCGCGTGTCAATTTATTACCCCACTTACTTTCCAATCGTTGACAGGTAATCCTGTTCATACCGAGTTATGGGAAAGCAATGCATCTGGTTCCATGACGCATATCAATTTGTCGCGGGAGGTCGATGTCATTATGGTTGCTCCTGCCAGTGCTGATTTCATAGCAAAGCTTGCGCATGGCATTGCCGATGATTTGCTTTCGACCTTGTGCCTCGCTCGTAATTGCCCATTGATGATTGCCCCGGCGATGAATCGTCAAATGTGGGAAAATCCCGCCACGCAGCGTAATCTTGCGATGTTGCGTAGTGACGGCATTCGAATAGTAGGTCCGGCTAATGGTATCCAGGCTTGCGGTGAAGTTGGCATGGGGCGCATGGTGGAGCCGACCGAATTAGCAGAAGCAATAATTACTTTCTGGCAAAATAAGCACTTATTGATCAATAAAAAAATCGTGATCACCGCCGGCCCTACATTCGAAGCAATCGATCCTGTGCGTGGCCTTACAAATAAGAGCTCTGGGAAAATGGGCTATGCTATTGCGCAAGCTGCAGTAGAAGCCGGCGCGAATGTAACATTGGTGTCAGGACCAACGGATTTAACGCCACCGGCGGTTGATAAATTTGTCGCTGTGATTAGTGCCAACGAAATGTTGACTGCTGTACAGTATGAAATTCCTTCCACCGATGTATTCATCGGTGTGGCAGCAGTTGCTGATTATCGTGTGGCAACGATGAGTGCGCAAAAAATTAAAAAAACCAATCACAATTTAACTTTAGAGCTAACGCCCAATCCAGACATTCTTATGACCATAGCAACTGCATCGGATCCTCCATTTTGCGTGGGTTTTGCTGCGGAAACCGAAAATCTACTGGAAAACGCACAAGCAAAGCGGATTAAAAAAAGGCTACCTTTGATGGTTGCAAATTGGGCGCAGAATGCAATCGGTTCCGATGATAATGAATTGATCCTCCTGGATGATCAAGGTGAACATATTCTCCCGAGAGCGCCAAAGCTTGAACAAGCCAGACACTTAATTCAACACATTAGTACATTTTTCAAACCATAATAAATGCTACTCGAATTCTTGTATGAAAAAAATCGCTATCAAAATTCTTGATGATCGCTTAAATGAGTGCTTGCCAACTTACGCGACGCCAGGTTCTGCAGGTTTAGATCTACGTGCTTGCATTGCGGAAACCATTCAGCTGGACCCGGGAGACACTTGCCTTATTCCCACGGGCATCGCCATTCATTTGGCTGATGCACATTTGGCAGCATTAATTTTGCCGAGATCCGGGCTTGGTCATAAGCACGGTATCGTACTGGGTAATTTGGTTGGATTGATTGATTCCGATTACCAGGGACAAATTCTAGTTTCATGTTGGAATCGGGGGCAGGATAGCTTTCAGCTCAATCCACTGGAACGAATTGCACAATTGGTGATTGTTCCTGTCGTTCAGGTTGAGTTCGCTCGGGTTGATAGCTTTGATCAAAGCTATCGAGGAGAAGGGGGGTTTGGTAGTACAGGAAAACACTAATCCTATAGGTAGAAAGGGTATTAGAATATCTTAAAATAATCTAATAGATTAGTTACAAGCAATTGTTATTCTCCTGATGATGGAGCAATAGTTTCTGGTAAGACCAGGAGATATTCATAAATCTTATCGGCAATTTCTTGACGCTTCATTTCTGTCAGAGTTTCAAGTAATGGAGGCATCGAGGTAGCAGGATTTTGAGCGCGGGGATTTAAGACCCAAGATTTAAATGCTTCTTTTGACATCTTTTTGATTTGCGATGCCAGATTAATAGGCCACTTGCTACCACCATACCCATTGACTTGGTGACAAGTGAGACAGTACTTTTGCGTTAGTTCAGCATGCTCACTATACATTTCGGCAAGATCTGGTGGTAGCAATGCTTGTTTGTCTTGTTTTGAAATTACAATTTCAGTAATCTGATAAGGCCAATTTGTGGCTCCTTCAGCTACAAGTTCTGGTTCATCGATATTGTCCCAGATGAGATAATAAGGTCCCAACTGAACATTTTTTTCACCTTGTTCAGAATTGTCAATAATAAATTCCGATTTATCCTTAATACCGAATGCAAGAAAAGCGCGATATTGGTTAAATCGGGAAACTTTAACCCGCGAAAAATAGCCATCCAGAGCTATGAATTCAATATAAGCTCCTTGATCCTGCCATGTTGATCCAAATAACCAATCGAATATTTTCGCTATAGGATAACCAAAATACGCTATCTCGGTTATGTCGTCTTTCTGACTCAAATGAGGTTCTATAACGTTAATAACTTGTGGTGAATCTTTGATTTGCAACTGCAGATTTTCGATTGAAGGTAGGCGTACTGCATAAGATGTGGAACTCACAAGGATGGCAGCTAAGAATAAAACAATAGATCGGATATTTTTAAGTCGGTTTAGCAATTTTTATTCTTCCACTAATGCAGGAAACTTTTATGGTAGATATTTGCTGATGTGGTTTGTTCAACTTTAAACAGTCCGTTAGAATAACTTTTAGCAACAGTAAATCTACTCTAGGGCGCAGTGGTTCCATCAAACAATAAGCCAGCGCTATTTTCTGGATCGATTAGCGTATAAAAACTACCACTGGGTTTTCAACATATCGTAAATCGGCTTGTCGGAAAATTCAAATATCGTCTGCTGATTTGCGGGTAATTTCCTTAACTCGAGTATCGTTCAATGTTTCTCGGACTTCAAGGCATCGCGATGTTTCCGGGTGCTATGCCTTATCGACATAAAAGCAAGTTCACGGCTAAACAATGATAGACATTGCTCCAGTATCTTGAAGCAGAAATCTTGAATACTCGAACACCATGCTACATCCAATATCGGTGCATAATGAAACCGCGATCGCTTGTTTTACTCAAAGATTGTTGTAGCGTAATTTCAGGGAACCGGATTTCTGTTTTGTAATTTAGCCATTACGGTCGCTTTTGTTAAGTGTGGCGAAAACATTTCTATAAAGTCAAAGATGTAGCTTCGGATATAGCTGTTACGATTGATGCCAATACGTGTTGTGCTGGATTCAAATAAATGGCTGGCATCAATCGATCTCAGGTTGTTATCACGCTTTTTGTCAAATGCCATATTGGCGAGTATACCAACGCCTAATCCCAGTTCCACGTAGGTTTTAATGATATCCGAGTCAATTGCAGTGAGCACTATATTCGGTTCCATGCCTTTTGTTTCAAAAGCCTGGTTAATTTTTGAGCGCCCGGTAAAAGCTGAATCATAGGTAATGATAGGATGCTGATTCAGGGCTTCTAGAGTGACTTTTTTGCTTTTCAAGAGCGCATGCTTAGGAGGCACTACAATGCAGCGATTCCAGTCGTAGCAAGGGAGCATCACAAGCTCGTGAAAATGCTCGATTGCTTCAGTTGCAATTACAATGTCGGCTTCTCCAGAAATAACCATGGTAGAAACTTGCGTTGGATTACCTTGCCGTAGAGTCAATTTAATTTTTGGGTGGCGTGTGATAAAGCGCTTAATTACTACCGGTAAAGTATAGCGTGCTTGCGTATGAGTCGTTGCAATCGTGAGTGTTCCACCGGTTTCATTATTGTACTCTTGAGCGATTCTTTTTAAATTTTCTGCTTCATGTAGCATTTCTTTGGCGGTTTTTACAATCAACTGCCCAGCCGGGGTGATTTGAATAAAGCGCTTACCGTTACGTAGGAAGATATCGACGCCGAGCTCTTGTTCGAGCAGTTGAATTTGCTTGCTGATAGCGGGCTGGGATGTGTGGAGCTTTATTGCGGCTTTAGATAGATTCATGTTTTGATTGATGGTCTCACATAAGTACCGTAATTGCTGTAGCTTCACATTTTCTCCGTGATCTTCATAAGTAATAGTTATATAAATCTAACACAATATTATTTTGAATTATACAATTCTGTTGTTATGATGCCGATCATCCCATCATGGCCGATAGTTGGTGTAGCGCGGAATGTTTCTTGTTTTTATCTCGAGTATGGTTGACAGTTGATTGAACAAGTCGAATATCAGGGTTGTTTTTTGGTAAAATACCCGACTGTTGCGCTTGGTTGCGTTGTGATGGAGGAGTCTCTTAACATCTGCGGGCGAGTGTCAGGCAATAAAATAATTGAATATCGAAGCAGGTAGGAATGAGATTCTTTTCCATAATGAAACAAGGATGATGGATGAGCACGAATATTGAAAACAAACCAAAGCAAGTGACATGGTTTAATGGTTGCGGTGGACGAATCGGAATTGTGGTAGGAGAAAAAGGTGAGTATGCCTATATTGGCATGGCTTTACGGCATGACGAGGATGCTGATGTCGATCATATTTTGAATTATGGTGCCAAGTTCCCATTGGATGCGGCATTACTGCTACCGGTATCTAAACGCTATACCTCAGGTTCATAGCAGCCAAAGGAAAAAGGAGTAAAAAATGTACCGTTACGATCAATATGACTATCAAATCGTACGAGAGCGAGTTGCGCAATTTAGCGATCAAGTGAAACGTCGTCTTTCGGGAGAACTGAAAGAAGAAGAATTTATGCCTTTGAGGCTGCAAAATGGTTTGTACATGCAAATACATGGCTATATGTTGCGCATTGCAGTTCCGTACGGTTTGATTTCTTCGGAGCAAATGCGCATGTTCGCGCACATTGCTCGCCGATATGATCGAGGTTATGGACATTTTACTACGCGTCAGAATATCCAATTTAATTGGCTCAAATTGCAGGATGTACCTAGCATTCTAGCGGACCTTGCATCGGTTGAAATGCATGCGATTCAAACGTCTGGTAATTGCGTACGTAACATTACTTTGGATGAGTTTGCAGGAGTTGCGCAAGATGAGGTGGTGGATGTGCGACCTTACGCCGAAGTCTTACGTCAGTGGAGCACGTTTCATCCTGAGTTTGCCTATTTGCCGCGCAAATTCAAAATTGCTATCAGTGGTGCGAAAGAGGATCGCGCTGCGATTTATGCGCATGATATCGGATTATCGATTGTTAAAAATACACAAGGTGAAATTGGATTCCGCGTGTTGGTCGGTGGAGGATTGGGCCGTACACCCATTATCGGTGTCGAGATTAATAATTTTATACCGTGGCAACATATTCTTACTTATGTCGAATCTATTTTGCGCGTGTATAACCAGTATGGGCGACGTGACAACAAATATAAAGCGCGTATCAAGATATTAGTCAAAGCACTCGGTATTGATGAATTTAAACGCCAAGTAGAGGAAGATTGGAAATATCTTAAAGATGGCCCCGGCACCTTAACGACTGAAGAAATTGAGAGAGTACGCTCTTTCTTTGTCGGTCCGGCTTATGAAACGCTTTCTAACGATGATTCCAGGTTGAGTGAATTTAAAGCCGACAGCCGTTCTTTCTCAAACTGGATGTTGCGAAATGTGTTGCCGCATCGACAACCGGGTTATGCCATTGTTGTGTTATCAATGAAGAAAGTCGGAAATGTTCCTGGAGATGCGACTGCGGAGCAAATGGAAGTAATGGCGGAGCTAGCGGATCGGTATAGCTTTGGGGAATTGCGTATCACGCACAAGCAAAATGTGATTCTGGCCGATGTTCGCAAAAAAGATTTGATTGGTTTGTGGCAAGAAGCAACGGCATACGAACTGACGGAGCCGAATTATGGATTGTTGACGGATATTATCAGTTGCCCCGGAGCGGAGTTTTGTACGTTGGCTAATGCACGCTCTATTCCATTGGCTAAAGCAATCGCGGAGCGTTTTGAAAATATTGATTTTCAGCACGACATTGGCGATATCAGTTTGAATATTTCGGGTTGCATGAATGCTTGCGGGCAGCATCATATTGGGAATATCGGCATTACGGGGGTGGAAAAGAAAGACCATGAAGAATGGTATCAAGTATCCATTGGCGGAGCAGAAGGTAATGAGAGCTCGTTGGGTAAGATTATTGGTCCCTCTTTTTCATTTAACCAAGTACCGGAAGTGATTGATCGATTGTTGCAAGTTTATTTGCGTGATCGAATCGAGGCTGAGCGATTTATTGATACGGTGCGCCGAATCGGCCTTGCACCCTTTAAAGATTATGTCTATGCGACTGAACTGATTGAAGAGGAAGCTGTTGATAACAAACATGCGGTAGTGCCAGCGCAGTATAACGTTCCTTATTATTCTCCAAGATTCTAATAATGAAAATAATAAAAAATAAAATCATTGTCGAGGATAACTGGATTGTATTCCGACTTGGCGAACAGCAATCACCTGAAAGCGTATTCGTACCTGATGGAAAAATCATTGTTCCGTTGCAAGTTTGGTTACAGCAACGAGAAACTTTGCTAAAACGCTCTGAACTGGGTGTTTGGTTGGCCAGTGATGAACGTCCAGAGTTGTTGAAAGACGATGTCGATAAATTTTCTGTGATTGCAGTAGATTTTCCGAAGTTCTCTGATGGACGCAGTTACTCCATTGCTTATAATTTACGTGCACGGCTTGGATATACTGGGGAGTTGCGTGCAATAGGCGACGTACTGCGCGATCAATTACTTTATATGCAACGCGTCGGGTTCGATGCTTTTGAACCGCGCCCAGATCGTAAAATTGAGGATGCCATAAAGGGGCTGAGCGATTTCTCAGAGTTTTATCAAAAATCTGTTGACCAAAAGTTGCCACTATTTCGCAGGGTGCATCGCAGTAGAAATCCTACATCTGTGAGAATTAAATGAATATCAAATTCTGCTATGGATGTTTTGGATGCAATAAAAATGCTCGCTCTAATAGTTTGCGATGGAGGAGATGGCCATTGTAACTTTGCCGGTAATACGAATTAGCATTGTGAAACATTATTGGTAATAGATAGAATTTTTTGCAAAACTAGTTCTTTTGCGTGTAGTGATAGGCATAGTTTTGAAATGATGAAAGTATTTACATTCGTTGCGATGATTAAGCGGGATTGCACTATTTTTCCGCATGGATAATAAGAAAAATATACGTGTACTAATCCTTGACGATGACAAGTTTATGCTTGAATTTGTTAGTCAGATGCTCAGGGAGCTTGCTATCGATGAAGTATTTCTGGCTGAAGATGGCAAAGCTGGCTTGTGGGTTTTGTCAAATCAAACAGAACCGATTGATTTGTTAATATGTGATATTGAAATGCCAGGTATGGATGGCATTGAGTTCTTGCGGAATATTGCAAATCAGAAATATAGTGGAAAAATCGTATTATTTTCTGGGGTCGAGACTGATTTACTTAAGGCAGCTGAGCGTTTGGCAATTGCACATGGATTAAATATTATGGGTACATTGGCGAAACCGGTCACGTTGGATTCATTAGCGGCTGTGCTTGAGAAGTTACCACTGCCCATCTATAAAGCATCGGATTATTCGACCCAAATTAGAATCTTTGATGTAGAAGAAATTAAACAAGCTTTGCGGAACAACCAAATAAGTGTGTTTTTTCAGCCTAAAGTTTCTGCACTGACCCGTAAAGTGACAAGTGTTGAATGTTTGGCGCGTTGGCGTCATGCAAAATATGGTTATATTTCTCCTGATAATTTTATTTCTGTTATTGAGCAAGACAATGATCTTATCAACGATTTTACTCGCAATATTTTAAGAAAATCGGTTCGACAATTGGAGGTATGGCTACAGCAAGGGATCGATCTGAAAATCTCGGTTAATATCTCGATGGAAAACCTGGATCGGTTTAATCTGCCTGAGATCTATCAAGAAATTGTTTGGAATTCCAATGTGCCAACTGACCGAGTCATTTTAGAAATTACCGAAGGAAATTTAGGAAAAGGATTTGCGCAAACGCTCGATATTTTGACACGCTTCAGGCTGAAAGGCTTTGGTTTATCCATTGACGATTTTGGTACTGGTTACGCATCGATGGAGACGCTTAAATATATGCCTTTTACGGAACTTAAAATCGATCGAATCTTTGTTCATAACGCATCTGAAGATTTTGCCACGCGCGTTATTCTGGAATCCAGCATAAAATTAGGTAAAGCTTTTGGTTTGAATGTTGTGGTCGAAGGTGTTGAGACGCAAGCGGATTACGAGTTGGTTGCTGAGCTTGCGTGTGATGAAATTCAAGGTTATTTTGTTGCCAAACCGATGTTGCCAGATGAGTTTATCCAATGGCTATCGGATTATCAATGATCCACGCATTGTCAAAGTAGTTACCGAGCGGCTTCTTAAGCTTAATAAAAATAAATAGACTGGTCACTGTATATAACAAACTTAAATATAACAATGGATACTCAAAAAGGAAATACGACGGACTCATTGAATCTAAATTTTGGCTTTGCCATTGCTGATCTTTATCGACGTGATGGACTCATTAAGCTGGATCGGCTTTTTATCGATTTTTTAAGCAGCAGTGATGATGCATTGTTGCAAAGAATGGAGTCTGCGCGAGCATATCCGGAGAATCTACTACCAAAAGATGAATCAGCGCTATTGATCGATGTTGCTCCGTGGCTAGAAGACTTTATTGCACGTCTATTTGGTATTACAAGTGAAGTACAGCAACTAGCCACCCAGCATCATGCACTGGCGCCACTGTATTTCTGCAAAAGGCAATTTGTGCAACGACGTGCCAAATCAAAAATCAGTGATAATGAATTGGCAGCGATTGATGGTCTGGCCTTGGAAAAAGAACTTACACAGGAATTTGGTGGAGTATTCTCGGAATTAATCTTTGCCAGTAAAGTTGCCGAGTGGATGGAAGCAGAGGCTAACAATGAGTCGCGTTTGGACAAAGCGCTGCATTATGCCGCATGGGCTTTGAGAACTCCTGAAGGGCAGCGACATACTCGCCAAGGTATTTTGTTTTCATCCCCAGCAAAGTTGAATTACCAGAAGTTATTGTCACTAGAGACAGATGAAACAGCAGGTTATCCTGTGCACGGACTGAGTCATCATCGTGAGCGTAATGGGTTTGCCTTAAGCGATAAAGGTACCGACTTGATAGGCGCGTTAGATGAGGCCAATTATTGCATTTGGTGTCATGAACAAGGTAAAGATTCTTGTTCAAAAGGGTTTATACAAAAAACCAAATTACCCGATGAACCGCGAGAATTTAAAAAAAGCGAACTGGGTGCTCTGTTAACTGGGTGCCCATTGGAAGAGCGAATTTCTGAATTTCATAAACTGAAAGCGCAGGGTGTTGCAATCGGTAGTTTGGCGATGATCGTTGTTGATAATCCAATGTGCGCCGGGACGGGACATCGTATTTGTAATGATTGTATGAAATCCTGTATCTATCAAAAGCAGGATCCGGTTGATATCCCGCAAGCAGAAACGCGAACGTTAAAAGATGTATTGGAACTACCATGGGGGTTCGAGATTTACAGTTTGCTCACACGATGGAATCCGTTAAATCTACGTCGCCCAGTTCCGAAAGCAGCTTCAGGTCGCAAGGTCTTAGTGGTGGGAATGGGGCCGGCTGGATACACGTTGTCACACCATCTGATGAACGATGGCCATACCGTGGTTGGGATTGATGGGCTTAAAATCGAACCGTTACCGGAGTTTATATCCGGCGTCAATCAGAAAGGCAAGCATGTTCCGTTTAAAGCTATTCAACACATCAGTATCCTGGAAGAAGATCTCGATCAGCGTACCCCGGGTGGTTTTGGTGGCGTGGCGGAGTATGGTATTACTGTTCGTTGGAACAAGAATTTCTTAAAAGTGATTCGTTTGCTGCTTGAGCGTCGTGAAGAATTCGCTTTATTTGGTGGAATACGTTTCGGTGGAACGCTAAGCACTCATGATGCATTTGCGATGGGATTTGATCATGTTGCACTGGCAAGCGGAGCGGGGCGTCCAACTATTCTCGACTTACCGAATGGATTGGCGCGAGGCGTCCGTGCGGCATCTGATTTTTTGATGGGGCTGCAATTAACAGGCGCGGCACAAAGTGATTCTATTGCTAATATGCAATTGCGCTTGCCTGTGATTGTAATAGGAGGTGGTTTGACGGCGATTGATACGGCTACAGAAGCGTTAGCTTATTACCCCGTGCAGGTTGAGAAATTTTTGAGGCGCTATGAAATATTGACTGCCCTTCAAAGCGAGGATGCCGTTCGACAAACATGGGATGTAGAAGAACAATTAATTGCAGATGAGTTTATCGCTCACGGTCGAGCTATTCGCGCTGAACGTCAGGCTGCGCAGCAACATGGGCGTGCGCCGCGTATTATCCCTATGTTGCAATCTTGGGGAGGAGCGACCATCGCTTATCGGAAACGTCTGATTGATAGCCCTTCCTATACCTTGAATCACGAGGAGGTAGAAAAAGCGTTAGAAGAAGGTATCTGGTTTGCTGAAGGATTAACCCCCGAGCGAGTCAATGTAGATCAATGGGGGCATATGAATTCCGTTAACTTTTCTATTCAAAGACGCGATGAAAGCGGACAATGGCACGATTCTGGTAATGTTGAATTACCTGCGCGAGCGTTGTTGGTTGCAGCCGGAACACAACCCAATACTGTACTAGCGAGAGAGGAAAGTGAACTGTATAAGCTCAATGGTCGTTATTTTTCGGCCTGCGATGAACAAGGGAATATTGTTCATCCACAACCTGCGAACCCCAAGCCAGATACGCCCATGGTATTGATGAGTCGTTACAAAGACGACAAGGGTGAACGCTTTATTAGTTTTTTTGGGGACCTGCATCCATCTTATTCAGGGAATGTGGTTAAAGCAATGTCCAGTGCAAAGCAAGGCTATCCTACGGTAAGCCGTGTATTGGAACGTATTCAACCTGCATCTCAACAATCCGCGCAGCAATTCTTTGCAGGATTGAGCCAGCAGTTGCGTCCAACGGTTCATAAAGTTGAAAGGTTGGCGCCCAATATTGTCGAAGTCGTCATTCACGCACCGATGGCGGCAGAGCACTTTCTCCCTGGGCAATTTTACCGCTTACAGAATTATTCCGCTTTTGCATCCAGTACTGAAGACACCCATCTGGCAATGGAAGGCCTTGCATTAACAGGCGCATCGGTGGACGTCGAACATGGCTTAGTTTCTCTAATTGTATTAGAAATGGGGGGGTCTTCAGACCTTTGCATGCGTTTAAAGCCGGGTGAGCCGGTCGTATTAATGGGACCTACAGGAACGCCAACTGAGATTCCGTCTGGAAAAACTATAGTATTGGTTGGTGGTGGGCTAGGTAATGCTGTATTGTTCTCGATTGGTGCCGCTGCACGAGCGGCTGGTTCGAAGGTGCTTTATTTTGCGGGCTACAAAAAATTGGTTGATCGTTACAAGGTGGCAGAAATCGAAACTGCTGCAGATATTGTCGTGTGGTGCTGTGATGAAGCGCCAGGTTTTTCACCGACTCGCTCTCAAGATAAAAGCTTTGTTGGAAATATTGTGCAAGCGATGGTGGCATATGGCAGTGGCGAACTAGGCGATCAACCGGTTGCGCTCAGTGCGGCGGATCATATTATTGCAATTGGTTCAGATCGGATGATGGCTGCAGTGGGTGTTGCGCGTCATGATCAGTTGAAACAATATCTTAAATCAGATCACTTTGCGATCGGTTCAATTAATTCACCCATGCAGTGCATGATGAAAGAAATTTGTGCGCAGTGTTTGCAACCGCATAAAGACCCTATAACTGGAAAAATTACCTATGTGTTTTCTTGCTTTAATCAGGATCAACCGCTCGATCAAGTTGATTTCTCTGGATTGGCGACGCGTTTACGTCAAAACACGGTGCAAGAGAAACTGACCAATCGTTGGATTAAAAAATGTTTGAGTGAAGTACGATAAAGCTAAAATAAAGAGTATTACGTATTCTAAAATTTCTGAATGTAGCGATAGAAATGCCGTTACAAATATTGCGAGTAACATCGCAATATTTCTCCCAAAATAACCGGAGGGGTTGATTTGATGACCTCTCCGGTTTTCATATGAAGCCTATAACTTCTAGCCGAGAGCAATACGGTGATTAATTTGTCCTAAAGATTGCTCGACCTGATCAACCAAGATGAGGCAGAGCTCACCATCTTCTAGGTTAGAAAGTGCTGTATCGATTGCGATGGCTTCACCGACGATTTCGCTTACTTTTTGCGTACGCCGAGCATTGCCCAATCCCTCGCGTAATAGAGATATCACTTCTCCATCGGCACGTCCACGTTGACATTGGTCTTGATACAGTACTACCTTATCGAAAGCATCACCAATAATACGGGTTTGATGGCGAATATCTTCATCACGCCTATCGCCCGCAGCACTAATCACTACAGAGCGTTTTTTCGATGGAATATTATCGATAGCGGTAACAAGAGCCTGTATAGCATCAGGGTTATGGCCATAATCCGCGATCAATGTGGCATTGCGGTAATTAAAGAGATTGAAACGACCGGGCGCTGTTTGTGAGTCGCTGATAAAGCTACTTAAGCCTTCGTGTATGACTTCCCAATTAAACCCTAATGCCCAAGCGGCCCCGATCGCGGCCATTGCATTTTCAATTTGAAAATAAATGCTGCCATTTTGTGTAAGCGGGATATTCTTTAATGCAATTCTATGCTCGCCATCTTCACCAGAAGCGACAATGTGCTGACCTTGCAAATAAATAACTCGTTTATGTTGAGCGTGATGCGTTGCCAATACTGGATGATGAAGATTATCGCGAGCGAAGAAAATGACAGATCCCGGACAATATTCAGCCATATCGGCTACCAGTGGATCGGCGGCATTTAATACTGCGTAACCGTTCGAAGCAACATTCTGTACGATAACTCTTTTAACGGCAGCCAATTCTTTTGCTGTATTGACATAGGCCATGCCAAGATGGTCGCCCATGCCGATATTGGTCACAATCGCTACATTGCAGCGATCAAATCCCAAGCCTTCACGTAACATACCACCGCGGGCTGTTTCCAGCACAGCTGCATCTACATCTGGATGAAACAGTATATTACGAGCACTTTTAGGGCCGCTGCAATCTCCGGTATCAATACATTGCCCGTTAACAAAAACACCGTCGGTGCAAGCAACACCAGGGCGTTGATTGTTTTTCTCAAAAAGATTGCCAATTAATCGTGCGGTAGTTGTTTTACCGTTAGTTCCAGTAATGGCGACAATTGGAATACGCGCGTCATCATTCTTATCAAACATATAATCGATGATAGCTTCGCCAACATGGCGTCCTTTTCCGTATGACGGTTGCAAGTGCATACGCAGGCCTGGGGCGGCGTTTAATTCAATAATACCACCCCCTTGCTGTTCTAACGGATACATAATGTCATCGCAAACCACATCGACGCCACAGATATCCAATCCCACTACTTTTGCAGCAGCTATTACGCGTGCTGCTAGTTCTGGATGAACATCGTCTGTAACGTCTGTTGCGGTGCCACCGGTTGATAAATTAGCATTATTACGCAGGACGATGCGTATTCCTTTCGCAGGGATGGACTCAATGGTTAATCCCTGGGTAGCTAGGTGAGACACGGAAATTTCATCCAAACGAATTTTCGTTAATGAGGTTGCATGCCCATTACTACGCAACGGGTCAAGATTAATCTTTTCTACTAATTGCTGGATGGTATGTATGCCATCACCAATAACTTGCGGAGGATTGCGTTTCGCGGCTGCAACCATTTTGTTATCGACCACCAACATACGATAATCATTTCCTGGAAGATAACGCTCAACTAAAACACTGCTGCTGAATTCTGCAGCAATTGTAAAAGCAGATTCCACTTGTTCTTGGGTAGTAAGGTTAACTGTAACACCTTTGCCTTGATTACTGTCCTGTGGTTTTACAACCACTGGCGTACCAATTTCACATGCTGCTGACCATGCGTCATCGGCATTATCGACTTCTCTTCCAAGCGGCACAGGTATGCCCGCAGCATGTAGTAGTTTTTTGGTTAATTCCTTATCTTGTACAATCGATTCGGCAACTGCGTTTGTTTGGTCGCTTTCAGATGCTTGAATGCGGCGTTGCTTGCTTCCCCAACCGAATTGTACCAAACTGCCGTTGGTCAATCGACGTACAGGAATATTGCGTGCAATGGCAGCATTTACGATTGATCCAGTGCTTGGTCCGAGGCGAATATCCTCGTAGAGATCGTGTAACTGAGAGAGTGCATCAGTTAAATTAAACGGCGTATCTTCAATTGCGGCAGTACACAGTTGTTGTGCAATCTCAAACGCGAGTCTGCCAACTTTTTCTTCTGTATATTCAACTATCACCCGATACGTATTCGGTTCAGGCGTATTCGCAGTACGACTAAATGTAATTGGACAGCCAATTTGTGTTTGTAGTGTAAGGGTAGTCAATTCAAGTACATGTGTTAGTGTAATTGAATCATAATGACCGGCTGTTTGCAGTAAAGGCATTTCTGGAAAGCGTTCACGTAGGCGCGTTTCAAAGCCACCCTGCAAATTGATTTTGTTTTCAGAATCACTACAAAATATAGTTGCTTCAATTGAAGTGTGTTGACTCCACAAATTAGGGCCACGTAATGCTCGGATTTTTAATAATTTCATAAATAAATTCCTTGGGGATGCGGATTAATTAAAGGGTCTTGATTTTCAGGTTTGAATTTTTGTTGGTTTAAGCCAAATGTTTCAATGCCTCTTCGTATAAGATTGATCTCTAACCCCAGTGCCCAAGTAGCTGCAATGGCAGCTAGTATATTTTCAATTTCCTGAGTATTCGGTTGAGAAGATGATTGAGAGGATATTTCCGATACTTTGATTAGCGGCAATTCATGTGTTCCGGTGATTAGAATGACAGTATTCTTACGTAGGATTACAGCGCGCTTATTGTGTGTAGGTCCGGTGCCATTTGTACAGTGTTGCGCAATTACAGGTGACTTAGGGTCGCTGCTAAAAAATATGACTTCACCGTGACATAATTCAGCTATTTCAATTACCATTTCATCTTTGGCATTGAGAATCGCAGCACCTGTTGGCAATATTATATTTTTTTCTACGTCATCAAGCGCCGCCGCAGTGGGCGTCACAGCATCTATTTGTGTACGCAATACAGTAAAAACCTGCTTGGTTGTTTCAATATCGTTACGACCGGTATGGCAACTTACATCAATGTTGGTAATAACGCCAACCTGGCAGCTATCATAAGCAAGTCCTTCACTCAATATGGTATCAAAGCCATTTTCAAATACCGCAGCTTCAGCGATCGGATTCATTAAAGTACGATTGGCAGCAGTCCAATTCGCACTGTCATTTTTGTCGATTTGTCGATAATCGAGATAAAGTCCATTACTAGACGCTAATCCGGTGCGCTTACCAGAAAGAATTAACAGTTTGGCGATGAGATAAGAAACCGCTGTTTTTCCAAAGCTGCCAGTGACTCCGACGATGGGAATGCGGCCATTATCATTGACGGGAAATAAATTTTCGACGATTGCTTGACCGACCGGCCTTGGTGTTCCAACTGCTGGTTTAATGTGCATTAATAAGCTTGGGCCAGCATTGACTTCAACAATAGCACCACCTTGTTCATGTAATGAACAGGCAATATCTTTTACCACCAGATCTATTCCGGCAATATCTAAGCCGATGATACGTGCTGCCAATGATGCAATCGATGCGGTGCTAGGATGAACTTCGTCAGTGACATCGAAAGCATGGTTGCCATTACGTTGAATTAGAACCTCCATGCCGGGAGGAATAACCGAGTCAGTATCATAGCCTTGATGCGCGATCTCCATTTTGGCGGCGCTGTCCAAGCGTATTAAGTTGAGTGGATGATCTTCTGTATTTCCTCGGCGTGGATCAGAATTAATTTGTGATTCAATTAGCTCAGAAATAGTGGAATGACCGTCCCCGATAACTGAAACCGAATCTCCACGTGTTGCGGCAACCAAGTTTCCACCAACAATCAACAATCGATGCTCGGTTCCAGCAATATATTTTTCAACCAAGACTTCACTGCCTTCGCTGAGTGCAATTTGATAAGCGGATTCAATTTCTTCGCGTTTTGATAATTCAATAAACACACCCCGACCATGATTGCCATCACAAGGCTTTATCACCACGGGTAAGCCAATATCTTCAGCCGCCTCCCAAGCCTCTTGAGCGCTAGAAACAATCTTTCCTTCAGGAACTGGTACGCCACATGACTGCAATAGCGTTTTAGTTAAATCTTTGTCGCGTGAAATACTTTCGGCGATTGCAGGAGTGCGATCAGTCTCGGCTGTCCAAATATGGTGACACTTATTACCATAGCCCAACTGCACTAGATTACCTTTGCTTAATAGCCGAATAATAGGGATATTACGGGCCATAGCAGCTTCTACGATGCAAGCTGTCGATGGACCTAGCCAAAGTGAATCCACCATGTCGCGAATTTTTCTGACGGCACCGGCTATATCGTAAGAAGGTGACGAAAGCTGCTCGAAATTCATTGCGGTTAAAATTAACTCACGAGCAAAATGCATTGCTGTTTTGGTAATTTCGGCATGCCAGGCGCTAACAACAACATGATAAACACCCCGTGCAGATGTTTCGCGCGCTCGACCAAAACCTCCTTTCATGCCCGCGAGATTTTGTAACTCCAGCGTTACATGTTCAAGAATATGACAGGGCCATGTGCCTTCTTTGACGCGACGCAGAAAACCACCTTGTTCTCCGTAGCTGCAACGATGTTCAATGAGTGAAGGTAGCCATGCGGACAATCGTTCATAAAATCCGGATATCTTGTCGGATGGAAAATCTTCTAACTCCCCTATATCGACCGTTGCTTCTAGAGCTGGGTAATAGGTCCAGCGATTGGGGCCATTTAAGTGCTTGAAATCAATAAATCTAAGATCTTTTTTTGTGGTACAAGAACTAGAACTTGAGTATTCAGACATAAAGCAAATGAGTCTTAAAAGAGATATCGTAATAACGCTACCTGAATCAATAAGTTTACAAAGAAATAAAAATAATACTTAATTATTCTAGATGCTCAGGCGGTGCGGTCAGAGAGTAGAAGGAGTGTGATGATTTGTTAAGTTGCTAATTTATAATAAGGAAGTTTGTCATAATTTCAATGAGTGGAGTACGATACTTCAAACTAGACAGGTTTGGATGCTACCAGAAAGAGAATACAAGGGATCAAACAAATTCTTAAATTGCTACGATGACCCGAATTGCATCTAAGCGAAGTTGCGCCGAATTAATGGCGATTGTCGCTTGTTTTAGCAATTGATCAAAAAAATCGATTTCTTCATCGCGAACACTGGGATTGATCTGCTTTAGAGCACTGAGTCTTTTAATTTCAGGCAGAACGAGTTGTTTTATTCTCTCATGGGATTGTGAAATAATCTTGGGTATTTGCTTGTTGGCGCGCTCTTCGCTAAGTGTAAATAGATTAAGGATGCTGTTTTCCTTTAACTGAATCACCTGCTTAGCAATATTGATAGCAACGGGTACAAGCATTGGATTGATCGACTCGTGACTGAATTGCGCTTGATAGTTATTATTTCCCTCATCAACCAAAGTTCGAACCAAGGTGGGTGGCAGATAATGATTGATTTGCTGAAATCCAGTGTAGTGTGGTTGTACAATAAAAAGGCATTCCAATAATAAGGTTCCAGGTGATAAATTTTTATGCTGGATAGAAGTAACCACTGCGTTACCTGACTCGCTTCCCGTGATTCTATCCAGCGCATGCAAAACCATAGGGTGTTCCCAGGTTAGAAAATGCATATCTTCGTTTGCTAAAGCTACGGATCTCGAGTAAGTGATGATAGCGCCTTCATCATCCAGGCCAGGAAAAGGAATGGTCATATGCTCGCTGGGTTCAATATGGAAGCTGCCCGAGCGATGTTCTTCGATATGAACACCGCAACAGTCAAAAACTTCTTCCATATAATGTGAGAGTGATGAGTCATTTTCTTGAGAGAATGCAAGCTGTAATAACTCGTTTGCAGCTTCGGAACGAAACGAATGATATTCCAATAATTTATCGCGTCCGCGTCGCAGTTGGTTATTAACGGTTTCACTAATAGAACGCGTCACACTAAGTAGATTCGGCAGCTTATCGAGATTCGTTGGTGCTTGATGCAAGATTGCAGTTAGCTCAGCTTCGATTTGCTTAAAAACAGTTTGTCCTATGGGGCAGGTTTTCTCAAATGCATTGAGTCCTTCATGGTACCAGTGAAACATTACAGCCAATCCGCTGTTTTCTAAATAGGGAACATGTATATGGATGGTGCTAGATTGACCAATGCGATCAAGTCGACCGATACGTTGCTCCAGTAAATCAGGATTCAGCGGCAAATCGAACAGTACCAAATGACGAGCAAATTGGAAATTGCGACCTTCACTACCGATTTCTGAGCAAATTAAAACTTGGCTGCCATCATCGTTATTGGCAAAGAGTGCAGCCGCACGATCACGTTCAATCAAACTCAAGCTCTCGTGAAAGATAGGAGCATGTCTGCCTGTTAGTATTTTAAGTGCCTTGGCTATATCAAGTGCTGTTTGCGCGCTGGCAGTAATAATCAGTATTTTTTCTGTTTTTAGTTTCTTCAGTAAATCTTGCAACCATGAAATACGTGGGTCAATTGCCGTCCAATCGATATTGCCAGGCTCAGATCTGGATTGGTATAACAATTCAGGATTCAAAAGCAAATGGGGTTTCGATGCATAGGGCTCAGTAGGATCTTGTAAGCATTGGTGATATTGCTCAGGTAGCGGCAGTGGCGCTGGGAATAATTTTCTTCCAGGGAATCCTTTAATGGTGGCGCGATTATTACGAAATAGGATCCGACCAGTGCCGTGCCGATCAAGCAATTGATCAGCAAGTGATTTTTTTATTTGACGAATTTGACCATCAGTGACTTTTTTGCGTATTAATTGCGTTAACAACTTTGTCGATTCGGCAGAGCCTAGAGTTTTAGCGATGATTCGCTCATTGCTCGGCGTCAACGCTTTGTCGTTTAATAAATTCTCAATCGCTTCAGCGATGGGCTCATAACGCTGCTCTTCAATTATAAAATCAGAGAGTGTAGTAAAGCGATCGGGATCGAGGAGTCGTAGACGTGCAAAATGAGCCACTTTGCCTAGCTGTTCAGGCGTGGCTGTCAGTAATAAAACTCCACTAGTGCGGGCCGATAGTGCTTCAATCATGCGGTATTCTTGGCTAACCGAGTGCTCACTCCATTGCAAGTGATGTGCCTCATCAACAATGAGTAGATCCCAGTTTCCGGCTAATGCGGATTGAAACGATGAGTCATTATTACGAAGAAAGTCCAAGCTACATAGTACTAATTGTTCTGCATGAAAGGGATTATCCTCCGGTGCGCTTTGCTGCATGGATTGGTATCGTGGTTCATCAAAAATGCTGAATCGCAGATTAAAACGTCGTAGCATCTCAACCAGCCACTGATGAATCAATGTTTCTGGAACGATCACTAACACGCGTTTAACGCGCTCTGTTAAGAGTTGCTGGTGAAGGATCAAGCCGGCTTCAATGGTTTTTCCCAGTCCTACTTCATCGGCCAGTAAAACTCTAGGAGCATAGCGTTGTGCAACTTCATGTGCGATATAGAGTTGATGCGGTATCAAACTGGTTCGAGTACCTATTAAACCGTACAACGGCATTTGTGCAAACCGGTGGCGCATTAGCAGTGTTTGATAGCGAACTTGAAACCATTTGTTTTGGCCAAGTTGTCCCAACATCAACCGATCCATCGGGCGATTCAAGTGTACCTGATGCGCTAAATCTGCTTCGGGCAGTTCTATTTTTTGATCAGCTGCTGTTATTCCAGAATAAAGTACCAAACCATTCTGTTCAACAACGTGTAAGACTTTCAAAGTAACGCCATCTTGACTGCTGATCATGTCATTCACCCGGAAAATAACCCGTGTCAATGGCGCAGAATCTTTCGCATACGAGCGAACTTCACCGGTTGCGTTAAAAATAATGTTGATGACTCTGGGGTAAACTGTTTGAATCGTACCTAAGCCTAATGACAAATCCACATCACAGATCCACCGTTGACCTGTCTTAAAGTCACGCATGTAAGTTGATCAAAATGAGTTTGTAAAACGACATAAATGATGGCATAGCGTATTCCACGCAGTTGAGAATGTGTTTAACTGCGATACGGGAGAAGTATTCCAGGAAGTAATCGGGATTAGAAACGAGCGAATGCTAAAATTTTACCGGTTAGTATCCTTTCTATCGCAATAGTGCAGATGAATACTAACCGGAAGAGTAAGTTTAGTAATATTCCTGTTTAATGTGATTGTTATTATTTGTCCTATCAATATAGGAATGACTAGAAATTCAGGAAAAGATGCGTTACAAAATTGTGCATCATTTGATCTGGACGAGCGCTATGCGGTCTATTAATGAATTGATTCATATAGCCCGCCTCGATAGTAGCATACTGATTAATCTTATAAGCCAATCCAACAAATGCCCTATTCTGATCGTAACCGCGAGAAATAAATCCTGGATTACTAACGGTATTCATTGCGATGAATAACTCACTTTGAACGATAAAACTCAGATTCGGATCTATTGGTGTTATTGGAACGGCCAGTTTAACCAATTGACGAAATCGATGGGCCACATCATTGTCGCCACGCATGGGCGCATTATGATCAAAGAATCGTTGCTCAAAGCGACTACGTAGTGACAGTCTTCCGATTGGGAAATTATCGGCCCAGGTCACTTGTTGCCAGATCCGGTGTTCATTAAATGGGTGCGCGACTGAAAGCGGTTCTGCCGTCGGCGCCCACGCATAACCAACCCACGCCACCAATTTATCGGTTATCGCATAGCCTACACCAGGGCGTATCAAGGATTGCGTGAATTGCGTAGCATCATTACCAAAGCGTCCTTGTCCTTCCATCCACCATCTGAATTTTTTCAAATCCGGATTGTTTGAATTGATGAAACCAAAATTGCCTTGTGAGAAAACAGCACCCCACACTTGAAAGTCTTCGGCTGTGGCATCAGCAAATGCTTGCTTTACTGAAGAGATACTTAGCAATGCTACGAAAATTAAAACTTTTATTTTTTTAATCATTCTATTTCCCTTTGTGACAATTATTATTTTGTAATATAGCAATCAACACATATTATTAATTATTACGCTCAGCACCAAAACAGCCTATCATTTAGACTTGATAAGCTGTTAATTGAGTATTTCTTTTTCTCTATATTAGTTATGACGATCAATTTAAACCACTTTAATCGTAAATCTTATGTCGTAAACCTTATGTCGTAAACCTTACGTCGGTAGTAAGGCGGGGTAACTATAACATGGCTAGTGTTAAGAATATGTTAACAAGAAGCCTTGTCGCAGCAAAGGTTTTTGTTTTTGTAGGTCGAGTTTTATCAATGTTAAATCTTTACAAGATTCCGGAAAGAATGGTTTGACAAAACGTTATACGACTAGGTAATGTTCATCATTCTAGCTTTTTGAGTACAAATATTAAGCTGGATTAGGCTGGATTGATGAATGGAATTAAAAAATCATTGGAAATCTATCAACGGTCTGCATCTATTTACAAAAAAATAATAGAAGAGAATTATAGAAATTTGCTAATTAATTGGAGAGATGTGATATGAAAAAAGTGTATTGTGTTGTTGCTTTATTAATCTTGTCAGGATGTGGAACTAGTAGAGACTATACGCCACCTGTCGATGCCTCTGGGGAACAAATTTTTAGCACCGCCTGCACCGAGTGCCACAAACCTGTGAGCGCAAACGTTGCAATGGTTTTGAGTGGAAGTAATGCCAATAAAGATGCGATCGTTAAGAAATTTCAAACGGGTAGTATACGTATGCCTGCTTTTAAGAATATTCAAGGTGAATCCGCAAATCGTTTAGCAGAGTATATTTTAGCGAATAGCCAAGTCAACAAATAAAGTAGTCGGTTGAAACGGAACGATATAGCAGTTAACGTTTGCTAGGGTAAGATCAAGCGGTTTGCAGATTAAGCTTCAGTACTGAGATTTTGTACGATATCTAGTATCGGATGCATCAAAAATGCTTGGCTGGCACAGTACTCTAAATAGCTTGTGACTTAACTGGTTTTTGCTATGTGCCACAAGTGGCTGTTTGCTGTTATGATGGGTTGTTAGGTATTTATTTTTTGTTTTGTTAAGGCAATTATATTTTGTTTAAGCCTGCATTGATAGAGCCTTCGGCTTACTGTCAACTTGATATTGTGCAGTTCAAGTCAAGTTGTGCCGCATGCAGTTTGCGTGAATTATGCCTACCAGTGGGCTTAAATGAAGATGAAGTGAAAAATCTAGATATCGTCAGTCAGAAGCGGAAAATCACTCGTGGTGGTTATTTGCATCATGCGGGAGCAAAATTCCAATCTTTGTATGCTGTTCGGAGTGGTTTTTTAAAGACCTGTATTCTAGAGCAAGACGGGCGTCATCAAGTTACGGGTTTTCATATGACTGGGGAATTGCTCGGCTTGGATGCAATTAGTAGCGATGTGCATACCTGCGATGCAATAGCGCTTGAAGACAGTGAGGTTTGCGAGATTCCTTTCGCGAAGTTAGAGGAAATCAGTCGAGCCATACCTTCGTTAATGCGTCATTTTCATAAAATCATGAGTCGTGAAATTGTTAGGGACCATGGAGTAATGTTGTTATTGGGCAGCATGAAAGCTGAGGAACGCTTGGCTTCCTTTTTGCTCAATTTATCGCGCCGTTTTTATATACGAGGATACTCTGAATATAATTTTAATTTGCGTATGACGCGCGAAGAAATAGGCAGTTATCTGGGATTGAAACTTGAAACAGTTAGTCGTGCTTTTTCAAAATTCCAGGATGAAGAAATTATCATCGTGGATAATAAGCATATACAAATTAAAGATATCAGTCGCTTAAAAATGAAATTAAATAATTCGGATGTCAGTTAAAGTGATGAGAATTCTTGTTGGAAGCTGTATCTAAATAGTGCAAATAGGCCAGAACAGAAAATCTGGTGCGTCATTTTCCAGTGACAACCCTAGCAATCGGGTCACGTGCGGACCAGAATTTATCAAGCAAATAACTCCTGATTTACTACATACAGTCCAAATTATTTTTCAGTCAATGAAAGAGTTTTAGGAAAATTCATTTAACTAACAAAAAAGAGATCAATATGAGTGCTAGCAAAAAATTAACCACCAACTTCGGATGCCCAGTCATTGACAATCAGAATATCATGACCGCCGGACCACGTGGACCGCAATTGCTACAAGATGTATGGTACCTGGAGAAGCTTGCACATTTTGATCGCGAAGTAATTCCTGAGCGACGTATGCATGCAAAAGGCTCTGGTGCTTATGGGGTATTTACGGTGACACAGGATATTACCCAGTATACGCGTGCTAAGATTTTTTCTACTGTTGGTAAAAAGACGGAAATGTTTGCGCGTTTTACTACTGTGGCTGGTGAGCGAGGTGCAGCCGATGCGGAAAGGGATATTCGTGGTTTTGCAATGAAGTTTTATACCGAGGAAGGTAATTGGGATTTAGTTGGCAATAATACACCGGTATTTTTCCTGCGTGATCCGCTGAAATTTCCTGATCTCAATCATGCAGTGAAACGTGATCCACGTACCAATATGCGCAGCGCAAAAAACAACTGGGATTTTTGGACATTACTGCCGGAAGCACTACATCAGATCACTATCGTCATGAGTGATCGCGGTATCCCAGCTTCATATCGCCATATGAACGGTTTCGGCAGTCATACGTTCAGCTTCATCAATGCAAATAATGTGCGCTACTGGGTTAAATTTCATTTGAAATCGCAACAGGGTATCCGTAATCTCACTGATGCAGAAGCTGAAGCCATTATCGGCAAAGACCGTGAAAGCCATCAACGTGATCTGTATGAGAGCTTGGAAAGAGGTGATTTTCCTAAATGGACGATGTACGTGCAAATTATGCCGGAAGCAGACGCTGCAAAGGTATCCTATAATCCATTTGATCTCACTAAAGTGTGGCCGCACAAGGACTATCCATTAAAAGAGGTTGGCGTGATGGAACTGAATCGTAATCCCGAGAACTTCTTTGCTGAAGTAGAGCAATCTGCTTTTAATCCAGCCAGTGTTGTACCGGGTATTGGTTTTTCTCCAGATAAGATGCTACAAGGACGATTGTTTTCGTACGGTGATGCACAGCGCTACCGCTTAGGTGTAAATCATCATTTAATTCCAGTGAATGCGGCACGTTGCCCAGTGCATAGCTATCATCGAGATGGTGCTATGCGTGTGGATGGCAATTATGGCAGTACACTGAGTTATGAACCTAACAGCGAGGGTGAATGGAAAGATCAACCAGAGTTTGCTGAGCCTTTACTGGATTTGAGTCAAGCGGCGGGTCATTGGAATCATCGTGAAGACACTGATTACTACTCACAACCAGGTGCTTTGTTTCGGCTGATGGGAAAGGAACAACAGCAAGTTCTTTTTGAGAACACCGCGCGTTCTTTAAATGGCGTGCCGCGCGAAATTCAGATCCGCCATATTCGTAATTGCCTCAAAGCTGATTCAGCCTATGGTGCAGGTGTTGCCGGAGCGTTGGGTATCTCATTAACTGAAGTTCCGCAATAGATAGAGCTTAGAGATTAACCTGATGAGTATAACTGTTACGTCAATAGTCTCATGTCAGTGTAGCGCCGAATCAGGTGCCTCTATTGTAATTCTGTTTGGGAAATTGATCCTGGTTGATAAGGGTTGATATCAATTTTTTGAGCGTGATTGGTAATTTCATTGGCTAAAATTTCCGCGCTAGCAGGCGCCATAAGTATTCCATAACGGAAATGTCCGGCATTCATGAATAAATTTGATAGCGCAGAATGTCTACCGATATAAGGCGAGTTCTTTTTTGTAGCAGGACGTAATCCGGCCCATTGTTTAATGATCGGCATTTTATCCAGTAACGGCAGTATTTCACACGCCTTTTTCATTAGGCTATTACGCGCCGTAATGGTAATTTCTTTATTAAAGCCAACATCTTCGATTGTGCTTCCTACAAGTAGGTGCCCATCTTGTCGTGGGATCATATAAACATCATTTTTTATCAAAATGTTAGTAATGGGGGGTTCATTAAATTTAAATAAGAGCATTTGGCCCTTGATGGGTTTTATATCTATCCCTAAAGCATAAGATCCCAGAAGGGCTTTACTCCACGCACCTGCGCTGACGACATAATAGTCTGCGAAAATCTGACCTTGTGCAGTTGTTAATGAAGAAACATTATGATTCCGTATGTTGATTTGATTGACTGCGCAGTTTTTGATAATTTTTCCACCTAATCGTAAAACGCTCATATGTAATGATTTTAGTAATCGGGGATTGCGTACTTGCGCAATATCTGGCATTAGGATTGATGAATTATTTTCTTGGTCGCGGTGATTGCTGGGTATGTGTTTCTTATTTAAGTGAATATCCGTATGTGAGGCTGTAAGATATTGGATTTTGGTAGGGTACTGTAGGAGCCAGCCCTCAATGGTTTTTTTGTCAACAAAGGATAAAATTCTTATACCCGAGACTAAATACTCGGGATCGATCCCAGATGTTTTATATAATTTTGACGCCCATTGTGGGAATAATTGAGCGCTGTATCGAGAAAGTCTATTGACATCATCTGAATAATCCCAAGGGCAAAGCGGTGATAAAATTCCTCCGCCTGCCCAAGATGATTCTAGGCCGATTTCATTGCGTTCTATCAGAGTGACTCTAGCCCCTTGCGACAAAAGCTTCTCAGCCGTTGCCAGTCCGATGACTCCTGCGCCAATAATGACGATATCCTGCTTCATAAGAAGTTTTAGCTATTTCCTAGATGGAAGATTTCCATATATGTTTGAACACTAGTAGCATTAGATAACTAAATCGAACAATTGGTTACCTAAATTGGTTAAAAGATGGAATATGTATTAACCTAATAAGTAATCGTGTGATTAATCGCGGTTTCTATTAAGATTAGAACGATCAGGGTTCCAGGGAGATCAATCTAGCTGGAATTGTAAAAAAGAACAACTTCAATTATGCTATGGCTTGTAATCTAACTTGAAAAACGGGAGATAGAATTTTACATGAATAAATTATTGTTATTATTGATAGTCGCGCTGACAACATTATTTCTGGCAGCTTGCGAAGGAAAGAAAAGCTTGGATGGCTATCCAATGGACAAACCACCACCTTCAGCTTATGCTCCTAGAGATTCTGAGCCGTCATTAGATAAAGCTGACGATAAATAAGAAGTGCTGATATTGTAACGATCATTACAATATTTTCAGCTTAATTTTCTTAACCCCTAGCCTTAAAACTAGGGGTTAATTTTTTCTTATTTGAGAAAGGAAAATTCAGACCCCTGCGAATTACAGAATTTCTTGATAAACCTTAACGCGCTATTCGGTACCTTTTTAGACAGTGACGGGCTCTTACAATAGTTTTTGACAATTTTGATAGCTTCCAGTACATTCAAGCCCTATAGAAAAAGGAAAAATGGGTTCTTTTCCCTATATCCGACCGTGTACCAAGTACTATAGAACTCTTCTTGCAGCCCACTCTCACAGGAGTAAGCAATGTACCGTTTCGGACTAATCGTGACCCTTCTTACAACAGCTGCGACCTTGGCTTACGCCGCAAGCGAGTCTTTTCACTACGAGGACCGCTCAGCACAGCTCGGTCCGGACTCCAGTATCGTTGGCACGTCAACCACCGACGTGAATCTTGTCGACGTCGATGGTGACGGCGATCTGGACGTGTTCCTAGTAGAAGGCACCGATCGCATCGATGGCCGGCCCAATCGGTTGCTCATAAATGACGGTACGGGCAACTTCGTTGACGAGAGCGCAGTCAGGCTACCGGTACCGAACAATCAGAACAGCACAATCGCCGACTTTGGAGACATTGATGGCGATGGCGACCTCGACGCAATCGTCGGTGGCGTGTTAGGTGAAGAATTACTCCTGAATAACGGCTCCGGTACGTTCATTCGCGCCACAACGCAAATCCCGCCGCCGACAATCAATCCGTCGCTCAACCGTTTCGACATTACTGCTGAAGCTCGCCTGCTTGACGTTGACGGTGATGGCGATCTCGACATCCTGCTGGCTAATGAGAATCCATTCAATCCGTCACCGACCGGCGGTGATCAAAATCGGTTGTGGATCAACGATGGTTCGGGCCACTTTACCGACGATACCATGGCACGATTACCGGACCGCACCGACCAAACGGGCGCGATCATCGGTGGCGACATTGATGGCGATGGCGACCTCGACCTGATCGTACTCAATCGTGGTCAGGACTTCGTGCTCATCAATGCCGATGGACTGGGCCACTTTGTCGACGAGACTGCGGCCCGATTGCCGATCACTACCGACACCTCTCGAGGCGGCGCACTGGGCGACGTCGACGGCGATGGCGATCTCGATCTACTGGTCGGCAATAGTCGCAACGAGGCCGCTGCTTACTATAGCAACGATGGCAACGGCGTATTCACCGTCAAGGATTTCGACCACATCCCGGGTAGTTCCGAGACCATCACCGGCTTAGTACTGGTCGATCTCGACGAGGACGGCTACCTCGACGTATACCTGCCCAACGCTGGTGGGTTTCTTGCTGGCCACGGCTTCCTCGGAGGCCCAGATCGTTATTTTCGCAACAAAGGTAACGGAAAGTTCAAAGAGCGCACCAACAAGCACTTCGATCCCAACGAAAGCAATCCCACCACAGCTGCCGCTTTCGGTGATCTTGATGGCGATGATGACTTAGATCTGGTTACCGGCGGCTCTGGACCAGGCGGCACCGAGCGCCTGCTCATCAACCTTCCCCACTTGTATCCTGTCAGCACAAGTTGGACAAAATAGCGTGATTGCCTAAGAAAGTGTTTGGATGACTCTGGTTCCATCTACATAAAGATACCAAAAGTCCCATAGGATTTGAGACCTTTGCAAAACTACCTACTTCTGCTGCAGATTCTTAAGGACCTGCAACAGAAATGAGTGGTTTTGCAATAATGGAATGGACGCCCACTACCCTAAACGGCATCAAAGTGCCAAAGTAATGGTGCAATAAAGCCCACTAAACAAGAGAGGAGCGTCCGACATGAAGATTACAACGATAGGCATTGATTTGGCAAAAGAAGTATTTCAAATTCACGGTGTGGATGCGCAAGGCAGAGCTGTGTTACGCAAGCAGTTGCGCCGAAGTGAGATGGCGAAATTCTTTGCTAACCTTGAACCCTGTTTGATCGGCATGGAAGCTTGCGGCAGCGCACACCATTGGGCTAGGAAATTGGAATTCTACGGTCACACGGTGAAGCTTATGGCACCACAATTTGTCAAGCCATATGTCAAAACGAATAAAAATGATGTAGCAGATGCGCAAGCCATCTGCGAAGCAGTAGGCCGGCCGACGATGCGTTTTGTCACCAAAAAGACCGTTGAGCGACAATCGATTCTGTCGGTACATAGAGCAAGGCAAGGTTTTGTGAAAGCCCGGACGGCGCAGGGAAATCAAATACGTGGTTTACTTGCTGAATTTGGCATTGTTTTATCTCATAGAATTTGCACGATCACTCAGAAAATACCGGACATACTAGAAGATGGTGAAAACGGGCTGACACAGACCATGCGACAATTACTAGCACGCTTGACTGATCACCTGAAAGAACTAGATAGGCAAGTCAATGAACTGGAAATACAAATTCAGCGCTGGCACCAAGATAACGAAGCCAGCCGGAAGCTGGCAAAAATCCCTGGTCTTGGCCCCATTACCGCAAGCGCCATCGTAGCCACCTGAGGTAACGCACGAGAATTCAAGAACGGCAGGCAATTAGCGGCTTGGCTAGGTCTGGTTCCCAGACAACACTCAAGCGGAGGTAAGCAAGTCTTGCTCGGTATCAGCAAACGGGGTGATAGTTATTTGCGTACCTTGTTAATTCATGGTGCACGCGCCGTAATCCGGTATGCCGATAACAAGGAAATATCTGACAACTGGCTTGGAAAAATATTGACCAGGCGCAATAAAAATGTAGTGGCAGTCGCTTTGGCCAACAAAAATGCGCGTATTATTTGGGCACTCCTGACCAAAGGCACTTCCTTTAAGGCCAACTGCGTACCAGTGTAACTGGTATTGGAATTAATTTGATTAACAATCGATAAAACAGACTGGTATTTTAAATAGGGACAATTTTTCACAGATTGCTAGGGCAATCATGACATGATGGCGAATCTGGTAAGACCGTAAATAGCTTAACCTTAACGAGACCTGGCACTTCGAGTGCGCTGCAATGATCAGGGGCTATTTAGCGAATTCCATCAGGGATAGGAGAACCTTCTCCAACTATAATCCGAATGTATGGCTGCAATCTAAACCAATTCATCATCAACAATTGAATCCCTTGCAAATTGTGGGCGTCCATGTAAGGTTTCTCTGGATAACTCTAACTCAACTTCAGTCAGCGCCTTCTGGCGTTTGCCTACTGCAGTCAGTTCTCCCCGTTTTTCAGCATAAACCCAGTTCTTTAGCGTACCCTTGGACAGCGACAGTCGCTTTGCCGCTTCAACCAACGTCAATCCACTTGCTTTGAAAAACTTAACTGATTCCTTACGAAACTCCTGACTATACTGTGTACGCGGTAATTCCATCTTCCTCCTCCATTTCATTCCTCATTTTATGAAACTTCGGACTCCATGAAAATCAGCATACCTCATCGCTGCTTGCGGCGGGTACTTTATTTTTTAAGTTTTGCTTTTATAAACTCAAAGGATCATCGCGCAATTTTTTATCTCTGCCGTGGGTGATTCGATACAAAACGGGCAATACTAACAGTGTTAACGCAGTCGAAGATAGAATCCCTCCAATAACCACCGTTGCAAGCGGGCGCTGCACTTCTGCGCCGGTTCCAGTAGCTAATGCCATCGGTAAAAATCCAATCGATGCCACCAATGCGGTCATCAAAACAGGACGTAACCGTGTCAGTGCACCTGTTTGAATGGCTTCGTCTAAAGGGATGCCTTTTTGAATCAGATCGCGAATAAATGCCAACATCACCAGTCCATTTAGTACCGCCACTCCTGAAAGCGCAATAAATCCAACGCCAGCGGAAATAGAGAGCGGAATGTCGCGCAACCATAGTGCCAATATCCCTCCGGTTAATGCAAACGGTACACCGGTAAACATCAAAAGTCCGTCTCGGAAATTTCCAAACATGGTGTATAGCAAGATAAAAATTAAGGCTAATGCCAATGGAATGACAATCTGCAAGCGTTGTGCAGCAAAAATCATTTGCTCAAATTGCCCTCCCCAGGTTGTCCAGTAGCCTGGGGGAATGCGAATTTTTTTATTAATCAATTGTTCTGCTTCGTTCACAAAAGAACCTAAATCACGACCGCGCACATTAGCCGTTACTACAATACGACGCTTACCATTTTCCCGGCTGACTTGGTTTGGACCTTGTGTCATTTCAAAGCTGGCTACTTCACCTAAGCTGACAAAAACAGGCGTGGCAGCCTGGGTTGCTTGGCCTCCTTGCATTCCTGCTCCCTGCGGTGCATTAGCTGGCAACGCCATGCTTTGCAATGGAACGCTGATGGGTAAACGTTTTAGTGCTTCAATATCAACACGTAAGTGTTCAGGTAAACGTATTTGCAGATCAAAACGTCGGTCGCCTTCAAAAATCAATCCAGTGCTTCTTCCGCCTACAGACATCGCTACCACATCTTGTACATCTCGGCCATTTAAACCATAGCGCGCCATTTTGGTACGATCCATCTGGATGGATAGCACAGGCAAACCAGTTACCTGCTCTGTTCGCACATCTGCAGCACCGGGCACAGTTACTAGTAGTTGTTCGATTTTCTCACCGATATCCAATAACTTATCGAGATCATCGCCAAATACCTTGACGGCAACATCAGCGCGCACACCTGACAGTAATTCGTTAAACCGCATTTGTATCGGTTGGGTAAATTCGTAATTGTTACCAGGAACCTGGTTTACTGTTTTTTCCATTGCTGCGATTAATTCAGCTTTGGTTCGGTAGGAACCAGTCCATTCCGATTGAGGTTTTAAAATGATGAAAGTATCTGCCACGCTGGGTGACACGGGATCGGTAGCGATTTCAGCAGTGCCAATTTTGGAAAATACGCGTTCGACTTCGGAAAAATTTTTGATGGTTTTTTCGAGTTCGTTTTGCATGTCAATGGCTGTGGTTAGACTGGTACCTGGAATACGGAGTGCGTGCAAAGCAATATCTCCTTCATTCAAACTGGGTACAAACTCACTGCCAATGCGTGTTAGCAACAGACCGGATAGTACGACAATCACAATCGCAATGGTCACAGTCAGCTCGCGGTTGTTTAGGGTTGCTGTCAGTAATGGTAAATAAGCTTTTTTCGCCCACTGCATGATACGGTTTTCTTTTTCTTGCACTTTGCCAGATAGAAAGAATGCAATTGCAGCCGGTACGAAAGTAATCGAAAGAATCATCGCGCTTACCAATGCAGTGACTACTGTCAATGCCATCGGGTGAAACATTTTTCCTTCTACCCCGGTTAAGGCAAAAATTGGTAAATACACAATGATGATAATGAGCTCGCCATAAATTAGGACCCGTCGTGCTTCTTTAGAAGCATCAAATACCAAATCGAGACGTTCGGATAATGTTAATTCCCGTTTTAATCGCATCTGCTCGTGCGCCAACCGACGAATGCTGTTTTCGACAATGACGATTGCACCATCCACAATAATGCCGAAATCAATCGCGCCTAAGCTCATCAAATTAGCGCTGACATGGTTGGTTACCATGCCAGTGAAGGTAAATAGCATCGATAAAGGAATGACAAAAGCAGCGATGAGGGCGGCGCGCAAATTACCCAAAAACAACAGCAGTACGACAATAACCAGCGCCGCTCCTTCAATCAGATTGGTGGCTACGGTATGGATCGCTTTATCGACTAGCGTGGTACGATCGTACACGGGTGTAGCTACAACGCCTTCCGGTAAACTTTGATTGATTTCGATTAATTTCTTTGCAGCAGCTTGTGAAACGATCCGACTGTTTTCTCCGATCAGCATATGCACGGTGCCCATGACGACTTCTTTGCCATTTTGCGTCGCGGCGCCATTGCGTAGCTCTTTGCCAATCAACACATCAGCTACATCCTTGACACGAATCGGCATGCCTTGCGGTGAACCAATAATAATGTTGCTCACTTCTTCGATATGCGTGACTTGTCCCGGAATACGAACCAGTTGTTGCTCACCGCTTTTTTCAATATAACCGGCACCTACATTCAGATTATTTCGTTCCAAAGCCAATATGAGGTCTGCCAGTGTCAAACCGAGCGAGATCATTTTCTCGGGATAAGGCACCACATGATATTGCTTGACATATCCGCCGACAGTGTTGATTTCGGTAATGCCTTTCACCATTCGGAGCTGAGGACGAATTATCCAATCTTGAATTTCGCGCAAATCCGTCGGTGTATATTCACTACCGTCCGGTTTTTTGGCGCCTTTTTCAGTATCAACGGTCCACATGAAGATCTCGCCCAAGCCAGTGGAAATTGGCCCCATGATCGGTTCAATTCCGATCGGCAAGCGGCCCTTTGCTTCTTGAATTCGTTGGCTGACTTGTTGTCGAGCAAAATAGATATCGGTACCATCCTTAAAGATCACGGTTACTTGCGATAATCCATAACGAGAAATCGAGCGGGTGTAATCCAGCTTTGGCAGACCTGCCATAATGGTTTCAATCGGGAAAGTGATACGTTGTTCTGCTTCAATTGGTGAGTAGCCCGGTGCATTTGTGTTAATTTGCACTTGTACATTGGTGATATCAGGAACTGCATCAATTGGAAGGTGTTGATAGCTATAAATGCCTATTGCAGCCATCATCGCGATTGCAAGTAACACTAATCCGCGTCGGTAAATCGATAGGTGTAAAATTGCTTCTAACATGATGAGTTACTCGAGAGGAATATTGCATCTAATGATCATGGCTTGCCCCTGCTTTACCTGCTTCGGCTTTCAGTGCAAAGCTATTTCCAGCGGCGTAGCGGTCTCCTGCAGTTATTCCTTGCAAAACTTCTACCATTTCGCCATCACTGAGTCCCATTTCTAATGGGCGTACTTCGAAAAACTTATCGTAGCGCCCAAAAACCACCGACCAATCACGAAATGTTTGTATGGCACTGGCTGATACCGCAACCGGAACTTTGATTTCTTCAGACACCAACTCAACATTAACAAACATACCGGGACGCCATTTGTTGTCTGTATTGTCCAGTTCAACCCGGGCAGTGGCTGTGCGTGTTTGTCCGCCGATTAGCGTAGAGATATACGTGACGGTGCCTTCGCTTTCAATATTCGAAGCCGTCGCTTTCACTTTGGCTTTTTGATTCACGTGGATTGCACCTAAGTCTTTAGGATAAACAGTCACAGCCGTCCAGATGGTATCTACGTCTGCAATGGTGTAAATCTCCCTGTCTTCCTTCACCGCTTCACCGCGGGCTATGGCCTTGGCGATAATAATGCCAGAAATCGGTGATCGAACGATAAAATTAGAGAAATCAGTAGCTTGGTAATGCGTTTCGGGTTTTACCCCCAATGCGCGCAATTTGCTTGTGGCGACTTCCATATTGATCTGTGCTTCTTGCCACAATTCTTCTGCATTTAAAAAATCCTGCTTGGCAGAGATTTTTTCTTCCCAGAGTTTTTTTTCGCGTTCGTAAGTTGTCTTTGCTAATCCCAGTCGCTTCTTCGCAACAAAATATTGGCTGCGTAAGTCCGACAAAGCTGGGCTTTCAATGGTAGCTAACACATCGCCTTGTTTGACATGTTGGCCATGATGACCTTGCACGTCCGTTACCAATCCAGGAACCCGAGGGACGACTCTAACGATATTGTGTTCATTAAAAATGATTTCGCCAGGTAATTTGAGTTTTGGTTTAATCACTGCAGGTCCCGCAGTGAGTAACTCAATGCCCATGCTAGCCAGCATTTCATCAGGCATTTCTATCCGACCTTCCAATTGACTGTAACTCCAATGCATTATTTTCCCGCTGCGTTCAACTGCGATTGCTATATCAAAAGAGTGCGGTTCTTCGACGACTTGGTCGCTCAATAAATATTCCGCTTCCGGCTTAAACTTGAATAATTGCGCAGGTGCTCCTAAGCGGGTTAACGTAATTGCAACTGTCGCGGATGCAGGGGGAATCAATTTGTCTTTCTCGTATAGGTATAGCCTAAACTGCGGAGGTACGCCTTTTTCAAAGATAGTCACTTCCACTGCAAAATCGTCCTTTTTGAACAATCTTCCTCCTCTGGGTCCGGTGTCTGGTTGATTGTCGGTCGCGATTTCGATACTTGCGCCATCATCTGAATGTGTCGAGATACCAGAAGGTTTATCCAAAGTGAGAATTAATACTGCTAGCATAATTCCTACTGCAATCACCGCTACGATAGGTTTGAGTTGGGCTTGATTTATCATTGCATTTCTCGGACGTGTATTTATTTTTTCGGGAAGGAGGGTATATCTTTTTGACGGGCTTTGACGCTATCGATTGGTGCGGCAATCAGGCGTTCAATGTCATTTACTAAACGTTGATAGTTGGCTAATGCGCGTACATAGAGCACTTGGTTCTGGAATAACACACGTTGCGAATCGAGTAATTCCAATAAACCGAATTTTCCTAATTCATAA
Organism: Nitrosomonas sp. PY1; assembly: GCF_022836435.1. Lineage (NCBI taxonomy): Bacteria > Pseudomonadati > Pseudomonadota > Betaproteobacteria > Nitrosomonadales > Nitrosomonadaceae > Nitrosomonas > Nitrosomonas sp. PY1. Next base: position 2,531,714 of record NZ_BQXC01000001.1, on the reverse strand, counting down.
CCTCTTTGCATCACATGAAAAGCATTTTTTGCACCAGGCAATATTTCGTCTCGCAAGATGGTGATTTCATTCCAGGCTGCAAGTATCATTTCATAAGCCTGTGCTAGCTCGGTTTTTAGCCGTAATTCGGTTGCGGCTTGTTCGTCTATGGCCTTATCGATGCGCTGATGCGCTTCTTTGATGCTGCCTTGGTTGCGGTCAAAAAGAGGAAGTGGAATTGCTATGCTTGCAGTGGCCGTGGTACCGCCTAGCTGCGCATGGTGCACAGCGCCTGCACTGACAGTCAGGTTAGGAATTGCACGGGTTTGTTCTACTTTTAATAATGCTTTGCGGTGCTCAACGTTCTTTATTGCACGAAGCGTCAGAGGATTTGCTAAGACACGTTCTTCGAGCGCATGTAATTCGGGTGGTGCAGCTAATACTTCAAGATCACCTAAAGCTTTATTGAAATGAGGTGTCACGCTATTCCATAACAGCGCTAGACGTTTGCGTGCGCCGAGTAGATCTCTTTGTGCCTGCTCTTGTTCAATGCGGGTAGTGGATAGGCCTATTTTTACTCGAGTTTCCTCAATCGGCGCAACTTTCCCGCCGTGTACTCGTTCGGACACGGTGGTTACTACATTTTGTGCAATGCGTTGGGTTTCTTCAGCAAGCCTCAAACGTTCTTGCGCAGCCAATACTTCAATAAATACGCTTGCTACCCGGGCGATAATTTCGATTCGTTTGGCTTCGTAATCATTTCCAGCAAGTTCTTCCCCTACCAAAGCCGCATGAGTGCGAGCAGCGCGCTTGCCGCCCAATTCGATTAATTGATATAGGCGAATCGTCGTGAGTTGTTGTACAACTTCCTGCGAGACGCCCTCGATAGAGTTAATGCCACCTTTGAGCGGTTGTATATTTCCGGCATTTTCTACGTTGGCGACCAATTCGGGATTTTTAAGTAAGCCTGCCTGTAGTGTTGCTCCTTCCAGTGCACGCATTTCTTTGGCAAAAGCTGCTAACTCTGGATTCTGCAGCAAAGCTAAATTGATTGCATCACGTAGCGTTAAATCACCTTCCTTTTCATTGCTGCTGAAATGCTTAGCGTGGTTCCTTGCATCGGTTATAGGGTCCGGCAAAAGCGTTAAAACATCGGCGTTAACATTTACTGGAACAAGGAAATCTAGTATTAGAATTGTACTCGCCAGCATAATTCTAATTTTATTTAATGCTAACCCATTACCAAGCGCTGGGAATAAATCGATATCGCGCCATTCCATGGAGTCCTCCATAATTACTGAATGCTCTAATTAAAACATGTCGTTACGAAAACAGAAGAGAACGTATCGACTCGTTTTTGTGATATTTGCTAGCAGAACCCGCAAATATCACCACTATTACAGCTTAATTAGTGGTTAGATTTGAAGGAGGACGGAGCGGTAAATCGGGGATGATTTCCGGGATGAGTGTTGAGATATGAATGATCACAGCTTCTGTGGTCACTTGTTCAAAAACTTGTGGTAGCGAATGAAAGAAAAAAGGTTGATATTGCCCTGCAGAATGCAAGCATAAATGCGTTGCAGCATCGGGATCAATGCCATCTTTAGCAAGACTATCGCGATGAAAAGCTAAGTGTGCGATCGGATCCGCTGGAATGGCTTGGCGCGCATGATCCAGTTCGTGTGCAAATACCTCTCCCCTAAAAGACAAACTGAGCCCATTTACTAGTATGCATACTACGAGCATAGTAATTATTGGGGTGGAGAGGAATTTATTCATGCGAAGCTGTAAGATGCGCCTATATCATTTTTATTCTCCTATGATTTCATAGAATCATCAAAGTTGCAATTCCGCAATGTAATTTTCCAGGAAGCCTTCTCAGTGAGGCATTTTGTCGCAAGAGGTAAGAGAATTAAGTCCGGAAGCAATTAAAAAGGCGTGACGCCTTCTTGGGCCAGCATGCTAACTAGAGTAATCAAAGGGAGTCCAATGAGCGCATTCGGGTCATCGCCGCTCATTCGCTCTATTAATGCGATTCCTAAGCCTTCCGATTTGGCGCTTCCTGCACAGTGATATGGTTGCTCTTTAAGTAAATAGTTTTCAATTTGCTGATCAGTTAATTGACGGAAAGTTATTTGATAAGGTACTAGCTTCGATTGTAAACAGTTTGTGGCGCTATTTAATAGACATATCGCAGTGAAAAAAATGACTTCTTTGCCACTCATGCTGCGTAGTTGTCTGGCCGCATTGTCATGATTCATCGGTTTATTCAGATAAGTGTCGCCGAGTAAAGCTGCTTGATCGGAGCCAATAATCAGTGCCTGTGGAAAAATCTTAGCGGCCTTGCGTGCTTTTAGTTCGGCCAAGCGAATGGCGGTATCTTGTGGTGGTTCAGAAGGTAACGGTGTCTCATCAACATGCGGGCTTAATGTTTCAAATGGGATTTGTAGGCGTTGCAGCAATTCTTTTCGGTAAATAGAACTCGAAGCTAAAATTATTTTTTGCATAGGTATAATTGCAAGTTAGCGTTTGTTTATAGTTTTTTATGACATTTTTTGACAGTCAGATATAAAAAATATAACATGCGCGCCTTATGTCTGTAAGATTTGTGATAGATCCCATTGAATTTGTAAATAATGCGAGCGTACATCGTGATAAGATTGCGATGCGTGAATTGGCGCGTTTACGCGATGTGTTGTACAGCGATGAAGGTGCATTAGATTATCAAATTGAAGGTCATGTTGACTTGAATGGTAGACCCAGTTTAAAACTCTCGATAGAGGGCGATGTGTATTTGGTTTGTCAGCGTTGCTTGAATAGCTTGGCGCGTGATGTGGCGATAGAAAACTATCTATATCTTGCTAGAAACAGCGCTGAACTTGATCGAATTAATGAAGATAATAATATTGACGCAATTTTGGCGATCCCTGAATTGGATGTTGTCGATTTAATAGAAGAGGAGCTTATTTTAAGTTTGCCGATTTCTCCGAGTCATGGGGATAATCAATGTAGCCCTTATCAATCTGGTTTAAATAAGACTTCTATTGATAATAGATCACAATCTGCTAATTCATTTTCGGCGTTATCAGTACTTAAAAAAACAAATTAAGGAGTTGTTTTAATGGCAGTTCAGCAAAATAAGAAATCCCCTTCAAAACGTGGGATGCATCGTTCACACGATTTTTTAACGAACCCCCCATTAGCGATTGAACCTAATACAGGAGAGGCACATCTACGTCATCATATCAGCCCTAATGGCTATTATCGTGGTAAAAAAGTCATTCAAACTAAAGACGACTAAATATTTGTTGTGCTGATATGTTGCTGATGTTTTTTTAGTTCTTAGTTATAAGCGAATCGAGAATCAAAATTGGATGTTACTGTGGCAATTGATTGTATGGGGGGAGATCATGGCCCCCATGTAACGGTTCCTGCTGCCCTCAAATACCTTCAACAAGATCCTGAGGTTAATATTGTATTGGTTGGAATTGATGATGCCATAGAAGCGGAGTTACGGGCCGCAAAAATGACGGCCAATACACGCATTCGCTTACATCCAGCAAGTCAAGTGGTCAGTATGGATGAAGCACCAGCATTGGCTTTGCGATGGAAAAAAGACTCATCGATGCGGGTGGCTATCAATTTGGTTAAAACAGGTGAAGCTCAGGCGTGTATCAGCGCAGGGAATACCGGTGCATTACTTGCTACATCGCGATTTGTATTGAAAACAATCCCGGGCGTTGATCGCCCAGCCCTTGCAGTCATATTACCTACGATTACAGGGCATACCTATGTGCTCGATCTTGGAGCGAATGTTGACTGTACCGCAGAGCATTTGTTTCAATTTGGAATTATGGGTGCATCCTTGGTTTCTTCTTTGGAAAACAAAGCGTCTCCTAGTATCGGATTATTAAATATCGGTGAAGAAGATATCAAAGGTAACGATACCGTTAAGCAAGCCGCAGAATTGTTGCGAAACAGCAAGCTAAATTTTTATGGTAATGTAGAGGGCGATGATATTTACAAAGGAACAACGGATGTTGTGGTATGTGATGGGTTTGTCGGAAACGTTACACTAAAAACTTCAGAAGGCTTAGCACAAATGCTGGCGACTTATTTGCGAGAGGAATTTCGTCGAAACTTGCTGACAAAATTGGCCGGAGTTATCGCTCTGCCTGTGATTAACTCGTTTAAACGTCGCGTCGATCACCGTCATTATAATGGTGCGAGTTTTTTAGGGTTACGCGGCATTGTTATCAAGAGTCATGGATCTGCAGATGAATATGCCTTTGGGTTTGCGATTAAGCGGGCTGTCGAAGAGGTCCGAGGCGGCATGCTGCGTCGTATTAGCGAACATGTCGCAGAGCTTTCTGTTCACTCAAAAATTTTACCGAAAATTCATTAATGTATTCAAAAATTACTGGTACTGGTAGTTATTTACCCGACAAAATTCTTACCAATCAAGAATTGGAAAGAATGGTTGATACCAGTGATGAATGGATACGTTCCCGTACTGGTATTACGCAGCGCCATATTGCTGGGGAAAATCAGGTTGCCAGTGACTTGGCATTGTATGCCAGTCAAAATGCTATGCAAGCTGCTGGAGTGACGAACAAAGATATCGACTTAATCATTGTTGCTACCACAACGCCAGATATGGTTTTTCCGAGCACTGCGTGTATATTGCAAAATAAATTGAGCATCGATAATTGCCCGGCTTTTGATGTTCAAGCAGTTTGTAGCGGCTTTGTGTATGCTTTGGCTACGGCCGATATGTTCGTCAGTTCGGGTAAATGCCGCAATGCGCTCGTGGTAGGCGCCGAAATCTATTCTAAGTTGATTGATTGGAACGATCGAAACACGTGTGTTTTGTTTGGAGATGGCGCTGGCGCGGTAGTGCTTTCACAAAGTGACAACCCTGGTATATTATCTACACACTTGCATGCTAGCGGGGATTACTGCGATGTGTTATCGGTTCCAGGCAGCATTAGCGGTGGAAAGGTTCAAGGCAATCCTTATATCAGTATGGAAGGTAGCGTCGTTTTTAAATTTGCTGTCAAGGTGCTCGAAGAAGTCGTTCAGGAAGCTGTGGCAAAAAATAACCTACAACCCACGGATATTGATTGGTTAATACCACACCAAGCGAATATCCGTATCATACAATCGACAGCAAAAAAACTAGGTATACCGATGGATAAAGTTGTGGTCGCGGTAGATAAGCATGGTAATACTTCGGCGGCATCGATTCCGCTTGCGCTCGATATTGCTGTGCGCGATGGTCGTATTCAATCGGATCAATTGGTACTACTGGAAGGTGTTGGTGGCGGCTTTACCTGGGGCGCTGTTTTACTACGCTGGTAATTATGACGATGAAGCTCGCATTCGTTTTCCCTGGTCAAGGCTCTCAATCAGTCGGCATGATGAGCGGCTATTCTGATTTATCGGAAGTTCAGCAAACTTTTGCGGAAGCATCTGAGGTACTCCATCAAGATTTGTGGTCACTGGTTTGCACAGGACCGGCTGATGATCTCAATCAAACAGTGAATACACAGCCTTTGATGCTTACAGCGGGTGTTGCCGTGTATCGTGCTTGGCAAAGCTTAGGTGGTAATGCTCCCGCAATTCTTGCGGGGCACAGTTTGGGTGAATATACTGCGTTAGTTGTATCGGAGGTGCTGAGTTTTAGAGATGCTCTTGAATTGGTGCGCTTCCGCGCACAATCCATGCAGCAAGCTGTTCCCGAAGGTGTGGGAGCAATGGCGGCGATCTTGGGGTTGGAAGAAAATATTATTAGTACAGTATGTGCTGACATAACCGGTCAAGCCAAAGACGAGGTGGTAGAGGTCGCTAACCTCAATTCTATCGGGCAAATTGTTATTGCGGGACATCGGCATGCTGTCCAAAAGGCAATTGCAATATTGCAGTCTCATGGCGCAAAGCGTGCGATCATGCTGCCTGTTAGTATTCCTTCGCATTGTTCGCTGATGCAGCCGGCGGCTAATAATATGCAACAGCAATTAGCACAAAAAACTTTAAATATACCCAAGCTACCAATCTTGCATAATGCGGATGTGACATCACGCATTGATGCGGCATCAATCAAAGATATTCTTATTCAACAGCTTGTTAGTCCTGTGCGGTGGATTGATACGATACGTGCTTTTGCAAATCAAGAGGTAACGCATATTGTTGAATGTGGTCCGGGAAGAGTTTTAATGGGGCTGAATAAACGTATAGAGCCTAAATTACAGCATTTGTCTTTATTCGATCGACAATCAATCGAACAAGCCATTAATCTTTTACAATAAAAATTATGAAAGGTATTTATAAAGAATTTCGCACGCTGAATATGGAGTGCTATTTTGGAAAATAAGATAGCACTGGTTACAGGTGCAAGTCGTGGGATAGGTCAAGCTATTGCGCTCAAGCTAGGACAGAATGGAGCTGTTGTGGTGGGTACTGCAACAACTGAAAGTGGTGCTAATACTGTTACACAATATCTTGAGAAATCGGGTATTAAGGGAAGCGGCATTGTTCTCAATGTAAATAACTCAGAACAAATTGATCAAACATTTCAAAACATTCGTGAGAAATTTGGTGAGATAGAGATTCTGGTTAACAACGCCGGAATTACGCGTGATAATTTGTTGGTGCGAATGAAAGATGAAGAATGGGATGAGATTCTTGAAACCGACCTTAAATCCGTGTTTCGCCTAAGCCGGAGTGTGTTGCGTGCTATGATGAAAGCGCGTTACGGGCGAATTATTAATATTTCTTCTGTGGTTGGTTCCATGGGTAACGTGGGACAAGCTAATTACGCAGCTGCGAAGGCGGGGATGATTGGGTTCACCAAGTCATTAGCACGCGAAGTCGGTAGTCGAAATATTACTGTGAACTGTGTGTCACCTGGCTTTATCGACACGGACATGACACGATCATTACCTAATGAGCATCAGCAAAGCTTGATTCAACATGTTCCCATTGGCAGGTTAGGTCGCCCTGAAGAAGTCGCTGCAGCAGCTGCTTTTCTTGCTTCATCGGCAGCAAGCTATATTACCGGTACTACGTTGCATGTGAATGGTGGAATGTACATGGATTAATCGCTGCTGCGAGCACTCAGAAAATAAAATATGATCTATTAATGAACTAAGGCTCTTTGAATGATTCAGATCCGGGGAAAGACAAAAAAGTAAGGGATGTTACAGTTTTGTTGGATTCAAAAATTTGTTAGAATTAGAAAGTTTTTCTTACCTGAAAAGGAATGTATTTAGATGGAAAATATTGAACAGCGTATAAAAAAAATTGTTGCTGAACAATTGGGTGTAAATGAAGCGGAAGTTAAGAATGAATCGTCGTTCGTTAACGACTTAGGCGCTGATTCACTGGATACGGTTGAATTGGTCATGGCATTAGAAGAAGAGTTTGACTGCGAAATTCCTGATGAGCAAGCAGAAAAAATCAACACTGTTCAAGAAGCGATTGATTACGTGTCTGCTCACACCCATTAAAAGCCCTGTTCTTTTATAGTTTTCATCAGAGTGGAGTTATTTTGTCCAAACGTAGAGTGGTAGTCACTGGATTAGGTATTGTCTCGCCTGTCGGAAATACAGTAGAAAGCGCTTGGGAAAATATCATTTCAGGTAAATCTGGAATTACTAGGATTAGCCGGTTTGATGCTTCTAATTTCACTTCACAAATTGCTGGTGAAGTGAAGGATTTTGATATACAAAAATATCTGTCGGTCAAAGAAGCAAGGCGTATGGATACTTTTATTCACTTTGGTATGGCAGCCGGGATTCAAGCTATCCGTGATGCGAATCTGGAGGATTTGACGCATCTTGATGCGGAAAGAATTGGCGTCAATATCGGATCAGGTATTGGTGGATTGCCAATGATAGAGAATACTGATGCTGTTTATCATGCGGGTGGACCTCGTAAAATATCTCCCTTCTTTATTCCCAGCACTATCATTAACATGATCGCCGGTAATTTATCCATTATGTACGGATATAAAGGACCCAATATAGCGATCGTTACCGCATGCACTACTGCTACGCATAGTATTGGTCACTCGGCACGGATGATTGAGTACGGTGATGCAGACGTCATGATATGCGGAGGTGCGGAATCCTGCGTGACACCGCTTGCCATTGGTGGTTTTTCTGCTGCTAAAGCGCTGTCGACAAGTAATGATAATCCTGCATCTGCGAGTCGTCCTTGGGATATTGCCAGAGATGGTTTTGTACTTGGAGAAGGCGCCGGTGTTTTAGTAATAGAAGAAATGCATCATGCTCAGAAACGCGGCGCAAAAATTTATGCGGAACTGGCAGGTTTTGGCATGAGTTCGGATGCATTTCATATGACAGCTCCCAGTGATGATGGAGAGGGTGCGGCTCGATGCATGTCGGGTGCGTTGAAAAATGCAGCAATTAACGTTGATGAAGTCGATTATGTTAATGCGCATGGTACCTCTACACCGCTTGGTGATTTTGCTGAAACGGTTGCGGTTAAGCGTTGTTTTGGTAATCATTCAAACAAACTCGCGATTAGCTCAACAAAATCGATGACAGGACACTTATTGGGTGCCGCGGGTGGAGTAGAGGCCATATTTTCTGTGCTTGCAATCCATCACCAAATTGCACCGCCTACGATTAATCTCGTCAACCAAGATCCCCAATGCGATTTGGACTATGTTCCGAATGTGGCTAGAGAAATGCCTATTAAGGTTACATTATCCAATTCCTTCGGATTTGGAGGTACAAACGGAACACTTGTGTTTCGAAAAATTTAACACATGATATGGATGCGCACGCTAACAAGCATTCTGTTTGCTATTGTATTGGTAATAATGTTGGCGGTAAGTTGGCTTTATTTGCACGTTCATTCATCCATTACCCTACCAAAGAAACCCTTTGAATTATCGATTCAATCGGGCAGTAACCTTAATCAAGTCGCCGAACAATTGGTTGAGGCAGGTATAATTCCGACCAAGTGGTCTTTCGTTTTGCTTGCACGTTACTTGGATCAAGAATCTGCAATTAAAGCAGGTGATTATGAAATTTCAGAAAACCTGACTCAGGTCGCATTGCTGCATTATTTGACAAAAGGTGACAGTAAACAAAGAGAAATAACGTTTATTGAGGGCTGGACATTTGCGCAATTACGTAAGACACTCAATAATCACCCTGATGTCAAGCATGATTCGATTGCGCTCAGTGAATTGCAAATACTGCAGCATATTGGTGCCGCTGAAACATTAGCGGAAGGGCTTTTTTTCCCGGATACTTATTTCTTTGTTCGTGGTGACAGTGACCTTAATATTTTTCGTCGTGCTTATCAGGCGATGCAAAGCCATCTGCAGACATATTGGTTGGCGCGCTGCGAATCACTGCCGCTTACTACACCTTATGAGGCTTTGATTCTTGCTTCAATCATTGAAAAAGAAACAGGATTGGAAAGTGACCGAGCCGAAATCGCTGGGGTTTTCGTCAATCGACTTCGAAAGGGGATGCGTTTGCAAACAGATCCAACAGTTATTTATGGTATGGGTAAAGAATTTGACGGTAATTTGCGCAAAAAGGATTTGCTTGCAGATCATACTTATAATACCTATACTCGCTCGGGGTTACCTCCTACCCCAATTGCGTTGCCCAGTCTTGCTTCTATCCGTGCTGCACTAAATCCAGCTCAAACCGAAGCATTGTATTTTGTTGCAAAAGGCAATGGTGAGTCACATTTTTCCACTAACTTAATCGATCATAATAAAGCGGTCAATGAATATCAGAAACGACAAAAATGATCTTGCCGCAGACTACTTTGCGTCAGAATTTTCCTTCCATGAGGCCAAATGACGCAATTCTCAATTGTAATACCCACACTCAATGAATCTGAGAACATCGATTCACTGCTAAAGCGACTATTTGCGCTTAGTTTTCCTGTGGGTCATTTTGAAGTTATCGTTGTTGATGATGGCTCTACTGATGGCACACAGGATAAAGTCAAGGCCTGGAGCATCAATTCGGCTGTTCGCTTGATAGAGAGAAAAGCCAAGCCTGATTTGACTGCTTCCATACTTGCAGGTGTAGCAGTTGCTCAGAGTGAAGTGATTGTTGTCATGGATGCCGACTTGAGTCACCCGCCTGAAAGTGTTCCGGCAGTTGTTTCACCCATACTCGAAGGTCAATATGACATTGCTGTAGGTAGTCGTTATATTCCAGGCGGTAGTATAGAAAACTGGCCACTACATCGAAAGTTGTTATCACGGGTTGGGGGATGGATAGCGCGTCCGATTTGCGATGTGAATGACGCTACTTCGGGTTTTTTTGTATTCCGCCGAGAGCTTGCAAATAGCATTTCGGATGAAGCGCAAGGTTATAAAATTCTGCTCGAATTACTCATGGCTAACCATGGGAAAATACGTACTATAGAGATACCGATTTGTTTTCGGGATCGTACGCATGGTACCTCCAAATTATCCTTATTTCATCAGCAAGCTTATTTGCAGCGGTTGATTACGCTAGCAGGTGGTACGGCCACATTAAATACAGCAGGTCGTTTTGCGGTTGTGGGTCTGATCGGTGTCATCATCGATGCGTTGGTTTTTCAGTGGATGATGACGCAGAACGCAGGGCTTGCTTTGTCTCATTTTGTCAGCTTCTTTGTGGCTGCTACCAGCAACTATATTTTTAATTCAAAATGGTCGTTCCGTGAACATCACGCAGGCTATTTACGCTGGAATCATTTTGGTCGCTTTTTAATGGTTGCTGCACTGGCACTACTATTACGCGGTGGCGTATTGGCATTGTTGGTGTATGTCTGGGAACTGCCACCTTTATTGGCTATTTTTCCAGCTATTGTGGCGACCGCAGTCGTTAATTACCTGGGCTCTGCATTCTATGTTTTTCCAAATAAAAGCAAAGTTACGCCATTAGAAATTTGTTGGCGGACCGCAGCAATCGGGATTTTTTTGTTCGCGATCTCGTTACGTCTGGTCTATGCCGGATTGGCAGAATTGATACCTGATGAGGCCTATTACTGGCAATATTCGCAGCACGTGGATTTTGGTTATTACGATCATCCGCCGATGGTTTCTTGGTTGATTTGGATTGGAACAACCATATTTGGCCATAATGAATTCGGCGTTCGGGTCGGCTCCCTATTATGTGGTTTTATTGCGATTGGCTATTTGTATGCATTTGCATCCAATCTCTATAACAAGTCAACAGCCATGTTGAGCGTGTTGCTGATGGTGGTCTTGCCAATTGGGTTTGTTTCGGGTTTATTGATGATGCCGGATGCGCCACTTGTGGCTGCATGGATGGCTACACTCTACTACATGGAACGTGCGCTGCTATCCAATCAACGCAGTGCTTGGTTGGGTATGGGAATCGCTTTTGGCATTGGCTTATTATCCAAATATACTTTGGGATTATTGGGGATAGCCGCGCTGGTGTTTGTGATTGTCGATCCTATTGCGCGTCGTTGGATGATGCGCCCGTACCCTTATCTTTCAGCCTTACTAGCACTGTTATTGTTTTCTCCAGTTATTTACTGGAACTATACCAATGCTTGGGCATCCTTTGCATTTCAATCGAATCGAGTTCTAACAGATAGTTATGCTTTTTCTGTGCACCACTTTATTCTTCATGCTTTAATTATATTGACGCCAGTCGGTTGTGTCGCTGCGGTATGGGCATTTTTTGCAAAAGCCAAGCTACAAGACGCGCAACATGAAGCACGGCAACGTTTGTTTGTGCAGATTTTTACGGGTGTTCCTCTGTTAATTTGCTTGGCATTAAGTACGTTTGATACGCCGCGTTTTCATTGGACAGGCCCTATCTGGTTGGCACTGTTGCCGAGTATCGCGTGGATGATTATTCAAATAGACCATCGTAATACCTTTTTCCAGCGTATGCGATCTGCATGGCGAGTCACCATTGTGATTTGCTTATTTTCGTATGCGCTATTATTGCATTATATTGTGCTGGGTATTCCGGGTATTCCCTATCAGCTTTTCACTGAGCATTACTTCTGGCGAGAAAGCGCGCAAGAGGTCAATCAAATTGCTGAGCAGGTTAGAAGTGAAAGTGGCCAAGAGCCGATCATCATTGGAATGAGCAAATGGTCTGTGGCGAGTGCGCTATATTTTTATACTCATGGACAAGATAAGCCTTTGGACATTCGATCACGTAATATTTTTGGTGACAATGCAGCTATGTATGATTTCTGGCTTCCTTCTCAACAACCTTCGGATCGACCGATCATACAGGTCGGGATGAAACGTAGTCATCTGGAAAAAACTCGACAAGGTGCCGCAGGAATCGATGTTGAGAAACTATTGGAGCAACCGGGCAACATTGAGTATAAAGTTATTGAACGCTATGATGTACCAGTAAGAAAATTGTATTACCGTATTTCAGAAGGATTTAAGGGAGGCATGGGCTATCTATGCAACGATGAAGAAGAGCAACGCAGTGGGGTACTCTTAAATAACGATGCATGCATCAAGTATCGAGGGAACTAATTCCAGACCTGATTAACGCATCGAATATTCTACGATTTTCCAGTCTTCGCTATCGCTTGTGTTATTTGACTTGGCTAATGTAATGATTTCAAGAGCAAGCCCCTTCTCTGAAAAAGTACTATAAAACTGCAATACAACATAGTCTCCGTCTGGAAAATCGGAAAGCGATTTTGCAGAATTTGCCGTGGCAATATAGCGCGCAGTAAGAGTTCCGCGTGATTTGCGCAGCTCAATCACTGTTTTGATCCACTCTTGTTGCGGAGTTTTTTTCTGCAATAAAGGTGATGCTTGCTGCCAACCGTCCGCATACTTTTCGTTATCGATCAACGTTAGCCAGGTGCGTGCGCTTCCTTCAACTTGTTCCAGTATGTTATTGGCTTCTTCTGCATAGACATGTGACGACATGAAGGCAAATATCATCCAAAATACTATTAGTTTTCTTAACAACATAGCTTTCATAAATTTGTAAATACCTATCAAAATAAAATCTTATGCGTTCAATCGTGAGGAAAAAAGTTTCCCATTAACCAAATCGAGGCAATTCCTAATAAAATCAAGATGACTTGCTGTATGGTTGCGCGAATTTCTGGTCGCCGATGCAATCCCGGGATCAAATCGGACATCGCAACATAAATCATACTGGCGGAAGCAAAAGCCAGTAGTGGCTGCACCAAGTGATTCATATGGTGTAGCATAAAATAGGCGAGCGTTCCTCCCACAACTGTGGCGAATGTTGAAAATAAGTTTAATAGAAAAGCCTGACGACGAGTGTAGCCTGAATTCAGCAAAATAATGAAATCTCCGGCTTCTTGCGGAATCTCATGCGCGATTATGGCGATTGAAGTTACGATTCCAAGTTGTACATCGACCATAAAAGCTGCTGCAATCAGAATGCCATCGACAAAATTATGAAAGGTATCTCCAACAATCACCATCATGCCACTACGTCCGTGATCGTGATCATTATGATGTGCCGCAGATGAGTGCTCGCGCGGTAAATCGTGCACCTCGCAATCTTCAAGATGGCAATGACGCCACAATACTAATTTTTCCAAGATAAAAAAAACCAGAATGCCGATCAACACCATCATTGTTACTTGCATCGGATTTTCCGCATGCTCAAATGCTTCGGGCAGTGTGTTAAGGAATGCGGCACCTAGTAAAGCACCGATGGCATAGGATACTAAAATAGATAGCCAGGATATTCGTGCGTTAAACGCTAGTATGGCTGCGAACAACAAACTCAACACGCCGCCTAATAAGCTGACAGTGATAATCCAGGCTAGTGTCGACATTGATAGAACTTTGGATAAAAGGCGCGATTATACCTGTTGCCAGTCCATATGTTGAGGATTGAAGTAGAAAAATACTTTAAGATCTAGCTACTTCAACCAAATTAACGCTGCCATGCGTCCTGTTTCACTATCACGGCGATAAGAAAAAAATCGTGCAGAGTCACAATATGTGCAAACCCCTCCACCGTCAACCTGCATGATACCAGCACGTAATAAGCGTTGTCGTGCTAACAAAAAAATATCAGCCAACCATTTCTTTCTAACATCATCGGTTAGTACAAAAGCTTGTACAGCCTGTTTGTCTTGCTGAACAAATGCGTCATAAACTTCAGTACCCACTTCAAAGTGATCCGGTCCAATCGCGGGACCAAGCCACGCTATTAAATCATCAGGATTTACTGCCATTTCGGTTACCGTTTTTTCAATAATTCCTCCAGCGAGCCCCCGCCAACCAGCATGAATTACCGCTACTACAGTGCCAGTTCGGTTACACAACAGAATTGGCAAGCAATCTGCCACCATGACCGCACAGACAATACCGCGTTGTTTTGTCATCGCAGCATCCGCTGGTATTATTGACGTAGTTTTTTCATCGACCCAAATCGAAGATATGCCATGCACTTGTTCTAACCACTTTGGTTCGCTCGGTAAAAAGCGCCGTAACTGAGCACGGTTTTGTTCAACATGCGGTAAGTTGTCGTTTACGTGCGTTGCTAAATTGAGCGACGCATATTGCTGATTATTGCCGCTGCTGAAACCGCCTTGGCGCGTGGTGAATAATGCTTTGACATGGTCTGGTGCCGGCCAATTGGGAACAATCCAGTCGTTTGTCATGCTATGTAAACCTAATTACATTAATAAGATATGGAGAAAATTCAGAGCGAGTGACGTTAAAAATCAATCATTTCAACCGAGTGATGTTTATTGTTCTCAGGTAAAATACCTCTTTGAACACACTGTAACACGAACAAATTCGATTTCCATAACAAATAATAAAAATATTTCACATAGGTGTAATCAATGAATTTTACAAAGAAACTGACTCATTTCATGCCTGCTCTTGCCATTGCGGTATTTACTTTTTTGTTCGCGGTCAATGTTTCGGCAGAAGGCAATGATGAGGAATTACTCAAGGCGGTTTTTTCGGGTGATACAAAAATCGTCAAAGAATTAATAGATGAGGGTGCCAATATCAATTTTCAAAACGAGAAAAAATTTAGTGCATTGATGATTGCTGCGCAATATGGCCGTAGCGACATTGTGACGATGTTGCTGGAAAAGAATGCTGATGTGAATTTGAAGAATGCCGGAGATACTACGGCATTGATGCTCGCAGCTAAGAATGGGTATATGGAGATTGTTAAAGCTTTATTAGCCAAAGGTGCGGAAATCAACGCACAAACTACCGAAGGCATCACTGCATTGATGTTGGCCATTCAAAAAGACCACGAAAGTATAGCGGATGCTCTAATTGCTAAAGGAGCCGATATTCACTTGCAAACCAAAGATCAGATTACGGCACTCACTATTGCTGCGCTGGAAGGGCGAAGCGCTATTGTTGAAAAGCTTCTAGCCAAAGGCGCTCAAGTTGATCATCGTGCTGTAGATAATACTACTGCGTTGTATATGGCGGCGAGAAATGGGCATAAAGATATTGTCGATATACTATTGGCCAAAAATGCAGCGTTTGATTTACTTGCTATTAATGACACTACACCTCTGTACATTGCCGCACAAAATAATCATGTTGAAATCGTTCGCACTTTGTTGACAAAAGGTGCGAAAGTTGATCAGCCGGATAAGAATAATGCAACCGCATTGACGATTGCGGCATTGATCGGCAATACCGAGATGGTTAGAATGCTCATTAAGCATGGCGCAAAAGTCGATCACAAAGCATCCAATGGATTTACGCCGTTGATACTGGCGGCACAAAACGGACACACTAGCGTCATTGAAGTATTACTTGAAAGTGGCGCAAAAATTGATCTGCAAAATGATGACGGTGTAACGGCTTTAATGTGGGCAGGATTGCACGACCATGCGGATGCAGTAAAAGTTCTGCTGCAGAAAGGAGCAAATACCAGCCTCAAAAGTAAGAAAGGTAAAACTGCTGCTGAGATCGCCAAAGATCCCGCTATTGTTGAGTTGTTAAAGTCGAAATCTAAGTAGTGACTTGGTTCGATCAGTCTTATGGTTGCAGTAGTGTTGAAAGATTTAACAGCTATGAAAGGTTATAATGAATAAGGTTTTGGTTTATGCACACCGTGGCGCAAATTCCGAAGCATTGGAAAATACTCGAGGCGCTTTTGATAAAGCGCTGACCTATTCGATTGATGGGATTGAAACGGATGTTCAGTTAACCCGAGACGAAATCGCGGTGCTATGGCATGATCGTTATCTCGATAAAATTGGACTTAACGATAAACATATCGATGATTTTGATTATCTCCAACTGAAGGAACTGATGTCACGCGCACTTCCTGATGAAAACCAAAATCCAATGGCATTGGAAGATTTCTTGACCGCTTACCGAACACGCTGTCGATTATTGGTTGAAATTAAGAATCGTGATTGGGAATCTCGCTCTCGCCATCAACTAAAAATGTATCAGACACTGGATATGATTGGAAAAAATCCAGATCATCGGATTATCGTGTCGTCATTTAATTTAGCAAGTCTTGTTGATGCACACGATTATCGGCCTGATTTTCCACTGATTTATAATGTTGATGATGATCAATCGATTACCGATGTGCATACAATTAACGCGGATCATCCTTTTTTGCATGGATTTTGTTTGCCAATTGATATCATTGAACAGGAAATTGTTGATTTGTTACGCAATCATCACAAATGTATCGGTGTTTATACCTGTAATAGTGAGATACAAATTAATAAGGCATTGCAATTGGGGGTAGATATTCTCATCAGTGATTTTCCGCAGAAAGCACTTGTCATTCGCGACCAATGAAAAGAGATTTCGCCGCACTTTCTGGTCAATCTTTCGATTTGTTGGTATGTGGTGGCGGGATCTATGGTGCGTGGACTGCTTATGATGCAGCGCTGCGCGGACTCAAAGTCGCAATTATTGAACAAAATGACTGGGCCAGCGCTACTTCATCGGCATCCAGTAAACTGATTCATGGTGGTTTGCGCTATTTAGAAAACTATGATTTCAAGCTCGTCAGCAAATCACTCAAAGAACGTGAGTTGTTGTTACAAATCGCGCCTCATCGTGTCTGGCCATTGCAATTTGGCATACCGTTATATGCATACCAGCGCCATCATTACTTGAATCGATTTAAGTTGAAAATCGGTTTGATGTTGTACGACTGGTTGGCTGGAAAAACGCGTTCAAAGACACACCACCGGTACTTGGATGCAGAGTCATTGATGGCGTATTTTCCTTATCTTCATGAGAACGAGCTTAAAGGAAGTTTCATTTATTCCGATGCGCAAACTGATGATGCTCGTCTAGTTTTAGAGCTTATCGCTGGCGCTCTCGATGCCGGTGCGTGCTGTGTCAATTACTGTCAATTTATTCAATTCCTTGCAAGGAGAGAGAATCTCAATGCTGCATTGATTGAAGATCAAGTGACCACGAAACAACAAACAATTTATTTTAAGCAAATTGTTTTTACTACTGGGCAATGGCTCGTTAATGATCAATACAGTCAACAATTGTGCTTACTCGCAAAAGGCATCCATTTAATCATGCCGGCTATTCCGGGCGATAAAGCATTGCTTTTGACGGCACGGTCGGATGGGCGGGTGTTTTTCCTGATTCCGTGGTATGGTATGACTTTACTGGGCACCACTGACACTGAGTTCCAGGGTGATGTTGCCAATGTAAAGGTTGAACCGAGCGATATCCGTTATCTACTTGATGCAGTAAATAATTATTTGCAGGTTCCTTGGAATGAGCAGGACATTGTCGGTCATTTCGTAGGTGTTCGTGTTTTTAAACGAGAAGGTCAATCGGATTTACAGGGTTCTCCCTCTTCTGCTAGTCGCGATTGGGAATTAAAATCCCAAACTGATGATATTCATTATTCTATCGGGGGCAAGATTACCTCTGCTAGGCAAGATTCCACTACTATTGTTGATAAAGTTTGTACCCAACTTGGAAA
This sequence comes from Nitrosomonas sp. PY1, assembly GCF_022836435.1. Taxonomy (NCBI): domain Bacteria; kingdom Pseudomonadati; phylum Pseudomonadota; class Betaproteobacteria; order Nitrosomonadales; family Nitrosomonadaceae; genus Nitrosomonas; species Nitrosomonas sp. PY1. The sequence goes on along the minus strand of NZ_BQXC01000001.1, from coordinate 2,513,784 downwards.
GTTTCGGCCCTGTGCAACGCGGAAGTTGTTTCCGTGGGCGCCGAGCAATGCCTTTCCAGTTTGGTGGGAGCAGATGCAAGTCCATGCTTCAACGCTGGGAATTGATGATGAAAGCATACGCTGGCTTTTACGGCGACATGGCACGCAAGCGAGTGAAATTTTGCATCGTATTGAGATGCAGCCACAACTTGCACAACGCATTATTCGATCGCTTCCTTTTATTTATGCGGATTTGCTCCATTGTGCTGAATCCGAAATGGTAATCCATTTGGATGATTTGTTACGCCGTCGCATGCCTTTGTTGATTCTTGCCAAACTCCGCAAAGAACAACTGCGGCACATTGCACAACATGTAGCCGAAACTTTGAATTGGGATGTTGTCAGAGTGACACAAGAAGTTAATCGTTGTAGTAATGATGCGTAACCCTGATATTTCAGCAATTGCGCTTGATTTAGGTACGACTTCTATTAAAGCCACCTTGATGGATACTGATGGAAATTTGTGTCATGTTATCCGGCAGGACGCGCCTGCTATTAGCCATCATAATGGGTATTATGAGAGCGATGGATTGGCTTATTTAGCGACTGCCGAACAAGTTCTAAAGCAGTGTCTTAACCATACTCATCAAAAGCCACCATTAGGTTTATGTAGTCAACGTTCTTCTTTTCTGATCTGGGAAAAAAGTAGTGGCGATCCTGTCATTCCTTTGATTTCATGGCAAGATACTCGTGGCCGTGAATGTTGTAATCGCCTGTATGCATCGACCGAGTTGATTCAACGTTTGGCTGGACTACGGTTAACGCCGTACTATTTTGCTCCTAAGCTTAATATTTTATTAAGAGAAAATCCGTCATGGCGTGATAAGCTGATACAAAAGCAATGGTTGGTTGGTACGCTTGATACTTTTCTTATTTGGCGTTGGACTCGCGGGCAACATTATTGGGTTGATGCTTCTATGGCTGCACGTACTTTGTTGATGGATATTCATCAACAGCAATGGTCGCGGAGTCTGTGTGAATTATTTGAAATTCCTTTAGAAATTCTACCAGACATTCGATCTTCTACCGGGCTTAATGTCATGCTTGAGTCATTTGGCTTGACGCTTATGGCAAGTGTGGCAGATCAATCCGCAGCTTATCTGGCCAGCGTCGACGCGAACTTAGCTGATGCATCGACCCGAGCTTTAGTCAATCTTGGTACTGGCGGCTTTGTGATCCGAACCTTTCCGCAAGAATCATCGGTATCGAATGGCTATCTACATACGCTGGTTTATCAGCCAGTTGGTAAACTGCCCTGTTTCGCGATCGAGGGTACACTGAATTCAATTGCCGCCGTATTGGCGCCTTATTCGATTGAAGATTGTGTAATCGAAGAGATGGCAGATAATGATATTTTTTGTCTTGCGGAGCCAAGCGGACTAGGTGCACCATATTTTCGTCAAGACTATGGTTTGTATTTTTCGCAATCGATTTCGTTATTGACGCAACAACAAATTGTTGTGTTGTTACTTGAGGCTATTTGTTTTCGGATTGCACGTATCATTGAGGACTTTCATAGTCAATTACCGCTAGCGGTAATTTATTTATCAGGAGGGTTATCAGCACTACCTTGCTTGCAGTACGGCATTGGTCAATGTGTGCCGCTACCTATTTATTGTTTGCAGCAGAAAGAAGCGAGTTTGCAAGGTACTGCCTTACTTGCAACTAATGATAAAGTTCACTGTTTTCAGGAAGCCAGTCGAATTTCTATAATTCAAAAAAGCGATAAGCTGAATAAAAAATTTCTTGCCTGGAAAGAATGGTTAGATGGTCTATTGCTCGAAGAAACTAAAAAATAATGTCGGGTAAGTGTTGGGTAGTTTGTAAATGCGATCGTCATCTAACGGGTCTTTGTTTATCTTTGCGAATTTCCTTAAAAAATCGAGTGCTTGCTGGAAATAATTTGTACTGAAGTTTTAGATGGAAATAGCCCCTCTTTTGCCCGATTACAATTAATTTCAAAAGATCTTTTTATGATAATTTTAATACTCCACAATATATTGACGATAATAGAATCAAGAGCAGATGCGACAATGGCAAATCTAAAAATTGAATTGGAGCACCTGATTTCATCCGTAATCGCTATGGATACTTTCAGCTTGGAATGAAGTGATGTGCATTTCTCATTTCGATTACCAATCTACGAAGGACAAATTATGAAGCTGTTGTATATTGTAGAAGATCGCTTTCCGCCCTTTCGTGCCGATGTGGTCGATTTATTTGCTAAACAAATGCCTGCTCGCGGACATCAGATTGAATGGTTGATGCAGCGGGGTTCAGATGCGACGAACCAAGCTTCTCCCACTCAATGGTTGGGAAATACCGTGTATCTTACGCCACATAGTAGAGGCAAGAAACTGATTCATAGGATCATCAACAATTTTCTCGGTATGCTGGGTGACTTGATGATTCTACCTTTAGCAATCCTAGGGCGTTACGATGTTATTCAAGTACGTGATAAGTTTTTTGCTAGCTTAATTGCTTGGCTTGCGGCACGACTAACCGGTGCACGTTTTGTGTATTGGATGTCCTATCCTTTTGCCGAATCAAAATTGTATCAAGCAAAGAATCGACTGGTACCCTATCGTCATCTGGTTTGGCTAAAAGGTCATTTGATTCGTAATTTACTCTATAAAATCATTTTGCCAAGCGCGGACCATATCTTTGTTCAAAGCCAGCGTATGAAAGAAGATGTTGCAAAGCAAGGTATTCGTTTGTCCAAGATGACTCCGGTGCCTATGGGTATCCGTATCGATCAGGTGGGGCAAGCTTATGATGCTATCGCACCGAATACGCGAGCTCCATTGCTCCTTCATCTTGGATTGATTATGAAGATGCGTAAATCGGAAATCTTGGTTCGTGTATTGCATAGGGTAAAATCACGCTACCCTGGGGCGCGTTTGTTGTATGTCGGTGATGGACAAATGCCAAGTGACTCACAGGCTGTAGAGGAAGAAGCAATTCGACTGGGATTGATATCGGATGTCACGATCACTGGATTTCTACCGATGGATGAAGCTTGGAAATTGGTTAAGCAAGCCGATATTTGTTTTTCTCCTATCTATCCTTCTCCAGTTTTTCTTCCCGCATCACCTACTAAATTGATCGAATACATGGCAATGGGTAAATGCATTGTCGCCAATGAGCTGCCGGAGCAATGCCAAGTTATGGAGGATAGCGGCGTAGGCCATTGTGTCGAGTGGGATGAAAAAGCTTTTGCTGATGCAGCATTTTATTTTCTAGAGGATCCAGAACGAGCAAAGAATATGGCAGCAAAAGGCCCCGATTGGGTTAGGAAGAACAGGACTTACGATGTTATCGCTGACCTGGTCGAATCGGAATATGAAAAAATATTAGGAAAAGCCATTTGTCCCACCTAATGCTTTATTCAGGGAAACGTTTTCGCAAAGCTCTCCAGCATTTTCTATTAGGGAGGGTGACGCAAGCTATTGCGTTTTTTGCATTAACACTTTGGCTAGTACGCATTTTATCGCCTAGCGATTACGGCGCATACATGGTGTTATGGGGCATGGTAGAGATGCTGATGCCTTTGAGTTCTCTCGGCATGATAGAAGGCGTGCGGAGATTTTTGCCGGAACTGGCGGAACGTGGAGCTCCTGGGCTTTTATTTAAGTTTGTTAGTTGGATGGCTTTGATTCGTTTTGCAATTTTGATTGTTTTTTCTGTGATTATTGTTTCTTTTTGGCCAGAAATTACTGTTTGGCTTGGTTTCAGTGTCGTGCAGCAAAATAGCACAATCATCGCTGCAGGTCTTATTATTACTGTCATAGGTTTTCGGTTTACTGTCGAGATGCTCGAGTGTCTCTTGGAACAACGTTGGTCGCAAACGACACAAGCATTGATGCCGATCGGACGTATCATCGGTGTGGCGATACTGACGTTAGTTGGAACTTTAACGTTGGAAAAGCTGTTATACATTGATCTGATCATTTCGACCAGTTGCTTTCTATTAGCGGAATTGTTTTTAGTCAAAAAGTTAAGAAACTTACCAGGTACTGGTGATTATTACGTCAGCGTGCGAGAAATTGCGACTTTCATTTGGCATATGATGGGGACGAGCTTATTATGGGCTACTGCCGGACCCGGAACATTAAGAATTTTAGTAGCTAGGGTACTAGGATTGGAGGCAGCCGGTATGTTTGCTTTCTTACAGCAACTACAGACCATCATCGGCCGTTATTTACCTGCCAACTTGCTTTATAACATCATTCGGCCCATCTTGATTTCAAGGTATACCGCTGGTGAAATCAGTATTGTTAGCCAAACTGTGGCTTTATTATGGAAAATCAATCTATTAATTGTGGCTATCTGTGTTGCATCGATTGCTATTGCGGGTGATACGCTAATTGCGTTTATTAGCAGTGGCCGCTTTATGGATGCGGGAACGATTATGCTAATTATGCTAATCGGACTGGGCGCGGCTGGTCAAAGTCAACTGATCAATTCATCCATGCAGATTTTTTCCTATACGCACCAGCTGAGATACTTTAGTTTATTAGCTATTCTAGTGCCGATATCGGTCATTATTGGATCAAACTGGGATTTGATTGGGGTTGTGATAGGGATTATGCTAAGCCTCTGGATCTTGAATAGCACTATTTTAGTGTGGCTCAACCGCCAAGCTGAGCGTATCGAATTGGATTGGTATGGTGCTTTGCGCGGAATTGTTCTGGCTGCTTTATCGACGATCGCTGGATGGATGGTTGGTCAAGAATATAATGCGTGGTGGGGGCTTGGGATTGTGCTTTTGTTGTATTGCGCTGGTTTGGTGCTCGTCAAGCCACTTAATCGTAATGATATGGCATTGTTGCGCCGCGGATTGCGACAGCAAGCTCGATTTTTTGCGCCTTTCGTATGGAAACATCCAAAATATTGACGGAATTTTTTGACTCTAAAATAAGACTTCCACTTCATGGTTAACTTCAGATGAGAACCAGTAAAGCCAAAGTGTTGCATATCATTAATGGTGAATTTTTCTCCGGTGCTGAAAGAGTTCAAGATGTATTAGCGCTGAGTTTGCCTGAATATGGTTACGAAGTTGGTTTCGTTTGTCTAAAACCATTTAAATTTGCAGCTAATAGGGTCTCTACGGTGCCACTCTATGAAGTGCCGATGAAATCTAAGTTTGATTTGGCCTGTGTAAAAGAAATTGTGGCTATTGCACGACGGGATCGGTATGCGATTATTCATTCGCATACGCCTAGAGCCGTATTGCTAGGCCGTTCTGCTGCATGGATGACCGGATTGCCATTAGTTCACCATGTTCACAGTCCAACGACAAGAGATACCGAGAACCTGTTGCGCAATTATGTCAATGCTACGATGGAACGGTTAAGCCTAATTGGTGTTTCGCAATTAATTCCCGTGTCTAAGAGCTTAGAAGGTTATCTGCAAAAACAGGGTTGGTCGCGTACAAAAATTACCATGGCAGCGAATGGCGTAGTGACTCCGGGGCCACTGCCTGAGCGCTTGCCACCGAGTTCGGAATGGATTATCGGCAGCGTGGCATTATTTCGTCCGCGAAAAGGATTGGAAGTGTTGATCCAAGCCTTGGCTGATTTAAAGCAAATGGGGAAGGCTGTTCGACTCCGCGCGGTAGGCCCATTCGAAACGCCAGAGTATGAAAAAAACATTAAAGCATTGGCTATTCGGTTAGGTGTGGCGGATATGATTGACTGGGTTGGGTTTGTACAAAAAATCGAACCAGAATTTCTCAAAATGGATGTTATGACGCTTCCAAGCTTATTCGGAGAAGGTATGCCGATGGTTATTCTGGAAGCGATGGCAACGGGTGTGCCGGTCGTGGCATCCAATGTGGAAGGCATTCCAGAAGTATTGGAACATGGTCATACTGGTTTGGTGGTGCCTGCCGGAGATGCGCGACAACTGGCCAAAGTAATTGCTGAGCTAATGGATGGCAAATACCAGTGGACTAGCATGCGTGAGAAAGCATACCAACTCCAGGTTGCTAATTTTTCAGACCATAGCATGGCTAAAGCGGTTGCTGGGGTTTATGATGCGATAATCGAGAAGCGACAACCTCTATGACGTATATACATCTTTTTGGACTAAGCATCAAAGATATAACACTTGATGAAGCAGGTGCAAATATCGTTGCCGATGCCAAACGGAACAACCGTTGCAAAGTTTTTTTTCTGAATGCTCATTGCATTAATGTTGCCGCGAACGATGCAAACTATTTGCGAGCGTTGCAGGATCGAGCTTTATTATATGCCGATGGCAGTGGCATGCGGCAAGCCGCAAAACTGGCTGGTTTTTGGCTCAAAGACAACGTTAATGGAACTGATTTGTTTCCTATTATTTGCCGCGAAGCTGCCCGTGAACAGATTAATCTTGCACTATTGGGTGCGCGTCCTGGCATAGCCCAACAGTGTGCTGATAATATGAAGAAACAATTCCCGCATTTGAATATCGTTTGGACGCATGATGGTTACTTCCATCCAAACGATGCAGAAAGCATTATTCAGTCTATTAATGACAGTGGGGCACAAATTCTCCTGGTGGCGATGGGCGTACCGAATCAGGAATTATGGATAACACATCATGCGGAAAAACTGCAAACGCCTATTATAATGGGGGTAGGTGCATTATTCGATTTTTATTCTGGAATCATGCCTCGGGCGCCTTATTTTATTCGTAAACTTGGGTTGGAATGGGTTTTTCGATTAATGATGGAACCGAAAAGGATGTTTGCACGATATGTTTTGGGTAATCCAGTTTTCATGATGCGCGTATTATGGCGTCGTCTGAAAGGGAAGAAAATATTGCAACAACAATCTCTTATTCATAATATACAACAACCACGCTGAATAAATTTAATTGATTGGGCGGGTACGGTTTCTATTAGAAATTCGATTTCAATATTCTGATCACGCAACATAGTTACTTAGAAAGGAATATCGCTGTGACATTAGCTAATTTCATTATCGCAGGAACAGAAAAAGCTGGAACGACTTCTGTATTTACTTATTTAAGCACACATCCTTTAGTTTGTGGTTCTGCTGTGAAAGAAACGGATTTTTTTCGTAATGGGTATTTCGGAGACCGCAATACCGATATGCTGAATTATTCCAAGTATTTTGCCAGCCATTGCGAACGAAAAACTATTGTGATGGAGGCTTCACCGGGTTATCTCGGCAGTGGTGCTGAGGTTGCACCGCGTATCCATGCATTGATACCCAAAACAAAATTGCTATTCATCCTAAGGGATCCAGTGGACAGGATGTACTCATCTTTTAATTTCCATATTGGTAAGCTCAATATTTGTAAAGATATGTCTTTTTCAGAATATATCGATCAATGTATTGCATACGATTCAAAGCAGAAGTCGCCCGCTGAATTAGGCATGGATGAGTGGTACCTGAAAGTGATCAGCTATGGCCGGTATGCTGAGTATCTGAAATATTATTATCAGTGTTTTCCAACCAAGCAAATAAAAATCATGTTTTTTGAAGACATGAATCGCGATATTCTTAGCTTTATGCAAGAACTCTGTCAGTTCTTAGAGATTCCATCGGACTATTTTGCCAATTACGATTTTAAGAAAATCAACGTGACCTATGAAAGTCGGCTCAAATGGTTGCATAAAATAGCTGTTTGGCTCAATGCAAAATCTGAGCGGCTTTTGCGGCAGCGTCCACAATTGAAACAATCGCTAGTGGATTTGTACAAAAAAACTAATCAAGCACGAGAAGGCTACGATCAAATTCCCGAACAGGATTATTTACGGCTCAGGCGATATTATGCACCCAGTGTCGATTCATTAAGGACGCTTATTGAGAATCGCACTATTCCCTGGAATATGTGATATCGCCATATCTGTTATTCATGTTATCAATAACAGAAAAGTTTTGATCAGACTTCTAAAAAATCTTTGCCGCTACATTTCAACCGTTTAATCTGCGTCAAAAAACTCCGTTCTCTGGTAAACATCATGCTTACTAAATGATTGCATCGCTGGTGGTGCATGACTTCATTTATTTGCTTCGTTTTCGTTCTTTTCCTGGTGTGTTGTGACATAAGAAATTTTATTTTTATTGTTGAGCCATGAAATTTACAGTAAAGGCTGCAAATTTTGTAAAATCAACTATCTTTTCGATGACTATTTGAATGACACGATTATGAGTTACTATCAATACCATGTCTTTTTTTGCGTCAATCAGCGTGAAGGTGGAGCCAAATGCTGTAATGATTTGGGAGCGCAAGTATTGCGTGATTACGCTAAACAACGCATTAAATCATTAAGACTTGATGGAAAAAATAAGATTCGCATTAACAACGCTGGTTGCCTGGATCGCTGTAATGAAGGACCGGTGATTGTGGTTTACCCGGATGAAACTTGGTATACCTATATCGACAAGGATGATATTGATGAAATCATTGATGAGCATTTGGTGAAAGGCAATGTTGTCGAGCGCTTGAAGATTTGATCAACAACTTATGTTTAATAGCGGTTAAGATGCTGTGCCAATGAAATCGTATCGACTTGAAAAGTTTTTTGTTGCAGGTGCTGCCGGAAAGCTGGAAACGGTGTTAGCTAGACCTAGCGCTCCTCCCAAAGGAGTTGCTATTGTGGCGCATCCGCATCCACTGTATGGTGGAACGATGAATAACAAGGTGGCGCATACATTATTCAATACCTTGTTAGAACTAGGTTTTGTTACGGTAAAATTCAATTTTCGTGGTGTTGGTCAAAGCGAGGGAGTTTTTGATCATGGTATCGGGGAATTGGTCGATGTGCTAACGATTACGAATTATATTCGCGAACAATATAGCGATTTACTGGATTTGCCTTTGTTGCTATCCGGTTTTTCTTTTGGCGGTGCTATTCAATTGCATGCTGCTCAGACCCTGAACCCAGAATTTCTCATTTTGGTTGCGCCATCTGTTGTACATTTGGAAGCTCCTATACCGCCTGAAAAGAATCGCTATACCTTGATTATTCAGGGCGATCAGGATGATGTGGTCGTGCCTGAATCAATTATGGCTTGGGCAGCACCCCAATCGCTGCCGATTGTAATGATTCCGGGTGCTAGCCATTTCTTTCACGGTAAGTTGATGATACTCAAAAACCTGATTTTAAGCTCTTTTGTATCAAAAATATGATGACAGAAAGCAATCCTTGCAGTTACAGTATGTTTACCCTCAAAAACTTAACACCTTCAGAAGATATCGTTGTTAGAGTTCTAAGCCTAGCTTCTTAATTTACGGCGTTTCAAGATTTTATCCGTCATTAAAGCAAGCAATAGAAATATAATTATATAAGGCGCATATGAAAAAAATAGATCCTTGTAATTGGTCATCTGAATTCTTAATGGATATTCGTAATGTAAAGGAGGAGTACCTTCTCCAGTCACAAAAAGTGTATATTGTCCTTCGTCTAAATTGAATGCGCCTTTAATCACTCCGTCACTGTGATCGGTAGAATAGAGTGATGTTACGGTATCGCTTAAACTTGCACCGCTACCCCTCATAATTTTAACTGCAACTGGCATGTTACGCAGCGCCTGATCAATTAAATCTAAGACCCATAAAGTTTCACCTTCTTTAGGAATTTCTGTGCAATATTCGGCTTGGGGATCATATTGTGGTTGATACGTGCTTAAGTGCACCATACTGCCGGATATGTTGCGTACGCAAACATCAGCATCTAGATCTACCTTCCCATGCGCGGTAGCCAATCCGGAATACAATGTAAACAGGATAATCGCTATAAAAACATGTCCTGTTATTTTTTCTAGTGTAATCATATGTTCCATCCCTCCTATTTGATTAAGCATTTTGCTTGACCATTCCATGGTTTATTTCGATAAACCATGGAATGTGTATATCAACTAAAAATTAAGGAACGATGCGGTTATTCAGAATTTCTCTGCTAGCATTGTTCCAGGTTACATCGGTCAGGTTTGAATAACGGGTAATGATTTGTGCTGCAATTCCACCCGAAAATAAACCAGCCCAACCCAGAATCACAAAGCCCCAGTGTAATGGCGCGCTAAACAATTCTTCCATGAACCAGAATGCATGTCCCCATTCGTTCAACCCTACGTTCGGCAGAATCATCAATGGACCAGCAATTGCCATCACCAACGGGAAGGATGTGCCACGGCTATACAGCGGCAGACGGGTCATCGCATACAAGTATGACGCTACACCACATACAATGTACATCGGGAACGAACCGTAAAATACCACTACGTGACTTGGCGTAAAGCTCGTGTCACGAATAATCACTTGGTGCCAAGATGCGTCTTGTTCCGTAAAGAAACTTCCGCCCCAGTAAACACCAAACAAATAAACACCCAACCACATCATCCAGTAAAAATAACGTTTGATCTCCAGCTTGGTGTCCAAATTGTCTAATTGCTCTTTCGTATCACGAGTCTTCAGAATCCAACCCCATGTCACCAACCCAAACAGCGGCATCAGTGTCATGTGTACTCGCCACAGACCCATCCATACCTTGTCAAACTCAGGTTCCATCGAATCCATTCCATGCGAATATGCAAATGTCCTTTGATACCATATCCAAAATATCGCTACCAATAACATCGTCAGCATGCCTAATTTGTAGTACTTTGAGTCATACCACAGCGACATGTCATAATCAGCACTCTTACTCGCACTACTCGTGCCATATGTCGTTGCCATTTTCTCCTCCTATTAGGTTGTTAATAGAAACTCAGTATCAAGATTGGCCAAGTATTTAGACAACAAAGATTGTCCTAGTTCCTGGCAATACTTTTATACCAACAACAGCATAGCGTGTTCGATGTTTTTTGCAATGAATGGATCCATTCATTTTGTATGCGATATTCAAGATTCTAGGGCTATGTTTAGCAGCTGCTTGATTGTTACGTCAAAGCGGTAGAAAACTGGCGATGAGTATTAGTGATTATCTATTAATGAAGGTTTCAGACGTAACGCGAAGTTGATTAAACTATTCGGACCGCTCAAATTTAATTTCCGGGAAATATTGGTGCGATGGTTTTCAATGGTTTTTTGGCTCAAGAAAAGTTTTTGAGCAATTTGTGGTGTGGTGAGTCCTTTGGAGATTTCTCGTATGACTTTGCGTTCTGCTGGAGTAAGCAAAGCAATTTTTTCTAGCTCGGTAAATGTGAGCGTATCCTCGAACGAGTATGGGGTATGAGCTTGGATTTTTGCTGATTTTTCAATGCGGGCTTTGATACTGTTTATAAGCTCTTCTTTGGTAAAAGGTTTTGTCAGGTAGTCATCGGCACCCATATCCATGCCAGCTCGGGTATCTGCACGAGTCGACTTCGCAGTGAGAAAAATGAAAGCACCGGTGAATGCGGGTAACTGCTCGCGCACTGAGGTCAAGACCTCATGACCATCTATTCCAGGTAACATGATGTCGCAGATAATGATATCCGGTTTAGATTTTTCAACAATTCTGATACCTTCTTCACCGCTAGCCGAAGAAATTACTTGGAATCCATAATGTGTAATGATTTCGTATATATTTTCGCGCAATGCTTTCTCGTCTTCTATCAAGAGTATTAAGGGATTATCACGCATAAGAACGATCTAGGCAGGTAGATGAATAGTCACGCAACATCCCGCGCCTACTTTACTGGAAAAATGGATATTACCGCCATGCAATGCGATCAATTTCTTGGAAATCATTAAACCAAGACCGCTTCCGGGAAAAATCCTCGCGTTGGAAGCTCTAAAGAACGATTCGAACAAATAGGGTTGATCTTTGTCGGGAACGCCAATGCCATAATCCTTGACAGTAATCCAATAGGCATTTTTTTTAAAGTTTACTTTGAGTTCTGGAGCGGGCTTGCCTTGCGAGTATTTATAGGCATTTGAGACGATATTGCGTAAAACGTTGCGCAAAAGGATTTCGTCGATACTGATGATCTTGTCAGAAGTATCAAAGTGATAACTTAATTTGCGATATTCTCCACCCGGTTCTTGATTAGATTGAACAAAATCATCCATAAATTTTTTGAAGGGAAGGTTTTTTTTGAATAATTCAACTTTACCTTCATCGATTCTGCCGATATCTAAGATATTTTCCATCAATTCAGTCATGCGCGTGGTTTCTTCATCGATGATAGCTTTGTGTTTCGCAAAAAATCCTTGGAACGCATCATTCAGATGTGTCGATTTTAGTTTTAAATCCAATAAATCAATACAGGAACGAATGGTGGCAAGTGGCGTGCGAAATTGATGTGAAGCAAGATTGATGAGTTGTGTTTTGAATTGGTTTAATTCACGCTCTCGTTCCATGGCTTTTTGATGATGCTACTCTGCCAGTTTGATTACGGTAATGTCATTCTCAACGGCAATATAATTAAGCAATTTGCCTTGATCATCGTAAACGGCTGTAATATTGAGATAAAGCCAGATTTGCTTGCCATCTTTGGTGTAGTTCAGAATTTCTCCTGAGAACGAACCAGAGGCTTTCAGGGATTCGGCAATATCGTGAATCGTTCGTTGCGAAGTTTCTGGTCCTTGCAGGAAATCAGCTGGATCGATGCCGATTATTTCCCCAGCTTGGTAACCTAGAATTTGCTCAAAACTGTGATTGACCCAAGTAATTTTCCGATCAGGATCGGTCACCATGACAATGCCGTTAGTTTTTTCCGCGATAATCGCCATACGCTGTAGTTCGAGCTCGCTTTGTTTTCTTGCGCTGATATCGACGCCGTGGCCAATCAAAAACTCTACCTCGCCTTTTTGATCCAGCAAAGGATATAGATTACGAAGCATTGTTTTGCTCAAGCCATCGATATCGTTAATTTTCTCCTCGAAGGTGACTGCTTTCTTATTTTGCAAACAATCTTCGATTGCGTCATTCCGTTTCGATTCGACAGTCCAGTTACCTAGCTTGTTTAATTGGTCGCTCGACTCAGAGTGTTGATGATCAAACAGAGTGCCACAGTTTAGCGTGCTTTGGATTGCGGACTGGTTGGCATACAAATATTGACCTGCGTTGTTGAGGACAACTAATTCTGATGGCAATCGATCGAAAATATGTTGAAACAGCGCATATCGTTTTTCGTTGTTTGCTTCCTCCTGCTTCCTATCAGTAGTGTTCTGCAATAGGCCGTAAAACCCCAGCAATTTACCTTGCTGATCAGTAATGGGATGAATCGTAGTGCGGTGCCATTTGATTCTCCCATCTGGCATGTTGATTTTGAATTCATCGGAAAACATTGCTTTGTTGATGGTAACGCGCTCTAATAACGACCGCATTTTGATTGCTTCGTCACCTTGATAAAGCTGTGTATCGTTGAGTAGGTTCGATGGTGTTAATGGATGATTCAATTCATAAAAATCGTGGAGATAACCAGACCAAGTTATTTCATCATCTAGGAACCTGTGAGTCCATTCACCCACGGCAGCAATTTTCCCCAGCAATTGCTGCCGTACTTTCAGTGTCTCACACTCGTCGAATGAAAGTAATGTTGTATCTAACTCGGAATTCATGGGAACCTATAGGTAATTATTGATAGGATAGATTAATTTATTAAAATATGAAAATCCAGACTTCTGTTGATTAAGCATATCTCGAGATTTTTGCACGGTCATTTCTTAGCTAACGCACTCAAACTGAGAAGATTGTCTAAATGCTATGCTGCTATCTATCAGTACTTTCATCGGAATATTTCGATTACTAAGTTGAAAGTAATTGATTAAGCGTGGTTTTTAATTTCTAGAAGAATTCCAAAAAATAGATCATTTTAAGACTGTAAGTCCTTGAGCAGGTACAATAACAAGTTTTCTTTTAAACACTTTGCTATCTTTTGCGATGGTTGAATGATGACGGTTTCATTACTTCAATTTTCTGATTTACGTGTGGCGGTTCAATCGGAATCTCTTGGTTTCTCGGATACCGCCGAGTTGTTACAACAACCAGCAGGTTGGATCGGTCAGGAGCGTGCCGAAACGGCTGCGCGATATGGTTTGCTTATGAAGCAACCGGGCTATCATTTGTTTGTGCTGGGTGAGCCTGGTTCGGGGCGGCGCTCTTTGTTGCAGCAATTACTGACTGAAGTGGCTAACAATCAACCAGTACCGCCTGATTTATGCGTATTGCATAGCGGGTGTGCTGAGAATAAATCAATAGTCTTATATCTGCCAGCGGGACAAGGACGTATGCTCCAGAGTGCATTTTGGCGCATGACAAGATCCTTACCATCGAACATTCTTGCGCACTTTAGCGATGCTGCTTCAGCCGCTCAGTTTGATGCAATCAAAATATTGATGGATGAAGCTTTTTCGGAAATTCAATCGGAGCTACAGTTAGCGCAAAACGAGCAGCTCCGGCTGAGTACATTTTTTGAGCAAATGCAAGCTGAGGTTGTGGCGTGTTTGACTACTCTTCAACACAAACAGAGTCAACAGAGCGATTGGTGGACAACATTGAGTAGCATATTGTCTGCTCATCGAATCAATTTGATCGTGGATAATGCCGAACTCTCCGGTGCTCCGGTAATCATCGAACAAAATTCGACTGTTGCGTCGCTATTGGGGCATGTAGATTGTTCATTCGCGGAGGGAAAGCCGCAGTTTAGTTTTCCGCACGTTACCGCGGGTAGTTTGCTGAAAGCCAATGGTGGGTTCATCATGCTGCATGCCAGTGACTTACTTGAGAATGATGCATTGTGGATTAAGCTGCGGTATTTTTTACGCAGTCAAAAAATATCCTTGGAAGAATATGCCTCGCGGTCTTTTCAATATGCACCAGTATTTCCGGAATCGCAATTATTCGAAGCGGACGTTAAGATCGTTTTGATTGGGTCACGGGATGAGTATTACGGATTGCAAGCAGATGAAGCAGAATTCATGCAGCATTTTCGCGTGAAAGTGGACTTCCAAAAAAGCTTTCCAGCAACTCAATCCACTTATCAGGCGGTGTCGGTTCTGGTAGCCAAGATATGTCATGAAGCTCAACTGCCACATTTTTCTGCCACTGCCGTAGCACGTCTGTTGGAAGAATCCCATCGCACAGTGGAACATCAAAAATATTTGAGTGCTGTTTTTGCGGATACCAAAGCATTGATAATAGAAAGTGCAGGACAATGCAGTGAACGTTATGGGTCTTTGGTTGAAGCATCCGATATAGATGCGGCATTGCACATGCGGAATTTGCGCCATAACGGTCCAGAATTGCAGATACAGCAATCGATTTTAGATGGCGAGATTTTGATTGCCTTATCGGGTGCACAAGTCGGTCGACTGAATGCGTTAACGCAAATCGAATGGGGCGAGTGTCGGTTTGGTACCACGGCCTGCATTACTGCGCGTACTTTTCCTGGCGAAGATGGCTTGTTAAATATTGTGCGTGAAGTCGATATGTCGGGTCCTATTCATGACAAAGGGGTTCTAATCCTGCAAAGTTATTTGTCTGCGTTGTTTGCCCATATTGCACCGCTGGCACTCAGCGCATCGGTCGTTTTTGAGCAGGAGTATGCTGGTATCGAAGGAGATTCGGCCACTTGTGCGGAGTTTTATGCGTTGCTTTCTTCGTTGGCGAATACACCGTTGAAGCAAGGTATTGCGGTAACGGGTGCAATGAATCAATATGGTGAAGTACTGCCAATCGGTGCAATCAATGACAAAATCGAAGGATATTTTCGATTGTGCGTAAAAACTGGTTTGACCGGTGAGCAGGGTGTGTTGATTCCACAGGCTAATCGCCAGCATTTGGTTTTGCATCCTGATGTGGTGGCCGCAGTAAAAGCCGGTGCTTTTAGGATTTATACGATGGAACATGTGATGCAGGGATTGGAGTTGCTTTCCGAATTGCCTTCAGGTATGAGTGAGTCAGGCTGTGTTACTGGATATTCATTGAATACCATGCTCGGGCATGTGCAAAGATCGCTGATTTCCTTCCGTCGTGCGTGCCAGATGACACAACATGGTCATAAAGTTGAGCACCGGCGTTTTCCGTCGCGTACCGAAAAATGAATATGCTGCAACAGCGCTATCGAGAAATCCGGAGAGTAACATTAATCGGATCGGCATTGGATTTCTCATTGGGGACAGCCAAAATCGTGATCGGGTGGATAGCTAATTCACAGGCTTTAGTGGCTGATGGCGTGCATTCGTTGTCTGATTTATTAACGGATTTTATGGTGTTGTATGCAGCCAAGCATTCGCATAAAGAAGCGGATAGCGAGCATCCGTATGGCCATGGCCGCATAGAAACGCTTGCCACGGCTAGCCTTGGCTTGGTGCTCGTGGTTGTTGCATTTGGCATTGGCTATCACTCGATACAAAGATTAAATGATAATGAAACCGTAGTGGAATTTAGTGTGCTGGCGCTGTCGATTGCGTTGATATCGGTGCTGACTAAAGAATGGATTTATCGTTACACCGTATCGGCGGCGCGGCGCTTGCGTTCGGATATGTTGATGGCTAATGCCTGGCATAGTCGTTCAGATGCTTTTTCATCAATGGTGGTATTAGTCGGCATCATAGGGGTAGCGCTTGGGCATGCTTATCTCGACGCAATTGCAGCGGTGATTGTGGCTGCCATGATTGCTAAAATTGGCATTGATTTGTTGCGCTCGAGCATCCAGGAGTTAATCGATTCCGCCTTGGAGCCAGAAAAAGTTGCGCTGCTTCGGCAACAAATTGTTGCCGTGGATGGTGTGCGATCGGTTCATATGTTACGAACCCGGAAAAGTGCAGGCAATATTTTGGTCGATGTGCATATTCAAGTCGATCCACGCCTAAGTGTTTCGGAGGGACACCGGATTGGTGATGTGGTGCGGCAGAGCTTGTTGAGCCAAGCAGATGGCATTACGGATGTTACCATCCACATTGACCCGGAAAATGATGAAATAATGGATTATTGCGGCCAATTGCCTTTACGGGAGCACGTTATCCAGGCGCTTAAGCAACAATGGACTGATCTTCCATCCACGGCAATCGAGAACGTAACATTGCATTATCTTTCCGGTGGGATCGATGTGGAATTGGATTTACCGATCGAAATTTTGCCGAGTATCTTGGATGCGAAAAAACAGGCGGATACATTAAAGCAGGCTGCTGAAACCTTGACTTATATTCGTGAAATACAAGTTCGCTTTAAACCGTAAGGCTGATATGTGGCAATCATCTTCAAGCTTTTTTAGATTTGAATAACCTGCTTCTTTATGAAATACTTTTGGCGCGTTCTATGAATTCACGGAGTGATGACTGTAATGAAGCAAAATTCTTTTAACCGATTTAAAACGGTTACATTAATTCTATCGATTGGATTGATTGGTTTGTTGCTCCCATCAATCAGCTTTGGTGAAAAGCTAAAAATCAAACCGCACGAGGCGCCAGATCCATGTAGCGCGAATTCGCCTCAGATTCGGGTCACGGTCAACGGAGTAGGCTCTGGTGGGATTCTAAATGTTGGTTTATATGATGATCCAGATAATTTTTTAGAAAAAAAAGGCCGTAAGCGTACTGTGCGTATTCCGGCCACTGAGGAACAACATAAGATCTGTATGAATCTTGATCAACCAGGGACTTATGCGGTGGCGGTTTATCATGATAAGGATGCTAATCGGAAGCTAAAGCTACGTTGGAATATGCTGCCAGATGAACCGTTTGGTTTATCGAATAATCCAGAAAAGCCTATCGGTTTTCCAAAATTCAGTGATTCGGCGTTTGTCACAGGGAAGCTGGGCGCAGATATCGTGGTTAATCTGAAGCAACCTTGATGGTTATTGGATATTGTTTTCGATAAAAACTGCATTTATCAGTATCCCAAGGCAATACGATGCCGTCAATCTTTTTGAGCTACTCGCGTGAAGATCTTTCTCTTATTCAAGAGCTGACCGCACAGCTCAACATCCATACTGAAATTTCTATCTGGCGCGATCAAGAGAAAATCTATGGTGGGCAGAAATGGCCTAAAATTTTAGGCGAAGCAATAGCCGATCAGGATGTTTTTCTCCTGGCGTGGTCTAAAAATGCCGCCATTTCGCATTTTGTCGAATTCGAGTGGACGACAGCGCTGGCACTCAAAAAAGTTATCGTGCCGTGCTTGCTCGATAATACGCCACTTCCATCTTCGCTTGCTGCATTACACGCCATCGATTCAGACGAGATCGCAAATATTGTGACTGCGGTTAATGGTGTCAAGCTTAATGAAAATGCAACTCGTAAAGCCGAGGTTGTCAGCAAACTGGAGCAAATTCAGGCTACCAATTCAGAAACCGTATTGCAGCATGTTAAAGCTCTCTTCGATCAACCTAACTGGGCCGTACATGGAAATGTCATTCAAGGAGAGAATGTGACGATCCACATCGGAGAGCGGGCCATCCAGCCAACCCAGGGCTTGCTGGAAAAATGGCAGATCTGGGTGGGAATCATGGTTGGCGTTCTCACCATTTTGAGTTTGATTACTGAGCTGCCGGGGAAAATTATGTCTACAATCAAACCTCAGGTAGAAGTATCCACGCTTCAATCTTTGGCTGGCGCAATTCGTAACGAAGCCAACGATCCACTTCCCGGCGTGCAAGTATCGCTCCCGCAATTTAACCTTACGAACACCACCGATCGATATGGCCAGTTTCGATTTGATGTAAAGGCTTCGAAGCAGGATAGCGTTGCGCTTCTTGCGCAAAAGCCTGGGTATCAGAATTATGAAGCGGATGTAACTCTGGGCAATACATCACTCGGATTTACCATGCGGATAAAGAAACCATGAAAAAACAATTGTTGCTTCTAACTGCGCTGATTTGTCTAATCCTTCCTACGCTATCTTTAGCGAAAGACCGTTTTCTCCAAGGACGCGTTCTTTTGATCGGGGAACAAGATGAGCGCAATCCAGCAGTTGGTCAGGATGTGACACTGGTCGAATCCGGCGATACGGCGCGTACCAAGGAAGGGGGACGATACCGTCTTTTTCTTAAAGACATCTTCAAACCGGGTTCCAGAATTACGTTGGCTTTGAATATGGAGGAATGGCGCATTCAATACCCATTGGATGGGGAAGTCAGAGTGCCCGATGATCTGGACAAGAATCTTGTTGACATACACTTGCTTCCGATTGGCTCCAAGAAATTCTGGTCAGCAGATCGTATTGAAAAATTCATTCGCGATACTGCGGAGAAATCCAAGGAACAAACCCGCCCAGACGGAAAACCGGAGGATATCGATTTCAGCCGTTATATCAAGGATTGGGCGGCTAAATACGGGTTTAGCGCGCATCAAGCCAAGGCGGAAATCGATAAATGGATCGGTGAGGTAGAGCAACAGAACGATCCTTATTTACTAGGACTGGCCGCCTATGCGAAGAAGAATTTTAGTGAAGCCAGCCGTCTATTTCTTAAATCTGCCGAGCATAAAGTTCAAGCGATGAAGGAAATAAAACAACAAGCGAAACAATTGCAGGAAGAAGCCATTAGGGATTTTCGCTTGGCCGCAGATGCTCAATACAACAACTATGAATTTTTGCAAGCGCTCAAAAATTATCAAAAAGCGTTGCAACTCGTCTCGAAGCCGGAAAAACCCCGCCTATGGGCCGATATCCATGTCGAAATTGGAGTATCCAGTGATGAAATTGGCATCAGAACTCACGGCAAAGCGATTCATCAGTATTTAGGCGATGCCATCTCCGCTTATCGGGAAGCCTTGACCGTTTACACCCAGGAAAACTTCCCGCAAGACTGGGCTATGACTCAGAACAATCTTGGTAGTGTGTTGAAGGGCCAAGGTACTCGTATGCCTGGAGATAAAGGGATAGTCTTATTGGCTGATGCTGTTAAAGCGTATCGGGAAGCCTTGACCGTTTATACCCAGGAAGATCTCCCACAACACTGGGCCGCGACTCAGAACAATCTGGGTAATGTGTTGTGGGATCAAGGTACTCGTACCACTGGAGAAAAAGGGATAGTCTTATTGGCTGAAGCTGTTAAAGCGTATCGGGAAGCCTTGACCATACGTACCAAGGAAAATCTCCCGCAAGACTGGGCCATGACTCAGAACAATCTGGGTGTGGTGTTGCAGGAACAAGGCATTCGTACTGCTGGAGAAAAAGGGATAGGTTTATTGGCTGACGCTGTTAAAGCGTATCGGGAAGCCTTGACCGTTTATACCCAGGAAGATCTCCCACAACACTGGGCCATGACTCAGAACAATCTTGGTTTGGTGTTGCAGGAACAAGGCATTCGTACCGCAGGAGAAAAAGGGATAGTCTTATTGGCTGACGCTGTTAAAGCGTATCGGCAAGCCTTGACCATACGTACCAAGGAAGATCTCCCGCAACAATGGGCCACGACTCAGAATAATCTGGGTTTGGTGTTGCAGGAACAAGGCATTCGTACCACTGGAGAAAAAGGGATAGTCTTATTGGCTGACGCTGCTCAAGCGTATCGGGAAGCCTTGACCATACTTACCCAGGAAGATCTCCCGCAAGACTGGGCCGCGACTCAGAACAATCTGGGTAATGTGTTGTGGAACCAAGGTACTCGTACCACTGGAGAAAAAGGGATAGTCTTATTGGCTGACGCTGTTAAAGCGTATCGGGAAGCCTTGACCGTTTATACCCAAGAAAATCTCCCGCAAGACTGGGCCATGACTCAAAATAATTTGGGTAATGTGTTGCAGGAACAAGGCATTCGTACCGCTGGAGAAAAAGGGATAGTCTTATTGGCTGACGCTGTTAAAGCGTATCGGGAAGCCTTGGCCGTTTATACCCAGGAAGATCTCCCGCAACACTGGGCCACGACTCAGAACAATCTGGGTGCGGTGTTGCAGGAACAAGGCATTCGTACTGCTGGAGAAAAAAGGATAGTCTTATTGGCTGAAGCTGTTCAAGCGTATCGGGAAGCCTTGACCATACGTACCAAGGAAGATCTCCCGCAAGACTGGGCCCAGACTCAAAATAATTTAGCGCAAGCTTTGCTTTACCTTAAAGATTGGCAAGGCGCTGCTGAAGCCTATCGCAATGTTTTGATATTCTATCCCGATGATGATGCAGCATATTCCACAGCATTAACAATATATCAAGAGAAACTGTTTTTATTTCCGGAAGCCTTTATGTTGAGTCAACAGTGGCTTGAAAAGCATCCGGATAATTTATCTGTCCAAGCTAATTTTGCTGAAAACCATTTTACGACCAGCCGGTTCGTCGAAGCAGAAACCCGTATTTCGGCATTGATCGAGAATCACAAGCTGGAGCCTGGCACTGAGCTTGCTATGAGAACCTTACACATTGCTACGCTCCTGGCATTGAACAAATCAGCAAACGTTTCCGCCGTGCTCGCTGCATTGCTTGAGTTTGCAAGAAACTTAGCGGGCGACCAAGAAGCTAGCTGGAGCTTCGAAGGAATCAAGCATTATATTCACTATGAACCGAAGCTCGCTCAAGTACGCCCCTGGCTTCTTGAACTCATTGCGGCTGTTGAGGAAGCAAATCCGCAGCAGAGAATCGCTGCTTTAGAAAAAGTTCGGGATGCCTTTAACAGCAGAGCAAAATGAGGCGACCAAGATTACCAAAACCGAATGACTATCCCTCAGGTATATCTACCCCTTAGTTGACCAGGTCACCTTTTCTATGACAAAAGCATGCAGCATCCTTACAATACCCCACTAACCCATCACCCACCCATAATCATTCACACTGGAAGAAAAAAATGATGAAAAAATCTTGCCTTTTCTTAATGCTCATAATGCTGTTTTTATCTGAAACCGCCATCGCTGCAAAGAAAAAACCGCCCTATGATTATTTTCGAATAGGAAATGCAGTAGATGCCTCTAATATTCAAACCACTCGCGGAACGGTGATGATGGGCGGCGGTACTGACGTTGACGAAGCTTTCAAATGGATGTGCGCTTTGAGTGGGAATGGCGATTTTCTGGTCATCCGTGCAACAGGGACCGATGCCTATAACGCTTATATTCAGCAACTATGCCCCAATGGCAATTCGGTTGCTACATTGATCATTCCATCGATCAACGCTGCAAACGATGAATTCGTAATCGGGGCGATCAACGCGGCGGAGGCCATCTGGATTGCCGGCGGCGACCAATCGAACTATATCAATTTCTGGATCAACACGCTGCTGCACAGCGCGCTCAAAGATCGCATCGCAGAGGGTATTCCGATTGGCGGCACCAGCGCAGGCCTCGATGTATTAACGCAATTTATCTATTCTGCCCTGCTCAACAAGTCGATAACTTCTACTCAAGCACTGGAAAATCCGTTCAACAAATACATCACGCTGGATAATCAGTTCGATCTCAAAATACCCTTTTTGGAAGGTATCATCGGCGATGCGCATCTCATAACCCGAGATCGAATGGGACGTGATCTGGCGTTTCTATGCCGTATTTATGATTTTGGATGGCTATCCTTACCGCGAAGTATCACGATCGATGAACAAACAGCCTTGCTCATCGATGCCGAAGGTCAAGCCACTGTTGCGGGAGTCAGTAATGTCTATTTTCTGGCAACCACCGAGATACCCGAAACCTGCCAAGAGAATACGCCGCTCACCTATAGAAATATCAATGTCTATCGCCTCAATGCCCAAGGTACTTTCGATCTGGCAAACTGGGTGGGGCAAAACGGTACCGCATACACCCTCTCTGCAGAAAATGGGGTGTTGATTTCGACGCAACCCAATCAATCGCCCTATTGATCGCTGAAGGTGAGGCCTTTGCAAAAGCCCTTTGATACATTTTCAGATTGCTGTTTTTATTGGTATTTTTCAGCCAATTCACTCCACGTGAACCAGGAATAATCAGTCAAAGCTGAGTATTTCCGGTTTGAAGGAATTATTCTTGGCTTATTTGCGGAAAAATGCTGTGTGGTGAATTATTCAGTGATTAATATTGTATATATACTTTATCGGAATGTGAAAAAGAGATGCTTGCTTTTGTCATCAGCTTTAGCCATCTGTGACATTTCAGTATCAAAAACCAAGCCGTTTTTTGTTATAACCTCTACTGCAATGTGACGCAAACGCAGTTCGATCGGTAGACGATCCGGTGAGTCGGGTAATTTAGACTCAATCGTGGCCACATTTTCAGGGGAAAAACTATTAGGGCTTCGTATCACGGCACGAATAACGGTCTTTCCATTTTCCACGGCAATTCTCGTTTCACTTACGTATGCACCAGGATAAGAACTCATTTCTCTTGCTAGCACATTGCGAACCTTTGTTTCAAAGCTAACTTTGTCAACCAGTAGCTTAGTGTTCGTGCCGAGTGTTACAAACAATAGAGCCAACAGTATAATCGTAATGCCATTCAACCAAATGACTTTGTGGTTGCTATAGAAGCGATCAACGACTTTGTGAAAACCACACAACCATAGCACTATCGATGAGGCGAATTGAATGGCGATAATGTTCGTACCTGTTAGCAGGTAGGCCCCAAATACATGTTCCCAATCACCGCGGGCGATGAAAATCGTTCCGGTGCATAGTGGCGGAACCAAAGCGGTTGCAATTGCAACACCAACAATTGCGTTTGGAATGCGTGGAGAAACTACCGCATATGCTCCGACTGCACCGCCAGCGAGTGCGATCATTAAGTCTAAATAATTAGGATTAGTTCGTGCCAGCATTTCACCGCTTATGGGCATGTCGTAATGTATTAGACCAATGATCAAAGAACATAATGCAACAATGCCCACACCACCAGCCAACGATAACGAAGACTTCTTAAACAATGCATAATCCCCATCGACCAATGATAAAGATAGGCCGGCGATGGGACCTAGCAGCATAGCAACTAACATGGCGCCAATTACACCGGATACGCTGCCTGCCAGTAGTGCATAGCTGGCAATAATTCCTGCCAGGGCATTCATGATGACATAAGGTTGATCAAACTGTGCATCGAGCACGATATCTTTGCGTATATCTAAAGTTGCATTTGCTGCGTTTTCATTCGCAACAGCCGAGTCGTTTATTGGCATGGTTGAACCTTGTAGAACTATAGGGTTTATAATATAAATCAATATATACAATAACTAAAGATTTCTTATTACGGAGTGACTTTGTTTTGTAGCATTTTTAAATCATTTTTTACCTCGCCTGCATTATGCGCTGCGTTTACAGAGTGATAAATTCGCGCGATCTTGCCCTGCGGGTCAATGAGAAAGGTATTACGGCGGGCAAATTTTATGATTCCCAAATGAATCAGCGAATGATAAGTCCTGGCGACTTCGCCAGTTGCATCGACCAAGAGTGGAAATTGCAATTGGAATTTCTCGGCGAAGTGTGCGTGACTATCCGAACTGTCAACGCTGATACCGACTACTTGTGCGCCCAAATCGACTAATTCTTGCAGTTCGTCACGAAAACCGCATGCTTGTTTAGTGCATCCCGGTGTATCGTCTTTGGGATAAAAATACAAGGCTAACCATTTACCTCGGAAATCTTCAAGTGTGCGTGTTTTCCCAGCTTGATCAGCTAGGCTGAAATCCGGCGCTGCCTGATGCAAAGACAATGATTTTTGTTGCCGGTAAAAAAACCAGAACCCTAAAGCGGCTGAAATGAATAATAAGACGATTAGCCATTGCATTGAGATTTTCCTTTTAGAACGAACGACGAGTTTGCCGCGTGAATGTTAAGCGTTTGTAGCATTTTTGTCAGAGCGGCCCATTCAAGAGATGCCTTGCTTTTTTAAAGTGAATTGATATCTTATTCTACGTTTCTTGATGTGAAGTACTGGTAGTGCTTCGCAGAATGTCTTCGGCAGCCAATCGTCCAATGTGGGCGACTTCACCTTTGCCAGTTACCATGGCGGTTACGATAGTACCGTCAATCAAAAGACTCAATTTTTCTGTTACTAATTCGGGATCCTTCGCGCCGCTTTCCATGACCATTGCTTCCAGCTTAGCGTTAATTTTTTCCCTATGTTGATTGGCAATTTCTTGTATCCAGCTATTGCCTTTGTCATGCTCGGCAACCGCATTAATGAATACGCAGCCATAAAAATCCTTGCTGGAAAACCAGTTTTGCATCAAATCGAATAAAGCCAGAATACGTTCGATGGGGGAACATTGCATGGCAGGAAGATCTCGGTCAAACCAACAAAACCAGATGTTTGCTTCAGCCTCGAAGACGGCTTTGAGCAGATTTTCCTTTGAGCCGAAGTGCAGATAAAGGGTGCGACGGGCCACTCCTGACTCTTCAATAATTCTGGCGATTCCGGTGGCATGGATTCCTTCTTTGCAAAACAATCGACAAGCAGTGTTCAGTAATTTTCTTTTACTGACCTCTTTTCGTGAATTATTTTTCAAGTGCTGCTGCATTCCAGGATATAACATGACTAAGCTCGAGTGCGTTTCTCTTTCTCAGGGTGGTAGAAGAATATGATAGAAAAGTTTCATTATCGTCTTTCTTTTAGTTGTTGCTGAATTTTTTTTGCGATTCTCTCGGCTTCAAGGCGTATCTCCCGCAGCAGGCCGCTTAATGGATTGATTTGTCCGATAAAATAAAGACGAGGTGCATCTTTATATTCTTGGTCGCCCGAGATAAGCGATCGATCTTTCTCGTCAGCGATACCGGGAATTTGAACCAATTTAGAAATACCGGTGCGAAATCCTGTTCCTGCGATGATGACATCAGGTTCCAGTGTAGTCAGTGTTTGTTCGCCATTCGGAGAAGCTGTCATAGTGCTTAGAACATGCACAGCTTGTCCGGTAATTTCCTGGATCGGTCCCACTATTTTGATTCGGCCTGCACGAACATCGTCAACAAAAGGACGGTAAAGAATCGGTACGACATTGTTGATATCGAATTGCTGGGAGAGCGGCATGTTTGGATAAGGAAGGCCGTATGCACTCAAATCTCCAACCATCGTTCGTTGTAGAAAATTCAATATGCGATCTACCGCAGCAGCGGGCCAATGCCTTGTCCACACGCCAATTGCGATTAGCGGGATTCCGAAAATACTTTTAGGCAGAATATGGGGTGGCGTTCTACCTGATACGATGACTGAACTAGCGTACTTAGTTAACCTACTGGCAATTTCGGCAGCGGAGTTTCCAGTGCCTACTACCAATACATGCTTGCCGGTAAAGTCTTTGGCACTCTTAAATTTTGAGGAGTGAATAATCTCGCCCGTAAAAGATTCCAGGCCATCCCATTTAGGAATTATTGGAATGCGGCAACTGCCCACTGCCATAACAACACAGCGCGATTCAAAATGTTTACCGTCGCTACTGGTAACAATCCAGAGATTTCGCTCACGATCATAATTGACTTGCGCAATATCAATGCTGGTCTGAACCGTAAATCCTCCACGCGAGGGAAATGTCTCCAAAAGTCGTACTACCTCTTCACGCGAAGGCCAAGAACCAGCGGATAGAGGAAACTTGCTACCCGATAATGCGGAAAAATAACGACCAGAATTCAAACATACGCCATCATAATGATTACGCCAAACATCTCCGACTGCTGGTGTGCGCTCCAGTACCAGTGGATTTAGACCAATTCTGGTTAGTTCATATGCAGCCGACAATCCAGCCGGACCAGCACCGACCACTATCACATCATGTATGTCGTTATGTTTCATAGTCAATTATTGTTTGTTTATGTAAAAGATGACGCACAAAAATGTGAATCGCATGAATATATAATTCGTGCTACGAACGTCTTTCATTAAGTCTGATATCTGAATGATGCATTCAAGATGAATGTACTTACTCTTTCTCAGAATGATGAACGATATCAACATTGATCGGCACTGGCCGCATAATCGTGTCAGGAATAGGTGCTGCTGGAAACGCTTTTTCCATGAGCTCAGTCACTTTCTTTGTTGGGGCGTCGGTTTGTATATCGACTGCGATCTTGATTGCTTCGTAGCCTGGTGCGCCAGCTTCTAAACCAAAAGCAGTCCGAAAATTGACACGACCTGAAACATTTATTCGCAGGAATTCCACATTGATATGGGCAGCCGATAATGCAGCAATGTAAGTATTGACTAAGCAGGAACCGATGGCAGCCAACAGTAAATCTTCCGGCGTAACACCGACTTCTTCGCCGCCATACCGCTTGGGCTCATCGGAAATGACTGATTGACCATCGGTGACACGTGCCGTGCTGTGATAACCGCTATCCCATGCTACTGTTGTTTGGAATCTCGGATTAGCGATGTCACCTTGACTATCCGCTTTGATTGAATCAAGAACAGCTCGCATCCGGTTCGAGTCGAGTCCGTTCACAACAATATTGGTAGCTAAATTAATCATAGCTGGAGATCTCCATAATAAGCACGGATGGCGGTAATCAACCTTTCATCCGTTTGTAAGAATATGCGATTGGTTGTTCGTCATTCTAGCGTATTTATTAGAAAAAGTATACCGATCGGTCTATCCATATGGTTAACATTAGTAATCATATAATTGTATTAAAAATGATATACTTATTGATGCTGCTGATTCAACAATCTCAACCGTTATATTAAAATAAGAAAATTTCTGCTACCCATAGAGCGGAGTATTTTATTGATCGATCTGCTGTAGTTTGATAACACTCGTGAAAAAAATTTTTCCAAAATTGCCTTTTTTAAAAATTGGCCAGGGCCTGTTGCCAATCAAGATTCCTCAAATTCCAACGGAAGTTATTGCCGGACTCACACTTGCTGCTTTAGCGATACCAGTAAATATAGGGTATTCAAAGATCGCCGGTACTCCGGTCATTACCGGCCTCTACACGATGCTTCTACCGGTGCTATTATTTGCGTTAGTAGGGGGATCTCGTCTCTTGGTGGTTGGTGCTGACTCGGCAACGGCAGCTATTCTTGCTGCTGGTCTTATTGGCATTGCAAGCATCGGAACCGATGAATACCTGGCGCTGGCTGGAATTCTTGCGCTTATGGCAGCGGCCCTTCTTATCTTGGCGCGAATTATCGGTCTGGCTTTTTTGGCCGACTTTTTGTCACGCTCGGTACTTATTGGTTTTCTAACTGGCGTAGGCATACAAGTAGCATTAGGGCAGATCTCAAGTATGCTGGGTCTCAAGGGTGGAGGCCATGGAACGCTGCAACAAATCTGGATTGATGTACAACAAATTAGTCAGATTAATTACAGTGCGCTGAGCGTTGCGCTTGTGGTACTCTTATTTATTCTGGTCACAAAAAGAATCTCGGAACATATTCCCGGCGCCTTGATTGCCGTCATAGGCGCGATAGCTGCGAGCTGGGTTTTCGATTTTGGCGCTTCCATGCATCTTGTCGGTTCTATTCCAAGCGGCTTGCCTCATTTCTCGTTGCCGCAAGTTAATTGGGATTGGAGTCTTGTTCATAAGCTCTTACCCATCGCTTTCTCTATGTTTCTCGTTATTCTTGCTCAAAGCGCCGCGACTTCGCGGGTTTATGCTGCACGCCATAATCAACCGCTTGATCAGAACGCCGATCTGAATGGCTTGGCGCTGGCAAACATTGGTGCAGGTCTATCCGGGACATTTGTCGTGGCCGGTAGCCCCACGAAAACTCAGATCGTGGATAGCGCAGGGGGGCGCACTCAGCTAACACACCTAGTGGCGGCGGGTGTCGTTATTCTGGTTTTGCTTTTTCTAACTGAGCCATTGGCTTATATGCCTGAATGTGTCTTGGCAGTGATTGTTTTCTTGACCGGTATGGATTTGATCAAATTCCGTAAAATGCTGGATATCCTTGAAGAAGAGCCATCAGAATTCTGGATAGCACTCATTACGACGCTAATGGTTATATTTGTCGGAATCGAACAAGGCGTCATGCTGGCAATGGTACTTTCGCTCATTGAGCATACCAGGCATGGCTACCGGCCCAAAAATATAGTATTGGAGTATACTGAAGACAGCCGTTGGATAGCTCACCCGGTGGCCAGTAAAATGCAAGCTGTTCCAGGATTAATGATTTACCGTTTCACGCACAATATTTATTACGCTAACGCATCGCAGCTATCCAGAGAAATAGAAGCGCTCATACAGGACCAGAATCCACCGTTACGCTGGTTTTGTATCGATGCTTCCGCAATTTCTGATGTGGATTATACTGCGACAGAAACTTTGAGGTCGCTTGCTAGCTTGCTGAAGAAGAAAGAAATTCATTTGGTCGTTTCTCAAATGAGAAACGATTTTAATGAAGATAAGCAACACAAGATACTAGAATTATTTGGAAAGAATGCTTTCTTTAATTCATTAGATGATGTGGTCGCTGCATACACACTAACCAGCATGAGGGATCGATATAGCCAGCTAATTCCGGCTGATGCACCCTTAACTACGAAACCAGAATGAAGTCGATGAGAGAGATTACGCTATGCGGTTTTCTTACGGATGGCGGGAATCGAACCTTGGCCTCTTTCAAAGATATCAATCATTTGTCATTTTCCTGTGACGTTGTTGTGTCATTTTTGTGTATTTCAATCAAATTCTTAAAAACCAATAAATCATTTTAAACTCATTTAGTTAAGGCGGCAAGAAGAGTTCGAGAACTGGTTTGTGTCGCAAGCTACTGCGACACATTGCTACGTCAAATGCTTTCTCGTTAAAACCAAGCTCTGCATTCACCAGAGGACAGTCATTTGAGGCTATCCTCCAAATCCATGCGCCGCTCATCTTGCGGTGAGAGCGACGCATGGCTCCGGAGGACAGCCCGATATATTCTTTGAGAAGGACGAATTGAGCTTAATTACTGGTGTGATTTTTCTTACAGAAAAATTCTTTAAAAACTGCTATCTTATGATGCAAGGAAGCCAAAAAGAAAAATTACTATGGATCTCAAAAGACTATTAAACACACCCATCGAATGTGCTTTTTCTACAGAAGAAAAGTTGAGCGCGGAAGACCTCATAAAAGGGCTTCTCGACTTTGGTCTATTTTCCGAAAAAGTTCCACCTTGTTTCACCTCCGTTGGCCTCGCCGCGGCGGCAAAAGAATTGCTGGCCGATGACATCAATGACAAAAATGAAAAAAAGCTTAAAGAAACGATAGAAAAATATTCCAGCGATTACATTAGATACGAGGCATTGCGAGATATAAATGTGCCAAGGCATTTGGGTATTCCTCATCCTGCTGCATACGCAATCCAGGTTTTAGGCATTTCGCAACACTGGGGTGAGATATTTGAACACTGTAATAAACCACAACCTCAATTTACCCGGATATATGTACGCCACATTGGAAATGAGCGTGTATTCGAAATGAATTACAAAGGCTGTGAAAAATTCGAAATAGAGGAGAAAGAGTTAGAGTGGATGGCAAGTGCAAAATATTTAGTCAAAGCCGACATAGCTAGTTGCTTCCCAAGCATATACACTCACTCCATTCCTTGGGCTTTACATGGGAAAGAAGAAGCAAAAAAGAAAAGTAAAATAACAGCCCTATCAGGCAATTTCCTCGATAAGGTAACTCAGAGCATCCGAGATAGACAGACAAATGGTCTCCTGATCGGACCGCATTCATCAAATGTTATCTCGGAAATTGTGCTTACAAAAATTGATTGCAATCTTCAAAGTAAGGGTTATAGCGAGGTGTCAAGGCACATTGACGATTACACCTATTATGCCAAAAGCCACAAAGAGGCCGAGCGTTTTCTCAAAGACCTTGGTATGTCTCTACGCGAATTTGAAATGTCAATAAATGACAAGAAGACACAGATCCTAGAACTGCCCCGAGCAAGCACTGAGAACTGGATTCATCGATTAAACACCTTTACATTTCCAAATTCAGGAGAAATAAAGTTTTCGACGATAGGCTCATATCTTGATCTTGCTTTAGATTGCGCACATACGCTAGGAAAATCGACGCCATTAAACTACGCAATTAAAACTCTGTCAGGTAAAAATGATGGAAACAAATTGAACGAAAGGGCAAAGCGTATGTACACACAAGCGGCAGTCAATCTCGCTCTCGCATATCCGTACTTGGCGCCACTGCTTGATAAATTTGTTTTCGAAAAGTATCCATGTCGTAATCAACTTGAAGTGATTGCCAAATTTAGTTCATCGTTAATAAAGCTAGGGCTTCAAAAGCTGTACCCAGACGCTATCGCTCATGCCATTTATTACGCACTAAGATATAAAATAACGCTCGACATTACAGAAGAAAAGCTATCTGAAATAATTTCGCTGGATGATTGCTTAACAAATGTTGTTCTATTGGAATATGCTAATATCAACAATTTAGAGGAAGTTAAAAGTGCTCTCAAAGATCGATCCGAAAAATTAAAGAATAGTAAAAGCAAGAGGGAAATAGCAAAGAACTGGTTACTTGCCTACCAACAGTGGACTGAGAAAGACCTGGAAGGCAATGACCAGCAGTTTCTAGCAAAACTGAAAGAAATGGGCATAAAGTTCTTGGTAATTCCCTAAAATCAGCATTGGCACCTGCCACCACATTCTAGTGTTGTGGATGCATAAGAATCAAACCAAAACTGTATTAAGCTAGTTACTCGATTTACCTGGGCTGGTGAGGCATGAAGGTCAAAAATCGGGATTGCGTAGAAGTTGCAGTAGAAAATTTGGATGGATTTTTTATTACTGACTCCGCAGCGATATCAAGTTTATAACGTAACTTCTGAATTGTTCAGGGCATTGATGCTCGTTTGTGATTTAAGATTTCATGGGCGTGATTGCTTTTTCAGTGCATTAGTTCAAGATTTTTGATCGCCAAATCTTTTCTCCACTTTAGATTTAATGGCTTAGGTAGGATTGGATAGATCGAGTAGAAAATGTTTGTGCTCATAGGTTTCTATCAGTGTAACCAGGATATCCAGTTTTTTACCTTCCGGTGTGTTGGGTTCGGCCATCATGAGTTCTTCCACTTCTTTTAGTGCAGCGTGGTAATCAACATCGGTTTTTATAGGATTGATATCCATTTTTGGTAATTATTTCGATTGTGGAATCCACCGCCCATAAACCTTAATAATCATGCTCCAATCTTTGTGTCCCATTTGTTGGGCTACCCAGAGAGGTTTTTCACCTCTTGAAAGTAATGTCGAGGCGAAAGTGTGGCGGGTCTGGTAGGGATTGCGGTATTTGATGTTTGCTTGCTTCAGTGCTGGAATCCAGATTCTTTTGCGAATAGGTTGATCGTTTCTCCATGGTTGATTGGTGTGTGGATCGTGAAAAACGGTTTCATTTTGTTGTTTAGTGAAAGTTTTTTGATTGAACAACGCTTCTTTGGCTTGTGGTTGCAGGGTGACTTCTCGTTTTCCGGATTTGGTTTTGGTGCTTTTCAGTTGCCCTCTGACATAAGCCTGTCTTACAAATACCCGATTGTTATCAAAGTCGACATCTTGCCAACGTAGAGCAATTAATTCTGAAGTTCTGAGACCTGAATAAAATGCGAACTGAATCAGGTTCTTTGCCTGACCAGTGAGTTCGTTGAGAATTCTTGTTATTTCTTCTTGCGTGAACGGTTCAGGCTCGCGGGCTTTGTTGGGCAAGTTTTTGACCCGGGTGAGCGGGTTTTTGTCGATGATTTCATCGTGATACAGTTCTTCAAAGGTCTGGCGTAGCGGCGTTAAGATATTGCCTTTACGTTTGTTTGAGCAGGGAAGTTCAGAAAGCCATTCTTTGACTTTGCTAGCCGTTAATTCAGCAATGGCGAGATCGCCAAATATCGGGATCAGATGATGATAGATGGCGCTGTTATAGTCTTGGAGTGTGCTTTTTTGCAGGTTGGCTTGATTGTGGCGCAACCAGTTAATAAGAGCTTCCTTGATCGTGTAACGATCAGGGCGCTTTTTGAGGAATTCCTTGGCTTTCTTGCTGTACGGAAAATGCCGGTTGTAATCGAAAGTACCGGTCTTGATTTCGTACTTGATAGATTGCAGTTTAAGCGCCAGTTCCTTTTGTGCGGTTTTTGTTGGTGGTATGGGTATTAACTCGCGGCAGCGCACGCCCTGGTAAGTGAAGGCGATCTGGGCGCTATTGCCGCGAATCGTTATGCCTCTGTGCCTTGTATCCACGCGTAAGCTGCCTTTATGATGATGAAGATTCGACCGTTTGGCGCTTTGTCCCAGTGAATTTTCTTTCTCCATTGTCCTTTCTTCATATATTGCCGGATGGCTTCTTCAGATAGTCCCGTGAGTTCGGCAAATTTCTTGACAGTTACCAGCATGTGTTCGGAGTGAGTCATTTTTTCTCTCCCTTATCGATACTGGCAACATGTTCAGCAACGTGACGTTTTACTTCTTCGTGATCGCCAATTTTTCCTTTATCTGCTACTTTGCGTTTGCCCATGACGACTGCCCAGAAACTGCCGAGCTTTTCAGTGATGGCATAGCCAACGCTCTTTTTCTTGCCGAACTCAGTAATTTCCGGACAAATGTCTTTGAATTCCACGCCCAGCACTTTTTCATATTTGCGGTAAGTGGCTGGGTTGTGGAGTATCTTTAAAACACGCCAGCCAAAAAACTGGCCAAGTATTAGCGCACCTAGCGCACTTTCAAGTGTATTGCCTACACCACGAAATTCCTGCATATGCTGCAAAATCTTTTGTTCAGTTGCTTCATTCAGAACAAGGATTCTTTTGATATCGTCTGTCATAATAAATAGTAACTTCCATAGTTAATAGTGATGCTGATAATACACTATGGTTTATGACAGTCAATATGTCATTTGTCCTGGTTATCCAGAAGCGTTACCTGCGAATAAAACTCCTCTTTGGTAAATTGCCGCATCCCATCGTGAAACTTAATGGCAATCTCAATCTGGTCGTTGAGCGTTAGAACGCCACAGATATGACCGATTTGCGTGATGCTGTATTTCTGGCCAGGCTGAAGTACATGTTTTTTTAAAACAGCAAGGTGGTAAATCAAGGAAACGGCTTCATCTAATGTAAATGGATTCATGATGTCTTTTATCGAATGATTTTTAGTGTTGCGTTGGTTTCTCATGGATGATTTTCTGATCATAAAAAGGGGGCGGTACAGTTATTGATACAAGTCCAAGGGAAACAGCTGCGTCGTGACATGACGTGCGCTCGGCTTGCGCCTCGCTCCGTAATGTCACGTCCTCGCTATCGACTTTCAAGAGCATCCAAACATGCTTACGAGTGCTATAGTTTTTGCCTTTCCAGACAATACCCGTCGCCCGAAGTGGGACGGCATCGCCATAGCGACTAGTTGCAGGAGAATAAATCTCTCCGGTGAGAGGATTGAGTCGTTTGGATTCGTCATAAAATGGCCGGATACAATGCGAACGATGTGAAGTCTCAGGATCGCCCATCGCCAACATAAAGGCCGCCCAGTCACTGGCGGTTGCTGATTTCCGGATAGTTTCTAATTCGGGGTCTTCGGTTTTGTCCAGTTTTCTCAGCTGACGCCAAACCGTGACACTCGGACCACCAATTTGCTGAAACTGACGAATACCCCAGGTATTGGCCCATGCTGTAATGCGTTCGGCGGCACTGGCGGCAGGGTTGCCATATAAATCTTGTTCCAGTTTATAACCATCGATATTTTTGGAAATATACTTGGCTATATAGCCAGTAGCAGAGCCTTTCGCTGGATCGATGGGTACAGCTTCGAAGCGACGTTTCAGTGCGCCCGGTTCATTACCGCTATCCATCAGTGCATAATGACGCATGATTGCGCGCGTGGCTTCACGGTGCATTTCTGGTATGAACAGCAACAGGTGCCAATGCGGTGTGCCGTCATGATGCGGTTCGACTACACGGAAACCATAAGGGTGAATATTTTGCCTATCGAGTTCGGCGCGGATCAATGCCCAAAGGTGGACTAAGTATTCATGCGCTTGCAATACAGTGGTGCCGTCATGGTTTGGATTCGCCCTGCCGGTATGCAAACAGGCGTGCATGCGGGAAGGTGTGGTGAGCGTATAGAATTCTCCGACGTGTCCCAGGTGTTCCGCGACCATTTCAAAACCACGGATGCGTGTCATTAATTCGGTGCGACGAACGACTGGATTGGATACCGAACGGTCGGCTAGGTTTTGCAGGGAAAAAATCTCGCCGTTCTGGTTGCTTACGAAGTTTGTGGCTAGATACTCACGGTTTCGTTCCTTTTGTTTGCGCTTAACATGCACGGTATAGTCGCTGGCATAGGTGCCACGCAAGCGGTTGACTAGTTCGATATTGCGGGCGATAGTCTCGATTTTGCGCAGTCGCAATATGTGGATGCGACGGTTCCACCAGCCTGGACTGCACATTCTATTCAAAGCCGGTTCCGGATTATCGTCTTTGATGCAGGGCGCTTTGATTTGGTAAAAACCAACTATGCGGCTACATGTTTCATAGGCATTGATAGGGGATAGTGTACGCTGTCTTGCTGTGTCGCATTTGTTGGCGAGCCGTATGGCCATTTTGAATAATTCTTCACTGTCAGCGCATAGGTTTAAATCCGCAATGCGTAGCTGATGGTAAATATCTTGCAATTCAAAGTTGGCTTGTTCGAAACTTTCACGTTCAGCAGTTTTTACATAGCGAACCGCTAAATCCCCGGTAATCGGATAAAGTTCAGTGAAAATGTGCCGCCGCATGCGATGACAATCTTCTGTGCCGTAAGCGACAGTGCGCTCATCGGAAAAAACGACTTGTGGCAATTTTGTGTCATTTTTGTGCCACAACTGAGGCCAATGCAGACCTACCGAGACTGATGGTGCGTTTGATGGATTTGAACTAAGACCTTGTTTTATCTTGGTCTTAGTCGATCCTGAGTGGTCTGGGTTAGACCGGTGTTTGGTGGAGACGGCGGGAATCGAACCCGCGTCCGCAAGCCCTCTACAGACAGTTCTACATACTTAGCCATATTATTTGTTTTAACCTGGCAACCGCCAATTGGCAAGCTGATGACAGGCGAGTCACCTATTGTTTAACGTTCTGTAAAGTGACCCTACGGAACGCGATCCTCGTTAGTGACTCTGCTGTCTGTTGCCAGACCCGGCGTTGAGGCCCATCGGTGCAGAGGCTAGCCGAATTAAGCGGCTAAAGCGTAGTTTTCGTCGTTTGCGACTATTGTTTTCAGATGGATTTACGAGGTAATCTGATCCTCGGTATGCCCTGCGCTGCTTTGCAACCCACGTCGAAACCAGATCGTCCCCGGCGTTTGTTTTGATAATGATGAGATTGAAAGGTTCAAATCTTCCTTGTCATTTTAGCAGATTTGACCGAAGCGCTGATAAATATATAAACCTATAAATAGGCAAGTAATTCGTGAGGGTGGTCGATCAAATATTTCGCGCCCCATTTTTCTGGCGGTTCTTTCCCTCCTAAGTAACCATAGCGAGCAACGATCGGAAGAATACCCGCAGCTAGGCTGGCGTGAACATCTCGTATGTCGTCTCCTAAGTAAAGGCATTCTTCCGGGATGATGTTTATATGTTCACTGGCTTTAAGTAGGGATTCAGGATGCGGTTTGGTATGATTGACTTCATCGCCGCAAATGACACAGGCAGTTTGCTGGTCGAGTCCTAGTATTTTTAAGAGTGGTCGAGTAAAACGTGCTGGCTTGTTGGTGACAATACCCCAAGGAAGATTACGGAGCCGTAATTGCTCTAATAATTCACTGACACCGGGAAATAGACGTGTATCGTGGCATAGTCGTCGTGTATAGAAACCCAGAAATTCATCACGCATGGCTTCGTAATTATGGTGACCGGGTTTAATGTTAAAGCCGAGCTCAAGAAGTCCACGTGATCCGGCCGATGCAATTGGACGAATTTGTTCAATGGCTAATTCAGGTAATCCGCGTATGATACGCTGTTGATTCAGTGCATAACCAAGGTCTGGGGCTGTATCGGCCAGAGTTCCATCAAAATCAAACAAAACAGCCTTGATCATTGTGACGAAGTATTGTGGTGAGACTTGAAACTAGCCGCGATAAGCCATGATGTAGTTAACATCGGTATCATTTTCTAGCGCATAGGTTTTGCTGATTGGATTATAGGTCATGCCGATTAGCTTTGCATCAGTTAAGTTTGCATTACGTGCCATGCGCGCAAGTTCGGAAGGTTTGATAAATTTTGCGTAATCGTGCGTGCCACGTGGCAGTAGTTTTAGCAGATACTCTGCACCAATGATGGCAAACAGGTAGGATTTTGGATTGCGGTTGATCGTTGAAAAGAATACCCAACCACCTGGTTTGACAAGCTCAGCACAGGCACGAATTACGCTCATTGAATCTGGTACATGTTCAAGCATTTCCATACAGGTCACTACATCGAATTGATGCGGTTGTTCTTTTGCTAAAGATTCAACAGCGACCTTGCGATAGTCAATTCGATATTTACTTTCAAGTAAGTGAAGCTTCGCAACTTTAAGTGTTTTCTCGCCGAGATCGATACCGGTAACGTGAGCGCCTTTGGATGCCATGCCTTCTGATAAGATGCCACCACCGCAACCTACATCAAGAACCTTTTTTTCGAAGAGCCCGGCTAATTCATCAATATAATTGAGGCGAAGTGGATTGATCTCATGCAGTGGTTTGAATTCACTATTTGGATCCCACCAGCGATGAGCTAATTGACTAAATTTCTCTAGTTCGAGTGGATCAGCGTTAGTTCTGTCTCCATCGTAATGATTCATATTTTTTGATCCTGGAATCGACAAGCGATTTGATTTTATACGAGGTCTCTAAGTATCTTAGGGGATGCATTCACGTCGTATGTAGAAAGAAACGCATTAAATAAAAAACCCCCTGCCGAAGCAGAGGGTTTTTTATAAAAAAACTACTGTTGCTGTATTCCTGTTGTATCAATATCAACCCGACGATCAGGTGCAAGACATTGTTTTAGCTCTTTGCTATTTCTAATGCCGTCACAAGTATGACCGGTTACTGGGTTGGCTTCCCCTTTGCCCTCAACTGTAATTTTTGCTGGATCAACTCCTTTCGATACCAGATATGCTTTTACTGCATCAGCACGTCTGTGAGAAAGTCGATGATTATATTCATCAGAACCAATACGATCCGCGTGGCCTTCTACATGTATGCGCTCATATCTGACTGTGTGAATCCCACTTATAAACTCATCCAATGAACGAATTCCATTTGGCTTTAAGGTGTCTTTATCAAAATCAAACAAAGCATCCGCCGAGAAAGTAACTTTTTTAGATACAGGCGGTGGTGGAGCTACCGCAACCTCAGGTTTTTTGAATAGCTCGGGATCGCATTCTGGAATGGCTATGGCAGGTGTCCAATAGCCAGTTCGCCAGCACAAACCAGTTGTATTTCTGGTGACTATGCCGCGATCATCAACCGCATATGCGTCGATTTTGTTTAAGGAAGGATCTTGGTCGACACCCGATTGCATGGCAGCTTGCGCTACAATGGCTCCGGAAAGTAACATTGGTATGAAAGTCATTCCAATGAGTGTTTTTGGGATAGACATTTTCTTCATGCTGTTGTCCTTTAAAATAAAAATACGATTCTAAAATTACTATTAACGTGTATGAGAGCTGCATTGAGTATTTTAGTGTCAGCCTGATTGTACTACTTCGTGCTTTTCATTGTTCAATTATACGATAATTTGTTGTTTTTCTTAGGTGGGGTGTTGCTAAATTGCAACGAATTTGGTTGTTTGTGTCGATTTGGAAACTAGCCAAATTTTTTTATTCGATAAGGTGAAGAATAGTATACGCAAAACAACAGAGGGAATATTGATTGGTTTTTTACAATCTTCCAATACAGTAATATTTTATAACAAATTGATTTTGTTTATTAGAATTGACAAATATTCGTTTTTAGAATGATAGAAGAGCATTAAAAGTATGCAGGAACTTTGTATTTTTTCTCAATATATGAGTTTTTGTTCTAGTATCTATAAACTACTTAAATTTTTTGTGTATAGGGTAGTAGTTTGTTCATTTATTAAGTTCCAAATTTTAGCGTGATCGAAACATATGCCAGAGCTTCCCGAAGTTGAGGTTACTCGGTTAGGTATTGCACCTTATTTGGAAGGGCGTTCTATCGAGCAGATTGTTATAAGAAATCCGCGATTGCGCTGGCCGATACCTGATAATCTTCCGTTGATATTACCTGGGATGATCATTCAAAACATTTCAAGGCGGGCAAAATTTTTGCTGTTCGACTGTCGTATAGGAACATTACTGATTCATTTGGGAATGTCGGGAAGTTTGCGGATATTACAAGGCAAAAGAAATGCTTCTATTGATTTGCCGGAAAAGCACGATCACTTTGATATAGTATTACACGATCAAACGATATTGAGATTGCGGGATCCTAGACGTTTCGGAGCTGTGTTGTGGCATGAAGGGGATGTCTTACAACATCCACTTTTGAGGAGCTTGGGACCCGAGCCACTCACGGAAAACTTCAATGCAAGCTATTTGATTGAACAAACTCGAGGATCGCGCGTAAATATCAAACAAACACTGATGAATAATCAAATTGTGGTTGGCGTCGGAAATATTTATGCGAATGAGGCGTTGTTTTTGGCGGGAATTAATCCCAAAATAGCAGCGGGAAGAATTGGTTTGAAACGTTATGAAAAATTGGTTGATACGAT
Organism: Nitrosomonas sp. PY1; assembly: GCF_022836435.1. Lineage (NCBI taxonomy): Bacteria > Pseudomonadati > Pseudomonadota > Betaproteobacteria > Nitrosomonadales > Nitrosomonadaceae > Nitrosomonas > Nitrosomonas sp. PY1. Next base: position 2,474,291 of record NZ_BQXC01000001.1, on the reverse strand, counting down.
TAAAATACTTCTAAAGCAGGCTATTGCAGCTGGTGGTAGTTCTTTGCGTGATTTTGTTAATAGCAATGGCAATAAAGGATATTTTCAGTATCAATATTGGGTATATGCGCGTGGCGATCAGAATTGCAAAAAGTGTACTCATATAATCAAGCAAACGAAACAAGGCCAACGTTCCAGTTTTTATTGTACAAAATGCCAACATTAGAATAATCATAATGTTTCGTTGGTTATTCTAGAATGGAAAGGAAATCTTGATAACTATGAATATTACATTCATTGGAGGCGGCAACATGGCTTCTGCGTTAATCAATGGATTATTGCAGCAGGGCTATTTGGCAAAACAACTTCATGTGGTAGAAATAAATGCAGAAAACCGCGAAAAGATTAAAGATACATTTGGGGTGTCTGCGCTGGCTGATCTTGAAAGTGGAGTGATTGATACTGACGTGATTGTGTTATCCGTTAAGCCACAGCACTTGCATGATTTGACGCAACAGCTTTCTCCTTTTTTAAAGCATCAACTCATTATTTCAATTGTTGCTGGAATTTGTGTTGGTGATATTGAGCGTTGGCTGGAAGGGTATTTTCGGATAGTCCGTGCAATGCCAAATACGCCTTCATCTATACAATGCGGAATGACTGGATTGTATGCTGCTGCAAATGTGAATGAAGAAGATAGAAAGATTGCAGAGTCGATACTGACGGCGGTAGGTCTAACGCTCTGGGTTGAAAATGAAGATATGCTGCATGCGGTTACAGCGATTTCTGGTAGTGGACCTGCTTATGTTTTTTATTTTATTGAATCTTTGCAGAAAGCCGCTATTGATTTGGGTTTGTCACCTGAAAAAGCCAGGCAACTGAGTTTGCAAACTTTTGTTGGTGCGAGCAAACTGGCAAGCTTGAGTGATAAAGATACCGCTGTTTTGCGCGCGCAGGTGACTTCAAAAGGTGGAACAACTGAGCAGGCTATCAGAACAATGGAGCAAGAGAATGTTCAAGAAAAAATTTTAATGGCTGTTCATTCTGCTGCGCAACGCTCTTGTCAAATAAGCGATGAATATAGCAATCTATGAAGGAATACGGTGTTAGAAGCTGTGTAATGTAAATGAGTATTATATTCTTTGCTGGGTATTATTTTTCAGGAAGCGTTTATGTCTAATCAAATTTTTGTTTTCTTGCTGAACACAGTAATCGGTTTCTTCTCATTAGCTTTGCTGTTACGTTTTTATTTCCAGTTTTTTCGTCTTCCATACCGCCACCCGATTTCACAATTCCTTGTTGCTGTTACCGGTTTCATGGTGCGGCCGATGCGAAGGTTTATTCCCGGATGGGGGGGCATCGATCTGTCATCGTTATTACTGGCGTGGTTACTGGAATGCGTTATTTTGTTCGGTACCTTTATGTTACAAGGCTATGATTTTAGCGTTAATATGGAAACGGCACTGCCTGGTATGCTGTTATTGGGTATGGTGGAAATTGTTAAGATGTCGCTTTACATTATTTTGATTGCTATTATCTTACAAGCTATTTTATCGTGGATTAATCCGCATAGCCCATTAGCACCTTTATTAGATGGCCTTACTTCCCCATTTCTAAATGTTTTTCGTAATCGTATTCCGCTCGTGGCAAATGTAGATTTATCGCCTCTTTTTGCTCTTATTATCATTCAAGTTTTATTAATGATAGTGATGGAAATTCATCGAGAAATTACTACAATGATTTAACCTGTTTGTTTAAGTTATGGTGAATTGGTATCGGTACGACAATTCAAGCCATTTAATTCTGAAATTGTATATACAGCCCGGTGCTAAAAATACGGCTGTTACCGGATTGCATGCTGGGAATCTGAAAATAAAGCTTGCGGTCTTACCAATCGATGGAAGGGCGAATAAATGTTTAGTGAGGTTTCTTGCTGATTGCTTTCAAGTTCCAATCAGTCAAATAGAAATAAAGGAAGGAAACAAATCGAGACAGAAAGTATTACTGATTCGCAAGCCTGGACTAAATCCTAATGTGCTGTATGATGAGAGAATAGCCACTTGATTAATGTACAGGCATTAATATATTTGTAATTAATTTATGGAATTAATTTTATGGCGTCATGCCGAAGCTGAAGAAGGTTTTCCGGATTCTGCAAGACAATTAACTGAAAAAGGAAAAACTCAAGCTAAACAAATTGCTGACTGGCTTAGGACTAGGTTACCGGAAAATACGGAGGTACTTGTTAGTCCAACCAGTCGTACGCGGCAGACTGCTGCAATGCTTGAGTTTGATCTTAAAGTCATTGATCCCATAGCGCCAGGCGCAACCGCTCAAGATATTCTATCGGCGGCTGATTGGCCAAACAAGCAAGGCGCGGTGATAATTGTTGGTCATCAGCCAACGCTAGGGGAAGTCGTTCATCATTTGATTCGTGATGTGCCAGCCGGGTTAAAAGTTAAGAAATCTTCGGTATGGTGGATAAAAAAAGATGAAAATGATATTGAGCCGTTGCTGAAAATGGTAATGTATCCGGATATGTTGTAATTTTATTTATTGAATTCTATACTCTAATTAGGTTAATTAAGGGGATTTTAACCCTGACGATTTTTTCTATAAGAGAAAAGATCAATGTAGAATAGTTCGATTAGAATTTATCAGATTAGTAAGGGTAAACGGAAGCGAATGATTATTTCATAATGAGCGTGGGATTATGCATTATGATAAAAATGAATTAAAAATGTTATTGGCATACTCAACAATAGCCTAGAGTTTCTACAGAGCAGAGCTTTTGTCGGGTAAATGTAGTTAATGGGTGACTCGAATAGCTCTGGTGTGGTTTATAGAAACAGGGTCGATTATTAAGTATTAAGAATTATTTAAAAGGATCTTCGTGAAATGATTTCGGATTTTCTTCATTTATTGTCGGGCGTTGTAGATATGCCTTGGTGGGGGTATGTTGTCGTTACATTGATTATGACACATATAACAATAGCGAGTATTACGATTTACTTACATCGCCATTCTGCGCATCGTGCGCTCGAATTGCATCCTATAGCGAGTCATTTTTTTCGCTTTTGGTTGTGGTTGACGACGGGCATGGTAACAAAACAATGGACAGCGATTCATCGTAAGCACCATGCTAAGTGTGAAACTGAGGCTGATCCTCATAGTCCCGTGGTTGTGGGCATTAAAAAGGTATTGCTGGAGGGCTCTGAGCTATATAGGGCGGAAGCAAAAAACCAAGAAACTTTGGATCGATATGGATACGGTACCCCTGATGATTGGGTGGAGCGTAATGTTTATAGCAAGCATAGTGCAAAGGGTGTTGCGTTAATGCTGATCATTGATGTGATTCTATTTGGTCCAATTGGTATTACTATATGGGCAGTGCAAATGTTATGGGCACCAATTTTTGCTGCTGGTGTTATTAATGGTGTTGGACATTACTGGGGCTATCGTAATTTTCAAGCGGAAGATGCAAGTAGAAACATTGTTCCCTGGGGAATTTTGATAGGGGGTGAGGAATTGCACAATAATCATCATGCTTTTGCAACATCTGCTCGATTGTCCAATAAGTGGTATGAATTTGACATTGGTTGGCTTTATATTTGTATTTTGCAAGTATTTGGTTTGGCAAAAGTTAAAAAAACAGCGCCTAAGCTGCGAATGAATAAACAAAAAGAATGTTGTGACTTAGATACATTGCAGGCAGTTATTTCTCACCGCTACGAAGTGCTTGCAAAATATACTAAATCGTTGCAGCAAGCTTTTACGAAAGAGATGGATGGATTGAAAGGAGCTATTGCGGAGTATGGTATTGATAAACCAACGCTAAAGCGTTGGGTAATGGCGGATTCAAGAACATTGCATGCGCATGAAAAGGAAAAATTGAGTCAGGTTTTAAGTAGCACGCAGGCGAGAGAGTTGGATAAGATGTATATAATGCGTGAAGAACTGATTGGAATTTGGCAGCGTTCAACCGCATCGACCGAGGAATTGGTAAAACAATTGGAGGATTGGTGCAAACGTGCAGAGGAAAGTGGGATTGAGGTATTAAGAACATTCTCGCAAAGCCTACGTTGCTATGCTTAGTTTCTAAGCGGTCGCGGAGAATAAAAAGAGGCTCGTTTTTACGGGCCTCTTTTTATTTAAATCAAGAGAAGGGAAGTTAAGCTATTTTAGTTTTGTCTCTTTATAAATGACATGTTTACGAACTACCGGATCAAATTTTTTGATTTCTAACTTTTCTGGCTTAGCTCGCTTATTTTTGGTCGTTGTATAAAAATGCCCTGTTCCTGCAGAAGACTCAAGTTTTATTTTTTCACGCATTGCAAATCCTTTACATTGTTCTCTTAAGAAAGAATCAAGAAGAAGAAATTAAAAATAACAAATAGACAAGTAAATTACTTATATTTGTTGATATGTAATTTAGCCAGTACCGTGTCAATGCCGTTTTTGTCTATCGTACGTAGCGCGGCATTCGATAAACGAAGGTTAATCCAGCGATTTTCACTTTCAACCCAAAATTTACGGTGTTGGAGATTCGGTAGAAATCGTCTCTTGGTTTTATTGTTTGCATGAGAAACATTGTGACCAGACATTGGTTTTTTTTGAGTTACTTCGCATATTCTTGCCATTTTAACTTTTGATCCGTAGAAAATCTTCGAACTGAGCAGTATATCATGATCTGGATGAATTGTTGGTGAGATTGGTATGGGGAGGGTTTTTTGTGGCACCAGAAAATTAAAGGTGATAAACATGGCATGGTAGGTCATGAAAATAGATATTGAGTCAAGTCCCCAAAAATGACTTTAAACGTGGGGATAATGAGTGGCAATACCATTTTATAGTCATGGATTATTGCTATAAAAATCATGATTTTCCCTTGTTAGGGTGACGTCAGCATGCTAGAATTTCCGTTCGATTAATTAGGGTATGGATGATATCCATGACTAAGAAAATCTAAGTTGCGGATAATAATGGAATTGAGCCAAAGAAATTTAATAACCGTCAATCCTAATAGTTGTAAAGCAAGATTGTTATATATGGCTTCCGTATACTGGCTGTAACAGGTGAGCGTTAGAAACAAACAAACGCCACAGTTGAGCCTAGGGTCTGTAAATCAGTAATCATGTGGGGGAAAATATGAGAAGTAAATCGGTAGTAGCCCTGACCGGGGTGTTCGCTCTCGCTTTGTATTCAGGCATGGCGATAGGGTCTAAATATAATTTACCCGAGCCTCAGAGTGTCATTGCGAAGGATATCTATGATCAGCATATTGTGCTGATGTGGATTTGTTTGGCCATTTTTATAGCTGTATTTGGAGTGATGTTTTATTCGGTTCTGAAACATCGCAAATCTCTAGGTTATAAAGCGGCAAATTTTCATCATAGTACTATTGTGGAAATTATTTGGACTGCAATACCAGTTGCTATTCTGGTTGTGATGGCTTTGCCAGCAACAAAGACAGTCATAGCGATGAAAGATACATCAAGTCCAGACATGACCATTAAAGCTACCGGTTATCAATGGATGTGGGGTTATGATTACCTTCAAGGTGAGGGCGAGGGAATTAGTTTCTTTAGTAAGCTGTCAACCCCTAAAGCTCAAGTCGAGAATAAGGAAGCCAAGGGTAAGGATTATTTGTTAGAGGTTGATAATCGCGTTGTGGTTCCTGTGGGTAAAAAAGTTCGTATTATCTTGACGGCAAATGATGTGATTCATGCTTGGTGGGTGCCTGCATTAGGTATTAAACAAGATGCTGTTCCGGGGTTTATTCGTGACACTTGGTTCACGGCCGACAAGCCAGGTATCTATCGTGGTCAATGTGCTGAATTGTGTGGTAAAGACCATGGGTTCATGCCGATTGTGGTAGAAGTGATGGAGGCTGGTGATTATACGAAATGGGTGAGTGCCCAAAATACATCAGCAATTAAAACATCAATGCATGTCGAAAATAAGTAATTAGGTTAAAAGGAGATAGCTATGGCAGCAGTACATGGTGACGCACATAGTCACGGACACGATGATCATCATCCCAGTGGAATAATGCGTTGGGTTACTACGACTAACCATAAAGATATTGGTTCGATGTATTTATGGTTCAGTTTTACAATGTTTCTGGTGGGCGGTTTTCTGGCGATGGGAATTCGCGCTGAATTATTTCAGCCAGGTATTCAAATACTGGAACCGGAATTGTTTAATCAGTTTACGACGTTGCATGGATTGATTATGGTTTTTGGTGCAATCATGCCTGCGTTCGTGGGGTTTGCTAACTGGCAAGTGCCTTTGATGATTGGCGCTCCAGATATGGCGTTTGCGCGAATGAATAACTGGAGTTTTTGGTTGTTGCCAGTGGCAGCGACATTGCTAGTTAGCTCTTTCTTCGTGCCTGGTGGCGCTGCAGCGGGTGGATGGACATTCTATCCGCCGCTTTCTACGCAGGGCGGTCTAGGAGTGGATCTGATGATATTTGCAGTGCATATCTTGGGTGCTTCTTCGATCATGGGATCTATCAATATTATTACAACCATTTTGAATATGCGTGCACCGGGCATGACATTAATGAAAATGCCAATGTTTGTGTGGACATGGTTGATCACCGCATATCTGTTGGTGCTGGTAATGCCTGTGTTGGCGGGTACAGTAACAATGTTGCTAACTGATCGACATTTCGGCACTAGTTTCTTTAATGCTGCGGGGGGTGGAGATCCAGTGTTATTCCAACATGTTTTCTGGTTCTTCGGACATCCTGAAGTTTATATTATGATATTGCCAGCATTTGGAATTGTTTCGGAAATTATTCCAACATTCGCTAGAAAACCGCTTTTTGGCTACTCATCAATGGTTTATGCGACCGCTTCAATTGCAATTCTGTCTTGTGTGGTTTGGGCGCATCATATGTTTACAGCTGGTATGCCTACAGTAGGACAATTGTTTTTCATGTACGCAACCATGTTAATTGCTGTACCGACAGGTGTTAAGGTGTTTAACTGGACTGCTACGATGTGGCAAGGTTCGATGACATTTGAAACACCTATGTTATTTGCGATAGGTTTTATATTCTTATTTGTAATTGGTGGATTCAGTGGTGTAATTTGTGCAATTGTACCGATTGATATTCAAGTTCAAGATACCTATTATGTGATTGCGCATTTCCATTATGTGTTGGTATCAGGCGCATTGTTTGCACTATTTGCCGGCGCATATTATTGGATACCAAAATGGACCGGTCGCATGTATAACGAAACATTGGGTAAATGGCATTTTTGGTTGTCCATGTTCTTCTTTAATCTGACCTTCTTCGTGCAGCACTTCTTGGGCTTAGCGGGTATGCCTCGTAGAATTCCTGACTACAATTTGCAATTCGCAGATTTTAATATGGTTTCTAGCATCGGAGCATTTGGATTTGGTTTAACGCAGCTTCTTTTTCTGTATATTATGATTAGTTGTATTCGTAGTGGAGAAAAAGCGCCTCAGAAACCATGGGATGGTGCTACGACATTGGAATGGACACACTTGCCATCGCCAGCACCTTACCACAGTTTTGAGAAACCACCTGTTGTAAATTAAAGGTAAGAAAAGAGAAAAGTAATGACGTCACAAGAAACAGAAACAAAAAGAGGTCGTGGTAAATATAAAACAGCAATCTTTTTGTTGATTATGGTTGCAGCGATTTATTTAACGGTGATATTGAAAGAATGGTGAGTAATACTGATACAAAAGCAAATAATTTAATGAAAAAAAAGTTGTTAGTTTTTTCATTAATTATGTTTGTATTTGGTTTTGCGCTGGTGCCATTCTATGAGAAGTTTTGTGAAGTGACCGGAGTGAATAATTTGCTGCAGCCGGATGTTCGGGCTAAAGAAAATCGGGTAGATGAAGCACGTTGGGTAACTGTAGAGCTTGATGCCAATACAAGGGGTTTGCCATGGCAATTCAAGCCGCTTCAATCTAGTGTGAAGATTCATCCCGGTGAACCTGTCGATGTGATGTATGAGATTACTAATAATTCAGATCGTGAAATTAATGGACAAGCAATACCGAGTTATAGTCCACGCAATCTGGAAAAATTCTTGAAGAAATTTGAATGTTTTTGTTTTACAAAACAGGTGCTAAAGCCAAATGAAACAAGGCAAATGCCGGTTCAGTTTGTTATTGAACCGGATTTGCCCTCAGAGATACACACGGTAACGATCTCTTATACTTTTTTTGAATTGCCAGATGGTGCTAGTGCAGTTAGAAAATGACGAATAATAATATTGAGCAAAAGCAAAGAAAGGTTGATGTCTGGAAAATCGCTAAAGCTGTGATGTTTGCTTTTATGGGCATCAGAAAAAAAAGCGATCTGGAATCTGATGCGGAATCATTGACTCCCGCACAAGTTATTATTGGTGGAATTATTGGAGCTATATTGTTTGTTTTGTGTGTAATGCTGGTAGTGAGATTGGTTGTTAGTTAGAAATTGAATAATCATAAGTAGGAGGAGATAAAGAATGAGTCACGAATCTGGACATGGGCATTATTTCGTTCCAGCTCCATCGATGTATCCAATCATTGGGTCAACAGCAATCTTATTCATGGGATCGGGCGCAGCATTAACTATGAATAAAATGGAGTTAGGATACGGATTGTTAGCAATAGGCTTTGCTATTCTGATTTATATGTTGTTTGGTTGGTTTGGAACAGTAGCCAGAGAAAGCGAGGCTGGAAAATATGGCGATCAAGTAGACCTTTCTTTCCGTTGGGGAATGAGCTGGTTTATTTTTACCGAAGTAATGTTTTTCTGTGCATTCTTTGGTGCATTATTTTACATGCGTAACTTGTCCATACCTTGGTTGGCAGAAGAAAGCACAGTATTAGGTAACTCATACTGGAATGCGTTTAGCGGTATTTGGCCAACCGCAGGCCCTGGTGTTCACCCTGAATTTACAATAATAGGGGCGTGGGGATTGCCAGCTTTTAATACGTTTTTATTGTTGACTTCAGGGGTAACCGTAACCTTTGCGCATTGGGCTTTGAAAAAAAATGACCGTGCAGGCCTTAAAAAATGGCTGCTGGCTACCATATTCCTTGGCGCGTTATTTATTGCGTGTCAAGCATATGAATATGCGCATGCTTATAATGATTTGAATCTGAAGTTGACATCAGGAGCTTATGGCTCAACCTTTTTCATGTTGACTGGGTTTCATGGATTCCATGTAACCATTGGTACTATCATGTTAACAGTAATTTATTTCCGGAGTGCAGCTGGTCATTTTACGCCAGAACATCATTTTGGATTTGAAGGTGTGGCATGGTACTGGCACTTTGTTGACGTGGTATGGCTAGGATTATTTATTTTTGTGTACTTAATGTAATAATAATCCATGAGAATTCCAGTTCTAACATCATTTTTTGTTTTTTATAAGACTTTTTGAATGAATGTGAGAACTGGAATTAAAAATAGTGGTGTAGTAGAAAGAACTCAGAGAAATAATAATCTTCTTGCATGAAATCTGTATTTAAATAAATACTGTTCTTTCATAGATGGCTTTTACGATATCACTAATGAGTGAGCTAGAATGAGCATATTAGGATATCGTTTTAAACCAAAAGTCTGGGCAATTATTCTGATGATTGCTTTTGTTTTAATCTTTAGCTCGTTGGGACGGTGGCAGCTAAATAGAGCGGAAGAAAAGACTGAGAAACACGAACAAATTCAGTTATACACAAAACAACCCCCAATAAATTTGCCGACAGAATTAGTTAAACTCAAAGACTTTGAATATCGAGAGGTTGAGATACGTGGGGAATTTGCGAATGACAAAACTATCTTATTAGATAATAAAACTTATCAACGTCGTGTTGGTTATCACGTTATAACGCCGATGAAAATTTCGACTAGCAATTTATATGTTCCCATAAACAGAGGTTGGATTGAATTAGGTAAAGATAGATTAATTTTACCGATAATACAGCGCGTTGAAGGTGAGGTTATATTAACCGGGACGGTGATTTCCCCTGAAATAAGAGCTTTGACACTTAAAGAAGAATTTGTTAGGGGAATGATTTGGGATAAGTTCGATCTGCAGCGCTATGAAGATGAAACGGGATTGAATATGCAGCCTATTTTGGTGTTGCAAAAAAATGATGTAAATGACGGTTTGTTGAGAGATTGGGATAAGTCAGATTCTGGGGCAAGTAAAAATATTGGCTACGCGATTCAGTGGTTTTCATTAGCTGCTGCAACATTAATTATATTTATAGTATTAAATGTCAAACGAAGTTATACAAAAAGCGAAATCAAATCGTCGTAAGTTTTTATTGTTGCTGGCTCTAATGAGTGCGCCAATATTGGTGTCTTATGCTTTGTTTTTTACAGATTACAGACCGCAAAGTAAGCATTATGGAGATTTGATTCCTATTGTTAAGGTTTCTGGCAAAGGAACGAATGTAGTTGATAATACAATATTACGCATGAAAGATTTGCATGGTAAATGGGTTTTATTGACAGTAGATTCTGGTAATTGCAGCGAAATTTGCAAAGATAAGTTATATTTTATGCGACAAGTTCGCATGGTTCAGGGTAAGGAAAAGCATCGCATTGAAAGGCTATTCCTTATTAACGACAAAATTCAGCCTGACTCGGAATTGATGAAACAATATGAAGGTACCTATTTTGTAAATGCTGAGGGAAGTGAAATTTTGGACTCGATAGAAACCAAAGATATACAAACAAAGCATATCTATCTGATCGACCCAATAGGCAATCTAATGATGAGATTTCCAGAGAACATCGATGGTACCAAAATGGGTCACGATATTAAGCGCTTGCTGCATGTGTCGCAGTTAGAACATTAAAAAATCATCACTTTCTCTATTTAGAATTGAATTTAATCAAGTAGAGCGCTCTGCTTGAAACAAACAAAGGAGATCAATAATAATGGCAACAAGTATTACCTGGCAAGATACTGCAACTCGTATCAATCAATTTTATCGATTAACAAAACCACGTGTTGTATCTCTAATTGTTTTCACTGCCGTAATTGGAATGTTCTTAGCGGTACCGGGTGCGGTTCCTTTAGATACGTTATTTTTAGGAACTATTGGAATAGCCCTGGTTGCTGGTGCCGCCGCCGCATTAAACTGTCTAGTAGAACAAAAAATGGATGCTGTGATGGCAAGAACGAAAGGTAGGCCATTGCCTCTTGGAAAAGTGAGTGTTCCTGAAACGCTATTTTTCTTGATGCTGGTTGGTGGTACGGGGCTTTTTATTTTATATCACTGGATCAATGAATTGACGATGTGGTTAACCCTTGCCACTTTTGTCGGATACGCTATCATTTATACAGTTATCCTGAAACCTTTGACACCACAGAATATCGTTATTGGCGGTGCGTCTGGAGCTATGCCACCTGTACTAGGTTGGACAGCGGTTACCGGAGAGATTACGAGCGATGCACTGCTTCTATTTTTAATAATATTTGCATGGACGCCTCCGCATTTCTGGGCTCTAGCATTGTATAGAAAGAAGGAATATGCTTCTATCGGTATGCCAATGCTTCCAGTTACACACGGTGATCAGTTTACGCGATTGCATGTTTTATTATATACAGTGATTTTGTGTATTGTGACTATTCTTCCATACATTACCCAAATGAGCGGTTTGATTTATTTGGTTGGTTCTACTGTTTTAAACGCTGTGTTTATGTATTACGCGATTGAGATCTATCGAAACTACAGTGATCAATTGGCGCGAAATGCATTCCGTTATTCAATCCTTTACTTGGCTCTGTTATTCGTGGCGCTGTTAGTTGATCATTATTACTTTTTCTAATAATTTAATTAGTAACATTCTAACCCTACTTGTAATAGTTATGCTATTACAAGTAGGGTTTTGATTTTATAGTGCCTCTCGCAGCTAATTTTGTGGAAATAATTTGCCGGGATTTAGAATATTAGCAGGATCAAAGACTTTTTTGATTCCTCTCATTAAATCTAAAGTAGGAAAATCAATCTCTTTCGTGACAAAAGCTCGCTTTTCACTTCCAATGCCATGTTCACCCGATAATGTGCCACGTAACTTAATCACTAAATTAAAAATCTCATCGAGACAACGTGTAGCACGAATAACTTCGTCAGGATCGTCAGGATTTATTAAGAGATTAACGTGAATATTACCGTTTCCGGCGTGACCAAAATTGACATTGTTGATTTTGTATTGAGTGCTTAATTGCGTGACGCTGTCTAAAAATTGCGGTAGCGAGCTAACTGGAACGACAACGTCCTCATTGATTTTTTTGGGAGCAATTTCACGCAACAGAGGAGACAAGGCTTTACGTGCTTTCCATAGACTTGCAGTATCGTCTGTTCGAGCAGCCGAAATCAATCCGTTATTCTGGCATGCCTTAATGATTGCGCAGATTGAATCTGGAATGTCGGCGTGTGAACCATCAACTTCAATCATTAACATAGCATGTGTGTCTTTTGGCAACATTTCAGGGTAACGGCCACGGATTAAGTCTAGTGATCTAGCGTCGAGAAATTCAAGCGCGCTCGGTAATTGTGATAGCGACATAATGTTAACAATGGCGGCTGTACAACCCGATAAGTCTCGAAAGTGCGCAGTAACCCCGGCGGTCAATATAGGTAACGCTGATAACTTAAGCGTTGCTTCGGTAATTACCGCTAAAGTTCCTTCTGAGCCAATTAACAATCGAGTCAAGTCGTATCCAACGACACCTTTGGTTGTGTAACAGCCGGTGGTAATGTGTTGACCGGAGCCCGTTATCGCTTTTAAACCTAAAACATGTTCTCGAGCGGTACCGTATTTCACCGCGTGCGGCCCTCCTGCGCCAGTGGCAATATTTCCACCAACGGTTGAGAACGAGGCACTAGAAGGATCAGGAGGCCAAAAAAAACCATGTGGTTTGGTGGCATCCTGAATGCTTTGATTCAGCACGCCTGGTTCGGTAACAATGACACGGTTGGCTGGATCGATAGAAATAATATCGAGCATGCGCTCCATGGATAAAGCAATGCCACCTTGCTCGGGTAAGCTTCCCCCTGCTGTACCAGTGCCTCTGCCACGCGGAATGAGAGGTGTTTGATACTGATTGCATAGTGCGATGGTATGCTGTATTTCTTGACTTGTTAACGGAAATAAAACAGCATCAGGCGGAAAAATTTTCCGACTGTTGTCATAAGCGTATGTGTAACAGTCAGCGGGATCGCTATAAAAACGTTCAGGCGGAAAAATGGCTTGTAGTGCAGCAATTAATTTTGCAGATAGCATGAATGAGTATTCGGTATAACAATTAGTTAATGTATTCGAATACTTTGACAACTTTACTTACGCCAGAAGTTCCGCTCGCAATTTGTGCCGCATTATCTCCTTCTTGACGAGTAACCATTCCCATCAGATAGACAACTGAATTTTCGGAAACGATTTTGACATGATTGATTTGAAATTTACGCTCTGTAAGAAATCGTGTTTTTACTTTAGAGGTTAGTAATGTGTCGCTGCTTCGTGAGGCTAATGAGGTAATATTTGCAACGGCGATTTCATTGTAAATTTTTCGAACGTTATCCACGCCCATAATTAATTTTTCGATATCGGCTTTAATTTCTGCGGTAGGTGCTTCTCCCGTCAATAGAACCAAGCGATTATAGCTGGTAACATTGATATGCACATTGCCACCAAATTGTTGGTTGATGCGTTTTGAGCTTTTTAATTCAATACCCTCATCTTCAATGAACATGCCGCTGGTTCTACGATCTTCTGAAATATACGTCCCGGTTCCCGCAGCGGTGCCTATTGTGAACATTGGAACACAACCGGTCAGAGTAAGTAAGATTACAGGAAAAGATAACCAGGAAAAATTAAGATATTTCATTTAATTAAAAGCTCCTCAGAAAGCAAATCTTAAATAAGATAATACAGTAAAATAACCTGTTATCGAGTATTCGATCGCATAAAATTGTGAATATTAAAGCATACTTTGATTAATCTGATGAACTTACGAGGGTGTTGACAGTGCAGGCTAAACATAATGCAAATAAGTTTCAAGATTCGTCGCCAGTATTAGGTGTTGCTGTAGGTGAAACTCGCTATCTAATACCGATGAGCGAAGTCAGCGAAGTAGTTGATATGTCAAAAGTAATCGCTATTCCTTTGACACAATCTTGGTTCTTGGGCTTAGCTAATGTACGTGGAAATCTATATGGCATTACTGATTTGAGTGCTTATCTTGGTGACGGGGCAGTACTTCTTAATTCAAAGTCGCGAATCCTGTTGGCCTCGCTCGATAAAAAATTATCTGGAGGGTTTGTGGTGGATAGTATGCTGGGTATTCGGGAGCGATCTGAATTTACCCTGTTGGAAAAAGAAAAGAAAAAAGCGAAAGAGACTATACGTAAACAATATAAGGATATTGAGGAGCGTATTTGGGAGGAGTTAAGTTTGTTTGCATTGATGCGTGAAGAGAAATTTCTGCAAATTGCTTTGTAGCAAGAATACTCTGGGATATTGGATAATCTAATTATTTATAAAAGTTCGTTTGAGCAGTAAAGTTAATATGACCGAAATTTCTGCAACAGTTGCTAAAAATAAAGCGAAAATTCTTGCTGAAGCGCTTCCTTATATTCGGCGATTTCATGATAAAACCATCGTGATTAAGTATGGTGGCAATGCAATGGTCGAACCGCATTTGCAGCAAGGATTTGCGAGTGATGTAGTGCTGCTAAAACTGGTTGGAATGAATCCAGTGGTAGTTCATGGTGGAGGACCGCAGATTGATGAGATGCTAAGGCGTGTAGGTAAGCAAGGAGAGTTTATCCAAGGTATGCGCGTGACTGATGCAGAAACAATGGATGTGGTTGAAATGGTATTGGGTGGTGCAGTGAACAAGGATATCGTGAATCTCATTAACAGCCATGGCGGTAAAGCTGTAGGGTTAACCGGTGTGGATGGCGCTTTTATACGGGCCAAAAAAATGCTAATGGCTGACCGTGAAACGGCCGGAAAATGGATCAACATTGGTCAAGTTGGGGAAATTGAATCGATTGATCCTGCTTTAATTGCTTTACTCGATACACAAGACTTTATTCCGGTGATTGCACCGATTGGTGTTGGTGTCGAGGGAGAATCCTATAATATTAATGCTGATTTAGTAGCAGGTAAATTAGCGGAAATTCTCAAGGCGGAAAAACTAATTTTATTAACTAATACGGCAGGTGTATTGGACAAGAATGGTAATCTTCTAACTGGTTTGACAGCACAAAAAGTTGATGAGCTATTTGCAGATGGCACCATTTCTGGGGGTATGCTGCCCAAAATTAGTTCGGCTTTGGATGCAGTCAAGAATGGCGTTAAATCTTGTCATATAATCGATGGGCGAGTGGAGCACGCGTTGTTGCTAGAAATTCTAACCGATCAAGGTGTGGGTACGTTGATCAAGCATAGTTAAGGGGCGCTGGGTAAGTTACGATGTACGATGATTTTTGTGATGTTCTTATTTTTGATTCGGAATCAAAGAATAAAAAAATCACTTACTATGTTTGACTAGAGCGGATAAGATACCTCGAAGTATTTGTACTTCTTCTTTCTCAAGTCGCGCGCGCGCAAATAACCTACGGATTCGTTGCATTAGCAGCTTGGGTTTTTGTGGGTCCAAAAAATCACTGTCAATCATTAATGCTTCCAGGTGTGCATAAAGAGCTTCGGTTTCGTTGAAGTCAGCAGGTAAATTGTTAGCGCAAATGAAAGCCGGTTTTTCAGATAATCCCATACGTAACTCGTAAGCCATGATTTGTACTGCGCTTGCTAAGTTTAAAGAAGAATAATCCGGATCAGATGGAATTCGAATAATAATTTGACATTTACTGACGTCTTCTGTGGTTAATCCGGAATTTTCACGTCCAAATAATAAAGCGACGGGTTGCTGCTGTAGCGCATAGCGTAGTAGTTCTTTGGCGCCTTGCCGAGCATCAAAAACTTCATGTGATAGCCCTCTTGGTCTGGCCGTAACAGCGGCAGTAAAAACCGTACCTATCAATGACTGATCTAACGATTCACAGGTGATTGCGTGCTGCAAAATGTCCATTGCGTTTGATGCGCGAGCATTTGCTTCTTCATTTGGAAAATGTCTTGGATTCACAAGATACAATGCGTGTAATCCCATTGTTTTCATTGCTCGTGCCGTTGCTCCGATATTGCCAGGATGGCTGGTGTGACTTAAAACGATGCGAATAAAATCAAGGGTTGTCATATTTGCGAAACGGGTAATTTATGTCGCGCTGTCAAAATTGATAATTTACGTATTTTATAATCATTGCTTCGACCACGATGCTAATATTCCCGGATTGGGGTTTTGCCTTGAATTATAGTATCTATAGTAGTTACGCATCTCACGGTATGCAATTCCCTAGTCAACGATGATCGGGATTGAGAATTATACTCGACGGTGTATGAAGTCCTTGGAGTGACCATTGCTTTTGGCTGTCGTAACGCATATTTCAATTTTGATTCAATATGTCACGATATTTGTCTTATCAAAAAAGCTACTACTGTTAAATTTAATTGTATTTTTTAAACAAGCGCTAATTAGCTCATAAAGTGAGGGTTATTTTTCAGCTCTATTAAAGTCCGCATATCTTATTATTCAATTTCGCTCGGGTTTCGAATGACACAGAAACTGTGAATGGAGTATGAATAATATCGGGTCGTGTTATGCAGTATCCTCAAATAGGCGGAAACTTTCAATAATCTAATTTAACTGAAAGGGTTAGCAGTAATGAAAGTAAATTAAACACTCATTATCCTAGCATTAGTGATTATCGGTATTTTTTTTAGTGGAATGTCATTTCTCAGGTTGTCATTAGTTGAATGGTTTATTTCAGACATCATTTTAGGCGGGATTCTATACCTCAGTTATCTTGTTATTGCTTCAATCTGGACTGACTCAAGATGGAATGACCGCAGTTTCATTAACAAAACGACATTGCAGAAATAAATTTTTGTGTGTTAGCAAAATATTTTGTAATTCGGTATCTTGATGTTATGAGCATTTAAATGTCTTGAAAATCAACATGTTTATTAAATTGCTTAAGTTTCGAATAATTGGGTCGATGTGAACTTATTGTGAATGTTATATAAATAATATGTGAACTAATTGTGAATAATATGTTAATATAATGTAAATAATATGTGAACTTATTGTGAATGATGTTGTCATATCGGTATAAAATTAGAAATTACGAATCAAATTTATTTAATCGATTTAACTTAAGGAGTTAATTATGAAAGCGAGTCAAATATTTGCTATCTCTGCATTAATCATAAGTGGTGTGTTTTTTGGTGTTTTGTCGTTTTTCGAACTGTCATTTTTAGAATGGTTTATTTCTGATGTTATTCTTGGAGTAATTCTTTATTTCAGTTATCTTGTTATCGCTTCAGTTTGGGGTGGATCAAAATTGAGTTATAACCGTTTTCTTAAGAAAGCAACCGTTCAAGAATAATTTTCCATTTTCTTAAAACAAAAAGGGATCAATATTGATCCCTTTTTGTTTTATATCTCAAAAGCTCCCACACAAATTCATCATCATCCCGTAGAGCGCTTGCTCCTGAAGTGGTCATGGTGAGCATTGATAGTCGTTCCGGTAGTTGTGGATCCAATGCTGATGCGCATCGATACCAATGTCAAAACATGCGCCATTATTTAAGTACATAATAAGATACCGATTGATTCTACTGGTTTGATCGGTTATATGCTCTGTACGATTGATCTGAATATACCTGGCAATTAGTATTACAGCAGAATCTGCACTTGGTGCATTGTTTGGGGATCTGTCGCACTAGAATTATTTTTTCTTCCCTTCTTTTGCTGTGTCTTTTGAATTCATGGCATTATTCAGCTTTTCCTCAATAGCAGCCGTAGGAATCATGCCACCAACGATCGTGCCATCTGCAAAAATCAATGTGGGTGTTCCTGATACTTTGTTGTCTCGACCTGCTTTAACGAGCGATTCCAGGGGTGTTTCACATTCTTTGTCAGAAGGTGCTACACCCTTTAACATAAAATCATCCCATGCTTTGATTTGATCGTCGGAGCACCAAATTTTTCTAGAAACCTCCATGGATCCATTTAAAACGGGATAAAGCAATATATAAATCGTGGTGTTGGTAATGCTTAGGAATTCTTTCTCCAATTGTTTACAGTAAGGACAATTGGGGTCGGTGAATACGGCCACGTGTCGTTTACCGTCGCCTTTGACAATCTTGATGGCAGATTTTAAAGGTAAGGAGTCTAATGGGATTCGGCGCGCTGCTTTAATCTGTTCGATTCTTTCATGGGTCATACTCGTTCGGGTTTTTGCATCCACTAAATGTCCAAAAAAGAAATAATTTGCATTTTCATCAGTATAGAAAACTTCATCTCCTACTACAACCTCATAAATTCCATTGAAATAGGGAGTTTTTTTTAAGCTATCAATCTTATGCCCACCAAAATGGGATTGAACGCTTTTTTTGATTGCTTCTTCATTTGCAAGAGCAATTGGGGAACCTACAACTGAAAGTAAAATGAAAAAGCAAATAAGTTGGATCGGACGCATGATGATCAATTTTTTCTCCAAAAAGATTTAGTTTAAGGCGTGTTGCATGAGATGGTTCTTAATAAACGGTAGGCGGTTGGTCATTTCGAGTCCCAGATTTCTTAAGCGTGCTATTGTGGGATTGGAATTGTTGAACAGTTTCTGCAATCCATCAGTTACCCATTCAAGCGCCACTATATCTTCTTTACGAGCGATTTCATAACGTCGCAACATCATATAATCTCCGCAATCCGATTGTTTAGTTTGAGAATTTAAGACACGAGCAAGTTCTCGGGCATCTCGTAATCCAAGATTGACCCCTTGACCTGCGAGTGGATGAATGCCATGTGCTGCATCACCGATTAATACAAGGCGGGGTTTGACCAGTGGTTCTACGTGCAAAGAATTTAATGGAAATCCAACCGGTGGTGTGACGAGTTTCATTCTTCCTAACTGGCTAAAGGATGCTTCTTGTACCTGATGGCACAGTTCCTCTGGTGGTAAATGACATAGCTGATCGGCGTGTTGTTCACCGGTAGACCAAACAATGGAGACTTTTTTTTCAGGAAGTGGCAAAAACGCAAGAATCCCATCGCGTCTGAACCATTGCCGTGCAATATGGCGATGCGATAGCTCAGATTCAAAATTAGCCACTACGCCAATCTGCTGGTAAGATTTTTTTGAGGCACAGATATCAGTCTGATTGCGCACCCAGGAGTTAATGCCATCTGCACCAACAATCAAATCAGATTCCAGATGGTTATTGTTTTCTAATTGAAGAATAACACGCGAATTTAAGAATTCTATTGAAGTACACTTTTGAGAAAAAATATGCACATTTTCACTGGCTGTTTTAAGCGTATCCCATGCGGAATTTTGTAATTGACGATTTTCTACGATATAGGCCAACTGCGGTAAACCGATTTCATAAGCACTAAAGTCAATCTGCGCGCAATGATCATCCCCGAATACCGCCATGTCGTAAACAGGCGTAATTCGCTCGTTGGCTATTCGTTGCCAGATTCCTAATTGCGTTAAGAAATCAGCGCTTCCCGGGCTGATTGCATAAATACGGCTATCCCAGCTAAGATCTTGCGGAATTGACGTTGGTGCATGAGGCTCTATTAAAGCTATTTTGAAGCCATTTTCTTTCAGGGCAGCTACCAAGCATAAGCCGACCAACCCACCGCCGACAACAACGATATCGAATTTCATAGAGATAGTGAGATATAAGGCACGGTTACTTAAAATTGAACGGGAGCAACTATGGAACGGGTATTGCAGTTATCTTTTGTAAGTTAGCGAACCTGAATATATCACGAAATAATCGTTCCTTTCTAAACATGATTTTAACAAATTATCTCACTTGTCTTGACAAGATAATCCATTGGTAGGCAAAATCGCAGTCCTGCATTTGAGATACAGGCGAATTAGCTCAGTGGTTAGAGCAGCGGAATCATAATCCGTTGGTCCGGGGTTCAAATCCCTGATTCGCCACCAAACTCAAGTTTCAAGTGACTTCACATCGCATCAAATTCCTTGAATTAACTGGCTTTAAGAGGAATTGATAGCTTCAGACTGTATCACAAAGTATCTGTACATACCATAGTTTTAATGGTACTTTTGTTGGTAGATTTGATACCATCAATTTTGATACCAACAAATGATCACGGATGTACTGATTCGGCAAGCCAAGCCTAAGGACAAGCCTTACAAGGTCAGCGATGGCGGTGGCCTGTATCTTTTGATTAATACCACAGGCAAATACTGGCGATTGAACTATCGTTTTGCTGGTAAGCAGAAAACCTTGGCGGTAGGTGTTTACCCAGCAGTATCACTTATCGACGCCAGAAAGAAGCGTGATGAAGCTAAGGTATTATTAGCCAAGGATATCGATCCTTCGGTAACCAAAGCACTCAACAAGCGAGCGGCACGTACCGCGGCGGAAAGCACTTTCCAAGTCATAGCATTGGAATGGTATGCAAAAAATCAGCACACCTGGACGGAATCAACGGCTATGACCATTTATCGTTTTCTTGAGAAGGATATCTTCCCGTGGTTAGGTAATCGTCCGATAAAAGATATTACCGCACCAGATTTGCTGGCAGCACTGCGTAAAATAGAAAGCCGTGGCGCCCATGAGAAAGCGCGTAGGTGTCGAGGATATGCAGGTATGGTATTTCGCTATGCGGTTGCGACCGGACGCGCTGAACGCGACCCCAGCGCAGATTTAAAAGGTGCATTGGCACCCGTTAAAACCAAACACTATGCCAGTATTACCGATCCAAAAGCCATTGGCGCACTCATTCGCGCCATAAAAGGCTATACAGGCTCTTTCGTTACGAAGTGCGCTCTTAGCCTTGCCCCGCTCGTTTTCGTTCGTCCTGGCGAGCTTAGACATGCCGAATGGTCAGAGATCGATTTTGATCGTAAGGAATGGCGAATCGCAGCGCATAAAATGAAAATGCGTGAGCAACATATCGTGCCACTATCACCACAGGCAATTGAAATCCTTCAAACCGTCAAGCTAATGACAGGCCACGGACAATATGTTTTCCCGAGTATCAGAAGCGGATCGCGTCCTATGTCAGAAAATACCATCAATGCTGCACTAAGACGTTTAGGCTATGAAAAAGAAGAAATGACAGGTCACGGCTTCCGATCAATGGCAAGCACTCTCCTACATGAGCATGGATGGCCGCATGAGGCAATTGAACGACAGTTAGCACACGCTGAGCGTAATGCTGTCGTAGCAGCTTATAACTATGCCGAGCACCTGCCTAAGCGGCGGGAAATGATGGATTGGTGGGCGGATTACTTGGATGAATTGGCGGAAGGCGCAAAGGTATTGAGTTTAAGAAGCTGATTAATAGATAAATATTTTAGAGAATGACAACTAAACGGGAATGGTTTCGCAAATTAAGAGCTTTAAAAAATGAACCGAGATACCTAACGTCTAGCGAATGCGATGAATTGATACTGCTTCTTGGCGGTACTGTTCGGCCAAACCATAGACCGCCAATAACTGTTTTTAACATGAACCGCCGTCATTTAAACCAAGGGGGAATAGCAACCCTTGTATTCGGTTTTCTAGAAAACGCCGAACACGTCAAGCAATTTGAGAATAAGTTACATGAATTGGAAAGCCCAGATTGGCTAGAAAACCAAATAAACATAACTTCTCTTGTAATAAGTCGTGCTGATGCGGAACGAATGGCGCTGGAATATAAGGCTGATGAAATAAATTACCTGAAAGGTCGAATTGAGTCTTTGCGTCAATGGTCAGCGAAGAACCGATCTGATGCTGAACGTATGGCTGTAAAATGGTTTGAGAGTAGAAACTATCAAATTTCTTTG
The DNA here is from genome assembly GCF_022836435.1 of Nitrosomonas sp. PY1. Taxonomy (NCBI): domain Bacteria; kingdom Pseudomonadati; phylum Pseudomonadota; class Betaproteobacteria; order Nitrosomonadales; family Nitrosomonadaceae; genus Nitrosomonas; species Nitrosomonas sp. PY1. Next base: position 2,452,379 of record NZ_BQXC01000001.1, on the reverse strand, counting down.
AAGAAAATTAAAAATGAACTTTCCAATTTAAGAGAAAGAGCTGGATTAAAGACCCTTAGGTTAGACGATTGGCGAAGTTTAAATTTGAAGAAACCAAGTACAGAGAAAAGGTGATATAGGAATTGAGAGAAACGGCTTCCACTCAAAAAGGAAAATTAAGTTAAACGATAACGAAGGAAATTACTTTTAATACTCTTATTTTGACTTCTTAACTATGTCATATAGGAAGTCAAAAATGATTTTCTTATGATCCTTCCTGTCATTAACAGCAACAGGATAGATCACAATGAAACTCACAGAAGCATCATCAGTACTTCACAGTTCTTTAACTAATTTTGATTCATATCCTGATTCTGCATTTGTGCGAGTTGGCACGGTAGCTGAATTACTGGCTTGTTCAAAAGTTTCCGTTTGGCGGATGTCAAAAAACGGGACACTGCCAAAACCTATAAAAATATCGAATCGCATCACCTGTTGGCAAGTTGGACAGTTACGCAAATCGTTAGCACTGATTAATCGTGAGGTTTAACGATGCCTACAAATGCGAACGCCCTGCGGGAACAGGGCGCGAATAACTTCAAGCGAGTAAATTATAGCATCGTCAAAAGATATCCACCTTACGGTAAACAATTGGATGAGCTAAGACGTAAGGGCTTGGTGCCTAATCAACGGATCATGGTCACGACTGATTGGGGATTGGGAAAAATCTTTCCACGTATTGTTATTCCTAATGATGTCGCTATAGAAAATCTTAATTTCAACTACCTCGCGGGTTTAGGCGTTCAGATCATTCACCACGACAGTGAAGCTGATTTGGTCAGAGCATTAATCGATGAAATTTTGAAGGTAAAACCAAGGTGCCTGGTGCTTTTTAATTACGATCTTGCCAAGCAAGAGAACCGTGATCAATCCGCCTTTACTGTGATTCAACCGCCACGGGAGGTTATCAGACATGACCTTTGAAACTATTCCGGCAAATCATGAGCAACAAACGGTTTATGCCGATCTCTCCACTGAAACGCTGCAAGACACTATTGCAAGGCTTGCAAAACTTCATCCTTTGGAATATGACAAGGTACGTCAGGATGAAGCTGATAAATTGGGCTTAAGCAGAGTTGCTGAACTTGATAAATCGGTTAAGCAAGCACGAAAACAATCGGTAGAAGATAACGCACCATTTGCCAATATTGAGCCATACGCTGAACCAGTGAACCCGTTGCAATTGCTGAATGAAATATCTGCGACGATCAGGCAGTTTATTGTCTTGGAAAAATACCAAGCAGATATCGCCGCGCTATGGGTAGCAGTATGTTGGTCTACTGATGATATTCAAACGGCACCAATCTTACTGATCAATGCGCCTGAACGGGCTTGTGGCAAAACTCAATTATTAACTTTGCTGGCAAAGCTTGCGCCACGCGCTACCCAGTTAAGCGGAATTAGTCCGAGTGTGCTGTTTCGCATGATTGAAAAATATCAGCCCACTTTATTTATAGATGAGGTTGAAACGGTACTGAAAGATAACGAGGATTTGAGAGGATTGCTTAATGCTGGCCACACAAGAGATTCAGCTTTCGTATGGCGTAGTGTTGCTGCTGGCGATGATTTTGAGCCAAAGCGGTTTAACGTTTGGGGAATGAAGGCCATCGCCGGAATCAATGCGATTAAGTTAGCGGAAACTGTAACAAGTCGATCAATAGTTTTTGAACTAAGACGTAAGAAACCAAATGAAAAAGTAGACCGCCTACGATTCGCTGAACCGCTTTTATTCGAGCGGTTAACGGCACAGTTAGCCAGATTTTCCAAAGATTATTCAAATCAAGTCAGAGAAACTCGCCCAGTATTACCTGATGAGCTTGGAGACCGTGAGCAAGACAATATTGAACCATTGCTGCAAATTGCATACGTTGCCGGTGACCATTGGCCAGATACCGCTACAAACGCAGCATTAAAAATATTCCAAGCATCACATAGCGCACAAAGTACAGCCAATGAATTGTTAAGTGATATTCAAGAAGTATTTGAAACAAAAAATGTGGGCAAGATGAGCACAGCCGATTTAATAACTGCTTTAGTCTCAGATGATGAGAAATCCTGGCAAACCTATAACCGAGGTAAACCGCTTTCACCAAAACAGCTTGCAAATAAGCTTAAAAGCTTTGGAATCAATTCAAGAACTATCCGAATCGGTTTTGAAACGCCACGAGGTTATGAATTGAATCAGTTTAGTGACGTTTTTGAAAGATATCTTACGCACAACACGCATTCCCCTTTTCTAAGTGCAACATTGCCACAATCCAGTATTCATAAGGCTTTGCTTGTTGCGGATGATGTTGCGGATAAAAATCCTAAGTGCAACAGTGAAACAAATGTTTTAGATAGAAAAAATGTTGCACATAGCGAAAATCTAAGTGCAACGCGCAAACCCGCACCAGCATTAGATTGTGACAATGTTGCGGATAGAACACCCCCAGCCGTGAATTGCGTGAGGATATAACGACATGGAAGCTACTGAAATTATCGAGTACTTACGTGACCGAAATTTTACCATCAAGACCGATGGCGATTTTCTCGAACTATCTCCACCTGAAAAAATAACTGAGGATTTGATCAAAAGGCTACGCGAGCATAAACCTGCAATCATTGCAGAGCTTAAACGTGAACAACGACGCGCAAAGGTGCTCGCGATACTGGCAGAAAATCCCGAGACACAACGCGCCATAATTGCTGATGCTTCAATAGACCCCAGCAGCGTAATACTGACCATAGCAATCAAGAATCACTACACCTTTGAGATGCTGATACCAAAAGAGAGGTATGATGGTTTTACATTACTTTCGATTATTCACGGTTTAAAAGAAGCAAATACGCAACACTGACAGGTACAACCATGACAAAAATTATTTTAATTATTTCTTTAGTAATCACTGCGATACTTCATGTTTATTTTATTTTCACAAATAATGGCGGTGTGTTGGCTTATGAATTAGCAGGATTGTTGATCGCTTTCATTTGCTCAATGCTGCTATTGACTGAAAAGTAGATTGGCGATTTATAAACGATTGCGTTAATTAATGTTAAGGAAGGTTAATTATGAATGAGAAGCAGCAGCAAGCGATTTTAATGATGGCGGAAGGCAAGGCGTACCAAGAAATAGCCGAGGCGTTAGACGTGACACCAAAAACAATCAGTCAATGGCGCACCGATCCTGCATTTCGTGCAGAACTCAATCAGCATTTACATGACATTAAAGCTTACCATTCTGAGAAGCTGCGACAATTACAAGGTCAGGCGTTAAAAACAATCGAGGATTGCTTAAATGATCCTGAAATACCAGCAAAAGACAGGCTTGCGGCTGCATTTAAAACATTGGAATTGGGCAAAATAGACGTTAGTGAACCAGGTAGTACCGATGCATCACAGTTGAAACTCGAAAATGATTTTAATCTTAAGCGTGATAGAGCACTTGCTGGCGGGCGACAATTATCAACAAGGTAGTGGGGGTGATAAATCTTTGGATGTTTATATCAAAGTGCCGTGCTCAGACCAAATCGCAAACAATGGAAAGCGAGAGTTTCAGGAGCGAAATTTCGGCTTTTATTCAAAAAAGACGCACCATATAATCATCATCTATATCAGTAGATTATATCAAATTAGCATGTAAAGCTATAGATCAAGATTCACAAGAACAAAACTGAAGATTAGTACTTTAAGTGCAAGCTTATCGGCATTGATTTATCCTAAACCTTGATATATAGTGACCGTTAGTCACCCTATCCTAAGAAATTGGGATAGCCCCGTCGGCAGATGCTGACGGGTTTCGACCCGTATGTATTTTTATATATACGGGCTCTGTTGGCCAGTGCTGACAGATAGTCAACCTGTGGATATCCACAGCCCCGGCGGCCTGTGCTGCCGGTTTTTTTTTGGAAAAAGGAATGGAACATCAAAAACGACGAGTGGCTTGTTTTGTTGATGGTTTCAATCTTTATCATTCAATTGATGAGCTTCGTGAAAATCAGAAAACACTCCATTACCTAAAGTGGTTAGATTTAAAAAAGCTTGTCAACGCTCTCATCATACAATCCAAAGAAACGATAACAGATATTCATTATTTTTCTGCGTATGCAGTTTGGTTACCTGATGCAGTTGCAAGACATAAGCAGTATGTTATGGCTCTTAAGTCAGTCGGGGTGAATATTAAGCTCGGACAATTTAAGAATAAATCTCGCTCATGTAAGCAATGCAAGTCAGAATGGATAGGTCACGAAGAAAAAGAGAGTGATGTTAATTTCGCTGTAGAACTGTTGAATCGTACATGGAAGAAAGAATTTGATAAAGCCATAATTATTACTGCTGATACTGATATTGTTCCTGTCTTACAAATGATTAAGAAAGACCATCCAGATCTTGAATTAACAGCTGCAATTCCAGAAAAGCGCTATGGAAAAGCTATAGCCCTTAGAGAAGCCTGCCACAATTCAATGCGTATAAAGAAAAAGCATCTGGAAAATAGTTTATTTTCGGAAACTATAGTTGATAGCACAGGAAAAATTCTTGTGACGTGTCCATTAAAATACAAACAAAATTATTGACTATTATAAAGATAATGTCTTCTTTGTTTACTCTACGGATTGATCCACATCAATGGAAGAAATAACCTTATGGCGAGATCGAGAAATAGTAAATTTGAACTCGTTGATTTCGGATCGTGATGGATAAAGAACCGGAAGGATAAAAATTACCCCTCCGGTTGCCGTATGGAAACATATGAACTGCGGTATTACCCGCATTTCTTATAACGGCTATTGTTGGCTTAAGTTGAGTGCGTCATCCTTACAAGATTGCCGGAAGGCTTCATAACGCTTCCTAGACGACTCATGGTTGCTATAGTGGCAGCCGACATTTTCTGCCGCGCTATTAATGCAACCCATAACCTCCTGAGCTTTCCCTTTGATTGTTTCGACGGCATAGGCTATATCCTCCAGATCGTTACGTGGCATTTCTAGGCTTTTTAGGATCAACCTTGATATGGCTATGATTTGGTAAAATCCTTCCTGTGATAAAGCATCCATATCTTCAATGGCATTTTGAAGTTCCTTGTAATCTTCAAATGAAACCATATCGTCTTTGACGACCTTCAAATTGTCACTGGCTTTGTTTGTTTCGCTAGTCATGATTTCCTCCGGTGAAAGTTTCGCCAGCCTTTCGTTATATTCGATGAAATCACTACCTGAAAATTGAACCCTCAGAGTCACAGCACAAAAATTTGTTGGTATTTTTGTTGGTATGTTTTAAAAAGATAAAAATTAATTATCTATTAAACATTGGGTTAATAACACTTTTCGGTTGCCTGATTCCCATAAAACAAGTGATTAAGTCGTTTATAGTCCTTATTTTTCTGATGTGACAAAATTGTATCATCAAGAAAGCTTGAAACCAATCTGGCAGTTGCATACCCTGCGGCTTCGATAGGTGTGCAATCTGCTGACTATACTCCGCTCTAGACTATCCAATCTCTAATCCGAATTTATTGAACCACAATACGTTGCGGGCAGCACTTAACTCCTATACAACAATTACTGAAAACTAAGAATACTTAGGACTAAGTTCATATGAAATAACTATTTTTTTATGTGACGACAAGTATTAGCATCGTTCGATGAAGATTTTATTGTGCAGTGTTAATTTGGTTTCTCGATGATCATCAATCTTTTTTAGAGAGAGTGATATATGACAACAGTTTTTGATTTGGCGACGCTCAATGGTCGTAACGGTTTTAAGGTAGCTAACGCCGGGAATGGTGTTAGTAACGCTGGGGATGTGAATGGCGATGGTTTTGGCGATATCGTAATCGGTGGTAATGCGTCTGATAATAATGGAAACCAATATTTTACGAATTATGTGGTTTTTGGTAAAAGCTCTTCATTCAATGCGGTTTTTGATCCCTCTACTTTGAATGGCGGGAATGGTTTTCAGGTGCGTGCTAGTTATTCCAATTTTGCAACTACCGCGGGTGATTTCAATGGTGATGGTTTCGATGATGTACTTGTGAATGGTCATACGTACAGTAATATAAGCGCCTATATAGTATTGGGTAAGGCATCGGGATTCAGTGCGAATACGGAAGACATATTTTCGATACCGGCTGATAAAGACAGCCTTATTAAGATTGATACGGTAGGAATGGGAAGCGGCAATGAATCTGATTTTTTCCAAGTTAGGAGTGCTGGGGATGTGAATGGCGATGGTATCGATGACGTCATTATAGGTTATAACGGTGGTGCGTATAACGGTGTGAGCAAAATCGTTTTTGGTCAAAGTGTTTTTTCTAGTGGGTATTTTCCGGCGCTGGATGGGACTAACGGTTTTTTTGTAAAAGGCACAGGCGATGATTCTGCTGGGTTGGGTGGTGATGCGTTAGGTGCTTCGGTTAGCGGAGTCGGAGATATGAATGGCGATGGCTTTGATGACGTGATTATCGGGTCGCCTTATGAATTCTGGACTACGAGTAGTAATACCAAGGGTTCGAGTTATGTCATATTTGGTAAAGCCTCTGCATTTGATGTAACGGTCAATCCGGCCGATCTCGATGGCAGCAATGGTTTTCGTCTGGACGGTGTGGCAGATAAGGATTTTTCAGGGAATTCGGTTAGCAATGCGGGTGATGTCAATGGCGATGGTTTTGATGACTTGATAATCGGCGCCCCGGATGCTGATATCCATGGCTACGATTCGGGTTCGAGTTATGTCGTGTTTGGTAAATCCTCTGGTTTTGATGCAGCTTTCGATTTGGCCGATCTCGATGGTAGCAATGGTTTTCGTCTGGACGGTCTGGCAGAAAGGGACTATTTAGGAAGCTCGGTCAGCAATGCTGGTGATGTCAACGGTGATGGTTTTTCTGATGTGTTGATATCGGCGTCAGGGGCCGATAATCATGGTACCGATTCGGGTTCTGTGTATGTCGTTTTCGGTAAATCTACCGGTTTTACTGGAGTGTTGGATTTGGCGAATTTGGCGAGCAATGCGGGATTCCGTATTGATGGACAGAATGCTGGAGACCGTTTGGGTTCGACTAACACGGGAGATGCTGTTAGTGCAGCAGGCGACATCAATAAAGACGGTTTTTCCGATCTGATGGTGGCGAGTATGAGTTCACAAACCAGCTATGTCATTTTTGGCCGCAGTGATTTCGCAAATACAGAAACTGAAAAGCTTATAAAAGGCACCCATAAAAGCGACAAGCTCATCGGTACCGCTGCTGCAGAGCGTTTCGAAGCGGGCAATGGCAACGATACTATGATCGGACGAGGTGGAGCCGATAGCTATTTGGGTGGTAACGGAAACGACTACATTCGCGTGAGCGATTTGAATTTCAAATTGGTCGATGGTGGTAGAGGCAGCGATACATTAGGGATAGCTGCGGTCGATGCGAACCTGGATTTGGCGAACTTCTCTGGCAAGATTAAAGGTATTGAGAAGATTAATTTGTATGGCTCTTCCGGTAGCGATAATGGTTTGACTTTGAATAAAATCCAGCTAAAAGCATTGTCGAACACCACTAACAAGCTCATCGTCGAAGGTAATACAGGCGATTATGTGCATGTAACCGACGATGGGTGGCACGATAAAGGAATTCATAACGGTTATCATACCTATACGAATGCAGATGCCCAATTGCTGGTGGGGGTCAATGTCGCGGTAGATTTCGGTTTAATCGTTGCGTAGCTTTTTATTTTTATCATCAGCTGTATACTGGATTCCAATCAATAGACCGAACCGGAGTTCTTGTGAGTTCAAATGATACCGCTCAATCCCCAGCTATTTCAGCAACGATACCAACACCAATACTTGAGATTAATGGCTCGCGCCAGTTTTTATCGTGGCTGGCGGAGCAGCGTCTATCGATTGCATTTACCACTTACCAAATCGGAAAAGTTTATTTCATCGGTTTGAAACCGGATAGCACTTTATCTGTTTTTGAGCGCAGTTTTAATCGTTGCATGGGCTTGTGTACTACCAGCAACGGATTGTATATGAGTGCTCTGTACCAAGTATGGCGGTTTGAAAACATATTGCAAGCAGGGCAGCGGCAAGATGGCTTTGATCGACTCTATAGACCACAAATAGGTTATACCACCGGCGATCTGGATATTCATGATATGGCGGTGGATAGCAATGGCCGACTGATATTCGTTAATACGCTCTTTGGTTGTTTAGCTACATTAAGTGATACACACAGCTTTAGGCCAATATGGCAGCCGTTCTTTCTCAATAAATTAGCAGCGGAAGACCGTTGTCATTTGAATGGTTTGGCGATGAAAGACGGACAACCTGCATATGTTACTGCGATCAGTCAAAGCAATGTTGTGGATGGTTGGCGTGATCATCGCGCTAACGGCGGTATCGTCATGGATGTTGCGCGCAACGAAATTGTTTGTTCAGGGTTATCGATGCCACATTCGCCACGCTGGCATCAAGGTAAGTTATGGTTATTGAACTCAGGTACTGGTGATTTTGGCTATGTTGATTTGAATACTGGGCGGTTCGAATCAGTGTGCTTTTGTCCAGGCTATATGCGTGGATTGAGTTTTTGCGGTAATTTTGCATTGGTGGGTTTATCCAAATCACGCGAAAACAGAACCTTTAGTGGCTTGGCTTTGGACAATAATCTTAGGTTGCACCGGATCGAAGCGCGATGCGGTATCCAAGTGGTCGATTTACGTACTGGCGATATTGTTCATTGGTTTCACATGGAGGGTGTTGTTAGAGAACTCTATGATGTAGTTGCTCTGCCGGAGATACGCTGTCCCATGGCGCTTGGCTTTAAAACGGATGAAATCCGTAGATTGCTGAACATTGAGGATTCGCTCGTACCTTCAAATTAACAAAGTGAGCCTTACGGAGAAGGGTTGGTTGGGATAGCTTGAATGTAACCTAGCTTTTTTCTGTGTAGTACTCTAAGAGATTAAACAGTGCGGTTATCTATGACCTTAGTAATATTTTCCCTCTTTCGCTACAACTCTGGCTTATCCAATTGATAATAGATTAAATAAACCCCGATAGACATCAGGTTCAATGATGTCCGCCCAGTTCTTTGTCGGTGAATAAATAATCCTTTAATTCTTGATCAAATCTGGGATCTTGTCGGCGAATCCATTCCAAGACCATGGCGGCGTGTTCCTTTTCCTCGTCGCGATTGTGCGCGAGAATGGCCTTAAGTTCTGGGTCCTTGCATGCATCAACGCGTTGATTGTACCAATCGACTGCTTCCAATTCTTCCATTAACGATACGATTGCCCGGTGCATGTCACGGGTTTTTTCGGATAGCTCATCAATGGGTTCATGATAACCTTCATTAGACATCTTTTAATCTCCATTTTTCATTTTATAGTAACATACGAAAGCGCTAATAGATGAGCGTTACTTGATTTATTAGTGATACTGATATTGTTGCGGATAAGATTATGGCAGTAAGAGTGTATGTGGGGACAGAGATAAATGATAAACGTATGGTGTCCATGATGTATATCGAATTAGTTTTAGAATTAGAGAGACCAAAACGATGAGTTCTTTGTTTGAATCGTTTAAGTTAAAAGATGTAACCTTACGCAACCGTATTGCTGTGCCGCCTATGTGTCAGTATTCTGCTATTGATGGCGTGCCTAATGACTGGCATTTTGCGCATTATTCAGGGCTTGCAAGAGGTGGAGCAGGGTTGGTTATTGTAGAAGCGACCGGAGTTTCCTCGGATGGCCGGATTACGAATGCCTGCACAGGACTATGGAATGACGAACAAGCTATTGAGCATGCAAAAATCGCTAAGTCGATTAAAAAAGCGGGTGCAGTTCCCGGGATTCAGATTGCCCATGCAGGTATGAAGGCCAGTGCAAATAAGCCCTGGGAAGGAGATGATCATATTCCTGCCGATCATCCAGATGCATGGAGAACGATTGCACCTTCTGCTGTTTCGTTTGGAACCGAGGCGCTAAACCGTGTGCCACGAGCCATGACAAAAGATGATATTTCCCGTGTGCAAAATGATTTTGTAGCAGCGGCTAGGCGGTCTCTGGATGTTGGTTATGAGTGGTTGGAATTACACTTTGCGCATGGTTATCTGGCACAGAGTTTTTTTTCTCGTCACAATAATCAACGTACCGATGAATATGGCAGGCAAGCAGGAAATCTTGGCCGGTACTTACTGGAAACCGTGAGAGCGGTGCGCAAGGTTTGGCCTGAAAATCTGCCCTTTACGATGCGTTTTGGTGTGCTGGAATTCGATGGTCACGATGAAGAAACACTTCAGGAAGCAATTAGTTTGACAAGAAAATTCAAAGAGGATGGTCTTGATTTTATGAGCGTAAGCATAGGTTTTACAACACCCAAAGCAAAAATTCCTTGGGGGCCGGCCTTCCTGGCGCCTTACGCTAGACGTATAAAAGAAGAAGCCTGTATACCTGTCGGATCAGCCTGGGGCTTTGATACGCCTTCACTTGCCGATGCTTCTATTCGTAATGGAGACCTGGATATCGTATTCGTTGGTCGTGCGCATTTGGCAAACCCACATTGGGCTTACAGAGCAGCTCTCGATCTTGGTATTAAACAGCCTGAACAAATACTTCCTGATCAGTACAAATTCTGGCTGGAGCGTTATCACATGCGTAATGCCTAGTTATTTAGGATAAAGTTTTTCTTATCATCTTGAATAAACCACTGTTCTTAAGGTATAGTTCGCGTTTTGCTATTTCCATCTGAACAGAAGAGCGTGCTGTATTTATTTTAGCACCGCCGAAGGCGTAACCCCCCGGAATCGCTCAGGTAGGTACGATGTTTCGTTCCGTAAAAACCGTTCAGAAGAGGCAATCTGGAGAGTGCCGAGAATATATTTCTGGCCACCGAAGGGGCACGCAGATAATCATTTGCTAATCTCTCAGGTAAAAAGGACAGAGGGGCGTTACGTCATAGCGTAATGACTTTTTATTTTTCGGGAGAATAATCCGTGTTAAAAACGACACCTCTTAATCAAACCCATCGTGACATGAACGCCAAAATGGTGGATTTTGGTGGCTGGGATATGCCGCTGCACTATGGTTCGCAGCTTGATGAGCATCATAAAGTACGCCAGGATGCCGGTATGTTTGACGTGTCACATATGTTACCGGTAGATATCAAAGGTAATCATGTTCGGGATTTTTTGCGTCGGTTGGTCGCTAATAATGTTGATAAACTGACTGTTCCAGGCAAAGCACTTTATTCCTGCATGCTGACGCCACAGGGCGGTATTATTGACGATCTGATCATTTATTTTTTATCCGAGACGTGGTTTCGAATCGTAGTTAATGCCGGTACTGCGGATAAAGACGTTGCTTGGATACAAAAACAGCGTGATGATTATGCGACTGACTTGGAAATTATACCGCGCCGAGATTTGGCGATGATTGCGGTACAAGGCCCCAACGCTCGTGAAAAAGTCTGGCAAGTAATTGCTGGATCGCAAGTTGCTACCGAAACATTAAAACAATTCCAATCGGTTGAAGTGGGTTCGTATTTTATTGCTCGCACCGGCTATACTGGAGAGGATGGTTTTGAGATTATTTTACCGGCTGCTGAAGCGCCGAAATTCTGGCAAGCTTTACATGCTGTCGGTGTTGCACCTGCTGGATTGGGCGCGCGAGATACATTGCGCTTGGAGGCCGGTATGAATTTATACGGCCAGGATATGGATGAAACCAAGCATCCGATGGAGTCAGGTTTGGCCTGGACGGTTGATTTGAAAGCGGATCGTGACTTTATCGGCAAGCAGGCGTTATCAGATACTCCAATCACGCATCATCTTGTCGGATTGGCGCTGTTAGATCGTGGTGTGTTGCGCAGCCATCAACAGGTGGTGATGCGGCGCGACGACGTGGAACATCAAGGGGAAATCACGAGTGGTGGTTTTTCACCCACAATGAATCAATCGATTGCTTTAGCGCGTGTGCCCATTGCAGTTTCAGTTGGTGACGAAGTGGATGTCGTCGTGCGCGATAAAAAGCTGCGTGCTAAAGTGGTAAAATATCCTTTCGTACGTAACGGAAAAGTGCTGATTTAATTCGATAACGACAAACTATTACCTTTAACCTGGAGTCATAAATGCAAGTTCCCGCAGATTTAAAATATAGTAAATCCCACGAGTGGGTCAAATCCGAAAATGATGGTACCGTGACGGTTGGAATCACCAGCCATGCTCAAGAATTGTTGGGAGATATGGTGTTTATTGAGTTACCCGAAGTCGGTCGCACTTTGAGGCAAAAAGAGGAGTGTGCAGTAGCTGAATCGGTTAAAGCCGCCGCAGATGTTTACGCACCGATCTCTGGTGAAGTTGTTGCAGTTAATTCACCTTTAGCGGATACACCTGAAAAAATTAATGAAGACGCTTTTTCAGCTTGGCTTTTTAAAATCAAACCGAGCAACCCTTCAGAACTTGACGGTTTATTGAGCGCCTCGGCTTATACTGAATTGGTGGAAAACGAAGAACACTAATCCTATTAAGGCCAACGTAGCATCTATGTTTGCTTGAGTATCAATTTATCCTTATTAATACATTATGCCGTTTATTCCACATACTGAAGAAGATGTCGCCGAAATGCTCGACAGCATTGGCGCAAAGACAATTGAAGAACTGTTTGATGAAATTCCAAAGGAATTAGTCAGTGGCCAGTTAACGGGTGTTCCTGCCGGTTTGAGCGAGATGGAAATTACCCGATTGATGATGGAACGTGCCAACAAAGACGGTTTTTATCAAAATTTTATTGGAGCCGGCGCTTACGAACATCATATTCCTGCGGCTGTGTGGCAGATAACCACCCGCGGTGAATTCTATTCTTCGTATACACCGTATCAGGCCGAAGCCAGTCAGGGCACATTGCAATTACTGTATGAATATCAGTCGATGATGGCTTCATTGACGGGTATGGATGTGTCCAATGCCAGTATGTATGATGGTGCAACTGCGCTGGCGGAAGCTGCTCTGATGGCGGTACGTTCTCATAAGACGTCGCGTCGTATCCTGATTCCGAAAACAGTTCATCCAATTTATCGTCAAGTTGTGCGAGCGATTGTCAGCAATCAAAAGATTGAAGTTTTGGAAATTCCTTTTGATATTCAATCGGGGCAAGTTTTACCTGAGTCTTTGTCGAAGTTTGGTAAAGACGAGTTTGCAGCATTGGTTATTCCGCAACCCAATTTTTTTGGTGTGCTGGAGCGAGTCGATGAGCTTACCGATTGGGCGCATACCAATAATGGATTTGCAATTGGCGTAGTTAATCCAACTGCGCTGGCTTTGTTAAAACCACCGGGTGAATGGGGTAGTAAAGGCGCAGATATTGCGGTGGGTGAAGGCCAACCTTTGGGTATTCCTCTTTCTAGCGGCGGTCCCTATTTCGGCTTCATGGCTTGTAAAAATGAACTGGTGCGCCAGATGCCTGGTCGTATCATTGGTCGCACGACCGATTTGGATGGTAAAGAAGGGTTTGTGTTGACATTGCAAGCGCGTGAGCAGCATATTCGTCGTTCCAAAGCCACTTCGAATATTTGTACCAACCAAGGATTGATGGTGACGGCTGCAACTATCTATATGTCTTTGATTGGACCAGAAGGGTTACGTCGGGTGGCTGCACAATCGCATGCCAATACGTTGGATCTGGTCGAACAACTTGAATCCATAAATGGCGTGAAAAGAGCTTTCGACACGCCGACTTTTCACGAAACTTTGCTGACATTGCCTAAAACGGTTTCTGATGTGCTATCCAAGTTGAAACAACAAGGTATTCTCGGCGGATTGGATTTGCACGGATACTATCCTGAGCTAGGTAATACACTACTGGTATGTGTTACCGAAACTAAAACTTCAGCGGATTTGCAGCAATATGCGCATGCATTGAAGCAAATTTTAAGCTGATACATTCTGCTAACTGATCGATAGAGGTAAAAATTATGGTTACATTGAAAGGCAAGCCCATTAAAATTGAAGGTACTTTTCCTAAAGTAGGACAAAAGGCACCGGCTTTTTCCCTAGTAAATAGAGATTTAAATGATGTCACACTAGCAAACTTTGCGGGCAAGAAAAAAGTGTTGAATATTGTGCCAAGCTTGGATACACCGGTATGTGCGCTATCGACCCGGAAATTTAATCAACAAGCCAGCGATATGGAAAATACCGCAGTGTTGATCATTGCTGCGGATTTGCCGTTTGCCATGAGTCGTTTTACCGATGCCGAAGGTTTAGATAAAGTAGTTACGCTTTCGACCATGCGCGGTGCTAATTTTATGAAGGATTATGGTGTTCTAATCGGAGATAGCCCATTTGGTGGCATTACGGCGCGTGCGGTGATTGTTCTTGATGAGTCTGACAAGATTATTCATGCCGAATTGGTACCGGAAATCGCTGATGAACCCAACTACGATGCAGCGATGACTGCTTTGAGAAACAATAAATAACAACAAATTTGCTCATCCATTTTATCCAATCCAATCCAATCATGCTGATATTTGAACACTCGCGCAAAGGGCGTCGCAATTATTCACAATCGCCAGAAAAAGTTGCTAACAAATCGAAGATTCCACAAGGTTTGTTGCGCAAGTCGCCAGTACTGTTGCCAGAAGCCTCCGAAATGGATACCGTGCGCCACTATACTCGCTTGTCGCAAAAGAATTTTTCAATCGATACGGAATTTTACCCACTGGGTTCGTGCACGATGAAATACAATCCGCGCGCATGCAATTCTTTGGCGATGCTGCCGCAGTTTTTGGGGCGGCATCCGTTGGCACCGGAAGATACCGGGCAAGGTTTTATGGCGTGTCTTTATGAATTACAGGAAATTCTCAAATCGGTCACTGGAATGGCGGGCGTAAGTTTGACTCCGATGGCTGGTGCGCAAGGCGAATTGATCGGTGTGATGATGATTCGTGCTTATCATGAAGCGCGTGGTGATTTTGAGCGCACTGAAATCATTGTTCCGGATGCGGCGCATGGTACCAATCCGGCGACAGCAGTGATGTGTGGTTTCAAGGTTGTGGAAATTCCGACCGATAAAGAGGGCAATGTTGATCTGGCGGCACTTAAAGCGGCTGTTGGGCCGAAAACGGCTGGGTTGATGCTGACCAATCCATCGACACTGGGCGTGTTTGAAAAAAATGTAGCTGAAATGAGTCGCGTAGTGCATCAAGCCGGTGGATTATTGTATTACGATGGTGCAAATTTGAATGCGGTGTTAGGTAAGGTCAAGCCAGGAGATATGGGGTTTGACGTGATTCATATTAATTTACACAAAACATTCTCGACTCCGCATGGTGGTGGTGGACCTGGCTCTGCCCCTGTAGGTGTGGCGGAACGATTGTTGCCATTTTTGCCGATACCGAATGTTGCTAAAGAGGGCGATCGTTATCGTTGGTTAACCGAAAAAGATCGTCCACAGACTATTGGTCGTTTATCAGCGCACATGGGAAATGCGGGTGTGTTGCTGCGCGCTTATATTTATGTGCGTTTGCTGGGTATGCATGGCATGCACCGCATTGCGGAATTTGCTACTTTAAATGCCAACTACTTAATGGCAGAGTTGCGCAAAGCTGGGTTTGAAATTGCTTATCCGACACGGCGGGCCAGTCATGAATTCATTGTAACCTTGAAAGATATCAAGGATAAAACTGGCGTAACGGCAATGAATCTGGCTAAGCGATTATTGGATAAAGGATATCACGCGCCGACAACGTACTTTCCGTTGCTGGTGCCGGAATGTTTGTTGATTGAGCCGGCCGAAACGGAATCCAAGGAAACTCTGGATGCTTTTGTCCAATCGATGAAAGAGATTCTGCAAGAGATTGAAACGCAACCGGATATGATCAAAGGCGCACCGCATACCATGCCTGTGCGTAAACTGGATGATGTCAAAGCTGCGCGAGAATTGGATCTCGCTTGGAATCCACCTTCGTAGTCAGAGTTTATCATTGTCATGCGTACATTGATTTGCGGCTCGATCGCTTATGACAATATCATGGTCTTTGAAGACCGCTTCAAGAATCACATCCTGCCAGAAAAGATACATGTATTGAACGTGGCTTTTCTGGTTCCAGAAATGCGCAGGAATTTTGGTGGTTGTGCGGGTAATATCGCCTATAACTTGAAAATGCTGGGTGGTGATCCGGTTATGATGGCAACCGTTGGAGATGATTATGCCTCCTATGCCACACGTTTTGAACAATTGAATTTATCCCAAGAGTATATCTATCAAGTTCCTGATACCTATACTGCGCAAGCGTTTATTACGACTGATCTGGATGATAATCAGATCACAGCATTTCATCCTGGTGCAATGAATTTTTCTCATCTCAATTCCGTCAAAGATAGTCGTGAAATTCGTCTTGGCATCGTGGCTCCAGACGGGCGGGACGGTATGATGCAACACGCCAGAGAATTCCACGAAATGGGCATCCCGTTCATGTTTGATCCAGGGCAGGGATTGCCAATGTATGACGGGAATGAGCTACTGAATTTTATACAGCAAGCGAATTACATTGCGGTAAACGATTATGAGGCGCAGTTGTTGCAAGATCGTACCGGTTGCAAACTCGAGTCTTTGGTAAACAAAGATAAAGTGTTCATTATTACTTTGGGTGCAAGCGGCTCGGTGATTTATGTGGGTGGTAAAAAAATCGAGATTCCTTGCGTCGAGCCTAGTGAAATTGTCGATCCAACCGGTTGTGGTGACGCTTATCGCGCCGGCTTGTTATACGGTATTGTCAAAGGCTTGGATTGGCAGGCTACTGGGCGGTTAGGCTCGCTGTTGGGTTCCTTGAAGATTGCTTATCGTGGCGGGCAAAATCATCAATTTACCCGCGAAGAAGTCGATCAGGCTTATTTTGAAAATTTTGGCACTCGTGTTCTTTGATTTTGTTTTACTTTTCGAATCGTATTGTCGGCTTCTAGAAAACTCCCTTTAACGTTCAACCAGTGTGGCTTCAACGGTTTTTAACTGACTGTCCCGCTGGTATTGCAATTCCACGGTTTGTCCTGGAGTCAATGTTTTTAATACAGCAGAGTAATTGGCTAGATTGCTAATGGATTGTCCTGCAAGTTTTAACAGGATGTCGCCTTTTTGCAACTGTGCGAGTTGTGCAGGTGAGTTTGGTATTACATCATCGATTCGAACACCTGGGCCTGAATATGAAAAATCGGGAACGGTACCCAGACTGGCTTTGCGTTTACCCTGTGATGGTGTAGTTTTTGATTCATTAGTTCGGGATGGTAAAGCGATAGTCAGTGGTTCAATGCGATTGGCCAGATATTCAACACCTTCTTTGAGGATTGCTGCCACCTTAACCAAACCGGCAGCGTCTATTTTATCGATGGTATCACCAGGCGTATGGTAATCCTCGTGCGCTGTGGCAAATAGTTGTATTGCCGGTATGCCGGCTCGAATGAATGCAGCTTGATCACTGGAACCAAAATCATCCGGTACAGTGTTTACTGGAATGCCTGTAACAAAACTTGCGCCGCGGAAAATATGTGCCAATTCTCGCGCAGAACCCGTGCCAAAAACCGTGACTGGACTGTTGTTCAGTCTTCCGACGGTGTCTAGATTCAACATTGCGGTGATTTTATCGGCAGGATATTTTTTTGTCTGAGTAAGATAATGACGAGAACCCAGTAATCCAGCCTCTTCTCCAGTAAAAGCAACAAAAATGACGCTGCGTTCCGGTTGCCATTTTGGCACAATATGACGTGCTAATTCGAGCATTACGGCAACACCGCTGGCATTATCGTCCGCTCCCGAATGTATTTTTCCTTGATTCCCGGCACGGGCGTCCGGCCAACCGATACCCAAGTGATCGTAATGTGCGCCAACAACCAAGCTTTGTCCAGCCAGCTGTGGATTGGTACCGGGCAAAATGCCAATGATATTGCGCAGGGTAATGGTTCCTTTGGGTTCGCCAACGGATTGTTGCCAAATTTGGAAATAACCGTTTTCATCGCCACCAGGCAATAAGCCGATTTTTTGAAATTGTTCAGCGATGTAGGAAGCTGCCATATCCAACTCTGGACTGCCGAGTTCGCGCCCTTTCAATGATTCATCTGCCAAATGCCGAATGTCTTCCAGCATTCGGCTTTCAGAAAATACGGGTGGTAATTCGGCGAGTGCGCGACGCGGTTTTAAGGTGCCGATGTGGTGTGGTTGGTTAGTTTCTTGTGGGTCTATCCACTGTGTTAACGGCGATTGCGTGATTGCCCATTGACCTTTATGGATGTTGGTCAATTCGTCATCATGTTTAAATACAAGATAACTATATTTACGGTAATGCGGTAATTTACTTGCCAGTTGTGCAATCGATCGAGGGTGATCGGAAGCCACCCACAGCAAGGTTTTATCTGAATTGCCGGGTTGTCGCGCTGTGACTACAATGGCGTGTTCAGTTGATGGATAGATCTGCTGATTCAATTTTAAATCTGAGGATTCATAGGAAATACCATGTTGCTTTGCCGCTGCTAGTACTTCTGAACGGAATCTGTTTTGCCAACCCATAATCCAGATAGTTCGGTCGGATGGTAATTCGGAGACTGTTTCGTCAAGCACTATCTCGATATCACCTGATTGGGTTTTTTGCCAATTTTCTGCCAATGAGCGATAAGCTTGCAGTATCGGCTGGCTTGCTTGGGCGGGCAATATTAGTAGAGGTTTTTCTGCGCCAAAGCCCTGCGATAGGGCTGCGGGAATTTCGCGATTGTCTAAGCGCCGAAATATGTCGAACTGTGGATCGATATCGATGCGCACAGGACGAGCGTGAAAGTGCAATTGGATTGTTTGCATTTTTTGCTGCAAATCTATTTGCGATTGAATTGCTTGATTTTCACCTTCCAAGGTAACTGCAATAGGGATGCGTAACTGATAGGGTTGACCGGGTTGCACTTGCTCCAATTGCGCTGTCAGTACGTATCCATCATTTGTTCGTTTTGATCTTACGTGTGAAAGCTTTAAGTCGGGTGCGCCGGGGTATTCTATCCATTGCGTAAAGGATTGCGCGAGTTCTTTGCCGGCGATGGTGCTGAATGTTGTCTGTAAATCCTTAAAGGTAGCTTGCTTGAATTTAAATTGCTGGTAAAACTTTCGCAAAGCGTTCACAAATATTTCATCACCTAATTCCTGACGCAGCATATGGAAAAATAACATGGTTTTCCCATAACCCACTGCTTCCGAACTGGCGCTGTGTCGCGAAACGAATTGCGCAACAGGGAAGTCTTTTTCTTTGCCGACAAAATCAGCATATTTTTGTAATACATCGCGCCGGTACTCCTCACCCTTGCCTTTTTGTTCATTGATCAAATGATCGGCAAGATAAGCAGTCAAGCCTTCCGACCAATTACCTTGGGTATAGTCGACGAATACGCCATTGCCCCAGTAGTTATGCAAAATTTCATGTGGATACGAGGAATGCAAAATAAAAGGCAACCGAATTACTTTCGAACCCAGCAATGTGAAAGATGGCATCCCGTAACCGGTTTCCCAGAAATTTTCCACTAGTGCAAATTTACGATACGGATAAGGGCCTAGCAGCTTGTTATACATCGCAATGTATTGCGCGGTGACGTCCAAATATTTTGCTGCTAGTGCGGGATCGGGGCTGCGCAGATAAACCATGGCGTCCAGTTGACCGGATGATTGTGTGTAGCGTTGATAGCGTCCTGCGACGATGTAGATATCGTCTTGTGGATGCGTTTCTTCCCAAACGGTGTATTGCGTCGAATCGGACTGGTTCTCTTGCAGCAAAACACCTTGGCTGACGACATGCCAATCAACCGGAGTTTGTATGTCCAATTTAAATGATACCAAGCCTTCATTAAACTGAGGATACCAAGCCGTAGAGTTGGCTAGAAACACGCCTTCGGGTGAAATTGTGCCGGGTGTGTAGCTAAAGCTGCGCGCATATTCCTCTCCTGGTTGTTGTACCGGGTGATGGATTTTTCCTTGAAACTGTAAAGCAAAATCCTTAGCTTGAGGTGGCAACGTTACGGTATAGCGTTTCATTAGACTCGGATGTAAACGCGCCGTAGTGCTGGTTTCCCGCGGTTCAATGTTAGCGCCTTGTACTGCCTTGATCGCCAGATCTTGATGCAAGATGAAATCTAGTTTTACGGAAGCTTGCTGATTTTGCATGCTTTCCGGAATAGTAATGCGATCTTTGACATCAATCTCAGAAGTATTGGGAGATAAAACAATGTGCATCTGGTGATGAAAGGTTTCAGGGGAGGCTAATGCTCCCATGCTAAAGAGAAAAAACAGAGCGCTGAATAAAACGAAGTGGATACGAAGCAATGATTTCATAAAATTTTCAATAATGCAGCATTAAGCGTTGGAATTAGAAATATAAAGCTAAGTTTACAGGACTTAAATACCCATCATTCTAATGGATGATGCGCCAGATTGGCGAAGTGAGCCGAATTATCTGTGAGCATTGAATACAGTCGATCAGTGACAATAATCACATTCATCGCAAGGCTATCGATAGTACGATCAAAGATGGATGCATTTTTTTATTGGATATTTTTTAAGGAAAGATAATGAAAAAGCTGATCGTTTCAGGAGTTCTTGTGAGTATGGTAAGTGGATGCGCATTCTTTTCGCCTCCTCAGTCTGTTCCGGTTATTGAAGATAAGGTTGGACGTGATATTGCAAACCCCAATGACAAAAGGATTGGAACGCTTGCAACCGTTGCTCAAAGGCGCTTGGCTATTGTCAAATATGAAGACGGTAAATTTTGTGCCGAGCCGCCACCCGATGCCGCAGATAACATAGCTTCGTCATTATCAGCAGCTTTATCGGGAAGCAGTGGCAATGTTGAAGTGCAAGCTAAGTTAGCGACTGCAGTTTCGTCCGTTGCAAAACAACTTTTTTATCGCTCCCAAGGGTTACAGCTTTATAGAGACGGCGCGTTCCATTTGTGTAATGCCTATTTGAATGGTCAAATCGATGCAGCAGAGTACAAAACTAAGTATAAAGAACTACTAGAGTCAGCAGAAAAGCTTATTAATGCTGAAATTCCTCACCTGGCTAATATTAAAGCGGATACAACTGGTTCACCAACGCCAGCCACTCCGCCAGAGCTGAATAATCAACAGAAGGATCAAAAGAAAGAATCGAATACAACGGCTCAATCAGCTCCGCCAATTACACCAACTACTGGCAAATAGTTGCAAGTAGAGGCATGTATTGAAAGTGCATAAGTGCGAGAAATAAAATGGGAATGGCCAAGTAAAGGAGCACGATGTGAAAAGTATTAAATTTAATCTCCGAAACACTTTATCCCTTTTCATCAGTTATTTTTAAGAGCGTTGGCGTAGAAGTCTTATCGAACAGAAATGACACTAAAATTACTATGCGATAGGGCTGTGGAATATACTGGAAGAAGATTGCGAAAGTATAACTACTATGCGGATGGTAGTGAATGCAGAATATTTTAAGTTACATTTGAATTTGAGGCGATAACATGTCGATTCAATTGCTTATACCCGGTAAAAACTTACTCAAATCTGGAGAATCGACCTTGTTAGAGGTAGAGGCTGCGAAAGCTATTGCTAGGAACGGGGCGATTGTCCAGTACCAGAATGAAAATACAGTCGATACGCAATTGCTAAGTAAGGTGAAAGTGCTTGGTGTATTTGATGTTTCGTCGTTGGCTCGTGAAAGCCAATCTGAGCTTTCTAAGCAGGAAGTACAAACGGATGACATCATCGAGTTTGTTTTAGATTCCGGTATCTCGATCTGGATATCGGTGGCTGCTTATCAGGAACAGCAGCAGCGCATTATGGGTACTGGCGTTCAGTCAACAGAATTAAAAATTAATCCTGTTTTGAACAATCAAGTGACCAGCCGTGGCATGGTGAGTGATGTGAAAGCTCGAGTGGTTCAAGTGCTCCGTCTTGAAGCAGATGAAATTTTCAAAACAGCCAAAAACCTAAAAAATTGGCCGGACTGGATCAGTAAGTATGGCTTTAAAACATTTGATCAATTGGGCGGGCAATTGGCTGCAAAGTTGATTGTGTGGCTAATTGAACAAAAGGCTTTCACAAATAATGCACCCGGACTGTACCGTTGGAGAAAAGCCTCAAAAAAAGAAGACCGTTTAGTCAAGCCTGAGTCCATTACTGTAGAAAAACCGATATTGTTGTTTATTCATGGAACAGGTTCGTCGACACAAGGCAGCTTTGGAGCTCTGCAAGAGGATGCGGCTGATTCAGAATGGAAAATACTGACACAAGCTTTTGCTGAAGAGATTTATGCGTTAGAACATCCAACCTTGAGTGTGAGTCCCATTGAAAACGCATTGATGCTCGCGAAAGCACTGCCTGAAGGCGCCAACTTATCGATCGTGTCTCATTCGCGTGGCGGGCTAGTGGCTGAATTATTATGTCTTCAGAACCTCTCGGCGAGTGCATTGAATCGCTACGATCGACGCCAGGATTTGTTTAAAGTGATCGACGAGTATGACCGTGAACAGCTTGCAGAACTTGCCAAGATACTGAAGAGCAAAGCGTTCCGAAT
The DNA here is from genome assembly GCF_022836435.1 of Nitrosomonas sp. PY1. Taxonomy (NCBI): domain Bacteria; kingdom Pseudomonadati; phylum Pseudomonadota; class Betaproteobacteria; order Nitrosomonadales; family Nitrosomonadaceae; genus Nitrosomonas; species Nitrosomonas sp. PY1. The sequence continues at coordinate 2,429,808 of NZ_BQXC01000001.1, read as the reverse complement.
CAAAAGACTGATTCGTGTTGCATGTCCTTCGCGAGGAACGCTGCTCGCTTCCGAAAATTCCGATCAATTTCTTTCTATCGTTACCAGTTTGATCGGCTTGATCCCTTTTTTGGGACAGTCGCCGATCTATCAAGTAATCAAACGTATTACCTTAGAAGCCATCAAACAACGTTGGGACTCAACGCAAATTCCCGGAATCGAAGCGATGATTCCATCATCGCCATTGGTAGCGTTGTTGAATGATCCTGAGATTCAGGCAGCCGGAGATCTGGGCGTGATTGCCGGAGATATCGAAGGATCGGGTTGGTTAAAACGCTTGGGTGTTTTCATTTCGGATACGTTTATTTATGAAAATAGCGACAACGATTTGGTAGTCAATACAGATTCTATGCTTCATGGCATGAGACGCGCTGAATCCGCTCAATATATCTTTGACAAGGGTGCTGATGTTTCTCATTTTCGTTACTTCGACAATACCCGTACACGGCGCTTGATTGTCCAGGCTTTGAATAAATCGAATTCCGATTGGCCACCGGAGTTTCGTTCGCTGGAAGAAGGCAAGGTTGAACTTGTGCCTACGCTACGTGCCATGCAAAAGCGCAGCGGATCCAAGCAGCCAGTCGTGTTTGTATTGCCAGGTATCATGGGCTCGGAATTAAAAGCGGACGACACCGATGTTTGGTTGAACTATCTACGGCTTTCCCTGGGTGGTTTGGATAAGTTGACTATCAACGCGCCAGCAGTGACCGTAACAGGGCTCGTTGGCTCGTATTATCGCCAGCTTTGTTCAACACTCTCAGATTCGCATGAAGTGATTCCTTTTGGTTATGACTGGCGTCGCTCCATTAAGCAAGCCGCTGCATTACTCGCTAAGGAGGTTGATAAAGCCGTAAACCGAACTGATCAACCTGTTCGGTTTGTTGCTCACAGCATGGGGGGGCTGGTTGTGCGTCGTTTCATTCAAGATTTTCCCGATCTTTGGGATATCTTATGCCAGCGCAAAGGTGCGCGTGTGTTGATGTTGGGTACGCCAAATCACGGCTCGTTCGATATGGTAGCGTCGCTGGCGGGTGTTGCCAAGACGGTCAAGCATTTGGCTTTCTTGGATTTTGACCACTCGTTGAAAGAAGTGGTTGAAATCATAGCTCAATTCCAAGGTGCGCTTGAATTGCTGCCTAGAGACAACAATCAATGGTCCTATTTCACGCTGGCAGAATGGAATAAGTTGTCGCGTTGTGCACCATCAGAAGTGCAATTGGGAGATAAAGATCTGAGTGCCGCCAAGTCGGCAGTGGAAGATTTGCATGAAGAAATTCCCCATGTGGAATGCATTCGGTATGTCGCAGGCCAGGCATCGCGTACGCTGAGTGGGGTGAGAATCGAATCGAACAAGTTAGTATTTCAAGCCACGACAGCCGGGGATGGTCGCGTAACCTATGAATCTGGACGTTTGCCGAACGTGCCGATGTGGTATGCGGAAGCGGAACACGGCGATTTGTCATCTTACAGTGCAGCGTTTCCAGCTTATCGTGAATTATTGGAACAAGGGGAAACGACTTTATTACCTATGTCACCCCCTATATCGCGTGGTTTCGAAGAAACCTTCGATGTTACGCCTGAGCAGGTGCTATACCCGACCCCAGAATCCTTTGAATCAGGATTGTTGGGACGACGTACCAAGCTAACCTCGCATTCCGGACTTACTCGCGCACTCGGGGTATTCGTTCGTCATGGAGATCTTAATCATACGCAACATCCTATCATGGTCAGCCATTACGAAAGCGATACCATTGCGGGACCGGAAAAAGTGGTGGACAACTTAGTGGGGGGCGCATTGTCGGAACGCTATCGTCTTGGACGTTATCCCGGTCGAATTGGAACGGTAGCGATAGCGCTGGCACAGCAAAATCAATTCCAACGGAATCAAGCGATTCAGCATGGTGCAATCGTAATTGGGCTGGGCCGATGGGGAGAACTCACACCGACCCGTTTAACACAGGTTGTCCAACAAGCAGGGTTGGAATATGCCTTACACGCGGCGCAATGCCGAGATAAAATCAATCAAGCGGATAGTGATGGATTGACTATCTGCAGTCTATTGATTGGGTCGAACACATCCAGCAACATTGCCGTGGAAGACTCCGTGAATGCCATTGTGCGTGGCATCGTATTGGCTAATCGGACATTGTTAGAAAAAGATGAAACAGCCCCCTATATTGCACATATCGAGTTTGTTGAGTTGTATCTGGATACTGCGGTTGATGCCGTAAAAGCAACGAATCGATTGAAAGATCGTTTTAAGGATGAATTGGGTGTGCAGCTTACTGTTACCCCTTGGCTGATTAGGGGCCAGGGATCTAAAACACGCTTGGCTTCTCCGAGTAACCGTGGATATTGGCGGCGTTGGACTATTTCTGCGCTACCGATAGAATCGACTGGTGTGCCGCATCGCTTGCCAGCGGTGCTGAAAGACCGGTTACGCAAAGCTTTGGAGCAACCGGAAACACAAGATCCGTTGTTGACAGAAATACTCATGACGATGGCTTATCAGCAATCGATTCGAGAAAATCATGGAGCACACCAATTAAAATTTCTGGCGCTTTCCGATCGAGCGCGTGCAGAAGCTACGGTGCAAGCGACACAGCCCGAATTAGTGGGGCAATTGTTGAAACAGATTACCCGGGATACCGTCCATGCGCGTGATTTATCCAAAACGCTGTTCGAGTTGCTGATACCAATCGATTTGAAAAATAATCTCTTGAATCAAGATCGTATCGTGTTGGTTGTCGATGATGTCACTGCGAATTATCCTTGGGAGCTAATGGCGGAGGATGAGCAACCGCTGTGTATACGTATGCATATGATTCGTCAACTGGAGTTGAACGATTACGATGCATATGTCCGCGATACCGCAACGAATGCAGCTTATGTACTGGGTAATCCGGCTACACCAACCGAGTTTCCACCGCTCAAAAATGCGCAGATTGAAGCAGATAAGGTTGCGGCGTTATTAAAGACAAAGTTTGAGGTGAAGCAAACGCCCGATCAAGCTGATGCCATACGAGTTTTCAACGATTTATTTGCAGCATCGTATCGAATCATCCATATTGCCGGGCATGGTTACTATGATGAAAATGCTTTGGGTTCTACTGATGCGCGCGCCGGTGTCGTGCTCAACGGAGGGATTTTTATTACAGCGGCAGAGATTGCCAAACTTGATCCCATTCCCGAGTTGGTTTTTCTGAATTGTTGTTATCTCGGTCAGATCGACCAAACCGCTGGAAATCAGCGTCTTAACCAACCCTATCACAAACTTGCTGCGAGTATTTCACGCGAATTGATCCGGCGCGGCGTGCGAGCCGTGATTGCGGCGGGATGGCCGGTAGACGATGCGGCGGCAGCGCTTTTTGCGGAGGCATTCTACAGTTATTTGCTCAAAGGGAAATCGTTCGGTGATGCGGTTTGGCAGGCGCGTAACGATACCTGGAATCAATATCCAAATTCCAATACTTGGGGCGCATACCAGGCTTATGGAGATCCGGATTTCCATTTGGATACCGCGTCGGGGTATTATGATGCGAGTCTGGATGAGCCAGTCTGCGCTGATGAATTATTAATTAAATTGGATCAGTTGGATACACAGGACGATGCCGAGAAGTTTATACAGGCAGTGAAACAACTGCAGAAGCAATCTTCCGTTGAGTGGTTTAAGCAACCTAATGTGCAGGAACGCCTCGGTCAATTGTATGGTAATTTCAAGCTGTTCCCCGAAGCCATACGGTATTACCAAGACGCTATACACAGTGAAAGCGACGAAGAAAAACCTACATTGCGTGCAGTCGAGCAGTTCATTAACATCAAGGTGCGCGCTGCAAAAGAAGAAAACAAAAGAGCGGAGCTGATTAAGGCAATAGAATATGGTGAACACCTACTAAAAATTGGTGAAACAAGCGAGCGGCTTAGCATCATGGGAAGCGCCTACAAGCGTTTGGCGGAGCTGGGAGAGAACGAAGAAGAAATAACGAAATATTTGGAAAAATCTTCTCATTACTATCACCAGGGCGAGCAACATCAACAGGCATTGAATTCGCCAAATCCTTATTTTGTCATGAACGCTTTGATGGTAGATATGATTCTTGGGAAATTAAAGAAGGATGATGCTGGTGTCCAAGTAAAACTCACAAAAGGTCTATTGATAGCTCAGGGTCGGTTTATGTCGGATCGCTGTGTGTGGGATGCAATCATGGTTGCTGATTTCGCGTTAATTCAAGCTTATTGGTCAGATAGCTTTGAGCAAGCAGATATGCAAGAGAATGTGAGATCGCTAATTACGAAATACCATCAAGCATTTACGGAAGGTAATGCCAATGCAAAAGAACGCGACTCTGTCTGCAAACAACTCAGCTTCTTGATCAACATGTTGGAGAAAAAACTAAAATCCGGATCCAATAATCAGAAAACGATTCAGGCATTGAAAGAGATACGCACGGCACTTAGTTCCACTGCTACTGTTTGATATAGCTGTTACGTGGGTTCGGAGAGATTTTGCTTTGCATGAGGATTCCTGGCAAGCTTGCAAAAATTCAACCGCTAACCTGATAATCTTGCTCAATTGAGGTTGCTGGGCTAACGCTCAGAATCTGTTCTGAATTTTAGAATGATGTGATGTTGACATCTGTAAGCATCCACACTAGAGTGGATGTTGCTATGTGCTAAATGCACAAGGCGTGTAGTTGTTGTTTTGTTAAAATTATAATTTTTTGAGAGGGAAGGAAATACCTATGAAAATAACCAAAATCATGCTGTTAGGAGCGACTCTTGGGATGCTGGCGACAGGTGTTACACATGCAGCCGAACGGAATTTTAAAGTTGTTATGAATGCTTATGACACTTCAATTCCTGAATTAAAAGTCGAAGGGGTAACTGTAAACAACATTCGCGCCTTTAACGTGCTCAATGAACCAGAAGCTTTAGTAGTTAAAAAAGGCGATTCAGTCAAAGTTACGGTAGAAAACAAATCTCCGATCAGTGAAGGGTTCACCATAGATGAATATGGAATCAAAGAGACCATTAAAGCAGGTGAAACCAAAGTGATTTCATTTGTGGCTGAGAAAGTAGGTGCATTTACCATTTGGTGCCAACTCCATCCTAAAAATATCCACTTGCCTGGTTCTTTGAATGTCATTGAATAAAACGCCTTACATCGATTAGCTGATTAATCGTAGATAGTGTTTGAACACAAGAGTATTGCCGGTTTGATAGGAATTACTATCTTAGCCAAACAGAAAGCGGTAATGCTCTTGTCGTATATATCTATTCATCCGCAGCTATTCCGCGCATTAGAGCAATACCGTGCGCACCCAATTCTTGTGCCATGGTTAAATTATTTCTACGCAATCCACCCAATGCATAGACAGGTACTGAAGCATTTTGTATGAGCCGTGCAAATCGATTCCAGCCGAGTGTCGACCCGTTAGGGTGAGTTAAAGTCGGTTGCACAGGGCCTAGCACTACAAAATCCAAAGCTAGTTTTTCGGCTGCATAGAGTTCTTCTGCATTGTGGCACGAAGCGCCGCACAAGAATGATTCGGTAGTGGTTGGGCGCTCCGAAATCGACATCAATTGCGATGCAGGCAAATGCACCCCATCAGCGCCTACTTCATGCGCTAATTCGATATCGCTATTGATCAATACTTTTGCCTGAAAGGTCTTTGCTAAGGCAATCACTTGGGTGGAAAAATTTAGCAGCGATGTTCTTTCCATGGTTTTTTCGCGGATTTGCAGCAAGCGTAATCCTTGTTGAAAGGCTGTTTGAATCTGTATCAGGGAATTTTCAATCCCGATTTCAGAAGCGTGCGTAATGGCGTAGATTGGTGGCAACCGCAGCGCGCGCAGAATGGGCGTATTGGCCGGTAAGATGGGGGATACGTTGACATGTTCTGGAGATTGCCAGAATAGTCCTTGCTTTTCTCTGGGCTCAAGCTTGCCGTTCCAAGCCAAGATGCGGAAAAAATTAAGTCGTACTGTGGCGTGAGGGTACATAAAGACACGGGTGATCCAGCGCTGGGCATGTATCACTTGAATGCCGAGTTCTTCCCACAATTCACGCTCCATGGATTGAATGAGCGTTTCACCGGTTTCAACTTTTCCGCCTGGAAATTCCCAGTAACCGGAATATAATTTGCCACCCGGTCTGCGAGTTAACAAAAATTTTCCATCTGGCCGCATAATCACAGCCGCAACAACTTCTACAATCGCCTTGGTTTCGGCAGATGCGCTGCTCATGAATCGTTTCGGGAAGCTTTAAGCGATTGTTGTCGACCCGCCCAGTCACGGGCAAATTGCCACGCTACACGCCCGCTGCGCGAGCCTCGTAGCAAAGCCCATTGCAAAGCTGCGGCATAGATGGAAGGCGTCATTTTATGGATGCCATAACGGCGTAACCAATAGTAAGCGATCTCTAGATAATGATCCTGATCGAAAGGATAAAAAGACAACCACAGACCAAAGCGCTCCGACAAGGAAATCTTTTCTTCCACGGTTTCACTCGGATGAATTTCCTCGCCGATATGCTTGGTATCCAAGTTGTCACGCATCAACTCGGGTACCATATGCCGCCGATTGGAAGTTGCATAGATCAGTACGTTATCCGAAACTGTGGCAATCGAACCATCCAGCACGACTTTAAGCGCTTTGTATCCGGGCTCGTCGCTTTCAAAAGACAAGTCATCGCAAAATAAGATAAAGCGTTCTGGGCGCTGATCAATTTTTTCGACAATATCGTGCAAATCGACCAGGTGGTGTTTTTCTACTTCGATTAAACGCAATCCGTCTGGTGCGAATTGATTCAACAACGCTTTGATCAATGAAGATTTCCCAGTGCCCCGTGCGCCCGTTAATAAGACATTATTAGCAGAAAATCCCTGTACAAATTGCCGGGTGTTTTGCTCAATCCGTTGCTTTTGTTCATCGATACCGCGTAAGGCATCCAAAGTGATTGGGTGTGGATGATGAACGGCTTGGATGTAGCCTCCGGTGTGGTAGGCGTTACTGTATTTGCGCCAACGAAAAGCATGCGCGGCTTGCCAATCCGGCTCTGATTGTTCGTGTGGTAGGAATTTTTCCAGGCGATCAAGCAATTTATTCGCCCGTTGCGATAATTTTTTAAAATCTGACATAGGTAATATTGAAGTAAGGCTAAGCTAGCTGCGATAGCTGGCATTGATTTTGACGTAATCATAGGAAAAATCGCACGTCCAAACCGTAGTCGCAGCACTACCTCGGTTCAATATTACCCGTATGGTGATTTCCGCTTGCTGCATCACGCGTTGACCGTCTTCCTCGCGATAATGTATCGCACGGCCTCCTTTTTCTGCAACCAATACATCATTCAAATACAATTGGATGTTATTGACATCGAGATCTTGAATGCCGGAGTAACCAATGGCGGCAAGTATTCGGCCGAGATTCGGGTCGGATGCGAAAAAGGCGGTTTTGATGAGCGGTGAATGTGCAATTGCATAAGCGACTTGGCTACATTCGGTTGAATTTCGGCCATTTTCGATTTGCACTGTGATAAATTTGGTCGCGCCCTCGCCATCGCGTACGATCATTTTAGCCAATTCGGCGGCGACATCTGTGATCGCTTGCTGTAACTGCTTAAATTCGCTGCTGTCGGCAGCAGAAATTGGAGTATTTCCAGTTTTACCGGTTGCGATGATGATCAATGCATCGTTGGTTGAGGTATCGCCATCGACCGTGATGCGATTAAACGAATGGTCGACCACAAAGCGTGCCATGTCCTGTAATGCATTCTTTGTAATAGCTGCATCCGTGGCAATATATCCTAGCATGGTTGCCATGTTCGGGCGGATCATGCCGGAACCTTTGGCGATGCCTGTGATGGCCACGGTTTTTCCATTCAACTGTATTTGCCGCGAAATGGCTTTGGGTACGATATCTGTCGTCATGATCGCTTGTGCTGCAGCAAACCAATTATCCGTCTTACCGTTTGATACCGCAGCCGGAAGCGCTGCAACGATTTTCTCGATCGGTAGCGGTTCCATGATGACGCCGGTGGAAAATGGTAGTACTTGCTGTGCTGTGCAATTCAATACTCGAGCCAGCTCGGAACAAGTCGTTTGCGCATGTTGAATGCCTGTTTCTCCGGTGCCCGCATTGGCATTGCCTGTATTGACCACCAATGCTCGAATCGGCGATCCCATCAAATGCTGTTTGGCAACGACCACAGGTGCGGCGCAAAATCGGTTCTGCGTAAATACACCCCCAACCTGTGTACCTTCATCCAATACCATTACCAACAGATCCTTGCGGCCAGGTTTTTTGATACCGGCCTCGGTAATACCGAGTGTTACGCCTTGGATGGGCAACAATTGTTCGGGAGACAGCGGGGGGATATTGACGGGCATAGCGAGCTTTCCAAACGTTTTAATAATGGCGCTATGCTACCGTATAATCGCTTGAATTGACCAGTGAATTTCAAACGGTCATGTGCGGACTATTGCAAGATTGCAGTTAAAGTAGGGTGTGTATTTGGGAAGTGTACGATGATTGTTGAGGTGACGTTTTCAATTAGTCATAAAATCGCATACAAATAGGAGCGCCCTAATTGAAGAATGGCTAATACTGCTGCGGTATTAGTATCAACCTTCGCTTGTAATGATTTGAATTAAGCGTTGTAATGTTTCTTCCGCTTTTTCATTAGCAATCTGGCATGTTCCTGCATTGGCATGACCGCCCCCTCCATATTTCAGCATCAATTCACCAATATTGGTTTGTGAAGTGCGATTCAGAATCGATTTTCCGGTTGCAAAAACCGTATTTTGTTGCTTAACGCCCCACAATACATGAATGGAAATATTGGTTTGGGGGTAAAGTGCATAAATCATGAAGCGATTGCCCGAATAAATCGTTTCTTCGTTGCGTAAATCCAATACCACCAGATTGTTATATACCTTGCTGCAACGTTGTAATTGTTCTTTAAATAGGCTTTCGTGCTTGCGATACAAATCGGAACGTTCTTTGACGTCGGCCAATTGCATGATTTCATTGATCGTGTGGTTTTTGCAGTAATCGATTAAATCCATCATGAGCTGATAATTCGAGATCCTGAAATTGTGGAAACGCCCTAAGCCAGTTCGGGAATCCATCAGATAATTCAAGAGAACCCAATCTTTCGGATGCAAGATCTCTTCACGGGAGAATTGTGCTGAGTCGGCTTTATCTACCGCCGTCATCATGTCATTCCAAGCGCTAGGAAATTTGCTTGAGCCGCCGTAATAATCGTAAACCACACGTGCTGCCGAAGGCGCTTTAGGATCGATTACATAGTTATTGCTTATTGCTTTATTACGCACGAGCTCCGATGAATGGTGATCGAACACCAAGTGTGCATTGGCAACATAAGGAAGATTCGTGGTAATGTCATTCGGCCCGATTTCGATTTTGCCGTCTTGCATATCTTTAGGGTGGACGAACAAAACATCGCCCAATATATCGAGATGCCTTAGCAAAACAGCACAAACCAATCCATCAAAATCGCTACGAGTAACTAGCCGAAATTTTTTTTCTACCATTACTAATCCCTCCAATCGATTTAGCTATTATAGATAGCGCACCATCTTCTGTAATACTTGATGTAAGGCAAAAAAAACCCTTAAATCACGGGTTGAATTTGGAGCTTAAAACGTAGCAAATAGTTTTGCAGAGACTTCAAAACGAGTAACTGTAAGATCTGAACGGCGCTGATACACATGATCATATCGTTTTCCACAGTTAAGCCGTGCGGGGTTCTCTTTGTAAATATCCAAGTATGAGCTTCTGCTAGATTTCTTCTGGCCAAGAATAGCGTAAAATAACCGGATTGCCCTGGTAGCTCAGTGGATAGAGCAACCCCCTCCTAAGGGGTAGGTCGCACGTTCGATTCGTGTTCAGGGTACCAATAAACTGATATGTTATGTACATTGAAAATCAAATCATTAATCCCGGGTTACGCCGGGGTTAATGATCAGTTGCGCTTGCTACTATTCTGTATAAGAATGGGCTATTTCTGCAACAGAACCTAAAACTCTACTGTTTTGCTCCCTTAATATTTGAGGGGGTTATCCTGGCAAGCATAAGTACATATAAATTTCTAGCCAGTATGACTTGTAATTGCGAAGCGACAGTAATTCCCTTTTTTGATAATACATTCTTTATGTTGAATATCTGCTTTTAACAAAGAAGCTAAGAAACTCAAATCGAGTGCGCAAAATCCATGATATTCTTCTGCAAGTTTATAAAAAATGCAGTTATTAGCAATAATCTCGGTACGATTTTCTGAAATCGACTTTATACTTGCATCATAACCAAGTTCACACAGAATGCTCACCGCTTCGTGCAATCTTTCAGCGGGTGATGGCTGCTCTGTCATACGGCTCTCAAACTCCCCAGCCATTTGTTCCCCAAGTGATTGTAAGCACAACTGTGATTCCCGCTCACCCAGATTCTTATCAATCCAGGAAAGAAGCAGCTTTGCAATAAATGAATAACGTCTCTGGAATAGCTCTAAACCGCTTGGAGATAATGAATAAATTTTGCATGGCCTGCCCCCTGTGCTTTCTTGCATAGTATTCTGAATAAAACCACTACCTCCAAGACTGGCAAGATGTTGATTTACTGCGTTGCGGGAAATCGATAATAATTGTGACAGCTCGTCCACCGTAAGTCCGTTTCGGTGGCGAAGTAAAGCGGTGACTAACGATTGTTGGCTCTGACCTAGCAATGATAAAGAGGACATTCTAGTTTTTTAGAATAGTTAAAATTAGAAGTTTTAGCATATTTTTATTGCAAAAGCTCCAAAATATGAAGTAAAGTAAAAGTCCTCATAATATTTATAGGAAGAGAGGAGAAATCAATGCTTACATATTTAATCATAGTTTTAGCAATTGCAGCCGTCGGCGGTGTTGTATTGGCTACAAAAATATTTTCCGGACAGTTAGCGCCGTGGCCTTTATCCATAGTGCACGCCTTATTAGGTGCAACAGGTTTGGTCATGTTAATCATGTTAGTTCTGGAAGGCTCAGGAGATGGACGCTTGACTGCTGCTCTTGGTTTGCTTGTGGTGGCTGCATTAGGTGGGTTCTATCTTGCTTCGATACATGTTAAGGGTAGCGTTGCACCAAAAAATGTCGTGCTCATTCATGCAGGCGTTGCGGTAGCCGGTTTTCTAACACTACTCAGTTTATTTATTTGATTAATCAGGAAGTAACTCTTATGAAACACCCTATCCACCCAATGCTAGTTCATTTTCCAATAGCAACCTGGTTCCTGGCAACAATAGCAGACATTGCCAGTCTTTTTACAAATGAACAAGTTGGCTGGGTAGCTGGGGTGTTACTTGTCATTGGAACGATCACTGCGTTGTTTGCCATGACGACCGGATTACTGGAGCTAGGAAAAATTGATCAACAAAGCCCGGCCCTTAAAATTGCGAATCAGCACATGATACTCGTTATGGTCAGTTGGTCTTTGTATGCGGTCAGTTTGTTTTTACGCCTAAACGGCACTCATCTCGAGCAACCCAATTTAATCGCTATATCTTTTTCGATTTTAGGATTCATTTTTCTTTGTGGTGCAGGTTGGGTGGGAGGAAAGCTCGTATATGAATACGGTATAGGTATCCATCATTTAAAGAAAGAAGATTTAAACCAATAGCTTTATTTAAGCTATCATTTTTCACAATCCGATTTATTAACTTACTTAATGTATCTTGATGCTTATGTTGCAATTCAAGAGGGAGCGATTGATGAAAACCATTTTTACTTCACTATTATTTTGTTTAATGATTAACCATGCCAATGCATTGTCGATCATTTATGACGGTTTTAAATGTACAGATGATTCAGCTATTCTCGGTGAGCCTATCAAAGTAAATTTATAGTTGAATCTGATTTAGGAAATGGCAATTATCAATTGGTATTGCTAGGTGGATATTTGTATTCTATTCCTGGTAGTAATGGTAAACCTTGCCTAAAATCAATTGAAGCTCCGGATCCGGAAACTTCAAATATAAGAGCAATAGCATATTTTAATGGCACTGTACTAGTTATTTCTTACGGACTCATATTTGAAAATAAAGGATATGTGCTAGGAAATCCTATACCATTTAATGATAATAGCTTTTTTCCAAACGCTTTCAATCTGATTTTTGATTATTCACCTACTACACAGACATTTAAACTTGTAAATGCCACAGAACTTAGCAATGGTTATGTTATGCTACAAGGAGAATCTGACACTCGAACTTTTACTTCAATACAAGCACAACCATTCATTCAAACAGAGGGAATCCAATACTTGATTAGTGAATAGTTTAATTCGTTGATAACATACCAAGATCAACCCATTGACTCCGATGTATGATGGTCATTGCTCATAAATAGGGTGTTTTATTTTCACGCAATTTATCAATGGCTCTGAGAAACAGCATTAATACAGAAAGGTTGGGCAGTTAATTCTCTGAAACCAAGAAACCAGGTATTTAAGCGAGCTTTGTAGATGTTGCTGGACGACGTTGGGTATATATTTCATTCCCATTCTATCGTTGCTGGTGGTTTGCCTGAAATATCGTAAACCACTCGGTTGATGCCACGAATCTCATTAATAATACGATTGGAAACTTTACTAAGCAGTGAATATGGCAGCTCCGCCCAGTTGGCTGTCATAAAATCCTGAGTTTGTACCGCTCGTAATGCAATCACATAGTCGTAAGTGCGCCCATCCCCCATCACGCCAACGGATTTGACCGGCAGAAAAACTGCAAAAGCTTGCGAAGTTTTTTCATACCAGCCAGAATGTTGCAATTCTTCGATAAAGATTTGATCGGCCTGTCTGAGCAATTCAGCGTATTCATACTTGACTTCACCCAGAATACGCACGCCTAGGCCTGGGCCTGGAAATGGGTGACGAAATACCATTTCCCGTGGCAAGCCTAATGCCAAGCCCAATTCACGTACTTCATCTTTGAACAATTCACGCAAGGGCTCGAGTAATTGCAAATGCAATGACTCAGGCAACCCACCAACGTTATGATGCGATTTAATTTTATGCGCTTTTTTGGTTTTGCTGCTCGCCGATTCGATGACATCAGGATAAATAGTGCCTTGTGCCAGCCATTTGGCTTCATTAATTTTTCCTGCTTCCCGCTGAAAAATTTCTACAAATTCACGACCAATCACGCGGCGCTTGGCTTCTGGATCGGTAATTCCTCTAAGGTTGCTATAGAAATCTCGGCTAGCATCGACATACATCACTTTTACCGTCAGATGATGGGTAAAAGTCTCCATCACTTGTTTAGCTTCATTGGCCCGTAACAGTCCGTTATCCACGAACACGCAGGTCAATTGCTTACCAATTGCACGATGAATCAGTACCGCCGCAACCGATGAATCCACGCCACCAGACAGCCCCAAAATAACATGATCGTTACCTACCGTTGCACGTATCTTACCGATTGCCTCATCGACATAATTCGACATTGTCCAATCGCGACCAATTGCGCAAATATCGTGCACAAATCGATCAAGAATAGCTTTTCCTTGCAAAGTGTGCGTTACCTCGGGATGAAATTGCACACCGTAAAAGCGGCGTTGATCGTCTGCCATTGCTGCAATTGGCGTGACTGCATTGTGCGCCATGACAGAAAACCCAGTTGGAAGAGAAACCACTGAATCGCCATGACTCATCCACACGTCTAAGAAATCACTACCTTGCCTACTAGTTCGATCTTTAATTTCATGAAGCAGCGCCCCATCTTTAGAGGTTTCAATCTCAGCATAGCCAAACTCACGGACTCTAGCATTTTCAACTACACCACCTAGCTGTGCCGCCATGGTTTGCATCCCATAACATATACCCAATACTGGAACATTGAGTTCAAATACGATTTGAGGTGCGCGCGGTGTTTCTTCAACGTTAACCGAAGCAGGACCGCCGGAGAGTATGATACCTTTGGGCGCAAATGCGACAATAAACTCTGCACTCACATCATAAGGGTGCAATTCACAATACACATTAGTTTCACGGATACGTCGGGCAATCAATTGCGTATATTGAGAACCAAAATCAAGGATGAGAATTTTCTGATGCATCAGATTAAGGATTAATTGTTATTTAATTTGGTAGTTAGGCGCTTCTTTGGTGATTTGCACATCATGTACATGCGATTCATGAATTCCTGCGGAAGTAATTTCGACAAATTTCGCTTTATCATGCATATCGGCAATTGTTTCACAACCCAAATAACCCATGCTTGAGCGTACGCCTCCAATGAGTTGATGAATGACCGAAGCAATATTTCCTTTGAAAGGCACTCGACCTTCTACTCCTTCGGGTACCAATTTGTCATTGTTTTTTTGTTCTCTTTCTTGAAAGTAACGATCGCTTGAACCTTGTTGCATTGCTGATAAAGACCCCATGCCACGATAAGTTTTATAAGCACGCCCTTGGAAAAGCTCAATTTCACCGGGTGCTTCCGTCGTGCCGGCAAATAACCCACCCAACATGACAGTACTGGCGCCAGCAGCTAGTGCTTTTGCAATATCACCGGAATAACGAATACCGCCATCGACGATGGTCGGAATGCCGCTACCCTTGAGCGCTTCTGATACGTTATGAATCGCGGTGATTTGCGGTACGCCTACGCCCGCAACAATACGCGTGGTACAAATAGACCCAGGACCAATGCCCACTTTTACCGCATCAGCGCCACTATCAACCAATGCTCTTGCTCCATCTGCAGTGGCAACATTGCCGCCAATCACTTGCAGTTTGGGAAATTTCTTTTTCAGCCACGTAATGCGATCCAATACACCTTGTGAATGACCGTGCGCAGTATCGACAATAATCACATCAACACCAGCTTCCACCAGGGCAATTGCGCGCTCATCGCTGCCTTCACCCACGCCGATTGCAGCACCGACGCACAAGCTCCCTTGCTCATCCTTGTTGGCTGAAGGATATTCAGAAGTTTTGACGATGTCTTTTACTGTAATCAAGCCGCATAATTCAAACTGGTCGTTGACAACTAATAGGCGCTCCAATCGATGTTTATGCAATAACGCCAACACTTGCTCTCGCGCTGTATCTTCCTTAACCGTCACTAAGTGAGCTTTCGGTGTCATAATGTGCTTAATCGTTTGATCTAAATTATTTTCAAAACGCAAATCACGATTTGTCACAATACCGACCACTTTTTTCCCTTTCACCACCGGTAATCCGGATATCTTATGTCTGCGTATCATTTCCAATACTTCGCGCACAGTCATATCCGGGTGAATCGTGATCGGATCCTTGACAACGCCACTCTCAAAACGTTTGACTTGCGCAACCTGCATTGCCTGCGCTTCGATCGTCATGTTTTTGTGAATGATACCGATGCCTCCTTCTTGCGCTAACGCAATGGCAAGCGGAGCTTCTGTTACGGTATCCATTGCCGCTGATAATAGCGGTATATTGAGTGTGATGGTCGAAGTCAATTGTGTCGCCAGACTTACATCACGTGGCAGAACTGTTGAATGAGCAGGAATGAGTAGTACATCATCAAAAGTAAGCGCTTTTTCAGTTAACTGCATAGCATGTCAATCCTTGGCAAAGCGATATTATAGCCAAAAAATAGGTTAATTCTCGTTTAGAATGCAGTATATTTCCAGGTATCATGATGTAATGTCATCAATCTTTCGTAAATACAGTTGAGCTGATTAACTACACTCTTTAGGAGAAAACAGTGAGATTTCTTGTATTAACAGGATTCGTAATGTTCAACCTTATAATGAATTCCCACTCGTTCGCACAGGTGTACAAATGGGTCGATGAAAGCGGTAAAACACAATATACAGACCGTCCGCCACCGCCCGGTATGACAACTGAAAAAAAACATTTTAATACCAAAGGAACATCTCCCTCATCCTCTAATGCGAGTGGTACCAATCAATCGCAAAATTTATCTGAAGCCAGAGAGGCGCTCGACAAGCGTCAAGCGGAGCGGAAAGAAGAACAAGCCAAACAACAGAGTAAAGTAGAAGAAAATAAACAAAAATGTACTGAAGCGCAGACCCGGTTACGCATGTATACTGAATCACCTCGTTTAACCGTACCAGATGGAGCAGGTGGCATTGCGTATGTAGATGATAACGAACGGCAAAAGAAAATCGATCAAACAAACAAAGATATTGCAACGCATTGTAAAAAATAAATCTAATGCAATTTTAAAAAGCTAATGATAATTCACACAAAATCGTTTGGTCTAACAGTTGTTTTTTTGTTATCACTGGGAGGCTTTGGTTACTTGGGAGCAACTGCTGAAACACCGGTTTTTCATCCTGTACCTGACAATACCTTAGCATCTCAGAACGAGAATGCACCTTCCCTCAATCAGATAAATGAATCAATTCCGGGTGGCGCTACCATCCTCATATCAGATTTAAGAGCAAATGATCGTTATGCCGATTCATCGCATAATAAGGAACGAAAAAGAATTGTGGATGAAAGCTCCGATCTCGCTTTTCAAAATAAAAGTGTTGATTCAACGCCTGGTGCTGAACTTATCGACGAATACGAACAGCGCATGACACAATTGGAACAAGATGCCGACAATAGCGCCAATGATTTACATAAACTCAATCAAAAAATTGACACGCTCGCTGCCCAAATCGCTAATATCCAAACGGCCGTTCAAGCAATCAACATTCATTCAATCATTGAATCCGTTGCAGTTAAAAGTTCTGACACAAATATCATCACAGATTTGTCTCGGCAACCAGAACCAGAAAGCGATGCTCCTTTGGCAGTAGCAGTTTTGAACAACATACAGAGCGATGATATCGCAACAGAATATTTTGCTGATATCGATCTACTTTTGATGGTAGGCCTATCGCTGACATTACTCATTACTATCGTACTGTTGAATGTTTATCGTAAATCCAAGTCGAGAAGAAAATCCCGTCGGGATGAATATGATGTGGCAGTCATTGAACCTATCGATCGCCATCGTTTTCAAGGGCTTTTTAATAGAAAAAGCAAATCATCCGGGATTCAGCCATCCGATAATGTCGTGGCACGTACTTCTAAGATGGCTGCGCAAGCCAGCCGGATGATCGAGCAAGGGGCATCGAAAGAATTGGCAATTCAATTTTTACAAAAGCAATTGGCGGTCGATCGTCTTGATGTTTATGGATGGTTGCAGTTATTCGAATTGTTATACCAGGTAGGCGATAAAGCTGATTTCAAGAAGAATGCTCGGCGTTTCAAAAGATTGAATGAGTTTCCTGATATCTGGGCGCAAATACAAACCCTGGGTAATCGGCTCGAGCCAAATGAATCCTTATATTTTGACGATCAAAAACGTCAAGAGAAATTCTTTTCGGATAAGCCCACATTTGAATAGGTATGTTCTGTATCTATTTTTTCTAAACAATTACCACGAGTAATCAATGCTATATGACAGTTCGAAAGACTGTCGAGACTGAATAAGATCTGCCCTTTTTCTATGTTCTATGCTGCCACTCTAGCCGGCAGTGAGGCAATGCATTATAGTGAATGCACGTTCTTACTGTGATTGAACAGATAGCGTGACGATTGGTAAGTAGAACAAGGAGAAAATATGTCCAACGTACTTGATTTAATTTTTTTTAGTATCGCCGCAATGCTTGGCATGGTAATAGTCGTTCTGGTCATTGTTTGGTTCATCCAAGATGTAACGCAAAAGAAACATTCGATTTTACGCAATTACCCGGTCATCGGGCGCTTACGCTTTTTTTTTGAAACCCAGGGAAAATATTTTCGCCAATACTTTTTTGCTAATGACCGTGATGAAATGCCTTTTGATCGCGCCACGCGTACTTGGGTTTATAAAAGCGCCAAGAACGAAGGCAGTTTGATTGGTTTTGGTTCCACTAACGATTTGCGTCAACCTGGTTCGGTTATTTTCGTCAATGCTGCTTTTCCAATTCAGGAAGAAGATCAATTGCCTACGCCGTCATTGTATATCGGTCAAGGCTACTGCGAACATCCATTCGAAGCCAAATCCATCATCAATATCAGCGCCATGAGTTATGGTGCCCTCTCCAAGCCTGCGATACGGGCGTTATCGCTCGGTGCAGCACAAGCTGGCTGTTGGTTGAATACTGGTGAGGGCGGTTTGTCGCCGTATCACCTGGAGGGAGGGGGTGATTTGATCATGCAGATAGGCACCGCCAAATACGGAATTCGTGACGAGCATGGCAATTTTTCTCCGCAGCGAGCCAAAGAATTGAGCAAAGTTGTCAAAGCGTTTGAGATCAAGTTATCGCAAGGTGCAAAACCCGGGAAAGGTGGATTATTGCCAGCTACCAAAGTGAGTAGTGAGATTGCTATGATACGCGGTATTCCTGAAAATCAAGCTTCGATCAGTCCAAATCGCCATAAGGATATCAATAGCATTGACGAGTTACTCGATAAAATCAGTCACCTTCGCGAATTGACCGGTCGTCCGATCGGAGTCAAAACGGCTATCGGAGGATGGAATTTTATCAATGAACTATGCGATAACATCAATCGTCGTGGATTGGAGTATGCTCCGGATTTTCTTACCATTGACGGCGGTGAAGGCGGTAGCGGCGCAGCGCCCCAAAGCTTGATGGACCATGTTAGTCTGCCTATTTCAGAAGCGCTACCGCGTGTGGTGGACGCACTTATCCAATCCAACCTGAGAAGCCGTATTTATGTTGTCGCTGCAGGAAAACTGGTTACTTCTTCAGAAGGGGCATGGGCACTTTGTGCTGGCGCTGATTTTGTCAATACCGCACGAGGATTCATGTTTTCACTTGGCTGCATTCAAGCGATGCGTTGTCATCTCAATACCTGCCCAACCGGAATCACGACGCATGATGTGCGCTTGCAGAATGGCTTGGTGGTGGAAGAAAAATATTTGCGCGTGGCTAATTACGCTATAAATGTTAACAAGGAAATCAATATGATTGCTCATTCCTGCGGTTTGCACCATGCCCGTCAATTTAAACGAGAGCATGTACGTATCGTTGAAACAGCCGGTAAAAGCACTGCTTTGAACATGCTTTACCCGTATCCGGAAATACTCAGTAACAATACCCACGCATCCTGAGATATGCGGATTCTCGTGGAATCCGGAGTTTCATATCAGCGCTTTCTAGAAAAAATGAACTGACCCTGGTAGGGGCGATTATTTTAAAGCAATTTGCGTTGAAACATATTCACCCCACCATCTTTGATAAACCAAAGATGGCTCTTTCATTACTGTCAGAGAAAACTTTTTCGCGTGCTTGCTGCCAAGGCAACCATTGATAACTGAGATGCTCGCGAGTTGCAATTTTTATGGGTAATACTTCAGGTAAACACAAACCAAATACGTGCTCCGTATTGACAGTAACTCCTGGTGCGTAGCGCCAGCGCCATTCCTCGTAAATTTTATATTGGTTGGTTATTTGCCAGTTCTGTAATTCATAGGTAAGCGCATTCAATCCCGTTTCTTCAAAAACTTCACGCACGGCTGTTTGGTATAACGTTTCACCCGGATCTTGACTGCCGGTTATCGACTGCCAGTAGCCCGGATGATCAGCTCGCTCCAATAACAAAACTTGTAAATCATTGGTGTAAATAACGACTAAGACTGAAATAGGAATTTTGTACATGATCGTACAAGAATTTAGCCACTTACTCCCGGCTTAGCTTCTACTTGGCGCAAACGGATATTCAATTCACGCAATTGTTTTTCATCTACCGAGCTAGGAGCTTGTGTCAATAGACACTGTGCACGTTGTGTTTTAGGAAATGCGATTACATCTCGAATCGACTCAGATCCAGTCATCATAGTTAAAATACGATCCAATCCGAAAGCGATACCGCCATGAGGAGGGGCGCCATATTGCAGTGCTTGTAACAAAAAACCAAATTTTTCTTGTGCTTCTTGCTCTGAAATATTCAACGCACGAAATACTTTAGATTGAATATCCTGACGATGGATCCGCACCGATCCACCACCGATTTCGGAACCGTTCAACACCATGTCGTATGCTTTTGAGAGCGCTTTACCAGGATCGCTCTCCAGAAAATTTTCATGACCATCTATTGGAGAGGTGAATGGGTGGTGCAGCGCTTGCCAGCGATTTTCTTCTTCATCGCGTTCAAACATAGGAAAATCAACTACCCACAAAGGTTTCCAATTCAATTCGGCATGTCCATGTTGATGACCGATTTTGATACGCAATGCACCAAGCGATTCATTGACGACTTTAGCTGTATCCGCACCAAAAAATATTAAATCTCCTCCTTGTGCTTGAGTACGTTGCAGAATTGCTTGAACGGTGTTTTCAGGTAGGAATTTGAGAATCGGTGATTGTAATCCTTCCATGCCATTTTCAATACTGTTCACTTTGATGTATGCCAAGCCTTTTGCGCCATAAATGGCTACGAAACTGGTGTAGTCATCAATCTCTTTGCGGGATAATTCCGCTCCCTTGGGTATGCGTAACGCCGCAACACGGCCGCCCGGTTTTTCCGCAGCTTCACGAAACACCTTAAAAGATACCTCTTTCATGAGATCCGTGAGCTCTGTAAACTCCAATGGCACGCGTAAATCAGGCTTGTCCGAGCCATACCGGAACATTGCTTCAGCGTAAGTGATGCGTGGAAACGGGTTCGGTAAATCGACATTGATCACGCTTCTGAATAAATTGCGGATCATTTCTTCCATCAATTGCATAATCTCATCGGCAGATAAAAAGGATGTCTCGATATCGATTTGCGTAAATTCTGGCTGCCGGTCGGCACGTAAATCCTCATCGCGAAAACAACGCGTAATCTGATAATAACGATCAAATCCCGAGATCATCAGTAGTTGTTTAAACAATTGGGGTGACTGCGGAAGTGCAAAAAAGTGTCCTGCATTTACTCGGGATGGCACCAGATAATCGCGCGCGCCTTCCGGTGTTGATTTGGTCAGCATCGGTGTTTCAATATCCAGAAATCCATGCTGATCGAGAAACACCCGTACCGCCATTGCTACTCGATGACGTAACCGCAAATTGGATTGCATCACAGGACGCCGCAAATCCAGGTAGCGATGCTCCAGTCGCACCACTTCACTGATGTTATCGTCATCCATTAAGAAAGGTGGCGTCAAGGAAGGATTGAGCACTTCAATTTCTGCAACCAATACTTCGATCTCACCACTATACAGTGCAGAATTGACTGTTCCTTCCGGGCGTGGACGAACCTTACCGGAAATTTTCAAAACATATTCATTACGTATCTTTTCAGCAATCTGGAAAGTCGCGGCGTTATCGGGATCGCAAACAATCTGCACCAACCCTTCACGATCGCGTAGATCAATAAAAATTACACCACCATGATCTCGACGTCGATGAACCCAACCGAAGAGCGTAACTGATGTATCGAGATAGTTCGTATTAATGGCGCCGCAGTAGTTGGTACGCATATTTTTGATCATCTGAAATTGATAATTTTCGATTGTTGTTGAGTGATTCAAGCTATTAGATAATCTAATGAACTGCTAGCTGTAATACTTGCGAGACTAACCTTCAGATACTGTGCTAGAAGTTGTACTACTTGTTTTACCTGGACTTGATTCTGAAGATGTCGCAGGTGCTGATTGCTTTGCTTCTGCAGATACGGTTGTATCATTTTTAACATTCTTTTCAGTCGGTGAGGTATTCGACGGCTTTACTTGGTTATTTTTAAAATCTGTTACATACCATCCACTGCCCTTTAGCTGAAATCCCGCCGCAGATATGCGTTTAATATAATCATTACTGCCACAGTTTGGACATACGGCAATAGGCGCATCACTAATTTTTTGTAAATGCTCTTTCTCAGCACCGCACGCATTGCAAAGATATTCGTATATAGGCATTACCACCAACCATTCAATGATATTTGAAAAACCAGTAATTATAACTTAGTCATTGCTATTTTATGAATAGCACAGTGTCAGGAATCGTAAAAAATACCATGTATCTGAACGAAAATTTAGGTTGTTCTCTGCATTGTTAGCACCCCACTCCGCGTTGTTCTGTGAATACCTTGTCATGTGTGCGGCACGATGGTCGGTTCGGTCGGATCGCTGTTGCATGGCTTATTTCTACTGTCATACTTGTCTGACTTGGTGACAAAGTACTCGCTGATTTTGCCACTCTGTTTCATGTTTGTAGTCGAAAAACTGCTTAAACCAATGATTTGCTGGCACACAAATTCCATTCGGTCTTTCTGCTCTTTGATGCTTTATCCTACAAGAGTGTGGTGGTAACATAACAGTCCCCTCTAATTGGGATAAAAAAATGGCAGGGCATAGCAAGTGGGCTAATATCAAACACAAGAAAGCTGCGCAAGATGCAAAACGTGGCAAGGTTTTTACTCGTCTTATCAAGGAAATCACTGTGGCAGCTCGTATGGGCGGCGGCGATGCTGATAGCAATCCTCGTTTACGCCTGGCGGTTGATAAAGCATATGATCAAAATATGCCTAAAGATAACGTTGAAAGGGCAATTAAACGGGGCAGTGGCGCTCTTGATGGTGTCGACTATGAGGAAATTCGTTACGAAGGATACGGTGTGGCAGGTGCTGCGGTAATGGTGGATTGCATGACCGATAATCGAGTGCGTACCGTTGCTGATGTGCGTCATGCATTTTCTAAAAATGGTGGAAATTTAGGTACGGATGGATCGGTCAGTTTTTTGTTTAAACATTGTGGCCAGTTGGTTTTTGCACCCGGCACCAATGAAGAAAAGCTCATAGAAGCGGCGTTAGAAGGTGGTGCTGAGGACGTTATCAGTAATGACGATGGCAGTATCGAAGTGATGACCGCGCCGTACGAGTTTATTACAGTGAAAACTGCATTGGAAAAAGCAGGCTTTAAAGCAGAATTTGCTGAAGTGACTATGAAATCAAGCAATGAAGCATTACTGATTGGAGATGATGCGATAAAAATGCAAAAATTGTTAGATGCATTGGAAAATCTTGATGACGTTCAGAATGTATATACCACAGCAATCATAGATGCATAATTGTCGGATTCACAGGTGACAAAATCCGCATACTTGGCATAGATCCAGGTCTACGCATTACCGGTTTCGGTGTGATAGACAAAAGTGGAAATCATTTGGCCTATGTCGGCAGTGGGTGCGTCAAAACATCTGAAGGTGAATTGCCAATTCGGCTCAAGTCGATTCTCGATAACTTAGGAGAGGTGATCGTTCAATATCAACCGGATCAAGTCGCTATCGAGCAGGTATTTGTCAATATTAATCCCAAGTCGACCTTACTATTGGGTCAAGCGCGTGGTGCCGCAATTTGTGCGGCGATGCTCAATAATCTGAAAGTAAGTGAATACACAGCATTACAAATTAAGCAGGCTGTGGTTGGAAATGGTCATGCGAGAAAAAATCAAGTACAAGAAATGGTGATGAGATTGCTCGGTTTGGCCAATTGCCCCAATGCCGATGCGGCGGATGCGCTGGCCTGTGCGATTTGTCATGCACATGGTGGATTTGGTCTTGGAAAGATTGCACTCGGGGGTTATCGCATGAAACGGGGTCGCTTAGTATGATCGGGCGGCTTACAGGAGTCTTGTTGGAAAAGCGCCCTCCCCAAGTGTTGCTTAACATTCAAGGGGTCAGTTATGAGGTTGATGTGCCAATGAGTACATTTTATGACCTCCCTGCAATCGGCGCTCATGTGACATTACACACCCATTTGATTATTCGTGAAGACGCCCATTTGTTATTCGGTTTTGCAACCGAAATGGAGCGACAAGTTTTCCGTCAACTCATCAAAATTTCTGGAATCGGAGCAAGAACGGCTTTGTCGCTTTTATCCGGTTTGAGTGTACTTGATTTGCAGCAAGCTGTTGCTGCACAGGATGGAACGCTTCTGACGAGAGTTCCGGGCATTGGTAAAAAAACCGCTGAACGTTTGCTGTTGGAACTGCGCGATAAATTGGATCTAGCAGGAGTGACGTTCGATAAATCTACTGCAATACTGCATGGCAGTGATGTATTAAATGCATTGTTATCACTGGGTTATAGTGAGCGTGAAGCAAGCTGGGCAGTTAAACAAATCCCAGCTAATACAACCGTATCCGATAGCATACGCCAGGCTCTGCAGCTATTATCGAAAGAGAAGAAATAACGGAAAATTGATCGCATGATAGAAACAGACCGCCTCATTGCCACGGTAGCTGCCTCTTCACAGGAAGAAGCGTTAGAACGTGCGTTGCGTCCAAAGTATCTGGAAGAATATGTCGGTCAAGAGAAAATTCGCGAACAGTTAGAGATTTTCATTCAAGCGGCAAGAAATCGCCGCGAAGCGCTCGATCATGTTTTGCTATTTGGCCCACCCGGTTTGGGAAAAACAACGCTTGCACATATTATTGCAAAAGAAATGGGAGTTAGTTTGCGGCAAACATCGGGACCGGTTCTGGAACGCGCTGGTGATTTAGCGGCGCTGCTGACAAATTTGGAATCAAACGATATTTTGTTTATTGATGAGATTCACCGGCTTTCACCAGTGGTGGAAGAAATTCTTTATCCGGCATTGGAAGATTATCAATTGGATATCATGATTGGCGAAGGCCCTGCTGCCCGTTCCGTGAAACTCGATTTACCTCCGTTTACTTTGATTGGCGCAACGACTCGTGCAGGTATGTTGACGAATCCGTTACGGGATCGATTCGGTATTATTTCGCGTCTCGAATTTTATACCCCCGAAGAACTCACTAAAATTGTGATGCGCTCAGCAGGTTTATTGGAGGTAAATATTTTATCCGACGGCGCCTTTGAAATTGCGCGCAGATCACGAGGAACCCCCCGTATTGCCAATCGCTTGTTGCGCCGTGTACGGGATTTTGCTGAAGTTAAATCGGATGGTCATGTGAATCGTGCGGTGGCCGATGCAGCTTTAGATATGCTGGATGTCGATAAAATAGGCTTGGATGTTATGGATCGGAAATTGCTACTCACTGTATTGGAAAAATTTTCGGGTGGTCCGGTTGGTGTGGATAACCTTTCTGCTGCTATTAGCGAAGAACGCGATACTATAGAAGATGTATTAGAGCCTTATTTAATACAACAAGGTTTCCTCAAGAGGACTCCGCGAGGACGGGTGGCTACGTCCATAGCCTACCAGCATTTCGGCATGACACCAGCCAAAGATTCATTGCATTATGATCTTTGGAAAGAGAGTGAGTCGTAGTCAATAATTTTATCGCTGTCCTATTATGTCTATCCAAACATTAAGAATTATTATCGCTATTTTAGTGACCGTGATGGCGATGCTTTATTTTCATACCGGTCGCGAAAAAGATTTTTATGAAAAGAGTGCACAGCCTGCGATCACGCAGATACTCGGTGAAATCTCTAATTGGCAGAAAGATACACTATTGACGCATCTTGCACCTGAGGCTAAGCAAAATATCTCAGATGAGCAACTAGATAAATTGATGGAGCAATATCGAAGATTAGGACGCTTTCGGTCTATACAAGAAATAAATTTTTCTCGCACGGTCAGCGCATTTTCTTTAATTGGTGAGAAACGCATTAATTATTCAGGAATTGCTAATTTTGAGAATGGAGCCGCTAGTTTAAATATAACCTTAGTTGAGCGAGGGGGATTCTTTTTGGTGTACAATTTTGCTCTGACTCAAATTGCGGAGAAATAACTTATAATAATAAATCAGAAGCTTGAAATGTTTTGTGGAAGACTATACAGTAACGAGGTAAGTTTGAACTATGGCTTGCAATAGTCGGTCATACGTTCATCGGAATAGTAATAGTTCGAAGTTTGTAAATTAATTGGAGGTTATTACGACATGAATCAACAATATTCAACAGTTGCGCGAAGAGCTACATCAGTTCTGGAAACCAATAAAGTACTACGCAATACCTATATGTTATTGGCTATGACGCTGTTATTTAGCGCTTTTACCGCTGCAGTTTCTATGTTTTTGAAAATGCCACCCATGACCTATTTGATTTCTGTGATTGGTGCAATGGTAATCGCTATGTTCATATTGCCACGCTTTGCTAACTCAACCGCAGGTATCGGAATTGTTTTTCTGGTTACCGGGCTACTTGGTTTCGGTTTAGGGCCTATATTGAGTCTGTATGCTGCATTACCTAACGGTTCTAATATTATTACAATGTCGCTAGCAGGTACCGGCGTAATATTCATCGGATTATCTGCTTATGCACTGATTTCTAAGAAAGATTTTAGTTTCCTGGGCGGCTTCCTGATGGTGGGTTTTTTAATGGTGCTATTAGCTGCGATAGCTAATATATTCCTACAAATACCTGCGATGTCATTAGCCATTTCCGCGGTAGTTATTATGATCATGAGCGGTTTTATTTTGTATGACACCAGTCGGATCGTTCAGGGCGGTGAAACCAATTATGTATTGGCAACGATCGGTCTTTATATGACCATCTTCAATATCTTTGTTAGCTTGCTACAAATACTTGGGATTATGGGCAACGATGACTGATCGTCAGTTGGTTTTAGCAATAAAAAAACCCGGGTTAACCCGGGTTTTTTTATTGAATATTTGCGAAAGGAAAGATCAACATGGAATGGATGCAAATTGTTTCGGCATTGGCATTGATTGTTTTTTTTGTGGTATTGCTTCCAGGGGCGATAGATAGAGTAAAAAATAGCCCTAAAGGAACCTCTTCCGACTGGATGAACTTTATTTTTATCATGTTGGTTATCATTGTATTCATCATGATGTTAATTAAGCTGGTATAGCTTGATCGCAAGGTGGCGACATGATTTACTCGCGTTTTTTGGGGTTATAGTAACGTCAGCTTAGGTTTTGATAGTCAGTTTGGATTGTTTAATTTCTGTGAATTCTGTTTCGATTTTTCATTGATGTGGTGTATTACCTCGGTTGCCGTAAGGTGCCGGTTATTATCGCCATCCCAGTTCGCATTAAATGGAAGTATGTTGAGTGTAGGTGTTGCGCTATCAATATGTTTTTGTAGAGTGATGTTCGAATTACTAACAGGTATAGCTACACCTCTTGGATTAAGAGTTGCCTCTCGCAGTAATGCCATATTGATTTTGATCCGTTTTCGATCAATGAGCTTCGCTTTCTGTGTCGTAGGCATGCGCGTCAAAGATGCATTAAGTAGCGTATTGTGATTGCGTTTGTCATCCTCCAAGGTCGGGTATACTTGAAGATAAAGTGTATGATCTCGCCAGCCGAGTAGACGGGGCTGATTAACGATACGAACGGGGGTGCCAACAGGAATTTCTTTAAAGATTTGTTTGATGTCTTCTGGATACATGCGTAGGCAACCGTGGCTGCCTCTTAAACCAATACTGGGAGGTTTGTTGGTGCCATGAATGGCATAACTTGGCCATCCCAGTCTTAAAACATGCGTTCCCATTGGATTATCGGGGCCTGGCTTAACAATGGCAGGAAGTGGGTCTCCATTCGCAGCATGTTCTTTACGGATGGATTCTGGGGGAATCCAAGAGGGATTAGCTTCCTTGGTAGTAATTTTTGTTAGGCCTTCCGGTGTTTTCCATTCGACACGACCGATACCAACCGGATGTGTAATGACTTTCTGCGATTTGCTAGATTTAGCTTTGGGAAAATAAAACAGACGCATGGCTGCAAGATTTATTACGACACCTTCTCGTGGTACATTGGGTAACACAAATTCAGTTGGAATAATAACGGGCGTGCCTTCACCGGGTAGCCATGGGTCTACATTAGGGTTTGCATGCAGAATTTCCTCTAACCCTAAATTAAAGCGCCGTGCTATATCAGAAAGTGTATCTTCTTCTTTGGCCTGAATAACCTGTAATCTTCCTATAACATCGTCATGAGTAGCGTCAAAAGTGAACTCATGAGTCGCCAAGGGCATTCGAGGCGACTGAGCTTGGTGTTGTGATTTTGTTTGCGGAGCGATAGGTAATCGAGATGCAGAAAAATAGCTTAGCGGTATCGTTTGGCAACCACTGAAAAGCACAAAAATGACGACTAAGAGGTATAGAGAGACAGAATGTAAAGAAACTGAAAGTATTTTATTTATCAAAGTCATGTATGCCTTAGACTGGTTAGATGGTACGCAGCGATTTAATGTACAAGGTTTTATGCTATCTCTCAATACCTTGGAAGTAATATGGCAATTTTTTCCAGAGGCTTGTTGTGTATTGATATGAAAGAACTGTTAAGACAATAGGTATCGAGCTATTTTACGATTCAGATGGTGCTATTGGAATTGCTGTAATTCAAGTTAATCCAATCGAAACCATTGTTCATATAAACTTAATAAATATCGCTATTGAAATGGTTTGGTGACATGGTTTTATGCAATCAGTGGCATGGTAGAATGCTATTTTTGAAGGCATCAGTCAGAGACTATCTATTGATTTTTCAGAACTTAGATTTTCGGATGATGTTTTTTTATTTTATATTTGATTTTTGATGATTGGTATTTCAACGTAATGGCAAATTTGGGTTTTATTGGTTTGGGAGTTATGGGTAAGCCGATGGCTGGGCATCTAATTAAAGCCGGACACAAATTGTTTTTGCATTCGCGTAGTGGCGTACCGGAGGATTTGATTCGCCAAGGTGGCCAATTAATGGCGTCACCCAAAGACGTGGCGGAGCGTTCGGAAATCGTTATTACCATGCTACCCGATACACGTGATGTTGAAATGGTTCTATTTGGTAACCGGGGTATTGCTGAAGGATTGCAATCTCGCAAAGATTCAGTCTGTACTGTAATCGATATGAGTTCGATTTCTCCTGTAGAGACACAAAAGTTTGCTCAAAAAATAAAAGCGCTAGGGCATGACTATGTCGATGCACCGGTTTCTGGCGGCGATATTGGCGCTAAAGACGCCACATTGACTATTATGGTGGGCTCCAGTGCAAAGACATTTGCTGCCGTTAAGCCGTTATTCGAGCTAATGGGTAAAACGATTACGCATGTCGGTGAAAATGGCGCTGGGCAAATTTGTAAAGTCGCTAATCAGATCTTGGTGTCGATAACTATTGCGGCAGTCGCCGAAGCGCTTTTATTTGCTTCCAAAGCAGGAGCTGACCCACATAAAGTACGCCAAGCGTTAATGGGTGGTTTTGCTGCTTCCAAAGCATTGGAAGTACATGGTGAACGCATGTTGAATCGCCACTTTGAACCGGGTTTTCGTGTTGAATTACATCATAAAGATCTGAATATCGCACTGGAAAGCGCATCGTCATTGGGAATGAGCTTGCCCAATACAGCTATGGTTCGTGAATTGTTTACTGGGTGTCTCGCGCATGGTGGAGCAAAATGGGATAATTCCGCAATAATAAAAATGCTGGAAATACTATCCAATCATGAAATCCGAAAGCCTTCGAAATAGTATTTATGTTACGTGAGCAATTGATTCGAGAACTACAAGCTATCTTGCCGGTTGAGTCGGTGCTATATGGGGATGAAGATCTTAGACCCTATGAGTGCGATGGCCTATCGGCTTATAGGCAATTGCCCCAGGTAGTGGTATTGCCGCATACGGAAGCGCAAATCATTCAAGTTTTACAACTGTGTCATGCGACCCAGACGCCAGTTGTTGCAAGAGGTGCTGGCACAGGTTTATCCGGAGGAGCTTTGCCGCATGCTTCTGGTGTATTGTTGTCTTTGACAAAATTGAATCAAATTCAATCGATTGATCCTTTGGCTAGGTTGGCTTATGTACAGCCGGGTGTTAGAAATCTTGCGATCAGTGAAGCGGCGAAACCTTATGGTTTGTATTATGCACCAGACCCATCTTCACAAATTGCATGCTCCATAGGTGGCAATGTAGCGGAAAATTCTGGCGGAGTGCATTGTTTGAAATATGGTTTGACTGTACATAATATTCTCAAATTACGGGTGTTGACTATTACTGGCGAGGTGCTGGAAATCGGTGGTGAGGGCTTGGACAGTCCCGGTTACGATTTGCTTGCGTTGATGACAGGTAGTGAGGGAATGCTTGGGATCGTTACGGAAATTGTTGTGAAATTGATCCCATTGCCACAAAAGGCCCAGTTGGTAATGGCGTCGTTCGACAGTGTGCATAAAGCAGCTCAGGCAGTGGCCGGTGTGATCGGTGCTGGAATAATTCCGGCGGGTATGGAAATGATGGATAAAATTACCATTCATGCGGTTGAGGAGTTTCTGCAAGTTGGCTACGATTTAAAAGCGGAAGCTATTTTGTTATGCGAATCGGATGGTAATGTTGAGGAAGTTGTGGATGAAATTGCGCGTATTCAGTTCATTATGCAACGGAGTGGCGCTATGCGAATCAGCACATCACAAAACGACCAGGAGCGATTGAATTTATGGGCAGGGCGAAAGGCAGCTTTTCCCGCGGCTGGGAGAATTTCTCCAGATTATTACTGCATGGATGGAACGATTCCACGTAAGCGATTGGCAGAAGTGCTACAAGGAATCGAGGAATTATCACAGGAGTATGGGCTGCGGTGCATGAATGTATTTCATGCGGGCGATGGTAATTTGCATCCATTGATTCTGTATGATGGAAATCAGTCAGGCGAATTGGAGAGGACCGAAGAATTCGGCGCCAAAATACTCGAAATGTGCATTCATGCAGGAGGCACCATTACGGGTGAACATGGCGTGGGGATAGAAAAAATCAGCCAAATGTGTACACAATTCGGCAGTGCTGAGTTGGAGATTTTTCACGCTGTCAAAGCTGCATTTGATCCGCTAGGATTGCTAAATCCTGGGAAAGCTGTTCCGACCCTGCATCGTTGTGCGGAGCTGGGAGCAATGCATGTGCATCAAGGCGAGAGCAAATTTGCTCATTTGCCGCGGTTTTAAAGGTCATTGATTCATGCAGGATGTTATCGATTCTTACCGAGAAACAATTCGGACTGCCGCCGAAAATAAAACGCCACTACACATCTGCGGTGGAAACACTAAACAATTTTATGGTAATACAGTATCCAGTCAGCCTACTATAACCTTGGATACAAAAACCTGTAACGGCATTGTCGATTATGATCCGGCTGAATTGGTGGTGACTGCGCGAGCAGGCACTCGTTTGAGCGAACTTGAAGCGGTATTGGAGCAACAGGGACAAATGTTGCCATTCGAACCACCGCATTTCGGTCAGTCTGCTACTCTGGGTGGTTGCGTTGCTGTTGGATTGTCTGGACCGAGACGAGCGACCACGGGTTCTGTGCGTGATTTTGTGCTGGGTGTCAGAATGCTTAACGGTAAGGGTGAGGATTTACGCTTTGGTGGGCAAGTCATGAAGAATGTCGCGGGTTACGATGTGTCTCGCTTGATGGTAGGGGCGATGGGGACGTTAGGCATGTTGTTGGAGATATCCTTGAAGGTGCTGCCAAAGCCTGCTGTTGAAATGACTGTATGTTTATCGGCTAGCGAGACCGCAGCGATTGACAAAATGAATCGATGGGCGGGGCAATCATTACCCATATCTGCAACTTGTTATCGAAACGGTAAATTTTTTTTTAGATTATCCGGCGTCGAATCAGCTGTAAAAGCAGCTTGGTTAAAGTTGGGTGGAGAAAAATTACAAGACGAGGAAGGTTCATTATTTTGGCGATCGATTCGTGAGCAGACCAGTGATTTTTTTCAAATAGATAAAAGTAAAAAATTGTGGCGCTTGTCAATTGCGTCCAATACGGCGCCTCTATTACTTACTGGTGAGCAATTGATGGAATGGAATGGCAGTCTGCGTTGGCTGGTATGTGATTCTGAAGGCGATGATCGGTTGATCTATCAAACTGCTGAAAATGCCGGTGGTCATGCAACTTTGTTTCGCGGTCACTCAGCAAGGAACGGCGTTTTTCATTCGCTCAGTCCGGCAATTTTGAAAATACATCGTGCATTAAAAGAAAAATTTGACCCAGCGGGAATCCTTAATCCCGGAAGATTCTATCCAGAGCTATAAATGCAAACAAAACTCGCTGATTTCATAAAGAACACACCGCAAGGTCAAGAAGCCGATGCAATATTACGTAGTTGCGTGCATTGCGGCTTTTGTCTTGCAACTTGCCCGACTTACCAAATTTTGGGTGATGAATTGGATAGTCCGCGTGGACGCATTTATCTGATTAAGCAGATGCTCGAAGGCCAGCCGGTAACAAAAAAAACACTTTCGCATTTGGATCGCTGTTTGACGTGCCGTGCCTGTGAAACTACTTGTCCATCAGGAGTACGTTATGGTGCTTTGGTAGACATCGGTCGCGGCGTTATTGAGAAGCAAGTCAAGCGAGACGTGCTTTCCAATGGGATGCGTTACGCATTGATGAAAATATTACCCAATCCACGATTATTTAATACTTTATTAAAGACTGCACAAATATTAGGCCCACTGCTACCCAGAAAATTGCAGAAAACTGTGCCTATCTCCTCGCGTTCAGATCATGCATGGCCTGTGACAAACCATGCGCGTAAGATGCTGATTCTGGATGGCTGTGTGCAACCCGCATTAGCTCCTAACATCAATATTGCTACGGCACGAGTGCTGGATTATCTAGGAATTACCTTAATAAAAGCGGATCAAGCGGGTTGTTGTGGTGCGGTGACCTATCATTTAAACGCACAGTTGGATGGTTTGGATTATATGCGGCGTAATATCGATGCATGGTGGCCTTGGGTGCAACAAAACGGCATTGAAGCTATCGTAACGAATGCCAGTGGTTGTGGAGTAACCATAAAAGAATATGGGCATATGTTACAGCATGATTCCGCTTATGCTCTGAAAGCGAAGGCTATTTCAGACATTTCTAGAGATATTAGTGAGGTAGTCTATCTTGAGTTAAAGAAATTGAAAGAGAAGTTTTCGGCACAATCGTTTCCAGATCATCAAAAAATGAAATTAGCTTTTCATTCACCTTGTACTTTGCAACATGGTATGCGGATTCATGGTATCGTCGAAGAGATAATGCGTGTTGCGGGATTTGAACTGTCATACGTTCCAGACGCGCATTTATGCTGCGGTTCGGCCGGTACTTATTCGATTCTACAACCACAGCTTTCAAAAAAATTGTTGAGCAATAAAGTAACCGCTCTAGAATCAGGACGACCTGAGGAAATCGCAACAGCCAATATTGGTTGCTTAATGCATTTACGTAAACAAGCGACACGACCGGTTAAGCATTGGATTGAATTGCTGGATGAAAGATTATCTATTGGCCGATAGCAGGTATTTTTGCTATAGGTTTTTGTTTCTGAAAAAGATTAAGCCGCTCGAAATTTTCATTTCGATATTCTTTTTTTTTTGGTATACAATCATCGGTTGATTTTGTTAGACAATATTTCACGTGCTTTGGTAATGTGTCATGAGTTTAGAAAAATTATACTGATGAGAGATTATTGTAAATTGGAGAATATAAATAAATGAAGTTAGTTTCGATAGACATAAAAGCTTGGGTAGTAAAAGTAGCGAGTGTTTTGTTAGTGCCTTCTTTTTTTGCATTGCCTGCTTATGCGCAATTGATGCTCGCGCATGAAGGCCACCACGATGCAGGCGGTTGTTCAATCAAAACCGGGGAGTTTCCTGTTACCTTCAGTGCTTATGAAATACCGGAAGGTGATTTGCCACCCATGCATTCATTTTGTGAGAATTTACCGAATCCTGGCAAGGTAAATTTGACCATTGAATTACCACATGAAGCACGAGATATTCCATTAGCAATTCGAGTCGTAAAAGAAGGGCATGGGGCACACGGTGCTAGCAAACAAAGTGACGGCGCTTCTTCTGATCAGAAGAAAGTGGATGATAAGGATCATGCGACGCATGAAGGAATGGATCATGGTTCGCATGTTGGTGATAAACATGCCGATCCGACACATGGTGCAAAGGAGCATGACAATTATTATCTGGCGCCTATGGTTCATAACTCCGGCATTATTGTAATTGCCACTAATCTGACCGAACGAGCAAAATACAATATTTTGTTGGAGAAAGATGATGGCTCTGGCAATATGAAAACAGTTGTGAGCATTCCTCTAAACGTTGGTAAAGGTGGAGGGCATGGCAGTCATGGTGGAGGTTTGGGCATGATGGAAATTGTTCTTGCGCTACTTGTGATTGGGGGCGGTGGTTACTACTACTTTGTATATCGAAAAAAAGCAACTCAGGCATCAGCTTGATTAATTTTTATCGTATCTAGGTTTGCTGTTTTTGCGTAGCGATGTATTATAGTAATGCTTGGAAAAAGTATAAGTACAAGAAGAAACGAATTAAGCGCCTTTTTTAGAAAAGGTTGGTAAGAAAATTAAAACCACAAAGGAGAGAAGATGGCTATGAAGTTATGGCTGAGGGCACAGGTGGTAATGTTAGGCTGTATGTTTGTTGGGTTAGTGCAAGCGAACAGCATGCCGAGTGTACCGAACGAGTTATTTGAGGCATTGAAGATAGACCGTGCGAAGGTAACGCCGAAGGAGTTGCATGAGGCGTTAGTGAAGCGTTACAAGGATCCGGAGCAAGGTGCTGGCAGGGGTACGCTAGCGCAATATTGGGAGCCGATACCGTATGGGATTTATTTAGATCCGGCGACATTTTACAAATCACCGACGACGAACAAAGAAGTAGCGAGCCGCAAGGAATGTGTGGAATGTCATGCGGACGAATCGCCGGTATGGGTGCAGGCATGGAAGCGCAGCAGTCATTCGAACTTAGACAAGATTCGGAATTTGAAACCGGAAGACCCGACCTATTACAAGAAAGGCAAGTTAGAAGATGTTGAGAAGAACTTGCGTTCGATGGGGCGACTGGGACAAGACGAGCAGCTGAAGGAAGTTGGTTGTATAGACTGTCACGTGGACATTGGTACGAAGAAAAAAGCGGACCATACCAAAGACATACGTATGCCGACGGCAGACGTGTGTGGTGTTTGTCACTTACAAGAATTTGCTGAGCGTGAATCGGAAAGAGACACGATGATATGGCCGCACGGTCAATGGCCGGATGGACGTCCATCGCATGCGCTGGACTATAAAGCGAACGTAGAGACGACGGTATGGGCTGCGATGCCGCAACGTGAAGTAGCGGAAGGCTGCTCTATGTGTCATACCAATCAAAACAAATGTGATTCTTGCCATACACGCCATGAGTTTTCAGCGGCTGAATCACGCAAACCGGAAGCTTGCGCGACCTGTCATAGTGGTGTAGACCATAACAACTGGGAAGCGTACTCGATGTCTAAGCACGGCAAGATGGTAGCGATGCTGGGAGACAAGTGGAACTGGGAAGTTCAACTGAAAGATGCATTTGCGGTAGGCAAGCAAAATGCGCCGACCTGTGCTTACTGCCACATGGAATATGAAGGTGAGTTCACGCACAATATGGTTAGGAAGATTCGCTGGGCGAACTATCCATTTGTGCCGGGTGTAGCTGAGAACATCAAAAGCGAATGGGCAGAGACTCGTTTAGACTCATGGGTTGTTACCTGTACGCAATGTCACTCAGAACGTTTTGCGCGTTCTTACCTTGAGTTGATGGACAAAGGCACTTTGGAAGGCTTGGCCAAATACCAAGAAGCCAATGATGTTGTGCACAAGCTATACGAAGAAGGCTTGTTGACGGGTCAGAAGACCAACCGTCCGGCACCTCCGCCACCAGAAAAAGAAGGCTATGCATACTTTGCCCAATTATTCTGGTCGAAAGGCAACAGTCCTGCGGCATTGGAACTGAAGGTATTGGAAATGCATGAAAATGATCTGGCTAAGATGCACGTAGGCCTAGCCCACGTGAATCCGGGTGGATGGACTTACACAGAAGGCTGGGGACCGATGAATCGTGCGTATGTTGAAATTCAAGATGCAAACACACGTATCCGCGAGATGATTGCCTTGCAAGAACGTGTTAAAAATCTTGAATCATCAAGCAAACGAAGCCTGTTAGACCTAGACGGCACGACCGAGAAGATTTCTCTGGGTGGTTTGGGAGGCGGTATGTTGCTAGCGGGCACATTGGCCTTAGTAGGCTGGCGTAAACGTAAACAAAGCGAACAAGTTTGATAGACGTGAACGCGACTGACCGCACGGGAAAAGCAGTGCGGTCGGGAGACAAATTTCTCCCGTCACTGGGGATTATTCTAGTGACGGGAGGTTTGCTTTTGCTGGGGTGGTTTTTTTATCTGTGGTTTAAACCGCTGCCAGTTTTTTACAGTTATGAACAGATACCCTTAGACCAAGGCGACAAGAAGCGGATATCGAAAATAGACCTGAGTAACTGGCCGGAACTAAAGCTAGAGCGATATCAAGTTAAGACAATCGATGTAGAAAAGCCGATTGCGGAAATGATAGTTGCTCGAAAGGGTAGCGATGCACCGGTATTACTGGACTGGAAAAACAACACCGCAGAGGTACTCTATAATTTAGAAAAGAAGCCCAGTGAGCTGATGGAGCTAGTGACAGTCATTGGCAAACATGCGGCGCCGGAATCACTGATACTATCCTGGTGGGACACAGCGCGGCAAATCAAACTTCTAACGGGCCGAGACACGCTGTTTACCGACCATTTAAACGAACCGCTGATACTGCCGTTACCGTGGCTTGAGCAAAGTAAGGCCATACAAGCCTACGAAGCGGCATTTTGGGGTAATACGACAGATTCGCAGGAACAAGAAAATTTCAAGCGGTTTAGTGCTGCTTTAGCGCTTCCTGCGCAACAGGGCATTCAGAAACTACGCGAACTGATTGGCCGTGACCGAGAAGCGTATCTGGTTATTCATGTCACCGACTTATACAAGCTGGGTCTCATGTACCCGGATAAAATTGGCGTTGCCTATAAGAACTTCCCATTGACTGGCAACATGCACGGCATGATCAATCACATGAAAGTGCAACTGAAAGAAAACGATTTCCACACCTATACACTCCAATCGTTAGCGGACGATGAAATTCGCGTATTCTTTTTAAGTGATGAAATGAGTAGTGAGACACTGATAGCGAGGCTATTGCCGTTTGTGGACAAAACGGCGCCGACTGAGCAAGACATTGCGCCAGTGGCCTACCAGCAAGGTGGTTATTGGGTTTACAAGATACCGTAAAGCGCTAAAAGGCAATTGAGGTCGCGACAAAATATTTACACAATCTGACGATAGCGTACAATACACGGCGTAGTGGCAAATAGAAAAATAGAATAAGACAGGCACAACAAGGAGGAAAGATGAAGCACACAGTGATATATGGTTTTGTTGTACTAGCGTTGAGCGCATTTTTTACTGGCACAGTACTAGCCGACACATTTGAAGGTCGTACCAAATGTAGTTCATGCCACAAATCGCAAGCCAAGTCATGGAAAGATACGGCGCATGCTAAGGCGATGGAATCGCTGAAGCCGGGCGCGCGCAAGGAAGCCAAAGTGAAAGCCAAGCTTGATCCGGAGAAAGACTATACACAAGATAAAGACTGTGTAGGTTGCCACGTAGATGGGTTTGGCAAGAAAGGTGGATACACCATTGAAGCTGCGAAGAAGCCACTTGCTGCGGTTGGCTGTGAATCCTGCCATGGACCGGGCAAGTCCTATCGTGGAGATCACCGTAAAGGTGGGCAAGCCTTTGAAAGCAAGGGTACCACCATGCAACGTAAGGTATTGGCTGATAAAGGACAAGACTTTCAGTTTGAAGAAGCATGTAGTGCATGCCATCTGAACTATGAAGGTTCACCGTGGAAAGGAGCGAAAGCGCCGTATACACCGTTTACACCGGAAGTTGACAAGAAATACACATTTGATTTTGACAAGATGGTGAAAGACGTGAAGGCGATGCACGAGCACTACAAATTGGACGGGACTTTTGTAGGAGAGCCTAAATTCAAGTTCCACGATGAATTCCAAGCGAATGCTAAGGAAAAGGTTGCGGACAAAAAAGATAAGAAAGGGAAAGAGTAATGACAGGATTACAGAAAGGTGCGATAGGTACGCTCCTGACAGGAGGACTGTTGGGGATAGTACTGGTTGCGGTAGTATTTGGAGGGGAAGCGGCGTTATCGACGGAAGAGTTTTGTACCAGCTGTCATTCGATGACGTACACGCAGAAGGAGTTGAAGGACTCGACGCATTATGGTGCATTGGGGGTAAATCCTGGATGTAAGGATTGTCACATACCGCAAGGATTCAAGAATTTCCACTTAGCGCTCTATACGCATGCGGTAGATGGTGCGAGAGAGTTATACTTGGAGTTGGTTAACGATTACTCGACGCTAGAGAAATTTAACGAACGTCGGTTGATCATGGCGCACGATGCGCGGATGAATCTGAAGAAATGGGACAGTGTGACTTGCCGAGATTGTCATAGGGACCCGAATCCACCTGGAGCGGACGCACAGGAAGCGCATAAGAAGTTGAAGACGGAAGGTGCGACGTGTATAGATTGTCATCAGAATTTGGTGCATGAAGAGGTAGCGAAGACGGACTTGAATGCGAGTTTAGCTGCGGGCAAGATGGTGTTGGCGAAAGAGGAAGAAGGTAGTGAGGGAGAGGAAGAAGAGGACGATGAGGAAGAAGAGTCCGAATCTGAAGAATCATCCGATTCGAGTACTGGTGACGCCGAATCGTCTGACGACGACAGCGATGATGAGGATGATGAAGAATAATTTAGTGTCATTCCCCTTACAGGATAAATAAATCGCCTGTGATCAATGGTCCTCGTAAGGCTTTACCAAAGCTTTACGAGGAATTGTTTTATAGCGCATACTAGAAACTGCATAATTCAGTAATCGATACCGATTAAAGTAGTCACTATTAATAAAAAACAATTCACACGGTCCGATGTTTTCTATCTGGACTACTTGCGTTTACTTCCCTGTTTTTTCTGTATATTCCCATTCCTGAGTTAATTAAGTAAGCACAAAAAATAATATTTATGTCATTCCAACATCTCGGTTTATCAAGCCATTTATTACAAGCCATTTCTGATCAAGGCTATATAAAGCCTACGCCCATTCAAGAGCGCGCAATACCGATTATATTAAGTGGGAAAGACGTGATGGGGGGAGCCCAAACGGGAACAGGAAAAACTGCTGGCTTTGTTCTACCAACCCTACAAAAGCTGGAAATTCATGCCAATAGCAGCACATCCCCCGCAAAACATCCGATTCGTGCTCTGATTCTTGTTCCAACGAGAGAACTTGCAGTACAAGTTTACGATAGTATCAAAGTCTATGGAAAGTACTTGTCATTGAGATCAGCGGTTATCTACGGTGGCGTGGGTATTGATTCACAAATAAGCGCATTGCGATCAGGTGTTGAGATTCTTGTCGCGACGCCCGGGCGTTTATTGGATCACATTCAGCAAAAAAACATTGCACTCAACAAAGTTGAAGTATTCATTTTGGACGAAGCTGATCGAATGCTTGATATGGGGTTTATGCCTGACATCAAGCAAGTTATTCAATTGCTGCCCAATCAGCGACAAAACTTAATGTTCTCGGCGACATTTTCTGAAGAGATTAAAAAGCTTGCTAACAAAATTCTTATCGAACCCGTTTTGGTTGAGGTTGCGAAGCAAAACACCACCAATGAGCTGATTACTCATATTGTTTATCCGGTTGAATCCGGAATGAAAAAGGCGCTGCTGAAATTTTTAATTGAGAGTAGGGAATTAAGCCAAGTGCTGGTTTTTACCAAGACAAAGAGAAATGCAGACCTCCTGACTAAGTATTTGAATAATTCCGGTATTACAAGCTTGGCGATACATGGCGATCGCAATCAATTACAACGTATGCAAGCTTTGAATAGCTTTAAGGAAGGCCAAGTCAGAGTATTAGTTGCAACGGATGTGGCTGCAAGGGGCATTGATATTGATGCATTAGCTTGTGTAATTAATTTTGAATTGCCGAAAAATCCGGAAGACTATATACACCGAATTGGTCGCACAGGTCGTGCAGGCACTAAAGGATACGCGATTTCTTTGGTCAGTAAGGAAGACAATAATGAACTGGCCGGTATTGAGAAGCTTCTTAATACAACAATTCATAAAGAAAAAGTCATCGGATTTGAAACCGATCAGAGCGTATCAACTCAGAGTACTTCATCAGAGAACCAGTCTAAGAATAAATCTTCTAAAAGTACAAGAAGTATTGCATCGAATGCTGTTCGTGCAAAATCAGATGGCTTATCGCGGCAAGATAATTCTCGTAATTCAATGAATCGGGAAAGATCACCTCGAAAAAGACCTGAAACGCATACCAGAAAGAACAGCGATGACGCACTTTTTACCCAGCCGTATGTTCCAAAAATTTCTGGAACTAAATCCACAGAGAATAGTGAATCGACAGAGAAACCACACAAACACTTTAATAGGCCTATTCCAGCCTTACTGATTTCAAGGGGAGTGAATAAAGAACGAAGCTAAATGCTCTAATTTCCCACAACTAAGAAAAGAAGTCGTGCAGTGGGCTACATAGATTCACAAAAGCTCACGAAATAAGAGGTCGTAATAGATCAGCTTAATTTCTCAATATTTTTAGTTGATGTTTAGGTGTTTCATAATTAAACCTGAACTTATATTCTTTAAGAAAAATGCAAATAATTCTTAAGGAATTACATTGTAGTTGCAAAGGTGTGTATGATCGAGAAAAAATCGATGAAGTAGATACCAAATAGTGCGCCAACTTTGCGACTTCAATTCATATATGGGTACAGAGTTTTCAACTTTCGTTCTAGATCAAGCTTCGATTGATTCACAGTGTCAACAGTGGATGCGCTTTGTCACCAAGTGGCGTGGTTTTTGGCAAATTTGTGATGAGAAAGCACAGAGGATCAACAGAAGGAATCGCATCTGGCTCTGTCAATTTCACGCTATTAAAATCCCGTTCCCGTCGTTGACTACTCAACAAACCTTTGGCTGCTTGCAAACCAAGGTCACAGCTCTTAAGGTCAAGTACACTGTTATCCGCAAAGCCAATGCCGCATTACTATCTGGAGTTGAAGTTGTCCCCTTTGGACGGACACATTATGTTCTGTTTAAAGGAGAAGAAATATGACGCAAAACTACAAACCTGCTTACCCGGCTGAGTTTCGCCAGCAGATGGTGGAATTGGTAGCATTAGGCAAATGCCCCAAGCAATTATCCAAGGAATTTGGTTGCCATTACACGTCGATACAAACCTGGTGTCGAGCAGCAGGTGTACCAATTAATCAAGGCAAATCGGGCGCAATTTCCGGCACGCATTTTATGTGAAACACTTGGTGTATCGCACAGCGGTTACTATGACTGGGCAAAACGCACACCCAGCCGAAGGGTCATTGCTAACTCCCGATTGATCAGTCAGATCATGACGATATACCGAACGAGCGATTGTACGTATGGTCGCCCTCGCATTACCG
The DNA here is from genome assembly GCF_022836435.1 of Nitrosomonas sp. PY1. Taxonomy (NCBI): domain Bacteria; kingdom Pseudomonadati; phylum Pseudomonadota; class Betaproteobacteria; order Nitrosomonadales; family Nitrosomonadaceae; genus Nitrosomonas; species Nitrosomonas sp. PY1. The sequence continues at coordinate 2,388,417 of NZ_BQXC01000001.1, read as the reverse complement.
TTGAATTGGCCGATCGTGAAATCAAGGTCAATCACAAGCGCGTAGGCAGGTTGATGCGTGAAACTGGAATTAAAGAGGTAAGTCGCAGGCGCGGTTTTGTAACCACGACTCATCGGAATAAACGTGACCGCCCTGCACCGGATCTGGTGCAACGTCATTTCAAGGCAACTAGCATCAACCAACTATGGGTTGCGGACATGACTTACATTCCTACCTGGGCAGGGTTCTTGTATTTGGCCGTGATCATTGATGTATTCAGCCGTAAGGTAGTGGGCTGGTCTTTCGGTGAAACCATGACAGCAAACCTAGTGATCAGTGCTTTGAATATGGCGCTAATCACCCGGAAACCGGGCAAAGTGATTCACCACAGCGATCAGGGCAGTCAATACACCAGCGTTGAGTTTGGCAAACGATGCAGGGAAATGGGCGTGCGTCCTTCGATGGGTAGTATAGGCGATGCCTACGATAACGCAATGGCTGAGAGCTTTTTTGCTTCCCTGGAATGTGAACTGGTTGACAGGCGTTCCTGGAAAAACAAAACTGAAGCAAGGCTGGCCATATTTACCTGGATCGAGTCCTGGTACAACCCCATTCGCAGGCATTCTGGGCTGGGATACTTATCACCGAACAATTTTGAGAGGAAACTGAATGAGAATGATCAAATCGCAATAAACTTTAACCCGCTTTCATAAGTCGAGACTTTCTCGGCTCCATGAAAAAACTGTCCGTCAAAATGGGACAACTCCAACTCCAGAATCCGGCTTATCTGCGCGTTTTCCAAAAGACGCAATGCAGTTGCTGTTCACCATCTTGGGCGACCAATCATTGGGGTTATCACCAGAAGAACTGCGCCAATGCCTTGATGCCATCATTCGGGAGGCGCCGGATTTGAGCCAAGATCATAGATTTAGAAGGGTGGATGAATTTGCGCGAAGACTTGAAATATGAACGAGGCCAATCTTGTCTGCACTTCAATTTCGTAATAAGCCGCGTTGAATATCCTCATTTAGTCGTAACGCACCTATCCGAACGATAGTAAAATAGCGATCCCCTTATTCGATCTGTATGCTACTTATTAAGTTTTGAAGTTGCGGAACGGGATTGTTAGGTTACAAAATAAACAGTCAGTATTTTCTGTTGGCCTTGATTTTATTCAGTTAAGGAATTAATGTATGCAGTACTTACGAGTTGAATTTCATTACTCGCTATTATTACGCCTTGCTTGCTGCATATTGTTGCTGGGGAGTCCTTGCTTATTGAAAGCGTTTGCTTTAGATAGCAAAATGCTGCAACAAAAACTATCTACAGAAACGCACGTTAATTCAGTAGACAAAAATGATGCGACTGATTTGCTACGTTTTTATAAAGCGCGTAATTTTCAACCGGTCTGGTTTTTATATGAAAAAGCATCACCTCAATTAGAAAGCATACTGGAATTTATTGGAAATATAGATAACGAGGGATTGGATAGCCGTGATTATCAATTGCCAAAGCTGCTGCTATTGAAAGAACAAGTGGAACATGCTTCTTCAGAAGCGCTCACATTAGAGTTACAAACAACGCAATCAATCCTGATATTGGCAAAAGATTTGGCGCGTGGTCGACTGATCGCGAGCGATGCCGATCCGGATTGGCATATTCCTCAACCTGCATTTGATGCGGTGGGTTTTTTGCAGAAAGCGCTTCAATCTGATCTAATCTCAGCATTAAATGCCTTGATTCCGCAGCATCCGAGCTATCAGCGATTCAAACAAACGTTAATTCACTATCGTCAGATTAGCAATAATGTAGATTGGGTAAAGATTCCTAATATCCCACCTTTACGTCCGAACGCAACTGATCAAGTGGTTGCATTGCTACGCCAAAGAATTGCGCAAATGTATGCGGTTGATGGAAATGAAGCCTACAATGTGGAATCTAGTGACAGTCTTGTTTACGACGAAGGATTGGTCAATGCGATCAGAGCATTTCAAATTCAGCATAGCTTGAATGCGGATGGCGTGATTGGAAAAAATACTTTAAAAGCACTAAATCTATCGCTGGAGTGGAGAATTCGCCAATTGCGCATGAGTATGGAGCGTTTGCGATGGCTACCGAGAAACTTAGGAAATCGTCATATTTTAGTCAATCTTGCTGGTTTTAGGTTGACTGCGGTCGAGCAGGATAAATCGCTGCTAGACATGCGCATCATTGTTGGAATGGGTTATCGTTCTACACCAAGCTTCAAGAGCGCCATGTCACATATGGTCGTAAATCCATACTGGACTGTTCCTGCAAAGATTGCGCAAAAAGATTTATTGCCAAAACAACAAAAAGACCCTACGTTTTTTACTGCATCGCACTTTAAAGTGTATACCAGTTATGATCGCAATGCTGAACCTATTGATCCAGCATCGGTTGATTGGCATTCGCTGAGAAATTTTCCTTTCTTGCTGCGGCAGCAACCTGGGAAAAATAACGCATTAGGTCGAGTAAAATTCATGTTTCCAAATTCATTTGCTATCTATTTGCATGACACGCCATCAAAATCCTTGTTTCAGAAGGATATTCGTACTTTTAGCTCTGGTTGTATTCGACTCGAAAAACCATTCGAGTTGGCTGCTTTTGTACTCGGGAGAGAAGAATTGCCAGAAGATTTTATGACCAAATTGGAGGAAGGCAAAACTACCACTATACATTTACCTAAACAATTACCTATTTACTTGGTGTATATTACGGCCTGGGTGGACGAGCAGCAAAGCGTGCACTTTTCACCCGACATATACGATCGGGATATGCGAGCACTGCGTTATGCCGGCTGGTAAATAGTTCTTACAGATCAGTTGTATTTTTTGGGAGAAAATATACGATGCCGATCCAAACAGACTTGGATTTAAATGTTTCAAATCAAAATCACGAGGTGCAGAGCCGCCGTCGCTTATTAAAAGCAGGCTTGGGTGCTTGTACGATGCTCGCACTGTCCATGGCAGCACCCGTTGTTAGCGCCAATTTCAATCGTAAGCCCTTTGAGAAAAAGATCAGCTTGCTCAATTTGCATACTGGAGAGAGAGTTCATTCTGTTTTCTGGGCTAATGGACATTATGTTGCTGACTCATTACGTAGTATCTATAAAGTGCTGCGCGATCATCGTACCGGCGACCGTGTGCCGATCGACTTAGATTTGTTGGATACGTTGTATATATTGCAACGCAAACTGCAAACTAAACAAGAGTTTCATGTGATTTCCGCTTATCGGTCAATGCAGACGAATCAAATGCTCGCAGCGCAAAGCGGTGGCGTGGCGAAATCGAGTCTGCACACACTTGGCAAAGCGATTGATATTCGCTTGCCAGGTCACCGTTTGAATAACGTGCATAAAGCCGCACTGGGTTTGCAAATGGGGGGGGTTGGTTACTACCCCGGATCCAATTTTATACATATCGATACCGGTCGAATTAGGTTCTGGCAGGGTTAAGCTTTAATCTTATTTAACACCATACGTATCGCGATAACGCCTTATTGCATGTAAGTGATGCGTATGATTTTTATCATTTGGTAGATATTCAATCAAATGATCGAGATTAATAATCGAAGCAACCGGTATTCCGAATGCTTTGTGGACTTCCTGCACGGCTGACAATTGTTCCGTGCCACGTTCCATGCGATCCAGTGCAATCATGACGCCGCTTGGTAGTGCATTGGCTGCGCGAATCAAATCTACTGACTCACGTACCGAGGTACCTGCTGAAATAACATCGTCAACAATGAGTACTTGTCCAACGAGCGGTGCACCGATTAGTGCGCCACCTTCGCCATGATCTTTAGTTTCTTTGCGATTAAAGCAGTAAGGGTAATTATGTTCCATGCTGGATAATGCTACTGCAATTGTGCTTACTAGTGGAATGCCTTTGTATGCAGGACCAAATAACATATCAAACGGTAACGCTGCAGCGAGGATTGCTTTCGCGTAGAATTCTCCTAATAAACGCAATGAGTCACCATCATTAAATAATCCCAAGTTGAAGAAATAGGGTGACAGCCGCCCCGCCTTGGTTTTAAATTCGCCAAAGCGGAGTACATTGCGGTCAATGGAAAATTGTATGAATGCTTTCTGGAAGTCCAACATACTTGAATCAGCTATAAAATAGAGTGCAAATTATAACGCTTAACCTGAACGGAATTCGTGCGGCCACAAAAAAAGGTTTTCTATCTTGGCTGGTAGAGCAATCGGCGGACATCGTATGTGTGCAAGAATTAAAAGCACAAGCACCGGATCTGGTTGAAGATATACTCGAGCCGAACGGCTATTACGGTTATTTTCACTGTGCAGAACAAAAAGGATATAGCGGTGTTGGCATCTACTCTCGTATCCAGCCAGATCGCGTCATAGAAGGTGTTGGGATTGCTGAGATTGATGTCGAGGGTCGCTTTCTTCAGGCAACTTATGATCAATTAAGTATTATTTCGTTATATCTTCCTTCAGGTTCTAGTGGTGAACATCGCCAGGCAGCAAAATTTTTCTTTATGGAGAAATTCTTTCCGATTCTAAAAATACTGAGAGATAGCGGACAAGAGATTATCTTATGCGGGGATTGGAATATTGCACATCAGGAAATCGATTTGAAAAATTGGCGTACAAACCAGAAAAACTCCGGTTTCTTGCCGGAGGAGCGAATGTGGTTATCCAAGGTATTGAATGAATTAGGTTTTGTCGATGTATTTCGCTTGCTGAATAACGAACCGAATCAATATACTTGGTGGTCAAATCGTGGACAAGCTTGGGCAAATAATGTGGGGTGGCGCATTGATTATCAAATTGCCACACCAGGGATCGCGAGCAAAGCGCAAAAGGTGTCGATCTATAAAACAGAACGCTTCTCTGACCATGCGCCCTTAATCATTGACTACAATCATACGATATGATGAACAATGAACTCTGGTGAAATTTCCAATTGGTCGAGTGCGTTGCGTATCTATGGGCATCCACGTGTGCTTGGTATGCTGTCGCTGGGATTTTCAGCTGGATTGCCATTACTGTTGATTCTTGGAACGCTCTCATTTTGGTTGCGTGAGGCGGGTATTGATCGTGCTACGATTGGCCATTTGAGTTGGATCGGTTTAGCGTACAGTTTCAAATGGCTTTGGTCACCATTGGTTGATCGTATGCCATTGCCGATTTTAACGCGACTTCTCGGGCGTCGGCGCGCTTGGTTGCTGCTATCGCAGGTTGTTATCACGATTGCTTTGGTAGGAATGGCTTTTACCGATCCACTATTAAATTTGACGCAGTTGGTATTTTTTGCGTTGGCGGTTGCTTTTGCATCAGCAACGCAAGATATTGCATTGGATGCTTATCGTATTGAAGCCGTTGCCCTTGAATTGCAAGGCGCTATGGCTGCCACGTATCAAGCTGGTTACCGAGTTGCGATGATCCTGGCGTCGGCAGGAGTATTGTGGATAGCTGCAGCAATAGATTTATCCGAAGCAACTTACGAGCATTTACCATGGCAAATTGCGTATCTTGTTATGGCTTGCAGCATGATGATCGGTATTGTCACAACATTTGTCATCCGTGAGCCCCAAGTACCTTACAACGATCAAATCTCTCAAAATGAAGAGTTTGCGCTACAAGCAGTGGCAAAATGGAATCTTTCCCCGCAAATCAAGCGATTGTTGGCATGGCTCTATAGTGCACTCATTGCGCCTTTCAGGGATTTTATCGTACATCATGGTCAGCAGGCTTTGCTGATTTTGGCGTTGATCGCAGTTTATCGGATATCGGATGTAGTGATGGGGGTGATGAGTAATCCATTTTACGTCGATATGGGATATACAAAAGAAGAAGTTGCTACCATTTCAAAAGTGTATGGTGTGATTATGACCATTGCTGGGGCGGCTATTGGCGGAGTATTGACGGCAAAAATTGGTATTATGCGTACCTTGTTTTTAGGTGCTGTATTATCGGCAGTTACCAATTTATTATTTGTTTGGTTAGCGAGACAAGGCCATGACGTCAGTGGTTTAATTTTTACCATTTCGGCAGACAATTTATCGGCTGGGATTGCCTCCAGTGCTTTTATTGCTTATTTATCTGGTTTGACCAACTCTGCTTATTCAGCAACGCAATATGCTTTGTTCAGCTCGGTCATGTTGCTACTGCCTAAATTTATTGCGGGTTTTAGTGGACAATTCGTGGATGCTTATGGCTATGAAAGCTTTTTCATTACTACCGCGATATTGGGATTACCTGTTTTGATGTTGGTGTGGCTTGCCGGACAAGCAAGATTTGACAAAGTTAGTGAGTAATCTAGTGTTTGAATTTGTACCCAGAGTCTCTTGACATTGATGAATTTCAATATCAGTCACGCTTTAAGCAAAGATACGAAAAAGAGGACCCCCGCATATGCCGTCAGACTTTTTCATCTTGAACCGTAGGTTCAAGGTGGCTGCTTCATGGATACATCAGGTACATCCTATAGTAGGCGCACACAACAGCATCACTAAAATCCACAGCCATTTTCTAACAATTAGTTCAAAGAATATAAGTCTTAAACGAACACCGCAGGGAGTAACCGTATAAACAATTACATATTTTTACTCTTCTCTGCTATTGATAGCTTCATCAAGCTGCCTATCGATTACCTTAATTGTACGCTTAAACTCTGCTATGTCAAAACCTGTTTCGTTGCGTAACATTAATAATTCGTGCGCAATACCCAGTGCGGCAATCAAAGCTATTCTGTCGGAATCAACAATCTTGCTTTCGGTTTTAACCTCTTGAACTTTCTGATCTAAATAAGCGGCAGCCAGTTGAATGTCTTCTTTTTCATCATCTGGGCAAGTAATACAAAAACCCCGCCCCATAATCGTGAGACTCAATGTTTTGTTAGGATTCATTGTCTGGAATATTCAACAAAAGCTTTTCAAGCCGTTCGGTTGCAGTCGTTATCTTTTCATTTAACTTCTTGTTTTGAGATTGTGCATTCGTAAGTTCTTTGCGTAGTCTAGAGTTTTCTTGACGAGTTTTTCGATATAAGACAATAAGTGTAAGCGTTTTCTCTTGTAAAGATTTTAGTTCAGCCTTCATATTCACATCACTTTCTAAAGTGATTCATTATTAAATGAAAATACAGCTAAATAATCTCTTCCCAGCTCCGGTGCTGCTTATAGAGACAGCAGAGAATGTTTTTCAAATATCTTGAATTCAGCGCATATCCAGTGTTGTAAGACGCAAATGCGATCAAGTTCAGCAAAGTATATTAAATATTAGATGCTTAGACAAATAAACGCAATGCACTGGCACTGCCCGCGTGAATATGGTTTCTTTTCATCGCTGATTGTATATCGATTAATTGCTGTTTGCTTCGTTGTAAGCCACTTTCGCTAAGCGGAACGCGATTATCATCAACGATAATACCTCCCAACGTATTAGAGAAAATTTTGGCAAGGTGCGTCATTTGATCAAAAATTCTCTCTCCATGTGCTACCCTGGGAACATCAAGCAAGAAAGTGACACCATGTGTATTAAGAGATCGCATATTTTCGGGTAAGAATGGTGACGATTCATAGTTACTTAAGGTAAATAATACATGATTATTATCATCACGATATTTGAAAACACCATCTGCATCCAACTTGAAGCCTGATGCTTCAGCCAATGCTCTAATCTTGGTGCCGACAAAGGCGCCGTCGTCTTTGCTGATAATATTGATGCCAATCATCACATCCACGTCAACACAAAACTTGTCCAGAGTAACAGCTTTCTCGTGCGTTGATACAATGTCTGGGCATTCCGCAGTTGCCTGAATTTGCGAAGCGAATTCTTCAACCAGATCACGAAATTTCGATAAGTTGACCTCACTGATAGCTCCTGCTCTGTCTGCCAATTGCAAACAACCTTTGATGTGTCTGTATCCGTCACTCTCGATATTTGCTTCATTGGTTATTTCTTCCCAAGGCTCGTCACTATTACGTTGTCCAAGCCAAGCAACCGTTTTACCAAAATCAAACTTTCTTTGCAGCAGTTTTGCAATATATGTGTTGGCAATTGGAGAATCCGAGCGAATATTGACGATATAGTTGGTAGCGTTGTCGTAATCTAGCAATACCGATGTAGGCATTGCCGAGTTACTGGTGGCAGTATTTGATGGAGCGGTCGATGGCGTTGGCGATATCGGCGCATTTTTTCTGATATCTTGTGCATGTGAATGATAAGCATCGGATTCATGCAGTGACGATTTGTTAAAAACAGGTTCGATTCTTTCTGATATAGAATCATCTGAGTCCGCGTCTAGGAGAACATCATCATGTTTGTATTCAAATGCGGCTTGTACTCTGCGTTGATAGCGTTGTTGTTGAATCCAGTTGAAAATTGCTACCCCGGCTATAATAATTGCGCCAATGATGATGAGGCTTAGTTGCAAGTCGCTCATGTTGGTAAATATATCCATTTTGTCTCCTAAAATCCTGATGCACAGCGTATAAGATTAGACCATTTTAACGAAAGCGGATCAACACAGCTATACTAGATTCGGCTGCTTAATTTGCCTGCCTATTCTAATGGCGTCAGCAATATCCACTGCAACTATTTTTGATACTCCTTGTTCTTGCATCGTAACTCCGATTAACTGCTGCGCCATTTCCATGGTGATTTTATTATGACTGATGAATAAAAATTGCGTTTGTAGTGCCATTTTTTTTACTAATTCACAGAATCGCTCGGTATTTCGATCGTCCAGAGGTGCATCCACCTCATCCAATAAACAAAAAGGGGCGGGGTTGAGGCGAAATAGTGCAAAAATTAGTGCCAAAGCCGTCAATGCTTTTTCTCCACCCGAGAGTAAATGGATTGAGCTGTTCTTTTTTCCCGGAGGTTGAGCGGTTAATACTAATCCGGCATCAAGTATTTGATCATTGTTTAATTCCAGTCTTGCTTTGCCGCCAGAAAAAATGATTGGAAAAATCTCGCCGAGATATTGATTGACTTGATTAAAAGTTTCTTTTAGGCGCGATTCCGTTTCAGCGTCAATTTTCTGAATAACATTTTCCAAAGTTACGATGGCTTCATTGAGATCCGCTATTTGACTGGTTAGATTGGATTCTCGGTTTCTGGCGTTGGCTAATTCTTCCAAAGATGCCAGGTTAACCGTACCCAGCGCAGCGATGTTTGCGTTAAGTCGATTGATTTCAGATTGGAGGACGGGAATATTTTTTTTACTTGCTAAAGGTGCCAATTCATCAATGCTTTGTTTCGCATTATTGATCAATTCATCGAATTGTTCAATGCTGATTGTGGATGCTTGTTCTTTGAGGCGGATTTGATTGATTTCGTCTTTGATTTTATGGGTTTGATGTTCGCAAGTTAGACGCGTGTTTTCGGTTTCACGTAGATGATGCATAATCGTTTCAATTTCTTGTCGAGCTACTGATAAAGTATGCTCGGTCGATGTGCGTTGCGATTGTAGTGCGGTGAGTTGTTGATGCAAATTGTCTTCATTTAATGCGTGAATCTCATCGTTTACACGCTGTTGCGTATCAGCCAATTGTTGTAAATTTTCTTCGATCGATGCTAGCTTGTTATTTGTCGTATTAATTTTATTATCGCAAGTATTAACGTACAGTGCGGTTTGTTGAGATTGTTGCGATATTTCGTGCAGTTTTTTTCGCTGCTCCTTCAGGGATTGATCTGATGTTTCCCAGATTCTTTGATACTGTTCGGCATACTCTTTGAGTGCTTGAATCTGCTCCAAAGCTTCTTCCGATCTCGCTTCTGTCAATTGTTGCGATTCATACTCTTGTTCAAGCGACTGCTTGATTTCTATCAATTCAGAATCTATCTGCTGATATCGGTGCAGGAATTGTTCACTTAGCTGTGAAAATTTAGCAAATTCAAGTTCTAAATCATGCTTGTTTTTTTCGTTCTGCTTGCGTTCGCTCATCGTGTTTTCAACGATGCTGTTTAGCTTGGTAAAGTCGTTCTCAATCAGTTGCAACGTATCTTTTTGTTGGTTTACGAGCGATTCGAGTCGATGCATTTCTTGTTGCGTTTCTTCAAGCTCATGCTGTCGTGACAGAACGCCATGCAACTCCGAATCCGGCGCGTAAAAGAAAAAGCTGGACTGCGTGAAGATGTGCCCTTGTGGCGTTACTAAAAGTTCACCATGATTTAAATGCCCGCGTTGCTGAAAGCCCAGTTCAATGTTTTCGATTACATAGACGTGATTTAACCATTCTTGTAAGACCGATAAAATCTCTGGTTCTTTAGTGTTGATCAAAGCCAGTAATTTCTTAAAATTAATGCTGTGATGTGCGGTATTACTTTCGATGCATGGTTGCGTGTACAAAACGTTGCTGGGTTTTTCGTAAACGATCCATTTGCTATTAGGAGCGTCATCAATACAGGTTTGAAAATGATCTAGGTTTTTCAATTCGATACTGTTCAATTTTTCCCGCAAAATTGACTCAAGCGCGCTTTCCCACTCGATGGGGATACTTATTTTCTGCCATAGCTTGGGTGTTCGGTCAAGCTGGTTTCTATGAAACCAGGAATCCGAATGATTAGCGTTTTGGAGTTTCTGTTGTAGATTATTGATTGCTTTGAATCGTGCGGTGGCCTGGGAGAGCGCATCTTGTAATTCTCGGATGCTAAGGTTGATTTCTTGCTTCTGATGAGTTACTGCCGTAAGTTGCTGTACCACATTTTGCTGTGTAAGATTGTCTTTTTCCAGCGCCAGTTCGATTTGTTTAATTTTTGATCGCAATGTGTTTAGTTTTGCAGGATCAACTTGCAGAAGCTGGCTTTGTTCATCCAGCAATCGTGAGCGACGAACTTTAAGCTGCTGGATATTTTTTTCACAATGCGCAAGCTGTGTATTTTCAAGACGGTTATTTTGTTCAACGATAATAAGCTCTTGTTGGCATTGATTATATTGTTCTCGATGCGTTAATACTACTTTCTCTAGCTCAGATAGCGTGTTGTATTCGTATTCTTGTCTGTGTGCATTTGCATCGACTACCAGTCGTGTTTTTTCTCTTTCTTGATACCAAAATTGCTGTTCTTTTAAAGTATCCGTTTTTAATTGAGAAGATTTTTCAAGTTGATTTTGTATTTCTATGTTTTGATTTTGTAAGCGATGTTTATTATCTCTCAGGTACTTGATTTCTTGTTCGATGCGGCTTATTTGCGCATTCACGGTATACGTATCTTGTTGTACAAGTTGTAACTTGTCATTAGCGAGATTTTGCAATTCTCGGTAATGTTGAGATTCCACTTCGGCGCTACTCTGAGTAGAAAACACCTGCGCTAATTCAGTTTCAAGTTTTAGAATTGTATTTGTGGCGACGCTTCGTTGTTGCAATGCATCATTTCGTTTGTGTAGCCATAGCAGCGACTGAGCTATGTGTAATTCATGTTGATAAATTTGATAGCGCTCGGCTGCTTCAGCTTGCAACTCTAGGTGTTGTAGCTGAATGATGAGTTCTTGCTGAATGTCTGCCAAGCGTGTTAAATTTTTTCGAGCTTCTATCAATCGCGTGGAAGTTTCTTGACGTCTTTCTCGGTATTGCGAAATTCCCGCTGCTTCTTCTAGGAAGCCTTTGAGTTCAACAGGTTTTGCTTCAATAATTCGGGACAGCATACCTTGTTCGATAATCGCGTAGCCATGACCGCCAATACCTGTTCCCAAAAAAAGATCAAAAATGTCACGCCGGCGTACCTGAGTGTTGTTAATGTAATAGTTGGAAATACCATCGCGTTGGAGCACGCGCTTAATAGCAATTTCTGCATAATTTAGCCACTGCCCGGGCGCTTTTTTTAGCTCGTTATCGAAAACAATTTCGACACTTGCGCGTCCGATGGCTTTGCGGTTATTGGAACCTGCAAAAATGACATCCTGTATCGAATCGCCACGCAATGCGGATGCTTTCGACTCACCCAAAACCCACCTTACTGCATCAATGACATTAGATTTTCCGCATCCATTCGGTCCCACAACTCCGATCAGGTTAGCTGAAACAGGGATGGTGGTCGGATCCACAAACGATTTGAAGCCAGCGAGTTTGATACAGGTTAAGCGCAATTCGAGTTTATGAGATAATGTAAAGTTAAAATTGTAAAGATAATTCAACGCGATTACTTTTATTGTAACCGAATACCCTTGCGTAGTGGATGCGAATGATGACGAATAAAACTGATAAGAAACTAGAGGCTTTCGATAATCCCTATACTAAGAGGGATTATCAAATTCATATGGAGATTCCAGAATTTACTTGCTTGTGTCCCAAAACAGGCCAGCCTGATTTTGCAAAGCTAGTTTTGGATTATATTCCTGATAAAAAATGTGTCGAGCTAAAAAGCCTGAAATTGTATATGTGGTCGTATCGCGATCAAGGTGCATTTCATGAGGCGGTAACTAACAAAATTATGGATGATCTCGTTGCTTTGTTAAAACCGAGGTATCTGCGCCTAATATCGCGTTTCTACGTGCGCGGTGGGATTTTTACTGATGTGAGCGTTGAATACAGAAAAAAGGGATGGAAAGCGAAATCGATTGTTCAATTACAAACCTTCGAAAGTCAATCGAATACTAACTAAGAAAGTAGCTTATAGATAACTAGAATATATTTTTTTAATCGATTGATATCTAATAAATTAAGCGATATTGCTCTATCAATCATAGAAAAAAGTTGTTTGCAAAAATTAAAAATTTGGTTATCCTGTTAGATCGTATGGTTATAAAATGACTTATATAGATGATTTTAAAAAGAAAAACAGAATTTCTGGGAATTGCGGCATCGTTCTTTTGGATCTGCTTGCTAGTACCGTTTAATATCTCTGCTAATCAATTTTTGCAAGACAATAATTCGCAAACAAATTTGTGGGATCGTGTCAGGAATGGATTTACATTAGCGGCGCCACCTGATAGCAAAGAAAGACGAACTATCCAAGCATCGTATGCCAAGAATCTTAGGATGTTTAATCGCATAGTTTCAAACAGTGAGCGTTATTTATTTCATATCGTAGAAGAAGTTGAGCGGCGTGGTATGCCGTTAGAAATTGCACTCATACCCGTCGTAGAAAGCTCTTATAATCCTCTTGTAAAAGCAACACCAGGTAATCCTTCGACAGGATTATGGCAATTTGTTCCCAGGACAGGCAGATATTTAGGATTGTCACAAACAATGTGGTATGACGACCGTCGTGATGTAATCGCCTCAACTGAAGCGGCGCTTAATTATTTGCAGTACTTGTATGATCGATTTGATAGCTGGGAGCTTGCCATTGCTTCTTACAATATCGGCGAAGGTGTCGTTGGGAGAATTTTAGCCAAAACCTCCATAAAAGATAAAGCGAAGGGGTTTTATCAACTGAATTTGCCGATTGAGGCTAAGCAATATGTTTATAAGCTATTAGTTGTCAAAGATATTATTGCCAATTCAAAGAAATATGGTATAAAGCTTCGATCGGTACCAAATCAACCATATTTTGATACAGTCAAGATTCACAAGCCTATTGAAGTTCCTGTCGTTGCTCGCCTAGCCAATATTTCCGAAACAGAGTTTATCAAGCTAAATCCCGCTTACAATGGTTTTGTTGTCAAAGTTTTTAATGAACCAAGAACATTGTTGCTTCCTAGAGATAATAGTAAAACTTTTTTAAGGAACCTGCAGATATATCAGAATGCCAAAGTGCCTTGGCAATTATTTCATGTCAAGAAAGGTGAGAATATTCAATTAATTGCAAATAGACATGGAACAACCGTTCATCTGCTTCGAGCAATGAATAACTTGTTCGACAATAAGCAAATCGCTCTCGCTAATGATCAATTGTTATTGATTCCCTCTTCAAGCAAGCAGTCTGATGCATCCGTATCTTATAAAAAAGCTTCAGCGGATATTTATATTGTTAAAAAAGGCGATACCTTGTACCACATTGCAAAGCGTTACGGTACAACGATTGATCAAATCAAGCAGTGGAACAATAATAGTGATATCAGTTTATCAATTGGGCAAGAACTGTTATTGGCAAAAAATTAATATTTGATGCGCGCATTAATTGGTCAAGCTTTATTTTAGAACTACTTATCGCAAAGACTTCAGAAACTGTATTCCCCAGTTGACGCCGAAACCGGTGATCTGGCTATCTACGGCACCAAGTCCGTCCTTGTGATTACAAGCGGACAAGTCCATATGTATCCATGGAATGTCGTTAACAAAACGGTTTAAAAAGCGTGCGGCTAAAATGTGATCAACATTTGAATCGAGTGTACATTGCTTGATATCAGCAACCTCACTTTCGAGATCTTCATCATAATCTGCATCCATAGGAAACCAGCAAACTCTCTCGCCGCTTGCTTCTCCAGCCACTATGGCTTTTTGAACGAGATTTCCTCGGTTGCTAAAAATCCCACTATAGCGTGATCCGACCGCGGATATCATGCTGCCAGTTAAAGTGGCGAAATCGATAATCAAATATGGTTTTAAGTTTGCCGCGAGATTTAAGGTGTCCGCCAAAACCAAGCGTCCTTCAGCATCGGTGTGCACGATTTCAATCGATATCTTATTCAGTGAAGAAATGATGTCATTTTGCTTATATGCGCCTGGACTGAGGTGATTTTGTGCGATTGCTAACCAACAATCGATTTGTACGGGAATTTCTGCTCGTGTTGCAGCCAGTAGAATCCCTAATGCAACGGCCGAGCCATTCATATCTTCGTGCATGCCTTGCATATAGCGTGCGGATTTCAAATTGAGCCCGCCTGTGTCAAAGCAAATGCCTTTTCCGACAATGGCAACCTGTTTTTGCGGCTGATCTTGCTTGAAAGTATTCTGTAGATGAATAATGGAGGCTTCTTTCGGATCCTGGCTGCCTTGTGCTACTGCAATAAAAGCGCCTGCTCCCATCTGCTTTAGCGTGTCAAAATCAAATTCTTGATACTTCCATCCCTCGCTTTCTGCGAGTTTCTTAATTTGTTCCCGGTAGGTTTTGGGTGTTAATTCATTAGCGGGTAACATCGTTAAACCACGTGCTAACAGATTGCCTTCCGCTACGGCTCGTTGGGACAAGAAATTATTATCATCTTTATAATTATGAAGAAAAATCTTATTCAAGGGCTTTTTTGTCGGTTTACTTTTTCGTATAGGTAGAATTGCGCCATTGAGCCACGTAACGTAGGTCGCTAACTCGGCAAATACTTTTTTCTGTTGTATCGTGCCATGCACGGAGATAAAAATTTCCGTTGGATTTTCAGTTAAAAGCAGTTTAAGTGCTTTTCTTAAGCAGACTTGCTGTTCAAATACAGAGTGTTCGGTGTCTAGCATCACCCAAGCGCAAAGCTCGCCATTATCCAGATTAGCACTAACAGGAGCATTCAAAATGTCATGCAGCTGCATGTTGCGCCTTAAAAGCAATCTTTCTAATACTTCTTCACCAGGAACGCTATATTTCTTGGGAAGTTTTTCTAACTTAGGAAAAATTACAAGGATATGTGATGGCTTGGTAGATAAATCAATAGGGGAGATGGTCTGGAATAGTGATGCCAGCATTGAAAACTTTCCTGTTAAATTTTATTTTTATATGTAGCAATATCATGGATATGTACTAGCTATAACAAATCTTTGTTAGTGATTTTGACTTTCTCTATTATATACATCTTATGGGTGTTATGGCGGTGATAGCATGCTGTCACTTTTTTATCCTTAAGATTCAAAGTGAAACTCCCTGTGGGTAAACTCTTGAGTCGATTTGTGGGTGAAGTCATTATATATAAACTGTTACATAACTACTTATTACTGTTGCAATCCAGATTACTTGGAATCTGAAAGTCAATAATCAATATTGAGCTTTGCAAGTGATATAAGGAAATGGGGGCATCCTTCCATGGGGAGTTTACAATACCTGCGATAGTATGATGGTTGAAATTTTTTGATAATCTGTGGAATGTGATCTGATCGATAGATACCCATGAGAAATAAAACTAGAGCAAGGCTGCTCGTATTCACTTGGATTGAGTTCTGATACAATTTGGCCCTTAGGCTTTCTGGTTGAGATACTTACCGCTCAACAATTTTGAAAAAAATTGAATGAGGAAAATAAAATCGTGGCGAGCTACACTCCTCATTCATAGATCAAGATTCTCCTCGCTCAATGAAAGAAATGCCCATTAAAATTAGACAACCTCAACCTCCTGAGTTTATCAATGCATGACTAAGTATTACAAGATTCAAAGTTACTGGCTCTTCTGGCTAAGCTATAGATAAAATAAAATCATGACAATTATGGTGGATAGAACTCTCGGTAGTGCTCCTTTGGTTAACATGTTTCCAGAAAGGAGAGGATATGAGTGATGATTTTCCAGACGGATTAACAAAATTATATAGTTATCTTAATAAATTAAACCGTCGCTTTATCAAGCTGAGGCATAAGACTTTTTTTCGCCGACCGATGATCAGTGTGATAAGTTTTGTATTAATTTTTGTGTTGCTAATACCTATCATTGCTATCGGAATTTTTCTTATTAGCCGTGCTCACACGCAGTATATTTTTCTTACAGGATCGTCAGGAAGCACTACCGCTTATATTGCTCCCCGCATTCAGTCGATTCTCAATACACCCGATTCGATTGAGAAATTTCTTCATTTTAATATCGTTCCAGATTTTAAATTGCGATCATCGTGTGGCGGCTTAGATACGAGCCTGCAAATCAATACCGGAGTGGCTCATCTTGGATTTGCCGAAGATGGTTTTTTTGGAGATTCAGTCTTACCGGCGCACTGTTCATCGATTTCAAAGCCAGAGCAAGAGAGTATCGAGAAAATGGGAGCTGGCACCAAAATGCGAGTGCTACTGAGCTTGTACAAGTCGCCGCTCCATATCGTTGCACGCAAAAAATTAGCACTCCGTGATTTACAAGAAATGCCACCGGGTTTAAAAGCCTATCTCGGAAGCGATGGAAATTCGACACATTTCATTAGTCGATTGATTGTTGAGCATTTTGGTTTGTCGATCGACCGAAAAGGGCAAACGCTGGATTTTGAACAAGCGGCTGAAGCGCTCATCAATGGTGAATTTGATGTCGGTTTTTTTCTGGCAGGGCTTCATAACGAGGTACTTCGATCTCTTTTGCAAGATAGCAATGAGTTTGAGCTATTACCCATTACAAATACCGACAGTTTAAGAACGCTTTTTCCCTATTTAGAGTCTCTAACGATTCCTTCAGCAATTTACACGAATGTTCAGAATGAAATCCAGACCATTGGTACTCATACCGTTCTGGTGGCATCAACCGAGCTGGGAGATTCTGAAGCTTACGAAATCACCAAAAAATTAACTGAACATATCCAGGATCTCTTATGGGATGTACCGCTCAACTTAGCGCGTACTACCGATAACGATCCTTCCAAAGAATTATTCTATCCAATGCATGACGGCGCCCGCAGGTTTTATACCCATAATCCGCCATTTTTCTTGGATGTGGCCATGCTGACAGGAATAGGTGCCTATTTCTCAATTATTTATGCCTCCTATGCCATGCTGGTAGGATTCTTCAGAAATTATCGAATATATAGATTCTTGACAACGATTGACCAGATTATGGTGCGTACACAAAAATTAGGAAATTCTTCCAATTCAATGCGATTTAATTCGCATATTCAGAAGCCACGACGGATTTCATTGCGGCTTATGCGCCTGAGAAAAATATCTTATAGTGAATTTAGTTATATTGAGGATTACATAAACGCATACAAGCTTTGATTTTCAACGAGCTTAGTGTTTTATGAAATTTGGATTCCTTGAAAATCAACATATATCAGAATCTGATAGACTTACTTTGGTGGTGTTAGGGAAACCCTGAATGAATAAGCCATAATTTCGAACAAAGGTAAGAAATCTATCGCATTACTACTGAGAATCTCGCGCAGTGCTCGGAATGGGAGCTGTAGTTATTCAGAGTTTCCTTGGCAGGCTCTGACCTAGGATCGGAATAGACAATCTTGATTACCAGTTTTGTCAAACTCGATCTATTCGGAACCCAACCTAAGTTATTATTTCAAAATGATGTTGTTTCTAACGGCTCGAACACCCTCGACACTTTTGGCCAGGCTTTCTGCTTGTTTGATTTCGTCTTTGGAATTTGCAAAGCCACTGAGTTGTACAGTTCCTTTGAACGTTTCAACGCTGATAGCAGCTGATCTTACAATCGCATCATCAAACAACTTAGCTTTAACTTTCATTGTGATTGCAGAATCATCAATAAGCTCACCGGTACTAGACTGCGTTTCGGTTGAACTACAACCAATCAACATCATCATACTAAAAAATATTACAAGTACAGTCATGATGCTACTTAAACGATTGGAAATACATTGATTGCTTCTCATAAGAACTCCTTTCCCAGAATATTATATAAAGTATTTTTTTAAATCTCATTGGGTTCAATTCCCCCGTTGTATGCAACGGGTGCTTTATGCTTTATTAAAAGCTTTTCAATTCTACTTGGAAAAACAATCTTATCCAAGGTGCGTATGATGCAATCATCCGGGTGGTCCTCGTCTTCCGAGAAACCAAAAGATCACGGCTAATATAATGGCAATAAAGAAAGCTATTTTCGCCATCTCAATAGACGCCCCCGCAATACTGCCAAAACCCAAGACAGCTGCAATGATAGCGATGATTAAAAAAGTTACGGCCCAGTTAAACATAGGATATCTCCTATTAAAATGACGTCTGGTAAAACTTCTTATGTATTAATATAGAACTAGAGCAAAATCAAGATTTTAAACGATTTGCTAAATTGTCAAATTCCGTTGAAACCTGTTTCCAAGTCGATTCGATATCGTCGCGAACATCCTCCCAAGTATCCTCGCTGGCATCTCGCAATTCTTCGAGTTTGTCACTGATTTCATTTCGTTTTTTTGATAATTGCTTCAGCTTGCTATTCAACACAATTGTTGCGTCGGCACTGACAGTTTTCAATTTATCTGTAAGTTCTTCAATATCCGAGTCCCATTCATCAAGCTTAGTTTCAATTTTTTTGAAGTAATTATCTCGATCATTCATTGTTTTTTCCTTCGGTATATTGATCTGTAAACAACTTGAGAAACAGGTTTTCTTAATTTCTGATTTACATAGCGACTCATTCTTATGCTTTACAATTCAGCTCTAAGTAACACATGTAATACAGAAGTCTATCTTATTACATGGTAACGCTAGTTTAACTTTTGATAAAATCAGGCAATAATTTTAGGAAGATTTTAAAGTTTTGGCAGTACTACTGTTTGCTATAGGCTCTAGATAGCTTGCGTCAAAATCTGCAAAATCAGCGAGTAACTTTAAATTTAGCAACTGAATGCTGTTATGAGTACGCACAATCAAGCCCATCTTATCAAGTTCGCGAAAAATACGATGGGCATGAATATGACTCAATCCTAAAGCATCACTGAGTAATGATTGATTAAGCGGCAAAAATTGGGCTTCCTCGCGCGATAAACCTGCAAGTCTCAATCTTCGATGGAGTTCAGCTAATAGGTGTGCCATTCTTTTGATTGAACGCCTGCGGCCTACCCGAACAATCTGCTCTTCAAGTACACGTTCATCTTGACCGGCCATCCACATTAAAGCCGCAGCCAAGCGGGGCGATTTACGAATTGTTTCAAAAAAAAGACTTGCGGAGAAATAACCCAAGCGCATTTCAGTGATAGATTCAACTGTGTGTTCCGAATTTTGGAAAAGCGGTGAATAGATAGCAACAATATCCCCCGGCAAAACAAAATTGATAATCTGCCGTTCACCATTTTCGAGTGTTTTGTATTTGATTGCCCAGCCTTCTATCACAAAATGGATATGCGGCTGAGGATACTTTTCACTGATAATGAAGAAGTGTCTAGGGGTATTGCGTTGTGCTAACATCATAGAATCCATGATTAGAAAATCTTCATCATCAAGAATCTCAAGCTGTTTGAGGCGATAAATTAAACCAATTGACATAATTAGTCTTGTTCTTTAGATTTTTGTAATATCTCTCAAAATTTCTGCATAACAGTATCTTTGGAGTTTTTTATATATCTATATAAGATTGTGCTGCATCTATTTCTGTAAAGGTTTATCATCAATGATGCCTCCTCCCAAGCACACTTTGCTTTCATAGATAACAACCGACTGACCGGGTGTAACTGCCCATTGATATTGTGCAAAATCCACTTGACAGTAATTTTGCGTAAGTTCTGAAATGGCGCAGGGAGCATCAGTTTGTCGGTAGCGCGTTTTGCCGGCATAAACCCAATGACAATGAGGGAGATTACCACTGATCCAAGTTAAGTTCGTCGCTCGTAGCGTTGAGCGCAACAAATCAGGATGGTCATGTCCTTGCACTGCAATAAGTACGTTGCGTTGCATGTCCTTATTCGATACAAACCAAGGAGCATCAATACCTTCACGTGTTCCACCGATGCCCAAACCCTGTCGCTGACCAATGGTGTAATACATTAAACCCATATGCTGTCCAATTACTTTGCCGTCGGGTGTTTGTATTTCTCCTGGTTGTTGCGGTAGATAGCGATTAAGAAATTCACGGAAAGGGCGCTCGCCGATAAAGCAAATACCGGTGCTATCTTTTTTGGCAAAATTAGCAAGCGCAATTTCCTCGGCTATCTTACGTACCTCACGTTTATATAAATGACCGATTGGGAAAAGTGCTTTCGCCAATTGTGCCTGATTTAAGCGATACAAAAAATAACTTTGATCTTTAGTACCGTCTTCTGCTTTGAGCAATTGGAAGAGTTTTCCGGTTTTTCTGATTTGCGCATAGTGTCCTGTGGCGATGTAATCAGCATCCAATTGAATCGCATGTTCAAGGAATGCTTTGAATTTGATTTCTGCATTACACAATATGTCAGGATTGGGCGTCCGACCTGCTTGATATTCCATCAAGAAATTAGAAAAAACCCGATCTTTGTATTCCATCGAAAAATTCACAATTTCAATAGGAATATCTAATACATCGGCAGCGGATACTGCATCCAAAAAATCCTGGCGTGAAGAGCAATATTCGTCCGTATCGTCATCTTCCCAGTTCTTCATAAAGACGCCTACCACGTCAAATCCTTGTTGCTTCAATAAGTAGGCAGCCACAGATGAATCTACTCCGCCCGACATGCCTACAACGACGCGTTGTTTCTTTGATGTATTAGTCATAATACTTGATCAGGTCAAGCGGAAACTGCTTTCCATTGCGATGATCTAGAATGCATTGCATAACTAGTGGGCTGCGGTGTCGATGGATTTGCTGTGAAATTTCGCTGAAATTAAACCAGGTTGCGCGTACGATTCCATCATCCAGCGTGCGATGTGGGTCATAGTGCGTAATGGATCCGGCAAATGCAAAGCGAATATAGGTAGTATCAGCGCGTTTGCAGTGCCACTGATAAATACCAATTAAATACTCGGGTACGAAAGTGTAAGCAGTTTCTTCTAAGGTTTCACGGACAGCGCCTTGTAGTAGCGATTCTCCCGGGTCCAAGTGTCCCGCCGGTTGGTTTAAGAGCAAGTCTGAATCGGGTTCAGGCTTTTCTTCGACCAACAGGTATTTTCCGTTTTGCTCAATAACAGCTGCAACGGTTGTACTGGGCTTCCAAATCATGATGTGTTGTGTCAAATCAAAAAAAGATGATACCAATCAGTGCTTACTGCGGGGAAAATTTCTTCAAAAACAAGAAAGGGAGCAGAGGCTCCCTTTCTTATTCAATTTGAGAATCAATGCGCTACGGATCGTTGACGCCGGACAAACCAACCGATAAGTCCTAGTCCTATCAACAACATCATATAGGTTTCTGGTTCTGGTACGGGAGGGATATAAATAGGTTGCGGATTAAATATAGTATCAGCCGTATAGGACAATAAGAAAGCTTCTGTGGCACCGTCTTTATTGGTGCCAAATCCTACCATTTGGCCGTGATTATTAATGTCCGAGATGAAAAGGTCTCTCCACCCGGAATCCGTCACTACATCTAGCGCTGATAAATCCGTCATGCCTCCATGACTATATAAAAAAATCCGACTATGATCCACATCAAAGCTGGAGGAAGAACCTATAACCTCACCTAAATCATTCATGCCTACTGCGGAAGAAGAGTCATCCCCTTTTAATACACCCAGGTTCATCATATTATTCCCGTCTGCGCTTGTTAAAAAGGCATATGCTAGGTTGCCTCCAGAATCTGTCTGGATATCGACAGACCCTACTACTTGACCGGCATTATTGATACCGAAAGCAGTTACGCCATTGCTACCGGGCAATCCTTTTATCTCATGCATATCCACGCCATTGGGAGCTGTAATTACACTGAATTTTGGCATAGACCAATCACCAGCCCATCCAGCTATTTGGCCGTGTTCATTAATACCGGCGGGAATAATCGATTTGTCATTAAAGGTCTCTAAAGTGCGTACATTCATGCCATTAGCACTTGTAATAAAAGTTGAAGAAGAACCATCCATCTCAAAGGTTCGTCCTAAAACCTGACCGGCATTATTGATTGAAATCCCTGAGTTCATCTTGCTGCCTACCTCCAAGTCAATGATGCCTTGGCCATTTGCACCTGTAATAAAGGCGTGAAATGGGGATTCACCTTGCCCGGGAAGTGTAGGTAAATAATAAGTTCCGGTAATTTGCCCGGCGTCATTAATATCCTGCGCATTACTGGCATTAATCGATGGAAATAACGTAGTCATTCCTGCGCCGTTAGATTGAATAATAAAGGCTTTCGATTCACCTGCAGCATTAACCGATTGACCGACAATTTGACCGGAATCATTAATTGCATTTGCTTTACTTTGATTACCCCCCAGCGATCCTAGTTCAGTAAAAGACCAATTTGCATATAAGCTTGTGCTAGAAAAGTAAAATATCATTGAGAATAATAATTTAAATGATGCTATAAGCTTGAAATGCCTTGGCTGAGAGTTCATTATTTCTCCTAAATATAAACAATATGGTTTACGGTAATCCATATCACTGAACTGGATGAGAACGGACCGCACGGATATTTTTGCTTAGATGCATTACATTATCAAGCAATATTTTTGATTAATTGCTGCAAAAATACAAAATGTTAGGTCGAGGGCGTGCCGATCATATCATGAATACGCTTTACCGTATCTGCATCTAAACCAAGTGCTTGAGCCAATTCTTTTAAATATTGCCTTTCGGCATCGGTATTAATGTCGATTGCAAATAATGAAGCAGCATAAACTTGCGCAGCTACTAAAGCATTCGGAACGCTTGTAACAAGATTTTTTATATTGAGAGGCTTATTAATTTCACTACGAATGAAATTTTGTTCTTCTGCGGTAATGCCATTTTCACCGACTTTTCCCATGATTCTGTCCATTTCCTGATCATCCAACTGACCATCGGCTTTTGCTGCGCTGATCATCGCACATAACATTAATTTTTCAGTGTTTTCTGATTTCATGGATTCGATCTGATCTTTACTAAGGATTTTTTCTAATGGTTCTGAAGCCATTGCGGTAGGTTGGATATTCAATTTGTTTTGCAATGCGTTGATAGCAAGCGTTCCTAGCATTGCTAATGCGCCGCCACCTAATGCACCCTTGATTGAGGAGCTTCCTCCTCCTAGTATGGCTCCAGCAATAGCACCGATACTGCCGATTTGGCTCGATGTCATATTATTGGTGGCATTTGCTGCTGTATTAACAGCATTTGCAACTTCTTTTGAGCCAAATAATTTTTTAAAAATTCCTGTGATACCTCCTTCCTCAGCATTTGTATGAGTGCTTTTATTAGTACTACCTTCCGAGTTTATTGAAGAATTTCTCGCCATATGTTCAAGCCTTGCTTTACCCTCTTTTGCTAGTGCTTTTATTAGATTTTCGACAATAGATCCGTATGCCATTTTATACTCCTTTGAATTAAAAACTTAAAATATTCCAGAACGTAAACATTGCAATTATTTTCATTCTTTTTGTATCAAATACCCGTCTCACAATCGTCTAAATCTTTTGCCTGAAGTCCACGATTTAACCAATTCATTCGATCTTTGGCAGAGCCATGGGTAAATGCTTCACGGCGAGGTGGAATACCAGCTTGGCGCATAATATTGTCGTCGCCAACTGCCTCGGCAGCTTGCATAGCTTCTGCTAGATCTCCCTTTTCTAGGAATTGTGTTCTTTTTTGCGTGTATTGTATCCACACACCAGCCAAACAATCAGCTTGCAGTTCCATTTTAACTTGGATCGCATTTGCGCCAATCCGAGACGATTGACTTTGCAGATCTCGCACTTTGTGCGAAACGCCTGTCAAAGTCTGCACATGATGTCCTACTTCGTGTGCAATGACATAAGCCACTGCCAGATCACCACTGGCACCCATGCGTTGTAGTTGTTCTAGGAAGCTCAAATCGAGATAAATTTTCTGATCGCCCGGGCAATAAAATGGGCCGGATGCAGCTTGCCCAGTTCCACATGCAGTAGGCGTCATATCAGTAAAGACAACTAAGCTTGGTGGTTTATAGATTTGTCCGGCTTTTTGGAAAATTTGACCCCAGGTATCTTCCGTATCTGCCAAAACGACACTGACAAATTTGAAAATTTCTTGTTCTTGATCGCTAGGTTGGTAAGACTCAGATCTTGAGATCGATCCATCTTGCTGTTGTAAGCTTTGCAACACCACGAGAGGATCTTGTCCAAAAACAAATACCGCAATCAATGCTATGATAATGCCTCCGCCACCAATCGCAGTGCCACCACGCGCGAACTGACCGCGCCTGTCTTCAACGTTGTTACTTTGCCTTCTTCCTCGCCAAAGCATACATCTCCTACAGCAATTATTGCTTAATAATTTCGGATTATCATATCAGATTGAAATGTTTGTGTGGTTTAATTAAAACTACAACTTGTGGCGGTGAATTCTTTTGGTTGGCAATATATTTCCTATTTCCCCCACATTTGTGAATTCATTATTTAAGGAGGCACTATGCGTATTCTCTTGACACTCGTAGCGACTTTTTTGTCGTTTTCTGCTTGGGGTTGTAAAAGTAATTTACTCGATCAAAATTTTCGACGTCTTGCGTCATCGGAAACGGTCAATCTATGCCAGGAATTTTCAGGTAAAGTATTATTGATCGTCAATACAGCCAGCAAATGCGGTTATACACCGCAATATGAAGGGCTGGAGCAGTTATATGAAAAATACCAACAACAAGGTTTGGTGGTTCTGGGATTTCCATCTAATGATTTTATGGGGCAAGAGCCAGGCACTGAAGCAGAAATACAGGATTTCTGTCGTTTGACTTATGATGTTAAGTTTCCGATGTTTGAAAAAACACCTGTAAAAAAAGAACATGCACATCCGTTCTATGTACAACTCGCACAATTGTCTGGAACCTATCCGAAGTGGAATTTTCACAAGTATCTGATCGGGCGCGATGGTCAGTTCATCATGCAATTTAGTCCTCACACTAAGCCGCTCGATAAAGAAATGATTGCGACTATTGAAAGCGCCTTGCAGCGGTAAAATTTAGACTAATTATTGGATACTTGATTGCAGAATTTGCATGAGTCTGCTGGCTATTTTAGGATTGTCGCTATCAATGGGATTGATTGCAGGAGCAGGCATCAATGAGACTTTCATTATTCCCGTAACCGTCTGTGCCGCGGCCATCCTTTATTTTTCAAAAAATAAAATTGCCAATCAGGAGGTATCTTGGCAGGGCAGTCAACGCATGGACCATTGCGTTACAATTGATCAAACTAAAACTTATTTTGCGTGGCCGGAAAGAAAAAAATTTGATTGCGGAGTATCCGGAGAGCTTTATTCAGATGACATCCATCAATTAATACATGACATTCAAACGAATCATGAATCTTTTCAAATTCGCAGTGAAGGACACGTCGAAGTTTTTTTGTTAACAGCCCACCTCATACCATGTGATAGTAACGTTCAAATCTTAGTCCGAAATAGGATTCTGGGGGTGTTCACACAGGAAGATAGTGAGACATTTCGTTTGCGGTTGAAAAAACAAAATGTACAACAACAGATAACGACATGCCAAGCCATTATTCAAAAAAACGTTTTAGTTGAAGAAGAAGCGCTTATTTTTCGTGTATTGCTTGATATTGAGCCATTTCGCGATCAAATAGATAGGATTCAACCTAATCCAGGCCAATAATGGCTGTCCGGCAATGGTCGTTTACCAAAGATCGCTTGACCGACGCGAACCACAGTTGCACCTTCTTCAATCGCTAATTCATAATCGCCGGACATACCCATGGATAATTCATCAAATGATAAGCCGCTAGGTGCTTCTTGGCGAAGCATTGCTTGAATTTCGCGCATTTTGATAAAGCATTCTCGTACCCGATCATGGTCGGAAGAAAAAATCGCCAGCGTCATAAGACCCTTGATGCGTAACGACGAATAGTTAGGTAGTTCTTTGACAAAGTCCCGTACCGCTTCTGGCGGTAAACCAAATTTGCTCTCTTCACCTGAGCTGTTGACTTGCACATAGACGTCGATTGCACGGCCTTCATTTTGTAATCTTTTATCGAGTTCTGCTGCAACTTTAAGGCTATCTAATGCCTGAAACTCATTGGCAAAGCGTGCTAAATACTTGGCTTTATTTGTTTGCAAATGACCGATTACGGCCCACTTGATGTCAAGATCATTCAGTGCTTCGGATTTCTCACGGGCCTCCTGAATTTTGTTTTCGCCCATTTCATGGCAACCTGCGGCATAAGCTAGCCGCAATTTTTCTGCAGGAACTGTTTTAGTTACCGGAAGCAATCGTACGCTGGCAGGATCGCGACCTATCCTTTGGCAGGTATCTACGATACGTTGTTTGACAGTTGCCAAATTATGCTTGATTTCATTAAATTGCTGTTCTTGAGTGGTATCCATTAAAATTTCTCCTGTTCCGAACTTCGGGGTTTTTTGTCTAACTTTTACTAGACGCTTGATGGAATATCATTTTCCACTGCTGGTCTTGATACTGCCAAATCGATGATCGGATTGATTCATTTCTGATATAGGCCGAGTCTTGGTGCTTGGATGCAGTATAAATTGCCAGTGCGCAATCCTGGGTTAACAATTTGATTCGAAAATTATCTAGTGACCATCGAATGGCTTTATTTTTGTGTAATAGCCATTGAATAACCTCACTTCTCGAGTGAATAATACCGTTGGTATCGATTTCTTCAAAATCAGCAGATAGCAATTGATCAAGCGACTTGGGGTTTTCTGTCCAATCATGATGTAATAGTTTCAGTTCGAGCTGTTGAATACACTCTGTCATATCTTGCGATTTCATGAGGGTTTTATTTAATACGCATTCCGGGTTGTGCACCAGAATCTGGTGAAAGAATAAACAACTCACCCGGATGGTTTCCCCCTGCAGCTAATACCATGCCTTCTGATAAACCGAACTTCATTTGACGCGGTGCGAGATTTGCGACCACAACGGTTAAACGTCCTTTGAGATGCTGCGGGTCATAGGCCGATTTAATGCCGGCAAAAACAGTACGTTGTTCATGACCCAGATCTAGCGTTAGCTTCAATAACTTTTCCGCTCCTGGAACGTGTTCTGCATCAGCAATTCTGGCAACACGCAAATCTATTTTACTAAAATCATCGATAGAAATGGTTTCGGCAATCGGTACAAAAGCTTGCGATGTTTTCTTGGTTTGCTCAGATTGCCCGATATTTCCTGGTTTGTCACCGACCGATAGGCTTTGCTTATTGGCCGCAATCAAAGCATCGATTTGTTTGGCATCAATACGGATCATCAAGTGTTGATAAGGGTTAATCATGTGTCCTTCGGGTAACAATAATGCTGAAACTGATCGCTCTGCCGATAAGGTTGGCCAAGTCAGCGGCTTGCAATTAAGAAAAGATTCAATTTTTTCTACGGTGCTGGGTATGATGGGTTTCATATAGTGTGACAACAGGTAGAATAATTGAATACCTAAACTGCATGCACGGTGTAACGCATCATCTTGGTCCGGTTTTTTGGCCATTTCCCAGGGCGCAAGTTGATGAATCATTTCATTGGCTGCATCAACGAATTTCATAATTTGTCGAATTGCAGCGGCATAATCTCGTTCCTCAAATGCATGTTCGATTTGTGCTGGTCGCCAAGTAGCAAAGTGCTCGTCAATGATTGTTCGTAACTGCTGATACTGTGTCCCACCGACTAATTTGCCGTCAAAGCGTTTGGTAATAAAACCGGCACAGCGGCTCGCAATATTGATAAATTTACCAATCAAGTCGGAGTTTACGCGCGCGATAAAATCTTCTAAATTCAAATCGATATCTTCCATCGTGCCATTCAGTTTTGCTGCGTAATAATAGCGTAGCCATTCGGGATTCAAATCTTGCTTTAAGTAGCTTTCAGCGGTAATGAAAGTGCCACGCGACTTGCTCATTTTTTCTCCATTGATAGTGAGAAAGCCGTGTGCAAAAATTTTGGTGGGGGTACGATAACCTGAGTTTTCCAGCATGGCGGGCCAGAATAGTGCATGAAAATATAAAATATCTTTGCCGATGAAATGATACAGTTCAGTCCTGCTATCTTTTTGCCAGAATTCATCAAAATTTATTTGTTTTTGTTCGCATAAGTATTTGAAGCTACCCATGTAACCAATCGGTGCATCCAACCAAACATAAAAATATTTACCAGGTGCTTCGGGAATTTCAAAACCAAAATAGGGTGCATCGCGTGAAATATCCCAATCGGAAAGCTTGTTTTCTCCTATATTTCCTAACCATTCGAGCATCTTGTTTGCAGCTTCCGGTTGCAAATGATCGGATTCACGTGTCCAGCGACGTAAAAAATCTACACAGCGCGGATCGGATAATTTGAAAAAATAATGCTCAGAGGATTTTTGTATTGGCTTAGCACCTGAAACAGCCGAATAAGGATTTTTTAATTCCGTTGGTGCATATGCCGCGCCACACGCTTCGCATGAGTCGCCATATTGATCTTTGGCATTGCATTTGGGACATTCTCCCTTGACAAACCGGTCAGGCAGAAACATGTTTTTAACGGGATCGTACAATTGCTCAATCGCCCGAATCGAAATCAAATCTATTTGCTTGAGCTTGTGGTAGATAGCCTCGGAGAAAGATCGCGTTTCGGGTGAGTGTGTGCTGTGATAATGATCGAATCGGATATGAAATCCATTAAAATCGCTCAAGTGTTCCTTCTGAACACGTGCAATCAGCGCTTCGGGGGTAATTCCCTCTTTTTCCGCACGTAGCATTACAGGGGTGCCATGCGTATCATCCGCACATACATAATATACCGTATGCCCACGCATTTTCTGGAAGCGCACCCAGATGTCCGTTTGAATATATTCCACCAAGTGACCCAGGTGAATACTGCCATTGGCATATGGAAGCGCTGAAGTGACCAGAATCCTTCGTTTGTTCATTAACCCTACCCACACAATAAAAAACCTTCATTGTAACAAACTGTATAAGCCAATCTCGATATTTGTTACCATCAGCTACTTTATTATTGACATGCATAAAAGATGCAAAGAGGTTCGTTATGGCAATTTCTGAACAAGATATATTATCGCTTCTCAATCAAACGATTGACCCAACAATCGGTAAAGATTATGTAGCAACAAAAGCTGTCCGAAATATTCGCATTGATCAAAACAATGTTTGGGTTGAAATAGAATTGGGTTATCCCTCTAACAGTGTTCGAAACGATGTTGAACAGCAAGTTGTGAGCGTACTAAAAACATTAGAGGGCATTGGGAATGTGCAGGTTACCGTGAGCAGCAAGATTATTCCCCACAATGTGCAACAAGGTGTGAAGCTGATCCCCGGTGTAAAAAATATCATTGCGGTCGCTTCAGGCAAAGGAGGGGTGGGAAAGTCCGCTACGGCTGTCAACTTAGCATTGGCATTGGCAGCTGAAGGCGCTTCGGTGGGAATTCTGGATGCCGATATTTATGGCCCGTCACAACCACAAATGTTGGGCATTACTGGGCATCCTGATTCCTTAGATGGAAAAACCATGGAGCCTGTTTTGGCGCATGGCATTCAAGCCATTTCTATCGGATTGTTAATCGATGCGGAAACACCAATGGTGTGGCGCGGCCCAATGGTTACCCAGGCATTACAACAGTTGCTTAATGACACTAACTGGAAAGATGTGGATTATTTGGTTATTGATTTGCCTCCAGGAACTGGCGATATACAGTTAACGTTAGCGCAAAAAATACCAGTAACGGGTGCCGTAATTGTGACGACACCGCAAGATATCGCTTTGCTTGATGCGCGTAAAGGGCTAAAAATGTTTGAGAAAGTTGGAATTCCAATTTTAGGCGTGGTGGAAAATATGAGTACGCATACGTGTTCGAAGTGCGGTCATACAGAACCAATTTTTGGTACCGGGGGCGGCGAAAAAATGTCCCACGATTACAATGTGGAATTATTGGGTTCATTACCGCTTGATATCAAAATACGTGAATATACTGACGCGGGAAAACCAAGCGTTGTTGCTGAGCCCGATGGAGCTATTGCAGCAGCTTATCGATTGATAGCCAGACGCATTGCAGCCAAAGTGGCTGAATACGCAGAAGATCATTCGGCGCTGTTTGCAGAGATCATTATGGAAAACGATTAGCTGGATTTTTAGTATTTAGTAAAATATAAGATAAAAATGACCATAAAATCAGATAAATGGATACGAAGAATGGCGCTTGAGCAAGGTATGATTGCGCCTTTCGAACCTGATCAAATTCGACAAAATAACGGTGAACGTATCGTTTCCTATGGTACTTCAAGCTATGGTTACGATATTCGCTGCTCTGACGAATTTAAGTTGTTTACCAATATCAATTCTACTATTGTCGATCCAAAAAATTTTGACTCCAATTCATTCATAGACGTCAAGAATGATGTTTGTATTATTCCGCCCAATTCTTTTGCTTTGGCGCGCACTGTGGAATATTTCCGCATCCCACGTAATGTACTCACGATTTGTCTTGGCAAGTCCACTTATGCGCGCTGCGGGATCATTGTCAATGTCACACCATTCGAACCTGAATGGGAAGGGTATGTCACTCTGGAATTTTCTAACACAACACCATTACCCGCCAAAATATATGCCAATGAAGGTGTTGCGCAAGTAATTTTTTTTGAGTCGGATGAGGTATGCGAAATATCTTATAAAGATCGTGGTGGAAAATATCAGGGGCAACACGGTGTTACGCTGCCAAAAATATAGTCTAATAATTGACTACTGTAGAAATTTTGAGGGGAAGCTATAGGAAAGCCTGTCTCGATGGAGATTATTTAAACCAATTTTCCAGAATGAAGAAATATTACGTTAATACCAGTGTCGAAATTAAATGTAACATGCCTAGGTAGAAAATTTTGGTATCAGTTTTTATCAAAATTTTCCGTTAACAAGAGCGTCAACTAGTGGGGCTTTGTTTTTAAAGGTTGTTTGCGTCGAATCTTGTTCTCAGACTGAAAGCGTTTGATTTGCGTTTATACCGGGACCGTAATGCGCGCAAACAAAAGTAGTACTATCTATTTTGAAATAAGGGGGTCATCATGAGAAATATCAAGAGCTTTTTTGCTTCAGCAGATTTAGTCAATATCCATATTCCTGAAACGTAGCCATTTTTACAAGGAAGACCTCAATGTACGCATTTCCATCTACGCTGCAAAAAACAAGCTCATCTGCCGAAGTTTTGTTTGATACGCACTCAGAAATCAGCCTGGACTTTAAATATGTTCAGGATGAATTAAAAAAAGGTTATCAAAAACCATTCTTGCTGGTTGACAGCAGTATTATTCGCAATAAAGCACAACGATTTAAAGCCGCAATGCCACGGGTACATCCGCATTATGCGGTAAAAGCCAATCCTGATCGACGTGTGTTAAAAATATTAATTGAAGAAGGAGCAGGATTTGAAATTGCTTCAATTGCTGAGCTTGATTTGTTGTTGGAGCTTGGTGTGCTTGCCCAGGAAATATTTTATAGCAATCCAATGAAATCTCGTGCGTATCTTGAATATGCAGCTGCCAAAGGCGTCGAATGGTTTGTGATTGATAG
Source organism: Nitrosomonas sp. PY1 (assembly GCF_022836435.1). NCBI lineage: Bacteria > Pseudomonadati > Pseudomonadota > Betaproteobacteria > Nitrosomonadales > Nitrosomonadaceae > Nitrosomonas > Nitrosomonas sp. PY1. The sequence continues at coordinate 2,356,347 of NZ_BQXC01000001.1, read as the reverse complement.
TGTTGAAGAGCTGCGAAAAATTGTGAGTGTCAAAGCGGATGCAAAAATGTATCTGCGCATAGATACACCCAATATTGGTAGCGACTGGCCTTTAGCTGGAAAATTTGGAACGCATCTCGGCGATATCCATGAGATCATTCAAGAAGCTTCAAAATTGAGAGCAGATTTGGTCGGAGTGACGTTTCATGTGGGTTCGCAATGCCGTAATCCCCAGAACTGGCGAGTCGGCATTGAGCGTGCAAAAAAAGTTTTTGATGACATGAAGACAATGGGACTGAAACCAAGGTTACTGAATATCGGTGGCGGTTATCCAGTACGCCATACTAAGCCTATTCCTTCCATTGAAGCTATCGCCGATGTCATAAATGAAGCCATTGCTGATTTACCGGATGGTATTCGTATTATGGCAGAACCTGGCCGCTATCTGGTATCGGATTCGGCTTATTTCATTTGCCGTATTGTAGGAACCGCAACTCGAAACGGTAAGAAATGGATGTATTGGGATGCAGGTATGTTTGGTGGCGTAATTGAAATTACCGAAGGTTTGCGCTATGAAATCATTACAGATCGTAGTGGAAATCCTATCCCTTGGTCTGTTGCTGGACCTACATGCGATTCAGTGGATGTACTCGTTCACGATATGATGCTACCAAGCGATATGCAAGAAGGGGATTTTATTTATATTCCTAATGCCGGAGCTTACACAACCGCGTATGCGAGTAATTTCAACGGATTTCCGTTGCCTGACGTAAAAGTTATCTGAAAACATATGAAAGACAGAGCGATGATGTCATTGTCGCTCTGTTATCTTCTGATAAAAGAGAATAAATACACGTACTGTACTGTTTAAATGGAAGAGGGCGTTTTTCGATCGAGAGTGATTAAATGATATTCTAGCTGATCGATACCCTCAGAGAAGTGTATCGTGCGCTCTGTTTCATGCCATTCTTGTGAATTTAATTCAGGGAAAAAAGTATCGCCATCGAATTTTTTCTGTATCTCAGTGAGATAAATGCGTCGGCTAAACGCTAAAGTTTGACGAAAAATTTCCTCACCACCAATCACAAAAGCTTCATTTTCTGCTGAGTTTTTTTCGAATCCTGCAGCAAAAGCACTTTGAATCGAATCAACTACAATCGCGCTTGGGATAGTATAGTTTTTTTGTCGAGTGACAATAATATTGGTTCTTCCTGGTAATACTTTTCCAATCGATTCATGGGTTTTTCGCCCCATGATGATGGGGTGTCCCATGGTAAGCGTTTTGAAGTGTTTGAGATCTTCCGGTAAGTGCCACGGGAGTCGGTTATTTTTACCAATAACCCGGTTTTTGGACATTGCTACTAATAAAGATAGAAATGGTGATTTCATACGGAGATTGGTGCTTTAATTGCCGGATGTGGGTGATAATCCGTTAAAACAAAATCTTCGAAATCGAACTTTAGAATATTTCGCCGCTCAGGATTGAGTGTCATGGTCGGCAATGATCTTGGTTCTCTCGTTAACTGTTCTCTGGCTTGTTCCAAATGATTCAGGTATAAATGTGCGTCGCCAAAGGTGTGAACAAAATCTCCAGGTTGTAAGTCGCAAGCCTGCGCAATCATGAGCGTCAATAAAGCATAGGATGCAATATTAAAGGGCACGCCGAGGAATACGTCTGCGCTGCGTTGATAAAGCTGACAAGATAACCGGTTATCGGCAACATAAAATTGAAAAAGCGCATGGCAAGGTGCTAATTTCATTTGATGCAGTTCGCCTACATTCCAAGCGGAAACCAACATGCGTCTGGAATCCGGGGTGTTTTTTATTTGCTCGATGAGCAACTGGATTTGATCGATTTTGCTTTTGTTTGCAGTGCCCCAGGATCGCCATTGATGTCCGTAGATTGGGCCTAAATCTCCATTCTCATCAGCCCACTCATCCCAAATTGTTACGCCATGTTCATTTAAGTACCGAATATTCGTATCGCCACGCAAGAACCAGAGCAATTCATAAATAATTGATTTAACGTGACACTTCTTGGTTGTTATTAAAGGAAAGCCATCATTCAAGTTAAACCGCATTTGGTAGCCAAAAATTGATAACGTGCCAGTACCGGTACGATCAGATTTTGTGCACCCATGATCAAGAATGTGTTGCATTAACTCCAAATATTGTCGCATATATATGTGGCTTTCTTTTATAAGAAAAAATTAAGAAGTTAACAAATTTGCTGTATTTTTTAAGGCTACTTAATTGCTTGTGAGCAGCTCCGATCAAAAAAAGTTATAGTGCTTATATTGAACTATGACGGAATCGTCAAAACTATTTTTCCAATAGGATGGTTTTGCTCTAAATATTGTTGTGCGTCAGCAGCTTCCGATAGATTGAAAACGCTTGCTACTTCAATGGTTAATTGATTGGCATCAAACAACTGCGCACACTGGCGTAGTATCTCAGCTTGATGTGATTTTCCTTCTGATAGCTCCAGCAAAACAGGCGATAACATCATTTCCATGCTGAATCGTGCATTGCGCAACCGTGCGTCACTCCAATTTATATCACTGGTGGGTTGTAGGATCGTCACGATATCACCATATGGCCTGATACAACTAAAACAACTTTGTAGTACGTTCGATCCAACCGTATCGAATGCAATATCTACACCTTTACCGTTTGTTCTGTCTAGTACCGTAGCAATGACGTCTTGATTACAATAATTGATTACGTGGTCCGCACCTAAGCGCTTGGCATAGTTTGCTTTCTGATCATTGCTAACAGTCGTGATCACATGAGCGCCGGCCAATTTTGCTAATTGAATCGCCACGTGTCCGACACCACCAGCGCCCGCGTGAATCAAAACAGTTTGTTCACTATGTAGGTTGGCGCGGTCGTGCAATGCTTCCCAAGCCGTGATCAAAACCAGCGGTGCTGCTGCGGCCTGCTCAAATGAGAGGCTGCGTGGTTTGAGCGCAAGCAAATCATCGTCGACCAATACATATTCAGCGTAGCTACCTTGGCGACCATTAAATCCGGGTTGAGAAAAATACACTTCATCGCCTGGTTTGAAATGCTGCACTTGTGTGCCGACTGATTCAACGATCCCGGCGCCATCGCAACCGGGAATAACCGGGAAAGTCACCGGAAATCGATCGGGTGCTGTCCGTATTTTGATATCAATTGGATTGATGCCGACAGCTTTGATGCGAACCAGAACCTGATGATCATTGCAATGCTGAGGGGAGAGCGTATTTCCATATTGCAAAACATCACTATGGCCACCGCTGTGAAAAAAGATAGCATGCATGATTGTGTGCCTTAGCTTATATGAGTGATTTCACAAATAAATTTCTTGCGTACTTAATGGTTTATTTGGTGGAGTGTGAGTGATCACTTACAGACTCGAGTTCACCATGCTCTGCCGATTCATCACTTAGCCCACCATTTCAGATGATACCAAACAACAGCAATCCTGAATACGCCGGGGGGGGCTGCTGCATCCGATACCGGTGCATAATGGATGCGACGGGTTATATCATATTCGAACTCATAGTCGGTATTTCAATACAACTGTTTTAAAACATAATTGTGACGTCAGATCCATTGCTATGGAGTTAAGCAGTGTAGCAACCAGTGTTTGAATGTCGTTTCGATTGATTTTAATTGCTTCATTTACGGACTATGAATGCTTGATTTTAATCGATGAGCCATTGCGCAGCATTTCTGTTGCGTGTTGACGCGTAGTTTCGGTGATTGTAATACCTCCCAGCATGCGCGCAATTTCTTCTATGCGCTGCTGTTGGTCCAAGCTACTAATTTCACTTAAGATGGGTTGGTTTTTCCCTGGGCCTTGCACTTTTATAACCTGCCATTGCTGATCGCCTGCCGCTGCAACTTGTGGTAAGTGCGTAATGCATAAAACCTGCCGTTTCTGTCCCAATTTTTTAAGTAAATTACCAACTATTTCAGCGACCTTGCCGCCGATACCGACATCGACCTCGTCAAAAATTAGTGTGGGTATTTTGATGGCTTTACTGGCAATCACTTGTAAGGCTAAGCTGATACGTGATAATTCACCGCCAGAGGCAACTTTACTCAGTGGTTGTGGTGGCATGCCTTTATGTGCGGCAATATGGAATTCGATTTGCTCCAAGCCAGTGGAGTTACCTGCTTGCAAAGGAGTCAAAACTACTGTGAATTGTCCACCGTTCATAGCCAGCGTTTGCATAGCGGTCGTGACATTGTTCGAAAGCGATTCTGCTGCTTTGGCACGAACGATACTCAGCATTTTTGCTTGCTGTAGATAAATGGATTGTGCTTCCGCTTCCGATGTTTTTAGTTTTTCGATATTTGATCCGGCTTCGAGTGTTTCAAGTTGCTCCTTCAATGTGGTTTGAAATTGAAGCAGTTCTTCTGGGGGTAAGCGAAATTTTCGCGCCAGATTATGAATGGTAGATAAGCGTTGCTCGGCATTCAGTAGCAGTTGTGGGTCAAGATCCAGTGATTGACGGTAATCATTTAAAGCATAAATGCTTTCTTGTAATTGAATAGTGGTTGAATCGAGCAAATCGACAATTTCGTTCAATTGCGAATCATGTTCCAGTAATTGTCGTAATTGGCTGCATACGGCATTAATTTGCGAGAATGCGGCGTGCTCGTTCTCAGAGAGTTGCTCGATACCATTTTCAGCGGCTGACAGTAAAGCCGCAGCATGAGAAAGCCGAGCATGATCAGATTGTAGATTTTGCCATTCTTCAGCAGTTAGGTTCAGTTCGGATAGTTCTTGCAGTTGCCATTCGATTTGCTCACGCTTGGCTTGGGACTCTATGAGTGATTGTTCCGCAGAAATTCTTTGTTGCAAAATGGTTTGCCAGTTTTGATAAGTATCTCGAACAGTGCTTAGCAAATCTTCGCATTGCGCATAGGCGTCTAGTAGTTCACGTTGCGCGTCACGATGCAGCAGCGATTGGTGCGCATGTTGACTGTGGATGGCGACAAGAAAACTTCCAGCTATGCGTAATTGTTGTTGGGTGACGTTATGTCCATTGATATAGTTGCGGGAGCGCCCATTGATATCAATAATTCGCCGCATCAAGCATACTCCAGGATCACCTTGTAAATCATTGCCGTTGAGCCAGTCGATAAGATTCTGTTGTGACTGAATATCAAAAACTGCGTTGATTTCTGAGCGTTCGCAGCCTGGACGTATTTGTTGAATGTCACTGCGCTCACCAAGCGCAAGCATCAATGCATCCATTAAAATGGACTTGCCAGCACCGGTTTCACCGGTTAATACAGTAAAGCCTGATAAAAATTCCAGTTCGATGTGATCGACAATAACGAAGTCGCGAATGCTAAGATGCTTGAGCATACGATTGTGATCAAAAGTAGATCAAGGAAATTCGCTCCAACCAAGCTTTTCCCTAAGCATGCGATAGTAGCTGTGATTAGTCGAATGCAGCAATCGAACCGTTTGAGGATGGCGCTTGATGCTAATGCGATCAATTTGCTTTAGGTCGAAATAGGCGTGACTATCGCAGTTAATTCCAATGCTTATCGAGCTACGCATGTTGATTTCTATGTGCGCATTAGCACTGACTACGATTGGGCGGTTACTGAGCATGTGCGGGCATACCGGTACCAATGTGATAAGATTCAAGCTAGGAAACAAAATCGGCCCGCCTGCAGACAATGCGTATGCAGTGGAACCGGTTGGCGTTGCGATAATTAAGCCATCTGAGCGTAAAGTGTTCATGTATTCACCGTCGATTCTGACTTCAAGCTCAATCATGCCGCTACTAACGCCGCGATGTAGCACCACATCGTTAAAAGCAAGGCTATCGAATTTACTGATTCCTGCACGAGTGACCTGTGCTGAGAGCAACATACGTTCTTCAGTTTCAAATTGACCGGCTAATATTTCATCTAATATCACAAACATATTGTCTAACGATAAGTCGGTAAGAAACCCCAATCTTCCTTGATTGATTCCTATTAGGGGTACATCGTATGGCGCAAGCTTGCGGGCGATATTCAGCATGGTGCCATCGCCGCCAATTACAATGGCGAGATCAGCCTGTTGAGCAATCTCTTCAAGTGGCAAAGTTGCATAGGCTCTGGCAACAATCTGTGAGGCAGTCAGTTGATCAATAAGAATTTGATGCCCTTTATTGGTTAAGTATTTAGCAAGTTTCAACAGCGGAGCCGTAATTTCGTGTTTCTTATACTTGCCGATTAACGCAATGGTTTCAAATGTGGAGTTCATGTGCAGAGTGCTGTATCAGATTCAGGTTTGTTTTTGTTTTATTAATTTTAATGAACTTACCGTTAACATGAATTTCGTGGTCTCGACTGTGACTAAGAAATTCGAATATAGAATTGTTTTTTTGGATGTAGATACCCATGTTAGTGATTCCATCAAACAGATGATTTTATTTTTAAAAGTCTAACATAGAAAGATTAAAAGCCTGTATCCATACGCTATATCAGAGTAATAAAACAGCCTTGTTGATGTAAAATAACCCTATGCTAAATGAACGTGCGCAAATACTACTAAAAACATTGGTCGAGCGATATATCCACGAAGGACAACCGGTGGGTTCGCGTACCTTGTCTAAATTTTCCGGCTTAGATCTGAGTTCTGCAACAATCCGAAATGTTATGGCCGATCTTGAAGAAATGGGCTTGGTTGCTAGCCCACATACTTCAGCCGGTCGTGTTCCAACAGTCCAAGGCTATCGTTTTTTTGTGGATACACTACTGGTTGTGCAGACTTTAGATAGGACCGAATTAAATCACTTGGAAAGTCATTTGCATCCTGATAATCCATCTCGTCTCATTAATGCTGCATCGCATCTGCTTTCCGAGCTGACACAATTTGCCGGCTTGGTGATTACGCCGAAACATAAAGGTGCGGTATTTCGTTATATCGAATTTATGGCGCTGTCTGAGAAACGCATATTATTGATTATTGTAACCCCGGAGGGGGATGTGCAAAACAAAATTATCTTTACTCAAACACCTTATAGTCAGGCAGACTTGATCGAAGCTGGGAATTTCATTAATCAGCATTATGCGGGTTGTACGCTGGATGAAATTCGTGGTCGTTTAGATACTGAACTCAAACAATTGCGTGGCGAGTTGTTTAGTTTAATGAGTGCAGCAATTGAAGTGAGCGGTAGCGCAGCGAATGAAAATAGTGAAGCGGTTGTGGTTGCTGGAGAACGGAATCTGCTTCAAGTAAATGATTTAACTGAAAACTTGTTGGGACTAAAAAAGCTATTTGAATTGTTCGAGCGCAAGACAAAGCTATTGCAATTGCTCGAATTAAGCCGAAAAGCTCATGGCGTAAAAGTATTTATCGGCGGTGAGTCGGACGTCGCGTCTTTGGAAGAATTCAGTGTGATCGCTGCACCCTATGAGATTGATGGAGAAATTGTCGGTACTGTTGGCGTTATTGGTCCGAGGCGTATGGCTTATGAACGTGTAATTCCGATCGTTGATATTACAGCGAAGCTCCTATCGAGCGGATTATCGCAACATTAAACCTGTTTTTTGCGGGTTGTTCGAAAATGCTCTTGATCATTTAACGATGATCGCCTTTTTTATATGATTAGTCTATTTTATTCATGAACTCAAAATCGATTTATTGTCACGGTGATGCTTCCAAAATAGGTGTTTTGTTGGTCAATTTGGGAACACCGAATGCACCAACTGCAGAAGCGTTGCGACCTTATTTGAAAGAATTTCTTAGTAATTCACGCGTAATTGAAGTGCCTAGAGTAATCTGGTGGCCTATATTGTATGGATTCATTCTGCCATTTAGGCCCAAAAGATCCGCCGAAAAATACGCTAAAATCTGGTTGCCAGAAGGCTCGCCATTGAAAGTCCATACCGAGCGCCAAACCAAGCTTTTGCGCAAAGCGCTGCAAGCGCATTACAAAAATGCTCCTTTGGTTGAGTATGCCATGAATATTGGCGAACCTTCAATTGCAGCGGTGCTGGAGAAAATGCAGCAGCAAGGTTGTGATCGTATATTGATTTTGCCATTATTTCCTCAATATGCTGCCAGTAGCACGGCTGCGGCGATTGACGGTGTTTTTACTGCACTAGCAAAGATGCGTAATCAACCTGCTCTTCGTACAATCAAGCATTATCATGACTATCCAGGTTATATTGCCGCTTTGGCGCAAAATATTCGTGATTATTGGGCATCATACGGTCAGCCTGATAAATTGGTTATCAGCTTTCATGGCACGCCTCGTGCAAATTTGGATAAAGGCGACCCCTATCATTGCTATTGTCAAAAGACGGGTCGGTTATTAGCAGAAGCATTGCAATTAGCGAGTAATCAATATCAGATCTGCTTCCAATCACGCTTTGGCAAAGCGCAGTGGTTGATGCCTTACACGTCTGATACGTTAATTGCACTTGGGGGCCATGGGGTTGGGCGAGTTGATGTGGTGTGCCCTGGGTTTGTTTCGGATTGTCTAGAAACACTTGAAGAAATTGCGATGGAAGGCAAAGATCTTTTTATTCGTGCTGGTGGAAAGGAGTTTCACTACATTCCTTGTCTTAATGAGCGCGCGGATTGGATTCAAGCGCTGGTCGACATAACGCGCGAGCATTTAGCTGGTTGGGACAATTTGGAACCACTACAGGAATCGCTACAATTATCACGTAAGCTTGCATTACAACTGGGCGCTAAAGATTAAATGTTTGGCTATTTTCATCTAAGGTTGCAATTTAAGATTTGAACGGTTCGATTGACGGGTTTATTAAATTAGGCTAACATCGCCGTCCATATTTTAGGCAACAAAAGACACGAAAATATGATTGAGCTATTTCTATCAATAATGAAATAGAATATGCTTAAAATTGTTAAGAATAAGCCTCTTGCGGTTGTATTAAGAATACAGATTCTTTTCATCCTGGTAGCAGCAATTATTTTTGGATATTGGCTTGGGATGCATGGAGCAATATCTGCAATTTTGGGTGGTGGAGTTAATTTTGTATCGGGTATGGTATTTGGTCTGATCGTTTCTAATCATCAAGGATTTTTGCCGGGTGAAATAATTAAGACAGCCCTAAAAGCGGAAATACTTAAGATTAGTATTATTGTGATATTGCTATGGCTAATATTTAAATTCTACTTGAGTGTTATCCCAACTGTATTCATAGGAGTTTTCGTGTTGACGGTATTGTTGCATAGCGTTGCATTATTTGTGGTTAATGAGAAATAATCTTTATAAAATTTAGTATCGAGCAAATTGTTTTTTTATGGCATCAAATACAGAACTAACTCCAACGTCCTACATAGATCACCATCTTACTAATCTTACCTTCCAAATTAAGGAAGGGTCTTTTTGGGTATTGCACGTTGATACATTGATTACGTCGGTAATATTGGGCGTGATCAGCTTAGGGTTTATATGGCTGGTCGTGCGCAAAGCAACTCCAGGAGTCCCTTCTAAACGGCAAGCATTTGTTGAGCTTGCGGTCGAGTTTATTGATAACGAAGTCAAGAATACGTTTCATGGAGATCGCAGTGTATTTGTTGCGCCCACCGCTTTGACAATATTCATTTGGGTATTAATGATGAATACCATGGATATTCTGCCTATCGATATCATGGCGTGGATTTATGAACATGTGTTTGGATTACATAACTGGCGGACAGTTCCAACGACTGATGTCAATACAACTTTTGCGCTGGCATTGTCGGTTTGGTTTTTGATGATTTTCTTTAATGTTAAAGTAAAGGGGCTTGGTGGGTGGCTGCACGAGTTATTTTGTACGCCTTTTGGAAAAAACCCGCTTCTCTGGATATTGAATTTATTATTTAATTTCATTGAATATGTATCTAAACCTTTGTCACACTCATTGCGTTTGTTTGGTAACATTTATGCAGGCGAAATCATTTTCTTATTGCTAGGTATGTGGGCTGCAACTGGAATAAGCGGAACAATATTCGGTACCTTACTTGGAGCTGGCTGGGCAATATTTCATATTTTAATTGTTACTTTGCAAGCATTCATTTTCATGATGCTAACTGTTGTATATATATCTATGGCGCATGAATCACATTAATTTTAAAGTTCAATCGTTACAAATTATTATTAACCTTAATTACTAAAGGAAATTAAAATGGAGAATTTGCAGTATTTGGCAATGATTCAGGCATATACAGGTATAGGTATTGGCTTAATGATCGGACTTGGGGCAGCAGGTGCTTGTATTGGGGTTGGAGTGATGTGTAGTCGATTTTTAGAAGGAGCGGCTCGTCAACCTGAAATGATACCAACGCTACAAGGAAAGGTTTTTCTATTACTGGGTTTGACTGATGCGTCTTTCATTATCGCTGTGGGTTTGGCAATGCTTTTTGCGTTTGGTAATCCACTATTAGCGGTTATTCAATCTGTTGCTCAGTAATTGTGTATTGTTTTGCTACAAGTTATACGTATTAGATATCATAAAGGCTTGTTATGAATATTAATTTTACTTTAATTTCGCAAGCAATGGCCTTCGCAATATTTATCTGGTTTACGGTTAAGTATGTGTGGCCGCCGTTGCTGCGCGCTATTGAAGAGCGCCAAAAGACAATTGCTGACGGATTGGCGGCAGGAGAGCGCGGGCGACATGAATTGGAATTGGCGAATCAGCGTTCTTCCGATATTTTGAAAGATGCAAAACAACGTGCTACGGAAATAATACTGCAAGCTGAAAAACGAGCTACAGAAATTGTTGAAGAGGCGAAGAAAGTCGCGAAAGAAGAAGGCGATCGGATAATTGTTGGGGCAAAGGCGGATATTGAGCACGAGGTATACAGCGCCAAGGAAATCTTACGCAAACATGTAGCAGAATTGGCTGTTGCAGGTGCTGCAAAAATACTTCGTCGCGAAGTGGATATCAAGGCTCATGCGGATATGCTCGGTTCGCTAGAAAAAGATTTGAGAAAATAATGGCTGAAGCGATTACGGTTGCGCGACCATACGCAGAAGCGCTTTATAAGCTGTCGCTGAAAAATAAGAATCTATCGCAATGGTCTAAAATGTTGCAATTTGCTGCGAAGATTGCTGAAGATAAGCGAATCAAGATGCTTATTGATAATCCGAGAGTATCAGCAGAACAAATTAGCAAGTTATTCTTCGATATCGGTAAAAGCAATTTTGATAACGAAGCGCATAATTTTCTTACGCTGCTTGCGGAAAACAAGCGAATAACGATATTGCCACAAATTAGTCAACTATATGAACAATTGAAGGCGCAGTATGAAGGTATTTTAGAGGCTAAAATTACTAGTGCCTTTGAGATAGATGCGAAGCAATTAAAAAAATTAATTGATGACCTTGAACAGAAATTTAATTGCAAGATTGAACCAAAAGTAAGTATTGATCCAGAGTTAATAGGTGGCATCAAGGTTGAAATTGGTGATGAAGTTTTCGATGCATCTGTTCGAGGTAAACTTGAAGCTATGACTGTTGCCCTTAAAAGCTAGGAGTTAATGAAATGCAGTTAAACCCATCCGAAATCAGTGAGCTGATTAAAAAAAGGATTGAAGGACTCGCCGATACAGCGGAGATCCGTACACAGGGAACGGTAGTATCTGTTACAGATGGTATCGTCAGAATTCATGGTCTTTCAGATGTGATGCAAGGAGAGATGATAGAGTTCCCGGGAAATACCTATGGTCTGGCACTTAACCTTGAGCGTGACTCAGTGGGCGCGGTTATCATGGGTGCCTATGAACATATACGTGAAGGCGATGTTGTTAAGTGTACTGGACGTATTCTAGAAGTTCCAGTAGGGGAAGGTTTGTTGGGGAGAGTTGTTAACGCTTTAGGGCAGCCGATAGATGGAAAAGGTCCAATAACGGCGGTGAAGTCTGAGCCGATTGAAAAAATTGCTCCCGGTGTAATATGGAGGAAATCGGTTGATCAACCTGTGCAAACAGGTTTGAAGTCTGTCGATGCGATGGTGCCGGTTGGACGTGGACAGCGAGAGTTGATTATCGGTGATCGGCAGACAGGAAAAACTGCGGTAGCAATTGATGCGATTATTAACCAAAAAGGCCAAAACATGTTGTGTATCTATGTTGCGGTCGGTCAAAAAGCTTCATCAATTGCAAATGTGGTTCGGAAACTCGAAGAACATGGCGCTATGGAATATACCATCGTGGTTGCAGCGACAGCATCTGAGTCTGCTGCAATGCAATTTATATCACCTTACTCGGGCTGTACAATGGGTGAATATTTTCGCGATATAGGTCAAGATGCGCTGATTGTGTATGATGATTTAACTAAACAAGCTTGGGCTTATCGTCAAATTTCATTATTATTAAGACGTCCACCCGGACGAGAAGCTTATCCAGGTGATGTTTTCTACCTGCATTCGCGTTTGCTTGAAAGGGCTGCCCGCGTAAGTACTGATTATGTTGAGAAGGCGACCAATGGTAAAGTAAAGGGTAAAACAGGATCACTTACCGCTTTGCCTATTATTGAAACGCAAGCCGGAGACGTGACTGCATTTGTTCCTACTAATGTCATTTCGATTACCGATGGACAAATATTTTTAGAGACGGATTTATTTAATGCCGGCATACGCCCTGCAATTAATGCGGGGGTGTCAGTTTCTCGTGTGGGAGGGGCTGCGCAGACTAAGGTTATTAAAAAGCTCGGTGGAGGTATTCGCTTGGCATTAGCGCAATATCGAGAATTGGCAGCATTTGCACAATTTGCATCGGATTTGGATGAGGCGACCAGAAAACAACTTGAACGCGGAAAAATGGCAACTGAACTGATGAAGCAACCGCAGTATGCTACTTTGAGCGTATCGGAAATGGCGCTTACATTGTTTACCATTAATAACGGTTATTATGATGATGTCGAAGTGAAGCGTGCTTTGGCTTTTGAGTCTGCATTGAAAAGCTATATTCGCAGTCAACACGGTGCAATTTTAGAGAAAATCGAAAAAAATAAAGAACTGGATGCGGAAACAGAAAAGCAACTAAATGCGGCAATTCAAGAATTCAAGCAAAACGGAACTTACTAAGTCATGGCTGGCAGTAGAGAAATACGTAATAAGATTAAGAGTGTAAAGAATACGCAAAAAATCACGCGTGCTATGGAAATGGTAGCGGCGTCAAAAATGCGGAAGGCTCAAGATCGTATGAAAAAGGCTAGACCTTATGGAGAGAAAATTCGTAACGTTGCTGCGCATATGAGCGGTGCGAATACCGAGTATCGCCATCCGTTCTTGATAGAAAGAGATACCGTTAAACGAGTTGGAATTATTGTTGTTACTTCGGATAAAGGGCTTTGTGGTGGATTGAATACTAATGTTTTGCGCAAGGCTCTCAATCAAATGAAGATTTGGCAATCAGAGGGCGAGCAAATCGAAGTCTGTTGCATAGGTAACAAAGGCTTAGGATTTATGAGTCGTATCAATGCGACCGTTATTTCGCAGATTGTTGGTCTGGGCGATACACCTGATATGGAAAGACTTATCGGGGCAGTCAAAGTAATGCTAGATGGTTACACGCAAGATCGCTTTGATCGAGTCTTCATTTATTATAATCGCTTTATTAATACTATGAAGCAAGAGCCTGTTATGGAGCAACTTCTTCCTTTGACTGATGAACGTATTCATAGCGGTAAAAAAGAGGATGACACATCGAGAGTTACATGGGATTATCTTTATGAGCCAGAAGCAAAACCGGTTATTGATGATCTGATGATTCGGTATATTGAGGCTATCGTTTATCAAGCTGTTGCTGAAAATATGGCTTCAGAGCAATCTGCGAGAATGGTGGCTATGAAGGCTGCTTCGGATAACGCTGGAAACGTTATAGATGAATTAACATTGATTTATAACAAATCTCGACAAGCGGCGATTACAAAAGAATTGTCCGAAATTGTCGGTGGCGCTGCTGCCGTTTAAAAAAAATTTTGAAATTTTAGGAAACAATAATGAGTCAAGGAAAAATTGTTCAGTGTATAGGTGCAGTCATTGATGTGGAGTTTTCGCGTGAATCGATTCCCAAAGTTTATGATGCGCTGGTAATGGAAGGATCCGAACTCACATTGGAAGTGCAACAGCAATTGGGTGATGGTGTCGTGCGTACTATTGCATTAGGTTCTTCTGATGGCTTACGTCGCGGTATGATAGTTGAGAATACCGGTGAGCAAATTACAGTTCCCGTCGGTACTAAAACACTTGGTCGTATCATGGATGTTTTGGGGCGTCCAATTGATGAAATGGGAGATATCGGTTCGGAGCATAGTATGTCGATACACCGTCCGGCTCCTGCCTTTGATGAGTTATCTGCATCGACTGAGCTATTAGAGACAGGAATTAAAGTAATTGATTTGATTTGTCCTTTTGCCAAAGGCGGTAAGGTTGGTCTGTTTGGTGGTGCGGGCGTTGGCAAGACAGTAAATATGATGGAGTTAATTCGAAACATCGCTATTGAGCATAGTGGTTATTCTGTGTTTGCTGGTGTTGGCGAACGAACACGAGAAGGTAATGACTTTTATCATGAAATGAAAGACTCTAAGGTTCTTGATAAGGTGGCGTTAGTATATGGGCAAATGAATGAGCCACCTGGAAACCGGTTGCGTGTGGCGTTGACAGGTTTAACAATGGCGGAATCTTTCCGTGATGAAGGTCGCGATGTTCTATTCTTTGTGGATAATATCTATCGCTATACGCTAGCAGGAACCGAAGTGTCAGCGTTGTTGGGTCGTATGCCTTCGGCTGTTGGTTATCAACCAACGTTGGCAGAGGAAATGGGGCGCTTACAAGAACGAATTACTTCAACCAAAACTGGATCGATTACATCCATACAAGCAGTTTATGTACCTGCCGATGATCTAACGGATCCATCTCCAGCAACAACTTTTGGACACTTAGATGCAACGGTTGTATTGTCGCGCGATATCGCATCCTTGGGGATTTATCCGGCCGTTGATCCCTTGGATTCGACATCACGACAATTAGATCCGCAAGTGGTAGGTGAGGAACACTATAATACAGCTCGCGCTGTGCAACAAACGCTTCAACGTTATAAAGAATTGCGGGATATTATTGCTATTTTAGGTATGGATGAGTTGTCGGCTGAAGATAAATTGGCTGTGAGTCGGGCTCGTAAGATTCAACGATTCTTGTCTCAGCCTTTTAACGTAGCTGAGGTCTTTACCGGATCTCCAGGGAAATATGTTTCACTTAAAGATACTATTAAGGGCTTCAAGGGTATTGTTGAAGGTGAATACGACGAGCTTCCAGAGCAAGCATTCTATATGGTTGGTAGCATTGAAGAGGCAGTAGAGAAAGCTAAAACGCTTCAATAAAGGAAGGGAGTCGTGATCATGGGTACCGTTTTTCACCTTGATATTGTAAGTGCTGAAGAGTCGATTTATTCAGGCCCAGTTGAATTTGTGGTGGCTCCCGCTCAAATGGGAGAAATAGGAGTTTATCCGAGACATACTCCACTGTTGACTCGAATCAAATCTGGAATGGTGCGTATTAAGGCGCAATTGAAAGATGAAGAACTCATTTATGTCTCAGGTGGTATGCTCGAAGTGCAACCGGATGTAGTGACAATATTGGCTGATACTGCAGTTCGTAGTCATGACTTAGATGAGGCGAAGGCAATTGAGGCGAAGAAAGCTGCTGAAGAAGCATTGAAAAATCGTGATTCCGATATAGATTATGCTAAGGCTCAAGCGGAATTAGTAGAAGCTGTGGCACAATTAGCAGCAATTGATAATCTGAGAAAGCGTAAGCATTAAAACTTATTTGCTTTCTTTCTAAGAAAAAAAGCGACATAAGTCGCTTTTTTTATGTCTTAATTAATCTGCCAGTAATATTATAATAGTTTTTCATTGGTAAACTTTTAATGCTTTGGTGCGTTTAATTTTCTGTTTCTGAAAGCGTGAGCTGATTGAAAATCAGAAGAGAAGGATTGTGCGATCAATATCCCACTGCTTACGATGAGAATTTTGTTCCACAGGTAATTTATTAAGATTGATCATATGAAATCCACATCTATTTCGAATAAGCTCAATATCGTCATTCTAGCGGCTGGAGCTGGAAAACGAATGCAATCCATCCTTCCAAAAGTGTTACATACCCTGGCAGGAAATTCATTGTTACAGCATGTGATTAATACTGCTAGGCGGTTACTTCCTAATAAAATTTGCATTGTAATTGGCCATGGTGGTGAAGCGGTTAGGAAAGCGATTCTAGACGATGATTTAATTTGGATAACCCAGGAGCAGCAACTAGGTACAGGGCACGCTGTGATGCAAGCCTTGCCACATCTCGATAAAGAAGAGCAAACGCTGGTGCTCTATGGTGACGTACCTTTAATTAATATAGCTACGCTGGAAAAATTAATACAAGCTACAAAAAACGAGCAATGTGCTCTCATGACTGCAGTACTACCTGATGCAACAGGATATGGGCGTATTGTTAGGGATGTCAAATCAAAAGGTATTACGGCGATCGTAGAACAAAAAGAAGCCAATCATGAACAATTAGCTATTCGTGAAATTAATACTGGGATTATGTTGATTCCTAATCAGTATTTGCATGAATGGTTACCTGAACTGAAAAATAGTAATGCGCAGCAAGAGTACTACTTGACCGATGTTATCGGTATGGCAGCAAAACTTGGTATTGAAATAGCATCTGCTCAACCCCTCAATACTTGGGAAGTGATGGGTGTCAACAACAAACGACAACTAGCTGAATTAGAGAGAATTTATCAGGGAGAACGTGCTAACGAACTACTTGAACAGGGTGTAAAGCTCATCGATCCGGGTCGAATTGATATACGTGGCAGCCTTTCCTGTGAATCTGATGTGGAAATTGATGTAAATTGCATTTTTGAGGGTAACGTAGTGCTTGGTAAGGGTGTAAAGATTGGCGCCAACTGTATACTAAAGAATGTTACTGTCGCTGCTGATACTCATATTCACCCATATAGCTTAATTGAAGATACGGAAATTGCGAATGATTGCAGAATCGGTCCTTACGCGCGGATACGTCCTGGTACAAAACTTTCTAGTAAAGTTCATATTGGCAATTTTGTCGAAGTAAAAAATAGTCAAATTGCGTTAGGAACTAAAGCAAATCATCTCAGCTATATTGGTGATTCGATTATAGGAAAAGGTGTCAATATCGGCGCTGGAACCATTACATGTAACTACGATGGTGCTAATAAATATCAAACCATCATAGAAGATGATGTTTTTGTGGGATCGGATACACAGTTTGTTGCACCTGTTAGAATCTCGAAAGGTTCTACAATTGGTGCTGGATCAACGATTACTAAGGATACTCCTGAGAATACATTGACTTTAGCGAGATCGAAGCAAGTCAGTATTTCTGGGTGGAAACGTCCTGTAAAGAAGGCTAATAAATAGAGAAGAAGGTTTTTTGTTTTTTCAATAAAAATAATTGGAGCCAGGAGGCAGGACATGTGTGGAATAGTTGGTGCAATCGCTAAAGTAAATGTCGTACCAATATTATTAGAAGGATTATCACGTCTTGAATACCGTGGTTACGATTCAGCGGGATTCGTTGTAACAAAAAATGGTTTGTTGGATAGAGTCCGTACCCAGGGTCGTGTAGCTGAGTTGAGCAAGCTTGCAGCAAACAGCGATAAGCAAGGTTTTTCTGGTATTGCACATACCCGTTGGGCAACGCATGGAGAGCCTTCAGAGCGTAACGCGCATCCACACTTTTCTGAAAGAAAATCCAAGATTGCGGTAGTACATAACGGAATTATCGAGAATCATGAGGATATACGCACTGAACTCAAAAAACATGGTTATGAATTTTTATCGGATACTGATACCGAAGTCATTGTTCATTTGATCGCTTTTAAGCTTGAGCAAGAAAAGGATTTATTCAAAGCAGTTTGCTTATCGCTGACTGAATTACATGGCGCTTATGCCATTGCCGTGATGGAAGAAACTGATCCGGAGCGGATTATCGTTGCGCGAAACGGCGCTCCTTTACTGATAGGTGTGGGGGAGAATGGTAATTATATTGCTTCGGATACTTCTGCTTTGTTGCAGGCAACACGTAAAATTATTTATTTGGAAGAAGGTGATGTAGCTGAAATCAACACTCATGGTTATCGTATTGTAAATTGTTTAAACAATCATTTAGGTGAGCCAGTTGAACGCTTGATTCACGAAAGTCATTTATCCAACGAATCACTTGAGTTAGGGCCTTATGCGCACTTCATGCAAAAAGAAATATTTGAGCAACCGAGTGCAGTGGGTAATACTTTAGAGATGGTATTCAATGCCCAATCAATTTCTCCTAACCTATTTGGTAGCGAAGCAAAGGAAATATTTTCTCAAACAAAAGGCATTCTGATTTTAGCTTGTGGTACCAGTTATCATGCTGGCTTGGTCGCACGATATTGGTTTGAGACAGTAGCCGGAATGCCTTGTAACGTTGAGATTGCCAGTGAATATCGTTATCGAGATCCAATTGCAGATCCGAATACATTGGTTATCGGTATTTCGCAATCCGGAGAGACTGCGGATACTTTGGCAGCATTGAATTATGCAAAAAAGCTTGGGCATCAATATAGCCTTGCAATTTGTAATGTACCTGAGAGTGCACTTGTACGGCAAAC
Source organism: Nitrosomonas sp. PY1 (assembly GCF_022836435.1). Lineage (NCBI taxonomy): Bacteria > Pseudomonadati > Pseudomonadota > Betaproteobacteria > Nitrosomonadales > Nitrosomonadaceae > Nitrosomonas > Nitrosomonas sp. PY1. The sequence continues at coordinate 2,337,716 of NZ_BQXC01000001.1, read as the reverse complement.
TAATTTGCGTTTTTTAACGCGTGCAGGACCGGAAATTGGCGTGGCATCGACGAAAGCGTTTACCACGCAACTTGCATCATTATTGTTATTAATTATAACCTTAGCAAAGCTTCATCGCAGTTTATCCGCAGACATCGAGCAGCAGATGATCGCAGCATTACGGCACTTACCAGTAGCATTGCAGCATGCTTTACAAGTTGAACCGCAAGTAAAAGCTTGGGCAAAGAAATTTTCAGAAAAGCGCCATGCGCTGTTTCTCGGGCGAGGTGTTCATTATCCTATTGCGATGGAAGGGGCGTTAAAGCTTAAGGAAATTTCTTATATTCATGCCGAAGCTTATGCAGCCGGGGAACTGAAACATGGTCCGCTTGCTTTGGTGGATAACGAAATGCCAATCGTTACAATTGCGCCTAATGATCAATTGCTCGGTAAGCTCAAATCAAATCTGCAAGAAGTTCATGCGCGCGGTGGAGAACTCTATGTATTTGCTGATGCTGATTCGCACATTGAAGAAAGTAAGAATATTCATGTAATTCGGTTATCCGAGCATGCGGGTTTGCTAAGCCCCATACTTCACACGATTCCGCTACAAATGTTGGCTTATCATGTGGCTTTAGAAAAAGGAACCGACGTTGATAAACCGCGCAATCTGGCGAAAGCAGTAACGGTTGAGTAATGCTCGAATTGTGATGGAAATAACTTCGGCAGACTGAAATAATTATCTGATTTTCGATTAAACGCTCATAAGGAGTTTTTCCTCTCAAGCCTCCATGAGATCGGTGAATTGTAGAAACTTCCCATTTGGTTAATTCGGCATGCGGGTCAACATCATGGTATATGTTAATAGCTGGAAACTTCCGCATGGTCAGTACCATGCGAAGTTCTATCTTGCCATTTAGTCGAGGTGTTCCGGGCTTGATGCAAGCGTATCGCACACCCATGTCTTCCAGGTACCGCATAAAGCCCTGCTTCCATTTAAAAAGTATCTCTTTGCGCTTGTAGATTCATCAACGACTCCTTGAAAACAATTCAATTTATCAAAATTGTCAACCGAAGTCGTAAGATTCATAACGCTGGATTATTCGGTTTTCGGACGGCGATTATCTAAGCTGCAAGCACCTGCGCCGTAAACCGCCAACAGCATCAATCCACCGGAAATCGCAAAATTTTTCATGAACAGGATGGCTTGCATTTGGTCAGAAAAATTGTGATGGAAGAGTACCGCCGTGGCAATACAAAACAGTGCAAGCGCAGCCGCGGTCAGCTTGGTTTGCCATCCGATGATAACGGCTAGCCCTCCTCCGAGTTCTAATAGTATTACCAGCGGCAGCAGCATGCCCGGTATTCCTACCGATTCCATGTAGCCTTGTGTGCCCTCATAACCGCCTATTTTCTGCCAACCGGCAATGAGAAATAGGTGACCCAACATTATTCTTGCAACGACTTGTGTTATTTTTTCCATTTTAAATGTCCTTTTTAATGTTTGATAAGGGTATTGTAGTAAGCATTATGATTTACGATTTATCCAAGCACGGTTACGCACAAAATCGTTGGTTTGAAAATCACGCATGGCTCGATCAATTTGTTCCCGTGTGTTCATGACAAACGGACCATGGCGCATGATCGGCTCTTCTATGGGTTTGCCACTTGCGACAATCATACGCGCACCTTCGGATCCAGCGACAAAGTCTAATATATTTTCCTCGGAGTCAAAAACGATTAATGAATGTGTTGATATATGCTGCGTATCGATATGCCCAGTTCCCTCAAAGACATACGCAAAGCTGTTATTGTCCGCAGAAAAAACATGATGAAACTGTTTGCCAGGATTAACCTGAACATCGAAATGGACCACCTCAGTCAAGCTATCTTCAATCGGCGATTGGGCTCTGGCATAGTGGCCAATTAAGACTTTTAACCGATAGTTTGGCGTTTCTACAATGGGAAATGCATCCTCTGGGAACTCTTGATATTCCGGTTGATCCATTTTACTCATGGAAGGTAAGTTAATCCACAATTGAAAGCCACGCAATAAGCCGTTTTGCTGTTCTGGCATCTCAGAGTGAATAATACCGCTCGCCGCTTTCATCCATTGTGCCGATCCAGGCCCGAGGACACCGCTGTTGCCCATGCTGTCCTGATGTTTCATCAAGCCATCGATCATGTAGGTGAACGTGCTAAATCCACGATGTGGATGAGACGGGAATCCGGCAATATAGTCGTTCGGATTGTCGCTACTGATGTGATCCAGTAATAAAAATGGATCGAAATTGCGTAATGCAGGGCCACCGATGGTGCGATGCACGGTAACACCCGCGCCTTCCCGTACTGCTTCGGCGGGAATCAATCGTGCGGTGTTGATGAATGCTGTATCCATGATGTTCTCCTTGAAAAAAATAGTTTGTTTTGATAAATGCGTCTGGAGTTATTATCATGGTTCTCTTTATGTGAATAAAGTATCTAAATGAGAAATTATTGTTCTCGAATTTTTAATAAAAGGTGCTCGATGGATCGATTTGAAAATATGAATGCTTTTGTGCATGTGGTTGAAGCTGGCGGCATCAGTGCCGCGGCGGATCGCATGAATGTGGCGAAATCTGTAGTCAGCCGCCGTTTAAAAGAATTGGAAGAGCACCTTGGTGTTGAATTATTTCACCGCACTACTCGGCAGATGAATTTGACCGATACCGGGCGCGCATTTTATCAACAGTGTGTGCGTATTCTCGAAGACGTTCTTGAAGCCGAACACGCCATGTCACAGTTTCATGGTTCGCTAAAAGGTAGCTTGAAGGTGGCTATGCCATTGAGTTTTGGTTTGCTGCATTTGGGGTCGGCCATTCATGAGTTTTTACACCTGCATCCAGACATTGAATTCAATTTGGATTTGAATGACCGCCAAGTCGATTTGCTGACCGAAGGTTTCGATTTGGCCATTCGTATCGCCAACCTGCCGGATTCCAGCCTGATTGCACGCCGGCTGTCGTCAATTCAAGCCGTGATGTGCGCCAGTCCTGCGTATCTCGAACATATGGGGGTGCCACAAACACCGCAGCAACTCATTCATCACCGTTGCCTGGTGTATAACCTAATCAGCAATTTCGATCAGTGGGATTTATACGATGGCGATGGACAGTTGACTAGCGTCAAAATTGTTCCGTACTTAAAAGCCAGTAATGGGGAATTCCTTCGGGATGCCGCCGTTGCCGGCTTAGGGATCCTATTACTGCCGACGTTCATTGTCTACCAGGAAATCGAGCGTGGCGCATTGATTCCGCTATTGACTGAATTTCACGCGCCACAACTGACTGCTTATGCTATTTATCCGCAGACCAGGCATTTGTCGCAACGCGTCAGGGCATTGGTCGATTTTCTGATTGAACGGTTTGAAGGGACGCCGTACTGGGACGTGTGTTTGCAAGGTGAAAAAAAGACCGGAGATCGTGTCGCTTAAAGTATTACAAAACATGCTGTGGCTAATCAACATTGAGAAGCTTCCACTGTGATAGCATGAAGCATATGGCCGAATTAAGCATTTGCGAAGAACTCTACTGTAAGCAGTCGAGTTCTTCATTAAGAATCAGAATGATATAGAAAAATTAGTGAGATTACTGGTAAACAATGACAATTCGTCAGCTATTTATCAGCAAGCTTGTAATTTTTCTGTTAAGCGTCTGCTGCCATTGTCGTACGCATTTTTTGTAACGCTTTGGTTTCAATTTGACGAATACGCTCTGCCGATACGCCAAATTCCTCAGCAAGGTCGTGTAATGTCGCTGTATCTTCTTTTTCCTTCAGCCATCTGGCTTCGATAATGCGGCGGCTTCGGTCATCCAAGCATCCGAGAGATTTCTGTAATCCTGATTCACGCATCATCGAAAGCTGTTCTTCTTCCAGAATGCCGGAAGGTTCCAATTCGTCTGTCAAATAATGAATAGGACTGAAGGTGGCATCGTCATCCGCTTCATCGGACAGTGGTTCCAATGAAATATCTGAACCATTGAAGCGTTTTTCCATTTCAATCACTTCTTCTGATTTAACTCCGAGCTGCTCGGCCATTTCATCTACTTCTTGCGGATTCATGGAATCAAGGCCTTTTTTCATGCTGCGTAGATTAAAAAATAATTTACGTTGTTGTTTAGTGGTCGCTATTTTTACTAATCGCCAGTTACGCATGATGAATTCATGAATCTCAGCTTTAATCCAATGTACGGCAAATGATACTAAACGGACGCCTCTTTCAGGATCAAAGCGTTTAACTGCCTTCATCAAGCCGACATTTCCCTCTTGAATTAAGTCTGCTTGAGGCAGACCGTATCCTTTGTAGCCACGTGCGATGGCAACCACAAAACGTAAATGTGACAAAATTAATTTTTGTGCTGCCTTAATATCATCGTGATTCCACAAAAGTCGAGCTAGTTTTGTTTCCTCTTCTTGAGATAAGATAGGAAAAGAATTAGCTGACTGAATATAGCTTTCAATGCTACTACCCATTTCCGGCAATACTAAAGCATTCGTCATTATGATAATCTCCTATTGACACAAAATTGTTATTTATAGCTTATGTTAGCACTCTCTGTCATGTGAGTGCTAAAATTTTTAAAAGTTTCGTTAAGAGCCTTAGTTACTGCGGTTCTATTCGCCACAAATGATTTGACACAGATAAACGTGCGCCCAGCCAACCTAGCCAGGTTGAAAAAAACAATAAGCTCAGGCCATTTTCTGTAGAGAGTGATTCCAGCAAAAATTCCATTTCATAGAAACGTAAGAACAATACCAATTGTTCATTGATTAAATGGAATAACAGTAATACGATTAACCAAGCGATCACGCCCCCTGCGAGCCCTTGTAACGCACCGAAATAAAGAAAAGGACGTCTAATGAACGAGTCGGTTGCGCCAATCAGCTTGGATATTTCGATTTCATCGTGTTTGGTCGCTATTTGCAGGCGAATGGTATTAAACATTACCGCGATGATTGCAACGCTGGAAATCATGGTAATCATTAAAATAATGGAATAGCCTAACTCAAGCAGTGCGCTGAATCGCTCAATCCACGCAGAGTCAAATTGAACATGTTTTATTTCTGATTTGCCTTTCAGATCTTCTTGTAATTGTTTTAAGCTTTCTAAAGTATTTTTGCTAAGAGTAATCACAAAAGCATCAGGTAACGGATTGCGTGGTAAATTGATTGCAATATCCGGCAATTCACTTTTTTCTAAAAGTTGTTGCAAGGCAATATCCTTTGTGATGAATTCTAATTCTATAATCTGTGGATACTGCTCTAAGTCGTGTCTAATTTTATCGATATCAGCTTGTTCGGCATCATTCTTTAGAAAAATACTCATCTGCGGACTATTTCTTTCGTTCGCGATTGCCTGTAAATTTTCAACTAGTACATAAATGCTTACAGGCACGCTGAGTGTGACTCCCATGATGATGACACTCAGTAGTGAAGTAATTGGTGTCGCAAGCAATCGCTTGAACGTTGCCACAAAAACGAACCAATGTTGCATCAGCCAGACACGAGTCATGCTAGCAGGCTTCCGTGTGCTAGTGACAAAACACGATGCTGTGTATTTTCCAGTAAAGAAGCATCATGCGTTGAAATTATCACGGTTACCCCCACTTGGTGAAAAGAGGTAAACATCGCCATGATGTCGCGTGCATAGGCAATATCTAAATTTCCCGTCGGTTCATCGGCTATTAGTATGGCCGGACGATGAACGATGGCCCGCGCGATGCATAAACGCTGCTTTTCGCCACCGGATAGTGTGATAGGCATGACTTTTTCTTTTTTTAGTAAGCCAACTTTGTCTAATGCGGCGCGTACACGGCTGGCTGCAGTTTGAGTATCAAAATTACTGATTTGTAGCGGTAGTAGAATGTTATCAAAGACGCTACGATCAAAAAGTAGTTTGTGATCCTGAAATACGATGCCAATTTTGCGGCGTAGAAAGGGAATTGCGCTGGATTTGAGTTGTGCAATATTTTGTCCACTGATCGTAATGATTCCCGATGTTGGGCGCTCTATGGCAGCAATTGATTTCAATAAGGTGCTTTTTCCCGCGCCTGAATGACCTGTCAGAAATACCATTTCCCCAACATTTATCGATAAATTGATATTATTGAGCGCAACATACCCATTGGGATAGCGCTTGGAGACATTTTTGAAAGTAATCATACAAGGTCTTATCTATGATACATCGCTATCAATCAAGCAGTGCATCTACAAAGACTTGCGCATTAAATGGCCTTAAATCGTTTAATCCTTCACCCACACCGATAAACCTTAGTGCCGGCGGATTCTGAGAATATTGCCCGACAATGGCAGCCACCACGCCACCTTTAGCGGTTCCGTCAAGTTTCGTCAATACCAAGCCAGTCACGTTCAAGGCTTCATCAAATGCTTTAACCTGCGTAATTGCATTTTGACCCGTATTGGCGTCCAATACGAGTAACACCTCATGTGGTGCATCGGGCATTGCCTTGGCAATAACGCGTTTGACCTTTTTGATTTCTTCCATGAGGTGTAATTGCGTTGTTAAACGTCCTGCAGTATCCGCTAATACAATATCAATACCGCGCGCTTTTGCCGAATTAACCGCGTCAAAGATTACTGCGGCAGGGTCACTTTTTTTATCTGGATCATTATCCGGTGCTATCACGGTGACATTGTTTTTTTCACCCCAAGCCATTAGCTGTTCGCGCGCTGCGGCACGGAAGGTATCTCCCGCTGCCAATAAAACTGATTTGCCCTGGGCCTGAAAATATTTAGCCAACTTCCCTATTGAGGTCGTTTTGCCAACACCGTTGACACCAGCAATCATAATGACAAAGGGAGCATGCATACTGGTATCAAATGGTTGTTCCAATGGCCCTAGCATCGCTATAAGTGATTCTTTGAGCGCTAGTTTCAATTGATTGGAATCAGTTAATCCATCGCGCCTTACACGTTTGCGTAAATCTTCCAATAATAGCTGTGTTGCGTTGATACCAACATCCGAAGTCAACAAAATAGTTTCTAGTTCCTCGAACAGTGCTTCGTCAATCTTGCCACCACCAAACAAAGTGGATAATTGTTTTCCAAGATTTTTCCGAGTGAGTGCCAAGCCTTTTTTTAGCTTATCTGCAAAACTAACCGAATCTGGTTGTGTTAGATTAGATTCATCCGTTTGTATAGCTGGGCTTTCAATTGTTTCTTCGGAATTTTTTTTGGATTTAAAAAAGCTAAACATTCTGGTAGGCTCTACAAAATATTTTTATGGATTGCTCGTAAGTAAGCGAAAGCACAATTTTATTCTGTTTATTCACACTTAGGTTAGTAAAAATGAAATCTGCATACTGTATTGCTTTTTCAAGATTTTTTATGTTATTGAGCGCGGGCTTGTGCGCATTTCTTTTTACATTTTCAGCGTGGAGTAATCCGCATGAGTTTTTATTAGATAACGGATTGAAATTAATCGTTAAAGAAGATCATCGCGCGCCAGTTGTCGTTTCGCAGATCTGGTACAAGGTTGGCAGTATTGATGAAGTCAACGGACTCACAGGTGTTGCGCATGTACTTGAACATATGATGTTCAAAGGAACCGAGAAGTTTCCTGGTGGTGAGTTCTCAAGAAAAATAGCGGCTGCTGGTGGCCGAGAAAACGCTTTTACTAGCTACGACTATACCGGTTACTATCAACAACTCCATAAAAATAGCTTACCCATGGCCATGGAACTCGAATCGGATCGCATGCGCAATGTCGTTCTTACAGAGGAAGAGTTCTCCAAAGAAATCAAAGTGGTAATGGAAGAAAGAAGGCTGCGTACGGACGATCAACCGAGGGCTTTGTTATTTGAAAAAATGATGGCGATGGCTTTTCAATCGCATCCTTACAAAAATCCAATTATCGGTTGGATGGATGATTTAGAGAACATGCGTGTAGAGGACGCTAAAGACTGGTATAACCGATGGTATGCGCCGAACAATGCAATTTTAGTAGTGGTTGGGGATGTCGATGCAAAAGCAGTCTATCATTTGGCCCAACAAAATTATGGTGCGATTAAAACCAGTAATGTTCCATTGCTGAATGCACGCAAACCTCAAGTGGAGCCAGTACAACAAGGTACCAAGCGAATTATTGTCAAAGCACCGGCGGAATTACCTTATCTTATTATGAGTTATCATGTTCCATCGATTAAAAATACCGCTTCTGATTGGGAGCCTTATGCGTTGGAAGTATTGGAAGGTATCTTGGATGGCTATGCTTCTGCTCGATTGAATAAGACGTTAGTTCGTGAAGATCAAATCGCAAATTCTGCAGATGCTAGCTATAGCGCAATATCTCGTGGTCCAAGCATGTTTTTCTTGAGTGCTGTGCCGCGAATAGGAAAAACCATTGAAGAATTGGAACAAGCTCTGCGTGATGAAATTGAAAAAATTATCAAATTGGGAGTCACCGAAGAAGAATTGGTGCGGGTTAAAGCGCAGGTGATTGCGGGCCATGTTTATCAACGTGATTCGATTTTTTCGCAAGCGATGCAAATAGGCCGGTTTGAGAGCACTGGATTGTCTTATCGTGATATTGACGTTTTGTTAGAGAAAATTAAAATGGTCTCTACCGAGCAAATACGTGAAGTTGCAAAAAAATATCTCATAGAAGACAATTTAACTGTTGCAGTATTGGATCCTCAACCCTTGGATCAGAAAAAGCCTGCTACGATCCCAAGCGGATTAAGGCATTAGTGATATGTTCTGTTAAGATTTTTATGGCTTATGATTCTTTTTGCCTCATAGAGATTGTTTGAGAGATTAATCTAAAGCATGCCTGCTAATATTGATCAGATTATCAAGAAATCCCAAGAGGCATGCTCTTTGGCGGGTGTCAAGCTTACCAATAAACGTAAAAATGTGTTAACCATTTTGTTGGAATCAACGATACCGCTTTCTGCTTATGAAATCGCCGAAAAATATCGCTTTCACTTTAACGAAGCGCTTCCGGTTATGTCGGTGTATCGTATGCTCGATTTTTTGATTCACGAAAGATTGGTACATAAACTCGAAACAGCAGGTCAATATATGTCATGTGAACATATTACCTGTGACCATCAACATGAGACCCCACAGTTTTTGATTTGTGATCAATGTGGTAGTGTTAAGGAAATTGGAATTAAAAAACACATTATGAATGAGTTGGCATTAAGTATTCAAAACACGGGATTTAAGTTGACTCATCAGCAGTTAGAATTGCATGGTGTTTGCGAACACTGCCAAAAATTGGTTTAATCAATTGCGATAGATTGACGGTGGATGATGGTTTCTTTGCTTGAAGCCGGAAGTGACTACGCTAGAAACTAAGATAGGAGTTTGTATAACTTACTACTTAGTCAGTGCGGAGTGATCTGTTTGTGGTTTCTAACCCACAGTACTCTAACCATATTAATGGCATCCTGCACAAATTGATTTATAATTCATCCACAAATTTATTCACCGTAGGAATTTTGCAGATTGGCAAAAGAGGAGAAATAATCCATGCATATAGGCATACCCGCAGAGATTCGCGGGGGAGAAACGCGTGTGGCTGCCACACCGGAAACTATCAAAAAATTTACTGCCAAAGGCCTTTATAAAGTATTGGTGCAAACAGGGGCTGGCATTAATGCCAGCATCACTGATTCGGCCTATCGAGAAGCTGGCGCTACTATTGTTGATGATGCGAATCAGCTCTATTCACAATCGGATATCGTATTGAAGGTTAAAGGGCCAGAGCCACATGAGCTTGCGATGATGCGTAAAAACGCTTTATTGATCGGTCTTTTGTCTCCGCATCAAAAAGATGGGATTGAAGCATTGGCCAAACATGGGTTGACAGCATTTGCTTTGGAAAAGTTGCCACGGATTTCTCGCGCTCAAAGTATGGATGTCTTATCATCTCAAGCCAACATAGCGGGTTATAAAGCGGTTATTCTGGCTGCGAACGTGTATCAAAAGTTTTTTCCCATGCTGATGACTGCTGCAGGTACTGTCAAGGCAGCTCGAGTACTGGTGTTAGGTGCTGGTGTGGCAGGTTTGCAGGCGATTGCAACCGCCAAAAGATTGGGTGCGGTGGTGGAGGTCTTCGATGTTAGGCCAGCAGCAAAAGAACAAGTTGAAAGCTTGGGAGCGAAATTTATTGAAGTGGCTTTGAGTGATGAAGAAAAAGCCAAAGCAGAGACTGCTGGCGGTTATGCAACTGAAATGTCAGACGATTACAAGCGTCGCCAAGGTGAGTTAGTGCATGAACGAGCGATCGCTGCTGATATCATCATTACCACGGCACTGATTCCTGGTCGTCCAGCACCTGTGCTTGTAAAAGAAGACACCGTGAAGGCTATGAAACCCGGTTCTGTGATTGTTGATATGGCGGTTGAAGCAGGAGGTAATTGTCTTTTGTCTGAATTGGATAAAACGGTGCTTAAGCATGGCGTACACTTGATAGGGGTTGCCAATATTCCTGGTTTGGTTGCGGCCGACTCCAGCACTTTGTACGCAAGAAATGTCATGAATTTTCTTAATCTAATGTTGGATCAGGAAAGTAGTCAACTTAAAATTGACCGAAACGATGAAATTATTTCCGGCACCTTGGTTTGTGCTGACGGTGAAGTCGTTATCAAATCCTGATGAACTATCACTAAATCGATAGTGGAACGTGCAATATATTGATATTCAAGATGTATCTTTGTCATTGCGATTGAATGGCAGTGATCGAATTTTTAAGGAGTCATTATGATTGGTGAAATTGATCCAGTTATTATTAATCTGACAGTTTTTGTTTTAGCGGTTTTTGTTGGTTATCACGTGGTATGGAATGTGACGCCCGCATTGCATACACCCTTGATGTCGGTTACCAATGCAATATCCGGTATTATTTTAGTAGGTGCTATGCTGGCCGCAGGACCAGCGGAAACAGATTGGGGTACCTGGCTCGGCGCGGTTGCAGTAACACTGGCGTCGATTAATGTTTTCGGCGGTTTTCTGGTGAGCCAACGTATGCTGGAAATGTTCAAGAAAAAAGATAAAAAAGGAAACGCATAAATGTCAGCTAATGAAGTAGCACTTGCCTATTTGGTTGCTTCGGTCTTCTTTATACTTTCGCTTAAAGGATTGAGTTCGCCTGAGTCTGCGCGTCGTGGTAATTTGTTTGGTATGGTGGGCATGGCAATTGCCATTGGCATTACGCTCACATTGACCCAGAACTGGGCTTTGATTTTAGGTTGTATCGCGATTGGTGGCGTGATTGGAGCGATTGTGGCTCAGCGCGTGCAAATGACTGCCATGCCGGAATTAGTTGCCTTCATGCATTCGCTCGTTGGTTTGGCGGCTGTATTTATTGCTATCACTGCAGTAAACAATCCGGTTTCGTTCGGATTGCCAGAAGTTTTGCCTAAAGGAAGCAAACTAGAGTTGTTTTTAGGGACTTTTATCGGTGCTATGACTTGGTCTGGTTCGGTGATTGCGTTCTTGAAATTGTCCGGCCGCATGAGTGGAACTCCGATTGTTTTCACTGGACAGCATCTATTTAATCTGTTGTTGGCTATTACCATGATTGGCTTCGGTTTGTGGTTTTTCTTCGATGAAACTACCAACTGGACGGCTTTTGCTGTCATGACAGGAATTGCCTTTGTACTAGGTTTCTTGATCATCATCCCTATTGGTGGAGCGGATATGCCTGTTGTCATTTCCATGCTGAATTCCTATTCAGGCTGGGCGGCAGCAGGTATCGGTTTTTCACTCGGAAATCCGATGCTAATTATTGCGGGTTCGTTAGTGGGTAGTTCCGGTGCTATTTTGTCCTACATCATGTGTAAGGCAATGAATCGTCCATTCCTGTCGGTCATATTGGGCGGTTTTGGTAGCGATGGTGGTGCCGTAGCAGCGGCGACTGACGGTGCTCAAAAAAACTATCGCAGCGGCAGTGCAGAAGATGCTGCTTTTCTGATGGGTAATGCTGATAGCGTGGTTATTGTGCCGGGGTATGGTTTGGCTGTTGCACGGGCGCAGCATGCCGTAAAGGAATTGGCAGAAAAACTGCATAAAAAAGGCGTGAACGTACGTTTTGCAATTCATCCAGTGGCTGGGCGCATGCCTGGACATATGAACGTTTTACTGGCTGAAGCGGAAATTCCTTATGAGCAAGTTTTAGAAATGGAAGAAATTAACAGCGATTTCTCGAATACCGATGTAGTGCTTGTTTTGGGTGCAAACGATGTGGTTAATCCAGCCGCAAATGTACCCGGTAGCCCAATTTATGGTATGCCAATTCTTGACGTGCATAAAGCTCGAACTGTAATGGTAGTTAAAAGAAGTATGGCCGCAGGTTATGCTGGTCTTGATAATGATCTGTTTTATATGGACAAAACCATGATGATTTTTGGCGATGCCAAGAAAATGGTTGAAAATATGGTTAAAGCGTTATAGCGGATGGTACTTATATGTTTGTTCTATGGGGTTGTAGTAAATTAACTTGGTTGTTAGGTTAATCTATGCAGCCTCGATTTTTATTAACCCCTGGCAAACTTTTTATTGTCGAATATTTAACGCAGTCCCTTGTATTCTCGCCATCCCCCAAAATGAGTTATTTCTTGCTTTCCTTCGCATAGATAAGATTCTCCGAGGATTCCCAATACTTCACGATTGTCAGCCAGGAGAATTTTTCCAACGGAGAGTCCGATCGGTTCGCGGTTTAACAATTCACCAATATTGGATGAGCTTATACTCCATATTTCCAAGGATATTTGTTTACCCTTTGCGCAGCGCTGCATTGCCGGGTGTTGATCGTTAATGGACCAAAGGCGATAGAAAGGAGCGGTTAAGGCTTCTTCCACAAATACGCCACCTAATTCAAGTAGATTGTGGTTTAACGCTAAACCTCTCATCAGCGTACCATTCACGGCAAGTTCAATTTTCATGATTATTTGATTTCGAGCTTATTCCAGTAGAGGATTTTGTGCTTGATGTAAATCGGATTTTCATACACCAGCTTTGTGCGGAAGTCATGCATGAAAAAGGCGCTCGGGAGGTTTTTCGCTGCTGGAAACTATCCTACCTTGCGAGCGAGGTCGTCATGAACATGATTATATACGATGTTGGCGTCCGAGAGTGGATTTTGGCGGTTTTCGTGCATTCCCGACTATCGATAGACTGCGCTACGCCGATTATTGGAGTCGGTTAATGTGACTTGATTCAAACTAAAAAATCTCCGGCAAACCCGGAGTGATTCATCTGGTCATTTTCCGACTGTAATGGGCGGTCAATTTTAAATCGATATCAATGGCATGCTCATTCCATACCTATCATCGGCATCGGTACCTCGTTGGGAGCCATATACGGTGGCTCGAGGTCTATCATCAACACCCTGTTTACTGCCATACTGCGGGATACCGTAGCCACCAAGCTGATCGGAGGTTATCTCCATCGACGTTGCTGACATCTTGTTCCTGGACGGTTTACTGCTGATGACCTTGATCGGATTTGGAACAGTTGCTGCATTCAAGCGACTTTCATTCAGGAGACAAATATGCAAGGCTATCAACTAACATTTTTTACACTGCAGGATCGCAAGCATGACGGCACGCCTCTTGGTGAATGGCTGCTTCATGAAGCCAGGCGGCTAGGCTTAAACGGTGCGACCGTTGATAGCGGCGACTGAAGGCTACGGGCACGCGGGCCGCATTCATTCCTCGCATTTCTTCGAACTGGCAGGCCAGCTGCTAGAGGTCACCATGGCGGTGACCGTCGATGAAGCGGATTGTTTGTTCGCGCGCTTGCGAGATGAGAATGTGCAGGTTTTCTATGTCAAAACGCCTATTGAGTTTGGCATGACAGGAGGCTCCTGACGCTTGCGCTATCTGTGAGAATCACCAACGTTTTGCCACGATGAGCGAGGCCAGGGGTCTGGTCGTCGACCTTGAGCACTTTGTCGAGTAAAAGATTTGGGACAGAGGATAGAGTCGTGATTACCCTGGATAGCCCAAGCTACAACAGATTGTGATGACTGAGGCAGCGATCTCGCATGTCCTGCGGGAGATTTAAATGAAAACACCCAACTGAGAACAATTGGGCGTTGAATTTTGGTGGCCAAGGGCGGAATCGAACCACCGACACAAGGATTTTCAGTCCTCTGCTCTACCGACTGAGCTACTTGGCCATCTACTAAATAAGCATTGCTTGTTAATACCAATGAAAATTGGATAAGCTTTCATTGGTAGTTTTATATATGATAGTACTCGTGGCGCGCCCGGCAGGATTCGAACCCACGACCCCTTGGTTCGTAGCCAAGTACTCTATCCAACTGAGCTACGGGCGCTCAATATAATCATTTCGTTCCGGTTTTTCAACCAGCGGGGGAGATTATATCATCAGATTGCAGCAATAAAAGGATTCAAAGTTATATTTTTTACGTTATATCAAGCCAATTCAATCTTGATAGATTCATGATGAATTGCTTCTGCTGGCCTGGCGCCTTAATATTGAGCGTATCATGTTCCATTTATTACAATACCTTAAACATCTTCTTCCGGCTCCGGGTCTTCTTTTATAGGCGCCTGAATATTCGGACTCTGGTAATGAGTCATTGTTTTTCCAGGTATTTTAGGTGTTGTGCAACACACATCGGTATTTTGTGCGCGATGACGTAATGCATGATCTATTAACACCAATGCAAGCATGGCTTCGGCAATCGGGGTGGCGCGAATACCTACGCACGGATCATGCCGACCATGTGTTTCGACAATGACAGGCGCTCCGTTCTTGTCGATTGAGCGTCTTTCTAAACGTATACTGGATGTTGGTTTGATTGCAATATTGACAGTAATATCTTGTCCAGTTGAAATGCCGCCCAGTATACCTCCGGCATTATTGCTTAAAAATCCGTCCGGTGTTATTTCGTCCGAATGCTCTGTACCTTTTTGTGTGATACAAGAAAATCCAGCGCCTATTTCAACGCCTTTTACTGCATTGATACCCATCATCGCATAGGCTATTTCTGCATCCAAACGATCGTAAACAGGCTCTCCCCATCCGACAGGCGCTCCTTCTGCAACAACGCTAATCTTGGCTCCGACCGATTCGCCCGATTTGCGCAATTGATCCATAAAGCTTTCTAATTGTGTAACGTAGCTATTGTCCGCTACAAAGAAAGGATTACGATTGACGTCATCCCATTGTTTGAAAGGTATTTCGATAGACCCCAGTTGCGATAAATAACCTCGAATATTGATTGAAAACTTTTCTCGCAGCCATTTTTTTGCAATGGCGCCGGCTGCTACGCGTACGGCGGTTTCACGTGCTGATGCACGCCCACCGCCTCGATAATCGCGGATACCGTATTTTTGCCAATAAGTATAGTCCGCGTGACCAGGACGAAACACATCCATGATTTTGCTGTAATCTTTACTGCGTTGGTCTTCATTGCGAATTAATAATGCAATCGGTGTACCGGTAGTTAAGCCCTCGAATACACCGGACAAAATTTCTACTCGATCCGATTCTCGGCGTTGTGTCACGTGTCGAGATGTGCCGGGTTTACGCCTATCCAATTCCTGTTGAATGTCTCCCGTCGAGATTGCTAGCCCAGGTGGACATCCGTCCACTATGCAACCAATCGCCGGACCATGTGATTCGCCAAAAGAAGAAACGCAAAAAAGCTTTCCTAATGTATTACCAGACATTCTAAGTTCTCTTAAACAAATTTATTGGGAAACTATCATCGATATTTTCAATTAAACAAAGATGGCTTAATCTTCTTGAGATTGTTTCAGATCAATGATGAAATTGTCTTATCGTGTTATCTCTATATACCAGTAAAATGCAAAATGCATTTTTTACTTCCAGTATAAATTACTGCCATAAATCATTCTAAAAAGATTATTTCATAACATAAAAACAAGTTTTCTTATCATTTAGAAGCATATCTCTGTAATCAACAAAAATTAATATCAGGATCTTATATGAATACACCACAGGTAAAAGAGTTTCTCATAAAACTGCAAGATGATATCGTAAAAGGGCTGGAAGCAGTAGACGGCAAAACATTTAAACGCGATCAATGGGATCGGCCGGAAGGTGGTGGTGGTATTAGCCGCGTACTCGAAGAAGGAAATGTGCTGGAACGTGGTGGCGTTAACTTCTCGCATGTACATGGCGCTGGATTGCCTGCATCCGCTACGGCTGCACGCCCGGAATTGGCAGGTCGCTCGTTTCAAGCGATGGGTGTATCATTAGTGTTGCATCCGCATAATCCTTATGCTCCTACTGTACACATGAATGTACGTTTTTTTGAGGCCATCAAGGAAGGCGCGGAGCCCGTCTGGTGGTTTGGTGGTGGAATGGATTTAACACCGTACTATGGTTTTGAAGAGGATGCGATTCATTTTCATCATGTTTGCAAAAGCGCTTTGCAACCTTTTGGTGACGATTATTATCCTCGTTTAAAGAAGTGGTGCGATGAATATTTTTACTTGAAGCATCGCAAGGAACCACGAGGTATTGGTGGTATTTTCTTTGATGATTTAAATCAACCTGATTTTGATGCTTGCTTCAATCTAACGCGTAGTGTTGGCGAGCATTTTTTACCTGCATACCGTCCAATATTGGAGAAGCGCAAAGATACTTCCTACGGTGAGCGTGAACGTGATTTTCAAGCCTACCGACGTGGACGCTATGTAGAATTTAATCTAGTATGGGATCGTGGGACGTTATTCGGATTGCAAACCGGTGGACGTACGGAATCGATTCTCATGTCTTTGCCACCGATCGTCAAATGGCGCTATGACTGGAAACCAGTCATGGGTAGCGCTGAGAATAAATTATACGAAGATTTCCTGATTGGAAAGGATTGGGTGTAATGGCTTCTATTACTTTAGGATAAAAAATGGGAATTAATTTGTGAGTAAAATATCACTGAATACTCAAATTTTGTTGGGTACTGTATTAGGCATTTTGTTGGGCTTTTGGTTTTCAATGTTGGATCAAGAATCAAGCGTGATACAAAACAGTTTGTATGTAGCCAAACTGGTCAGCGCATTGTTCATCGATTTGTTGCGTATGGTACTGATTCCTCTAGTCTTTACGTCGATTGTGGTTGGTGTGGCCAATTTACGTTCACATCAACAAATGAATCGTGTTTGGCAGGGAACGCTGTTTTTCTTTTTTTCAACCATGGTACTTGCTATTGTGTTGGGATTAACGGCCGCCAATTTATTGCAACCCGGTAGTGGACTACAAATTACGATGTTTCAGGATGTCATGCAGGGATTTCAGGCAACGCAGATGTCGCTACCTGAATTTTTCGCTCATTTTTTGCATTCGCTATTTCAAAATCCGATCGCCGCACTGGCGCAAGACAATGTGCTCTCGGTGGTGATATTTGCTTTATTGTTGGGTATTGCGTTGGTAGTGGGGGGCGAGCGTTATCGCAATATTCCGTTGCTAATGCAGGAGTTTCTCGGGTTGATATTGATATTGGTGGGATGGATCATGCGTCTGGCACCTTTTGGCATCATGGCATTATTAATGCAGCTTGTTGCTACGCACGATACCGGCTTATTGACAACCATGGCCAAGTTTATAGCGGTTGTAATCGGTATTACATTATTGCACGGCGTGGTGGTTCTTCCGCTGATTCTCTATCTGGTTACCGGCATGACGCCTATTAAGTTCTGGTTGGGTGCGCGAGAAGCATTGATTACTGCTTTTGCCACCAGTTCTAGCGCGGCAACACTACCTGTTACATTGCACTGCGCTGAGCAATATTTGCACGTCAAACGGGATGTAGCGGGTTTTGTAATTCCACTGGGCGCTACCATGAATATGGATGGTACGGCACTCTATGAAGCAGTCGCCGCCCTGTTTGTTGCCAATCTCGTGGGTATTGAGCTTAGCCTGCTGCAACAAATGATTGTATTTCTCACCGCTATGATGGCATCAATAGGGGCGCCCGGTATTCCCAGTGCCGGCATGGTAACGATGGCTTTGGTATTGCAATCGGTTGGCTTGCCGGTTGAGGCGATTGCTATTTTGCTACCGGTTGATCGAATACTCGATACTTTTCGCACCACGGTGAATGTGGAAGGAGATTTGGTGGGAAGTTTGGTGGTGCAAAAATGGATCAGTGAAGATAAGCCAAACGAATAAGTGAAGTGTGCTGGCTTGAGTCAGGTCAGATCGTGCAGTTGTCCGTTAAGTACCTATCAGATTAAATTCTGCTTTCAGCCATTTACTCTTCTTATCCCTATAAAGCGGACGGTTCCGCCGAGTGTGAAAACTATTCTCGGATATATTTAACACAACGAACATGAGCATAGTCGGATAACTTTGTCGTAGCACTAAGTTTTCGTTGGTTTTATCGAGAATCGTAAGGAACAAGCGACTTTGATTGACCTGTATAGATTAGCTTGTGTTATACTTCCTGTTCTGACGCGGGGTGGAGCAGTCTGGCAGCTCGTCGGGCTCATAACCCGAAGGTCGTAGGTTCAAATCCTGCCCCCGCAACCAGCTTATCCTTGCTGAGATTTGCCGTTTCATGCGGCTTTCAGAAAATTCAGCTTTACGGGATGAACTGACAAATCTGACAAATCCTCTTTCAGGAAATTTCGTCAGCATTGAAATTTTCCTACTAGTCGTGTTTTTGATCACCTTGAATCGACTGTACCGCTCTCAATTTTGTACTTATTCGCATTCCAGTGTATATACGATGCTCTCCTGATTATTTCCACTTTCATTACTTGGTCTCTTTAGTAGCCTTAGTTAAGAGTTGAAATATATTTTTACAGAGCAAGGTCACAGCTAAAATTTTCTTTTTTCTTTTGCCCAATCATAAACACTGGCAAGTGCAGCGGGTAACTGATTCGGTTGAGATCCTCCTGCTTGTGCCATATCGGCTCGTCCTCCTCCTTTTCCTCCCACTTGTTGTGCAACAAAATTTACCAATTCACCCGCTTTGATGTGTTGTGTCAAGTCGGAAGTAACGCCGGCGATCAAGGTGACTTTATCATCGGTAGTCGATCCTAATACGACAACGCAGGATTTGAGTTTTTCTTTGAGTTGATCAAGTGTTTCTCGCAAAACTCTACTGTCGGCATTGTCCAGTTTTGCAGCCAGTACCTTAACGCCATCCATTTCCTGAATATGCGACATCAAATCATCACCTTGTGCATTTGCCAATTGGCTTTTTAAGCGTGCTAA
Organism: Nitrosomonas sp. PY1; assembly: GCF_022836435.1. NCBI lineage: Bacteria > Pseudomonadati > Pseudomonadota > Betaproteobacteria > Nitrosomonadales > Nitrosomonadaceae > Nitrosomonas > Nitrosomonas sp. PY1. The sequence goes on along the minus strand of NZ_BQXC01000001.1, from coordinate 2,318,513 downwards.
TTCTTTTTCGGTTTGACGTACATTCTCTAAAATTTGCACAACTTTTTGCGTAACTTCCTGAGGGTTGATTTTTAGTGTCTGCGCTATTTCTAATAGCTGTGTTTCGCGTTGCTGGATGTAATCTATGGCTGTTTTTCCGGTCACGGCCTCAATGCGGCGAATGCCTGCAGCAACGCCCGATTCCATTGTGATTTTAAATAAACCGATTTGTCCACTTTGTGTTACGTGCGTACCGCCGCAGAGTTCGATGGAAAAATTATCCATGCCGATCACTCGGACAACGTCGGAATATTTTTCTCCAAATAACGCCATTGCGCCGCACTTAATGGCGTCATCATATGCCATACTGGAGGCCGATACGACTGAATTAATGCGAATCTGATCATTGACTATGCGTTCAATATCGCGAATTTCATCATGCGTCAACGGTGCGTTGTGGGAAAAATCAAAACGTAAGCGATTCGCGTTGACTAAAGAGCCTTTTTGCGTAACATGCGTTCCCAGAATCTTACGTAAAGCGGCGTGCAGCAAATGTGTTGCCGAATGATTGTTAGCTGTGTTGGCACGTATTGCTGCATTGACTTTGGTTGATATTTGGGAGCCGGTGATTAATCGCCCTTGTTGTAGTTGTCCATAATGTCCAAACACATTTGCTTGTATCTTTTGGGTATCGTCGACGATAAACAAGCCGTCTGCGCTGAAAATTTCACCGCTATCGCCCACTTGACCGCCCGATTCCGCATAAAAAGGCGTTTCATCCAGTACGATTATGGCTTCGTCGCCTGCTTCGATTTGATCAACTAAGGTACCTTGTTTATATAAAGCCAGTATGGTTGCTTGTTGTTGTAATGTATCGTATCCACGAAACGTAGTTTGATTCCCGTTGTAACGAATACTTTCCTGCATGGTAAATTTATTCACGGCGCGGGCTTGCTCGCGTTGGCGTGTCATGGCCTGTTCGAAAGCGGCGTGATCGACATTTATGTTGCGTTCCCTGGCAATATCAGCAGTTAAATCGAGTGGGAAGCCAAAAGTATCATAAAGCTTGAATGCGGTTTCGCCATCGAGTATTTTGATTGGTTGGCTAAGTGCATGTTCAAGGATCTGCATACCATTTTCTATGGTTTCCGCGAAGCGTTCTTCCTCCTGTCGCAGCACTTCGGCAACTCGGGATTTTGCTGTGCTTAGTTCTGGGTAAGCTTGTCCCATGACTTGGCTGAGATCTTCAACTAATTGATATAAAAAAGGTTGTTTCTGACCGAGTCGATAGCCATGACGAATTGCTCGTCGAATAATCCTTCGCAATACATAGCCGCGTCCCTCGCTGCTTGGAATAACCCCATCCGTGATTAAAAATGAACATGCGCGGATATGGTCCGCAATGACTTTAAGTGAATTGTCGGTTAGGTCTTTTGTGTTGGTTACGCGCGCAGCAGCTTGAATGAGATATTGGAACAGATCAATGTCATAGTTGCTATGAACGGCTTGCATGACCGCTGAGATTCGTTCTAATCCCATGCCGGTATCTACAGAAGGCTTAGGTAGAGCGTGCAAGACGCCTTCGCTGTCGCGATTGTATTGCATGAATACGAGATTCCAAATTTCAATGTAGCGATCGCCATCCGCATCAGCGGATCCCGGCGGACCTCCTGTGACCTCTGGACCGTGATCGTAAAAAATCTCGGAACACGGTCCGCATGGCCCGGTATCGCCCATTTGCCAAAAATTATCGGAACTTGCGATACGAACCAAGCGGTCAGGTTCAATACCGATTTCGTTTAACCAAATATTGGCTGCTTCGTCATCTTCCGCATAAACCGTTACCCAGAGCTTTTGCTGCGGAATCTGCAAAGATTGTGTCAAGAAGCGCCAAGCGTAGTGAATTGCGTCATGCTTAAAGTAATCGCCAAAACTGAAATTACCGAGCATTTCAAAGAAAGTATGATGCCGTGCGGTATAGCCGACATTTTCTAAATCGTTGTGTTTTCCGCCAGCCCGTACACAGCGCTGCGAGCTTGCAGCGCGGACATACGGCCGCTGGTCTTGCCCCAGAAACACATCTTTGAACTGCACCATCCCTGCGTTGGTAAACAATAATGTCGGATCATTATTAGGAACAAGCGGGCTGGATGGTACGATCGCGTGGTCTTGGGAGGCAAAAAAATCGAGAAATCTTTGTCTTATTTCACTACTATTCATAGTAATTTTTACTGATCGTTAAATTGGAATTGATGATAACTAGTGTTTGCTTATCGAGTCACTGGCGCGTGCCAGAACTTCCCGAATGATTTCTGTCGAGAATCCTCTGTTCAACATAAACCGCATTTGTTTGGCGCGTTCTTCGGCAGTGGTCGGCAATCTGCCGAATTTTTTTTGCCAGATGGCTAAAGCGGTTTCTTCATCATTGGCCTTCAACGTTGGCAATACATCATTGATCAATTGCGCATCAATGCCTTTGGATTTTAATTCCTGAATGATGCGTTGGCTTCCATACCGTGATCTTCGATTATAGGTGATCTGTTCAATCACACGTTGTGCTGACAAAAATCCTCTTTGCTCCAAATCATCTAATACTGTTGTAAGTTCTTCTTTTTTAATAGAACTCGCATAAGCTGAAAGTTTTTGTGTTAATTCTTGCCGCGAGTACTCTCGTCGCGCCAGATAGCGTAGTGCGCGTGTTTTTAAGGTTGCTTTATCATTGCCAGCCATTATTCGTCAGTAGCTTTATTTTTGCTCGGAACGGTCGGTTCTGTGATTCCCACCAACGTGCGAATTTTTTGTTCGATTTCTTGCGCAAGTTCTTGATGTTCTTTTAGATAATCCCGTACATTGTCTTTGCCTTGGCCTATTTTTTCACCTTTATAAGCATACCAAGCACCTGCTTTGTCGATGATTTTATGTAGAACCCCCAATTCAATCACTTCACTTTCACGCGAAATGCCTTCGCCATATAGAATATCGAAATCGGCTTGCTTAAAAGGGGGCGCGACTTTATTCTTAACAACTTTGACACGTGTTTCGTTACCGATTACTTCTTCACCTTTTTTGATCGATCCGGTTCGACGGATGTCCAGTCGTACTGAGGCATAAAATTTTAGCGCATTGCCGCCAGTCGTCGTTTCAGGATTGCCAAACATCACGCCAATTTTCATGCGAATTTGATTAATGAAAATGACCATGGTGTTGCTGCGCTTGATGTTGGCGGTTAGCTTGCGGAGGGCTTGTGACATCAAACGAGCTTGCAATCCCATTTGCGGATCACCCATATCTCCTTCGATTTCCGCGCGGGGAGTTAGCGCAGCTACCGAATCCACTACAATGATATCAACGGAACCCGAGCGTACCAGCATATCAGCGATTTCTAGCGCTTGCTCGCCATTGTCCGGTTGCGATATCAGCAGTTCCTTAACATTAATGCCAATCTTTTGTGCATATTGCGGATCTAGTGCATGTTCCGCATCGATGAAAGCAGCAGTTCCCCCGATTTTTTGCATTTCGGCAATGACTTGTAAAGTCAGCGTTGTTTTACCTGATGATTCGGGTCCGTATATTTCGATAATCCGACCCCGTGGTAACCCACCGACGCCCAGTGCAATATCAAGCCCCAAGGAGCCGGTAGAAACGACTTGTATATCATAGGCTACGTCATTTGCACCTAATCGCATGATGGAGCCTTTACCAAATTGCTTTTCAATTTGTGATAGGGCTGCATCTAGCGCTTTGCTTCTGTTTTCGTCCATGATTTTTCCTGTAAAAAGTCGTTTGAATTATCGCATAACCTGTGAGATGGCAGTTTGACTTACCATATGCTTAGTTAATTTTGCCAGAAAATAATGTGGCAAAAAACTCGAGTATCTGGTTTGCCTACGATATAATCGCATGATGTTGTTGAGTTAGCTGACAGAAAATAGTCGTTCAATTCTGCTAGTTTAAATTAAAAAAATAAAAGGAGATGGGCCATTCGAGTCATTTTATTAGGCGGTCCCGGTGCTGGAAAAGGGACGCAAGCCAATTATATTAAGGAACACTTTGGTATTCCACAAATTTCTACGGGCGATATGTTACGTAATGCGGTCAAAGAAGGTACTGAGTTAGGCATCATGGCTAAAAAAATCATGGATGCCGGCGGTTTGGTCTCGGATGACATTATTATTAATTTGGTCAAGGAACGTATTGCGCAACCTGATTGCATCAAAGGTTTTCTTTTTGATGGTTTTCCACGCACCATCCCACAGGCTGATGCGATGAAAGCGGCCAACGTGCCAATTGATTATGTCGTTGAGATTGATGTGGCAGATGCAGAGATTATCAAACGGATGTCTGGGCGTCGAGTGCATCCAGCTTCAGGACGTACCTATCACGTGGCGTTTAATCCTCCCAAAACACCCGGCCATGATGATGTTACTGGGGAATTATTGATTCAACGTGATGATGATAAGGAGGAAACCGTCCAAAAAAGACTGGATGTTTATCATCAGCAAACAGAGCCTTTAATCAGTTATTATTCCCAGTGGGCAGCTTCTGGCGATCAGCATGCGCCCCGCTATATCAAAATAGCTGGAACAGGCGCAGTCGAAAAGATTCGTGATCAGATTTTCTCAGTACTCAAATAACCAACTCATCTGGTTTTAATTCGTGCGATCAAAAGATAAAGAGTAATCAAACGAGTAACATCAGGTTGTTTAATATTCAAGCGAGCGTGCGGCTTAGAAAACTTATAACTTAATCCACTTGTAATTTAATCAGTCAGGGAGACAATATGGCTAGTAAAAATGCTTTTTATGCGCAGTCCGGTGGCGTTACGGCTGTCATTAATGCTTCTGCTGCGGGTGTTTTGGAAACAGCCCGTCAGCACTCGGATAAGATCGCTAATGTATATGCTGGTCGGAACGGTATTATCGGGGCGCTTACGGAGGATTTAATCGATACCAATGCTGAGTCTGCCGCTGCTATTGCAGGGCTTCGATACACACCATCCGGTGGGTTTGGTTCGTGTCGATACAAGCTCAAAAGCTTGGAGCAGAATCGGCGTGAATACGAACGGCTTATTGAGGTTTTCAAAGCGCACAATATCGGTTATTTTTTCTACAATGGCGGTGGTGATTCTGCAGATACTTGTTTGAAAGTATCACAGTTGGCTGATACGTTGGGGTATCCGATACAAGCGATTCACGTTCCCAAAACGGTGGATAATGACTTGCCGATTACTGATTGCTGTCCAGGCTTTGGTTCCGTTGCGAAATACATTGCGGTATCCACACGTGAAGCGAGTTTTGACGTGGCAAGTATGGCTAAAACTTCGACCAAAGTTTTTGTTTTGGAAGTCATGGGGCGTCATGCAGGTTGGATTGCGGCTGCTGGTGGTTTGGCATCCAGTCCAGATTGTGAAATCCCGATCGTTATTCTATTTCCAGAAATTACATTCAATAAAGCAAAATTCCTTGCCAAAGTAGATCACTACGTGAAGCAATATGGCTACTGTTCAGTTGTTGTGTCAGAAGGAGTCAAAGGCGAGGATGGCAATTTTCTTGCAGACCAAGGATTGCGTGATGCTTTTGGTCATGCGCAATTAGGTGGTGTTGCCCCGGTCGTGGCGAATATTATCAAAGAAGGCTTGTCATTGAAATTTCATTGGGGGGTTGCAGATTATTTGCAACGTGCCGCGCGTCATATTGCATCAAAAACAGACGTGGAACAGGCATATGCGATGGGTAAAGCTGCGGTCGAGTATGCGCTTGCGGGACATAACTCGGTCATGCCAACGATTGTTCGTGAGTCTAACAAGCCTTATAAGTGGTCGGTGGGTATGGCGAAATTGTCTGAAGTAGCCAATGTGGAAAAAATGATGCCGGCAAACTATATTAGCGAAGATGGTTTTGGTATCAGTCAAGCTTGTCGCGATTATTTGTTACCGCTTATCGAGGGTGAGGATTATCCGCCCTATAAAGACGGTTTGCCCGATTATGTAAGACTCAAAAGTGTTGCGGTTGCTAAGAAATTAGCGGAATTCAAGCTTTAATCGTGATAGTAGGCATGATTATTCAATACGGCATCAACTTAGGAACGCTGACTAGATAGCAAATCAAATCTAAATTCGTTAAATTTCATGTACGTTGAACGCAAGAACGGATAAAATACGTTCTTGCATTCTTAAATTTTAGCAAGTGTTTAATAATGTGGGATTTTTAGGCCAAGATTCTGCATATTATTTTATGTGGTCTGACTTTAATTGGAGCTTTTTATGTCTATTGGTTTAACTATCGCAATATTGAGTGCGATTTTGGCCCTTGTATTCAGTGGTGTATGGATCAGGGGTATTTACATTCAATCGACCGGTAATCAGCGTATGCAAGAAATTGCACTAGCAATTCAACAAGGTGCATCTGCATACCTGAAGCGTCAGTACACTACAATTGGTATTGTGGGCATCGTTTTATTTGCTGCTTTGTGGCTTGCATTGGGCTGGGATACAGCCGTTGGTTTTGCACTCGGAGCTTTTCTATCTGGCGCGGCTGGTTTTCTGGGCATGAATGTGTCAGTACAATCGAATGTTCGTACAGCACAGGCTGCGACCATTGGACTGAATGAGGCGTTAGCGATTGCTTTCCGCGGCGGTGCAGTTACCGGTATGTTGGTAGTGGGACTGGGCTTGCTGGGTGTTGCTGGATACACCGCAATGCTATTTGATAATGCTGCTGGTTCTGACATGGCTGTCAGCGATATTATTAAACCTTTAATCGGTTTTGCATTTGGCGGTTCATTGATTTCGATTTTTGCTCGTTTGGGTGGTGGTATTTTTACTAAAGGTGCTGACGTAGGCGCTGACTTGGTGGGTAAAGTCGAAGCGGGTATTCCTGAAGATGATCCACGTAATCCCGCAGTGATTGCGGATAACGTAGGCGATAACGTGGGTGATTGTGCAGGGATGGCGGCCGATTTATTCGAAACGTATGCGGTGACTATCATTGCTACCATGATTCTGGGTGCTTTGTTGTTTACATCCGATGCGCTTAGTGCGGTGACTTATCCATTGATGTTGGGGGCAGTGTCAATCGTTGCATCGATTGTTGGCTGCTACTATGTCAAAATGCGTGATGGCGGTACCATTATGAATGCCTTGTACCGTGGATTAGCGGTTGCCGGTGGAATTGCTTTGCTAGCTTATCTGCCTATTACCATTTGGTTTATGAGCGGCATGACGTTGACTGTTGATGGTACGGATATTACTGGTGGCATGTTGATCTTACGCGTATTTTTGTCAGCGGCAATCGGTTTGATTCTAACCGGTTTGATGGTAGTCATTACCGAATACTATACATCGACTGAATATCATCCAGTACAGCACATTGCGGAAGCGTCAACAACAGGACATGCGACTAATATTATTGCGGGTTTGGGTGTTTCAATGCGCGCAACAGGCGCACCTGTATTGGCAGTTTGCTTGAGCATCATATTGGCCTATGCGTTGGCAGGTTTATATGGAATCGCGATTGCAGCGACAGCTATGTTGTCGATGACGGGTATCATCGTTGCATTGGATGCGTATGGTCCGATCACTGATAATGCGGGTGGTATCGCTGAGATGTCAGAAATGCCTGATTCTGTGCGAGCGATTACTGATCCTCTGGATGCAGTTGGAAATACTACCAAAGCAGTAACCAAAGGTTATGCGATTGGTTCGGCAGGTTTGGCTGCACTGGTTTTATTCGCTGACTATACACACGCTTTGGAGCATGCTGAGCATGTGCTAACTTTCGATTTGTCGAATCACATGGTTATCATTGGTTTGTTTATCGGGGGTATGGTTCCTTACCTATTTGGTGCAATGTCGATGGAAGCAGTGGGTCGTGCGGCTGGATCGGTGGTGGTTGAAGTGCGTCGTCAATTTAAAGAAATTCCAGGCATCATGGAAGGAACCAGTAAACCGGATTATTCAAAAGCGGTTGATATGTTGACTAAAGCAGCAATTAAGGAAATGATGAATCCTTCGTTGCTACCGGTATTGGTTCCATTATTGGTGGGCATCATTTTGGGCCCTCAAGCGCTTGGTGGCGTATTAATGGGGTCGATTGTGACTGGCTTGTTCGTTGCGATTTCCATGACTACTGGCGGCGGTGCTTGGGACAACGCCAAAAAATACATTGAAGATGGCCATTTTGGTGGTAAAGGTAGCGATGCTCACAAAGCTTCGGTAACGGGCGATACAGTGGGAGATCCTTACAAAGATACCGCCGGACCTGCAATTAATCCACTGATTAAAATTATCAATATCGTTGCATTATTAATCATACCGCTACTGTAGTATTTTTAATTAAAAAAGCACGTCATGATCATGACGTGCTTTTTTTTTGTGCCTTTTATTTGACTCGCTCTTAAATAGCAAATGTGCTTTTGATCGTACAAGATTTCCCTATGTATGACATCGTTTGACATTATTATTGTTTTGTAACAGACTATGAGTACATGAAGATGAAGAGTCGCAATTTTGAGAAATTTAGTTAGTAAAACAGGTCAGGTGGTTGAACTAATAAAGAAAACTTTGCAAGAGCATTGCTAAAAAGTCGTTACTGCACCATGTCTAATCCATTGTAAATAAGTGTTCCAATCATGTTCTTACTTCGTAGAAAAGAAAGATTCGATACATTTTTTTCAGTATTACTTTTCCAAATCGTCCTAACACCATTATTTCTTTCTGGAGTCTCTTGGATTATTGCTAATCCGAGTCAGGCTGCCGGAGCTTCTTATACGATTAAACAAATCGGTGAACTACCGTTAGGAGCAACACATGTCGTGCGAACGGCTAACGAAGGTGGAGATATTGTTGGAACCATTAAGAGGAGCGGGCGGAGTGGCCCTAAGGGAGCTATTTGGGAAGATGGAGGAGAACGTAGTATTGTGCAACCTCGTCCGAATAGCGATTATAGCGTTGCTCTCGGTATAAATGACGACAACCAAGTCGTCGGCTCGGCAAACACCGAAACCGGTATGAGAGCTTATCGTTCGATCGGGAATAGTAGTGTTTTTTTGGAGTTGCCATCCGGTGATAATAGTAGTGCGGCTATCACTGTGAACGGTTTGGGGCAGGTGGTGGGGTGGTCGAGTGGTGCTGGCGGAATCAGGGCAGTAACGTGGGATTCTGCGGGTAAAGTGAAAGTATTGGAAAAACTGCAAGATAGCAATGCATGCCGGGCGCTTGTCATCAATGACGCTGGGGACATCGCTGGTACTTGTGATTTTAATTCTGGGCATCGCGCCGTGCTGTGGAAAAGCGCATCGGGGAAAGGTGTGACTGATTTAGGAATGCTTCCAGGCGATATTTGGAGTGTGCCTGCTGATATCAATAATAAAGGTGACATTGTTGGAACTTCTGGTGACGCAGAGAAGCATCGTGCCGTGCTTTGGCCAAAAGGAGAAAGGGCGATCAAGGATCTCGGTGTGCTTACCGGTCGAGTATCAAGTAAGGCTTTAGGTATTAATACTAAAGGTGATGTGGTGGGTTATTCAGAAGGCGGAAATAGTAGCGAACATGCATTTATATGGACAAGTAAAGATGGAATGATGGATCTGAATAATTTGCTACCTGCCAATTCCGGTTTTGTGGTGGTTCACGCAATTGCTATTAATTCCAAAGGAGACATCAGTGTAATTGGTTATGATGAATCCATGAACCCTGAGAGGCATTTGCATGATGAGCAAATACCGCTTCGAATTTTTAGATTGGATAATAATACATTATTAAATTAAGTTCGAGAATCAATGGCATTTATTAATTAGGCTAGAAGTAGATGTTTCCTGAGGAAGCACAAGAATTGTCCCTACGTTTTAAGCTTCTCTTTGGAGCACTATTGTTTTAATGGGGATTATGGCTAAGTGGCTATATTTGCAGTTATTCTTGCTATTTTGACCGTGGTGGCACAGTATGTATTCAGTCTGATCAGTCTGATATTTCTCAACTGTACTTTGCTTATTATTATCCGCTACGAACCATAGGGACATTATAGCAATTTTCCAAGCAGATTATAAATTGAAAGAAATTCATTTGAGTAGGTTGTTGCGGTATGTTTAGAAGCGTTTTGGTTGCTATTTTTTTTGCTTTTATTACTTTGATTGCTGGTGGAATTGCCACTACAGCTCAGGCTACATCTGACACACTTGGTGAGTGGCATCTGATTACGCCATCACTGCCGTATTTTCCAGTGCATGCGAATTTGTTGCCTAACGGAAAGGTCATGATATGGCCGGGTGATAATGGGATATCGGGTGATGATCCTAGAGCTTGGGATTCCGTTGATAATAGTTTAACCAGCTTAGCGAAGCCGGGTTACGATCTTTTTTGTGTGGGGCATGTATCATTAGCGGATGGTTCGCTGTTTTTAGCAGGTGGGCATATTTCCAATTTTGTAGGATTACCCAATGCTACGAAATATAATTACTTAACTGATACCTGGACTGTATTGCCCAATATGAATGCGGGGCGCTGGTATCCAACAACTACGGTTCTGGCAAATGGTGATGTGCTTACGATTTCCGGTGATATTGATACTACCATTGGCGTCAATACATTGCCGCAAGTATTTGAAGTAACAACGGGAACATGGCGTAATCTAACTGGTGCTCAAATTCAACTAGATGATTACCCAAGAATGTTTTTGGTGCCGAATGGCAAAGTATTTTATGCAGGTTCTTCCCCTACAACGCGTTATCTGAATACTTCTGGTACAGGCTTATGGAGTTTTGTGGCGACAAGAGCGGGAGGGTATCGTGACTACGGTTCCGCCGTCATGTATGCGCCGGGTAAGATATTGGTAATGGGAGGAGATCAAGCACCACCCAAAAGTTCGGCCGAAGTGATTGATCTCAATCAATCATCACCGAGTTGGCGTAACGTGGATCCAATGCAATTTCCGCGACGCCATGTCAATGCAACATTATTACCGGATGGCAAGGTTTTAGTTACGGGTGGTACTTCTGCAAGTGGATTTAACGATCCGGCGGGACATGTCGATGCAGCTGAATTATGGGATCCGATTACCGAGCAATGGACAACGCTGGCAAGTAGCACAGGTATTCCACGTATTTATCACTCTACGGCGCTACTTTTGCCAGATGGAAGAATCTTTAGTGCCGGTGGTAATAATCATCCAGAAATTGAAATATATTCACCGCCTTATCTATTTAAAGGGGTCCGACCCACCATTACCTCTGCGCCTTCTGGCGTAGCGTATGGCACGTCATTTTCTATTAATACGCCAGATGCTGCTTCTATTACTAAAGTTACGGTACTGAGAATCGGTTCGGTGACACATGCTTTTAATATGGGGCAAGTGATTAATGAGCTCAATTTTTCAGTAACTACGGATGGACTCAACATCACAGCTCCCAGCAGTCCTAATATTGCGCCGCCCGGTTACTATATGCTTTTCATTTTAAATGGAAATGGAGTTCCATCCATTGCTAAATTTATCAAAATTGACACTGGCGCTTTACCAATTGTATCGCTAGCTTCGCCAGAAAATAATGCGACTGTTGCAGGCACTTCGGTCAATATTATTGCACAAGCATCGGATAATATAGGTGTGGCAGGAGTTCAATTTAAATTGAATGGCGTTAATATTGGCGTAGAAGATACCACGTCACCCTTCAGTATCGTATGGGATAGTACGACCATGGCCGATGGTCAGCATATACTTACCGCTGTTGCACGAGATACAGACGGGAATTTGACGACGAGCTCAAGTGTTAATATAACAATCAATAATAGTACCCTTCTTTCTGATTTGGTCGTGACGCAACTTTCCTATGTTAACGGTATTTTTACGAGTACGGTAAAAAATCAAGGTACCGCCGCAACTCCAGCTGGAGTTACCATAGGTGTTGGATATTCTGTTAATAATGTTTGGAGGACTTGGGGCGGTGTATGGGGGCCGTTGGCTGCGGGAGCATCTGTAACGATTGGTACAAAAGGGGATCCTTATTTCATCCCTAATGGAACATTTACAGCAACTGCGTATGTAGATGATGGTAAGAAGATTGCGGAGCTTAATGACAGTAACAATCAATTATCTCAGGGAGTAACTGGAGGTATAACGGATGCCACGCCACCTACCATATCAATCACAGCTCCTGCGGATGGCGTTACTGTTTCAGGAACGTCAGTCACATTATCGGCTGATGCAGTGGATAATGTGGGTGTGGCTGGCGTGCAATTCTCAGTTACGGGTGGCTATCCTTTTGGCGAAGATGCTACAGCGCCTTATTCAATTGATTGGGATAGTACTGCAGTTACCAATGGACCTCATACTATTGAGGCGGTTGCTCGGGATAATGCCGGTAATACTTCAAAAAGTTCTATCGTTGTCACGGTAAGCAACGGTACATCTACTCCTCTTCCTGATGTGGTTGTTACGCAGCTTTCCTATGCTGACGGTATTTTCACCAGTACTGTACAGAATCAAGGTACTGAGGCTACTCCTGCAGGTGTCAGTGTTGGTGTCGGTTATTTGGTAGACGGGGAGTTTAAAACCTGGGGGTCGGTAGCGGGTCCTTTGGCTGCTGGTGCTTCTGTTACGATTGGTACTAAAGGAGGGGCTTATGTTATTCCGAATGGCGCACACGCCATAACAGCGCATGTCGATGATGTGAATCGTTTCGCTGAATCAAACGAGACAAATAATAAATTTTCTCAATCGATTACCGTCAATAATACCCAGCCAATTGTCTCATTATCTGCGCCGATTTCGGGCGTTACTGTCGCAGGTACGTCGGTAACAGTTTCTGCCAATGCGTCGGATGATGTTGGTGTCGCAGGTGTGCAGTTTAAGCTGGATGGAAATAATCTTGGTGCAGAGGATACCACCGCACCATACAGTATTCCGTGGGACAGCACTTCTGTTACAGATGGGCAACATACGATTACGGCGATTGCACGGGATACGGATGGGAATACGGCAACCAGTGCGAGCATCAATGTAACGGTCAATAATACCAATCCAAGCCTTCTTCCCGATGTGGTCGTTACGCAGTTATCCTATGCTGACGGTATTTTCACCAGTACAGTGAAGAATCAAGGAGGCACAGCCACTCCTGCAGGCGTAACAGTTGGAGTGGCTTATTCGGTTGATGGTAAAAATAAAACTTGGGGATCGATATGGGGGCCATTGGCAGCTGGTGCTACCGCAACGATTGGTACAAAAGGCGACGCATACATAATACCTAATGGAAGTCACTCGATTGCTGCGCAAGTTGATGACATGAATCGTTTTGTCGAGTCGAATGAAACGAATAACAAATTTACACGAGCGATTGAAGTTCCGTAAGGACGCAATTTGGAAACCACATCCCAAGTGATAGCAAGTGATAGGATTTTAACTTGCGATTCCCCTTGATTTTGCTACGGGAAACAGGTGCGCGAAGTAAGTTTTCGATTGCTCGTAAACTTGATGAGATCAGTGTGAGAGCGCCGTAGATAATGGTTCCGCTACCCCATTGGAAAGAATGAAAACGCGATCAGCGGCGTTAATAACAGCGGGCTGATGGGAAACTACGATGATTGTGAGATTTTCTGCCAGTTTTTGGAGTGTTCCGCAAATTGTTTTTTCACTTTCCGGATCTAGCGCACTCGTAGGTTCGTCAAGAATCAAAAAAGATGGGCTGTGCGCTAAAGCACGCGCGATTGCAATACGCTGTCTTTGACCGCCGGAGAGTAATCCTCCCCTTTCTCCAACGATGGTTTGCAATCCCTCTGGCAAAGAATTGACAAAATCCCATGCACCAGCCTGACGTAACGCCCGTTCGGCATCAACAGCGGTTAGCGTCGATTCTCCTACCAGAATATTATTCATGACGGTGTCATGTAGTAAAATAGTATCTTGTGATACGTAGCCGATCATATGCCGCCACTGGCGCAAATTAATATCGTGTATCGATACATCATCGATTTTGATTTCACCAGACTGCGCTTCTGTTAATCCGCATAGCAGATCCAACAATGTACTTTTACCAACACCGGAAGGACCCATAACAGCGGTAAACGTATTAATGGGTATTTCTATTGTTAAGTCCTTGAAAATTGTTTTTTGACCGTAATTAAATTTGACGTGCTGTAGCGAGATTCCTTTTTGTAGGGTCGGCTTTATTATTCCAGTAGCTCTTTCCGCCGCTGCACGCGCCTCTTCGGCCGCTTTGCGCAATGCCCAGTAGGCGCTTTCTTGGGCAGCCAATTGCTGGTGGCGCCGCTGTGTTTTGTTGAGTAATCCAAGTATTCGAGTTAATAAGAAAACCATCAGCATTACTTCTGGTAAAGAGAGCTGCCATACAACCAATGCAATATACAAACCGCTTGCGGTTAATGCAGCCAGGATTGGTTCTTGCAGCGCTGTTAGTGCTGCGCGGTTCATAACTTCGCGTCGAGTGGCCTTTTCTAAATATTGGGTTTGTTCGTGCAAAATGGCATCTGCTACATTATCACGCGCCATTGCTTTTAATGATTTGACTGAACTCAAAACATCCGATAGGTATGTCAATAGATCGCGCAATAATTGCGTTTGTTTAGTGCCTGCACGGCGTGTCGCGGTGACGAGTCGGTTGAGTACGATTAACAAGACTAGGCCAATTACCAATGAGGCCAGTGTCGCTTCCCAAGATATAAACAACGCCACAATTGCATAGACGAATACTTGAATGGCAAGTGCCAGCACATTAACGCTATGTTCAAAGCCATTCGCTGCACGATACGCTTCGGTTGCGACAGAATTGGCTAATGATCCAACCGGTTGTTTGAGATAATATTGCCAGCGACTGGTCAGTAGGGCTTCAATGAGATCCAGACGAAGCACGGTTGCAACGTGTGCAACGGTATAACCCACTTGCCGGTTCGCGAGTAATAATACCAATCCCTTAAAGAACATACCGCCAACGATAATGATCAGAATGGTATCAATCGTGGGTTCAATACCGATATCACGCAAGGTTTGTTCCATGAATTTACCAATGCTACTGGATTCACCTGTCTGACTGGACTCACCCATGGCGATCGATAATAGGGGTAGCAGGGCGGTTAAACTTAATCCTTCGGCGACTCCCGCGATCAATAACGCAATCAGAACGAACGCGCTACGACGTGGAAAAACCATAATGTAGGTAAATAAGGTACGCATAGAACAGCAAACGAGTAGTAAACGAAGCGAAGTTAGCTTACGATCAATTTTGAAACAAAGATATTACCTTATAAATCTGATTAATTTGTAGTAATCAATTAGTTTAATGATGCAGATTCGATATCATAGAGCACACCATCGACCAACTGCTTGACGTGTTGTGTTCGATTAGCCAAGCGTAGATCGTGTGTGACAATAATTAAACTGGCATTAATTTTTTGGTTCAATTCGAGCATTAAATCAAATACCGCTTCTGCGGTGCGACGATCCAAATTTCCGGTTGGTTCGTCAGCCAAAATGCAAGCGGGTTGTGTTACGAGCGCACGTGCTACGGCTGCGCGCTGACGTTCGCCTCCCGATAATTCACCAGGGGTATGCGTCAATCGATGCGCTAATCCGACTTGCTGCAGAATATCGGCTGCGCGATTATAAGCCTCTTGTTTGGGCAATCTACGGATTAGGAGCGGCATCGCAACATTTTCTAACGCTGTGAATTCGGGCAATAGATGATGGAATTGATAGATAAATCCTAGAGAAGCGTTACGCAGTTGGCACCTTTTCACTTCATCAATGGTTGCGATATTCTGCCCAAGAATCTGAATGTTGCCGCTGGTGAGTGTATCGAGTCCTCCCAGTATATGTAGCAATGTGCTTTTTCCAGATCCTGATGCGCCAACAATTGCTAAAATTTCACCTTTAGTGACGGTCAATTGAACCCCTTTTAATACTTCGACAATTTGATCGCCTTGCGAAAAAGCTTTGTAGATATTTTGGCAATCAATAACCGGATCATTCATAGCGTAATGCCTCTGCTGGGTTTACTTTGGAGGCACGGTAACTAGGGTATAGGGTAGCCAATAAGCTGAGTGTAAATGATGTAATCGCGACAGTCATAATATCACCGATTTGCGGATCGGTAGGTATTTTGCTGATGTAGTAAACTTCGCGCGACAAGAATTGCACATTGAACAGCCACTCAATGAAGGCTACGACTTCACCGACATTATATGCTAGCAATAAACCTCCCGTAACGCCGAGTATGGTGCCAAAAACCCCGATAAAAGTACCCTGTATGATGAAGATTTTCATAATGCTATGCGGGCTCGCGCCCAGGGTTCGTAAAATGGCGATATCCGATTGCTTGTCGGTTACTGCCATTACAAGTGTCGATACGATATTAAATGCTGCGACAGCGATAATAAGCGCGAGAATTAGTGACAGCATGCGTTTTTCAATTTGAATCGCGCGAAAATAATTCGTGTGTTGTTTGGTCCAGTCTGTGATATAGCTATCGATGGTAAGTATGGATGGTAATTCTTCGGCAACTTTTGGGGCTTGAAATAAATCATTAAGCTTTAATCGTACCCCTGTAACACTATTGTTTTCCATACGATAAAGTTTTTGAGCATCAAACAGATGAATCAGTACTAAACCCGAATCATATTCGAAGTGTCCGACTTCAAAAACACCCACGACAGTAAATTGCTTTAAACGTGGCAAAATACCGGCAGGTGTCATTTGACCTTGTGGCGAAATGAGTACGATTTTGTCGCCTACAAAAGTTCCTAATGTGCGTGCCAAATCCGCTCCGATGATGATGCCAAACTTACCTGGCTCCAAGTCTTCTAGAGTTCCGGCCACCATTGTTTTGGAAAAATCGACGACTTTATCTTCCGTGGTTGGTAGGATGCCGCGTACCATTACGCCTTGTACTGCCTGGTTGTGAGATAGCATGCCTTGTCCGGCAATGTAAGGCGCGGCGGCTTCTACAGCCGGGTGCTTGGTAGCTTCTTCCGATGTTTGTTGCCAGTGTTCTAAATGACCAGTGATGCTGCCAATCTGTACATGTGAGGCAACGCCTAGGATGCGGGCCCGGATTTCTTTCTGGAAGCCATTCATAACCGACATGACTGTTATCAACGCAACCATTCCCAAAGTGATCCCCATTAACGAGATCAGGGAAATAAATGATATGAAATGATTGCGTTTTTTGGCGCGTAAATAACGTAAGCCAATGAAGAATTCATATAGAAACACGAAATAATATGCCCGCGATTAATGTACTTGCGCAGTTTGCCACAATTATATGCGCTATAACAAATAAACTGACTGTTAAGATACATCAACCGGGTGGTTTGCAGAATGCATCATGAAGAGGAATGGCTGTTAATCGGTACAGTAATCAATATGGATAGCTGAGTGGTTAAACGCATTGCAGCTATCCAAAGTTGCTATCTTAGAAACCATTCAGAGCCAGATAAAAATTCCATCATGGTTTGCCCAAAGCGTTGTCTACTGAAAAAATCGGAGAAGCCTTCCCGTGGGCTATAGTCTACCAGTGTTTCAGCTTGGATAATTTCCCGAGCGACATATTCAGTGCTGCCGAGAGCGTCGGCTACACCAAGTTCAATACTTTTTTCCCCGGTCCACACAACACCGCTGAATATTTCCGGATGATCCTTTAAACGCTCGCCTCTGCCTTGTTTGACCACAGTAATAAATTGTTCATGGATTTCTTTCAATAGCGATTCGGCATATTTTTTTTGTGCTGGGTCAAGTGGTGAGAAAGGATCAAGAAATCCCTTGCTTTCTCCTGAAGTTAGTAACCGTCTTTCGACACCCAATTTTTCCAGTGTTCCGGAAAAACCGAATCCATCCATAAGAGCGCCTATTGAACCAACTAAACTGGCTTTGTCGACAAAAATCTTGTCTGCAGCTACCGCAACATAATAACCTCCAGAGGCGCAGATATCAGAAATAACAGCATACAGTGGTATTTCAGGATATTTAATACGTAGCCTGCGGATTTCATCATTGATATAGCCGGCCTGAACAGGACTGCCTCCGGGACTGTTAATGCGTAGCACGACGCCTTTAGTATTTTTATCTTTAAATGCTGCATGCAAGCTTGTAATGATCTTATCCGCGCTACTCATGGTGTCAGCAGCAATCACTCCTTTTAATTCAATGAGAGCCGTATGATTGTCAGGCAATCGCACGGTGCCTTCTTCGATCCAACCAAGCGCAGCAAAAAGAACTATGAAAAGATAGATAAAGATTAGGGTTTTAAAAAATATCCCCCATGAACGAGCACGGCGTTGTTCACGCAAGGACGATAATGCAAGGTTTTCCAATAAATTTTTTTCCCAATTATCTGGCTTATTTTTTAGTTCTGATTCGTTCATATAAATTTCATTTAAGGTTGATTGTTGTTATATAGCGATCGTTAAGAGCGGTATTATTTCATTCAGTCATAGCAAAAAAACAACCGCTTTATCAGCAGTATTAATATCAAGCATTATTTCTTGTTCGTATTAAACAAAGTGTTCCAGAGTTACTGCTATCAGTTTGTTATTTTCTCATATCAAAAGAACTCTATATTGACGAGTTCAGGTTGTTTTTTGTTTTATTTTTGATCTAGATTTATTTTGGATAGAACTATTTGCGTCGGTATCTTTTCCAATGCCATGTGGTTTGAAGTTTTCGTTCATTTACTTAACAATAGATGACCCATGTTGTAAGAATTGTTTCGAAACGCTACACTGAATGAGTACTTTGGACTGCTATTTCTTATAATACAATTTAATTTTTATCAAAGGGTGACATCATGCTCAAGAAAAGCAATTCGTTATTATCGATTATTTTTTGTGGTTTTTTTCTAATCTCTGGTACTGCTTTTGCAGTTTCTGAAAAAGAAGTTGCGCCGCCAAAACCGCAAGAGCATAAGCATTCTGATGGTCATCATCACAAACAATGTAGTCAAAAAATGTCGAAGATCGACCTTAACAAAGACAATAAAATCAGTAAAGAAGAATTTATCAAATATCATGAAAACAAGTTTAGTGAGATGGATACAAATAAAGATGGTTTCTTAGATGAATCAGAAATGCATCATATGAAGAAAGGCCATGAGCATGGAAAGTGTGAGCATAAACACAGCGATGCTGGTGACCATAAACATGATGATTCGAGCAAAGAAGTAAGCAAATAAAGTCCCATTTCAATATGAAGTAATAACAAAATTGGTTATTGCTTTGCAGATCAAATTGATTTAATTTTCCAGAATCTCAAAGTGGGTGAGTGTATGCTCACCTGCGGTATTTTAATTACACATTCAATAAAGCAGCATTTTTATTTGTAACCGAGCATGGATAGCGTCACTATTTTTTGATGGTTAGTATTAAGTTGTTACCAGATCTGTTAATCAATCAGATTGCGGCCGGTGAAGTTGTAGAACGACCGTCTTCAGTACTGAAAGAGATTCTGGAGAACAGTCTGGATGCAGGAGCTCAGAAAATTCATGTGCAGCTATTGCAGGGGGGCGTTAAACAAATCCGTGTAATTGATAATGGAATTGGTATCGCGAAAAATGAGTTGGCCCTGGCGCTAATGCGGCATAGTACCAGCAAGATTAGCACCCTGGATGATTTGCATAAGATCGCTAGTCTTGGTTTTCGTGGTGAAGCATTGGCAAGTATTGCGGCTGTTTCACGTTTGACGCTGGCAAGTTATCAACATGGGGATGATTATGCTTGGCAGATCCATGTCGATGGAGATTCAGTCTCACCCGTGGCGCCTTCTTCGTTGTCCATGGGCACTACATTAACTATCAGTGATTTATTCTTCAATATTCCCGCGCGCCGAAAATTTCTTAAATCTGAGGCGACAGAATTTTCGCATTGCGATGAGGTTTTTAAACGTATATCCCTGTCTGCATCGTCAGTAGAGTTTTTCTTACAGCATAACGGTAAGACACGGCGTTTATTACATCCAGCTACGCCTGCTCAACGAATTGCCGCGATACTTGGGGAAGAGTTCGCGCAATGTGCCGTTTGGGCGGATGAGAAATCTGAAGCGATTCAGTTGCAGGGTATGGTGGCACTACCGGCTTATGCTCGTTCTTCCAGAGAAGCGCAATATTTTTTTGTAAATAAGCGTTTTGTCAGCGATAAACTGATTTCTCATGCTTTACGTGAGGCCTATCGCGATATCTTACATCTTGATCGATATCCGGCTTTTGTATTGTTTCTGGAAATTGATCCGGAAATGGTCGACGTAAATGTACATCCGACTAAAACTGAAGTGCGTTTTCGAGAACCCCGCGCGGTACATCAATTCATTTTTCATACAATTAATAAAGCGTTATCAGTACCAAACACACAAAAAAAACAAAATACTGATACTGCGATCGGCCTCAAGCATCGAGATGTCAGCGGTACAAGCCATGCTGGTTCATCATTGTCAAACTATTCATTGTTATGTCATGACAATAGGCCGCGACAACTATTTCAACCGGAGCAAATTTATCAATCGATATACGATAATCGATCATCTGACCCATCGTTATATTTAGGTGAAAAAGATAAGTTATTAGACGAAGCAAAGACCACGGGCGAACTGAATTCATTTGTGGCTTCAGTAAAGGAGGAAAGCTTTGCATTGGGTTTTGCGTTGGGGCAATTGCAAGGAATTTACATTCTGGCTCAGAATAAACAAGGACTCGTTGTGGTCGATATGCACGCGGCGCATGAGCGCGTCATGTACGAGAAACTTAAAAGTGTATTTGATCAGCAGGTAGTACCGACGCAATCTTTATTGATTCCCGTTACATTTCATGCCAGTAGCGTTGAAATGAGCTTGGCTGAAGAAAATGTTGATTTGTTTGATCGATTGGGTTTTGAAATTGCGCCATTTTCTCCTACAGCTTTGGTTGTTCGTAAAATTCCTGCAATACTGAGTGATGCCGATATCGTCCAGCTTGCTCATGATCTATTAAAGGAAATTGGGGATTATGGCGCGAGTCAAGTATTGACTGCCAGGCGTAATGAAACTTTGGCTACGATGGCTTGCCATGGTGCTGTTCGCGCTAATCGAAAGCTTACCATTGAAGAAATGAATCAGTTGTTGCGTGAAATGGAAGTAACCGAACGCGTGGATCAGTGTAATCATGGCCGACCCACTTGGTTCGAAATTACTGTGGCCGAATTGGATAAAATGTTTATGCGTGGAAAGTAGGCGTCTTAATTTAAAAGACAAAGATTGAATTTCTTATTTCTTCTGTTAAAGTATGTTTCCTGTTTCTTATCAAAGGGGATGTGCATGGAAAAAAGAATTTTGACGACGCTTGTTTTGTTATCGTTAACTGGATGTGCTTCGATGAGCAACACACAATCAGGAACATTGACGGGAAGCGCGTTAGGAGCTGGCGCTGGCGCCGCATTGGGTGCAATCATAGGCGGTGGAGACGGCGCTGCAATTGGTGCGGGTTCTGGTGCTATCTTGGGGGCCGGGGCTGGTTATTTATGGTCACAAAGAATGGAAGAGCAAAAAAAACAAATGGAGGCAGCTACCGCCGGTACTGGCGTGGAAGTTTCTAAAACCGCTGATAATCGCCTCAAGCTCAATATCCCTAGTGACATTTCTTTTGATTCAGGAAAATCAAATATTAAACCGAGTCTACAACCGATATTGGATAATTTTGCTACCAGTTTGAACAATAATCCCAATACTGTAGTAACGATTATCGGTCATACGGATAATACCGGTAGCGATGCGGTCAATAATCCTTTATCGGTTAACCGTGCCTCTAGCACGCGTGATTACTTGGTAGGGCGTGGCGTTGCAATCAATCGTATTCAGATTGACGGAAGAGGTTCCCGTGAGCCTATTGCCGCCAATGATACGCCAGCTAATCGAGCAATAAACCGCAGGGTGGAGATCTTCGTTTCAGAAATTCAGCCGCCACCGAGTGGAGCGCCTGTAGCGCCGCCACAGCAATAAATCAATAAGAATTGCTTGGATGTGCGCGCAATACCGGACTGGTGCAACTGCCTAGTCCGGTATTAGATTGTGCAGTTATTTCTATGGTTCTGATATAGCAGCTTAACCGGAAGTAATTATCGGTAGTATCCATGTTTTCCATCCAGCAAAGCATAGCAGAGTCAAAAATGCTGCAACAAGATCGTCAAACATTACACCGAAGCCAGCGCGTAAGTGTTGATCGAAATAGCGAATCGGATTGGGCTTTGCAATATCGAAGAAACGGAACAGGATAAAAGCAGCTAATTGCCACTGCCATTCATCGGGAATGAAAAAAAGCACTAACAAAAATGCCACTGTTTCATCCCATACCATGCTGCCATGATCCGGATCACCCAGTACTTTACCTGTCAAACCGCATGCCCAGATACCGACGATAAACATTATATCGATGACTAATAGAAAATATACTGGAGAAAGTACTTCATTGATTAGCCAAAATAGAGGGAATGCAACTAAAGTGCCTATCGTGCCTGGCGCGAACGGGAATAAACCCGCGCCGCCAGAAAAAGCAATGAAAAAGGCCGGGTGGCTAAGAACTAGCGATAGGTTGGGTTTAAAAACTGGTGAGTGTCCAGAATGAGAGTGACGTTCAGTTTGTTCAGCATCAGATAAAATGGTCATATCCCTTGATGTCCGGTGAAATTAATTTTTCCTGGTGATCTTTGATGACTAATTGATGCCCCACCAGAATTTTACCGATACGTGTGAGCGGTAAATTTAATTCTTTTCCAAGTGATTCAATTGCGTTACGGTTTTTTTCGGATGCGGTAAAGCACAGCTCGTAGTCATCTCCGCCTGATAATAGGCACTCTCTGAATAGCGGTTGTGCCAGGTTACTTTTAATAATCGGTAAGCAAGGAATATCATGGAGATTAATGCGCGCGGCTACTATAGAATTTTTTAAAACATGCCCCAAATCGGCTACCAATCCGTCGGAAATATCAATGGCGCTGTGCGCCAGATTAACCAACCGTTGCCCTAGCGTAATCCGAGCTGAGGGCATGAGCAATGCGGGTAAGCACTGTGAAAGTTCTTCTGGTGTTAAAGTAATTTGCTGTAATTCATGCTTTAATGCCAGTGATGCGCTGCCTAATTGACCGGATACCCAAATATCATCACCCACTTGCGCATTGTTACGGCGGATGGCCTTGCCTCGTATGATTTCACCGATGATTTGCACGTTGATATTCAAAGGTCCAGCGGTTGTATCGCCACCGATTAATTCGACTTGATAAGTGTTTGCTAAATCGAAGAAACCCCGACTAAATTCGGATAGCCAAGCATTATCGTGTGTCACCAGATGCTTGGGTAATGTTAATGCAAGCAATACCCATCGCGGCTTGGCGCCCATCGCGGCCATGTCGGAGAGATTAACGGCTAAAGATTTATAGCCCAGTTTATAAGGATCGGCATCTGGGAAGAAATGCTTACCGGACACCAATGTATCGGTCGAAATTGCAAACTCAGTATTTTGTGAAGCTGGAATAATGGCGGCATCATCACCGATCCCTACGATCCCATTATAGGTAGGTTTCTGGAAAAAGCGATCGATAATGTCGAATTCTGAAATCACTGGAATTAAGTGAGCGGTTGTTTCATTTCCGATTTCTGCGCAGCTATTTCTACGGCACGTTGTTTAATCGCTAGCTTGTCTAAGACTCCATTGACATACTTATGTCCATCGATACCACCATAAGTTCTTGCTAATTCAATGGCTTCATTGATGATCGCCTTGTAAGGAATTTCGGGATGATACGATAATTCATATGCGCCCAGTAACAAAATAGCAAACTCTACCGGACTCAGTTCATGCAAGGCGCGATCTAGGTACGGTTGAATATGCGAATTCAATAACTCGAAGTTCTCAATTGAGCCTCGCAGAACTTTAGAAAAATGCTTTTCATCGACATGAATGAATTCGGGGGATTCGCGTAGCTGTTGTTCAATAAAACTTGCGCTTTCGCCTGTAACTTTCCATTGATACAAGCCCTGAACTACAAACTCACGCGCGATTCTGCGGCGGCTTTTCGGTTTTTTGGTTTTGTTGTCGTTTTTGTTAGTACTCGAATCCGATTGCAAGTTATTCATAAGGTAATTCATCAATCTTGATTTGCAAATTGGCCATTTCCAGCGCAGCTTTTGCAGCTTCCGTGCCTTTTTCGTGCATACGTGCGATCGCTTGATCTTCGTTATCGGTAGTGAGAATTCCATTGGCAATGGGAATTTCTATTTCCAATTGCACCGCCATTAAACCTCGGGCAGACTCATCCGCTACGATTTCGAAATGATAGGTGTCACCCCGAATTACTGCGCCGAGTGCAATGAAGGCGTCGAATTGATTGGTTAGGGCGATGCGTTTAAGCGTCAAAGGAATTTCCAAGGCGCCGGGTACTGTTGCAAGTAGTATATTATGGTTTTGTACACCGTTATTTCTAAGTTCTGTAATGCAGGCGCTCAGCAATCCTTCGCCAATATCCGAGTTAAAGCGACTCATGACGATACCCATTCGTAAATCGCTACCTTCTAGAGTAGGTTCAATTTCGGGAATGTCATCGTAAAAAGGCATGTTTACTCCTTAAGTTGCAGTGATTGATACTTGCCACCATTATAATACTTTCAGCATGAATCAAAGGTTATCTTTGTTGTGAGTTTCCACATAACTGGAAACTTCTAAACCGAATCCAGTGACACTAGGCATTTTTCGAGGAGTCGCCATCAAGCGCATTTTTCCAACATTCAGGTCCTTTAATATTTGTGCACCAATTCCGTGGTGGCGCAAATCCATTTTATTACTGAAGGATCGAGGGTGTTCATTTTTCGATTCAACGCGTTCAGCTAGTTTTATCGGATTATCCCGGCGGTGCATCAGAACAATAACGCCACATCCTGCCTCAGCAATCATTTTCATTGCAGTGTAGATATTCCAGGAATGCGAGTCGTCTTCAATATCGAGAAAATCAATGACAGACAATGGTTCATGGACACGTACCAGGGTTTCGTGCGCAGGGTTTATGGTGCCTTTGACCAACGCTAAGTGTGTTAGAAGCGAGATATCATCTCGATAGGCAATTAATTGAAATGACCCATGTAAAGTTTGAATGGTGCGCTCAGCAACGCGTGTGACCAGGCATTCGGTTTGGTTGCGATGCTGAATCAAATCGGCAATTGTGCCAATCTTAAGTTGATGTTTGTGCGCAAAAGTGATGAGATCGGGCATTCTTGCCATGCTGCCGTCATCTTTCAGGACTTCACAAATGACCGAAGCCGCAGTGAGGCCAGCCATTTTGGCCAAATCGCAACCAGCTTCGGTGTGGCCTGCGCGCACCAACACACCGCCCTTTTGCGCCATGAGCGGAAAAATATGCCCCGGTTGTACAAGATCTTTGGGTTTTGCATTTTTTTGCACAGCTACTTGTACGGTTCTGGCGCGGTCTGCCGCGGAAATTCCTGTAGTAACACCCTCGGCTGCTTCAATGGAGAGGGTAAAGTTGGTTCCCAAAGGAGACCGGTTGGTTGTTACCATCAAGGGTAAATCCAATTGATTGCAATGTTCTTCGGTGAGCGTTAAGCAAATTAGCCCGCGACCATGTGTTGCCATAAAGTTGATGGCTGCGGGTGTGACAAAATCTGCGGCAAGTACGATGTCTCCCTCATTTTCGCGATCTTCTTCATCGACCAACACGACCATCTTACCGAGTTTGATGTCGGCAATAATTTCTTCAATAGCGCTAATGCTCATTTTTTCTAATGTATATTTTTAATTTCGTTTATAGATTGAGTAATCTTGCAACATAGCGTGCCAACATATCTGTTTCCAGGTTGACTGGTGAACCTGGTTGCAACTGGCCTAATGCGGTAACCATCAGGGTGTGTGGAATCAGATTTACTGAAAAGATATCATTAGTCATTTGATTGATTGTCAAGCTGACGCCGTTTACTGCAACAGACCCCTTGTGTGTCAAGAAGCGTGTGATTGCGTTGGGAACCTCAACATCCAGTGTAACGCTTTCTCCCGCTGGTATACATCGAGTGACAATACCGATTGCGTCAATATGGCCGCTGACTAAATGGCCACCCAATCGATCGGCTAAACGTAATGCTTTTTCCAAATTAATTGTCTTATCAACGCAATTTAATCCATGTGTGCAGCGCAGTGTTTCTGCAGAAACATCAAAATGAATGCGTTGATTGGCCAAAGATTTAACCGTTAAACAAACACCGTCGACAGCAATGCTATCTCCTAAGTTTACATCGCTCAGGTCAAGGTTTCCGGGGTCGACCGTTAATGCTAGATCGCCTTCAGCCGTTGCGTTGGATGTATGGACAGCGGTTATTTTTCCAGTAGCTTGTATAATTCCGGTAAACATTTAATTTGATGTGAATAAAAATCATCGCAATATGAAGTCATACTCAGACTTAATATAACAATGAAATGATTTAAATCAACCCATGAAGCCACTCTTAAATGGCGCGCCCAACACGATTCGAACGTGCGACCCCCGCCTTCGGAGGGCGGTACTCTATCCAGCTGAGCTATGGGCGCGATGAATAAACGATGCGTTAACTCGGAAAAAGTGCACAGGATAGCTGCTTTTGAAACTTACGTCCAACGTGCTGCTCGTATAAGTTTGTATGCTGTTCCCTATCAGGACCTACAGAAATGAAGGTAATGATTGCCTAATGTTGTTTCAGCGTATTTGGTATTTATTCCAATTGAAGATTTTTTCAATAATCTGAAGAATATGGTCGTAATCAAATGTGCGTTTCAATTCAAGTGAATGAGTAGAGTTTTTATGAAAGAGAAACCATTACAAGATCGAGGCCACTATCGCGTGAACCCTACCAGCAAGAATGATAGAGGCAATCGGAAATCATCCACAAGCAGTTTACCCGATTTATCATGGAAACGTTTTTTTGGGATTACTCTGGTTTGGGTCTTTATAGGACTGGTTTTTCTGGTAATTTTCCAACGTTATCAGTCGTTGTTGGAACTCAATTCTCAAACTGCTCAGTATGCGGATTCCAAAAAACTGATACCGCAAGCGTGTGGATTGTTGCCGCCGAATGGGGCAACTTACCTATTTGATCCATTAGCGATCAATAGAACCGATGTGCTTTACTCGGGATTGAGAATAGAAAATAAACATGATCATCCCATGGTGGCGATACTGTTTGATTCAGCGAACGCTAAAAAACTTCTGGCGCTATCGATTGCAACAGGAAATTCCAGTCAAATCGCTGTACCGGTTGGTCAGTATGGCATGCAAGTTTTGCTGGGATCCAGTTGGTGTAACCTAGAAACGGGTTTTTCTGACGGAGCTACTGTGACAGTAGAAGGTGGAATTTCAGTGAATGCTGACGCAACGACCTCGATGCAGTTCAGCGGTTCGGGTATTCGCCCTGTCCGGCTTGATCTTGCTTACAATATGTTACCGATAGATCTTCAGCATTTAGAGCAACCGTTGGAAGTCATTGGTAATGGAAAGCTTGATCTACAGCAAACACGCGATGGCCACTATTTTAGCTCGGGAACTGTCAATGGAGTGCCTGTCGTGTTCATGATAGATACTGGAGCAACCGTTGTATCGGTATCAGCAGAGATTGCGTCACGTGCGGGTATACAAAAGTGCACGAACCAGAAAATGACGACCGCAAATGGTATCGTCAGCGCTTGTAAAGCCATTGTGCCTGAAGTCACCTTCGGGGAATTCAGGTTGACCAACGTGGAAGTCATGGTCATGCCGAATCTGCCTGGGAACCCGCTCTTAGGCATGAATGTGTTGCGCAATTTTCATCTTGAGCAGGTCGACCGAACCATGAGAATTTCTACACGCTAAGGGCATTCTCGGGTGGAGAAGACTTCTGCCCTCGATTCATGCGTGACTGGAAATTTGGTTGAGAAATATTTTGGTTTTGGGATCGCTCAAAATCATTCCGTCAAGATAAATTCGGTGCCCGTGCATCGCGGTTTCCCGTACTCATACTGTAATGCTTGAAACGAGTTCTTTCCTATACTCGAATCAGTAATTTTTTAGCAGACAATAATGTCGTATTTTCCTGAGCCATCGATTATTTGTTAGAATATAAATCAATGTTATCATGATGATTATTGCCAATAAGCAAGATTACTCGACATTGTTTAACAGATTATCGGATAAGGTGTCTTATACATTACGTTAGCCGGCAGCAACCGTGTCACTCGAATTCACTCTTGCCGATATTGAAAGAACACGAATAGACAAAGCCGAGCTTGATTCGTTTACTCGGGAAGGTCAGCACTTCGGCGTGGCATTCAATCTCTTTCGTGAGGCCGCCAGCTGTGTCTGCGTTCTGGCGAACGTTTCGGTCGGGCCTACACAGGCGTGGAATGTTGAACAAGCGGTTCTCGGCGGTCATTTGGTCCGCATGTTCAAGCTCATGCGATTCGCGATGGAGGAATCTATTGAGTACCGTGAGGAAATGCTCTCAGTATTGGTTCGATTGTTTGCCGAGTGCGTCATCAACCTACGATATTTGATCCGAGAGTCTTCTCCTGAACTGATCCGCTCCTATATCGCATACTCTCTACAGCACGAGAAGAAACTCGCAGGCCAGATAAAGTCCAACATCAATGTTCGCGCAGGGAAGATCCTTCCGATTGAAGAACGCATGCTCCGCTCAATAACAAGAACATTCGAGAACTCCCTCGTAACAGAAGAAGAGCTTCCGGCAAGGAGGATTCAAAACTGGGGTGACAAAAATCTATTTGAGAAAGCGAAAGATGTGGGGTTAGGGGAGGCTTACCTCGCAATCTTCGGAGGTCCGTCCCGAAATGTGCATGGCGGCTGGCAGGATCTCCTGCACTATCACCTTGAGTGTGACTCACCGGGAATTTTTCGACCAAAGCTCGAATTCATGCAACCCCGCCCACAAGCTATTTACAGCCTCACTTATCTGATCACCAAAACGCTAATCGAGTACGCCGAGCTATTTGATCATTCGAGTCTTCGCCCGGTACTTGACGGGCTCACTGATCTAGATAAGAGGAATCATGCTGCCTCGAATGCGCACGAGGCGTACCTGGTTGCCAAGAATGCCGGCTAACCCATCGATCAACACGGACCTGTGCAATTGGCGCTGCGCACCCCGCTTAACAACGCTATCAATTTTTGATGGCCTCTTTGTCATCGTTTACCTGTGAAGCAAGAGCGGTAGCAAGCTGTTCGAGTTTGTCCAAATCTTCCAGGCCATCGAGAAATCGCTTCGGAATGGCGGAAAAGCCTGCTTGGGCGCCTACAAGCGCACCCGTAAGAATGGCGCGTGCTTGATTCTGCCCACCACCATTGACCGCATGAAGCACGGCGGATTCGAAATCGTTTTGGAAACGAGCGGCAAGATAATAGGCAGCGGGAAGTTGATGATAAATGGCGCAGGGCATGCCATACACAATCGACACTTTCCACGCCGGTTCTATGCGAATATTTGCGTCTGCCGCAGCTTCAGCCATATAGGATGGCGTGAGCAAAGCATCGGGAGAAGCGAATCGCCCGGCACGGGGAGGATCAGGGTCACCCGGGTTAGGCGGTTGAAAATCGCCAAAAGTAACGGCATGAAAAGGCAGCTTTCCAGTTTTTACCAATCGCATTAATTTTCCAGATAATGTTTTATCTAATGCATGCCCTTGCACTAACATACCTAGCACCGCTGCATAGGCTACGGTCATTGAGATTACGGTGTCATCGGTTTGGGTCAGGCGAGTATTGTTTGCGACTATGGTAGCAAGCTCAGTAGGCCGAAATGCGTAGCGAACCGCCAGCGCCAGCGTGCGCTCAATTGCTTCCGTGTCATCCGCGTGCCCGCCGGTTTGTCCCCAAGGTAATTTTTGCTCTACGCGGCGGCGCCATGCTTCCCGGATGGATTGGCTGGTGTAGCCGCCCGGTCCATTCATCGGTGTACCGTCGAGAAACGGAAACAACTCCCCATCCATTCGGCGGCAAAAATCCGCTTCATGATATCCGCCATGTTCGACGAGAGATTCAAGCATAAGAGTGAGGATGATGCCTGCTTGAGAGAGTTGGCCTGCCTTGCGGTCACTATGATATCGACCAGGCTTGGGGTCGGTGTAGTCAGTAATCCATTCCCCATAGTCGCGCCGAAGTTCAGCGAGATCATAATACCAATGAGGGCCGAGAGCCAGGGCATCACCGATAAAAGCACCCATAATGGCGCCGGTGACGCGTTCTTCTTGTGTGATTGTGTTCGTCATGATGATCCTTATTCAATTTTTGAACTGCGGATGGATATTGTTTTCGGAGTAAATTTCCGAGGCTTGGTGGGTTTTGTATGTATTTATTTACTGTATTTCTCGGAATACCGTAAACAACACCAGAATTCTTACAGATAAGATTATAGTAGCTGAAAGCTTGGTGAATTTGAATGTTCTCAAGTTCAATTTCTTTCAGCATATCCGAAAATTCCAGGCCGGGATAGCGCTTGCTTTTAATTCAATCCATCTCATACTAAAGCGGCGATGCCAATGAGTTTTTCCCCATTTTTGCAAAGTATTTCACGGATCATGATACGCCTTACGTGTTTTAATTGATTGAAACTTCGCGCGGTTAAAAATAACATTTTCTGTTGATCAGTCGTGACGCATAGTTAAGAAAAATAGCGGTCATCAATGCTCAATAATTGCTTCAAATATTGGCGCCACAGGTTTTAACAGCTTGACAACCTATTTAATTCTGGATATTTATATTTTTAATAGGTCCAACTAATGGTTGGCGTTTGCGATTGACTATCAGTATCAAGATACGATCGACTGCAAAAGTACCGAATCACTCGTTCTAAACGAAAAGGATTTCAAGTTATGGCGCACGAACATCACGAACATAAGCAGCATGACCACAACCATCACCATCACGCGAATCACCGTGCTATAGCGATCGATCCCGTTTGCGGTATGTCGGTGGATTCACATACAGCGAAGCATCGCGCTGAGCATGATGAACAGAGTTACTATTTCTGTTCTGCCCATTGTCACGATAAATTCGTGGCTGCACCCGCTACCTATTTGTCAGGAAAGACTTCAATCGATGATTCCCCATCCGACGCTATCTATACTTGTCCGATGCATCCACAAGTTCGGCAGATCGGTATGGGAAGTTGTCCGATTTGCGGCATGGCATTGGAACCAGCGGAAGTGTCGCTTGATGATGTGCCTAGTCCGGAACTCGCCGATATGACTCGTCGTTTCTGGATTGGCCTAGTGCTAGCTATGCCGGTTTTTATTTTGGAAATGGGCGGTCATTTAATCGGACTTACGCACCTAATATCCACGCAGACTTCCAATTGGATACAACTGTCATTGGCGACACCGGTTGTCCTGTGGGCAGGATGGCCGTTCTTCGTGCGTGGGTGGCAATCGATCAAGAATCGCGCGCTGAATATGTTCACATTGATTGCGATGGGAACCGGCGTGGCATGGATCTATAGCATTATTGCGACCGTTGCGCCTGATCTCTTTCCTGATGTTTTTCGCAGCAGCGATGGGTCGGTCGCAGTTTATTTCGAAGCCGCAGCGGTTATCACTGTGCTGGTGTTATTGGGTCAGGTGCTGGAATTACGTGCGCGCGAGCGTACTTCTGGCGCGATCAAAGCCTTGCTTAATTTGTCACCGACGACTGCCCGCCGCCTTGTCGATGCCGATAGGGAAGAGGAGATTAATCTGGATCAGGTAGTAGCGGGCGATCGCTTGAGAGTTCGTCCCGGCGACCGGGTGCCCGTCGATGGTAAAGTAATCGAAGGCAATTCGAATATCGATGAGTCGATGGTGACTGGGGAATCCATGCCGATTCGCAAGCAACCCGGAGACCAGGTGATTGGCGGTACCATCAACGGTCAGGGTAGCTTTGTCATGGGTGCAGAAAAAGTTGGGCGTGATACCATGCTGGCGCAGATCGTTCGCATGGTATCGGAAGCACAGCGTTCACGTGCACCGATTCAGCGCCTGGCAGACATCGTGGCCGGCTGGTTTGTACCGATAGTCATTCTGGTCGCCGTGCTTGCCTTTGCCATCTGGTCTGTTTGGGGACCACCGCCAGCTATGGGTTATGCCTTGATCGTAGCCGTTAGCGTGCTAATCATTGCTTGTCCATGCGCGCTGGGTCTGGCGACGCCGATGTCAATCATGGTTGGCGTCGGACGGGGCGCGACCGAGGGTATTTTGATCAAAAATGCCGAAGCATTGGAGCGTATGGAAAAGATCGATACGATCGTGATTGATAAGACCGGTACATTGACCGAAGGCAAACCTCGCGTTACGGAAATTCATACTGCCAGCGAGATCGACGAAGCTGAGTTATTGCGCCTCACGGCCAGTTTGGAACAAGGAAGCGAGCATCCTTTGGCTGCCGCTATCGTAGCCGCAGCCAAAGAGCGCTCGATTGGGTTGACTAAGGCAACCGATTTTGACTCACCCACTGGCAAAGGCGTACTCGGCAATGTCGATGGTCATCGGATTGTTTTGGGCAACACCAAGTTTCTTGCAGAACTGGATATCGATACCCAGGTGCTGGAAACGCAAGCCGATGAGCTGCGTCAGAATGGAGCAACAGTGATCTTCGTGGCAATCGATGGAGCGATTGCCGGTATTGTCGCCATCGCCGACCCGGTAAAGGAATCGACACCCGCCGCTATCGATGCTTTGCATGCCGATGGCATCCGTATTGTCATGCTGACCGGAGACAACCGTATTACGGCTGAAGCAGTCGCTCGGCAACTGGGTATCGATGAAGTGGAAGCGGAAGTGTTACCCGACCAGAAAGCGGCGATTGTAAAACGGTTGCGCGAGCAAGGACGAGTAGTCGCCATGGCAGGGGATGGCGTCAACGATGCTCCGGCTTTGGCTACCGCTGACGTTGGTATTGCCATGGGTACGGGTACCGATGTTGCGATTGAAAGCGCGGGTGTAACCTTGCTTCGCGGTGATCTGCTGGGTATTGTTCGAGCACGACGCTTATCCGAAGCAACCATGCGTAATATTCGCCAAAACCTGTTTTTCGCTTTTATCTACAATGCTGCTGGTATACCGATCGCGGCCGGGGTACTGTATCCATTCTTCGGTATCTTGTTGTCGCCGATTTTTGCTGCGGCGGCAATGGCGCTTTCTTCGGTCAGTGTAATCGGGAATGCATTGCGGTTGCGTGCAGTCAAGTTGTAGCTGATATCAGAAAAGGGGTGATCCGAGATAATGATCACTCTGGATAACAGTAAACATTGAAGGTACTTAGCACATTATTTGCTTTTCCGATTTAAAAATTTTCATAGCGATTGATATCAAAAATACCTGCTATATGAGGCTCGCGCTCTTTTTGCCAGTCGGTGACATCATGCAAAATTTCCCAGAATTGCGGATGCGTGCGCCGTACTCCCCATGTGCTCACAATATGTTCGAAGTGTTTCTCTTTTTTGGCTGCACCAAGTAGTAATGTAAATTCTTCGATATCCGAGTCAGGTACATCAAAAATGAAATTCGGGTAGCTGCCGATAATGCCGGGGTATATTGTTAGACGATCTTTTTCAGGTTGGTATCTCAATTCCTCGCCCAGCATAAATGCAACGTTGCTGTGCGCACGATCCCGCAACAACGTATAGACCGTACGCTTGTCTTGATCATGTTTGACTCGCACGAATGTTACTTCCGGTAATTGGTTTATGCCAGCCAGGTCGGCTGCCGGGCGGGCTGCAATGGTAGACAACGCCCGATCTGCTTTTTGTATCCAAAGTGGCTGATCTGGGCGGATACAGTTCATCAATTGACAACGATTGATAGGATCGCTTGCCATTGCATTAACGGATTCAAAACGTTGGAGCAACCGCGATGCAAGCTCCCGCTTTGGGTTTTCAGTTGTGAAACGCTCCGCCGAAGGTGATGTGTCGTCCACGTCTTCGTAAAAAATGCCAAATTTCAATTTACCCGAATCTTGATACCAGTCATGTAGAATGGCCGTGCGTTGACCATTAGGCATGAAGCGCAAAAAATTTTGTTCCGAACCGTTGCGGATCAGATCGAAATACAGTCTGGTCAACAGTTGATGCGCGACATTGCCGAACACGTTGTAATTTACCGCCAATATGTAGTAAGTGCGCTCCAACAGCGGATAATCCATGAGCCATAGCGTTTGAGGAATATCTCCGATCAGTCCCCTGGCAACCGAGGCACTATTGTAGTGACGGGTAATGGTTAGTAACGCATCGGTATTTCGACCGTCGCCGTTCCAGACATGATCCAGCGATGCGCCATCGGGGTATTGCAATACATACTGACTGCGGCGCTGCGCCAAATACTTGTTGTGATGCTCGAGATACCGAAACCATTCTGTATCCATCGCTAGCAGATCGTCGTTTTGTCCAGGCATCTCCAATAACGGGATAGCTTGATGTTGATAGGCATTATCGGTGACAAAAGGATCGGATTCCGGGTTCTGGAATAAAACCCAGAAACGGTCGCGTAGCACATCGGTGGCGATCTGGCCGCGGCATACCGGCCCGTGTATGACATTTCGCACATAATATTCAGCATTGTCCAGCATGAAGCGATAACGGGCATGTGCCGGAATAGCCGCAAACGTTGCAAACGGATTCACCCGTTCAGCATAGCTATACCCCGGTAAGTCTTCCAACGGCCAATCCTGGCTGAAAAATAATTCATCGATGCGGCGTTGCTTAGCCTGGCTAAGCGGATACGGAATTCGTCGCTTGTGCAGAATGCTGCCGGAAATCGGGCGTATACGATAAAAAAACGGTTGCTCAGGATCGTCATTGGGAAATACGGTAGGGATCGGAATGATTTCCCTGCCGGGCGGCGTCAATGAACGGACCATCTCAAAAAAACGCAGATCTCCATTCAAATCCGGAAAATACAGCGTTGCCATGAATAAGTGCTCATACAGCCAGCGCATCACTAGCTTACCGCGATTATCGTCGCGATTGAAAAACGACTCCCACTGCTGGAGTGACTCATTCT
The DNA here is from genome assembly GCF_022836435.1 of Nitrosomonas sp. PY1. NCBI lineage: Bacteria > Pseudomonadati > Pseudomonadota > Betaproteobacteria > Nitrosomonadales > Nitrosomonadaceae > Nitrosomonas > Nitrosomonas sp. PY1. Next base: position 2,283,530 of record NZ_BQXC01000001.1, on the reverse strand, counting down.
CATCATCGGTAAGCGTAATGGGCTCATCGGTAATCACCGCGCCTTGTTTGACCCATCCGGCCAGTAGTGCATATTCTTGATCGCTCAGACCGGTAACTGCAAAAGGCATGCCTCCGTATGGATAATCACGCGCATAATCGGAAAATTTCTCGCTGGAAGCACATTGATTTTTTCGAGTGATGCCCAGTTCAATCGATTCGGGTATTTTACTGTTGGGAGGAAGGGGATAATGTTTCGCCAACGATATCATTCTCGCTAACAAAGGTTCGGATTGTGTATCGTCAGATTGCAAAACCGAATGAAAATCGCGTTTGCGCCACCCGGAAACAGTCAGTTCGTCAATGCCCAATCGGGTTGGTGACATGGCCTCAGTCCGCGCTCCGCCATAGATCGACTCACGAAAGGCGCCACGCAACAACCCTTCGGCGTTCTCTAGCTTTAGCTGGCATGGCGCATCAAAACAACTATGACACGACAAACACTTTGCTTCGACGATGGGTCGAATTTCTTGTGAATAAGAAACCGCACGTTCAATAGGTGCCGGCAGTACTGCGGGAGCAGGAATCTGATTGCTACCAGAAACCGTATCTAGATAGTTTTGACAAGCAGACAATACAAAAAACAAAGCTATGATGGGTATATATGGATAAACTGCTCGCATGAATAAAAAAACATCATTCAAATAAATTGAGAAGATTTTACTAAATAACGAATCGTTTCGCAGTGCGATCTATAGCATATTACAGATCGCTACACAACTGCGTAAATTTGACGAAACCTTTGCAAATCCACTCGCTGCCTAAACACATAGATTCCATTTTTGACAGCGATGCCTTTATGATCGGGAATGCAATTATCTATTCCGGCATAATCAGGTATATATTCAGGTATGATCAAAACCGACGCTATCCAAATAACGCCTGAACTACTGGCCTTACTGTCTGAAATAGACGAGTTTAAGGGCGCCTGGCGCGCCCTTGGCACTTTGGCACCGGATCGGTTGAATGCCCTGCGCCGCATCGCCACGATTGAAAGCATCGGCTCTTCAACGCGTATTGAGGGTAATAAGCTCAGTGACCGCGAGGTTGAACACCTGCTTGGCAAGCTGGAAATCAAGAAATTCGAGACACGCGACGAGCAGGAAATTGCTGGCTATGCCGAGGCCATGGAAACGATTTTCCAGGCCTGGCAGGATATTCCCATCACCGAAAACCATATCAAACAGCTTCACCGCGACCTTCTGCGCTACAGTGAAAAGGACGAACGGCACAGGGGCGAATATAAAACCCTGCGCAATGATGTGAGCGCTTTTGACGCAGACGGAAAAATGGTCGGTATCGTGTTCGAGACGGCTACGCCGTTCGATACACCGCGCTGGATGACCGAACTTGTTACCTGGCTGCGCGATGCCCGTGAGCTGAAGCGCATTCACCCCTTGCTGATGATTGCCGTGTTCGTTGTGGTGTTCCTTGAAATCCACCCGTTTCAGGACGGAAATGGCCGCCTGAGCCGCATTCTCACAACCTTGCTCTTGTTGCAGTCCGGATATGCTTATGTGCCGTATTCGTCGCTCGAAAGCGTGATTGAGAACAGCAATGAGGGGTATTATCTCGCCTTGCGTCAGACCCGAGGCACAATTCGCAGTGAAGCCCCGAATTGGCAACCCTGGCTTATGTTTTTCATGCGGGCTTTGCAGCAGCAGAAGCGCCGCCTAGCCACGAAAGTGGAGCGCGAAAAGAACGCCCTGGCCGTCTTGCCCGAATTGGCCGTCAAAATCCTGGATTATGTGCGTGACCATGGCCGCGTCGCGACCCGCGATATGGTGCGCGAGACAGGCGCAAGCCCGAACACATTGAAGGCAACTTTTGGCTCATTGGTGGAAAAAGGCTTCCTTGTCCGGCATGGCGGTGGGCGATCTACATGGTACAGACAGTCATAAGAGATATCAGAATTAAAGTCGGTATGTTTGACACAAAAAGAAGGTTTAAATGCCGGTCTTGAAATGGTGGATGGTGACACGACTGCTTGTTCTATCCCTGGTAGACTGAGGTATGCTGGACTATGCGCAAGCTGCGCTTCCTTGATGAACGAATGCAGGCGCAGTTTTCGTTTTAACTAAAAAGGGAACAGAAAATGACACAATCCGCCCAAAACCTTCATGTAACCATAAAAAACTGCAACAGCATCAAGTGTGCTGAGATAAGACTTGTTAAAGGAAGTCTCAATATCAAGTTCGGCTCTAATGGGCTTGGAAAAAGCACAATAGCCAAGGCTATTGTCGCAGAAATCCGGAAAGACGGAACGCTAGAACAACTTGTTCCGTTTAAGAATAGGGGAAATGCGAATGCGGAAAAACCAATGGTTAGCGGCGTCGAAGGTCTTTCTTCGGCACTTGTTTTTGATGAAGAATATGTAAACCAATTTGTATTTCAGCAGGACGAAGTCATAAAAAATAGCTTCGATATTTTTATAAAAACAAAAGAGTATCAGGATTCAATGACTGAGATTGAAAAACTTTTTGAAGGCATCAGAAAGACTTTCTCTTCTAATGCTGAGATTGAACAAACAATCAAAGACCTAAAAGAGCTACGCGATGCTTTTGGCACCCCCAACAAAGACGGGTCGCTTCCAAAATCGAGCAAGCTAATTAAGGCATACGGCTCAGGAAACAAAATAGAAAATATACCGGATTCACTAAAGCCATTTGAAACATTTATCAAAAGCCCTGATCCGTCAAAATGGATAGGTTGGCAAATTAAAGGCAATGAGTTTCTTAAGCTGGGCGACACTTGCCCCTATTGCTCAACGGCACTTCCACCAGGGCCGCAAAAGGAAACCGCGTTAGCTGTGGCGAAGGAATATGATGAAAAATCTGTAAGCCACATGAATACGCTCAAGGCGATTATAGAGCGATTGGGAAAATACTTTAGCCAGAAGTGTCAGGAGAATCTTGATAAAATTACCAAAGCAAAGATTGAGCTAACAGCCCCAGAGAGAAGTTTTCTGAGCGGACTTAAAGGAAACATTGATGCGCTAATCGAGAAGTTAGAGGGGCTTCGCACAATCTCGTTTTTTACGTTGCGTGATGTGGACAAGATTGAAGATGAAATTAAGCTCTTGAATATCGATCTTGGCATGATTGATACATTGGATTCTGAAGAGACACGCAAGGTGATTGATCCAATCAACTCGCAGCTCGAAGAGCTGCTGAAAGAAGTAGGAACCCTTAAAGGCAGAGTGAACAAACACAAAGCAAAAATTGCAAAGACGATTGATGATAACCAGGAAAGCATAAATAACTTTCTGAAATCGGCAGGGTACAAATACTCTGTATTGATCATGCCTGAGCCAGATTCTTATAAGATGAAGCTCACACATGATGACCTAAATCAGCACATTGAATCAGCGTCAAAGCATCTAAGCTATGGCGAGAAGAATGCGTTTTCACTGGTTCTTTTTATGCACCAGATGCTATCAGAGAACCCAGATATTGTTGTTCTTGATGATCCGATTTCATCGTTCGATAAAAATAAAAAATTTGCGATCTTGCATGAATTGTTTCGAGGAAAAGCAAGCCTGAAAGGCCGCACAACCATCATGCTAACGCATGACATCGAACCAGCTATTGACGCTATTAAAAGCACGGCGAAAGTATTTCAAAGCTCACATTCAATAGCCTCATTCCTCACGTCAAAAAATGGAAACGTAAAGGAAATACCGATACGCAGTGAAGACATTAAGACATTCGCTGTAATCTGTGAAGAGAACATTGCCAGACTCACAGACCCTATCCTTAAATTGATTTATTTGCGTCGCTACTACGAAATTCTTGCCGAGAAAGGCTTGGAATATAATTTGTTGGCGAGCCTTTTTAAGAGGCGGCAAAACCCAACAGTGCGATTAACAAATGACGATGTTGAGATGACGGCTGAAGAAATGAATACTGCGCAGAACAAGATCAAGGCGCGAATTCCTGGTTTTGATTACGATGCGCTCATTCAGGAAGTCAGTAACGCGGAAACTATGAAGGCAAAATATTATGCCTCTCAGGTAGGGTATGAAAAAATACAGCTATTCCGTATCATCAGAGGAACACATGACAATCATGTCATCACAAAATTCGTCAACGAGTCCTACCACATTGAGAATGAATATGTCATGCAGTTGAATCCGCACGAATTTGAAAGCATTCCTGAATATGTTATCGACGAATGTGACCGACTGCTCGGAGGGAATGGGCAGAGCGCTTGAATTAGGGGATCAGCACTTCTCCCTGCCCCAAGCGTAACCATACAATTGAATCGCCCTGGTTTTCCGGAGATAAAATGATTTGAGAGGAGAGAATCAAATCGATCGCATTGAAGATTGGCTGTACAGCGGAAACATTGCGAACCTGGGTAAGAAGTGCAGAGATGGATCAGGGATGTTGATACCGGTTAAATTGGCCGCCCTTTACGGTTTAATTTGTCACCCCAGAAAGTTATACCTGCTAATACCATAAACTTGGTTGATATAATGATTTATCCTCTTTGATAATTGCTCATTACCATTTTCCAGATTTCCCACATAATCTCCATTTGAGTTTTTTGCATCTTCAGTATCTGGTTTGGCAGTATATTCATCCTTCAGTCTTCTGTCGCTCCAATCAGGTATGCTGATTTGAACAAGTATCGCGATTCCTGGTGTGCTATCGATGAAACTGAATTTACCATTTTGGGAGCGTGAATTAATTCAATGATCGCCAGTTATTAGAGCGAATTGGAAATATTTCACCGGATGAATCTGAAATGACATATTATCGCCAACTGAAAGAACCAACTCATGCGGTAGATTCTTATTCATAACCTTCTGAAAATCAAATACGACTCAAACAAGTATTTTGCGAGAGTTTTTTTCTTTGTAAAATGATGAAGGTTTTTCAGCGATTTTATCTGGGTTAAAGATGCTCTGATTTAAATTGCAAAGGGAAAGCTTCAATTACTTTTATATTTCAATATTCTAAACATAACAAGGATAATCAATAATGAAAATAGCTTCTTTGGCAAATATCGTGAATAAAATAAATCTTAATTTTTTGATTTTTGTTTTGGTATCAGTAGTTTTGATTCCGGCATCCACAGCTTTTGCGGATAGCGCGAGTGAAAATATGAAGATCCTGCAAGAAAAAATTAGTGCTGACAAAAAATTATTGGTTGCAGAGAATATGGATTTAACAGATGCTGAAGCCAAGGGCTTTTGGCCAATCTATGATGCCTACCAAAAAGATTTGCAGAAGATCAACGATCAATTGGCTAAGGTAATAAATGAATACGCTATCATTTACAATGCGAATACTTTAACCAATGAGAAAGCTAGGCAATTACTTGACGAGGTATTTAAAGTTGATACAGCGGAAATTCAGCTAAAACAATCGTACGTTCCCAAACTTGCCAAAGTTCTTTCCGGTGTAAAAACGGTTCGGTATATTCAAATAGAAAATAAAATCCGGGCTCTTGATCGTTATGAAATTACTAAAATGATTCCATTAATGGTAGAAGGTAAACCTTATTAAGATAGGTTTTCTTGAAGCAAGTAATCGACAGTATGCGGAACTTTCGGAATTCAAAGTTGCATAATATGAGATAAACTTTATTGACGGTTCTTGTCAATTACACAATTTCTTATTGAAACAGCAGCTAACAAAAGAATGAGAAAGAAAGTGTAGTAAATAGAACGGTGTTAGCGGGTAGAACGGTAATTGAGTAGAATGGTTACCGTGAGAATCGTTAGATTGTGAAATCTTGTGGTTTTAATAGTAGATCTGGAAGGTTACTGTCACCCGTGTATAGGCTGCAACGAGAACAATTGAACGTAACGTTGCCAGTATTTTGATTATTTTTAGGGATTTTCGTGTCAATGAAGTTTTCTGTTTTGATCTTACTGTCGATGTTTTCGGGTTTGGCAGGCGCTGCCGAATCGATGCCATCTGAAAAACCTGATACGTTGGATGATCGGGTAAAGGCTTGTATCATCTGTCATAGAGATGCTGACAAAATTAATCGAGATGCTTATTTCCCGCGTATTGCAGGTAAACCAGCCGGTTATCTTTACAATCAATTGCGTAATTTTCGTGATGGCAAGCGCTATTATCAGCCAATGGCTATTTTGCTTGAAAATATGTCAGACGAATATATGCTGGAAATTGCACAGTACTTTGCTTCCTTACCCTATACTTATCCGGAACCAGTAGTGCACACTCTGTCATCCGCGGAAGTCCGTTCTGTGGAAACGCTGATTAACTCCGGCGATCCCGCACGCGACCTTCCGGCATGCAGTGCTTGTCATGGAGAGGCACTGATGGGAGTGCGACCCTATATTCCGGGGTTGCTTGGCTTGCCCCATGCCTATTTGGCTGCACAGTTCGGTGGCTGGCGCAATGGTGGAATCATGCGTGGACAGACGCCTGATTGCATGTCGAAAATCGCCAAAAAATTAACTCAGGAAGAAGTCAATGCAATAGCGTTGTGGTTGCCTGGTCAGCCCGTATCGGGGCAATTAGCCGGAGCGGACGTGCTTACCCCGGAACTGGTGCAGCGCTGCCAGAGTATCTTGTCGGAGAGTGAGGGTGTGACGCAATGAAATGTATGAATGAAGTAGGGATTACAAGTAAGCAGTGGGTCATTATTTTTGTTGTGGGTGGCTTGCTGTCGATGCTACAGATGGCATCGGCCCAGACGCTGATTGATTCGAATGAAGAACAAGTTCAGCGCGGGGAGTATCTTGCCCTTGCAGGCAATTGTATGGGATGTCATACAACACGGGGGGGTGAACCCTATGCGGGTGGCCGAAGGTTGAATACGCCTTTCGGTCAATTCGTTACACCGAATATAACGCCGGATAATGAAACGGGGATTGGTCGTTGGAACGAGGAAGATTTCTGGCAGGCACTGCATTTTGGCAAATCTAGGGATGGCCGTTATCTGTACCCTGCTTTTCCGTATACTGAATATACTAAGGTTACTCGGCAAGATGCCGATGCGATCTTTGCCTATTTGCGCTCGCTACCTTCTGTTGTACAGACCAATCCATCACATACGATACGTTCACCTTACGATAATCAGTCGCTTCTGTTTCTATGGCGAACATGGTATTTCAAAGAAGGTGTTTACCAACCCGACCAATCCAAGAGTGATGAGTGGAATCGAGGTAATTATCTGGTTCAAGGGCTCGGACACTGTAACGCTTGTCATACTTCCCGTAATGTATGGGGAGCAAGCCAGAATGACAAGCTGACTGGGGGAGAAATAATGGGAACCCATTGGTACGCGCCTTCTCTGATCTCGCCGGTGGAAGCCGGAGTGGGTGAATGGTCAATCGATGATATCGTCGAATTGCTGTCGACAGGGATCAACAGTCACGCAGTGACTTCTGGTCCTATGGCGACGATCGTCCGGCAAAGTCTGCAACATCTGTCGGACTACGATATGCGTTCGATAGCGGTTTATCTTCAATCTCTGGGCGATAAGCGGGACAGTGACGAAGCACCACGAAAAATTCCGAAAATGCCGGAACACGTACGCCAATATGTGGCTCTCGGGGAGAAAGTGTATGAACAGCACTGCCAGGATTGTCACGGTGAATCAGGGCAAGGCGTACCTAAAATTTATCCTCCTCTGGCTGGAAATCGCAGCGTGACCATGAGTTCTCCGCTGAACACGATCCGCAGCGTGCTGTATGGCGGATACCCTCCTGCAACAAGCGGTAATCCACGTCCTCACGGTATGCCACCTTATCAACATTTCATTCAAGATACTGAAATTGCCTGGGTAGTGTCTTATATCAGGAATGCGTGGGGAAATCTCGGCAGCCTAGTTAGTCCGGAAGACGTCGATAGAAGCCGAGGGAACTAGCTATGGCAGGTTATGTTGATGAAGTCGTTATTCCTTATGATCGTGATCTGGGGCCCGTACTTTTCGATCACTACGGATTAGATACCGCACGGCGCATTGCAGAACAATCGCCTCGCAATGTGCTTGAGATTGCTGCTGGTACCGGCATTGTCACTCGGCATCTGCGTAACCTGCTAGCTAAAGACGCGCATTTGACTGCGATTGACATCAGCGATTCGATGATGGATCTTGCGCGTACAAAGTTTCTCTCCGGCGAGCAAGTCATGTTTCAAAATGCAGATGCCACGTCGCTACCGTTCAATGACGAAGCGTTCGATGCGGTAGTTTGCCAGTTCGGAATCATGTTCTTCGACCAAGCAGCGGCATTTCGGGAAGTGTACCGAGTGTTGAAACGTGGAGGCCGTTATTTCTTCCGTGTCTGGGATTCGGAACGGTACAATCCGTTCGCTAGCCTAAGCTTTGAAGTTTTAACGCAATTCTTTCCGACGGATACACCTCGATTTCTGTTCGATCCCGTTTCCTGTCACAAAATCGATCCACTCAAAGAACAACTGATACATATTGGCTTTGATCCCATAGTGATTTCGGTTCAGCGTCATGAATACGATATTCTCGATGTATCTGCTTTTGCACGCGCGCTGGTGTATTCACCGCTCCTTTTTGAAATCAGAGACCGCGGCGGCGTTAATCCTGATGAGATTGCTGAGGCGTTGACAGAAGCGTTTAAAAAAGAATATGGCTCAAATCCCATGCGCTATCCAATGCAAGCCATATTGTTTGAAACGGAAAAGCCCTAAATTTGAACGCCGTCGTGCCATTACTCAAAAAAGATTTGCTGGCATTATCCGAAAGCATAAAGTCAAGCTAGCAGGTTGTCCGGTAGACTATAGGAGGTCTTTGCACGGTAACGATTCCATAGCGATGGATCTGGTATTACAGAACACTTTTGCCTTTTAGTTTTTTTACAGAAAACGCATCAAGTTATCAGAATTTATCTGGATTTCAATAGCCAACCAGATTCTTAAGAGCCTGCAACAAAAGTGAATAGTCTTGCAACGGTTATGTTATAAAATAATTTTGTGATTAAAAATTCTGGAGATTCGTTGATGAAAAAAATAATCAGAGACTTTTACAATACCTCCACTTCGTTGATTAGTTGGGTATTTCTTGTGGCTTTTTTGAGTGTGTCATTATTTTCTGCGCAATCTGCACTTGCCGCAAATGGCGATGCGAGTAATAAAAATCCGCTATCGTTTGGCGCGGGACAACTCTTGATTGATTTCAGTCGGCTCACCTGGAAATCCATGAAATCGGATCAGGTGCCAGAGGGTGCGGAAATAGCGATTCTACGTGGTGATTTCAAAACAGAGCCGACTGAGGCTGTCGTGCGTCTACCCGCAAACTATACTTTTCCGGCGCACAGCCATCCCATTACAGAAACGTATGTGTGGATTCAAGGTGATTTCAGCTATGTCAATGCTGACGGCAATACGGTCGATATGAAAGCACCGACTTTCATCAGCTTACCTGAAAATGTGCCACATGCATTGATCTGCAAGGATCAGCCTTGTATGTTCTATGTTCGATATGAGAAGCCGTTCGAAGTGAAATTCCACCCTATGCCGAAAGTAGAGAAAATTCCATTGCCGGAAATTCGCAATCATTAAACGCTCGCTGAGTAGGAAGAATCCCTCAATGCATATCAGTTCGAGTGATGCGATTATATATCGCATCAACACTTCAACTCCGTCGATAGTTTCGTTTTAATTTCATCTCCGTCATACCTAGCTTCTGCAGCAAGTCGGTGTAGTTGCTCATGGCAGTATGCGAATAGGGGTGTTCACACCCAGGCGTTTGATGAATATCGCCAGTGCACGCCGCACCAGCGGTTCGGCTTCAGTCAGGCGGTTAGTGTCTTTAAATATTATCGCCAAGTTGTTGAGACAAATGGCGGTATTGGGATGATCTTCTCCAAAACTCGCCTCATTGCGTGACAAAACGAGTCGCATCAATGATTCAGCTTCAGCCAGACGATTGGCGTCCTTAAACAGTATAGCTAGATGAATGAGATGGAGGGTAATTTTGGAGTGATCCTTTCCGAAGCTTGCCTCATCGATTGCCAACGCTTGTTGTATCAGCAATTCGGCTTCAGTCAAACGGTTAGTGTATTGAAGCAGTGACGCCAGGTTTTTGTAGCCGTGTACGACGCGAGGATGATCTTTCCCGAGGATTGTCACATCGATTGCTAGCGCTCGTCGCATCAATGATTCGGCTTCAGTCGGGCGGTTGGTTGCCTGAAGTGATAGCGCCAGATTGTGGAGGTCGCGTGCGACGTTGGGATGATTTTCTCCAAAACTCGCTTCATCGATCGCCAATGCGCGCCGCATCAGTGACTCGGCTTCAGTCGGGCGGTTGATTTGAGTAAGCAGTTGTGCCAGATTGCTGAGAGCGTCGGCAATGATTGGGTGATCCTTTTCGAAATTCGCCTCAATGATCGCCAGTGCACGTCGCATCAATAATTCGGCTTCATCCAGATGATAGGTTTTCTGAAGCACTAGCGATAGGCCACTGAGAATGACGGAAACATTGAGATGATTTTTCCCAAAACTTACTTCATTGATCACCAATGCACGCCGCATCAACGATTCGGCTTCAGTCAAGCGATCGGTGTCTTTAAACAGTACCGCCAGATTGTGGAGGTCACGGGTGACGTTGGGATGATCCGCTCCCAAGCTCGCCTCGTCGATGGCTAGCGCGCGGCGAATCAACGGTTCGGCTTCTTTATAGAGTGACTTAGTTAAATACATCAAACCTAGATCATTCATCAGCCGCGAGACCGGTGTTGCGATTCCAGCCTGATCAGCGTATGTGATTACAGCCTGAACATGCGGTTGCAGTGGATCGAGGACAGGCCAGTTTCTTACGTCTTGGGGGAATCCAATAAAAGCCGCATTGATCCATCGCAGCGCTTCGGTTAGACAGATATGTGTTGAATCTTCAAGCTGGCGGCGGGTTACCTCCTGCACCAGGCGATGTACGCTGAAGCTTGGATTGTCAGTGGCACGCGTGGCTAATGAGTAGGACGCTAGTTCGGCGAGCGCAGTCAGTGGATTGGCTTCATTCCGGCCATCCGGTATCGGTACCTCAAGCAGTGATTCCGGAATCGGCGCAGGGCTTAGCCATGCCACATGTTGCAGCAATTCTCGAGCGGATTCGCTGAGTTGATCAAAGCTAGTCAGCCACGTCACGGCAACACTGGTCGGATACTGCATCTGGCGTGCCTGATGCCAGGTCAGCACGATTTCACGCTGACTAGACCACTGCTGCAGATAACCGGAAAAAGAAAGACTGTTATGCATGATATATGCACCGGCTTGCTCCAATGCCAGAGCCAAGCCATCGAGTGTTTCCGCCAGCGCGCTGGCTTGCACATGGTCATCGGGTTGTTTGCGCCGCTTGGTATCGGTGCGGTCCAACAGAAACTCGGTAGCAGCATCGATGGATAGGGTGTCTACGGACAATACCTCCAAACTACCGCTCCAGTTAGTCAGCCGGCTGGTCACCAGCAAGTGGCCGCCAGACAATTTCGGCAGCAAGTTTTCAACAGCAATGGCGACTTCTTCCGTGTCGACATTATCAAAAATTAACAACCAGCCCGGATGCTGTTGCAACCATTGCAGCGCAGCATCGTGCTGCCGACCCTCATCGGTCTCGAACCGCTCTTCCAGTTCGAGAGTTTTGCATAATCCAGCGAGATTGCGGTGCAATGCCTCCACACTATTAGCACTCACAAACAATTGGGCAGCATATTCCTTAGCATGACACCACGCATATTCAATGGCGATGCGCGTCTTGCCGATACCGCCAAGCCCGCTCAACACACGCGCGACAACCATCGTATCAGCAGAATCGGGAACGGAGCCTAGGCTACGGTTTAATTTGTCCAACAAAGCGGCTCTGCCTTTGAACAATTCACCGATGCTAAGTAGTAGAAGGTTGCTGAATTTCTTGAGTGGCGCTACTGATGCAAGAATCTCCTGCAATTTAGAACGCAGTGCTGCTATCGATAGCTGATCTGCGTTGGCAAACCGGATTCCAGGATAGCGCTCCACAGTCGCTAGGCGCTCGAGGTGTTGCTGTTGATGATTGCGCTGCGCTTCGATCAACGCATATTGCTCATCACGTATCGCGCCGGCTTCGGGCGCAGCGATAATCAGCATCTTGCGATGATACAACGCCAACCAGGCTTCCCATTGCGTATAGGAAAGCGCTTGCGCATCCGGAGCCAGAAATGATTGAAGCGACGGAAACCGTTCGGCGAGATCCGGATAACGTTCTCGAATAAACGTCAGAGAAGGCGCTTGCGCCATTGCGCCAGTCATATCGCCTACCAAATGAATCACCGCATTGCACCTACTGATGTATTCATCCAACATCGCTAAAGTTTCTGTGCCGGTAGCGATAAAATCTTCTTGCACTTTGACTGTAACGTTGGGGCGGTCGAGATCATGCCGCAACGCATCTCGGTAGCTGTGAAACTCAGCGCTAACCGTGGATATGAAAATACTGACCTGAGGCATTTTTTACGAATTTGAGATCTTTGCAAAATCCCATTCTTAAAATTTAATGAATTTGAATCACTTGCTTGGTGCGCCACTAAAACAATAAAAAACCCTAATACGTGCATCAAATGCTACTTCTACAAATTACAAAAAGTAAGCTCGAACGCTACATCATTTTCGTAAGTCTTATTTTTTTGTGTTGACTTGACCGAGATAAAGCGGATATTCAAAGCATATTTATTGGCGCTAATTTCCGGTATGCAAGGAAGTTCCTCACTTAAATCGAGTCTCAACATATGGGCGGCATATTCTGCGCCTGTTTGCTGAAAAACGCCTTGATGAGCAGTGAGTTTTATCGTCCTGCCGCTTTTTCTTAATAAATATAGTACGATCTCGAATGCATTGCGCACGGGTTGGAATGGTCCCAACCATACTTTAAAATCTTGACGTCGCTTTTCGGTGTCGAGGTTTAGCCAATAGTGATAAAAGGGTAAATCGAAAACACAGCAACCGCCTGGTATGACCATGCGTTGCTTGATGGACATTAGCCAGTCATTTTCACGCAAATGCTCGCCAACTTTGCCGGGCAAATCCAGCATTTCTCTAAAAGTGCTCCTTATGTTGCCTAGTGCGATATTCAGCGTTTCTTCATCAACATTGGGGTTTTTTCGCAGCGCTTCAAGAAGATGCTTTTGCCGCTCAAGTTCTTGTAGCAAATCGGATTTGATGTCTGCGCGCGTAGTGATTTCTAGAACTTCAAATAAGGCAATTAATGCAGCGTGATGTTCAATAGGGGTATCTTTGGATAAAAAGAAATCAATTCTGCTAAATAAATTTTCAAGCCGCAGTAAAGTGCGTATACGCTCATTAAGTGGATGTTCGTAACAAATCACAGTAGATTCTTGTTCCCAGCAAAAAGTTGATAACAGATGCCTTGATCAAAGCAAAAACATTCAGATAGTAATGAGATATCGGGTATTAGCGCATGGTCTTATAATGATTGCTGATATGATCTAGCAGGCCACTGGTTCAGTTTTGAGGATTCATATTGCATGCTCGTCGATTTTTTGATTATGATTGACAAACAGTAGCAACTACCCAAAATATAGATCATTCATAGTAGCTCATTGTAGTTTTCAATGCTAACAGCCTTATTATAGTATAAAGGTGCTTCTTGGAAGAGATGTCGTTGTATACCATGCTTATGGCATTGGTTTTTTTACTCATTTTATCGGGTTTCTTTTCTTTATCTGAAACCAGCATGATGGCAATCAACCGCTATCGTTTGCGATATCTCGCAAAACAAGGCCATCGTGGTGCGCGTTTGACCATCAAACTACTGAATCATACGGATCGGTTGTTGGGCGTTATTTTGCTGGGCAATAATCTGCTTAATACTGCTTCAGCGACACTGGTAGCAGTTATTGTTGCCATGTTATTTGGTCATAATGATTTAGCGTTGTTTTTGGGGTCGGTTGCGGTAACATTTGCTATTCTGATTTTTAGTGAAATAACACCCAAAGTAATCGCAGCAGCATATCCTGAGCGCATCGCCTTGACTGCAAGCTATGTGTTAACGCCTTTATTGACCATTTGTTACCCTGTTGTCTGGTTCGTCAATTTGTTTGTGCGCGGTTTACTGATACTGTTTCGTTTAAATCCGGAAAAAAATCAATTAGAGCAGAAAATCAGTATCGAAGAACTCAAAACCTTGGTGTTGGAAGGTGGGTATTTTATTCAACATAAGCATCAAAGTATGCTGTTGAACTTGTTCGATCTAGAAACAATCACAGTCGACGATGTCATGGTGCCGCGAAGTCGGGTTGAAGCCATTGATATCAGTGATAATGATGAAACTATTCAAACCCAATTGTTAACGTGTCACCATACACGGCTTCCGGTGTACCGGGAGCGCATGGATAACATTACTGGCATTATTCATGTACGCAAGATATTAAATCAAATGCAAAATGGCAAAATTACGGCGGAAATGATTGAGAAAGTGCTTCATAAACCCTACTTTATTCCTTCTGGGACGCGTTTGTTTTCTCAATTGCAATTATTCCAGGAAAACCAGATGCGTATCGGATTGGTGGTGGATGAGTATGGCGAATGGCTGGGGCTGGTGACTTTAGAGGACATCATGGAAGAGATTATCGGTGAATTTACTACGCAAGCGCCGACTCAGATGAGTACTTTTTTAAAGCAAGGGGATGGTAGTATCATTGTCGAAGGAAGTACGCTGTTGCGAGATTTAAATCGGAAATTGAATTTCCAGTTTCCATTAGATGGGCCAAAAACACTCAATGGTTTGATTGTAGAGCACTTCCAAGATATACCCGAAGCGGGGGTGAGCTTAAGTATTGCTAATTATCCTATGGAAATTATCCAAACCAAAAACCGTGTCGTTAAAACCGTCAAAATTTATCCCGTTTTTACCAATGCAAAAGTAGATGATTCCGAATCCTGATGATTGGTTTGTTTCTTTGTTATATCTTAGTTATTTTTGAATAACGAATTGCCTTGTGAAATACTGCTGTCTTGTTATAGTTTTAGTATCGTAAATAATCTTCATAATTGTTAAACGTAAATGATCGGTATTTTACTTATTACCCATGAGAATCTGGGGGAGAACTTGATTAGCTGTGCTACGCACGTTATGGGGATGCCATTGCCGCAACTCAGTCATTTGGGCGTATTTAAACAAGATCAACCCGATGCTATTTCTGCGAAAGCAAGCGCATTGATTCGGGAATTGGATAGTGGAGAAGGCGTGTTGGTACTCAGTGACATATATGGCGCTACGCCTTGCAATGTCGGTACGAGTTTAACGCAAGCAGGGAAAGTGGAGTGTATCGCCGGCGCAAGCTTGCCTATGCTGGTGCGTGTTTTGACCTATCGTCATGAGCCTTTGACGGTGGTGGTTGAAAAAGCGCTTAGCGGCGGACAACAGGGTGTGGTTCATGTCAATCCGGGTTCTGATCATGCAAATTAAAGAAGTCGAAATTATTAACAAATTGGGGCTGCATGCCCGAGCTTCTTCAAAGCTTACCAAGCTAGCTAGTCAATTTAAATCCGAAGTATGGGCGACCCGTAATGGCCGTCGTGTCAATGCAAAAAGTATTATGGGAGTGATGATGCTCGCTGCTAGTAAAGGCTCACGCATACAATTAGAGACAATTGGCGACGACGAAGTGGAAGCGATGGTAGCCTTATCGGACTTGATTGAAGACTATTTTGGCGAGGGTGAATGAGCTTTATCCTGCAGGGTATCGGCGTATCTGAAGGTATAGCGATTGGGCACGCGCACTTGGCGGCGCCATCTGCTTTGGAGATCATTCATTATCTGGTTCCTAGTCAGCAGGTTGAAAAAGAAATTGCGCGCTTGAATAGTGCTTTTTCAGTTGTTCGCAAGGAGTTTGAAACATTGCAGAAATCGGTTCCTGACGGGCCGGCACGCGCTGAATTTACGGCATTCTTAGAGCTGCATTTGATGATTTTGGATGATCCGACGTTATCCGAAGCCGCCCATACTATGATTGCAGAAACCTATTGCAATGCAGAATGGGCATTGTCACAGCAAATGCACGTATTGATATCGCAATTCGAGGCAATCGAGGACGCCTATTTACGTGAGCGTAAAGCTGATGTGACGCAGGTTGTCGAACGTGTGCTCAAAGCAATGATGGGGCATTCAGGGTATTTGCCGGTAGCGCCGAAACATGCGGGCGACAGCATTCTGGTTGCGCACGATCTGAGTCCTGCGGATGTGATGCATTATAAGCAGCATCAGTTTGTCGCGTTTCTAACCGATTTCGGCAGCCCGACTTCACATACCGCGATTGTGGCGCGTAGTCTGAATATCCCTTCTATCGTGGCACTGCATCATGCGCATCAGTTGATGCTGGAAGATGATTATCTGATTGTTGATGGTACGCAAGGAATTATTATTGTTAATCCAGATAAGTCGATTCTGGATGAGTATCGTTTGCGCCAAGGGCAGCTTGAATTAGAAAAGAAAAAGCTGAACCGTCTCAAAAGTGTTGCTGCAGTTACACTTGACGGTACGCCGGTAGAGCTATATGCCAATATCGAATTACCTGAAGATATGCAGCAAGTTAAAGCGAGCGGAGCTACTGGAGTTGGCTTATTTCGGAGTGAATTTTTGTTTTTGAATCGCGATGATCGGCCGACTGAAGATGAACAATTTGAGGCCTACCGTACTGTTGCGACAGAGATGCGCCAACACCCTGTCACCATCCGTACATATGATCTGGGCGCGGACAAAAGTCTTAATGATGCTGCACAGGTTGCAACTAATCCTGCGCTAGGCCTGCGCGCGATCCGCATGAGCCTGGCTGAGCCGAAAATGTTTCATACGCAACTGCGGGCTATTTTACGGGCCTCGCATTATGGTAATGTGCGCATCCTGATTCCTATGATTTCACATGCGGCAGAAATTGATCAGACGGTGAATTTGATTAAGGTTGCGAAAGACAGTTTGCGTGACGAAAAAATTCCATTCGACGAGCAGATTCAAGTCGGAGGTATGATCGAAATTCCAGCAGCAGCCTTGAGTTTGAATATTTTTATGCGAAAATTGGATTTTTTATCGATTGGTACGAATGATTTAATTCAATATACCCTGGTTGTTGATCGTATCGATGATACCGTAGCCCATTTATACGATCCTTTGCATCCGGCCATTTTATGGCTGCTCTCGCATATTATCAAAGGCGCAAAACGTGCTAATAAGCCAGTTTCTGTTTGTGGGGAAATGGCAGGAGATAAACGATTCACGCGTCTTTTGCTCGGTCTTGGGTTACAGCAGTTTTCTATGTATCCGGCTCAGGTATTGACAGTGAAGGATCAAATCCTAAAGAGCCACATGCCCGATATCACTCCATTAGTGTGTAAGATCGTTAAAGCTGATCGATCCGACAAGATAAAGGCTTTGTTAGCAAAGCTGAATAATTAGTCTGAGTAGATCTTTGACGCTATAATGCTCAGTTAAAACGGAATCATTGTTTCGGAGTTTCTCCTATCATCTCATGCAAGATACAAAATCGGTGGGTGTGGTAACACCTCAATATGTTCACATTGATAGGCCATTGCAATTAAAAAGCGGTGCAATGCTGGATAGTTATCATCTGGTGTACGAAACTTACGGGGAACTCAATGCAGCTAAATCCAATGCGATTCTGATTTGTCATGCACTATCGGGCAATCATCACATTGCCGGTGTGTATGCCGATAAAGATAAAAGCTTTGGCTGGTGGGATAACATGGTGGGTCCCGGCAAACCCGTTGATACCAAGCGCTTCTTTGTGATTGGCGTGAACAATCTCGGTGGATGTCATGGATCGACTGGGCCGACAAGCATGGATAGTAAAACAGGAAAGCCTTACGGAGCCAGCTTTCCGGTGGTGACTGTAGAAGACTGGGTGGAAGCACAGGAGAAGCTATCCCAGCATTTGGGGATCACGCAATTTGCAGCTATCATAGGGGGAAGCCTGGGCGGCATGCAAGCAATGCAGTGGACGCTCGATTATCCCGAGAAAGTGCGACACGCTTTGGTCATCGCTGCAGCAGCAAATCTAACCGCGCAAAATATTGCATTCAACGATGTTGCTCGACAAGCGATTTTGACTGATCAAGAATTTCATGGGGGTAATTATTATGCCTATGACACGTTACCGCGACGCGGCTTACGCTTGGCGCGCATGCTTGGGCATATTACTTATTTGTCCAATGACTCAATGGCGGCAAAATTCGGGCGCAGCCTGAGAAAAGATGAGTTTTCATTCGATTATGATGTGGAATTTGAAATTGAATCCTATTTGCGCTATCAAGGCGATAAATTTACCGATTTGTTCGATGCAAACTCTTATTTGCTCATGACTAAAGCACTCGATTACTTCAATCCTGCAGATGCATACAATGGCGATTTAAGCGCCGCTTTCCGGGCCGTTAAGGCGAGTTTCCTGATTTTGTCATTCGCATCGGATTGGCGTTTTTCTCCAGAACGTTCGAGGGAAATTGTCAAAGCATTGCTTGATAACAATCTTAACGTAAGCTATGCAGAGATTGCTTCCAATCAAGGACATGATTCTTTTCTCATGGAAAACGATCATTACCATGAGCTGGTGCGCGCTTACTTAAACAATATTGCGGTTTAGACGGACTATATAAAAGTCATGAATGACACCCATTCCCTTTCAGTCGTTGCTTTACGTCCGGATTTGGCTGCTATTGCTGAATGGATTCAGCCAGGAAAGAAAGTGCTCGATCTGGGTTGTGGTGATGGTTCATTGCTGCGTTATTTGCGTGAATCGCGTAACGTTTTTGGATATGGCGTAGAAATCAATGATAAAAACTTACTCAGTTGTTTTTATAACGGAATTAATGTTATTCAGAATGATTTGGAGTCCGGTTTGTCGAGTTTTGAATCAGATTCGTTCGACTATGTCATCTTATCGCAGACATTGCAGGCAATGCGCCATACTGAGGATATTATTCAGGAAATGTTGCGCGTCGGAAAACAGGGGATTGTCTCTTTTCCAAATTTTGGTTACTGGCGCAATCGCTTACAAGTTGTTTTGGGTAGAATGCCCATATCAAAAGCGTTACCGTACCACTGGTATGACACACCGAATATTCATTTGTGCACCTTGAATGATTTCGAGAAGCTTTGCCGTCGGTGCAATGCGCGTATTATCGAACGTCGTGTCATGAGTAATTACAGCCCTGTACACATCTTGCCAAATTTGATGGGTATGCTAGCTTTTTATCGCTTTGAGCGTTCAAAATAATATTGTTAAGTCATTGTTGTGCCGAGTGGTTTTTCCTTCGACTTGGCGATACTTTGCAGAGTATTTAACTCATTCAAACTGAAACCAGCCTGCATTCTGATTTGATAATCAAACGGACCGACAATTTGTCCGGTGAAATAACGATCAAGCAATTCGCGGAAAGTTTGTTCGGAATCTAATCCACGTTGTTCGCAGAAGTACTTAAACCAATGTGATCCAATTGCCACATGCCCGATTTCATCGCGTAAAATGACTTCAAGGATGGTGGCTGTTTTTTTGTCGCCTACTTGTTGCAGCTTTTGGATCATTTGGGGTGTCACATCTAATCCCCGTGCTTCCAAAACCCTCGGTACTAGCGCCATACGTACCATCGGATCAGATGCTGTGCGCATTGCCATATCCCACAATCCATTGTGAGCCGGCAATAAACCATAATCGCTACCGAGTTCGAGCAATCGTTGATGCAATAACTGAAAATGCTGAGCTTCTTCCGTGGCAATTTGAATCCAGTCGTGATAATACGGTTTGGGTAGACCGCGGAAACGATACACCGCATCCCAGGCGAGATTAATTGCATTGAATTCGATATGGGCGATAGCGTGAATCAGCGCAATTAGCCCAGTTCGCGTCCCTAAATGTCTTCTCGGTACTTTACCGGGTGCTACCAGGGTAGGTTTGTTGGGAAGACCTGGCTGAGTAATAGCTCTGGGTGGGAGCATCGAATCAGGCGATAACTGATTGTTTTGCCATAGTTGAAAAGCTTGTTGGGTTAAGTGAATTTTTCGCTGAATATCGCTGACCAATAGGCATTCTTCAGCAATCTCAAATAACGATTTCATTTCAAATGATGAATGCGGAGTCAATTAATGGGCGAGTTGTTTTTTGAATTTGCTGCGCATATTTTACGCACTATATTTTAGAAATAAAAAGAGCCACATATAGCGGCTCTTTCATTTGGTGCATCTTTCTGCTTGTTAGCATTCAGAGCACAAATCCCAATAGACTATTTCATTACATATTCTCTAATTGTGATCTGTAAATAATCGATAAATCAGATACAAATCTTCTTTACGATTGGGGAATATATAGGTGGAGAATTTATACTATCACCGATAGTAGCCTTTTGAGCTAGGGCTGTAATCGCTGTCGCTGCCGTAAGGGTTCTCTGTGTTTCCAGGGAGCATGGGGGTGTCGTAATTATCCATCGGATTGCTTATCGGATCTGGAGGTGTTGGATTATTGTATTGCTCCATTGGATCGTTTGTCGAGTTGGGATTCATCACATCAACACCCATGTTGCTTAAGTATTCACCCGTTTCTGCGTCTACGATAAACGGTTGTGCTAGCGCTGGATAAGACAAAAGAAGCATAGCTAAAATCAAAATCTTTTTCATTTTTATTCTCCTTGTGTATAACTAAAACAAAATCTATTCTATCTTTATCCTATTGATAGGCGTGGAAAATATACTACTCTCTAATGTCTAGTTTAGCATATCGGATTTGTATCTTGACCGAAAGCAGGATTGCACCGATGCAAGCACAGAAAGAGTTTGGCATGGTAAAATTTCAGCTTATTGCAAATCAATCTATCCTCTAATCCTAGGCTAGACGCGCAAAATAAAGGTGCTGAACATTAATAGCAAAATGCCAAATGTATCAGGATAGCAAAGTAGCTTTTATCTGAGGTTGAGGTGGTTTTTGGCTCAAATTGCTTATACCTAGGGTGTTTTTCGACAAACTAACTAACTGATATTTATAATACTATGACCGACTCATCATTGCATGTATGTTTACCCGATAAACAACCCGTTTTGCGTACTGTACCGATGCCAGCGAATACTAACGCTGCGGGAGACATTTTCGGTGGCTGGATTATGTCTCAGGTCGATACGGCAGGAACTATTCCTGCAATTCGACGGGCTTGCGGTCGGGTAGTAACGATCTCGGTCAATTCCTTCGTATTTAGGCAACCTGTTTTTGTGGGTGATATTGTCAGCTTCTATGCGGATATTCAAAAGATAGGTCGCACGTCAATTACCGTAAGCGTTGAAGTGTATGCGCAGCGAGGCGTACGTGAAGGTGCCAGCGAGGTGTGCATCAAGGTTACAGAGGCAGTACTGACTTATGTGGCGGTTGATAACCAAGGAAAACCGAGAGAGGTGCCGAAAGATAGATGATTCCTTATAGGAATGATCTAGAGCGCTATGGATGAGTCATGATTTTCATGACGCTGTTATGACGATCGTGTTATCGGTAGCATGAACTTATGAAAAATTGACAGCATTCTTAATAAAGTTATTGCTCAAACCGGGGGAAAAACCTGATAATTCCTGAAATTATTTTGGTTCAATTTTTTGTATTCTCACACATTCTTCGTACTTTATTCTCATGAAAACAATTGCTGTCATACCTGCCCGTATGGGTTCTTCGCGTTTCCCAGGAAAACCAATTGCCAAGATTTTGGGGCGCCCCATGATTGAGCATATCTATAAACGAGTTGCAATGAGCAAATCCTTGAATGCAACGTATATTGCCACATGCGATGAAGAAATTCGCCAAGTTGCACAGGAGTTCGGCGCGCAAGTGATCATGACAGCTGATACGCATGAACGCGCCAGTGATCGCGTTGCTGAAGCCGTTGAAAAATTGGAGGCGGATTTGATTGTGATGGTGCAAGGCGATGAACCCATGACGCATCCAGATATGATTGACGCGGCGATTGCACCATTTGGAAACGATCCTGAATTGGGTTGCGTAAATTTGGTATGTAAAATTGATAACGAAGCGGATTACATGGATTTCAATACGATTAAAGTGGTCATGAATAGACAGAACGATGCACTGTATATGTCTCGCCGTCCAATTCCATCATTGGCGAAATCGGGTTTCGCCAGTACAGAGGTCTACAAACAAGTGTGCATCATTCCATTCCGCCGAGAGGTATTGTTTCAATATACAAACTTGTCGCCGACCCCATTGGAGCAGCTTGAATCTATTGATATGCTGCGTTTATTAGAACATGGTCTTTCGGTTAAAATGGTTCATACCGAGTTTAACACGCAAGCGGTCGATACTCTGGCAGATTTACAGAAAGTCGAGAAGCTTATGAGTGGTGACCCTTTGTTATCGCAATATTAGTTTTTTGGAGCCTTCTATGTCGTCACTAAAATCACGCTTGAATCGATCCGAGTTGACAATAGGGTCTTGGGTTACGTTAGGACATTCTTCGATCGCCGAGATTATGGCTGCGGCCGGTTTTGACTGGATAGTACTAGATACGGAGCATAGCGTGCTCGAACTGAGCGAAGTGCAGGCGCTCATTCAGGCGCTTGATGGCAAGCAGTGCCCAGCTATCGTGCGCTTGACTTCTAATCATCCGGATTTGATCAAACGTGTTATGGATGCCGGCGCTACTGGCGTCATGGTACCTATGATTAAATCCGCCGCAGATGCTGAGGCTGCTGTCAGTGGTGTATATTATCCGCCACGTGGGCAGCGCGGTGTCGGCTTGGCTCGCGCACAGGGTTATGGCAATAGCTTTCAATCTTATCGACAATGGTTGGAGGATAATGCGGTTGTTATTGTCATGATCGAGCATGTCGATGCAGTCAAAGCGATTGATGACATTCTTGCTGTGCCCGGCGTGGATGGATATATCATTGGACCTTATGACTTGTCGGGCTCGATGGGGCGGCCAGGCGATCTTAATCATCCCGATGTGCAGGCAGCGATTACTCAGGTTATGCAAGCGGGGCATCGCGCCAAAAAAGCGGGGGGTATTCATGTTATTGAACCAGATCCACAAGCGCTACAGCAACGTATTCAAGCGGGGTTTAATTTTCTTGGTTACAGTCTGGATATCCGGATTTTGGATTCGATTTGCCGAACACATTTACAGAGTATTCGCGCAACACTGAAAAAATGATGAAAACACTGGTTATTTCTACTTCTTCGTTCGATATCGATCATAATTTACCATTGCAGCAACTGATACAAAAAGGTTTTCGCATTGTCACCAATCCGCACCGACGTAAACTGTCGGAAGATGAGATCATCGAATTGCTGCATGGTGAAGCAATTGGCTTGATTGCCGGTATCGAACCGCTGACTGAGCGTGTTTTTCAAGCAACCCCGACACTCAAGGTTGTTTCTCGTTGTGGTGCTGGATTGGATAGTGTTGATCTGAATGCTGCACAGAAACACGGAATTGCTGTGTTGAACACGCCAGAAGCACCAGCTCAGGCTGTTGCAGAGCTTACCATGGGGTTGATGTTGTCGTTATTGCGACAAATCAATTCGATCGATCAGGTGGTGCGTAAAGGCGAATGGCCAAGGCTACAAGGCCGATTGCTAGCGGCACAAACAGTGGGTATTGTTGGTATTGGTCATATTGGTCGCCGTGTTGCTAAGCTGTGCCAGGCTTTTGAGGCCAAGGTGATCGCACATGATTCATTTGTTACACAGGTACCGCAGGGGATCGCATTGGTATCGTTAGAGGAGTTACTGAGCTCTGCGGATATCATTACTTTACATCTGCCCTATACGCCGCAAACACACCATTTGCTCGACAAAAAAGCGTTCGCGTCATTGAAACCCGAAGCAATGATTATCAATGCGGCACGAGGAGGACTCATTGATGAGTGCGCATTGGCTGAAGCGCTCAATAGTGGCAGAGTTAGCGCGGCTGCGTTAGATACATTTGAGCAAGAACCTTACACAGGTGAATTGAATAATTGCAATAATATTATCTTGACCTCGCATGTCGGTTCACTTGCTCGAGAATCCCGGCAACGTATGGAAATTGAAGCTGCAGAAAATCTTTTCCAGGAGCTCATTAAAATGAGTGCTATTCAATGAGCAATAAAATGATAGCTAACGAGCGAGTCATTGTATTCGGCGCTAGCGGTTTTCTGGGGAGTCATGTGGCTGACGTTTTGTCTGCCGCGGGTTATCAAGTGCGGCTTTTTGATCGTAGTGCATCACCCTATCTAAAGCCTGATCAGGAAATGATTATCGGCGATATTATGGATCTTGATCAAGTGATCGAGGCCGCAAAAGATTGTTCTATTGTTTATAATTTTGCCGCCATTGCAGATATTGACGAAGCGCACAACAAGCCGATTCCTACTGTAACTATTAATGTTTTGGGTAATATGCATGTATTAGAAGCCGCTCGCATTGCTGGTGCGCGTCGATTTGTATTTGCCAGCAGCGTGTATGTGTATTCTGAGTCCGGTTCATTTTATCGAGCCAGTAAACAAGCTGCCGAACGTTTCACGGAAACTTATCACGAACGTTACGGTTTGGATTACAACATACTGCGCTACGGTTCCTTGTATGGAAGGCGCGCCGATAAGCGTAACGGTATTTACCGTATGCTGTTTGAAGCGGTTAAAAATCACTCAATTACTTACAAAGGCAGTGGTGAGGCCATGCGTGAATACATTCATGTGGAAGATGCTGCTCGTATGAGTGTACAAGTCTTGGCGCCTGAATTTGCTAATCGGCACCTAATATTGACCGGGCAAGAGAAAATGCGTATCAAGGATGTTATGACGATGATTTCGGAAATCCTGCCGTGGTCGGTAGAACTGCATTTTGATGAAGCTAATGTGGTGCATCATTACGAGATCACACCGTATACTTTTCATCCGCGTATTGGTCGTAAGTTAGTGTTGAATGAGCATGTTGACCTTGGTCAGGGTTTATTGGACTGCTTACGCGAAATTCATCAGGAATTGCATCATGGGGATGAATCTGATGATTCATTACCAAGCCTGACAGATAATAAGGCTTAGTCATGAGCATGCAGCGTTTCGACTGGCAGGCAATTATTTTTGATTTTGATGGCGTGGTGGTGGAATCGGGTAAAATCAAAACACAGGCTTTTGCAAACTTGTATCGATCCTATGGTGAAGATATCGTTACCAAAGTAGTGGAGTTTCACATGCAAAACGGTGGCGTATCGCGCTATCATAAATTTAGATACTTCCAAGAATACTATCTTAATAAGCCCCCCCTTACAGAAGTCGAAGAAAAACAACTGGATAGTCGTTTTTCTGAATTAGTTGTTGAAGCAGTCATTGCAGCCGAGGGCGTTCCGGGAGCAATCGAGCTAATAAGGCAGCAAGCCAAGAAAATTCCATTATTTATTGCTTCTGGTACACCAGAAAATGAATTAAAGGTTATCGTAGAGCGCCGCGGGCTGAATTCTTATTTCAAAGAAGTACGTGGTTCACCAGAATCAAAAAAAAATATTATTGCGGAAATTTTAATTAAGCATGCGCTTCACCCTAAGAACGTGCTTGTAATCGGTGATGCCATGACGGATTATGAGGGCGCTGCGGCGAACAACACCGTTTTTCTGGGGCGCGTTTTTCCAGGGGAGCTTAGTCCTTTTCCGGCGCATGTTGAAACTGTTCCAGATTTACGTGAGTTGGTTATCTGAAAAATAAAGATGAAATTTTCACCGCAACGGCACGATTTTTCTAGCATGAAACAGCTGAGTGAAGCTTTTGCTGAGTATGCCAGTGATGTTTTGGAAGGAGCACTTCGAGAAAAATCGCTTGCTTCCCTCGTTGTGCCTGGCGGGAATACACCACGCGAATATCTGCCTAATTTAGCAAAACGTTCTTTATCTTGGGAACGGATTGTCATTACACTCAGCGATGAGCGCTGGGTCGATGTAACCGATGAGCAATCCAATGAGAATCTGGTGAAAAAGCATTTTCTGAATTATTTACCCCAAAACACATCTTTTATTGGCCTTAAGACAGATCACGATAATCCTTTTACTGCGGTAAAGACTATCAATCAACGCTTGAGCAAGCTACCGAAACCATCCAGTCTCACAGTTTTGGGGATGGGCAAAGATGGGCATATTGCTTCTCTATTTCCCGGCATGCATTTCGATTTGCTCGCAACGCAGCATTGTGTGGCCGTTGCTCCTCCTATTGCTCCATCGCTTCGAGTGAGTCTCTCACTACCCTTATTAGGGCAAAGCAACCACATTGCATTAGTTGTTGTTGGCAAAGCTAAACAACAGTTACTGAATCAGTTGAGTGAAGATATTGATTCAAAACTGCCGATTGCACGGCTATTGCAATACGCACGCTCACAAATAGATATTTTTACGACGAAAGACTAAACGTATTCGTGGAAAAACACAAATCATAGGTTTGCGTTTGTGTTTTTCAGGTTCCTTAGGGATCTTATGTGTAAAAATTCTGGTAGGATTCCGATTTGTTTTGTTTTGTTTTTCTAATTTGTATTCTTTTTTTACTATGATTCGTTTTCAGGTAACTCGTCGTATTTTGTTAGACCAAATTTACTATCGTGCATCTTAATAATGCAACTATCATTGTTAATTGGAATTTAAATGAAATTAATTGATCACATTCTGTGTGATAAGAGTTGCGTTGAAGTTACTGCCAAAGAAAGCCCCATGTTTTTCCATTCGACTCAGAATCGAGTCTTAAATTTTTTCAAAAAAATCATTACGTATTGAATGAAATGAGTATCTTCAAATTGAAATTATCAGAAGTAAAGAAGTCACTAAATATTAATAATATTCAATTATGCTACTCAAGCTCTGGTGTTCATCATGTTTCTTTGAGAGCGTCAAATATATATTATATTAATCAATTTCTTATGTTTAAAGTAAGAGGGGCCTGTTAGTGAATATTGAAAAGATTTCCTTAAACAAGAAAAAATCATAAAATCTTTACCTTAATAAAAAGGGAAGCACTGAAATGAATATGGACAATCTTGGTGTTCTGGAATTGTTTTCACTATTTCTATTTTGCTCAATTACATCTGCGATAACTATTCATGTCGCTACTCATCTTGTAGGCATCTTTAGAATAGTGGATCGTCCCGGAGACGGGCATAAGCTTCATGAGGCAAATACCCCTTTTGTCGGTGGTATAGGATTATTGACGGTTTTATTATTTGTGTTGCTGGTATTTTATCCGATAGAAGCCGAAACTTCATCTAAATGGATAGTGTTGGGTATTTGTGCGACCATTTTATTTGTCACTGGGTTTATAGACGATACGATTAGGCTTTCTTATAAATTTCGCTTTGTTGTGCAAGGTGGCGTTGCGCTCGTTATAGTTATGAATGGAGATATGGTTATTCCGTGCTTATCCGGTTAACTCCCAAGGTAGCTAGATGTAGTAGTGGGCCGTGATTTTTTTGTATAAAGTTCAGCATACGTCGGCGCAGTGACATCACCAGCAATGCCAAGCAGGGAACGGAATGCGTTGAAAGGGTAGAAACGGCGGTTGAATCGAAACGTGAATTCGTTGAGATAGGCTTGCAGGTGTTGCGGGCTGACGCCGTGGTGAATGCCACGTAACCATGTTTTGAGATTGGAGAACACGAGGTGAATGATGGGCAGAAAAGTTTCGGCAACTTGCATGTCGCCACGTTCCGCAACGGCGGTATGAAGATACCCTCGCTTTTCAAGCGCCGCGTAGCCGCTCCAGTCATCGGTAATGATGGTGGCGCCTGGCGTAACGACGCGCTCAATGAAACCGCCCAACGATTTGGCACTGCGGTCTGGCACCACAGCGAGCCGAACACGTCCGGCGTAACGCCCAGTCCTCCGCTTATTGAGGCTGCCACCGTGCTTGCGCTGTTTAACCTCGACCGCACCGGCGACGAGAACCATGTCGTGAACGCCTCGACCCTTGCCGCGAGTACGTCCTCCGACGTAGGTTTCATCGGCCTCGACGGCATCGAAGGGGTTGCCACCAATCCGATCTTGGTCGGGACGCACCATGCCGACCCGCAGTTTGTGGAGAATCTGGAAAGCAGTCTCATAACGCGACAGCCCGAGTTGCCGCTGGAATTGGGCAGCAGACATACCGGGTGTTTGGCTGGCAACCAAGTAGGCTGCCCAGAACCATACGGAGAGAGGTGTGTGGGTGCGTTCCATGACGGTGCCCGCAGTGAGGCTCGTGTCTCGGTTGCAGTGACGGCACCGACAAACGCTGGGGCGATTGGCGAAGCGATAAGGCTCTCCGAGTGTGCCGCAGTAGTCACAAACGAATCCGTCGCTCCATCGGGCGCGCTCAAGATAGGCCGCGCAGGCCGCTTCGTTCGGGAACAGTCGCTGAAAATCAGGAAGCGAGCGAGGGAACGGCAAATCGTCTCGCTCAAGCACGTCGATAACCATGACCACCTCAGGTTGGCGCAGATGCTCAACATACTACCGGTAGTGGGCTTGGGAGACAACCGGATAAGCACGGGTTATTCATTCACTCGGCCATTTATTTTCAGATGAGCTTCTTCAATTACCTCACTGGATTGCAGTAATTTTTACTGTAATTGCATTAATCGGTGGAATCAATGCGATCAACATGATTGATGGTATGGATGGATTATCGGGATCTATTTCTCTAGCAAGCTTAGTACTAATAGGGATTGTGGCATTTCAAGCCGGTAATCAGGATGATCTTTTACTGGTTTGCGCACTCTCAGGTGGTTTGTCGGGATTTTTGTATCACAACCTGCGCTATGCTTCAAAGCGTAGTGCGCGCGTTTTTCTGGGTGATAACGGTAGCATGCTTGTCGGGTTAGTGCTATGTTGGCTGCTTGTTGATCTTTCACAGGGTCCAACACCGGCAATGACTCCAATCACTGCGACATGGCTCTTTGCTATTCCTCTTTTGGACACCGTTAGTGTTATGTTGCGTAGAATGTTTCTGGGAAAATCACCTTTTATGCCGGATCATTTGCATTTGCATCATTTATTCTTAAAGTCAGGTTTCTTTGTTACGGAAATTATTGCTCTTATTGTAATTTTACATATTTTCTTCGGGTTAATAGGCTTATTGGGATTGTATTTTGGTGTTAGTGAAAATTGGATGCTACTGGGTTTTGTTTTAATGTTTTCGGGCTATCTCTATCTAACATTGCATCCATGGCGATTTATATCTATGGTGCGTTTTCTGCGTATTTTACTTAGAACACGGTTGGGGCGCGCACCGGCAGCAAGTGATGGAACTTTCTCTGGTTTTTTTACTGCGAATGAAACCGAAAAGATGGCAAGAATAATGAATGAAGAATTGGGCTCTAATTCTAATTTTTCCATAAGAGTGTTTGAACAATTATCAGTGCGTCGTGATTTCGGCAAGCATTTTGCCATTACGCTTAATATTTGGCTTACTAAAGATGACTATCTTTCGGAGGATAAACTAAATCAGAGGATTTCGTCGTTACAGCTTAGTTTAGAGGAAAAGCAAGGTATTCTATTGCGTCGTCTTTGTGCGCGTAATAGAGATTCCGATCTCAGGGTTTATAGTAATGGAAGTCCTTTTGGGGAATCGCGACAAGTAGATCGACGCAGTTTAGGTCCACAGGCTTTGACATTTGAAGTAACTGCACTAGGGAAAAATAATAACCCATTTCATACTCGACAGGAAAATGACTCTGATAGTTATATTGAGAAAGGGAAGTATCTTCATATGCCGTAGAATTGTTGCGTATGAAAATCCTTCCCAATTCCTTTTTTTGATGCTATCTCACTGGATGTATTTCCTAGACATCAGGGTAACGTGAGTGTTTTTGAAAGCTTGTTATTATTTTCATTCGATTCTGGAATTTTATTCTGATCATCGGTATAAGCTGTGATTGTGTGTGTTCCGCTGGGGATTACGTAAGAGCCTCCTTTTGTGCCTATCGTAACTGATTCACCTGCAGCTAAAGGGCCCCATACTCCTCCCCATGTTTTCCATTGACCATCAACAAAATATCCAACACCAATGGTAATACCTGAAGGAACATCCCCTGTGCCTTGATTTTTCACTATGGCAGTAAAGATACCGTTACTATATGAAATTTGTGAGATAACAAGATCAGGGGTTTGTGCAGGGCGATAAATTTCAGCGTTGACCAGAGCTCCGATATCTTCGAATTCTCCATTAATGGCGGGTTTTAGAAAGTCTGCTGAGCCGCTGTCTGTGCTGACAAAAACAACGTTTCCAGCGCGCTGCCATGAGTTATCTTGCTCAATACCAGTACCCCATTTTATAACATTTGCCACCGCAATATTTTTATCAACAATGGTATGGGGATCAAAAGCAAAAGCGGCCATCTTATTATTCCATGAAGTATTATGGGTAAACCTAACGTTGACACCGGCATTGTTCGTAAAACCTCTGGCTCTATTGGAATAAGCAATATTATGATCAACAACTGTATTGGCACTTGGATAAACACCGCCACCTTTAATGCCATTGCCATCCCCGTCACCCGCACCGTTTGAATGCGCGATGCTATATCCGACATAGGTATTGACTGACATCCAGGTATCGATACCATCATCAGAGTTGTGATGCACCAAGCAATTCTCAATGCGGTTGTCTATTCCGGTGGAAACCGCAATACCGTCAGAGTTTCCTCCGTTGCTATACATGGAATCATAAATGCCAACCCCAGAATTGTAAGCTGAAGTACTGTTACGAATGGTATTTCTCGCACCTCCAGTACCATCCCCGTAGGTCGTAATTTGAATACCGCTTAGACCATTATGATGCGCATACACACCGTCCACTAAATTGTCTGATCCGTTAACCCAAATCCCTTTAACAGGCATATTCTTAATCTCAATTCCGCGTACATGTACAAATCGACCATTAACACCTATGTAGATATTTGTGCCCTTTGCATGTTGGCTTCCATCAAATACCGCTAGTTCTCCCGGATAATTTTCATATATTACAGGTGCTGTGGCCGTGCCGGTATTCGAGAGTCTTAGGTTTTTGTAAAGACTATAGGTACCACCTCGTAAGAATACCACATCCCCAGCCTTTGCTTTCAGCACAGCATTCCAAATATCACATGGAAGTGCTAGCGAACAGGTCGTGCCAGTTCCATTCGGTTTTACAAATAACGTACCTTTGGCGATGTCCGTGCTGATAATGGGCTTAGGTCCGATTGATTTGGTTTCCGCTGCAACTGTTGCATGCATAATGGATCCGCTTATCAGTCCTGCTAGCAGCCATAAATTGTATTTTTTCATGATTCCTCCAATCTGATTAATGACAAGTAGTTGAGATAATTTTTTTATCGATTAACTAAATGCATTAATCATGCCAAGTAGAAAGCGAGCAGAATGGATCGTGTGATTTTTTGAGAGATTAGCTTTTATCTAATAACTTAAAATTATTAGATATCAATTGGTTGAGTGATGTTCTTGGTGTTTCTTTGGCTGTGATGAAGCGCCTTATTACTCAAGGGTGATGGTTAACCGAAATAGCATATCGAATTATTGTGATGAGTTATTGTGCAGATTGGAATTGTTAGAAATAGACGGTAATTGTCACTCAATTACTAATTTTGTCGATTCATACAAATGATGGGAAATGGTTTTTGGATAAACTTGAATTGTTTTTCTGATGATATTCAAATATACGGAAATGTTTTTTAGAAATTAAGTCTATGAAGGAAAGTGGTGATGCAAAACTAATACGCCAAGTAATAGAGGTTAATTATTTAATTTATGAGTATTATTTATTATCGTTGCTAGATACGACGCGACGGATGATATCTGTGGTCGAGATATCGGGTGTATAAGGAAGTTCATGAATCATGTCAGCGGGTAACGTTTTGCAAAGCTCGTATTTATTGCTCCTTTCTCGTTCTGTGGCACAGGCAAAAGTATAAATATTAAATCCATGCTGTTGCATAAACTCTAAACTGACGTCGCTGGGTGTTTCTGTCGTGACAGCATCGACATGCCGACAGGTTGCAACAACTGCAGCGCGTTCCGCTTGATTCATCACGGGGAGTTTTCCTTTATTTTCCAGAACACGCTGATCTGAAACCACGCAAACGGTTAAATGCGTGCCCAATGCCCGCGCTGCTTGTAAAAAATTGATGTGTCCAGGATGAAATAGGTCAGCTACCATGCGAGTATAAACGCGTTTTTGTAGCCGGTTCCTTGGCCAAATTGGAATTTCTCGATTCAAGCGATTCATTGCTTGTTCCATCCATTGTCGAGTACGTAATGCCAGCACATCATCGGGGTCTTTAAGTGTGATCTGATGTGCATAACACCATGTTTTTGCTAGATCTCCGGTGAGCCAATATTGCGCCATTCGATGATAAGCGTAGCAGCGTATCAATAAGGAGAATTTTTGTAAGTTACGTGCTGAAACAACCGTATCCCAATGTGGATTCGGTGTGCGCCAGTCACCATAAAATGCCGTGAGGATTTTTTCGGGTTGTTGTGGAAACCACGCGGTGCCATGATCGGTAGCATATTGTGTCAAATCGAAAAAGGGGAAAACTGAAACACGTTGGTACTCTGGTGGATGGTTAGGTAAAGAGAATCCACCGGTAATTGTATTTGTGGATGAGTGTTTTTGTAGACCGCAAACGTCTAAGGTGATACCCAGTTCAGAATGAACATAATCCTGATAATTTGAATATTGAATACGCATTGGTACTTTGACCCAGCCAGTTTGTTCTAGGACGTTACAACATGCAGGCCAGTATTCCATCCAAATGGCAATGTCTAAATCCTTGTCAAAATCGAGTAAACGGCCATTGCGAACCAGACCCAATAATGTACCGGCAAACGGAAATGCAGGAACATTCTGTTTGGCAAGCTCTGCGCAGGTTTTCCACAGCAATGCTTCCGCTTTTCCAGACGCAAAAATATTGCCTCCGTTTATTCCGTCGTTATCGATCAGTTGAGAGTTTTCCTGTTGGCGAGGCACTTTGCCGGATTTTGCATAGGCTAGTAAGTGGTTGATGGAGTCTATGAAGCGTACCTGTGCGGTCGGTAAATCCAACGATAAAAAATTGGCTGTACCCAGTATGTGCGCCCACTGCGCTTTATGAAAATCACTTTGTGCCCGTGCATATATTTTTTTTGCATCGATAAGAACCTCTGCGATGCGATCGGTACGCATGGCCAGAGCGCACCACATGCGCGCAACATCAATGGAATCAGGATGCTCTTTCTTTAAAGGCACTAAAATATTATTCGCATCGTTATATTTTCCATCTGCAATCAAATTTCTTGCTTCAAGTAATGAATCCTTCAGTTTGTCATTCATGGCGTTAAATTTTAAATGGCAGTAGATTGTGTTTTTGCGCGATTAACATACATTGTATCTTAATCAATATTGTGTTATAATGGTAATAATTCTCATTATTGTTATTATTCGATGGGAAGAAATTTACGTAGCAAAAATATATACGTGAAGCACTTATACCGATTAATTATATCGCTCGGTTGTCGATCAATGCCATCGAAGCTGGATGCGCAATTCAATAGAGATTACTTTTGCTTACTGAGTTGAACGCAGTTTAGTTCTTTTTTATGGAAAAATAGTTTGGCTGCAACCGAGAATTTAGAGGAGAAAATACTATGGCGATTACTCAAGTACAGCGCCCTAACTTAAGCTCAGGATCTATCAAATATATAGAAGGGATACCTTTTGAGGGATTAGGGTCTGCCGGGTTTACAGCGAACGATCTACTCATCACGGGCGATGAGTTTGAGAATTTTTTGGAAGGCGGTTCTGGCAATGACGAACTAGTGGGGGGTGGCGGTAACGATACATTGAAAGAAGGTCTAGGGAATGGCATCATAAAAGGCGATGATGGTGACGATGACTTGGATGGCGGAGAAGGTACGGAAAAACTGTATGGCGGCAGTGGTAACGATACCCTACGTGCAGGTTATGGTTACGATCGATTAACTGGTGGTGACGGTAATGACACGTTTGATTTTTATGCGTTAGGACATTTTGGAATCAGTGATTTCACAATTGGACAAGATTGGCTGTCTTTCCATATTGAGGGTATTGATCAATTATCGGATTTAGTTCCTTACATCACTGGCATCAGCGGGACTACAAGCGATGGAGCTGGTACCCGTTTTGATTTTGGATCTGCTGCTTCGATTGAATTGGTGGGCGTGAAGTTTGAGGACATAACCGCCGATATGATTGTTTTTAATATTTAGATTTATCTGCAACGATAAACTCTCTGTTGATTTAGAGTTTTTTAGTCCTAGTATTCTTGATTCCTTGATTCTTTGTGACGGCAATTACCTTTGGTTAGGTAATTGCCGTATTGCTTATTGATTATTCTTGTCTGCGCCAGACATCAAAAATTTGATCAATATCGCAAAAATGAATGGAATAGCGCTCAGCGCTGTAACCATATAGTGCTCGGAAGTAAATTGATCACCTTCATCCATAATGATGTAACCGAAGAAGATCGAAACGGGGGCGATCAATGAAAGAGTAATGACTAAATTAAAAAATCGATTCATAAAGCAAGTTCTCTACAAAAATAATTCAGTTAGCGGGTTGTTAAAGTATAAATCCGTTATTCAGAAATGCACAGAACTGACATTTCTAAAAATCATTATGATTTTTGTTGTGCTATCACTTTAAGCGTAAAATACCTGATTTGAAATTTGATTGCTGATAGTGACGGAACTTGTATTGATCATTACTAATTATCCTGACAAGGAAAGTGCAACGGCATTGGCGGTAGGCTTGATCAAACGGCATTTGGCTGCATGCGTGAATATTTCCAGTCCTTGTCATTCGGTCTATCGTTGGCAAGAAAAAATCACATCGGCAGAGGAGTTTCCTGTTTTGATCAAGACCCGTCGACAACACTTTGACCGGGTTGAACAATTGATCAAGATCATGCATCCTTATGAACTTCCAGAAATAATCATGGTTCCTATAATAGGTGGCTTGACTGACTATCTGCAATGGATCAATGACGAAACAACATTATCTGAAAAATATTAAAAACTCATGCTAAAACGAATTATCACCTCGATGTTATTATTTTCTGCGCTAGTGTTAATGAGCGTGACTGCTTATGCGCAAGAAAGCGGCTCTTCAAGTTTGTTTTCGAAATTGCAACAGCTCGGCATTAAACTCGGGCAAAGTAATTCTCAGGAATTACTGCCGCCTGACGAAGCGTTCAAAATTTCAATCGAAGTACTGGATGGCCAAACACTCGTGGCTAATTTGACGCCCGCTAAAGATTATTACCTCTATCGCGATAAAATTGCTTTTGAGCCGAAAGAAACAAACGCTATGGTTGAAAAGATTGCGTTGCCCCCTGGGGCGATGAAAGACGATCAAACTTTCGGTGCCACAGAGGTTTATTATGAACCTATTCAAGCGATTATTTCGTTAAAACGTGAAGATGGTATCGGTGAGCAATCTTTGACATTAACCGCAAGTTATCAGGGTTGCAATGAACCGGTGGGGGTTTGCTATGCACCTATTCACAAAACAATTGATCTGACTTTGCCCGCTGTTAAAGCAGCGATTGGCATGGTTGCCGAAGCGATGAGTAAGCCTGCGACGGCAGCACAAGTGGATAATACCGCTGCATTATTTCAAACGCCTGAATCGGGTGCGCTTGCAGGTCCAGTCATTGAAACCGAGGCTTACAAAATCGATCAAATGTTCAAAACGGGTGATTTCTGGCTAATTCTGACAGGATTTTTTGGTATTGGCTTATTATTGGCATTCACACCGTGTATTTTTCCGATGTTTCCGATCTTGTCTGGGATTATTGCGAATCGTGGCGAAAATATTACTAAAATGCACGGTTTTATCCTGGCTTTGACTTATGTATTGGGTATGGCAATCATGTATGCCATTGCCGGAGTTGCAGCCGGTTTGTCAGGAACCATGTTATCGGCTGCATTACAGAATGCTTGGGTATTGGGAGTATTTGCGCTAATTTTCGTGTTGTTGTCTTTTTCTATGTTCGGATTCTATGAGTTGCAATTGCCAAATGCATTGCAAACGAAATTATCGGAAGGGGCTGGCCGTATCAAAGGTGGCCATTTGACAGGTGTATTTGGCATGGGAGCTTTATCTGCTTTAATTGTGGGGCCGTGTGTAGCCGCGCCATTAGCGGGTGCTTTATTATATATCAGTCAGACGCGCGACATTGTTTTAGGTGGCTCAGCCTTATTTATAATGGCATTAGGTATGGGGGTACCTTTATTGTTATTAGGTACTTCTGCCGGAGCGTTACTACCAAAGGCCGGCGCTTGGATGGAGTCAATTAAACGATTCTTCGGTGTACTCTTATTGGGTGTTGCTATTTGGCTCGTTTCCCCAGTAATCAACGAAGTTGTACACATGTTGTTATGGGCTGCATTGTTGATTATTTCAGCGATTTACTTACAGGCAATTGATCCATTACCAGAAAGGGCTTCTGGATTACGTCGGTTTCTCAAAGGCGTCGGTGTCATCGCATTGCTTGTTGGTGTTGCGTTATTAATTGGTGTTTTATCGGGCAGTCGTGATGTATTGCAACCATTGTCCAAGATCGGAATTGCCGGATCGGCCTCGTCAGTCAATAGTTTGAAAGCAGATAATACTGGAATGACCAGTTATGCATCATTACCCTTCCGGCGCGTCAAAACTGTGGCAGAACTGGATGAAATTATTCGACAATCCAATAATCAATATTTGATGGTTAAATTTTATGCGGATTGGTGTATTTCGTGTAAAGAAATGGAACGCTTCACGCTTTCAGATGCGCAAGTGCAGGCACGCTTGAATGATGTGGTATTGCTTACCATTGACGTAACAGAGGGTAGTGCCGATGACATGGCCTTACTGAAGCGATTCAATTTATTTGGCCCTCCGGGTATTTTGTTTATTGATCGTCAAGGTAACGACATACCGGATGTCAGAGTCATCGGCTTCTTGAATAAAAATGATTTTCTCGCTGTACTCAATGCTATTTTAGTTTAAACATACTTTTAATTTTAAAATAGCCAAACATTGTTTCATCGATTGTAATCAGTGCAAACAATAATAAAGTAAAGGAAACTGGCATGGCTAAACTGAAACAATTTTTTGTTTATGCGCTTTTGGCCGCATTGGCAATTACGACTGGCTTTATGCTGCGTAGCCAACTCATAGGCGGGGGATCACAATCGCTTTCAGATGAACGAGGTAAGCAAGGTGCGAAAGCGCTTTTTGCGACTACTCTGCCCGATATACAAGGGGTGGAACAGAGCGTCTCACAGTGGCAGAGTAAGGTTATCGTAGTAAATTTCTGGGCAACTTGGTGTACGCCGTGTCGCGAAGAAATTCCAGAGTTTATTGAAGCTCAGAAAAAATTTGGTGAACGAGGTTTGGTGATTGTAGGGATTGCCATCGATCAATTAGATAAAGTCCAAATGTTCAGCAAGGAATTTGGCATCAATTATCCTGTGCTGGTTGGAGGTATGAGTACTTGGCCACTGTTGGAAGCGACAGGTAATCAGCGGTCAGCGCTACCTTACACGATCGTCTTGAATCGTGCAGGAGAAATAGTGGATAGTTACTTAGGGAGAATCAATCTGAAGAAACTGGAGAGTCAAATTGTACCTTTGCTAAAAGAACAATCGAGTAATCGACAATCTTAATGAATAGAAATTTTGATTCTACGGAGTTTCTGGGTCGATCTATTTTCATTGTTTAGTATTATCATGTAATATTTCATGAAAGAATGCGACGCTTTGTTATCGGCGTACAACGAATTGTTTGGCCTTATACTTATTTTCTATTTATTAGATTTTTAAGTAAAGCACGTAAGGTAAGATGGGAAATGTATTCAAAGTAGCCACAATACAAAGCTAAGAAGTAATGAGATGAAATATTTCATTTGGAGATACTTATCGTGCTGCGACCTAGTGGTTTTATCGTTCTTTTCTTACTGGTGCTGCCGGTTTTTCTTTCCGGTTGTGCGTCTACATCAAGCCCAGCCGGTATGGAAGAGAAATATCATGATGTGAGCCTTACGACTAAGATTTATGAAGCTATTCTGGATGAACCGTCTTTGAGGCCTTTTGATATCAATGTTAGAACTCAGAAAGGACACGTTGAATTAAGCGGTTATGTCAATTCACGAGATGATATGGATAAGGCTATCGAGGTTGCGCGTAAGATCGATGGTATAAAATCTATCAAAAATGATATGGAAATTCAGGCTACTGCTACGGGAAGTTATTGATGATTTTAAACCAAGCCAATAATATAGTGAAGTTGGCTTGGATGCGGTTCCCAAGTTTCTATAAAACTGATATGGAAGCAGGGTATTGGCTGATTTAATACTGGTTACCCATTTTCTCTATGTTTTGTTTGTCGTTGGAAGTCTACCGCTTATTTGGTTGGGAGCATGGTTTAAGTGGGTTTTTGTCAGGTCAGCTTGGTTTCGCTATTTACATCTTGCAGCGATTGTATTGGTCGTGATTGAATCTTTGTTGGGCGTTGTATGTCCGTTGACGTCATGGGAGAATGCTTTACGCCAAGTCAACGAGAAAGGCAGTTTTATTCAGCAATGGCTGCACCGAATCATGTTTTATGATGTATCCGAAAACGTATTGACGGTCGTCTATGTTGTGTTTGCTGGTTTAGTCGTGATGACGCTCAAATGGGTGCCTGTCCATTCGAATGGAAACCAAACGTTATTTTCCAGAAATAGCTGAACTATTTTCAATTCTTTCTTCCGATTCCGATAAAACCACCAATTCTTCGATATTCGGTTCAAATAATTCTTCATCAAATGCAATGTCTCCATCTACTTGTGGTTTACCATGTGCTCTCAGGTTAATAAAATCATAGCGAGTGGCATCAGCTAAATGAGAAGGCTGAATGTTTTGAAGGGCGCGAAACATGGTTTCCAGTCGTCCAGGAAATTTTTTATCCCACTGCTGTAACATTTCTTTAATAACTTGGCGTTGCAAGTTGGGTTGTGATCCGCATAGATTACAAGGAATAATTGGAAAATCAGCAATTTCAGCATAAGCTGCCAGATCTTTTTCCTTGCAGTAAGCTAATGGGCGAATGACGATATGCTTTCCATCATCACTGACGAGTTTCGGAGGCATGGCTTTTAATTTGCCACCGTAAAACATGTTTAAGAATAATGTTTGCAGGATATCATCGCGGTGGTGGCCCAGTGCGATTTTGGTTGCTCCTAATTCAGTTGCCACGCGATACAATACACCGCGACGTAATCGCGAACAAAGACTGCAAGTTGTTTTGCCTTCAGCGATAACCCGCTTAACAACGCTGTAAGTATCTTGCTCGACGATATGAAAAGGTACGCCGATACTCATTAGGTAGTTGGGTAATACTTGCTCGGGAAACCTAGGTTGTTTCTGATCCAGATTGACGGCGACCAATTCGAATGGTACTGGTGAATGCGCCTGTAGGTTGCGTAGAATGTCTAACAAAGCATAGCTGTCTTTACCACCCGATAGGCACACCATGACTTTGTCATTTTTCTCAATCATATTGAAATCGGCAATGGCTGTACCTACTTGTCGACGCAAGCGTTTTTGAAGCTTATTGGTGTTATATTGCTGTTTATTTTGCATGGATATTATTGTGTGATTGATATTGCTACCAACGTCACAGTCTGTGGAGTACGTTACACAACATTAGACAAATCGCGTGGAACAATTTAGCATGACCTAATTCTAATAAGTGGCAGATGTTTGAATTAAAAATTATTCGTAAACGGGTAGAAAACATAAGATCCCAACCCGGTGAAGCGGTTAATTATACCAGCAAGTATTCAAGTACTTTTAAGCGGAGCGCGATCAGTTTTACGTAGAATACATGGTGGTTATAAATAGGCTACGTGGTTTTTATGGGACATCAATAATTTTGGAGAGCAAATGAAGATAAAAGATTTTTCTCGGTATATCCGATCAATATTCGCAATCGGTTTGTTGGGTATGGCCTCGCAAGCGATCGCGACTGCTACCGTAGAGGTATATAAAAGTCCCACGTGTGGCTGTTGCAGCAAATGGGTCGATCACATGCGTGAAAATGGATTTACCGTGAATACACACGATATTGGCAATAAAGACATTCGTAAGAAATCAGGTATTTCTGAAACACTGGGCTCTTGTCATACCGCACTGGTTAATGGGTATGCCATTGAAGGCCATGTACCGGCTGCTGATATCATGCGCTTATTAAAAGAAAAACCCAGGGCAGTCGGCTTGTCTGTGCCAGATATGCCGCACGGAACGCCTGGCATGGAGGGTTCTCGCGTTGATCCATATAATGTATTGTTAATTAAAGAACCTGGCCAGTTGCGCAAGGATACCACTATCTATAATCGTTACGATCCCTATGCAAAGCAAGCTGAAAAAGCTCAACCTGTAGCAGCCGAAGCTGAAAAGAATAGTTCCGTGATGCGATTAAAGCCGTAGTTGGATTGCATGCCTAAGTATTATTTAGCGGTGCTCGTGTTTGTGATGGCATCATTCTTGGGGTGTAAAGAAGCAACAACTTTTAGTTCGTTGCCAGGTATAAGAGATAGTCAGCCTACCGTGATGATCCAGCAAAATTTTGATACCGCACAAATCATGCGTGGTGAGAAAGTGTACGCGGCCAATTGCTCGGGTTGTCACGGGCCAAATGGCGTGGGTACGCCAGATTGGCGTAAACCCAATCCGGATGGTAAATATCCTCCACCTCCTTTGGATGGAACCGCGCACGCCTGGCATCATTCTACTGATGTCTTGAAGAAGACGATTTTGAAAGGCACCCCTCCAGAAATTGGATCTATGCCGGCATGGGAAGATAAGCTCACAGAACAGCAAATTGATGATGTTATTGTTTGGATTAAATCGTTGTGGCCTGCCGAGATTTACGATTTATGGTATAAAAATTTTGAGAATAAACAATAATGTAATTGGTAGCTTTTAAGCAGCTTTTTTGAATTTATTATCTTCGGGTTGGATAGCTTTTGAGAATCTATCGGGTAGGTGGTTCTGTTCGTGATGAACTCCTAGGGCTGCCGGTGAAAGATCGAGATTACGTCGTAGTAGGTGCGACCCCCGAGAGTTTAGTGCGCTTGGGTTATCGTCCGGTTGGGAAGGATTTTCCTGTTTTCCTGCACCCAGAAACCCATGAAGAATATGCGCTTGCACGTACAGAACGGAAAACATCTCGAGGATATAAAGGATTTGAGGTTTTAACGTCTCCTCAAGTTACTTTAGAAGAAGACTTGGCTCGTCGCGACTTAACGATCAATGCCATTGCTAAAGATCAAGCAGGTCAAATTATTGATCCATTTAATGGTGTATCGGATTTAAAAGCAGGTATCTTACGACATGTCAGTCCGGCATTTTCTGAAGATCCGGTTAGAATCTTGCGCGTTGCTCGATTTGCTGCACGGTTTAATTTCCAAGTAACCCCTGAAACGTTGTTGCTCATGAAGGATATGGTGCAAAACGGCGAGGTCAATGCACTGGTCGCTGAACGTGTTTGGCAAGAGCTGGCAAGGGGCTTAATGGCAGATATTCCGTCGAGGATGTTTTTAACTTTGCGTAATTGTGGTGCATTGGCGTGTATTTTACCTGAAGTGGATGCGTTATTTGGTGTTCCACAGCCTGAACATGCTCATCCCGAGATAGATGCGGGTGTTCATATTATGTTGGTGATTGATTATGCTGCAAAAAAAGAATACCCATTGACCGTTCGTTTCGCAGCATTGACGCATGATCTCGGTAAAGCTGCAACGCCGCGAGAGTTATGGCCGCGCCATATCGATCACGAAGCGCGTAGCGTTGGTTTGACTGAAAAACTCTGTGATCGAATACGTGTGCCGAAAAATTGCCGGGATTTGGCGTTACTGGTGGCGCGTTATCATGGCAATGTCCATCGCGCGGATGAACTGAAGCCTGCAACTATGGCTGATATGTTGCAGGCAACCGATGCCTATCGGAAACCGCAGCGATTTGAGGAATTTTTACAAGCGTGTGCATGTGATTTTTATGGACGCCCAGGATATGCAGAAAAACCGTACCCGCAACTGCCACGTTTACAGCAAGCGTTAGTAGCAGCAAAGCTTGTGGATGCAGGTGCGATTGCAAGTGCAATACGTGAAACGAATTCTGACCCCAGAAAACTACCCGATACAATACAACATAAGGTTCGCGCTGCACGCATCGATCAAATAGCAGCATCAATAAAAGCGTAAAATGAAAATCTGCTACGCTATTACACATTGATTATCTTGAGCTTGTCATGTGTCTAATACTGATCATTTATCTCTTTTGGAGGGTAAATTATGGCCATAAAAAAATGGTTAATCGCGAGTTTCGTTGTCACAAGTATGTTAGTCAGCAACATGGTGTTTTCTGGAAAAACATTGCTAAATGTTTCCTATGATCCGACCCGCGAGCTTTATCAGGAATTTAATTTGGCTTTTGCCAAGTATTGGCAAGAGAGAACACAGGAGATCTCGACTATTCAACAAGCACATGGTGCCTCCGGTAAGCAAGCTCGTTCAGTAATAGAAGGTTTGGAGGCGGATGTTGTTACATTAGCTTCTGCAAACGATATTGATAACAT
The DNA here is from genome assembly GCF_022836435.1 of Nitrosomonas sp. PY1. Taxonomy (NCBI): domain Bacteria; kingdom Pseudomonadati; phylum Pseudomonadota; class Betaproteobacteria; order Nitrosomonadales; family Nitrosomonadaceae; genus Nitrosomonas; species Nitrosomonas sp. PY1. Next base: position 2,240,886 of record NZ_BQXC01000001.1, on the reverse strand, counting down.
TGCCGGGAAGGCAAAATTATTGCCTGAGAGTTGGCAGAAACGTTTAGCGCTGCAAAGTACGCCTTATACTTCGACGATTATTTTTTTGGTACGAAAAGGTAATCCGAAAGAAATTAAAGACTGGGATGATTTAGCGCGCTCCGGTATCGAAGTGATTACGCCAAATCCGAAAACTTCTGGTGGTGCACAATGGAACTATTTGGCGGCGTGGGAGTATGGTAAGCGTAAATTTGGTGAAGAGAAAGTTAAGGAATTTGTCAGAAATATTTACGGTAATGTACCGGTCATGGATTCCAGTTCAAGAGGTGCAACGGCAACTTTTGTGGAACGGGGAGTCGGCGATGTCTTTATCGCTTGGGAAAATGAAGCATTGTTAGCTTTGAGGGAAGGCGGTGCTGATAAATTTGAGATCGTTGTTCCATCGTTAAGTATTCTTGCGCAACCTCCTGTTGCAATTATTGATAAAGTGGTTGATAAAAAAGGTACACGATCAATTGCTGAAGCTTATCTGGAATACCTTTATTCCGAAGAGGGACAGGAAATTGCGGCTAAGCATTTTTATCGCCCTACGCATGCGGGTATTACTAAAAAATATGCTGATCAGTTCCCAAGGATCGAATTATTTAAAATCGATGAAGCGTTTGGTGGATGGAAAAGCGCATACAAAACTCATTTTGCAGAAGGTGGCACATTCGATCAGATTCATTCGCAATAATGATGTGGGTTTGCGTTAAGGCATGAGTGTAAAACGGTAAGACCAGAAGGAATTCTCAAGATTTATTTTATGAAGGGATTGTTAGAGATGATGAGCGTTTTAAGGATAGACTCAAAAATACTGCTGATTTTATTGATAACCGCAACTGGCTATACTCAAGCTTATGCGGATACTATTGGATTTATTACGGATGAGCATCAGCTCTCTACCAAAGAAAAAAGGGTTGGCGAAGCTTACTATCGTGACGATATGAAGTGGATGATTTACCAAGCAGAAGTTTCCGATGACAATCCATTTTATCAAATTTTTCTGAAAAATATTGCTAGCGGTGATGTAAATCAGGTATCGCCGGGTACTGGAAAAACGACTTGCGCATGGATTCATCCAAAGCAAGATAAAGTATTGTTCTCATCTACACATGAGGATCCTGAAGCAAAAAATAAAATGAAAGCTGAGATTGAGCAAAGGAAATCTGGTGTGCAGCACTCTTATGCCTGGGATTACGATGAATATTATGATATTTATGAAACTGATTTTACGGGTGGAGGAATCAAGAATTTAACCCGAACATTGGGCTATGATGCGGAAGCATCGTGGTCACCTGATGGTAAAAAGATTGCTTTTGCTTCCAATCGACGTGCATATGCGGAAAAATTGTCTGATGAAGAGGCGGCCTTATTTAAAGCGAATCCTTCTGCGTTGATTGATATTTATATCATGGATGCGGATGGCTCGAATGTGAAGCGCTTAACACAAACCAAAAGCTATGACGGTGGACCTTTTTTTAGTCCGGATGGAAAGAGAATCGTGTGGCGACGCTTCTCTGATAATGGTCGGGAAGCTGAGATCTTTACTATGAACATTGATGGCACCGATCAGAAGCAGATTACCCATTTGAATAAATTGTCATGGGCGCCTTTCTATCACCCTTCAGGAAAATACATTATTTTTACTACCAATTTACACGGGCACCGCAATTTCGAGCTCTATATCGTGGATACAGACGGCAAAAAAGACCCAGTACGAGTAACTGATCTAGAAGGCTTTGATGGCTTGCCAGTATTTACACCGGATGGTAACTACCTGACTTGGACTAGTGATCGTACACCTGAAAAAAAGGGCCACTTATTTCATGGTAAGTGGAATCACCAAAAAGCTTTAGAGAGTCTTTCTTTGAAGTAAAATCTAATTTTGAAGACTTGGTCTTGGTTTCACTATCCTGAATCGATAAAATTTTGATTGATGGAGTATTTTATGGAATACTTCCATACCTTTTAGAGTGAGCTAATTAAAGCCTCAAGCTGTTCTTTAAGCAAACAGGATGTATTTACTGCCTTAGGTTCCTTATTGATTCGGCACTTATCTCCATAGTAAATATTATTGTATGCATTTTGGTTGGTTTTTTATTTAATCTCTTCCGAGTTTAATTCTTTACCGTTTGCGGTGGAGTACTTTATTTGGAATTACGACTAGAGAGTAATAGTAATGAAAGTTAGTATCTTTGGTACAGGGTACGTTGGTTTAGTTACTGGTAGCTGTTTGGCAGAGGTTGGTCACAATGTGTTTTGTGTCGATATTGATCAGAATAAGATCGACAATTTGAATAAAGGCATCTTGCCAATATGGGAGCCTGGACTTGAAAACATCGTTGAACGTGGCGTGCGCGAAGGACGCTTGCATTTTACTACGGATGCAGCAAAAGCTATTGACCATAGTGAAATACAAATTATTGCCGTGGGCACTCCACCGAGTGAAGATGGATCTGCCGATTTACAGCATGTTTTAAAGGTTGCTGAGGTCATCGCTCGAAACATGCAGGATTATAAAGTAGTGCTAAATAAATCGACAGTTCCGGTGGGCTCGGCAAAAAAAGTCCAAGCAAAAATCAACCAGATATTGACTGAGCGCGGCAAACAAATTCCATTCGATGTGGTTTCCAATCCGGAATTTCTAAAGGAAGGCGCGGCTGTTGATGATTTCATGAAGCCGGATCGTATTATCATTGGAACCCGTTCGATAAAAGCGAAAGAATGTATGGTTGAACTGTATGAACCATTTAACCGCAATCATGAACGCACTTTATTTATGGATGTTGAAAGTGCAGAACTGACAAAGTATGCAGCCAATGCGATGCTGGCAACCAAGATAAGCTTTATGAATGAATTGGCCAATATTGCAGAGAAGCTAGGTGCGGATATTGAGCAGGTGCGTAACGGTATCGGCGCAGATCCCCGTATTGGATATCACTTTATCTATCCGGGTTGTGGTTATGGTGGTAGTTGTTTTCCTAAAGATGTGCAAGCATTGCAAAAGGCTGCTGAGCAAGTTGGCTATGATGCCGAGCTGCTTAAAGCAACAGAAACCGTTAATTATCGTCAAAAAAATAAATTATTCGAGAAAATCAAACAACATTTTGGCAATGCTAACGCGCTTGCCGGTAAAACTATGGCTGTGTGGGGGCTCAGTTTTAAGCCAAATACCGATGATATGCGAGAAGCGCCTAGCCGCACGTTGATCGAAGCGCTTTGGGAATCGGGTGTAAAAGTGCAAGCCTTTGATCCAGTAGCGATGAAAGAGTGTCAGCGTATCTATGGTCAACGTGACGATTTGATTCTTATGGGAACTAAAGAGCAAGCATTACGTAATGCAGATGCGTTGATTGTTGTTACGGAATGGCAACAATTTCGCGTGCCAGATTTCGATCTCGTTAAAGCCGAGCTTATTAATCCTGTCATTTTTGACGGTCGCAATTTATTCGGTGTAGAAGCCATGAAACGCCGTGGTTTTGTTTATTATTCGATCGGAAGAAATTAATGCTATGAAAGTTCTGGTAACGGGTGTTGCTGGTTTTATCGGTATGCATGTTGCGCAGGTTTTGCTTAAACGGGGTGATGAGGTGATAGGAATTGATAATTTCAATGACTATTATGATCCACGTCTCAAACACGCCAGGCTTGGACAACTGGTTGACTATCTCAATTTTAAATTTACGCAAGGCGATATCGCCGATCGAAAAGTCGTTGAAGATTTGTTTGCCAAAGAAAAGCCGCAGCGGGTCATTAATCTCGCGGCACAAGCTGGTGTTCGATATTCTCTAAAGAATCCACATGTATATATGCAAACCAACTTGATTGGTTTTGGCAATATACTTGAGGGTTGCCGTCATAATGAAGTAGAACACCTAGTGTATGCGAGTTCATCCAGTGTATATGGGGCAAATACTCGGATGCCTTTTTCCGTTGATGATAGTGTTGATCATCCGGTGAGTCTGTATGCGGCTACTAAGAAAGCCAATGAATTGATGGCGCATACCTATAGCCATTTGTATGGATTACCAACTACAGGGTTGCGTTATTTTACGGTTTATGGTCCCTGGGGGCGTCCGGATATGTCTCCCTGGTTATTCACGAGTGCTATTCTTGAGGATCGCGCTATCGATGTATTCAATCATGGCAAAATGCAGCGTGATTTTACCTATGTGGATGACATTGCTGAGGGGACTGTTCGCGTTCTGGATCGTGTTGCATCATCTGATTTGCACTTTAAAACCGATGCGCCTAATCCAGGTTCTAGTTATGCGCCTTATCGGGTTTATAACATCGGTAACCATCAACCTGTAGAATTGATTACTTTTATTAAAATAATCGAAGATGCTTTAGAGCGAACCGCTAAAAAGAATTTGCTGCCCATGCAACCAGGTGACGTGATTGCTACTTATGCTGATGTTGAAGATCTCAAACGTGATATCCATTTTGAACCAAAAACCGAACTTGCGGTTGGAATCAGAAAATGGGTGGATTGGTATCGAAGCTATATTAATCGACCTTAATTATCATGCTTTCTTTTGTTTCTGCTGATGATTTTTATTATTCCTAAAAAGCTTGATAACACTATAAATTGTAATCCTTATGGCTTTTTTTAGTCGCATTCGCCATCACATTACCAATCCAGAATCATATCATCGTCGAATCGCGAGCAGTTTTTTATTGGTGAGCGCTTTTGTTTTGATAGGTAGGCTAGCCGGTGCAGCCAAGGAAATGGCAATTGCGTGGCGCTATGGCATTAGCGAGATTGTAGATGCGTATGTTTTGGTTTTCTCCCTGATTAATTGGCCTGTATCGGTTTGGTTTAGTGTTTTATCCATTGTTTTGGTGCCACTTCTGGCTCGTTTGAAAGTAAGCAATGCGATAGATATCCAGCAATTTAGGAATGAAGTATTTGGATTTACGATTGTTCTAGGCATTCTTCTCAGTATTCTTATTTACTTTTCATTCCCATATATCCTGAGAGCGAATTGGACAGGATTACCTATTTCTACACAGCATTTGGCCGATAATTTTGCAACGGGATTAGCGTCAATCGGATTGCTGGGGATTGTGATCAATTTGTTTTCTGCATGGATGTTAGCTAATGGGCATCACCGAAATACGCTTTTCGAAGCGATACCTGCATTAGTGATTTTTGTGGTGTTATTTTTGCCATCTACTTGGATGACTGAGCCTTTACTTTGGGGGACATTGATAGGCGTGGTGTTTCAACTGGTGGCACTGTCGATTCCTTTGATGCAAAGTAACCAACTAAAATTACCTCGTTTCACTTTTCAATCGCCTGCGTGGAAAGGTTTCTGGAATGCCATCGGAGTATTGGCGATTAGTCAAACGTTAATGAGTTTTTCCATAATCATCGATCAATTTACTGCGGCTAATCTAGGGGTTGGTGCTATCTCCACTCTGAGTTACTCCAATCGTGTACTTGCGCTTTTGTTGAGTCTAGGAGCAATGGCAATTGGTAGGGCGGTTTTGCCTGTGTTCTCAGATATGCATGCAAAAGGTGAAGGCGATCTTAAGAAAACCGCGTTGCAGTGGTGCGGGTGGATGTTTTTGCTTGGACTGGGGGTGCTTTTGATATTTTGGATACTTTCACCCTGGGTTATCGCTATTCTCTTTGAAAGAGGACAATTTAGCGCCGCGGATACGCAAAGCGTTTCGGATGTATTGCGTTGGGGATTGATTCAAGTGCCATTTTTTTATGCGGGATTGGTTCTCGTGCAGTTATTAGCAAGCCATGAGCGTTATAATGTCATTGCGTTTTTTACGGTTACGAATTTGTTCATTAAAATCATCGGCAATCTATTTCTGCCCGATTTGATGGGAGTATCAGGAATTGCTCTGTCAACTGGATTGATGTACGTATGGTCGACTGCTTGTCTTTATATTGCTTCGCGGCGATTCATTTAATCTACGCATTGATATGAATATTGTAATTTTTATCCATTCTTTACGTCGAGGGGGAGCTGAACGTACTGTTGTTAACTTAGCGAATGAATGGCTGAAGCACGGTAATCAAGTAACAGTGATTACGCTTGAAGATAAATCTACTGATTTCTATCAGATGAATGTCGGTATTACGCATATTTCACTTAATCTTGCTAGAGAGTCTTCAAATATTTTTAAGGCAATTTTTGCAAACTTAAACCGTATCTTAAGATTGCGTAGGGTGCTTTGCAGAATTAAACCGGATGTTGTGTTGGGTATGATGACAATCAGTGCCGCACTTGCTATCTTGGCGGGTATTCGTCTGGGCATTCCGGTCGTGGGTTCCGAACGTGTTTATCCTCCGATGTTTCCCCTGAATCGATTTTGGCATCAGATTCGTCAATGGACTTATCCCCATGCAGCTTCGATAGTTATGCAAACGCATAAGGGATTAACTTGGTTGCAGAATGAGATTCCGCGAGCCAATGGCTCTGTTATTCCCAATCCGATTCCCTATCCATTATCGGTGTTTGAGCCTAAGTTAGCTCCACAAACATTGCTTGCGGACGAGCGTAAATTATTGTTGGGAGTAGGGCGCTTAGCGGATCAAAAACGATTTGACTGTTGTTTGATGTCGTTTGCAACGCTTGCGAAGCGTTATGGGGATTGGGACCTGGTGATTCTTGGGGAAGGGCCGCTGAGAGGGGCGTTGGAATTACAAATTAAAGCGTTGGGTTTGGAATCACGCGTGCATTTACCGGGTGGAGTGGGTAATGTGGGCGATTGGTATGCGCGTGCAGATTTATATGTGATGAGTTCAAGCTTTGAAGGATTCCCGAATACATTGGTTGAAGCGATGGCGCATGGGTGCGCGGTGGTAAGTTATGATTGCGACACGGGTCCGCGCGATATTATTCGTGATGGTGAAGATGGGTTGTTGGTGAATCCAGTGGGTGATGTGACGGCGTTGACATCGGCGCTGGATCAATTGATGGGAGATGATAAGCGGCGTGAGCGTATGGCACAAAAAGCGGTCGATGTCCGCGAGCGCTTTTCGGTAGAGAGTGTTTTGGCGATGTGGGATAGCCTTTTTATCAAGGTCGTTGCTAAGTCGGCGACGTATTTGAAGTAATTGAATGTGCTGTGTATTTTGTGTCTCATATTGTCAGATTTCGTATTGTTGATATTCCAAATTTGAGTATTTTTAACGTTTAGAAAAAAGCAGAGACCGCTAAGCATGCATGATGCGAATTTTTTAACGAAGTCAATGAGGGATTAATTTCCAGTATGGCTAGGAAAATTCTTTTTTGTGTGAGTGCAATGAGTAGCGGAGGCGCTGAGCGGGTTGCTGCAAACTTGGCCAATGCATGGGTCGAGCGTGGATACCAAGTAACGCTTGTGGTGACGTATTCGAAGCGCGGAGAGTGTTTTTATGCGTTGTCAGACAAGATTCAATTATGTTATTTATCTGATCTGGTGGGGAGTTTTGATCGGCTCGGTCTGTTTGTTCAGTTCAAGCGTCTTTTTGCGCTACGGCGTTTGATTAAAACTATCCAACCTGATGTGGTGCTCTCTTTTCTTACCAATGTAAATGTCGCCACGATACTGGCTGCGTGGGGTAGTGGATATGCTGTGGTTGTTTCTGAGCGAATCTATCCACCTATGGAACCAGTTGGTCGGTTTTATAACATATTGCGTGTGCTTACCTATCCTTATGCAGCGTCGATTGTTGTGCAGACAAAAATGGGCATGCAATGGATAATCGAGAATATTCGAGGCGCACAAGGCTCTGTTATTCCCAATCCGATTCCCTATCCATTATCGGTGTTTGAGCCTAAGTTAGCTCCACAAACATTGCTTGCGGACGGGCGTAAATTATTATTGGGAGTAGGGCGCTTAGCGGATCAAAAACGATTTGACTGTTGTTTGATGTCGTTTGCAACGCTTGCGAAGCGTTATGGGGATTGGGACCTGGTGATTCTTGGGGAAGGGCCGCTGAGAGGGGCGTTGGAATCGCAAATTAGAGCGTTGGGTTTGGAATCACGCGTGCATTTACCGGGTGGAGTGGGTAATGTGGGCGATTGGTATGCGCGTGCAGATTTATATGTGATGAGTTCAAGCTTTGAAGGATTCCCGAATACATTGGTTGAAGCGATGGCGCATGGGTGCGCGGTGGTAAGTTATGATTGCGACACGGGTCCGCGCGATATTATTCGTGATGGTGAAGATGGGTTGTTGGTGAATCCAGTGGGTGATGTGACGGCGTTGACATCAGCGCTGGATCAATTGATGGGGGATGATAAGCGGCGTGAGCGCATGGCACAAAAAGCGGTCGATGTCCGCGAGCGCTTTTCGGTAGAAAGTATTTTGGCGATGTGGGATGAAGTTTTTAGCAAAATAATAGCGCAGCAAGGGAAAAATCGGCATCGTTCAACTTGATGATAATTCATTATGTCGCTAAATAACGATAAAAATAATGTTCATTGGTTGGCTTCTTTAAGCTTAATAGGGCTAGTAATAGTTTTTTTTACGAATTGGCCCATTTATCATTATAGATTTGGTGGGCCAGAAACGACTTGGTATTATGTGATCGCATGGATCATGGCTGCAGCTTTTGTTTTCCTGAAGCCGAAAATAGTGAAGTTGTTATTGTCTGAGCCAATGTTTTATTGGTTTCTAGTTTATGCGCTATCGGGTTTGCTGTGGGTCGTATTTGTCGATGCAGGTTATTTTTCGGCCGAAGATCGATCATGGCGTAGCCGGTTTCTCGCGTTATTACTTTTTTCAGCTTGTTTTGTGTTGACTGCAGGGGTCGATTTTCGGCGACTTGTAGCTGTTTGGTTCGGGTGTGCTTTGTTTGCTGCGGTATGTTTTTGGATAGATTATCTTGTGCCATTTACATTTATTCCGGCAGATCAAAAAGGAAGTAATCCTGGTCGAGCAGCTGGTTTTTTCGTTAATGCCAATATTGCAGGTGGGCTATTGGTGATCATGTGTATCGCTATCATGCCTTTTATTGCGATGCGTTGGCGTATTTTTCTGATTCTGGTTATGGGAATGGGAGTGTTCCCGACATTTTCTCGTTCGGCTATGCTGCTAGCGATATTAGTATCTTTGGTATGGATTCTACGTGGCCATTTTAATAAGAAAACCTTGCTAATATTATTAGTTGTCGTACCCTTTGTATCCATTATTGGCGCTACGCTATTTTCAATAGGATTAAGTTCCACAGAAATTAACCATGATAATGTAGCAGGACGGTTACAGTTTTTTGAGACGATGGGTAAAGAGTCGAACGATGAAAGCGCACAGGAGAGGAGATATGTTGCCGAATTGGCTTGGCAAAGATTTACTGAGAACCCTCTTGTAGGGTACGGTATGAGGGAACTGGATGAAACCTTTCCAGCATGGGGTTTTCCTCACCCACCGCATAATATGTATTTGCAGTTAATGTTTGAGCAAGGTATATGGGGCGGAATTCTTTATGCCACTTTCATGGGGATTATTTTGTTCAAAGGAATACGCTTGTATCGTCGTGCTTCATCTCGTCAGGGTTCTGAGTTTGGTGTCGCATTTATTTTGATTGCCGTATATTTTGCATTTCTGGGTTTCTTCAGCAATACTTTGTTAAGTGAAACTGTTGGAATTATTACTCTAGCAGCCTTGATGGCTAAGGAACGTGAGCTTATTTCTTCCGACCGAAGATGCGCTTGATGAGAATTTTTCTAACAATTGAATTGAGAATGATAAATTTCCTGTGATGGCTAGAAAAATTCTTTTTTGTGTGAGTGCAATGAGTAGCGGAGGCGCTGAGCGGGTTGCTGCAAACTTGGCAAACGCATGGGTTGAGCGTGGATACCAAGTAACGCTTGTGGTGACGTATTCGAAGCGCGGAGAGTGTTTTTATGCGCTGTCAGACAAAATTCAATTGTGTTATTTATCTGATCTGGTGGGGAATTTTGATCGGCTCGGTCTGTTTGTTCAGTTCAAGCGTCTTTTTGCGCTACGGCATTTGATTAAAACAATCCAACCTGATGTGGTGCTCTCTTTTCTTACCAATGTAAATGTCGCCACGATACTGGCTGCGTGGGGTAGTGGATATGCTGTGGTTGTTTCAGAAAGAACTTATCCACCTGTAAGGTCCATTGGTCGATTCTATGAATTGCTTCGGAAATTGACTTACCCGTATGCATCATCGGTGGTTATGCAAACCCATAAAGGGTTGAGTTGGTTACAGAGCGCAATTCCACGAGCTAAAGGTACGGTCGTTCCTAACCCAGTTTCATATCCACTATCGGCTTTTGAGCCTAGGTTGGTTCCGCTTACGCTGCTTGCGGATAAACGTAGACTTCTTTTGGCGGTAGGGCGATTGATAGCATTAAAGCAATTTGACTGTTGTTTGATGTCGTTTGCAACGCTTGCGAAGCGTTATGGGGATTGGGACCTGGTGATTCTTGGGGAAGGGCCGCTGAGAGGGGCGTTGGAATCGCAAATTAAAGCGTTGGGTTTGGAATCACGCGTGCATTTACCGGGTGGAGTGGGTAATGTGGGCGATTGGTATGCGCGTGCAGATTTATATGTGATGAGTTCAAGCTTTGAAGGATTCCCGAATACATTGGTTGAAGCGATGGCGCATGGGTGCGCGGTGGTAAGTTATGATTGCGACACGGGTCCGCGCGATATTATTCGTGATGGTGAAGATGGGTTGTTGGTGAATCCAGTGGGTGATGTGACGGCGTTGACATCAGCGCTGGATCAATTGATGGGGGATGATAAGCGGCGTGAGCGCATGGCACAAAAAGCGGTCGATGTCCGCGAGCGCTTTTCGGTAGAGAGTGTTTTGGCGATGTGGGATAAGCTGTTCGATCGCGTCAAAAGGTAATGCACTTATCCATTTCTAGGAGGCTAATTAATTTTGGAATAGAGCGAAAGCAGAAAAAGAGTGCGTGGCGTCAGCATATCTTTCTGATGATTTGGAATACTGATGCTTACTTCGAATTTTCTTTTTTTAAATAACTAGGATTTGCTTAAATGTGTGGAATAGCGGGTGTATTGAGTGCAAGTTTTTTACCCAATGACATAGAAGAAATATTGAAGCAAGCTGGCAGTGCTATCGCCCATCGAGGCCCTGATGATATGGGTGTCTGGGTGGACAAAGATGCCTCAATAGGGTTTGTTCACAGGCGTTTGTCTATCATAGATTTATCTCCTGCAGGCCATCAACCCATGATTTCCGCTAGTGGCCGTTTTGTTATTATTTTCAATGGTGAAATTTACAATCATTTGGATCTCCGGGAAGAGTTGGAAAAGTGTGGGCGAGCACCCAACTGGCGTGGGCATGCGGATACCGAATCGTTACTGGCAGCATTTGAGTATTGGGGGGTTGAAGCTACACTGAAAAAGACTGTCGGTATGTTTGCGATTGCACTGTGGGACAAGCAGGAGCGAAAGTTAATATTAACGCGAGACAGGATGGGTGAAAAGCCACTTTATTATGGTTTTTTCGGCGATCTATTGGTTTTCGGTTCGGAGCTTAAGGCATTACGGAAAATTCCAGGGTTTAAAGGCGAAATTAATCGAAATGTGTTGGGTTTGCTCATGAGGCATAACTATGTTCCTGCGCCCTATTCGATCTACCACGATATTGCAAAATTGATTCCGGGTACATGGCTTGAATTTACCCAAGAAATTCTGCACCGAAGAGAGAAACCTGTGCCATTCGTTTATTGGTCAGCGAAAGAAGCTGCTTTAATCGGTGTTGCAGATCCTTATCGGTTTAGTTCCGATACAGAGGCAGTGAGCGCACTGGAAAAGACATTAAAGCAATCAGTTTCTGGGCAGATGATGGCGGATGTGCCGTTGGGTGCTTTTCTTTCCGGGGGCATAGATTCATCGACAGTTGTGGCATTAATGCAAGCACAATCTGGTCGGCCGGTTAAAACGTTTTCGATCGGTTTTAATGAAAAAGAATACGATGAGGCTTTTTTTGCTAGCGAAGTTGCACGTCATCTCGGTACTGCGCATACTGAACTGTATGTGTCTCCCGAAGATGCAATGAATGTGATTCCCAAGCTTCCGGCAATATACGATGAGCCGTTTTCAGATTCTTCTCAGATACCAACATTCTTAATCTCAAAATTAGCACGCCAACAAGTAACTGTATCTTTATCGGGAGACGGTGGTGATGAGCTTTTTTGTGGTTACAATCGGTATGCTTTTGCGGAAGGTGTTTGGGATAAAATTTCTGCAATGCCAGTCGGTTTGCGCAAAATCATTGCACAAGCTATTTTGTTGATTCCACCCTCCAATTGGGATCAAATGTATGGTTTGATTTCGAGTATTATTCCTAAAAAGCATCGCTTGTTAGCATTAGGTAATAAATTGCATAAAGGCGCAACTTTCTTGGGTTGTGAATCTGGTGCTTTGCTTTACCGATCCGTTGTGACACATTGGCAACCTGAGGAAATTGTTTTGAATATGCGTGAACCGGATACGCAGTTGACCCATTTTGATCCACAAGGATTATCGTCGCTTGTAGAACAAATGATGTTTCTCGACTCGATCAGCTATTTACCAAATGATATCCTAGTTAAGGTAGATCGAGCAGCGATGTCGGTTAGCTTAGAGACACGAGTGCCACTTATTGATCATCGTGTTTATGAGTTTGCTTGGCGGTTGCCGATGCGTTATAAAGTAAGAAATAGTGATACAAAATGGCTATTGCGGCAATTACTGTACAAGTATGTTCCAAGAGAGCTGATTGATCGCCCTAAAATGGGATTTGGCGTACCTATTGATTCGTGGTTACGTGGGCCGCTGCGGGATTGGGCTGAGAATTTACTGGATGAGTCGCGTTTGAGGCGAGAAGGTTTTTTCAATCCAACGCCTATTCGTCAGAAATGGTTGGAACATTCCAGCGGCAAAAGAAATTGGCAATATCATTTGTGGGACGTATTAATGTTCCAAGCTTGGCTCGAGAGTAATGTATGAGACACATACCTGATTTATTCATTCTCTGGAAGGCTCTCTATTTGAGATCAACTTGCTATCATATCAGGATACCTAAATTTGATTGGTATGATCTATGGCTAGAAAGTGGCACGAACACCGAAGATGAAACTTCTTCCAGGTTCCGGAGCGAAATTTCTTAAAAAAGAAACAGAATTTCGGATCTCATCGTTTAACAAATTTGATGCTTTAGCAAATAACCATAGATCTCCCCACCGCCCCATTTTTAATTGGTAGTCTAAATTGGCTGTTAGTAAATGATAACTATGGGTGCGAATTTCATTTTCTCCTGGGTGATTTTGCGCTTCTCCACGAGTATATCTCAAAGCGGCATTCCACACGTTATTGCTAAATCCCAGTTCAAAACCATAGCGTAACGGTGGCATGCGTGGCACGCTGTCTCGATTACCTTGCGTGAAACGGCCACGAGTATAATCAGAAAATACCGTCATCGAAAAATCGCCCTGAGGTACAGGGTACATGGTTTTGATTTCAGCTTCATATCCCGTGAAAACTGCATTGCGTTGATCATATGCAAGGATATTGACGCATTCAGCTGCATCGACGCAACTCTGATGGATTTCTTCGCTATCTATTTCGTAAAACGATCCGGTGTTGCGTTGATAGATAAAATTATTGATATGGTTGTAGTAGCCGTTTACACGTGTACTAAAATAACGAGTCTGCCAATTCAGGCTTAAATCAATCATATTCGTTGTTTCGTTACCCAATTCAATATTTCCAATATCAAAACTACGTGTAGCTAAGTGAGGTCCGAGTGCTAATAATTCCTGTATATCCGGTGATCGCTTGCCACGATTCAACGACAATAGCACAGACATGTCCTTGAAAGGATTCCATTGTGCGGCTGTAGAGGCGGATATGGCCTGATAATGAAAATCGTTTGGTAAATTTACTGGAGGCAATGCATTGCCATCCAATCTTTGCTGTGCAATTTTAGGATTTACGCTTGATAATTCACCTCGCATACCGGCACTAAAGATCCAATCATTCCATGTGTATTTGTGCGTGGTATAAAAGCCTAGTGATTGTTGCTTGGTTTTGGGCACATAGGTTTCCACCCCAGAAGCAGAGAAATCGCGGCTGATCCATTGCGCTCCTAGTGTGCCAGTAAACTGCTGCGATAACTTATGATCAATTTCAAAACGGCCTTCACCTGCGTTATTTTTGAATAGAGTAAAAGGTTGACTGCTCTCAATTTCACGATGCTGGTAATCGACCAAGCCATAGCGGAAAATAATGCGCTCGATTCCGCGTATCGGTTCATACCACTCAGTTTTAAAATCATAGCGTGATTGGTGCATATTTAGGCGAATATTCGACAGAGAAGGCTGGCTAGAGCTTGAGTCACTGGAGCGTGGTAAAACGGGATTCAATTCAACAGCATGTTCATGTTCTCCATGTGTTCCGCTGGGTACACCATAATGATTGGTAATATGGCTAATCGACATTCCAGCCATCGCATGTGTGCCTAGCCAGGATATTCCTGCGAAACCACTAGTCACCTGGCTATCGGTATTGGGAATTTTTCCTGTAGAGTTTTGAAATTCGTTTGCGTCAAATTGTTGCAGGAAAGCTTCGTTGATTGCTTTGCCGGGAGTTCTGATGTCATTGCGTTGACGAAATAAACCACCCAAGCTGAGCGCGAGAGAATTTTTTCCTAAGTTCAATTTAATTGCGGAATTAGTGCCGTTGCCATTCGTGTCATAGCGATTATCCACTGCGCCATCGATTTGATTTTTTGGAGCGCGTTCTGGAATGCGATTATCAATTACATCAACCACGCCACCTATTGCATTACCGCCATAACGGATCGTTTCGGGTCCTCGCAGAACTCTGATTTGTTCGGCGAACAGAGGCTCAATGGCTACTGCATGATCAGGGCTTAAGCTAGCAGCGTCATGACTGCCAATACCGTTTTGTAGTGTGCGTACTCTTGATCCGGTCAAGCCGCGGATTACCGGTACTCCGACTCCCGGTCCGAAAGAAGCATTACTGACACCCAACTCTCTTTCTAGTGTTCGACCCAGTGTATCGTTTTGTTGTATGTGTAATGCTCTGCCTTTCAATACGGTAGATTTTGTATCTGCTGCAGGAAGCGTGGGGTTATCTCCAATAATTGTGATTGGTTTCAATTCAACATTTGGTTTACTCTGCGCATAATCTGATGCGGTTCTTTCAGAATCATTTTTTTTTGATGCATTTTCAGCTGGGAAGGCTTGATTAGCGATTCCAATCGCCAAGAAAATACATGCATACACAAAATATCTTCTGGGTCGTTGGATTGAAAATGAGCTGATTAAGCTTCGATTAGTTAGCATACTGCCATTGCATTGGCTCATTTGATTTATTGATTACATAAATAATATCTATAGCTTTAGATAAGTATATGTAGTTTTATGAACAAAATTTTTATTTGATTGTTAGTCGTTTGTTACTTGTATTGAGAATACCAAAAGATTTTGATTATGATATGTTATATCATAACTATATGCAATCGTGTTTTCGAGATTAATAGAGATCTTTGTAAGGCTATTCAATTCTGCGGCAAGCTTTTTATTTTGTCTTTGCCGCGCAAAGGCTTTCTTTAATGATTTATTTCAGATTGAAGTGGCGAATAAAAATTATTAAAAAGAGGTGTAGTGTGAACTAAGCAAAGTAATAATTTGCGTTGTGA
This sequence comes from Nitrosomonas sp. PY1, assembly GCF_022836435.1. Classification (NCBI taxonomy): domain Bacteria; kingdom Pseudomonadati; phylum Pseudomonadota; class Betaproteobacteria; order Nitrosomonadales; family Nitrosomonadaceae; genus Nitrosomonas; species Nitrosomonas sp. PY1. Next base: position 2,225,210 of record NZ_BQXC01000001.1, on the reverse strand, counting down.
GTTTCAAATGAGATATTTCTCACATACTGAAACAAGATGAAGCAAGAAACTATCGCATCATAAACACCATCAAAGAAGATAGAAGTGAATTACGGGTAAAAAATATAATTTATTCTTGATTCTTGGGATATTGATATGTGATATCAATGTACTACCTTAAAATATACTAGGGGGTAGACTGTGATGAATAAGGAACTTACTTTTGAAGATGATGAGCTTTACTCCGAAGACGATTTGAATGATGCAAACGATGCAATTATGGATAGTCAGATTCCGGAAGGTCGGTTTGCGGAGATTATAGAGGAATACGAAGCATCGAATGACTACTATGATTCCGACGAAGATAACGATATTTCTATAGATTCTCTGGATTTGCATTAACTCATACACTGAGCTCACCGAGCTTAATCTACCTTGCTATTATTCTGCAGTAGAATGCGGAATAGGGCAGGGTATGTCACGTATCAATAATTCGCTAGGCTAGTTTTGCGATGATCTAATATAGCTTTTACGCCGTAATGGTTATGATATACTTCGAGTCTTTATAGTTAGGGATATGCTCTGTCGCTCTGTCAAATTTGTAAATATTACAGTATAGATCATAATATTTAGATCAATGCGTATTGACGGATAATATAGGCATCTGTTTTGACAGAACTTTCCTGAAACACTAATGGGGGGAATGGTTGAACATGGCGGATAGTTTTAGTATAAGCAATAGGATGAGTGGCAGACGAAAGTTTCTGGTTACTGTCACTTCTGTTGCAGGTGGGGTTGCGGGGGCTGCGATTGCAACCCCCTTTTTATTAAGCATGATGCCTAGCGAGCGAGCTAAAGCAGCTGGTGCACCGGTAGAAGTTGATATTTCCAAGCTCGAATTGGGAATGTTATTGACGGTTGAATGGCGTGGAAAAGTTGTGTGGGTTTTGAAGCGGACCCCTGAAATGTTAGAGAATTTGACAAAAATTGAAGATCAATTGGCTGATCCACATTCAGAAAAGAAACAACAACCCGGGTATGCTCAAAATCGTACACGTTCCATAAAACCAGAAACCCTTGTTGTCGAAGGTGTGTGCACTCATTTAGGATGTTCTCCAGTATTTAGAAAAGATATTGCGCCTGCAGATCTTGGTTCTGACTGGTTGGGCGGTTTTTTCTGTCCATGCCATGGATCGAAGTTTGATTTGGCTGGTCGGGTTTACAAGCATGTTCCTGCTCCAACCAATTTGGTGGTTCCTCCTCATACATACCTAAGCGACACTCAATTATTAATTGGATCTGAAAGCGGAGCGGCATAAATGAGTAACTTATTTAATTCGATGATTGCGTGGGTCGATAAACGCTTTCCATTGACATCAAATTGGAAAGCACACCTATCGGAATACTATGCACCGAAAAATTTTAATTTTTGGTACTACTTTGGTTCGTTAGCATTATTAGTTCTAGTCAATCAGCTGATTACAGGAATTTTCTTGACTATGAACTACAAACCAGATGCAAGCTTAGCTTTTTCATCTGTTGAATATATTATGCGTGACGTGGAATATGGGTGGATAATCCGCTATATGCACTCTACCGGTGCTTCAATGTTTTTTATCGTGGTTTATTTGCACATGTTTCGCGGCATGATGTACGGCTCATATAGAAAACCCCGTGAGCTTTTATGGCTTGTTGGCATGGGAATATTTTTTATTCTGATGAGTTTGGCATTCACGGGCTATATTTTGCCGTGGGGGCAAATGTCCTATTGGGGAGCTCAGGTAATCGTGAGTATGTTCGGTGCCATTCCAGTAATAGGAGAGACCTTGCAACAATGGTTGTTGGGGGATTTTACTTTATCTGATGCGGCGCTCAATCGTTTCTTCGCTTACCATGTGGTTACGCTGCCAATTCTTTTGGTAGTCTTGGTTTTTGTACACATCTTGGCATTGCATGAAACAGGCTCAAACAATCCGGATGGCATCGAGATTAAAAATAACAAAAATCCAAAAACAGGGATTCCTGTTGATGGCATACCGTTTCATCCTTACTACACAGTAAAAGATATAGTCGGTGTTGTGGGATTTTTGATTATATTCTGTGGAATCATTTTCTTTGCTCCAGAAATGGGTGGATATTTTCTTGAGTATAATAATTTCATACCTGCTAATACGCTACAAACACCAGACCACATTGCACCAGTTTGGTATTTCACACCCTACTATTCGATGCTCCGTGCGGTGACCGTCAATTTCTTAGGGATCGATGCGAAGCTTTGGGGGGTGATTTTAATGGCGGGTTCTGTGGTTATTTTTTGTTTCTTGCCATGGTTAGATAGGAGTCCTGTTAAATCTATACGGTACAAAGGTCCGTACTTTAAAGTAGCATTGACACTTTTTGTAATAAGTTTCTTTGTGCTAGGATGGTTGGGAACAAAATCTCCAACACCGATGTATACATTATTAGCACAAATTTTCACGGTTATTTATTTTGCATTCTTTATTTTGATGCCTTGGTATAGCAAAATAGATAAAGTTAAACCTGAGCCTAAAAGATTGACGAAAGAGTAAAAAAATGAAGAAGATAATAATTGGTGCTATTGTATTTGTTTTTTGCCTGGCTTCATTTAAGCTATTTGCTGCAGAATCTGCCATTCCTTTGGATAAAGCTCCGGTAGATATTACGGATAATGCTTCTTTGCAAAGAGGGGCTGAAAACTTCGTAAATTACTGTTTGACTTGTCATGGAGCGAGTTTTATGCGCTATAACCGTCATAGAGACATCGGTTTAAGTAATGAGGAGATTCTCAATAAACTGATATACACGGGGCAGAAAGTCGGCGGTTTGATGGAATCTGCGATGCGTAAGAAAGAAGCTGAGGAGTGGTTTGGGGTTGTACCTCCTGATTTGTCGGTAATTGCTCGTGCGAAAGGAGCTGACTGGTTATATAGCTACTTACGTGCGTTTTATCGCGATGAAGCTACTGCAACCGGTTGGAATAATTTGGTTTTCGATCGAGCAGCAATGCCTCATGTTCTTTATGGATTGCAAGGTGAGCAAAAATTAATTACAAAAACAAGTGACAAAGGCGAACAGAAAACCTTATCGTTGGAGAAATCGGGTGAATTGACCTCAGCAGAATATGATAAATTCGTAGGCGATTTGGTTAATTATTTGGTTTATCTGGGTGAGCCGCATGCGAATTCGCGTAAGGAAATAGGATTAATGGTAATGGCCTTCCTGTTTGGTATGCTTATCTTGTCATATGTATTAAAAAGAGAATACTGGAAAGACATACACTAATCCATTTGTGATTTCTCGATTTTTTCATTCATACTGTATAGTAAGAGAAAAGAAGTTATGATGACGTTGTTTTCAACGGTTACTTGTCCATATAGTCATCGTTGCAGGATTGTTTTGCATGAAAAGGACATGGATTTCCAAGTAATTGATGTTGATCCAAATAGTAAATCTGAAGACTTGGCATTAATTAGCCCACACGGTAAAGCGCCGGTTCTTGTTGAAAGAGATCTGGTTTTGTATCAATCTAATATCATTAATGAATATATTGATGACCGCTTTCCGCATCCGCAATTAATGCCAGCCGACCCTGTGATGCGTGCGCGTGCGCGATTAATGCTGTATCGCTTTGAGCAAGAATTGTTCTGTTATATTGGTGCATTCGATGGTAGCGATCAGAAAGCGATCAGCGAGGCACGAACAGTTCTTACTGATAATCTAACAATGCTATCTCCTATTTTTGACAAGCAGAAATTCATGCTTGGAGATGAGTTTTCGATGTTGGATGTTGCGATTGCTCCGCTATTGTGGCGCTTAGAGCATTTTGAGATACGCTTGCCAAAACAGGCTGCTTCATTACTTAAATATTCCGAACGATTATTCAGTCGACCACTATTTATTGATGCCTTGTCTGCATCGGAAAAAGTAATGCGTAAATGAAATTAAAAAACAGTTCCAATAAACCTTATTTGATCCGTTCAATATACGAATGGTGTGTAGATAATAGTTTTACACCTTATATATCTGTAATTGTTTTTCCTGAACTAGACATGCCGGGAAAGTATTTCAATAATGATGAAATAATCTTTAACATCAGCAACAAAGCAGTTAATGATTTAATCATTGATAATGAATTTATCTATTTTTCTGCACGTTTTAATGGAGTTTCCAGAGAGCTTGAAATTCCTATGACAGCAATAAAAGGAATATTTGCTAAGGAAACTAATCAAGGGATACTGTTCTCTTTAGATGCAGATAATGAAAACCGATTGCCAGTTACTGAAGATACTGGTTTGACTTCAATAGCTAATTCATCTGGAAGTACTAGTAAGAGAAACCATTTACGGATTGTTAAGTAACAGTTCTAGAAACTCCGAAGTATATTGCCGGCATAGCTCAGATGGTAGAGCAGCTGATTTGTAATCAGAAGGTCCCGAGTTCGATTCTTGGTGTCGGCACCATAAAAACAATGAGTTATAAATTATCCTATAAATGTATAATACCTATGTAGACAATATGTAGACGTTAGCTTAATAAGCAATGATAAAAAAAATAATTTACAGCTTTCATCGTTGAAGATCATTGTTAGCAAGGTACTGCAGCAACACATCTTATTTTGGATGCAATTTATCATCCTTTATCCATCTTTCCGAAATTTAGAAGTATTAATTGCTACTTATAGTCGGTCGACTTATGGTCATCATTTGCAGACAATCTGAATCTGATTAGCTGTAAGGTTAGAGTATGGTCAGAAAATCGAGTGACACTCTTCGCGGGACTCTTGCGGAGAACATCAAACTATTTCGAAAGAAAAAAGGACTTTCTCAAGAAGAATTGGCTGAACAATGCGGTTTACATCGTACATACATTGGGTCAGTTGAACGTCATGAGCGGAACGTCACTCTCAGTACGCTTGAGGTTTTATCGGAAACTTTAGGCATAAGCGTTCCTAAATTACTCACCAAATGCGAAAACCCATCAAATAGCTCGCAGACGGAGCTTGATGAGTGAATATCACTGAAAAAGAAATTGGTGAAATTGTCGACGCACTACGCCGCCTCACACCAACACAGCTACAATGGATTAAAGCAACAATTTTAGCTTTAGGAGTACCACACAAATTCTGGCGAGCTTCAGATTCGGATATCGTTACGCAAGCAGTGTTGGATAATCTTGGTGACCGTCTCCTGATTCATCACATGGGAAGTCGCCAGGCATTGAGTAAAGATCGTTTTGAATTTGCATTTGAAGCCTCACTTAATGATTCTGGCGTTTCTGCACAACTCGTGAAGAGTAGAACTAATCGCGGCCATGACATAACCATTGATGGTACGCCAGTTAGCCTAAAAACCGAAGCAGCAGCTAATATTAAAGTAGATTCGATTCACATCAGCAAGTGGATGGAACTTGGCAAGGGCGAATGGAAGCTTCACTTACTGCGTGATCTTTTTCTTGAACACATGCAAAGTTACGCACGCATATTCACACTGCGGTGTCTCGATATAGACCCTTGCCATGTACTTTATGAACTTGTAGAGATTCCAAAAGCATTGATGGTTGAAGCATCAAACTGTCAGCTTGAAATTCGCGAAGACAGTAGGCAGAATCCTAAACCTGGTTACGGCTATGTCAGGGAGGCTGCCGGGCAATTGAAATATGCTCTTTATTTCGATGGCGGGACTGAACGTAAACTCCAGATCAAGGGGCTACGAAAAAATCTTTGTAAAGTTCATGCAACTTGGGCCTTTGGATCAGCAACCTTTTAGCAGACGTTCGCGTGCCAATCCTGCATATTCAGCATTCAGTTCAATCCCAACACAATCTCTGTTCAATTCGTTACAAACCACCCCCGTTGTGCCTGTACCAAAGAATGGATCTAGGACGCGGCCTTTTTCACGGGAACCTGCAATCACACAAAGGCGCACGAGGGCTCGAGGATATACCGCAAAATGACTACCAAGATAAGGCTCAGTTGTAATATTCCAAACGGTGCGGCGATTCTTTGATTCCTGTTTCAGACTGGATGCTGGTTCCATGACTGCTTGCCAGTTATAGTAATATTTTTCAGATTTCGAAAAAAGAAACACGTATTCGTGAGAGCGAGTCGGACGATCCTTTACGCTCTCAGGCTGACAATTAGGTTTATTCCATATGATGTCTGTGCGGAGATACCAGCCATCAGCTTGGAGCGCAAAAGCCAGCTTCCAAGGGATGCCAATCAAGTCTTTGGGTTTGAGTCCTTCTGGAGTAGGAGCTCTGTATCCCATCGCTCGACCTTTATTTTTTGAGTCGGCGTCACGCCAAGTGCGCCCCCCCGATGTGTAGCTGTCCCCAATGTTTAACCACAGGGTGCCATCATCGGACAAAGTCCGTCTAGCTTCACGAAACAGAAGTACTAGATCTGCAATATATTCATCCACAGTAGTTTCTGCGCCTATCTGTCCTTCAACTCCATAATCCCGTAGTCCCCAATATGGGGGAGAAGTTACGATGCAATTGAAATACCCATCAGACATATGCTTTAGAAGAAGACGCGCATCACCGACATGTAAATCGCAACGATTTTTAGTGTTTTCAGTCCATTGAGCGTCAAGAAGTGTACTATCTGTATCAAATAAATCGAGTGCTTGTCTTGTTTCATTCATGCTCTATGTTCCAAAAATCAATGTTTAATGCGGTAATTTTGTGAAATTAGTAGTAGCAATGTGCTACTTATAGTATTCAGTTGATGAGTTGCTGTCAATGTTAAAAATTAAAAGCCCAGCAGCGCCACATAAACAGCAAGTTGCAATAAATCTTAAAATCAATTCACACTGATGCAAATACTATATAGACATTGACGAACAAATTTACCGTAACAAAATCATAAGGCTACTGCTTTCCAGAGTACGGGGGTACGAGGTAAAAAGCACACATCATTTTTTCCAATTAAATCCTGCGGATCTATCGACTAAGAATGTGAATGCATCAGATTCTTTTTCTTCCATTTGCTCAACCATTCCAGAGTATGGAAACTGCACTAAGAAAATAGCCATGTCGAAATGATCAGAAATTATTACAAATTCTTCAGCTTCTAATTCGGGATGCCAGACACCAGGGCGAACACGAAAGCCGTGATTTTTCTGGTTAACATCAAAAGCAGTATTCAGTCGCTCAAGTGATGATTGCGGTACTGGTGTTCCGGGCGGCAAATTAGCATGAAGAAGACGTGCTCGACGACTCGGATAAGACCAGCAAATAAAGCCATCACGTGCTACCGCTAACAACGCAGCTTGCTCGGTAAGCTCAATCCATTTGAGTGCTGTGGCCGTAAATGAAGTGCCATAACGATTAGCACAGTGCCCTAGCAAATCTAAAGTGACAAGTTGCCCATTGATTTGATCTCTGAAATCAGATGCCGGCATTAACAAATAGGAAGCAAATTTATTTGCTTCCGATTCAAATTTCCTTGACTCTCCACTTTCGTAATTAAGCATTTCCTCTTGGCTGCATCGAAAACCATTTTCTCTATTTTTACGATGCAGTAGATAATGGCCAAACTCGTGTCCAAGAGTAAAATTAATTCTTCCAGGAATGTTGACAGTTTCATCATATGAAATGCACCAGTCCCCCTTTTTGCGCTTAGATAACATTCCATCAACACCAGAAATATTGTGCCCTTTTATAATCCCGATAGGATCAGAAAATCTGGTCTTAGTCACCTCGAGTGCAATTTGCTTTACATCGACAGGGAAGCTTTTCTCGCACAGCAACCACAATTTTGATAGTTGAATACCCCAAGCAGTTGGAGTCTTGGGGTCACTCATCGTCAATTGCCTTTAAGAATTTTTCTAGCTGCGCTCGTTTCACCGGATCAAGCTGAGTAATTCTGCGAAAAAATACTTGATCAACATCCGATTCTGTCAGATTTAGCCTCTCATCATTCAAAAGATACTCCACAGGAACCCCGAATACTTCTGCAATTTTGCCAATTTTTTCTGCTGAAGGCCTTACAGTAGGGCGATTCTCTAATTCCCAGATGTAGCTCTTACTTGAGTTTGTTTTTTCTGCAAGTTCTTCAAGCGTTAGTTTCAAACGCTTTCTTTCCGTACGAATTTTTTCCCCTAGCAATGAAGCCATTTACCAACTCTCCAATAAATAAGTTCAGAGTAGACGTATTTATTTTATTTTGCAACAGGAATTTTATATGGTAATATTATTTGTGCTCCTATACCGAACTTTTAGTTAGAGGCGCTACTTCTTAAACTTTTAATAGGAATCGTGATATGCAAAAAGCTCCATTAGGTACTACCGCTCGTACAGGTGAGAAATGTCCAGAAAGCGGCGTATGGGTTGTTGTTGGAACACCTAGTACAACTGCGCCAATTGCCAAAAACAACACAATGCCGCCTTATTCTGGCAAAGCAGTTACTTGGAAGCTCTCAAGCTACGCATAGCCTGATATGTATCGGATAGCGGTTTTTTTCTGTTATCTGATACATTATAGAAACTAATATAGGAAATTTATTATGAGTAAAAAACGTGATATCCATGTTGTTCCACATACAAATGGTTGGGCTACTAGGAAAGAAAATGCGCAACGCGTCGGCTCTGTAGTTGATACACAAAAGCAAGCAATTGATCGAGCACGTGAGCAGGCAAGGCGCGAGAAAGTCGAAGTTGTAATCCATCGGAAAGATGGGACTATTCGAGATAGTGACAGCTATGGTAACGACCCTAAGCCTCCTATAGATAGGAAGCATTGAGTTTATTGTAATGACGGCAGTTACAGAGGGGGGCAAAAGTTATGCAGCCCTCTTCTTTTCAGTTTTTTATCAGTTTATTACTTTCTTGCGTACAGTTATTAACAGAACTCCAAGGCGGCTGCGCCGCAAATGCGGCCTCGCGGTCGCTCCTCGCGTCGCTCCCGCTCGGGCGCTTTGCACTTCGCCGCTCAGTCGAATTTGTTTCACTGATAATTTTTGTTACTCGCCAATGATGCATTCGTGTTGGTAACTGGACAGATTCAGTTTCAACGCCACAGATTTTCTTGCCGATGGGATCACCGTATTTGCCTCGTTCTTTTGAGTCGATTTTCATGAGTTTGATAGGGTTGTCTTTGCGTTTGGCCGTAGCTCCTCCCATCAATTGAACAAATCGCCACCATTTTCTCTGATCGGCTGCTTGTTGTGCTTCATCCAGAACACCTTCGGGAGCTTCACTAATCCTTCTAAGCTCGCGCCAGATTGAAACCGGCGCGCCACCGATTTGCTGAAATTGCCGGATACCCCAAGTTGAGGCCCATGCTTCGACTCGCTCCGCAGCTTCTTGAATAGGACTGCCATCGATGTCTTGTTCAAGACCGTGACCATCAATGTTTTTAGAAATGTACTTAGCAATATAAGCAACCGCAGTGCCTTTGCTTTTATCGATGGGAATGGCTTTGAAGCGATGCTCTTGGGCGCCGGGCTCGTCCCCATTGGTTTGCAGGGCATAATGCCGGATGATTTCCCTAACTTTTTCTATTTGCTCAGGCGGCATAAATAACAGCATATGCCAATGTGGCGTGCCATCATGTTGCGGCTCCGCTATACGGAAGCCATACACGGGAAGATTGTCTCTTTTGAGTTTGGCGCGAATTCTTGACCAGACTTGATTCAAGTATTTTTGCGCTTGTTTAGGATTGGTGCCGTCATACTTTAAATTTTGTTTTCCAGTGCCCGAATGCCGGGCATGCATTCTGGAGGGGCAAGTGATGGTATAGAATTCGCCGATGTGTCCTAGCTCGTTAGCAATGTATTCAAAGCCGAATATGCGCACCATCAATTCGCTGCGACGAATGCGAGGATTTGCAAGGCCCAAATCGGCAAGTTCGCTTAATGTGAAGCACTGGCCGAGTTCATTAGTGGCGAATAAACCATCGAGAATGCGGCGAATACGTTTTTTCTGTTCTCTGCGCCTTGTCAATGTCTCATCGCTCACATACCGGCTTGCTCGCTGATGAACCAGTCCTATACGTATGGCATCTTGTTCTAGTTTTTGCGCATGATTCTTGCGCAATCGTTGTAGCCACCATAGTTCATCGGTGAGGCGGGTATAAATACCGATTGCCGTAATAGTTGAGTCTTCAAGCAGTGCTTTATTAATGTCATACTTCTGTGCTCGATGAATCATCCGTGAGAGTTTGTATTCGAGATTTGGATAAATGCGGCTGATTTGCTGCATTTCTCTAACAATATTTTTTGCTAAATCTTTCAGATCTTCATCGGTAGCATTAATTGGTATATTATTTCTGGTAATTTCACCATAGGCTTTAAGCAAGCCGAGATTGGCGCATTGCCTGCCATCAAAGATATAGGTTTCTTTGTAGTCATAGGCAACAATCTCTGCGAATCGCTTAGGCAATTGCCGAAATATTGGCGCACGCCAGCGTTTATCACTGGCATCGGGTTCATCGAGTAAGCTTAATATGCGTTCGGCGATGCGTTCACCAGGGCTGGACAGTTCCCCGCTATCATGTACTGAGGAGTGCATAAAGATCTCAGTACTGGCTAGTTGAATAATGTGTGCAGGATTCAATATAGGCAAGCAGATCGCTATGACGATATCGAACTGCTCGGGAGCCTATCTTGACGAAGGGCACCCGCGCCCCGGCCCAGCGGTCTCGTTCCAGAAATGCGGTGCTTACGCCTAAGATTTGTGCAGCTTGTTTAGTAGTGAGTAAAAGATCATGCATGATTAATTCCATTTGTGATTGAAATGGAATTGATCATCCTGCAACTCACCGAGAAATAAAAAAGGGTCAGTTGACTGAGGGGTAATTAAAAGTCTCCCTCAGGAATGGCAGATCTCTAAAGTGAGTGGCGATGTGGCTTGGCGTCTTCAGACTAAAATCAAATAACAATTAATTGCGCTGTTAATCTTCAAGCTGAGGATCTTTTATCAGTTCAATTTTATATTGAACCTTTGGAGGAGCGCCTTTTTTGCGCTTCTTTTGTGGATCAACGTTTTTAATCCATTCCTTGACCGTTTCATCATCATAAGTTCTGCCATTGCCAATTTGCTGAATTATTTTTGATCGAACTATATGGATCGGATGAATAGTCGAATCAAGCTCCCATAACGCACTAGCTATTGCTTGGCAGCGAATCCTATCTTCTATTTCATTAGCTGGCCGGTAATTTTTAGCTTCCTTCGTAATTATTTGTCCATCAGGTAGATGTTTGGGCATCCAGCAAGACGGTGGGTCGTAATGAGATCTGATGCACAAATCAATTACTTCTTCACGCTTGACATACAGCGAATCCAGATAGGCTTTATTAATAGCATCTTTTAATAAGCAGTTCAGGGTTTTTAGATAATGAGGAATATCTGCTATCAGAGAGATAATGGAATCATCAATAAAAATTGATCGTTTGCGGGTTCTTGCAGAAATCTTTCTATTACGTATGGCAAGCATTAGCCGAATAATATGTTCTCTAAGCTTGGGGGAAATCGCGCTGGTATCGGTTTCGTCTGGTTCGGCATCAACCCAGATATGGGCTAATTGCCAGACTGTTTGATAATCTGGGTTATCATCGAGAAACATAGCGGGTTTATTTGCGGTGGTAATTGAATATATTCAATTGACGGCTAAGGGCCTCCACACTTGAGAAAATTGCATTTGGTATTTGATTTGCCACCCTTGACAGGCTGCCGCCGCCCGAAGTGCGGTTTGGTATGAAGGATTGAGGTTTTGTGGATTGGTCTGGAAGAATCAGACGTACTTTGAAGTGGGAACAGAAGGAATATAAAAACGCCAGTGCCTCAATCCCTCAGTTAGTATTTTCTTGGGCGGCGGCAGCCTGTCAAGGGCAAGCCGCTTTGCGGTGGCAATGAGATGAAGGTTATGCAGCGATTTCCTTCAAAATATCAGGGTGTCGTTCGGCAATGGTAATCAGTGTTTTTGCTGCTCCACTGGGTTGACGGCGGCCTTGTTCCCATTCTTGCAATGTCCGCACAGATACGTTTAGCAGTTTGGCGAATTCAGCCTGAGATAGTCCCGTTTTTTTGCGTGCAGAGATGACCGGCGACATGACAACGCGACCTTTTCCAGCTTTCATCTGACGCACAGATTCAAGTAACTCAGAGCTTAAGTCCCGGCTGTTTTCCCATGCTTCCAGTTCTACGTCAGTCAATGGTTTTTTCGATTTCATGTTTTATTTCCTTTAAAGTCTTTGCGCTGATTGAGTCCAGTTTGTTTTTTGCATAAATAAAGACCAACCAGATTTCGCCATTAGCCAGACGGTTAAAATAAATGACACGCACACCGCCGGATTTTCCAGAACCTGTTCGACTCCAGCGTACTTTGCGCATGCCGCCAGAACCTTTGACGACATCACCGGTTTCTGGATTCTCTGTAATGAAGGTTATAAATTCATCATGTACTTGATCTGTCCAGTAGTGTGGCCACAGCCGTTCAAAAATTTCAGTTTCAACAATAGTAAACACAATTAACAAATCCGTCAATGACGTATATTTTAAGTATTGCCCTGTAAGTTCTTTATAGGGAAATCAGTTACTGTCGCTGATGGTTTGTAACCAGCACACTTGAGAATATAGTCGGTAATTTTTTGCATAGGCTGTCGTAGCCGTTCTACATCGGCAACAATGTACCCGGCTGTAACATCGTTGCTCATTTTGTGATTGGCCAAACGTTTCACTGCATAGGCTGAGATATCGAGACTTTCCGCTACAGTTAAGAATGTACGGCGTAAATCATGAATCGTGAATGAAATACCAGATTCCTTGATGACTTTGGCGATTTGCTTGCGCTGCTCGGAAACATATCCGGTTCCGCTGGCTCTTTGGAATACGTATTCATTGGTCGCGTTATTTTTTCTTTGCTGTAACAAGTCGTAAAGAAAATCAGATAAGGGCAGGGTGTGATCCAAATGATTTTTTGTATCGGTTGCCTTCAGGGTCTTGGATTGTAGGTCGACATTATCCCAGGTCATGCTGGCAGCTTCTTCTCGTCTTAATCCTGTAAAGATTACTAGCAGTAAATAATCCCGAATGGTTTCACGGTTTTGGCTGAGCGGATCATTTTTTAAGTTCATGATTGCTTGGAACCAGGGTTTGAGTTCATGTGGCTTAATAACAGTCTGGCGGCGATCTACTCGATACCAGGCGCGAGTTTGGGTAAGGCGGACAACCGGGTTTTCATGCAGAATGGATTTGCCGTTGCCATCTTCGTATTGCGCAATGGCAAAATTAAACAAGGCGCGTAAAAAACGCATCGACAGATTGGCATAGGCTTCGCCTCGCTCTGAACCTATTTTGTTATGGCGCTTGCTAACCATATCCTTATTGATATTAATCATTGGCTTATCCTGCCAATCAGTAAAAATAATAGACATCACTCGCCGATAATCATAGAGCGTCCGTTCTTTGAGATTTTTTCGCGTTTTAACAAAATCATCGAAAGCTTGTTTCAGTGTCGTGCCTTGTAAGGATTCTTGCTTTCTTTCAGCGACAGGATTCCGGCCAATGGCAATATGGCCAAGTAATTTATGCGCTTTCTTTCTGGCTTGCTCAACAGTTAATTCAGGGTAGCGGCCTAGCGTCAGTCGTTTCACTTTGCCATCAATTCTCTTTTCGAGAATAAATGATTTTGCGCCGGCAGAAGTAACGCGCACCGCAAAACCTTTTAGTTCCGAATCACGAACAAAGGCTTGACCAGTTTCTGGTGTAGACAATTTGTTTACATAGGATTTCGTGATTTTTTGTGGAAGCGTTTGGGGTGTGGTCATTGCTTCAATCTCCTTTCATGTAGGCGCCATGTAGACACTATGTAGACAGTAGGCGTAAAACTATGGGTAAGAGTTTAAAACAACCTAATATATAAAATCAATACAAAACAATGACATTACCGGTTATTCAAAAATATTAAAACAATGTAAAACACTACATTTTAGAATTTGTAATCAGAAGGTCCAGAGTTCGATTCTTGGTGTAGGTACCATAAAATCAATGAGTTATATTGATTTTGTCTTCTTCTAATTTTCCACTTGTGTCAAAATTGTGTCATTCTGTAACGTGCCGCGCTATTTGGTACTAATTTTCGTTTTATTTGGTACTGGGGATTTACTGATTTAACGGTTAATTTTTAAACATTTCTGATAATCAATTCGCTGCGCTTTGCTCTTTTATTACCGCCGCCAACCGCATAGAAAACTTCCGCTGTATTAATAGTCAGTCCATCGAATGCTTCGTGCATTTCTGGGATGTCGTTTACTGAAATAATCATGTTTCCTTCGATGGATTTAGCCAACTCTGCCAATTGGTGGTATTGATCTAACCCGAACTCGACGCCATAGCCCTCTGTGCCGTAATACGGCGGATCGCAATAAAATAACGCGTGATCCCGATCATACTTGGATACGCACTCCTGCCATGCAAGATGCTCGATAAATGTCCGTGACAACCTGATGTGTGCTTGGCTTAAATCCTCCTCTAACCTAAGCAGGTTCAATTTTGGACCGCTCGTTGTTGCGATGCCAAAAGTGCGGCTGGAAACCCTGCTTCCAAACGACATCTTCTGCAAATAATAGAATCGTGCGGTGCGCTGGATATCTGTGAGCGTTTCACACGGCGTAACATTTAACCAACCGAACATCTCCCTGCTTACTAGCGCCCAACGAAACTGCTTAACAAACTCATCCAGGTGGTATTTGACCACCCGATACATATTCACCAGTTCTCCGTTAATGTCGTTTATCACTTCAACTTCAGCCGGGTCCCTCATAAAGAATAGCGCGGCTGCACCGCAAAAGGGTTCAACATAGCAGGTGTGTTTTGGAAATAAAGGCAGAATGGTTTTGGCCAGTCTTCGTTTTCCTCCGATCCAAGGGATAAATGGATAATTTTTATGCATATTCCTTTCTTTTTACTGCCACGACGTTGGCCTAGTCGTCACGGTTAACAAATTGCTGCCCGGATGGTTCAGCCAATTCGTTGTCACCTTATCGAAGGTCTTGCCTGTGTAATCTCCGCTGGCTACGTCAGACGGAGTATTCAATGTTTGATGCGAGATACCATTAACTGTATAAGTTGGCCCATAAATATGGCTATCTGCTGTCAATCGGCATTGAAAACTTTCCAGGTATCGGCGTTGAAAAGTTTCCACCTGGTATATTTGGTTAATCGGTTTTTATACACTTTTTACAATGCTTGAATTTGCAATTCCCCGTGGTCTTGCCGCGGGGATAGGCGCAGGGTGCGCGGAGCAAATTTATTCGATAAGAATCATTTTCTGTTTCGATGATGTCACAATGATGGGTAATTCGGTCTAACAGAGCGGTGGTCATTTTTGCATCGCCAAAAACCTGCACCCATTCACTGAATTTTAAGTTGGTAGTTATGATGAGTGAGGTACGCTCATACAATTGGCTGATTAAATGGAACAGCAAGGCGCCTCCGGATTCAGGGAAAGGCAGGTATCCCAGTTCATCCAGGATGACGGCGTCAAATTGGATGAGTCTTTTGGCCAGATTTCCGGTTTTATTCAGTTGTTTTTCTTGTTCCAGAAGATTAACCAGATCAATGGCGTTAAAGAATCTTATACGTTTTCCATGATGGATAGCTGCGATACCCAGTGCAGTGGCCAAATGGGTTTTACCTGTTCCCGTGCCGCCGACCAGAATGAGGTTATGTGCGTCATCCATAAAACCAGCCGTTGCGAGCTGCTCTATTTGCTGGCGTGAGAGCAGTGTTTCATTCCAGTCAAATTTCACCAAATCCCGGTGAATTGGAAACTTTCAACAGGTGTTCAATGTAGCCGGCGAAAGGTGTGGTTATTTGCCTCAAAAATGGCTGTTCTTGCTGAAAACACTCAGCAATGGTTTGTGATGAAAAGTCAGGGTGTTTTCTGTTTGATAGCTCTTGGCACCGCTTTTCTAACCAACGATTTAGATCATCCAGGGTCTCGAATTTTACGCGTGGCGTAAATAACCACTCTCTGACATTTCCTACTTGATTCTCAATTTGACCTTTCTCCCATCCAGCTGCCGGTGTACAAGCTACCGGTTCAAACAAATAGTGATTGGCCAATGCCATAAACCGTCGGTTAAACTGTCGCCCTTTGCCCATAAAAACGGTATCCACAATCGTTTTAGGATTGTCATAAATCATCTGCAAGGTCACGCCGCCATAAAACGCAAATGTGCCGCTTTGATAGCTTGCTCTATACCGCCGATCTCGACAACTTCCTGACTCCAGTCAAATTGACAGACTTCACCAGGCTTAAACGCCAAAGGAACAAAGGCTTGCTTTAATGAAGGTGTGTTCTTGTAACTGGCCTTCCATTGTTTAACAAATCGCCGAACACTGTCATAAACACCTGTATAACCCTCATCAACCAAACCTTCATATAAGCGCACCGCTGTACGACGTTGCCTTTGGGGTAACAATGCTTCTGCTTCAAGCCATTTCGTTAATAACATCTTGAATTCACCCAGTTTGGGTGCAATTTGAATGCGACGCCGATATACCGGTTCAGCTTCTGTCTGTAAATGCTTCCTGACCGTGGGGAGTGATAATCCCAATGAACGCGCTATTGAACCGATACTTTCCTTACTAACAAAATGACGCCTTCTGACTTCGGCAATAATATCCATTGTTATCACTCCAGAATTCTCCGACTAAATGTCGGGTATTTAACAATCCTGGGTGGAAACTTTTCAACGCCGATTTACCCAAAATCCCGGTAAGTTTTGCACGCGGTTTGACACTATGGATATCATAAGCAGCTCAGATCTGGCTCTAGTTCTTTGTTTAATGTGCTAACACTTGGGGACTCGGTTTCTCACTACCTGAAGATTTTTGTGCCAAATGTGGCGTTTTTCTTCGAAGGACATACGAGCATTTGCTGGACTGGTGGAAGGCAAGCGAAGCAAGTTTAATCTGTGCAAATTCGTAACAAGCGATACATTTCTTTTAAAGCACGTTTCCGCCTTACTGCCATTGAAAATCACTTGAGTAATTTTTTGATAAGTTGCAAAGAATGTATGAAAATCATTGATAATTTGCTCGTCGGCCTTAATATTAGAATCCAGACTGCCGGTACGCCGACAGGATTTCAACACATCCCAAAGTGCAATGGACGAAGCTTGTAGCGCCGCAATTTTTTCTTGGTAAGATGTTTCTAGTGGAATTTCCAGCCACTGTGTTATGATCGGCCAAAAAGCGTTGTGCGGATGCGCATAATATTGTTTTGCAGCCAAAGAAGCTTCTCCCGGCATACTCCCGAGAATCAGAATTTTTGCTTGTTTCCCAACAATGGGAGGAAAGCTTTGTATCAGAGACATGGGCCATCAAGAATGATGAGAATGGTGAAGAAGCGGAGTGTGTACTCAGTTCCTATGCGTGTTATTTTCATCACTTGCTAACAGCATGAATTGGTGGTAATCCTTCATCCGATTTTTGTTTTGCAATCAAACAAATGAAATCGCAGACAATATGGGCTGCGGCCAGTGCTGTTATCTGACTGTGATCGTAAGCAGGCGCTACTTCAACCACATCCATACCGATTAAATTCATTCCGGTTAGACCACGGATGATGGCTAACGCTTGCGCTGTCGATAATCCACCGCAAACAGGAGTGCCGGTACCGGGGGCGAAAGCTGGATCGAGGCAATCGATATCGAATGTTAGATAAGCAGGATGTTGTCCTACAATGCGCTTAATATCCGCAATTACGGCTTCAGGACCATAGCGATGTACCCAGGGCGAATCCAGGACAGAGATGCCCATGAAGTCATCATTCCAAGTCCGAATGCCGATTTGTACCGAACGCTTTGGATCGATGATGCCTTCCTTGATGGCTTTATAAAACATGGTGCCGTGATTGAGAGATTCCTGACTATCATCAGACCAAGTATCGCTGTGCGCATCAAAATGAATCAGTGAAAGCGGTTTGCCAAAGCGCTCAGCATGCGCTTTGAGTAGCGGATAACTGATGTAGTGGTCACCACCCAAGGTTAGCATACGTGCGCCCGAGTTCAATATATGCCGGGCATGGTCGACAATGGCTTGGTGTGTCGACATAGGGTGGTGTGTGTCCAGATAACAATCACCGAAATCGATTACAGCTAATTTCTCGAAGGGATCGAAACCCCAGGGGTACGGTTTGAGCGAAGCGATTTCGGCGGATGCAAGGCGAATGGCTTGTGGCCCGGAACGTGCGCCAGATCGATAGGTAACACCCAAATCGAATGGTATTCCGCTGATGACCAGATCGGCACCGGTTAGATCTTTAGAGTAATTGCGCCGCAAGAACGATAAAACACCTGCAAAGGTAGGTTCTCGCCGCATACCATAGGGGGATTCACAGGCTATTGCACCGTCAATCTTGACTTCCATTTCCTTCATATTATTTGAAATCTCCTAAAAACATAACCTTATGTAATGAAAAATTAGTCTAATCTTGCTAATAAGAAACGCAATTCTATCTTGTAAGAATTTATACTCGTAAGATTATAATGTGCATCTAATGTACGCTTTCAGTTTATGTTATGCATTCATTGATTATGGTTTATTTCAGAAGTTGCATTGTAATGATCTGCATTCTAATCAGCGGCTGTGCGTCTTTGTTTTCCGATAAACCGTTTCAGTCATCGAATATTGAATTGCGCGCACCGAATTTGATGGCCGCATACAATAAACCGTATACGATTTTTGGTGTGACCTATTATCCTTTGAAATCGGCAAAAGGTTATCGCGAAATCGGATATGCATCTTGGTACGGATCGGAATTCGGTAATCGCACTTCGATGGGTACGCGCTTTATACCCGAGCGAGTTACTGCTGCGCATAAAACTTTGCCGTTACCTTCACGTGTTAGGGTTACAAATTTACAAAATGGACTTCAGGTGGATGTGATCGTCAATGATCGAGGGCCTTTCAAGAAGGGCAGAGTGATTGATTTGTCTCGTGGCGCAGCGAAAAAAATTGGGCTTTCTGGTGTTATGAAAGTAAAGATAGAGCACCTTAATGATTAGTGATTAGTATGTGGAGCGATACGATACGAAAGAAAGAATGAATTAAAGTCTTCACTCATAAGTATACCGTTTCGGAATCTCAAACTTTACTTGGTTAGATTAATAACATCTTCAATGATTTGTTCAAAAACTTTTCGCAGATATTCACTTCCTGTGAGCGTTAGATGACTTGAGTCGAAATAAAGTGGTCTGCCTGAGTCATCTGATATTTTGCAGTCATTCGCACATAAGTAGTTCGCAACTTGATAAATTTTCCATTTTTTGTTGGTTATAGTGGCTAAGCCTTCAATTAAGGTCTGATTGTAAATTTGATAATCGGTTAGATTTGCTGACGGTAATGGATCATTAAGCTTCAAATGTTTCCATAGTGCCATAGGAATATGGTCACGCCAAACCGGTATTGGCATGATAAAAGCACTCGATATATTTTCTGCGTCGGCAAGAGACACTGTTTTTTGAATAATCGACGCATCAATTGAGCTCGGTGCATAATGAAATACGATTGTATCGATTTGATGCAATTTTGCTTCCTTTATTAGACTCTCCGGGGTGATTCCATTTTTCATTAACGGAGTGTTGCTGGCTATAAAACGAACTGATAGATTTCTTTCTTCAGCGGCTGACTTGAATGTGTCTTTGATGGAATCGGCATGACTGTTACCTACCAGCATGATATGTCGTCCTGGCTTATCCAGTGGTTCAGTAATTTCGCAACTAATTGCTAATGGGTCTAGAATGCGCTTAATTTTTCCGCAACGATACTCCGAGCGATCTGTCCAGGCCTTATAAATTAGCATTTCCTTCTCAGGAATCGTCATAACTTGTATTAAAGTGCCTAAAGGGCCTGAGATCAGAATAGCTAAGCTGCAAGAAATTAAGGCATATCGAATATTATTGCGCTCTAATCGTAGCGGGTTCTCGATAAGTGCATACATTGCCTTAGAAAGGATGATAATCAAACCGACAAGTGCTGCAGTTTGCCAGTATGCTTCCGCATGCAAAACTGTCCCTGAAAAAGGTTTGTACAAAAAAAGTACAATGAGTGGGAAATGGACTAAGTAGACCGAGTAGGAATATTGTCCCAGT
This sequence comes from Nitrosomonas sp. PY1, assembly GCF_022836435.1. NCBI lineage: Bacteria > Pseudomonadati > Pseudomonadota > Betaproteobacteria > Nitrosomonadales > Nitrosomonadaceae > Nitrosomonas > Nitrosomonas sp. PY1. Next base: position 2,205,108 of record NZ_BQXC01000001.1, on the reverse strand, counting down.
TTTTCTAACCAGCCCGCAATACGAAGGTTTTCTACCACTGATGGTAAGCCAACACCAAGGATTAAAGCGGTTGCTAGGCATACGCTAAGTGCGGGTAACCCCGGATGTCCTTGTATAAAGTTAGTTGCATTTCCATCGACTGTAATCATGGGAATAGCTAACAATAGTGTCAGGCCGACAACACCTAGCCATCGCATTGTCTCGTTCTTGCCTAAGGTACCGCGCAAGACCAATCTAGCGATACCATATCCTAAAAGAAATTCCCACAGTCTGAATGGCAACATAAAGAATGCAGTTTTAGGGGAAACGCCGGTCATATAGAGACAAGCCACCAGAGAACCTAATAAGACAATAAAATAACTACCTCGGAATTTAGAAAAAAGCCAAACTAGAAAAGGTAATAAGAGATAAAACTGAATTTCAACACCCAGCGACCATAAGTGCAGCAATGGATTAAAAGCAGATTTGCTGAAATAGGAGTTCTCCATCCAATATCCAATATTGGATGTAAAAAATGCGCCGAATAGTGCTTGCTTGACGACAGAATCGTAATCATTTGGTATGGTTATCAGTATGCACGCGAACAATGTCAACACTATGATTGCAAAATAGGCGGGTAATAGGCGGCGCGCTCGTTTTACAAAAAAATCCCATTTTCGTTCAGGATTGTAAAGAATGGCCATTAGATAACCACTAATTACAAAAAAAACATCAACGCCTAAAAATCCACTCTTAAAGCCGCCAATTTCAAGATGAAAAAGAACAACTAAAAGAACTGATATTCCTCTAAGTATTTGAATATCTTTTCTATATTCCATAAATTAAGCTTTGAATTGCAAATATTAGGGTAAATTGCAATTTATTTGGTAATAAATTTAATAAAAAATATAGTGATGCAAGTTTTTATGAAAAAGTTGAAACCGTATGAATCGTTAGTTGCATTGATCACGTTAGAACAGAACGGAATAAAAAATAGATGTTCTGAGACCTTTGCAAAACCCCATTTCTTGAAATTTAATATCAATAAAAACAGTAACCTGAAGATCCATCAAAAGGCTTTTGCAAAGGTCTCGTTCTATAAAAAACCATGATATTTTAAAGTATTATAAGAAATTTTAGTATAAAAACCTACGTATTTATCCTGAGGTAGCTAACTTTATATTTTCTATGAGGGATATACTGATTAGCTCATCGAACAAGCAAATCACAAGGCGAATGGGATATAGGAAAAGGATTTCTGAGACCTTTGCAAAACCTCATCTCTTAAAATTTAGTATCAATAGAAACAGTAACATGAAAATATACCAAAAGACTTTTGCAAAGGTCTCTTCTAATAGAAATGACGAGTTTTCGTGCATCAACTAACACAGCAATTTTGCTGCATAGATAGTTATCAGAACATCTAAGATTGGACTTGCTCTGTAAAAACATATTTCTTAAAAGGGGTTACGGCCGGAAGGAAATGAGAGCAAAAGCGGTCAGGAGAGCATGCGCACACGAATCGAATCATACTGGAAGTGGTACGATCGGCTCGAGGCGGCCGATCATATGCAGCGATAAGCTTAAAGCGCTGAAGTACTCAAGTAGATTCTATTGATGATGCATCGCACGGCTAAATCTTAGCATTTTTAATTGCTATTTTGACCAAAAAACGACCACTATTTTAGAATTTGATAGTTGTCATCATATATCCGAAATTGGTATCAGCCGAACCTGGGCTTTGTGGTACTTTATCAAAGTAATCGCCTTTGAATATGCGAGTGTAGCCGACGTCGAAGCTTACGTATTTCCAATAACTCCATTGTGGACTCCAACCAACACTGACATCAAGCATATTACCCAGAAAAGATCCCGCGCTACCGGTTGTATCTTGCAGACCGCTACCGACATAGGCGCCATATTTATCAGCCAGCCAAAAGGCGCGATTCACCATCATAAGTTGGACAGTTGGCGTTGGTATCAGTGTTGCACGAAAACCCACGGGTGACATAAGATTGGAAGGAAAAAATGCTCCAAGTAACCCGGTTGGCCCGTATTCCGCCCGCCGCCTTGCGTATAAAATATCGAAGTTCTTGTCAGGGTCACGATCTCCTGATGAATAGTCGAACAAATAAGCCAACCGAGAAGGCATGGCTGTTTTAAAAGAATAACCCACCTCACCATGATGGCGGTTCGCAAAATGGTGTTTATGGTTGGTATCGCCAAACTGATACATGGATTCGATTTCATAGTCTAATTTACCCGTAACGGGTTTGGCAAACAACCGGGAAACCTGTCGTTGATAAATTACGTTGTTTCATCTTATGGCCTTCATTTAACTGAAAAAAATAAATATTGAAATTAGCCCAGGATATATCGCGGTTGGTAATTTGCGCGCCCGAAAAGTATGTTGCTGGAGTATTCCAGTCGAGATGCGTCGGCTTGCGGTCAACGGGCGGGTGCCGAAGACGCGTAACCCCCATTTCTCTTACTCATTGCCGACCGTGAACACCATGCCGTCGAAGGTGGGTGTAAAAGTACCAAACCGGTGTCCACCAATCAAGCGAGAATGACCAAAATCAAACGCAAAACGCCCAACTTCGAACTTGGCAGCATATCCTGTTCCCAGAAAATTTTGAGAATTCAAACCGACGTGAAGCCGGGTAAAATCGAAGTGATTGGCGAATTCATTTGAGTGAGCTTGACCGTAATGAGCCAATGGCGCACGCATATCTGTGAGTTCTAACGTAAACTTCAGAGGATCCGTAGCCTTAAAGACTTCAAATAAAAACCTTGTACGCATATGAACCATGTCGTCAAACCCGGGAATGCTTCGAGTAACACCATGGTCATACAAGGCGTATCGTGTTCGTTGCTCAATGGCTATTTTGAGCCAATCTGGAGTAAGCGTCGAGAAGGGCGATTTTCCCTCTTCTATCAACTTAGGCAGAATATCGAAGTCAAACCGCATATTCCCGGCTGATTCCGTTATGCTGAATAATTTTACATTTCCGGTTGTAGGAATTTGCGCAATAATTGGCACCTGATCGAGTTTTTTTGTACCCGCACTAGCAATTTGCATTGGATCAAACTTCTTCTTTTTCGTATCCTCTATTGCAGATGCAAGAGAACAATTACTCGATAAAAACCCCATCAACAATTAGACAATTCCGTAAGCAAGACTACTTCTTGGAAGAAGCATATAGCTCTTCTCCTTCATAATTATGTTATGCCAGCAGATCACGAATCCAACATTAATAACTGGTAATCGAGTTATAAGAAATTTTATGGTTATTTACAGAAGGATTGATGGAATAGCTGTGATTTCATCGAAGTAAGCGGAAGTAAGCATTATTGAGGCCCTTACGTTATTCTACGGTATTGTAGCAGTAACGAAACGAAAATATTGATCCGATCGCTATTTAAAGCAAATCTGATTGACACGCGCTCATTGATATCGCGTTTCCTGTATAGCAATATCTTTTGATTAGGCGCTTTGAAAACGTGTATGTTTGATGATTAAGATTGTCATTAACGGTATGACAAAACCGATGATCGTTGCGGTGATCAATAACTGGCCTAGTTCGCTATAATCGGCTGGCATCGTGACTTGGCCTGTAAGGCTATCTTTAATTTCTCGCTTTACATCAAAAAACTGATTCAGGTACTTTGTTCCTAACTGCGAGGCCGATAATGCTAAATTCGTGAACGAGGCCATGACGGCAAAAAAGGTCGCTTTTAGCTTATCCGGTGCAGAATTGGCAATCCAAGCCAACATCGGGATCATGGCAATTTGTCCCAATGGAGATTCCAGCGCGGTATCGATCAATGCAATAAAGCGTGCATCTACAAAGCCACCGGTCAACGAGGCTGTCCAGTGATGTAAACCAAAAAACATACCTATAATTGGTAACGTTAGAAAGGTACCGACAACGGTGAGAAACACGATAATATAAGCAATCGAGCGCTCTGCCATGAAGCGGCGGAAAATAAACATACCGAACAAGGTCAATATTGCACCCACTAAGGACAGAACAGCCAGAAACTGTTGGTCGAATCCCAATTCATCGATCATCCACCAAGTGGAACCGGCACCGGGTCCTGGAATGGCCCGGAATACAAATATCATAATGGCTGTACCGACTAAGACGTTACGGGCTTCTGGTTCCAATTCTTGGGTTAAGCGCCACATCAAGAAAATTATAATTGTCATCGATACAACAAAAACGATCTCTTCTCCAGCCGGAATACGGCTTATGCCTACAGCTAAAGACATCACGGTGAAAGCCAATCCACCTCCTAAGATCCACCAATTGATAGGAGGTGTTTCAGTATGAGAGTCTAATAGTGTGGCAATTTCTTGGTGACTATGTCCCAGATAATGTAGACGCTTGCGCTCACGGTAGTGAAGCCATGACGCTAACATAGTGCCCATAATTGAAATTAATGGAATGATTAAAGCCAATTGATAGACTAATAGATACACACCCTCTTTCTCGTTTTCTGATAATGTATTGGCATCGCGTAATAAAAGTACATTCGCGACCGATACCAGCAAGCCACCTCCGATAATCGCTACACGACCTAATGTTTGCATGGTTACGTGCATCAGTTTGCGTTTTTCGGCGTTAAATTTTTCACCGTTCTCATCTATACGCGGTACCGCTTCGACTGTCATGGCATCAGCTACGACATCTTGTAGCACATAACCAACCGGTGCTAGCAATGCTGACAAGATATACCATGTTTCTACTGGCGCTTTAGCAGCCATAGCTTCTGTATGTCCCAACAAGCCGATCATGATCAGTAAGCTGAGCATAATCAGGCTGGCACCGAGGTACACTAATATACTTTTCCAGCGCCAAATCAAATCAACTAAGTGTCCTAAAGGCATTTTTATTGCCCAAGGTAACATCATCCAGAAACCTAGCATGGCGAGAAATTCTGGTGTAAGTCCAAGCTTCTCCTTGACGTAAAAGGTACCAACAATGCCTGTCAGTCCTGAAATGCCTGCGGCCACATATACCATCAAAGGTGGTAGGTAGGACAAGCGCATTTCCCTTCCTAGCGAGAGAATGTTTGTATCCAACCAAGAAAATAGCTTCGTGACAAAGCCGGATGATGATTGTTCTGTTAGATTGTTTTTATTCATTATTTTTTAGGCTATTTTTGCTTTGGCCGTACACCGACGGTAATGGGAATGGACTTCTCTTCTTTATTGCGTAAAACCGTTATATTGACTGTTTTTCCGGGCGCCAGAGCGGCAACCAAGTTGAGTATCTCCGCAGCATTTTTAACCGGCTGCGATTCAACAGCAATAAGCACATCGCCCGGTTTGATGCCTGCTTTATCAGCAGGACCATCTTTAAGCACGCTTGCAACCAGCGATCCTGAGACTTGTTTTATATTTAGCGACTCAGACAATTCTTCAGTCATATCTTGCATGCTTACACCTAGCCAACCTCTAATGACGCTACCGGATTCAATAATTTGTTCCATGATTTGTTTGGCTACATGAGCTGGAATTGCAAAGCCGATACCCAATGAACCTCCTGTTTTCGAGTAGATGCCGGTATTCACACCAATTAAATTACCCGCTGTGTCGGTGAGTGCGCCACCCGAATTACCTGGGTTTATGGCTGCATCGGTTTGTATAAAGTTTTCAAAGGTATTGATACCCACATGATTGCGGCTGAGTGCGCTGACAATGCCCATCGTGACGCTTTGGCCAACTCCAAAGGGATTTCCTAGCGCCAATACGACATCACCTACTTTAACTTGTTCTGACTGACCAAAAATAATAGCGGGTAAATTGCTTAAATCAATTTTTAATACCGCCAGATCTGTTTCAGGGTCTGTGCCGATGATGGTCGCTTTTGCTTTTCTCCCGTCAATCATAGCGATTTCAACTTCATCCGCTGCCTCAATGACATGATGATTCGTTAAGATATAACCATTGGAGCTGACGATAACTCCAGAACCCAAATTTGCCCGGCGCCGCGCGCGCGATTCTGATGGATCACCAAAGAATTTTCGTAGTGCGGGATCATCGAGTAAGGGATGCGAAGGAACTTTAATTTCTTTACTGGTAAAAATATTGACTACCGAGGGCATGGCTACTTCCGCGGCTTTGGCATAACTGTCGGTACGGTCGTTACTGGGCGTGGGCGTTGATTCTCGGATGACAACTACTTCTCCACGTGGTCGCCAGGATAGCAAATCCGGACGCAAGGATGAAACGATAAAAAAAATGGCCAGCAACACAGTGATACTTTGTGTGAAAATTAACCAATGTTTATACATAAATACTTTACCTCCCTAAATGAAACAAACTGTCATTGCTGTATATCAAATTTTATGTGCAGCATAGAAAGGAGCCCATATGCATCGCGATGAGTTGGAAAAGTACCTGAATGAATTATTAGACATTCATCGCTTCCAGGATTATTGCCCAAATGGGCTTCAAGTGGAAGGGCGCCCCGAAATTCAAAATATCGTTAGCGGTGTAACGGCCTCTGTCGATCTTTTGCAAGCGGCTATTGCCGCTAAAGCCGATGCGATTCTGGTGCATCATGGCTATTTTTGGCGCAATGAGGATGCCAGGATTGTTGGCGTGAAACATCGCAGAATCAGCTTGTTAATGGCGCACCAAATCAATTTATTGGCTTATCATCTGCCGCTCGATTCGCATCCGCAATTCGGCAACAATACCCTTTTAGGGAAGAAGTTGGGGTTTATTGAAACGGGGCGCTTTGGTGGACAGGACATTATGATTCATGGAGAGCTAAATAGGGCAATTACGTTAAAAGCGTTAACAGAAAAAATATCTCGAACACTATTACGAAAACCTCAAGTTATCGGTAGTGCGGATATGATCGTTCGCCGTATCGCTTGGTGCACGGGTGGTGCACAAAACTATTTTGAGGCAGCAGTGAAACAAGATGTCGATGCCTATATTACTGGGGAAATTTCTGAACATAACGTACATCTAGCACGCGAAACCGGAATCGCATTTATTGCCGCAGGACATCATGCGACGGAGCGTTATGGCGTACAGGCGCTTGGCGATCACGTGGCACAAAAATTTTCGATACAACATCAGTTTATTGATATTGATAATCCAGTATGATGCGCATCGAGTTTGACTACAATTATATTTTATCTCGGTATTGAAAAATGATCCTAAATGCTCATTTGATAGATACACTGCGTTTCAGCTATTTCTGCCTGGTATCGTTGTTTCGAATGCGTTCTTTAACAGACTGCTGGCTATGAGCAGCGAGATAGTAGTATGTTTCAAGTTATTGGGAATTATGAGTTATTTTCATCATCTTTCTTTTTCTTGCCAGAAAACATTGTCCACCAAATGATAAAAATAAACAATCCAGCCGCGAGTGCTGCTTCGACTACTAGTAACCACCACATAATTAGAAATTTGCTCTTAAATAAAGTACACAATAATCAGCGTATCTACATTTTAATGGAAAAACTATCTTATTTCATTTCATTGATTGCTTTGTTGTCACTGGCAGCTTGTTCGACGAGTACAGTCAGCCCCACGGACAAGGATTCGCAATCTGTTGAAACTTTACCTACCCCTCAAGTACCAACCGCCATACAGACGCCATCCTCAATTGATTCTGGGAAGGTATTTACGAAATCGATCCATAAACCTGTTCCTTGGTCTGCGCTTGTAGGTTGGGAGAGCGACGACTTATTACCTGCTTGGCAAGCGTTTGTAAAAAGCTGTAGTGTACTCAGTCAGCAATCGCTTTGGAAAGCGTCTTGCCAAGCGGCAAAGTCGCTGAGTAAACCTGACCATGCAGCATTATCAAAGTTTTTTAGAAACAACTTTATTCCTTATCAAATTATCAATAAGGATAATACTGAAGAAGGAATCGTTACAGGGTACTACGAACCTTTGTTGAAAGGAAGCCGGAAGCCGTCAGCGCGATATCGTTATCCCATCCATTCCGCACCTTCCGAGTTGCTGACAATTAGTTTAGACACACTGTACCCTGAAGTAAAAGACTTGCGGTTAAGAGGGCGCCTGGATGGGCGCAAAATCGTACCTTATTATACTCGCGCCGAAATCATGAAAGACCCTAAGTTACTAAGTCAGTATGAATTTCTATGGGTCGATGATGAAATCGAGCTGTTTTTTTTGCAGATACAAGGATCGGGTCGAGTGATGCTCGAGAATGGCGAGATCGTTAAAATTGGATATGCAGATCAGAATGGTCATCCGTATAGTTCTATCGGGAAATTACTCGTGCAGCGCGGTGATTTGTTGCTAGAAAATGCATCCATGCAAGGAATAAAGCAATGGGGGAAGAAGAATCCCAGCAAATTACCCGAGTTGTTGAAACAAAATGCTCGCTATGTATTTTTTCGTGAGCTACCAGCGGACATATCAGGCCCTATTGGTGCTTTAGGCGTACCGCTAACGGCGGGACGCAGCATTGCCATTGATCCTCAATCCATTCCGCAAGGTGCACCTGTATTTTTGGCCACTACTTGGCCTAATACCAATAAACCGCTGAATCGATTGATGGTGGCGCAAGATGTCGGTAGCGCTATTACAGGAGGGGTTCGTGCCGACTTCTTCTGGGGTTATGGCGAAGAAGCAACCAATCAAGCCGGTAAAATGAAGCAGAATGGAAAGATGTGGGTTTTAATGCCAAAGAGTAATATGACAGTGTCGAAATAGTCGATATCTATCAGCGTATTAATTTTCCTGAGACAATTTGCCGCATGGCTAATGTTACAAATTTCGGTTAATGTTTTGCATTTTATAAAATGCATGCTATCCATATTGTGTGTTTCTCATGTTTCGTGAGCTGAGTAAGTTACCTATCAGTAAAAATTTGCAGCGTCTTTTTTTGCTCCGCAATATAGCTATTGCAGTGCAGGCTTTAGCGCTGACAATCATGTATTGGAGCATCGATATCGTTATCCCGTGGGGTGAGATGATTGTGGTGATCGTACTGCTTGTATTGGTTAATTTTCTCACTTGGATACGCTTGCATCAAAAATGGCCGGTGACTAATATTGAATTTTTTTTACAACTATTGGTTGATGTGGTGGCGCTCAGTTGTCTGCTTTATTTTAGCGGCGGATCTACTAATCCATTTATTTCATTGTATTTGTTGCCATTAACAATCACTGCAGCAGTGCTACCCTGGCGCTATACCTGGGTAATGGCGATCATTACCATTGCCTGTTATTCAGTACTGTTATTTATTTATATTCCATTGCCGCATAACCATGAAAATCACTTGATTGAGTTTGCTTTGCACGTATCGGGAATGTGGCTGGCTTTTGTATTAAGCACTGTGATTATCGCGTGGTTTGTAGTTCTCATGAGTTCATCCATTCGTGATCGTGATCGAGATCTTGCAAAAGCACGTGAACAAGCTTTACGTAACGAGCAAATTATCGCGTTAGGAACCTTGGCAGCCGGTGCGGCACACGAACTAGGGACGCCACTTTCCACGATGGCGGTGATTGCCGGAGAATTACAGAAAGATTATGCTCAGGACACCGAATTCCAGAACAATGTTCGTATCCTCAAAGATCAGATCGGGCATTGTAAGCAAACGCTTACTCATTTGCTGGCGAAAGCTGGGCATGCTAGAACTGAGCAAGGTAGCGAATTGCCTGTTGATGAATTTTTGAACCAGATTCTGGATAAGTGGAAATTGATACGCCCCTCGGTGGAATTTACCTACCATAGTGGTGGCGTACAGCCGATACCTAAAATTATGGAGAATCAGCTGCTTAGTCAATCGATTCTTAATTTGCTAAATAATGCTGCAGACGCTTCTTCTAAGTGTGTCGATATCAAGAGTAGTTGGACCACACAAATATTACATTTTGAGATTGTCGATGATGGTGAAGGTTTATCAGCAGAGGCGATGGAACGTGCTGGGGAGGCGTTTTTCTCCAGTAAGAAACCTGGGCAGCAGGGTTTTGGTATTGGGTTATTCCTTGCCAATGCTAATATCGAGCGTTTTGGTGGAAGTGTACGCTTGTTTAACCTTGAACAAGGTGGTGCATGCACACAAGTTATTTTACCACTCATTGCAACAAGATCATGAGCCAAATTTCTTTAGAAGATTGTACCGAAGAGAACCCCAGTCTACTCATTGTGGATGATGATACGGTATTTTGTAGTGTGTTGGCGAAAGCCATGACCAAGCGAGGATTTCAGGTGGTCTGTGCGCATAGTATTGAAGATGCACTGGGCTTGTGTGAATCTGCGACTACTGAATATGCGATCGTGGATCTAAAATTATCGAATGAATCCGGACTTGTTTTGGTTGAGAAATTAAAGGCTCTAGATCCTGGTACCAGAATCGTGATGCTAACGGGTTATGCGAGTATTGCAACTGCGATTGAAGCAATTAAACTGGGTGCAACGCATTATTTGGCAAAACCTGTCGATGCTGATGAAATCATGGCTGCATTTGAACGCACCAGTGGCGATTCCGATATGTCGATTAGCGCCAATCCTCTATCGGTGGGGCGACTGGAATGGGAATATATACAGCGTATTTTGAGTGAGAACGATAACAATGTTTCTGTGACAGCCCGAATACTCAATATGCATCGCCGTACCTTGCAGCGTAAATTAGCTAAACGACCTGTACGCCAGTAGCAACTGGGCGCGCAATGATACGGATATCTTGTCCTATTGTACGGATATCCTCAAAAATTAATGTTTTTTTCTGTTTAAGGTCAACCAATCCAGGTAACCTAAATATGTCTTGCGCATCATCGCCAAGTAGATGTGGTGCTATATATAAGATAATTTCATCGACTAAATTGGCGTTAAGTAAAGCGCCATTCAGATGGCTTCCTGCTTCCACCAAAATTTCATTCATAGCAAAATCAGTGGCTAGCAGGGTTAGCATTTTTTCTAGGTCGACCATGCCATTATTTGCAGGCATAAGGATTACTTGAACGCCTAATTGTGTGAGCTGCGATATTTTTCCTTGATTTTGACGGTTAGTGGTGAAGATAATAACTGATTCATCTCGTAATAGTGAGGTACTCAGCGGAATGGATAGCTGGCTGTCGAGCACGATTTTTTTCGGCTGGCGAGTTGTTTCAACGTGCCGAACTGTGAGTTGCGGATTATCGGATTTGACCGTGCCGATACCAGTCATAATGGCACAAGAGCGCGCACGCCAACGATGAGCATCGATTCGTGCCGCTTCTCCAGTAATCCACTGACTGGCACCGTTCCGAAGAGCAATTTTCCCATCGAGGCTGGTTGCGATCTTTAAGCGTACCCATGGTTTTTTTCGCGTCATGCGTGAAACAAAACCGATATTGAGCGCTTGTGCCTGTGCTTCCAATAATCCTGTCGTTACTGTAATACCGGCTTGTTGTAATAGCACTCGACCGCGTCCGGCAACTATTGGATTGGGATCTTCCATTGCTATATTGACTTTCGCAATTCCGGCTTCTATCAAAGCCCTTGCGCAAGGTGGCGTCAATCCATAATGATTGCATGGTTCAAGCGTTACATAGGCTGTGGCGTCACGCGCTGCTTCACCTGCCATTTTCAGCGCATATATTTCGGCATGTGGATGGCCTGATTTTTTATGCCACCCACTGGCAATGATATGTTCATTTTGAACGATTACGCATCCAACGCGGGGGTTGGGTGTGGTGCTATATAATCCTTTCTCAGCTAACTGCAACGCATGTGACATGAAAGTATGATCGGCAGCAGAAAACATCGTGGTAATGTTGAATAGGGAAAGCTATTGCTTAATCATCAGAGGGCTTTTCTGCTTCCTGGATCGCATCACGGAAGTCATCAGTGTCTTGAAAGCTTTTATATACCGATGCGAAACGGATATAGGCTACTTTATCGAGGCGATAAAGTTCTTGCATCACGCTTTCGCCGATACTGCGAGATGACACCTCGCGTTCTCCAGTGCTTAGCAGTTTTTGCACAATGCGGTCAATTGCTGCGTCAACATAGCTGGTCGGTACCGGGCGCTTGTGTAGCGCTCGTTTAAAGCCGGTGAGAAGCTTATTGCGGTCAAACTCTGTGCGACTACCATCATGTTTTACCACTTCAGGTAAGTGGAGTTCAACCGACTCATACGTTGTAAATCGCTTATCGCAACCTTGGCAGCGCCGCCGTCGCCGAATTTTGTGACCATCATCGCTATCTCGAGAGTCTATGACACTGGTATCGTCAGCATTGCAAAACGGACATTTCATTTCATGACTAGCTAAAAAACGCTGTGACTTATGGCAAATTGTTAGCCGTATACCGGAAATTTCATGCACAATTGTTTGGCTTCCGTTGCGACTTTTGCCAAAACAGCATCGTTATCGGGGGCTGCTAACACATCGGCGATTAAATTAGCCAATTGTTCCGCTTCTAACTCCTTAAAACCTCGCGTTGTAATGGCGGGTGAGCCGACGCGAATACCGCTCGTAACAAAAGGTTTTTGCGGATCGTTGGGAATAGCATTTTTATTCACAGTGATATGTGCTTTTTCAAGGGATTCCTCGGCGTGTTTACCGGTTAGATCCATTGCGCGTAAATCAACTAGGAACATATGGCAATCGGTTTGTCCTGACACGATGCGCAAGCCGCGCTGTGTCAGTACTTTTGCCATCACGCGTGCATTGTCAATAACTTGTATTTGGTAATTCCGGAATTCTTTCGTTGCGGCTTCTTTGAAGGCAACGGCTTTAGCTGCGATTACGTGCATTAGTGGTCCGCCTTGGGTTTGCGGGAAAATAGCGGAATTTAGAGCTTTTTCATGCTCGGGTTTGGCCATAATGATACCACCGCGAGGGCCGCGCAAGGTTTTGTGCGTAGTGCTGGTAACAAAATCAGCAATACCGACCGGATTAGGGTATAAGCCTGCGGCAACCAATCCGGCATAATGTGCCATGTCAACGAATAAATAAGCGCCAACTGCATCAGCGATTGCGCGGAAGCGTTTCCAATCAATGATACGTGCATATGAAGAAGCGCCCGCCACGATCATTTTTGGTTTATGTTCATGGGCTAGACGTTCTACCTCATCATAATCAAGCAATTCAGTTTCCGGCTTCAATCCATAGGATACCGAATGAAAAATTTTACCGCTCATGTTGACACTGGAACCGTGCGTCAAATGCCCTCCATGTGCCAAAGACATGCCTAATAAAGTATCACCAGGTTTTAGCGCTGACAAATACACTGCGGCATTGGCTTGTGATCCAGAATGTGGTTGTACATTGACATACTCAGCACCAAATAGGGCTTTCAATCGATCAATCGCGAGTTGTTCAACTTGGTCGGCATACATACAGCCACCGTAATAACGTTTGTTTGGGTAGCCTTCTGCATATTTATTCGTCAGTACAGAGCCTTGTGCTTCCATAACGGCTGGGCTGGCGTAATTTTCCGATGCGATTAATTCGATGTATTCTTCTTGACGTTTAACTTCGCCTTTAATCGCTTGCCAAACTTCGGAGTCGATATTTTCTAGGGTGTGATTCTTTGCAAACATTACGATACTAATCCTTTGAAATTTTTGTAAATCAACCAGAGCCATATATTACCATTAGCAACTCGAATTCATGCAATGGATAATGAAATGATTGAGTAATCTAATGTTGTGTGAGTTGCTGCTTAAGCGCGATAGCGCGTTGGATCGGCGATTCCAGCTGCTACAAATCCGGCATTTCGAATGCGACAAGAATCGCAATACCCGCACGCTTGTCCTGAGTCATCGGCTTGATAGCAGGAAATCGTTGTGCTGTATTCAATACCCAATGCAATGCCAGTAAGAATGATATCGCTTTTAGACAAATGAATCAGTGGTGTATGTAGGGTGATTTTTTTGCCTTCTATCGTTGCTTTGGTTGCCAAATTGGCCATTTTTTCAAATGCTTTGATGTATTCCGGTCGACAATCAGGATAGCCTGAATAATCAATTGCATTGACACCTATAAAAATATCTTGACATGCTAAGGTTTCTGCCCAGGCAAGTGCGAGCGATAGCATAATGGTATTCCTTGCGGGAACATAGGTGGTGGGAATCGTATCATTAGCTGTACCGCTCGTTGGGATAGCCATGGATTCATCAAGCAAAGCCGATCCACCGAATGTCGACAAATCTATGGTTATCAATTTATGCTCGTGAGCTTGTAACTGTCGGGCAACATGTTGGGCGGCGATTAATTCAGATTGATGCCGTTGGCCATACTGAACACTCAGCGCATAGCATTTGAATTGTTGGTTTCGAGCGATAGCCAATGTGGTTGCTGAATCTAAGCCACCTGATAACAATACTACGGCTTTTTTCATGATGTATTGCTGATTCTAACGTCCAGGGCTTTCACCCCAAAGCAATTTATGTAATTGGATTTGCATTCTAACTGGCAATTGATCGCGTAAAATCCAACCAGCCAGCGTTTCCGGAGGTAAGTTAGAATACACAGGGGAAAATAGAATCGGACAGATTTCTTGCAATTGATGGTTCTGAATCATGCGCGAAGCCCAATGAAAATCTTCTTCGTTACATAGTACGAATTTAATTTCATCGCGTTGAGTCAGGTGTTTCAGGTTTGTCCAATTATTTTTCTCGGATTCGCCAGAATCGGGTGTTTTGATATCCATGATTTTACTGACGCGCGCATCAACTTCGGAAATATCCAATGCACCGCTGGTTTCTAGGGAAACCGAGTATTGTGCATCGCATAAAGCGGTTAGTAGCAGTAGACATGCTTTTTGTGCGAGTGGCTCACCGCCTGTAACGGTAACAAATTGAGTTTTATATTGAGCTACTTGCGTTAGAATTTGTGCGATTGTGAAGTTGCTACCACCGGTAAAAGCATAGGCTGTATCACAATAATGACAACGCAATGGGCATCCGGTTAGTCGGATGAAAACAGTCGGTAATCCCATTCGGCTTGTTTCACCTTGTAATGAGTGAAATATCTCGCTGATTCGCAAGGTTGCGGTTTCTAACGCTTGCACAGTCTACTACCGTAAAAAAGGTACGTTTTGATAAGGGTAAAAAAGATTAATAGTGCTTTTGCTACTAGAAAGACTATTTGACATTAGTCAAACGCTGTTTGGCTTTTTTTGCTGCATTGCTTTGTGGAAATTTTGCAATCAAATCTTCAAGGGTATGTTGACTTGCTTTCCGATCACCCAATTCCCGTTGACTGCTGGCAATATTCAAAAGCGCATCGGGAGTTTTAAAACTACCCGGATAGGTGCTAATGAGTTTCTTTTGTGCGTCAATTGCTAATTGATAATCACGTAAGGCATAACGTGCATTACCGATCCAATAGGCAGCACCCGGTGCAAGACTGGAATTAGGGTAGTCAATTAAAAAATTTTCAAACTGTTTGATGGCATTTGTATAGTCACCATTTTTAAACATTCCATAAGCTTGTTTATACGCATCGTTTTCTACCGCAGTTGGAGCAATCAATTCGTTAGTTGCTATTGGCTTATTGATCAGATCAGAAGAAGATATGCTGGGTTCTGGTAAATCAACCGATGCATCATTTTCGATTTCATCAATGTTTGAATCGGGAGATAAAGCTGAAATAGTTGTTACCGACTCTTCCGGTGAAGATTCGATCTGGCTACGGCGAGAGTTTTTCCCCGTTGAAGAAGGTGTCGCCGGCTTAACTCCGGATTCTTCTATTGAGCGTAGCCGGTTATCAAGATCAATATAAAAATCTTTTTGCCTTTTCTGCAATAAAGAATTTTCATTGTTCAGTGTTTCGATTTGGCCATTGAGTTTGTTTAACTCAATGCCTAGCGTTTCAACTTTACTATATAAATCGATTAAACCTTGATTATTCAGCACCTGTTCCATCTTAGCGATACGTGCTTCCATTGCACTAATTTGTTTACGTAATGCTTCCAATTCTTCATCATTACCAAACAATCCTGCATAGCTAGTATTACACCACAGTATCAATATCAACAAAGAAGCACGTATCAGCATCATTACTCACCCCGATAAACAATATCCGTACGACGGTTTTGACTCCAGGCCGACTCACCACTTCCTAGCGCGCGAGGTTTTTCTTCACCAAAGCTGACGGCTTCGATTTGATTATCCCCGGCACCAGCTAATGTCATCATGTTTCTGACGCCATCAGCACGGCGCTGACCTAGTGCTAAATTATACTCACGACTGCCGCGATCGTCAGTATTACCCTGTAGAATAATGCTAGCATCAGGATTGTCACGAAGCAATCTGGCATGCGCTAGCACCATTTCCCGATACTCACCTTTAACGGAATAGCTATCAAAATCATAATAAACGGTACGCTTTGATAAGATACTGTTTGGGTCTTGCAACTGGTTGAAATAACTAGGTCTACCGGATCCTGAACCCGATAAATTCGTATTTCCCATGTTGTTGCCTGAATTTAAATCATCCACCTCAGGCTGGGTTGTTTGGCTGGCACAAGCAGATAACAAAACAATCAAAGAAACACTCAGTAACTTTTTCATTTATTTACCCTCTGTCATTAAAAAATCAATTCTGTTATTTCCATTTCGGCAGCGGACCCCATGCAGGCTCTCTGATATCACCAGATTGTACTGATAGGTGCTGCTTTGTTTGGCCATCACTTGATACGGCAGACAATATACCACGCCCATTAATTTCAGTTGCATACAGAATCATTTTGCCATTTGGTGCAAAACTAGGAGATTCATCAAATTTGGAGTTGGTTAGTATCTGTACTTGGCGTGAGCCGATTTCTTGCACGGCCACATTAAATTGATTGTTATGGCGATGAATAAATGTATAGCTTTTGCCATTATGGCTATAGTCTGGACTGACATTATAATTTCCCTCAAAAGTCATACGTTCCGCGTGGGAGCTTTCTGACTGAGCAACAGCCATGCGGTAGATTTGCGGGCTACCACCTCGATCAGAGGTAAATAAAATATACCGTCCATCCGGAGAGAAATTGGGTTCGGTGTCGATGCTAGAGCTTTTGCTAAGCCTTTGTAAACCGCTTCCGTCAGTATTGATTAAAAAGATTTGTGATCCACCTTGACCGGTTAATACTACGGCTAAACGTCTTCCATCCGGTGACCAGGCTGGTGCACTGTTGCTTCCTTTGAAATTGGCTACTGCGTGTCGCTGCCGTGTCGCCAGTGTTTGTACATAAACCACCGGTTTTTTGTTTTCAAAAGATACATAGGCCAGTTGAGTGCCATCAGGCGACCATGCCGGAGAAATTATCGGCTCATTATATTCAATGATCGACTGGGCATTATAACCGTCAGCATCTGCTACTTGAAGCGCGTATTTGTTTCCTTGTTTTAACACATAGGCAATACGCGTACTAAACACGCCAACATCACCAGTTAGCGCTTCATAGATAATATCCGCAATTCGGTGTGCGGCAGATCGCAATTGAGAGGATGGTACGGTGATTCCAAGTCCAGTTAGCTGAGTCTTTTTTGACACGTCCATCAAGCGAAACTGTATTTCAACTTGATCTCCAGGCATCACAATCGTTCGCCCAATGACTAATGCTGAAGCACCGCGATCAACCCAGTCAGGGAAGACGACCTCGGTGGGAGTATGCGGGGACGCGCCTGAAGTATCTATCAATTTAAATAATCCGGTGCGCTGTAAATCTGCACCGATCACAGAGGTGATATTTGGCTGTAGTCGATTTTCATCTGCAAAAGGAACAATGGCGATCGGGATTCGTGACGCTCCACCGCCAAAAATCTCGATATTCAATTGAGCGAATGACGCAGAGCTTATCCAACTGCAAGAAAGGATAAGCACGCAGAAAAGGAGCTTGAGTCGATTAGGAAGCATGACACATAAATTTATAGGATACAAAAATGTATGCTGATTATAGCAATCATTCACGATAGTGTACGGTAATGTTCAAGTTACGAAATTCGTTAAATAAAGCAGGATTTGGCGGCAAAGGTAACGGTTTGGATAAAAATATGGCGCGTTCAACGGCGCTATCAAAAGCCTGATAACCGCTACCCTTGCTCAATCTAACATCAAGGATATCGCCACCCGGCAATAATGTTACTTTGAATTCTACCACCGGATTCCCAGGAAGGTCCGGCGGCATTACAATCCGACTTCTTATTTTAGCGAGGATCATTGCTTTGTATTTCGCAATTTCCCCTGCTATTTGATTTCTTGCCGCAGCTTGCTGTGCTGCATGCCGTGCTTCTGCTTCACGGCGTGCTTTCGCTTCTTGTTCTTTTTGTTTTTGTGCGGCTAATTCCTTCTGTTTCTGTAATTCTTTCTGCTTTTCAATTTCTTTTTGCTTTTCTAAAGCTTGTTTTTTTTCTAATTCTTGTTTCTGTTGTTCCTGTTCCTTCTTTTGCGCTTCAATTTTCTTTAATTTTTCTTCCTGCTCTTTTTTCTTCAGTTCTTCTGGATCTGGTTTATTCTCTTTAACCGGTTCGGGTTTTTGTTTGAGTTCAATATCAGATTTCTTAATAGGTGGAGCGATTTCTTTTGGAGTCGTTTGCTTGTTGAGTTCTGGCTTTTTTGGAACTTCAACCTTAGGGGGCTCGGTAGGTTTTGGTTTCAGTGGCTCGGAAGGAGGTGCGGCTTTCGGTGGTTCCCGAGATACTGTGGATTCTTCAACAGGTTTGGGAAGTTCGCTCCATAATTCGACCATCATGCCTTCTGGTGCAGGATCTTTCCAGCTCAAACCAAAAACCATCATAGCAATGAACATGATATGCATGAGCAATGCTAGCGCGCCAGATAAAAATTTCTTGGGCTCGGAATAAGGGTGAAGATGGAGTATGTTGATACTCATTATAGGTGTTTTACTTTTGTTGGGTTAGCAAACCTACTTTCTGTACTTGGTGTTGTTGTAGTATATCCATCACTTTAATGATTTCCTCGTAACGCACATTTTTGTCAGCGGCTATCACAACGGCTTGTTCAAGATTTTGAGACTGCTTTTGTTTGATTGTTTCAATCAATTCTGTTTTATTGAGTTTTTGTTCTACAGAAGTTTTTGTTCGATCTCGCAAATAAAGATCTCCATTGGCTTTGATGATGATTTCCAAAGGTAATGTAGGAGTAGTCAAAGACTTGCCGATCTGAGGGAGTTCGATTTGCCCGTGATTAATCATCGGCGCTGTGACCATAAAGATGATTAATAATACGAGCATGACATCAATGTAGGGAACCACATTAATATCATTCATAAGACGATGTTTTGATCGGCGTGACATAGCTGATGGCTTTAATATTGATTATCGAAAGGAGCGTCGTTGCAGAACATTAGATAGCTCTTCCATAAAGCTTTCAAATCGAGTAGCCAATCGATCTGTCGCGGTGGCGTAGCGGTTATAAGCTACTACGGCAGGAATCGCAGCAAATAATCCCATTGCCGTAGCAATTAGTGCTTCTGCTATGCCTGGAGCTACGTGTGCGATTGTGGCTTGTGTCATACTGGATAAACTGCGAAATGAATTCATAATTCCCCAAACAGTTCCAAGTAATCCAACATAAGGACTGACGGACCCCACTGTGGCCAAAAACGATAAGTGAGATTCTAAACGATCCATTTCACGCTGATAAGTTGCACGCATTGCTCTTCGGGTACTTTCCATAACTACTTCCGTATCGGCATCTTCGGAGTGTTTATTAAATTCACCGAATCCCGCAGCAAAAATACGTTCCAAGCTTCCAGATTCATAACGTGAATTGTTGGCGCGTTGATAGAGCGAATATAAATCGCCGCCGCGCCAAAAGATATCTTCGAATTCGTCTGTCTTATTGATTTCTCTGCGAATGACAAACAGCTTCCGAAAGATATGCCACCACGATAGAAATGAGATCATGGTCAATATCAACATGACCAATTGCACCGGCAGGCTTGCGCCAGTGATTAAGTGTAGAAACGACATATCCTGTGTTACTGTTGTATTCATTGAATATCCCCGATTTTTTCACGTAAAGGCATTGGAAGACTGGTGGGTTTTAATGTTGTGACGCCTACACAAACAACGTGGATTGTTGCACTGACGAGCTTGGTATTTTCTAGCAATATTTCTTGAAATAGCGTAATACGACTTCGCCCAATATGTGTAACTTTGACTGTTACAGTTAAAAGATTGTCGAGCCTTGCAGGCTTGGAATATTCAATTTCGAGTGAACGTATCATGAATATGATACCGTGGCTTTCAATTAATGAATTTGCGGTGAAACCGAATTCTCTAAGCCACTCGTAGCGCGCACGTTCTAGAAAATGAAGATGTGTTGCATGATAAACCACACCTCCAGCATCCGTATCTTGATAGTAAACCCGGATAGGTAATGAAAAATCAACTTCTGGCATGCGCTATAAAGGATTGATGAATTAATTTGTTAATGGATTGCATATCATCTATAAACGTATCATCACTTGGTTTTGCAGCAAAATCTGAATACTATTTTTTAGTAGACTTTTTCAATGGTGTTGCATCAATCACGAAAAAACATTGGTTGATAAATAACGATCGCCTCGATCACACACTATGAATACTATAACGGCGTTTTCCACTTGTGAAGATACTTGTAATGCAGCCGCCAAAGCGCCGCCTGATGAAATTCCTGCGAATATGCCTTCTTCGCTGGCTAAACGGCGAGCAAAATGTTCAGCCTCTTGCTGTGAGACGTGTAATAACTGATCAATTCGGTCGTGTTCGAAGATTTTTGGAAGATATGCCGGAGACCATTTACGAATGCCTGGGATTTGTGAACCTTCTTGTGGTTGCACACCGATAATTTTAATTTCATCTCGCTGTTCTTTGAAAAATCTTGAACAACCCATAATCGTTCCAGTGGTTCCCATACTGCTGACAAAATGGGTGATTTTTCCTTGTGTGTCACGCCATATCTCAGGTGCGGTTCCTTCATAGTGTGCCAATGGGTTATCTGGATTTGCAAACTGATCAAGAATGATACCTTTTCCTTCATCGCGCATTTTTATGGCTATATCGCGAGCTTGCTCCATGCCTCCGCTTTTAGGGGTCAAGATGATTTCTGCGCCATATGCGCTCATTGATTGGCGTCTTTCGATAGTCAAATTTTCCGGCATGACCAATATCATCTTATATCCCATAATTGCGGCAGTCATGGCTAATGCAATACCGGTATTACCGCTGGTCGCTTCTATGAGTGTGTCTCCGTGCGTGATTTCACCTCGATTTTGTGCACGAAGAATCATCGATAGGGCCGGGCGATCTTTGACCGAACCCGCGGGGTTGTTGCCTTCTAGCTTTGCGAGAATAGTGTTGCTGGTGATGTTGGGTAATCGTTTAAGCTTAACAAGAGGCGTGTTTCCGACAAAGTTTTCAATGGTTCTGTACATGTAATTGAATTCATACTAGATGATTCAGATTATCACATACACAATCTACTGTTGAAAGATAATTGCATTACAACTAATAATTCCTTACATAGGCTGTATGGAATTATTAGTTGTTTATTTGATTTCGCTATTCTTTTTCTGTTTTTTTGCTGATTTTAGTGGATTCGGTAGATTGTTCGTTTTCTACAGTGATTGCATCGTGAAGTTGTTTTAGTGTTCCAGCACCTATACCATCAACCTTTTTTAGATCTTCAACAGAAGCGAAAGAGCCATTCTTCTCACGGTATTCTATAATTGCTCTTGCTTTAGCGGGACCGATTCCTTGTAAAGATTCAAGCTCGGTTTGCGAGGCGGTATTAATGTTGGTTGCAGCGTGTGCAACTCCAGAACATAGAAATGTAAGAATGATAGTCGTTAAGAACTTACGCATACTTTCTCCTTTAAATGACGTTTATCGATAGGGTATAGAAAATCTAAGTACAGCGATTCAGTATCTATTGAAAATTAAATGGCATTATTTTTACGTAAGTAATCGAAAACTGAAAATCCATGCATAGATTCGAATTGATTAAAACGGAAAATAAAGCGATTAATTGAGTAGTTTTATTAGAAATCACCTTCCGATAAAAGCAGGTGATACAATATGTTTGGTCAGTCGCGATTTGGGTGTGTTTTCCTGGGTTCATCGTGGCATTTCTTTTGTTGTTTTCTGCACAGGTTGTGGGGTAATCCCCCCAAAATTAGAGGAGCAAAGCAGTAGAATTTTCTATCGTAGACGAAGAGGGATTTTACTGATGAAGAAGCAACGATTTACGGAAAGCCAGATCATGCAGATACTGAATCATGCGGAAGGGGAATTCCTGTGACTGATTTATGCCGAGAGTATGGAATGGTACTGCAAGTTTTTATAATTGGCGCAACAAGTATGGTGGGATGGATGCAGTCATGCTATCGGAAATGAAGGTGATGGCGCTGAGGAAAACAAACGGTTAAAGCGAATGTATGCGGAAAGCCAGATGCCGAAAGAGGTACTAGGAGAAAAGTGGTAAAGCCCTCACAGCGCAAGGTGATAATACAGTGGTTGGTGCAGAACAAGTCTGTTAGTATTGTTTTGGCGTGTGCAACATTTGACATTTCTGAGAGCTGCTATCGTTATCGACCGATGAGAACGAGGAATCCGCCGGTTGGTTGCTACGTTTGACGGCTTGCCACAAGCGCTGGGGCTTTGGTTTATGTTTCCTTTATTTGCGTAATGTGAAGGGTTTTGGATGGAATCACAAGCGTGTGTATCGTATTTACCGTGAGCCGGAGCTGAATTTACGGATCAAGCCGCGCGAGCGGTTAAAGCGGGAGAAGCCGGAACCACTGGCTGTGCCAGAACAGCCCAATGACACATGGTCGATGGATTTCATGGCTGATCAGCTCACCAATGGCCGATCTTTCGAACTTTTAATGTGCTGGATGACTTCAACCGTGAAGGGTTGGGAATCGAAGTGGATGTATCGCTTCCATCAGAACGCGTTACGCGGGCTCTGGATCGGATTATCGAATGGCGCGGCAAACTCAGGAAGATTCGTTGTGATAATGGACCGGAAAATATCGGCGGCACGCTTCGTTGTTGGGCAGAAAATCGAGGTATTCAGCTTGATTATATCCAACCAGGAAAGCCGCGACAGAATTCTTATGTAGAACGCTATAACAGGACTGTTCGGCATGAATGGCCGGAGATGAATGACTTTGCAACCATTGAAGAGGCGCAACTCACTGCGACGCACTGGTTATGGATTTACAATAATGAGCGTCCGAACATGGCGCTTGGAGGTATCACGCCAGCAATGAAGTTGGCAGAAGCTTTTAAACTAAAACTCTCTACTGCAAGCTCCTGTTAAAAATGTGGAAATTATCGTGACAATACCAGATTCCGACGATTCTTCTTTTTATTCTCAAAATCAGACCAGTGCTTCTTTGCTAGTGAAATATGCCGAGTCTGTAAAGAAACAGGCATCAACTGAAAATAAACAACAAGCGGAGCAAAAATTTTTGCTAGTTTACGATATCTATATCAAGGCAAAATCTTACGCGCTACTGAATAAGATATTTTTCTGGCTCTCCGGTATCGCAGCGGTCTGTGTTCTGTTATGGCCCTCCTTAGACATAATTTTTAATCCACTGAGCGAAATAGAGTGGGCTAAATCGGCAGTCGTGCAAACCACGGTTACCGGAATCGCTGCGTTGACCTTTGCATTCTATAGCCAATATAAGGATAAACAAGTGTATGCAGAAAATTTAATGCGTCAGGTCATTTTCTCTGAACAATCAGTTAGCGATCTCTCGCTGAAAGTCACAGATGAACTTGCTCGTATTGATCGTGGATTCAGTTTTGGCAGCTTTGTTTCCGATCAAACAAAGTAAATGGGGCTGTAGTAGATCAGCTTAAATTTGAGTCCAATTTTTCAATATTTTTAGTTGATGTTTAGGTGTTCCATAGTTGAATCTAAATTCACATTCTTTAAGAAAAGATGGAAATGACTCTTTGGGAATTCCATTGTATTTTCTTAAAACACGTTTGGCCTGATTCCAAAAATTCTCAATCCCATTAATGTGATTCTTGCCTTGCGCAAATAACGTGGAATGATTAATCCGTTCATGGTAGAAGTGGCTCACATCAAGCGCATTGTAACTGCGATAACAATCTGTATAAACTACGCTGTCAGGTGCTATTTTTCTGGTTATCAGCGGCATAAGTGTTTCTGATTTAGTGTCGCCTACAACTTTTGTGTATACCTTACCACCACGCTTCAATATGCCGAACACAGCCACCTTACCAGCAGCTCCACGGCCACGTTTACCTTTACGAACGCCACCGAAATAGCTCTCATCCAACTCCACTATACCATCAAAGATTTCGTGAGATTCCCGCTCCAGATGATAAGCAATAACTTCACGTATTTTACGATAAAACAACGCGGCGCTATTGGGTTGTATTCCGAGTATATTGGCTGCTGATCTTGCTGTAACTTCCAGCACAAAATTCCAGTAACCTTAACTGTACTTTCCTTGATAATCTACAATGACTTATCTTCACTTGATTAGCTTAACAACTAAGCTAATCTACTACAGCCCCAAGTAAATTATATAGTGAAACCGAGATGTAATAATTTCTGTCACTCATGACAATGTATCATGCTAATCCTATCCCTACTTGCATTCCTTCGAATGCTTCAATAGTTTCTGGTGTGGTGCAAGCAGTGGCAATTCATAGATTCGACTATCAGATCAGAGGTGGGAGAGGACTGTCGACTAATCATTGTGCAAGATTTAAGCTACTGCGTTTTGCGGTACTCGAGCAGGATTTTAAATGATGGAGGCATGTTTTTCGGTGTGCCCAACCAATGAACAGCCAGTTTTCTTGCCCAGTGTGGTGAGGTAAAAATAGCGCTTTCGACGAAGTTATTATCAACCGTAGGTATGTGTTTAGCGTACAAACTAGCCGATCTTGTATTTGCGCGGAATCTAACGATATGATGTAGCTTCGCTATGCGGACTATGCGCAAATCAGCTAAGTAATAAACGAAATAACAAGAAAATTTCTCAACTTCCCACTCTAAAACAAACCCAACTACTTCCAACGGGGTGCTTTATACAGGGCTAAACTGACAGGTACCTAATGAACCGGTAGCTGTCAGATCAGGTACTAAGCTAGTACAGTTTATTATTTTTTTGGATTTTTGATTTTAGCGGGGCAAGTGACCATTTCACCGTCGATGCGGTCTTTAATTTTTTCACCGTCTTTTTTACCGTCACATGCCATTTTATTTAGAATGTCTTGTGCAGACATATATGGAAGCGATGATTCTTTATTGCCGCTTGCCATAGCAAAAGATGATCCAAGCACGAAAATTGCGATAGAAATCACGATAACAAATTTATTCATAGTTAGCTCCTGTATTAGTTTTATGTAAAGAATCGATTTTAGGGCATCTGATCCTTGCATCGTAAATTTATCACAATTAGAGGGGTTATGGATATTTCTTTTTGAGGTTATGTTACCCTCGCAGTTAAAAATGCAGGATATTTGTTTTTGAATATAATGGCTTCGGTCGGTGGCTCCGTAAATCCAATTATTTTCAAGAAGCTGTAGGTGGAGCTACAAACGCAAAGAGATATTTTTCGTAAACTGCAGCGACTGATAACGTTCTGTCTGTAGGTTGATAATTTTATACTTCAGAAAGAGAAGCTTTCGTTAATGGGAGCATGCCAATGCAACAAGTTATTGCTTCAAGCCTTTACTGAGATAAAATTTCCACGAATTTGATCGAACTTTACGGTAATAAAACGAGCACCAACGGAAGTACCACTTCTGTCAGCACTTGTATGCGTTATTTCTGCAATTGCTTGTAAATTAGACGCATCAACTTTGATTATTTCTTTTAAATCAACTGCCTGTGGACTCCAGAATCGTAAGCCGGAAGAGGATAAATCTTGAAAAAAACCACAATAAGGTTTTCCAGGCCAAAATAAATAAAATAGAAAATCGCCTTGTATAGAGATACGTCTCATGGTTCGCCGAAATAGTTTAAGGCTTTCATGCTCTAGTAGCGTTAGGGGGCTGGAACACTCTAAACAATTTTCATTTCCATACAAATTTGCCTGAGAACGGTACGGTGTTTTGCAGAAAATACAATAATGCAGAATAATTGCTTGATAGGATTGCAAGGATAATGACTTTTCGCGGTTGTCGGCATGCTTCGAAGTTGCGATTGGGTTGGTAGAGTGAGCTTGTGTATCGTTATTGTTTCCGTTGCTTCTATCGGCTAGCAAACTCGCTAGATAGGTATCATACTGTTTACGTGTTTTCTCATTCGAAAGGATGCGGTAAGATTCATCCAGTAACGAGATAATTTTGGGATTGTTCTTTATTAATGCTTGATAGCTTGCTGTAATGATAGCGGCAGGCGCATCAGGTTGTACTTGAAGAATGCGGTAATAATTCTTTAAGTCGCCGAATTGATTGTTGTTAGTTTGCTTGTTTCGCGATTGATTGGTATTGGTATTGGTATGCAGTGCGCCATGCGCAAGGGTATCGATATGGTAGTAGCGGAGTAACTCATGATCATAAACCGACCTTTTTGTTGGATCGGATAGTGTTTGATAGGCAGTCTCGAGTAAATTTTCATTCCAATCGTCATTAGTCAAGTCAGGCTGCGTTCTTAGCTTTTGTTTTAGCAACCGATAGTTCTCTTGAATTACTGCCATGGATGCATCTGGTTGAGCATACAGTATTCGATAGAAATTGCGTCGTTCGATCATGAAGAATGATGCTTTAAAAAGAGCATTCTACATCTGAAAGTGAAGGATTTTTAGATTTTTAAGTGGTTTTTAGCGATATGGTAGGCGCGATTGAGTTCATATTATACACTTAATGAATTGTAACTATTAGAAATAAATTTTTCATATTTTGAATGTACCCCTATTTATACCCCCAGAAAAATAATGCTGGGGGTATTTTATTCCTTTCTTTGATTATCTACTAAACGGAATATACCCCCCCTCCAAAACTCCCGCACATAAAAATTTGACTAGGCGAACGGTCTATAAGCGAGAAGCTATAGACTTTTAACTACCCCCCGGTACAGACTTGGCAGCAGATAATACATCTGATTCCTGATAGGAATTAATTTAATACTGAATTTTAGTTTTCGGATTAAAGCAAACTGATAGTGTGATGGTTAATTTAACCCCCCCTCCCTCTAATTCGTTTTTTTGCGTATGAATGTAAGCGAACGGTCTGGAAGCATAGGGCTGTAGGCTTTCACCCGCCCCCCTGGTTATGCAGTAGGTAGGTAATCAGTGCATGATTCAGGTGCAATTAGTACACGCTCATGAATATAGTAAGCTTCCAGTATCTGATGCTGCTTACTGCAAACAAAGCGATATACCGAACGTTTGCTGGTTGGAATTTTCTCCATTTCTATATGCTTACATCCCTGGCAGCTTGTGCCCTTGTTCGGTGAGTTAGTAAATGGGTAGATGATACGGTATGGATCAATGCCGTGCTTTTGGCAGAGTATTGCCCATGATCTGATTTGCTCAGGTTGTGGAATGGTTTGAAGGTTGATGATTGCCTCAATCGTTTCTTCTCGATTGAATATTGCTTTATGGCAGCAGGTTAACAACAAACACATTGCAATCGGATTTACTGGATACGTTTCCGTGGCGCAATAATTATCTGAAGCCACGCCTTCAACGGGTGAATTATTTTCTTGTTCTAGTCCTACCTCCTCATTTTTTAGTAGGGCAGGTAGGGCGAGTAGGGCGGAATCCTTGAAACCATTATCATTGCTTGATTCTGGCCGCCCTACTTTTTCAAAGCCACCACCTAAACCAGTAGGGCGCGCCCTACTTTTCGGGGTATTTTTGGTATTTTCTGTCTCGTTATCTGCCCTAATCAATACATCCCAATCAATCATTTTCATCGCCCCAGATTGCTGGCAGTATGTGAAATACCCGCTTTCTACCTTCACTCGGTAAACTAACTTTGGGCTGTAGATTCTTGCCATCGCCTTTCATATAACCCAACCCAATCAGCAATCGAGCAACTGCCAAGTAATCAAAGCCTTTGCATATTTCTTTTTTGAACACTTCCGGGTAACAGTAATACTCAAGATTGCCTTCATGATTCTTTTCACGGAAACCGGCCTTATTCATCGTGCGCGGTGTGTGATTATCGTCGACCACCGTTCGCTCAATATCGGTAAATCTGGCCTCGCCATGCAATTCTAAAAAGTGGCGCACCTGTTCAATCATTACCCGATCTTCTTTATTCCCTTCACCGCCAAAAGCCTGAAGCCATGCCTTGAAGCAAGTGATAGCGGCTTGCATTGCTTCACCTGGTTGCCATCCGGTAATGCCCCAATCGGTAGCCAGTTCACCGGCAGCACCCGCAAGGGCAAATCGTGCTGCTACCCGCTGCGCTTGTCCGCTGGCTGCACTGGTGAGCGTTGCTTTCTCGAATCTCAATCTGGCATCAGCCAGCGAATCACGCAAGCTTTCACGATTCTTTAACACCTGTTCAATGAAAGCAGGAAATGCGGTACCGTAATATTTATTGACGATTACACCTAAAGCCTTGGCGAATTCGTGGCCGTTATCGAAACCATGCAGATTTTCAAAACATCCTATGCCTTGTCCTGCATCGGCGGGAATATCGGCCATACGCAATTCAGCTCCGGCGGGTGTTTTCTTGCCGACTTCGGCCACATGTTGGCTTAGGCTCAGTTCACCGGCAGATAAGAAAAGCAGCCGCCACTTAGCCGTATTGCGTGCACCTCCGTTCTGGTTTGCCCGAACCTTGGCCTGACCATTGGCCAGCATATAAGCCGATTCACCGGCAATTCTGGCATCGATCATTTTCAGTTCATCCAATGTCAGGATTGCATCACAGTGTGATAGGGCGGTACTCTCCAAACCGTTATCCGTTGACCGCCACCGCTGCAAATACTCAGGCGAACCGCATACGCTGCCAGCCATATACAACGCACTGGTTTTACCGCTGGAAGTTGTGCCACGGTAATGAAAGCCGCCCGATTCCATCTCAATCAAATGCAGCAAGGGTGCAGCGAATGCAACAGACACCGCAAACGTTAAACGACTATTGCCGATGCATAACGCCGCTACATGCTCACGCCATTGCTTCAGTGTGCCACGCTGCCGGAACAGATTCGAATCAGGACGGTTATCACTGAATAGCCATTCATCATCGGATTGACCAATTGAACCATCCGGCAACACAAAAACCAGATCATCATTGGCACCATGCCAGCCGGTGCGGTTAGTGGTTCGGGCGCGTTTCTCGGGGTTCTGTGTTTGCAGGTATTCAATGACCAATTGCCGTGACTTGGGCGCGATGGTCAAACCTTCGGACAGCAGACGGCCTGAGGCTTCCAGACCGTCACCGTTAAAACTCCGGGCTGGGATAATAAGTTGCTTAATCTTGCTATCAGGATCGGCAAAACGAACCAGCGTACCCCATTCCCGTGAATCGGCATCCCTTGCCAGTGCCAGTACTTCAAGCCGAGTGCATACCTTGCGGCGGCGTAATCGCCCGTCTTTAGTCGGTTCCAGAAAGTACAAACCGTCATCGAACAATTCAAAACCACGTTGCACCGCTTCCGCTTGCGGTTCATCGGCAGGCTTCGATTGCCCAATGCTGGGATTGGCAACAGGTAAGAATACATCCTCACGCTGCAAAAAATCACCGAATCTGGTGGCATCCCAGCCGCATGCCACCAAATCGGCGGCATCGTCTCCTGGCTGCAATGGCTCACCGGGTGTGCGCTCCAATTGATCGACATCCAACACCTGAACCGAACGCGCACCCGCAACCGTTAACCGTTTCACCAAATCACCGGCGGCTTTCTTGCCGGGTAGATCGTAATCCGGGAAGATCGCACAATCACGCCCGGAAAGCGGGGTATAATCCGATTTCCCCACGGCTTGGCTTCCGCCTTGCCAGCATAAAACAGGATGATCAGGCAGCAGCTTTTGCAGGGCTTCGGCGGCCTTCTCGCCTTCGGTAAACCAGCAGACGGCATCAGGATATTTCAGCAATTCAGGTAATCCATACAATGGACGCAAACCAATTGGAACCTTGAACCGCCATTCGTACTTATTGCCTTTTTGCCAAAGCGTCAACGGTGAAAACTGTTTTTTCTCACCCTCAGGCTTCTCGTATCGGTCATGATAAAAATTAACCTGGCCATTCTTATCATGATACGGATAACGCTTTGAAGGCTTACCGTGACGTGGATGTGCTGTAGGTGGCTTCGGTGCATTATTGGGAATCGGCATGACACATTGCCAGCCGTCACCATCACTACTCGGACTGGCAACATCGACAGATTCTTTCTTAATGGTTGATGGTTTACCATTACCGATCTTTTTTGAATCGCTCATAGCGCGTTTTGATGAGTCATTTTGCTCTGGTGGAATCCCTAGAAAAGCCGCCAGATGCTGGGCGGCCTTTCCTTGGGTTTCATTTTCCAGATAGGCAATCAAAGAAACCAGGTCAAGCCCTTTGTCACCGGTGGCAAAATCACTCCATGCGCCGGTAGTCAGATTGATCGAAAATGAGCCCGGCTTGCTGTCCGATCTTTTTGGATTTAACGGCAAGTATTCATAGCCTTCACGTTTGCCACCGGGTAGCCAATGCGCCAGAATCGCATCAATGTTATCCAGTGCGATGGCAGCAATCTGCTTAATTCGCTGGGGGTTCGGCATTGTTATTCTCGCCTATAGAATTGGGAATTGCTTCGTGCAACGCATCAATAGATACGTTCTTAATATTGGCTTGAGAAGATTTGCGACCACGACCGGTCGTTGCAAGGCATGGAATTTTTGCTTTGAATGCTTGGAACTGCTTGTCATCTTGAGCCTTCCAATATCGCGCCAAGCGTGATTCCCTTTCTGCGATGCCTTTCGGGCTATTCTGATAGATTAGGTCTTTCAGTTCTTTTTCCTTGCGCGCTACTTTCCGGCTGAATGGGTTCGTGCCAATCAAATCCCAGCGCAGTTGAAACCAGTCAACGGTTTCGAATTGTTTGCGCGATCCTTTTGCGCCTTCAGGACGATGGCGTCTAAGCCAATATTCGAACTGATCATCATTCCAATAAACATTGTTGTAGCCTTCTGGCCACTCGAAACCTTCTGGAATTATTCCTTCGCTCTCTAGCATGGCTTTCGTACCGTGAAATTCGGTAATATCCAAGCCTCTACAGTCAATGATGACAATCAGGTCTTCGGGAATAACGTGTGATGATTCTTTGCTTGATGCGGACGCATCTTGGATGTTAGCAGCCATGATTGGCCTCCTTGTTGATATTTTGATTATCGCCCCTTTTGAGAGGGCGGCCGAGGGCTCAAAACCGCAACAAGACGGCTGGCGTATTCCCTGCCAAGGCAGGTGTTTTATTAGCCCAACACTCGGCCATGCAAAAACTATGGACGTAAAAAAACCACGACTATCGGGCGCGGGGCATTCCGCTTGTTGAAGTGTTTTGAGCACTTGAGCGAAAGAATAAACCTTGCAAGGGGACAAAGTCAACGGGAACATTATGCACACCCTCCGTTTGATTGCCGCTCTAACCACTGGAAAAGACTATGTGCAAGAATATGTTCTTTCCGCGTGTGATAGGGATGATCTGTAATCCACTTTTGCAACAGGTCATGAATCTGACCAGCTGGGGGTGGCGGCAATCTGCAATTGCACGACAATGCCATATTTCCCGATGCCGGGATAACTTGATTAATCATGATTATCCCCGCTCATAAAAGTGAATCACAGATTTCCGCAATCAGATCATCGAACTTCTGATGCGTGATTGCTGTGTGAAAATCCATTGCTGATGTTTTCATAAAGCCAACGATCAGTTCAGGGTGTGCTTTGGCGTAGCCTTCACCTAATTCCTCATCAATGATTCGAATAGCTGAACTCAAATAGCTATGAGAGGTAAGCACGGCTTGGCGCATCAGGTCGGATGGAGTTAGCTGATTGCTCATGCTCGCACCTCCGCACATTTGCTGGACGCGTTGCTTTCAATCTGATCATGAATCCATTGCTGAACTTCGGAAAATTTCCAGCGGCTGGAGGTACCGATCTTCACAGGTTTGGGAAATTCAGATTTCTGAATCTTTGAGTAGATATAGGAAGATTTGAAGCCGGTAATTCTTTCGACTTCATCTAGATTAATCAGCCGTTCTGGCGAAACAGAGTGATTTTGAAAATTTGATTCTGTTTGCTGCATATTGCCTCCGTGTGAATTCGCTACAATCCATTTGCAGCG
Organism: Nitrosomonas sp. PY1; assembly: GCF_022836435.1. NCBI lineage: Bacteria > Pseudomonadati > Pseudomonadota > Betaproteobacteria > Nitrosomonadales > Nitrosomonadaceae > Nitrosomonas > Nitrosomonas sp. PY1. The sequence continues at coordinate 2,172,925 of NZ_BQXC01000001.1, read as the reverse complement.
TGAAGGCATGATGCAACTATTTTATGATAGATAAAATTCCCGTTATATCTTGAAATGTCATTTTTCTAAATTGACGGGTATTTTTTTGGTGCGCCACGGCGTGATTCTTTGGGTCTTGGATCAACTTCACGAATCCAATCTCGAAGGGTATTTTTTCCCCTGTAATTCCTTCGATAAAATTCCATTTCATCGGAGTCAATTATCTTTGCTTGCGTAAGATTCGGATTATTTTTCCATTGCCCACTCGCAATTCCTTGAAATTCTTCTTTGTGAATTTGGGATTCGCGCTGAATAAGGTTTTTTATCGTGCTTATTTCTTGTTTTACGTGCGATAGGTCAATCTCGATACCTTTAGATCGATACCACTTTTCGCATTCATCAAGACGAACCAGCCATCCAAGAGTAGGCAGAGGTGCTTGCAATTCGTTGTCATCACTATACATTCCCGATTTAATCATTTTTAAATATTCTGACCAAGGAAGCAGCGTATCAGGATTCAAGATTTGCAATTCCCCCGATGCAGCGTCTTTACAAGCAAGCATCACGTATGTTCCAACAACTTCAGTAGGAGCTGATTTTCCAATATCGCTATGAAAGCATATCAATGAAGCACATTGCGCCATTGTTAAGCACCCAAATCTTTCTAACGAAGTTAGATCAGGCAACCTATCAAACATGAAAATCATTGATTCATCAGTGATGACGTCAATACTATCGTTAAGATATGCCATAAACACTCCCTTCAAAAGTGCATCCTTCAAGATAGGTCACCCCAAGGCGATTGAAGGTATCCGCTTTTCGTTCCGTCGAACTATGGAGTGATTAAAATATTCTACAGGGCAATTCAAGTTTTCGAGTCAAAAAATTTTCTATGTGCTTTACATTTCCCCTATTCAATCTTTACATTTATTTGCCATAAAGTTTACAATTAATTCAAATAATCTTTACACTAATATGGCAAATGAAAATCGATGAAACCACGCACACACTATTGAAGCTTATTTCTGATAGCGGAAAGAGTGTTTCTGAAAAACTTGCCAATGCTTTGGGCATATCGCGGCAAGCGGCAAGCGCAAGATTGCGTAAAGCTGTCACGAGCGGGTTGATCGTGAAGCATGGGGTTGGACGGGGTGTTGAATATACGCTTGCAGAATTGCGCCGGGTGCATCAGGAATACAATAGAAAGGGCTTACGTGAAGATGTTGTTTGGTCATCGTTGTTTGCACCATTGGTCAGAGATTTTCCCGATAACGTCAGGGATATTTGGCGCTATGGTTTTACTGAAATGGTTAATAATGCAATCGATCATTCCGGCGCGAATACGATTTCAATTTGGGGTGTGAGAAACGCCTTATATACGCAAGCTTGGGTTGCCGATGATGGCGAGGGCATTTTCAATAAAATTCAGAAAGCTCTTGATTTGTATGATCCACGCGAAGCAATTTTAGAACTGGCAAAGGGTAAGTTCACAACAGACCCGGCAAACCATTCCGGAGAAGGAATTTTTTTCTCCAGTAAAGTATTTGATCTTTTTGATATTCGATCCGGAAGCCTTCATTTCATGCATGAGGATGGGCTAGACGATATGTTGATCGAACGGCCAAAGAATGCGCCCGGTACGCTCGTTGTGATGCGGTTGGCAAACGGCGCCACACGAACAATCAAGGAAATCTTCGACAAGTTTGCAGCGCCCGAAGAATATACATTCGCGAAAACAATCGTTCCCGTGAGATTGGGGCAATATGAAGGTGAAAAGCTGATATCAAGATCGCAAGCTAAAAGACTGATTTTTCGTTTTGAGAAATTCAAAACGGTAGTTCTCGACTTTGACGGTATTGAAGAAATTGGACAAGCTTTCGCGGATGAAGTCTTCAGGGTGTTCCAGAATGCTCATAAAGATACCAAGCTTGTTCCGGTTAACATGACAACCGCCGTAAAGAATATGGTATCGCGGGCGAAAGCCAGCAGATAGCTTAGGGGTGCAAAGTTTTTTCACTACACACAAATTCTCCGAAGCGTTTTCTTACATTTGAAGTCAAGATTGGGATTGCTCAAATATTAGGTAATCAATACGAAAAACAAGGAGGTGCTTTTCAAAAAGCGAGTAATTTTTCAGTAGAAATAATAAAGAATGATTTTAATGGGTTGCAATGAATAATATGAATCCTCACGTATTGTATATCAGAATAAGAGAAATATGATATTCAAATAGGTTTGTGATGAATTACTTAATGTCTACGCTGTTTGAGTATCAAAATAACAAAAATATTGATGTCTATCTTGTTTGTGACTAATATTGGGTTAATTATTAACTTCAAACTAATGAGTGAGATCCATGCAGTTTAATCTGGCTAATGCTGTTAACTACCATTACGATAAGTTCCCACCCAATAAACTTGATTATACTAAGTTTATAGATCCCATTCTAAAAGCAACAGCCGCAATAGCTCGTTACGATCAAATGCTGAAAAATATGCACAATAGTGAGATATTGCTTGCACCGCTAAGAAATCAAGAGGCTATTATATCTTCCAGAATGGAAGGTACAGTAAGTACTTTGGATGAGATTCTGAAATATGAGGCAGATCACACTGATGGTATTGAAAATACCCATTCTGTGAGATCGGAGGTTATTGAAACTTATCTTTATCGGATTGCGTTGCAAGCTGCTCAGCGATCAATAGAAAACGGTTATCCATTATCGCAATCACTTATCAAATCTATTCACCAGCAATTACTTTCTTTTGGACGCGGAGCTTCAGCATCACCTGGTGAATTTAAAAATGAGCAAAACTATCTGGCTGATAAGGTAAAGAAGAACATTCTATTTATACCCATCAGCCCCGAGAGATTGCAGGAAGGGCTTGATAAGTTGTTTGAATATATAGGACAAAGCAACCACCCAATATTAGTCAAGACAGCAGTGGCTCATATCGAATTTGAAGCTCTACACCCATTTAAGGATGGCAATGGACGTATCGGGCGCATGTTGATTACTTTAATGCTGTGGTCAACAGGGACAATATCAGCTCCACATTTTTATATAAGTGGCTACCTGGAGGAGCATAAGGATTTGTATATAGACTTGATGAGAAATGTATCTTCAAACGGTGATTGGGAAAGTTGGAGTGCATTCTTTCTTGAGGCTGTTGAACAGCAAGCAATTAAGAATCTTACTATTGCTGAAAATATCCAAAAATTATATGAAGAAATGAAAGTAATTTTTTCAGATGCTCTAGCTTCTAAATGGAGTGTTAGCGCATTAGATTTTATTTTTACTTATCCCGTATTTAGAAACAATAAATTTACAACAAAAAGCGGTATACCTACTCCTAGTGCAGCAAGGTTTACAAGGATACTTTTAGAAAAGAAACTAATTACCATATTAGAGGAGGCATCGGGAAGAAGGCCAGCGTTATACTCTTTTGAGCCGTTGCTACAAATTGTTAGAGTATAGAGAGAGGCCTCTGCAAAACTACGCACTTCTGCTGCAAATTCTTAATAACTCTACCCAATGTTGAAATTCTAAGGAATTTGGGTGGATTTTTTGCAAAAAACCAGAGATAAAAACAGGGGCTGTAGTAGATTAGCTTAGTTGTTAAGCTAATCAAGTGAAGATAAGTCATTGTAGATTATCAAGGAAAGTACAGTTAAGGTTACTGGAATTTTGTGCTGGAAGTTACAGCAAGATCAGCAGCCAATATACTCGGAATACAACCCAATAGCGCCGCGTTGTTTTATCGTAAAATACGTGAAGTTATTGCTTATCATCTGGAGCGGGAATCTCACGAAATCTTTGATGGTATAGTGGAGTTGGATGAGAGCTATTTCGGTGGCGTTCGTAAAGGTAAACGTGGCCGTGGAGCTGCTGGTAAGGTGGCTGTGTTCGGCATATTGAAGCGTGGTGGTAAGGTATACACAAAAGTTGTAGGCGACACTAAATCAGAAACACTTATGCCGCTGATAACCAGAAAAATAGCACCTGACAGCGTAGTTTATACAGATTGTTATCGCAGTTACAATGCGCTTGATGTGAGCCACTTCTACCATGAACGGATTAATCATTCCACGTTATTTGCGCAAGGCAAGAATCACATTAATGGGATTGAGAATTTTTGGAATCAGGCCAAACGTGTTTTAAGAAAATACAATGGAATTCCCAAAGAGTCATTTCCATCTTTTCTTAAAGAATGTGAATTTAGATTCAACTATGGAACACCTAAACATCAACTAAAAATATTGAAAAATTGGACTCAAATTTAAGCTGATCTACTACAGCCCCTACATTAATATTACTCATTTCTCTTTTTTCACCATAGACTTAACAAAAATGCGATTTAACAGAATAAATTCTCTTGCTACTGATTTATCAGGACAATGATATGAAGAAGGCATCCATGGGCCAGGTAAATCACCGCCAACACGGTGATACATAATCAGCTCACCTAATAATTTCACACTGGATCTTTGAAAAACCTGGATATGGTCTCGTTTCATAACTACTTCTTGAGCACCTTGACTAAAAGGATCACCTTTTCTGTAGTAATGCATATCCCATTGATAGATATATTCCGGACCTAACGTATCTTCGATTTTCTGGGTGGGTTTGTAAAAATTGATTTCTCCCCATTTATTGAACTTATCCGCCGGCAATGCCACCGTTTCATACACCCGAATACCCCCATCGATGGCGCATAAGCGATCCACCTCAGCATCCAGTTGAGCTTTGTTTGGCCCGACACAAGCAGCAACAAGTAGCAACGTAAATAAAATCACAAGCAGTGTTTTCATGCAGCAAGCCTCCATTCGATTTTCATCTTGGTTTCGTTGTCTGTTGAAGCAATGAAATACAGCGCATCCAGCGCGGATTCTAGGGTTCTGCCATTAGAAGTTATGTTTTCCGTGGTGCCAAAAGCATCGATCAAGTCATTCAGTTGGCTCTGTGCCAAGGAGGGCGTTAGCTTGGAATAGGCGTTATAAGCTGCTAGAGCATCGGTCAGCGCCTGTTGGCTGTGGTTTTTGGAAGGGGGTGAGCCGCTGATTTGGGTTTGGTTTTCAATGATGATGTCGATCGGCGGAGCAGCGTTGAAACCTAATCCGGCAATCGGGTTTGCACCGATTGCGGCTTCGATATTACTGATTTTGGAGGAGTCGCCCAATGGTGATAGCCCCATGAATCCCAGTAATGTGTCCGCAAACGAACCCACGATGCCGCCTGTTCCCGGTGCATTATAAAGATAGGCGTGCGAAATGTGACTGGCAAATGCAGGGTCATCAACGAGACCTGTGGCCAGAAAACCGCCCAGGCTGTGGCCGGTAACCGTGAACGTTGGCTTCAACGTGCCATCGCTTAACCAGGCTTGAACTTGGGTTTTAAGGCTAGCATACTGTGGCTGCAATACCGTGGTGCCGAAGATTGCAATCGGTAAACCAGCAAATATGTCACCTGGATCGGTGATTTCGGTGCCACGGATGGCAAGGAAAGTTTCCTCAGTTACGTTATCTGCGAAAACTGTTGCTGATAGGCCAATGGCTGGATCGTTGTATTGGGTTACTACGCGGTAGGTGTTGGAGAAATTAGTAGCTTGAGAATCAGAAAAATCTACTCTCTTCAATTCATCTGGATCAGGGATCTCCGTAAGTAGACTTGCATATGTCGCTAATGCTAACTCTGCTTGTTTAAAATAATCGACCTGTCGATTCATAGTTTTTTCCTTATTCTTTAATAAATATCTGCATATTCAAATAAATAATACTTGCCTTCTCAGGGCATCCAAACGATGTGCCATGCCAAGGACCTGGAAGATCTCCGCCGCGTCTTGCATAACTAACTGATTCTCCAAGAATCTTGTTGTCATATATTCGAAACACCTTATAATGGTTTCGCCACATTGCTGGATTACCTTCAACAAGGAATTTCTGAGACGATTCGTAGAAATACCTATCACCCGGCCCAACAATTTCCTTGTACGGAATTCGTATTTGCCCATACTTATCAAATCTTCCCGCTGGCAATTTCACCGTCTCATACACCTTAATTCCGCCATCAATGGCGCAAAGCCGCCTCACTTCGTCGTCCAGTTGCCCCTTGCTTGGCCCGGAACAAGCAGCGATGAGCGGTAGCATCGATAAAAAAGCAAAGAAAGTTTTCATATCGCAAGTCTCCATTGGAAGGTGATCCTCGTTCTAGCCTCAGACAGTGTTAATGACAGAAGCACAACACATCACAATCATTTGATATTCAATGATTTATTGAAATATTTTATTCAGTGATACCGGACGCATCAACCCAGTTATTGGGTTTATTAGGTGTGAAGTTTAGCGATGGTGTGAAGTAGTCGTGCGGACAAATCTGAATCGCCCCGGATTCTGTGGAGGCTATTTGGTTTAAGTAACACTGGCAGAATCCGAGTTGGCTAACTGCCGGTAGTATTGTGCCTCAGCTTCTTCCGGCGGTATATAGCCGATAGATCCCAGCAAACGCTGGCGATTGAACCAGAATACCCAGTTTAACGTCGCCAATTCAACAGATTCCCTGTTTTTCCAAGGCCCTCGTTTGTGAATCAATTCAGCCTTGTACAGCCCATTAATCGTTTCGGCCAGTGCGTTGTCGTAACTATCGCCACGGCTTCCTACTGACGGTTCTATTCCAGCCTCGACAAGCCGCTCCGTATAACGGATAGAAACATACTGGGAACCCCTGTCGCTGTGATGAGTCAAGGCACCTAGCTCCGGTTGCCGAGCGTATAAAGCCTGCTCCAGTGCATCCAGTACGAAGTCCGTGTGCATGCTGGAACTGACGCGCCAACCCACGATGTACCGGGCAAACACGTCGATGACGAACGCGACATATAGCCAACCTTGCCAGGTGGAAACATAAGTAAAATCCGACACCCACAACTGGTTTGGGCGATCCGCCTTGAATTGCCGGTTCACGCGATCCAGTGGGCATGGCAGCCCCCTGTCAGGAACTATCGTGCGGACAATCTTGCCGCGCCGCACACCTTCCAGCCCCAACCGTTTCATCAGCCGTTCTACTGTGCAGCGAGCTACCAGCATCCCTTCGCGCTTGAGTTGCCGCCATACCTTGTTGGCACCATAAACCTGCAGGTTGACCTGCCAGACTCGTTGTATCTGCGGCATCAGCTCATCATCGCGAATAGCTCGGGCACAGCGCAATGCCGGATTACGCAGCTCGACAGCGTGACGTCGATATCCTGACGGGGCAACCTGCAATACCTTGCAGATCGGCTCGACCCCGTGGGTGTCGCGATGCCGATCGATGAATGACCTCAGGATTTGAGTTTGCGGTCGAGCTCCGCCTGGGCGAAAAAAGCACTGGCCAGTTTCAGAATTTCATTGGCGCGACGTAATTCCTTGACTTCACGTTCCAGTGCTTTGATATGCTGACGCTCTTCACTGGTGATGCCATCTCGCAGGCCTGTGTCGATCTCATGCTTCTTTACCCAATCATGCAATGTCGGCGGTGTGCAGCCAATCTTCGGCGCTATCGATTCTATCGTTGCCCACAGCGAAGAATACTCACTGCGATGCTCTTGCACCAGACGAACTGCTCGTTCTTTGACTTCGGGGGAAAATTTATTTGATTTGTTCATGGCTCCATTCTCTCAAGATTTAGAGCCTCCTCAAAACTCGGGGCGATTCAAATCCACAAAAAGAATGAAGATAGCCCAAATCCTGTTACATAGGTTGCACATACGACCCTCCACGTTGCAAATGGAATGAAAGTCAAAGAAAAATCCGGGGGAGTCATAATAATGCTTCAGAACTCCTAATCCTAGGAACATTTGTACTAGTCAATGCTAAAAAATGTACTAATTGTGTTGTTAATGTGGATCGAGAGATCGATCAAAGAGATGTGTTTTTATACTGCAATTCAAAAAGAAATTTTTAAGCATTTAAGAAATGGGATTTTGCAAGGATCTCGTTAAATAAGCCTGAATCGATACCGGAATCACTAAAAACAGGAGAGTAATATAAGAGAAAAATCCAAGAATCTCCTCTAAAAGTAGGGCACGCCCTACTGCTTTAGGTGGTAACTTTGAAAAAGTAGGGCGGCTATAATCAAGCAATGATAATGGTTTCAAGGACTCCGCCCTACTTGCCCTACTAAAAAATGAAGGGGTGGAATAAAAAAGTAGTGATTCAGAAAATCAAGCCAATTTACTGAACGTTGAAAAATTCCCCTATACAACTATGTTTTCGAGCTTTTTCGTTCATTGTCGATATATGTAAATCAAATGCTTGTGATTTCTTTGTGGTCGAGAAAACTAGTTATGTAAGGAGCTTTGGAATGATTGAAGCGCCAATTTGTAGTGACTCAAGATAATCAGCCCAGTGCTGCATCATCTTCCTACGTTCAGGTAAATACTCAGCATAGTTATATGCTGCCCTAACTGTATTGCGTTCGGAGTGAGCAAGCTGACGTTCAATAGCATCAAAATTCCAGCCTTGTTCATTCAGTATTGTACTGGCCATACTTCTAAAACCATGTCCTGTCATCTGATCCTTTTCATATCCTAGTCGACGTAAAGCAGCATTCACGGTATTTTCTGACAATGATCGATCAGGTGTTCTAACGCTTGGAAATAAATAGCGGCCATGCCCTGTAAATGAATGTAATTCCTTAAGGATGTAAATAGATTGTTTAGAGAGTGGCACGATGTGGACAGCTTTCATTTTCATTTTAAGTGCCGGAATTCTCCATTCACATGCATCTAAATCAAAATCACACCACTCGGCCCGGCGCAATTCTCCGGGTCGAATAAAAAGTAATGGTGCGAGCTGCAGAGCGCACCTAGTAACAAATGAACCTTTATATCCTTGTATGGCTCGCAGCAATTCACCGATAGCTTTAGGATCAGTAATGCTGGCATGATGCTTACTCTTAAACGGTGGTAATGCGCCTCGTAAATCCGCCGATGGATCACGCACAGCGCGCTGAGTAGATATAGCATAGCGAAATACCTTCCCGCAGCTTCCCAGTGCACGGTGGGCAGTTTCTAATGCGCCCCGATTTTCTATCCTCTGCACCACAGTTAACAATTCAGGGGCGGTTATTTCTGCAATTGGTCGACCGCCAATCCATGGGAAAATATCGCGTTCCAAACGTCGTATGGTTTTCTCACTATGTTCACTACTCCATCCAGTAGAATATTTCGCAAACCATTCTCTGGCTATTGCTTCAAAACTGTTTTCAATAGATTCTCTGATTGATTGCTTTGACTGCTTCTTGACAATGCCTGGATCAACCCCATTAGCCAGCAGCTTACGTGCTTCATCTCTACGATCGCGTGCTTCTCTTAAACCAACATCGGGATAAACACCAAGGGCAAGCATCTTTTCTTTGCCCCCATATCGATATTTCAATCGCCAATACTTAGATCCATTTGGATGAATAAGCAGAAACAGCCCTTTTTTGTCTGCCAGCTTTCGGGGTTTATCTCCGGGTTTGGCATTACGAATAGCAGTATCAGTAAGGTCTGACTTGCTAGTCCTTCCTTCAGATCCTTGACTGGTGGTATTTACAACATCCATTGGGGGTATCGTTTCTTATATTTTAAGATGTACCCCATATTTATACCCCCACTTGATACTGGATGCAATAGAATCGTTGCGGATTATTACGGATGCTAAAACAATAAAAACCCCCGTATTTAAACGGGCTTATGGATGATCTTGGATTGCTGCGGAATTTGATTTGGTAGGCGCGATTGGACTCGAACCAACGACCCCCACCATGTCAAGGTGGTGCTCTAACCAACTGAGCTACGCGCCTGGGAACGAGGAATTCTAACCGAAACGTTCTATCGGTACAAACAATTCTTTATTATCGAAATATAAATACGTCTCGTCTTCGCTGCTAATTTATTTCATTTCAAAGAGAGCTTTAGTCTAAACATTCTATATTTTTACGCAAACTACGTCGTGCATAATAAGCAAAGCTTACCGCGCAACGTTGTCCACGCAAAATCCAATCACGTGCTTCTTGTCCTAACTCTGGATCTATAGGTTGAATCTTTCCGGCAGCTGTAGCTAATAGTTGCATTCGAGCTGCTCTTTCAAAAGCGAGTGCTAATATGCATGCTTCTTCAATACTCGAGGCAGCAATTAATAATCCATGGTGTGCAAGTAAAAGCGCTTTTTTATGCCCAATTGCCTGAGAAATTAATTCTCCTTCATTATTTCCCACAGGAACTCCAGGCCAAGTGGGTAAAAAAGCAATATCATCATAAAGTACGCAATTATCCATATGTGAGATCTCTAACGGAATTTCTAGCATGCTAAGCGCTGCGACATGAATTGCATGCGTGTGTATGATGCACTGTACATCCGGTCTGGCACGATATAGCCACGAATGGAAGCGGTTGGCTGGATTAGCCATGCCATCTCCCTCAATAACCTCCAAGTCTTCGTTGACAAGTAATAAATTGCTTGCACAAATTTCGTCAAACCCTAAACCCAAGCGTTGCGTTAGGTAAGTACCTGGCATTTCACCGCGCGCGGTAATTTGTCCAGCCAGCCCAGAATCATGGCCATTATCAAATAAAATACGGCAAGTTAATGCTAATTTTTGCGCTTGACTATAATGTGCGTTTTGCAGGTGTACATCCATTTGTGCAAATGATTGTTGCATTAATTCATCTTTGCTCAAATTAAAGGTTTTATTTTCCATCATATAGTTGGGTTTATATTAAAAATGAGATTTGTTTGAATAATTGCGTTCTTCGCTGGATCTGCACAATTTAAGTATCCTCTTGATTTGTAAAAAATCGCTCTATGTCACGCCGGTCACGCTTAGTGGGTCGCCCTTTGTTATAAAATAGTGGTGGTTGTGCTTTTAGACGGGCCGATAATAATTCTCTTTGTTCTCGACTCGTATCCGTTTCAAGGTAGAGTTTCTGGGCTTCCATCGCGGATTTTCTCTGGCCGGATAATCCTAATACTTTAATTTCGTAGGAATAACTCTCGATACGTACTATCAGAATATCACCTGATGAGATTTGCTTGGCTGGTTTAATTCGGTCTCCATTGAGTGTGATGCGTCCACGTTCAACCGCTTCCGATGCGAGTGAACGTGTTTTAAAAAAACGCGCGACCCAAAGCCATTTATCAATGCGCTGTTTTTCTATATCGTGATCAACTGGCATTTTTGTGTGATTAGTTGGCTAACTCAGTATTAATTTGAATTTTATTTTGTAACGTTTTGTGTACTGGGCAACGATTGGCAATCTCCAGTAGACGCTTACGGTGTTGTTGATCCAATTCCCCTTTTAGAGTGATTTTTCGCGTAATTATATCAATCATGTTCAAAGCTTTATCGCAATTAATACAATCCTCAGTGTGTACACGGTTATGGCGAAGCTCAACCTGAATATCTTGAAGATCTATATTTTTGTGATTGGCATACATACGCAAAGTCATCGATGTACAACTCCCCAATGCAGACAACAATAATTCATATGGATTCAATCCTAAATCAGACCCTCCCACTGCTATCGGTTCGTCACTGATTAATCGATGGTGCTGTGTTAGGATTTCACGAGTGAATTTTTTGTCATATTCACGAATAATCACAGTTCCCGGTTCAATTGCAGTGACTGTTGAATTTTCTGACCGAGCATCAGCCGATTGTGTCAAATAGCGACTGGCCCACGAAGCCAAAACAACGGCGACATAACTCGAATCTTCTGGTCGTGTAAGCAAATGGTCGGCTTGGTCAAGCGACACGAAGCTTTTGGGGTGTTTTGCTGCACTATAAATTCTCGCAGCTTCATCAATGGAAACGACATTATCCAGCGGAGAATGGAATATTAGCAGGGCCTTTCTAAGCTTCTCGATATATGCTACGGAGTTATAATTTTCTAAATCTGTAAAAAACTGCTGGTGAATTTTAAAACGCTGATCGCCAAGTTTTACCTGAATTGAAGCTTGCTCTTTTAATTTTTCATAACCATCAGGAAAAATATGCTGAACGTGCTGGGCGGTTGCTGGCGCACCAATAGTGGATACTGCTTTGACAGATGGGAGTTTTTGAGCAACGGCGAGCACTGCTGCGCCGCCAAGGCTGTGTCCAATCAGCAATTCTGGAGCTGCATAGTGTTGCTCAAGATAGTCAGCAGCAGCTATTAGATCTTCTAAATTGGAAGAAAAATTGGTATCCGAAAAATCTCCTTCGCTATTACCTATTCCAGTGAAATCAAAACGTAGAACTGCTATTCCCTGATCTGCCAAGGCTTTAGCAATTCTTGCTGCAGCTAGGCTATTTTTAGAGCATGTGAAGCAATGGGCAAATAGCGCATATGCTTGAGTTTCACTTGAAGGTGTTTCCAATAAACCGGACAGGAGATCGCCCTGTAGGTTCTTAAATTCCACTTTGACTGTCGACATGACGATTGACCCACTTGCAAATCAAACAGTATATCAAACAAAGGAATGCAAAAAGGCTGTGGATAACGTGGTTTCTAGATTAATCCTTCAGTCAGCAAAATCTGCTTAAAATGGTGAGGCGATTACAGCATGGCGATTACTCCGAAATCGCATAGCGAATCGAATGGCCCCAGATAAGATCATTTTTAACATCTTGATTGGAATATAAATAGATATCTTTCTTAAAATATCTTGCTTGATGGGGCGGTACTGTAATGTACACATTTTCTTGTTGCTCCGAAACAGTCAAGCAGTTAGTTCGATCGGTATTGCATTCTTGCGTTGTTACGGTCAGTGTAATGCTCTTTAAAGTATATTTCTCGGAGTTGTTGATGATTAGGCCTGTCATTTGGAATTCGTGATTCTTATCCAAAGGCTTGAATTCCATATTTTGTAGAGTCAATTCTGAAGGAAGAATACTGCTTTTCGATTTGTTTCTCTCATATTCTTGATATTGCCATAACGATATACCCAGGATTGATGCTATCAAGATGAATATTACTGCAAATCTCCTGAAACGGGATGAAAGTACAATGAGGGCTAGAATCGTGATGACTAAGATCCATTTGATCATGAGTAAGGGTTTTTCCGCAGATTATTTATATGGTTTATGAGTTACTGTCCATGAAAATGTGGCGTTTGTGAGGAACCGCATCCTTCAAAAGAGTATCTGGCTCATTCTAACCCAGAAATTCCTGCCGGACGAGGTGCGGTAAATTTTTGATGACATCATTCTTGGCGTAGAACAAGTTGATTATCTCTTTGTTATTTATTTTGTTAAAGAAATGTTGTTGCATGTCATTGGTGATCGTGAATTATTCATTTGATTTGCAAACTGTAATCTATGAATAGAGTGGTTTTTCCGTTTCAAAGCTAAGAGAAAATTCCTGAAGTTTACTGATAATATCGATAGTGGCATTTCCGAGGACTCGCAATTTGTTATCGCGTCATGAGTAAATATATATTAATCAATTGATTGCGTAATTCTTGTGATTTCTTGCTTGTATATCGCTTAAACAAAATGAATTGATTCGGTAGGGAAAGACTGCGGCAATCTGGTGTGGTTGTATTATCAATCAAAGATAGTTGTCGGATGCGCGTGTTATTGGTTGAAGATAGAAAAGTTTCTTAATCGATCAGTGCAGCGAAGATGAGGTCTAGGTTATAAACTTACATTGGCTTGCAGTGATGCGTGGAGATAATTAGTGGATTTTATCTCAGTCTTTTAATTTTGGCAGATCGTAATAATATGCGAGTGTGGATGGATTTGAAGCCACAAAATAAATAGGTATACTGAAGCAGCAAAGCTGAATACTGATTGTTACACTGGCAGCGCATATCTTTGAAAAGATAAAAACCAGTATATTGATGCGATAATGTATGAATTTTTCAGTAAGACATTCGATTAAACGAATATTAATTACTTGGGGAGTTTGTGAGCCCTCCTTTTTCAGTATAAATGAAATCTCTCGACATAATGAACATATATCGTAGAATAGCCATTCAAGGCTGCATTTTATTGAGTGATTGATTCGATGACACGTTTATTTTTATCAAAGCTATGAAAGAATCATTGCATATTCTAAAATATACCTTTGCTTTTATTGGGTTATTTTATTCTTTGTGGATTCCAGTCGGTAATGCACAATCCTCGGCAACCTTATTGACACCTGAAAACAAACAAAAGATCGAATGGGCAGCATGGCGTTATGCTGTTGATACACCTTTATTGCTCGAAACGATTCAGTGGTTGCGGGGTTTAACGCAAGAGTCAAAGGATTCTGAGGCTATCGCTGAACTTTCACGCTTAGAGTATATGCGTGCACAGCTTGAAGTAAATAAGCAGCGTCGGATGGAGTTGCTTGAAAACTGTATTGCCACTGCTAATCGGGCACTTGCACTGAATGCTAATGATGTTCGAGGTCTTTTCTGGAAGGCGGTTACGATGGGGAAAATAGCGGAAGATAGCGGTATGCTCAATGCGTTACGTTTAATACGGTCTATGGAAGGACTGCTATTGAAAGTTATTATGTTGGATGAAACTTATGAGAATGCGGGTGCGCATCGTGCATTGGGTCGTATTTATCATTTGCTTCCTGGTTTTCCAGTTAGTTTCGGTAGTAACCAGAAAGCGCTGATGCATTTACAACGAGCGTATGAATTATTTCCTAAAGATGTCATTACTAGGGCCTTTTATGCCGACCTATTATATGACGAAGGCCAAGCGAAAGAGGCGCGCCGTCATGCGGATTTCGTTATGTCTGCACCGATCCATGAAGAAGATGAATTAGAGTATGCTGAGTACGTTAAAATTGCGCGCAGTGTTGCCAGTAAAACGAATGACCGAACTGTTAAACTAGGGAACTTCGCTCGATTCCAAGAGTAAATTTTCTTTGTTATTCATGGGTGTCTTGGAATTGTTATGCCTAGTACCATAATTGATTTGATTCGTCACGGAGAACCAGTCGGCGGGCATCGCTACCGCGGTTATGCTATTGATGACCCACTAACTGAAAAAGGTTGGTCCCAAATGTGGAGCGGAGTTGGGGCATGTAATACATGGGATCATATTATTACGTCACCGCTGCAACGTTGCCAAGTATTTGCGCATGAATTAGGGGAGCGTTACGGGATTGACGTAACGGTCGAGTCGCGTTTTAAAGAAGTAGGCTTCGGTGTGTGGGAAGGGTTGAGTCATGATGCTGTAAAAATTGATCGTGCCGCAGAGTATAGCGCCTTTATCGGTGATCCGGTCAAGCAACGTCCGGACGGTGCTGAACCTCTAGGTGATTTTATTGATCGAGTCAGCCTTGCTTATCAAGAAATTGTCGAACGTCATCGAAATAATCATGTGTTGATAGTGACTCATGCTGGTGTTATTCGTGCCATTATTGCTCAAATACTTGATATTTCTCCTAAAAATCTCTATCTGATCAAAGTGAATAATGGGGGAATTACACGGATTCGATATACGAGAATTGGTGCAGTGTTGGAAATGTTAAACGGCAAATTGACTAACTAGGGATTTATAAGACATTGTTTCCTAAATATTGATTAAGGAGTGTCGTAGGATTTGATAAGTTATTCAATATTAGGAGTTCAGTATGTCTCAAGATAAGCCAAGAAAATTATCAGAATGGGTCGATTTTCTTACTTTTGCTGAAATTCCCGTCCTTAAGCAAACAGCTCGTAGTCTCTCTAAATTCCAGCAAGATGCACAACATATGAATGCGCGTGCTTTTGCCCAAATAGTCAAAAATGATCCTTTTATGATGGTAAAGTTATTGCGATATATGCAATCACATAAGCATCTCTCACAAAAGCACGATGTGTTTGAAGTTGAACAAATTGCATTGATGCTCGGATTGGAAACGACACTTGAACAAGTACCTGCTCAGCCTCTAGTTGAAGAAATCTTGACTCAAAGCAGTAACACATCCGCTTTGGTTTATCTACTTAAAACCGTTCATCGTGCCAATATTGCTTCAAAGTATGCTTTTGATTGGGCCGTTCGGTTACACGATTTGCATTATGAAGAAATTCGTATTGCGGCGTTTTTGCATGATATTGCGGAGATATTAATGTGGTGTTTCTCACCGAAGGAAATGTTACAAATCAAACAACTGCAAATTAAAGATAAATCAATGAGGAGCGCTGCAGCGCAACAAAATATCCTAGGGTTTACTCTTAATCAATTGCAATTAGAACTCGCTACTAAATGGGAACTCCCTGAACTGCTCATTGCATTGACCGATGACAACAATCAAGACCAACAAAGGGTTCGCAACGTGATTCTTGCAGTGAATCTGGCTAGGCACTCTGCTAATGGCTGGGATGATGCAGCATTACCTGATGATTATGAAGAAATTGCGCAGCTCTTAAATTTAGAAGCGGTCGATGTTATGACCATTGTCGGAGCTAGTATTTAAATTTAAGGATGGTTTTCCAAGGATAACGTTACCCCTTGGAAGAGAGTTGAGTTTGGCAGTTCTTTATAAAATATTGTGCTGGTCCATCGTGTGGAAAAGCTTTTAATGTTTCTGAAAAATACTGTTTTGCTAAGCTCCAATTCTGTGATTCATAATGCATGAAGGCTTCTTTGAAGATTTCACATAATAATAATTGATCGGAGGTTGCTAAATGTTTGTAATTGATCAATTCGTAAAGACCTATAGGATGCATCCGACCCCGCAAGTAATTTAAGCCTAATGGACGGATAAGAAAACCATCTAATCCTTTGTTGATTTCTCCAGATATCAATATGCGTGTTTTAAATAGCTTATTTGAGTCTTGGATACGATTCGATGTATTAACAACATCGCCGACTACATTATAAGAACCTTGCTCTCTTCGTAAAGACATTTCCCCAAAATGAAGTCCAAATCTCGTGGGCATTGAAGCCATATGTTCGTGTGATTGGTGATTGAATTGTTCAATAGCCATGGCGATATCAAGCGATGCTTGGCAAGCTTTGATTCGTGCTTGTGTGTCATCATTAGTATTGGCGATCCAGACAGCGAGCATCGAATCGCCGTGCATATCCATGACATGTCCATTTTGAGAGACTATAGGAGCCTTAAGAAGACCGTGATATTCGTTTAGCCGTTCTCTCAATAGCTTGGGCTCTAGTGGTTCCGCGATTGTTGTATAACTTTCGATATCGGTATTTAGGCAGCAGCCGTAGATACCTTGTTCATCTTGATTATTTCCAATCGCTTTTTCGAGTGCGCTATTCGGAAATGTTGAGCCGAAAAAATTACGTATTGTTTTTAACTGTAACTCAAATTCTCTTGCTCTTTGTTGGCTATCAAATAGCTTAAAAAATAAAATTGCTATTAAAGCAATCGCTGTTTGTAACAATGGAGTAAGAAGTGGTAACCAGGTAGCAGTCACTTTAAATAAAGAATACGCATAAAGCCAATAAACTGAGATAACGATAGCAGTTGCAATGATTTTGTTAACAAATGATACTCGATGACGTGATAACAGCAATGTCATGCTGATCATAAAGCCATATATGAATAGTATTGCAAAATTGGCAGTATAGTGAAACGACTGGATAGATTTGTTCTCATACAAATTCGCAAAAGCTGTCGCAATAATTTCGACACCGCTGGTATTGAAGCCATTTGGATCCGAGAATACTGTGTAATAATCATCTCTGCCAATATCTTGTTCGTTATAAGTCGCTGCCGAAAAACCTACAAAAACAATTTTTCCCTGAAAATCAAATTTATTGAAAAGCTTATCGGGATCTGTATTTTTGGTGGCTTGTAATGCTTGATAATAGGGGATAGTTTGGATGCTTCTAGGTGGGCCATAAAAATTTAAATATCGCCTGCTCTCGCCAGAATAGATATTCAGTAAAGTCTGAATCCGCTGTTTCTGAACAATGTTCAGCAAGGAATTTTTATGTAACTCATGTTGTGTATTCTCAGTTAACTGCTTATTTTTAATAAATAAATTTCTAAAATCTAAAGCTAAGTCATGTAAAGGCAAAGCGATCGGATTTGTATTTAGAAAGGAATTTTCTTTAAGGCTTGGATCAGCTTCGGATATCAATCGAACAAAATCATTGTGCAGCGGTAAGGCCAGTGCTTGTAATAAAATAGTCGGTGCTGTTGGAGCATCTCCAGAGCTTTCCTTAAAAATCCAGTAGTCCCTCGTTTGACGTGTTCTTGCCAGAAGAAAAGGTGTGGATGCTTTTGCAGCCGCCGCAAATTGCGGTAGAAGCGCATTGGCGCATTCTTCAACAATGCGAACATTTTTTCGCAGAAGTTTGCTGGGAGCATTCTCACAATCATTCCGATCAAGTCTGTGAATTAGAAAAACATTATTAAATTCCTTCATTGCAGAGGCAAGCTTTTCATCATTCACGAGTTGATCGCTAGGAGTATTAAATATTACATCAAAAACAACAAGACTGGCCCCTGCTTCCGAAAGGTTTTTAATTAATTGCGCATGCAAGTCCCGCGGCCATTTTGAGATATTTCGCGGCCATTCTTTTGTGGAAATATCGATGTTTAATTGTTGCGCAGAGGGTTTGTCAATGGATACGATAACAACGTTACTTGGCGGAGAAATTGCTCCACGTGCTTTGAACAACCAATCTAAGCCATATTTTGTTTCTAGCAGCGATCCAAGAGGCGATGCGTATAGGCATATACCCAGGATGCCTATAATAGAGGACAAAAGAAGTTTTTTGGCTCTGCTATTGACGTAATATCGAATTGTTTTCACACTGTATTCTTTTAAAAAAAGAGCTATGCGAGAGCCGCTAAATTTCTTAGTTAAATTGTATTAACTATCATTATTGAGAGTTATTTCTGGGTAAGGGTAATTATAGAACAAGATAGCTATGTAAGCTTTATCATGATTGATAGTGTATATTCGTTATGAAATAACAAATACGTAACTGCAAGATTGATTGAATAAGTTTCGTAGCTTAAGAAAAGATTTAAGTGATTGCCAGGTTGATTATTTTCTGTGATGCGAATGATTATTCGATTCTTCAATATCTAATTCCACAATATGTTTGAAAATTATTTGCAATGGATTCGTTTGACTCATGTGTTAGTACTGGTGTTTTTGGCAGGACTATTTTTTCATTCGGATTTAATGCCGCTAGAGGAAACGCACTGGGATTCTCCTATTTATCTACAACTTTCGAAGCGCGCCGCAGAGACAAATACTTTAGCTGATTATCATCAATATGCTAAGGATATTCCTTTGGGTCCTGGCGATGGTGCGCATTGGTACTTTATGCGTATCGGCCATATTCTTTTATTAAGCGAGATTACGCGATTGTTTGGCGCTAATGAGTCTGCGCTAATAGCAATGCAGTGGTTATACCGAGTTTTTATGGCATTGGGTATCGCACTGGCAATTGTACTTTCTCATCAGATTATTAAGTTGTTCAAGCGTAATGCGCTCGATTCGAATTTTGCAAACTCATTTTGGTGGGTGGGCTATCTTTTTGCAGCAATAACATATATCGCGTCGGATAGTTATCGTGGCCTTCAAGGGCATTTTGTCAGCGAGCCCCCTGCATTCCTGATATTGGTTTTGTTCGCTATTGCACTATTAAAAGCGATTGAACGTGATTCTTTATTCGTCGCATCAAGTGCGGGTGTTTTATTGTTCTTATTATTTTTTATTCGTGTCGATGCGGTATTGCCTGGCGTTATATTTTTGGTGCTAATAGCTTGTACATTAATATTTATGCAAAGGCTAAATGCTTTATCCGTTATTGCTGCCACAAGCTTGGTTTCGTTATTTTTATATTTGGTTTATGCGTGGTGGTTCTATCCCTTAGTAAACCCACAGGTGTTGTTGGAATTTTCATCTGATGCAAAAGAAGTATTTTTTTCGGCGCCCTTAAAAAGCATATTCTCTATCGTCATTGCAGGTGGATTGCTTTGGGTTGGGGCGTGTGTGGGGGCATTGCGGTGGCGTGAGCCTATTATTCTTTTCGCAATGATTTGGTTGTTGCTTTCACTATTGCCCTTGTTGATCGATAGTCTGAGTGAGCGCGCAGTTCAATCGCGTATGGCGTTTTATATTGTATTACCATTACTGATTCTTGCTGGGGAAGGGTGGAGGCGAATCATTCAAGCATTTACTAAACAAAAGCGGATATTGCCAGTTGTTTTAGCGCTTTCTGTGACGCTGATGATAGCTCTAATTCCTTATTCTATGATATTAAATGTGCGTAATTTCGCAGTTACACACCTTCCTTCAGAAATTCAACAGTATTTATTCACTTCATTAGTCAGAAGAGGCAACATTCAGCCCAATCAACAGTCTTACGATTCAAAACTAGGTTTGTTTGTGCGTCCTATGTATGAACGCTGGACGATTGAGTTTCTAAAAGCGAAGGAAATAGGAGATTATCTTTATGCATTTAATACCAAAGCGTACTTAACTTGGTCGGGAGCACCTATCGGGCAGCATTCGCTACAAAGCTATGTAGAATTGTTGCGGTATTTTGGTAAAAAAAATTCTGGTGATGAGAGTTTTGTGATAGAAAAAAGGCCAAATGATAGTGAGCCTTGTACAGAATACGTGCCTACGAACTTCGAGCCGATTGTTTTTTGTTCAACACTCACGGCTTCGGATATTCAGTTTCTTAAGGAGAATAGAGGGAGGTTGTATGTATTTAGTGCAGAAGGTTACGAAATCCCTGGTTTAGCAGAGCTAAAATTAAAAAAAATGCTATCGATCCCGCCATTTGTTTTATATGAAACTACCGAGTAATTGATCGGGTTTCTTCTAAGAATTCAGGTCGGTGTATATTTCTTGTTTCAGCTATTGCTTTGTTTGAAAACGACATATGGTGATCAGTTCTCAAAGTAAATGAAATAGCCAGTTTGAAGCTTATTGAGTCTTTAGAAGACGCTCAACGGTAAACATTATTTATATAATCGTTGTTACAAATAAGTTGAAGTGAGCAAGATATGGAACCTAAATTGTTGTTTGTGCGCAACACTATTTTAATATTGCCTTGACAGTAAAAAGCACCTTATATAAGCTGCGGTGTGGTCAAATATGACATATTCATATTATTAAGAAACGTCAGCGGTAAGGATTTGAATGATAAATTTCAAGCCAAAAGAATGTGATTTTTTATTTATTAATCAGCGTTGGTACACGCGACCGCGTTTTTCTGCTCTTTTGAATGAAAGAAGCGAAATGACTAGTACTATTACTTCGAGGGGAAGATCTTGAGTTCGACAATAACCAAGTTGAACGCTCCGCTAACGCAAGCGTTTGATTTTCAGCCTTCAAGCGAATTACAAATAACACCCACACTCAATACGCTAACTCAAAGATTGGCGGGTTTTGATACATTAACGAGTGCGTTGGAGTATGCGGCAAAAGGAATTACAGGCTATAACTTTTACGATGCCAAAGGGAATCTACGTTCAGTTTTACCTTATAGTGTATTAAGGGAAAACGCGCGAGTTTTGGCAAAACGTTTATTTGGCTTGAATTTGTTTCGCGGCGAACGAGTGGCAATTATTGCCGATACTTCTCCTGAGTTTATTGAGTTGTTTTTTGCATGTCGCTATGCTGGTTTAATTCCATTCGCGATGCCTGTTCCTGTTAATCTTGGTAGTCACGCGATATATGTTCAACAACTTAGAGGTATGCTTGAAAGTGGTCAAGCTAGTATAGCTTTGGCGAATATTGACTATGTAGGCTTCTTGAAAGAGGCAGCTGAACATGTCGAAGGCTTGCAGTGGGTAGGTACTCCAGCAGAATTAAGCGAATTCCCTATTAAGGATGTCGATTTTCAAGATAATCATCCGAGTGAGACTGCATACTTGCAGTTTACCTCTGGGAGCACACGCGCATCACGTGGAGTGGTAATCACTGAGCGGGCTTTAATGTGTAATTTGCAAGGAATCGTTCAAAATGGCTTAGAAATAAAGCCAAATGATCGCTCGGCATCTTGGTTGCCGTTTTATCACGATATGGGGTTGGTCGGATTAGTTTTGGCTCCGATGGTAACGCAAATATCAGTGGATTACTTGGCTACCAGGGATTTTGCTATACGGCCGCTGCAGTGGTTGAAGATTATCAGCCGTAATCGTTGTACGGTTGCATTCAGTCAACCTTTTGGTCTCAAGCTGTGCGCGATGCGAGTAAGAGATTCTGATTTGAAAGACTTGGATCTCAGTTGCTGGAGAGCAGCGGGAATTGGCGCGGAAATGATTAAGCCTGATATTCTTAGGAATTTTGCTGAGAGGTTCGCGTCGGCTGGATTCAGTGAGCGTGCATTTTTACCTTGCTATGGTTTAGCTGAATCTACACTCGCTGTAACTTTTTCGAAAATTAATGAGGGCTGCAGAAGCATACAAATAGATAGTAAAGCTCTGATTGATAGAAAAACTGCTATTCGAATACAAGCAGAAGGGCGTAAGCAAAGTGAATTTGTAAATTGCGGTCGACCATTGCCTGGACATATCGTACGAATAGTTAATGAAGCAGGTGAACAAGTGCCTGAAATGATGGTTGGTAGTGTTTTAGTACATGGCGATAGCGTAATGACGGGCTATTTCAATAATGCTGAAGAGACCAACAAAGCGCTGAAGCTAGGTAATTGGTTAGATACCGGCGATATAGGTTTTCTCTTTGAAGGTGATTTGTATATCACTGGAAGGCGTACAGACGTTATTATCGTAAATGGTCGCAATATACGTGCTCAAGATATTGAGGAACTCGCGGAGCAACAACCGGAGGTGAGATCTCGAGAAGCATCAGCATTTGGTGTTAGTGATGAAGACGGAGCAACGACAATTGTATTGGTAATTGAATGTAGGCTTTCTGCGGTTGCTGAACGTCAATCATTGACAATTCGCTTGCAGCAGTTAGTTTACATGGCGTTTGGGGTAAACTGCATAGTAGAATTGGTGCCTCCTCATACTTTACCGAGAACATCATCAGGAAAGCTATCGCGTTTTGCAGCGAGGCAAGGTTATATTCAAAGAACAAACTTGAATAGCCAACAATTATCTGCTGTGGAATCTGGCGATAGATAAGGAGAAATGTTGAAACTTGTAGCTGTAACCGGGGCTACAGGTTTCATCGGTAAGAATCTAACGGAAAAACTCATTGCGGATGGTTATAAAGTTCGCGCGCTTGGACGAAAATATCAACCTAGCAATGAATCAATTCAGTGGATTCAAGGTGACTTAGGTAATTCTGTAGCACTAAATTATTTGGTTCGTGATGTATCTGCTGTTATCCATTGTGCCGCAACTGTTAGGGGTGGTTCATTCAAGGAGTTCTCAGATATCAATATCCAGGGTACACGAAATCTTCTGGAAGCAATCGTTCAGCAGCCCCAATCCATACGTTTTTTGTATATCTCGTCTTTAGCCGCCAGGCAACCGGAGCTATCTTGGTATGCACAGAGCAAATATTTATCGGAACAGGCTTTGTATCAATACTCTGATCGACTGAATTGGACAGTATTTCGCCCTACTGCTGTATATGGCCCCGGCGATAAAGAATTAAAGCCTCTTTTTCAATCGATGCGTCGCGGTCTACTTCCTGTAGTGAGTGGAATACATAATCGATTCGGGTTGCTACATGTAAAAGATTTAGTTGCGGCCATGCTATGTTGGTTGTCTTCAGAGAAACCCGTGAGGGGGATATTTGAGCTTGATGATGGTACCCCTACTGGATATGATTATCAAAGTTTATCGGATTTGGTGCAACGTGAATGGAGGCGACCCGTTCGGTGTATTTCGATACCTGATCCACTGATTCGCGGCATCGCATTTTTGAATTTGGCTTTATCCAAACTGTTGCGGTATTCTCCTATGCTGACGCCTGGTAAGGTCAATGAATTGCAGCATACTAATTGGGTGTGCGATAACACATCCATACAACACGCACTTCCTGAATGGAGGCCTCGTATTCGTTTACAAGATTCATTATCTGAAGTAATCTAAACAAAATCTAAAATTCTACAAATAATATATGAGTGAAGCAGATTACGACCAGATAGTTCAATTACTTTGTGATCGTTTAGCCGACTTGTCTAAAGCATCCGAAGCGAGTATTTCGCCCGAAACAAACCTTATCACACAATTATCTATAGATTCTATTAAGCTATTGAATTTAATTATGGAAATTGAAGACGCTTTTGATATTTCAATTCCGATTAATGCGCTTACAGATATACAAACGGTTCATGAATTGGCCGAATTAGTTCATAAAATTAAATCCGCATCATAATGAATTTACTTGAGAAATTAGATGCCTCAGCAACGGCAAGAAAGTCTTTGCTGCCAGATGGTGTAGGTGCATTTGGCATACCAATTGAGGAAGTATACTCTGCTACTGAGGCTCGTATTGGTGATCGGCGAGTATTATTGTTAGGCACCAATAATTACCTTGGACTTACGTTTGCACCGGAATGTATTCAAGCAGCGCACGAAGCTCTTGATAAAGAGGGTACTGGGACTACGGGCTCTCGGATGGCGAATGGAAGTTATTTTGGTCATCGAGCCTTGGAAAGGGAATTTGCTGATTTTTATCGGTGTAGTGGAGGAATCGTATTTACTACCGGCTACCAGGCTAACCTAGGTACGATTTCGGGTTTGGTTGGGCCGGGCGATACCGTGCTGATTGATGGCGATTCTCATGCAAGCATTTATGATGGGTGCATACTGAGTGGCGCAGATATTGTTCGCTTTCGACACAATGACGTTGCCGATATGGAAAAGCGGCTGCGTAGATTAGGAGAGCGTGCCGAAACAACATTGATTATTGCCGAAGGCATTTATAGTATGTTGGGCGACCAGGCGCCTCTGGCTGAAATTATTGAATTGAAGAATAAATACCGCTGTATTTTACTCCTTGATGAAGCGCATTCACTAGGTGTACTCGGAGAAACAGGTCAAGGTTTGGTAGAAAAAACGGGGCTGCTCAAAGCAGTAGATTTTATTACGGGCACTTTTAGTAAAAGCCTATGTAGTATCGGTGGTTTTTGTGTTAGCAATCATCCCCAGCTTGAGCAATTACGGTACGTGAGCCATCCTTATATTTTTACTGCATCGCCTTCACCAGCAACTATTGCTTCAACACGAGCAGCTTTGGAATTGTTACGCAAAGGTAGCCATTTACGCACGCAGTTATGGAAAAATTGCACGCAGCTTTATACAAAACTTAAAGAAACAGGTTATCAATTAGGACCAGATCCAGGGCCAGTTATTGCTGCTATCCTAGATACGCCGCAACAAGCGTTGCTTATGTGGAATAGTTTATTGGAGCACAACATTTATGTGAATCTTATTTTGCCTCCGGCTGCTCCTGAAGGAAAATCTCTGGTACGTTGTAGCGTTAATGCTGCACACACTTCGGAGCAAATAAAGTATGTAGGTGATACATTTGCAAAATTATACAAGCTAATAAGGTCGTAGTCTTTAAAGTTCTATGAAGTGGAGTTTGCCGATTCCAATATCGTGAATGAATTGTTTAGCTTTTAATCAGGAGGGTGCTGTCATGAAGATAATCCGAATGTTGATTTGTTTAGCAGTTTTTCATGGTTTTTGTAGTAATGTTTTTGCCATAGCGATAGTTTACGATGGAATTGATTGTTTTAATGTCACTAACGATAGCGATGTAACAGCATCAGGGCTACCTGTCCAGAGTAAATTTGAAGTAATAGAAGATCTTGGTCAAGGAATGTATCGTTTGAACTTAACGGGTGGTATTCCA
Source organism: Nitrosomonas sp. PY1 (assembly GCF_022836435.1). NCBI lineage: Bacteria > Pseudomonadati > Pseudomonadota > Betaproteobacteria > Nitrosomonadales > Nitrosomonadaceae > Nitrosomonas > Nitrosomonas sp. PY1. The sequence goes on along the minus strand of NZ_BQXC01000001.1, from coordinate 2,147,242 downwards.
AGATTTGTTGATTCAAGTGGAAATGTATGTATTGATCACGTGGCTGCTTTAGGGTATTTTGCTTCGGGGGGTCCGGATTTTACTATTCCACCACAGCCACTTGAATCGTTGGATGCTACGGGTTACTTTAACGGACACGAATTGGTTATTCTGGTGAATTCGATTGTGACAGATTTCAGCGCAGGCAAAGGCTCGTTTAACTCATTTCACACCAGCAGAGTACAGACAATCTCCAACATGCTGATTTTTGATTATAATTATAATCCTCAGCAATCTTTTTTTACTTTGAAAAGGCTTGTTCGCAACAAAAGTTTGACACAAGCTAGCAGTTCTTCAAATACACAGCCAATTCGCGAAACACTGCTTCCTTCTTCGATCAACGGTATTGAGTCAGATAGACCTCAAGTATTGACTCCTTTACCTTCTTCCATCAACTATCTACTACAATGAGTAAAGGAGATCCTGGTTTGAGGTCAATAGCGAATCTTCCGGAAAATCCAAAGATACATTTCCTAAAGCTATTGAAAATCAGATTATTTATTTGTGGACTGTTATATGACTATTGATTCTACTACGATTCAGAATGCAATAAATTCAGCCGGCGTTGGAGGAATAATCAACCTAACACCAGGAAAAACCTATTTGGTTGATCGCAAGATACAGTTATTGCCAAAACAAAAAATATTCGGATATGGTGCAATAGTAAAACGTATCAATCAGATTATTACAACATCAAGTGCTACCATAACGAATGGAGCAACATCAATTGTTGTGGCTAATGTAACAGGGTTTGAAGTTGGTCAGCAAATTGGGTTGTATGTAGACAGCACTCACTACACGACATCAAATTCGAAAATAGCATCAATCGATACTGCAACTAAAACAATTAGCGTTATGGGAGCGTCATTTACATTGGCTGGCGGTCTTAATTGCGTGTCTCCGAAGGTATTCTTGTCGTTTGATACGATCTTTACGGCTGATGGGTGCGAAATATTCGGATTGACGTTAAACGGTAATAGGTCTAATTGGTCATACTATCGTTGGGAGATAGCATCGGAAATACATGCGGCACACAGTAATAATACGATTAGAGATGTGACAATCGATGCGGCTCCGGGTGAGGCTATTCAAGAAACTGGATCTGGAAATTATGCGAGTATTGGAAATGTATTTGATGCCAATACTATTACAAATTGCAACGGTAACGGTATCCACTTATCTGGAAGCCAAGGCACAAGGATAACTAACAACTACATATACAACACAAATATACAGGGTTCTGTGGTTGGCCATAGCGGCGGATCTATTACCGTTAGTAACGGTGCGCGTGATTATCTGATTCAGGGAAATAGACTTGAATTGGGAAGAGCTGGAGTAGGCGAGATTGATAGTGTTGACAATTCAAGATTCAGGATTGTTGATAATGATATTATCAATATGTCAACTTACATGATTGAGGCTCGTGGTCCCAATCGGAGCATTACTGATATAACTGTTGCGGATAACCGTTTTTATAATGACACCCCTCTTGCTGCGTCGGATCTGATAGCTGTAGATGTTTCTGACACTGGATCAGGAACAGCAACAAGAATAAATATCAGCAATAATCAATTTTACAATGCCGGAATAAATTTGAGTAGGGTTTCAGATGTGGTTGTAACAGGAAATGTCATGGCTATGGTATATCAAGCATCGGATACTTATCACAATCCGATAAAAATATCGACTGCAACAGATACCATCGTCAATGGAAATACAATTAAATACGGTTATGCAAGTATATCACTCAATGGCAACTTGACTAATGTCAGTATTTTGGGGAATGTACTTTCAAAACCGTATTACTATGGAATTTTTGGGGTTGGTTCGGCAAATAGCAATTTGTCGTTCACTGCGAATAATATCAGTATGGATAACAACGTTAGCAATTCTGCTCAAGGCATGACGTTGGGTGCCAATGCTGTTGCACGCAATAACAATATAATGATGACTAAAGGCCATAGCGGTATACGTGTCAATGGTGTTGCAAATGCTATTGTGCAGAACAATACCGTTCGTAGTTATGCAGCCAACAAGACCATCCGAATTGAGACGGGATCTACAGGATATATCGTTTCAGAAAACCAAGTTAATTATGCTGTATCGGATATTCCTGCTGTAGGTATCAGAGTTTCCAACAATGATATTGTTACTTAACGAAAGTGGCATTAATCGCAGGAAATTACTGGGTATTGTTGAAAGCTATAAATCCCGTACTGGTTTTTATTACTTCATTCCATGTGCTATTGCGCTTCAGGGCTAGATTGACGGCATCTCATGTGTGTATGTTGCGGGGAGTGCATCTTGGCATCTGTGGTAATGGGCATGTAATTTGAAAAGGCTGCCCAGGCTTTTTACCGAGAACTGAATTGGATTGATTGCCTCTAGTTGTTCATAGAAAAAGCAGAAAAATTCCGACTTTCTTACAAATGAAAGAGTTACATCACGCATTCCGCCTATCGCAGTAGATTTTTAGAAATCCATGGAATGGAAGCCAATCATATTGCCTTCGGTATCCTTAGCGAGAACGATAAAACCGTGCTCACCAATAGACATTTTTTCCTTGAAAATACTGCCACCATTCTCGGCAACTCGCGCTGCTTCTACCGCGCAATCCTCACAAGCAAAATAAACGAGTGTACCGCCACAGCCAGAGGGAACGCCTTCCATTTTGATCAACATGCCGCATGCACCGTAGGTAGTTTGAGCGGTGTCCTTATCTGAAGGAAAACGCCACATTTCCATATTCATTTCCGTTGTCGGTGCTGGCATTTTCTCCAACTTTATTGCGAGTACAGACTCATAGAATGCTTTAGCGCGCTCCATGTCTTGTACGTAAATTTCAAACCAAACGACTGTATTATTTTTCATGGTGTTTTTTCTGTAACGAACCAAATTGATTCTAAAAGTCAAACAATGTTTTTGTGCATACGCTTTCTTTTTGAGCAATGTCAAATCGACTCATCACGATAGCGATAAATTTCTCAAATGAGCCAATCACTGCATGATAAAATTCATCTAATTTTTGATTGTTTATTGTGCCAGCCCAAAATATCGACTCCAGCTTTGTCATTCATGATACAACTTACCATTAATGGTCAATCTCAGCAATTTGAAGCACCGATTAATGTCACGCAACTGATTGATCATCTTGCCTTGCACGGTAAACGCTTTGCCATTGAGCGTAATGGTGAAATCGTGCCGCGTAGCCAGTTCTCCGAACAATTATTGGCGCATGGCGATCAATTGGAAGTCGTTGTGGCAGTCGGTGGCGGTTAGGTGCTTGGTTTATTTTGCTTGTTCACAATTAATTGCATGCAGTATAAGGATTTTATGGATAACTTGGTGATCGCCGGCAAATCATATACTTCCCGTTTGCTGGTTGGCACAGGTAAGTACAAGGATTTCAATGAAACGCGCACAGCGGTCGAGACCAGTGGTGCGGAGATTATCACCGTGGCGATTCGTCGTACCAATATCGGGCAAACAGCGGATCAACCGAATTTGTTGGATGTTTTGCCGCCGTCACAATATACCTTATTACCGAATACCGCAGGTTGTTACACAGTTGACGATGCTGTGCGCACCTTGCGCTTGGCAAGGGAGTTGTTGGATGGCCACAGCTTAGTCAAGCTGGAAGTTCTAGGCGATCCGAAAACGTTGTTTCCAAATGTGGTGGAAACGTTGAAGGCTGCAGAAATTCTGATCAAGGAAGGTTTTGAGGTAATGGTGTATACCTCGGATGATCCTATTCTTGCTAAGCAGTTGGAAGAGATAGGATGTGTTGCCATCATGCCGTTGGCGTCATTAATTGGTTCCGGTATGGGAATTCTGAATCCTTGGAATTTACAGATCATCATCGACAATGCAAAAGTGCCGGTGATCGTCGATGCCGGCGTTGGTACGGCATCGGATGCGACCATTGCGATGGAGTTGGGATGCGATGGTGTGTTGATGAACACCGCCATTGCGATGGCGAAAGATCCGGTACTGATGGCATCTGCAATGCGCAAAGCAGTGGAGTCTGGGCGTGAAGCCTATTTGGCCGGACGTATGGCGAGAAAACTCTATAGTGCCAGTCCTAGTTCCCCGGTCGATGGTGTAATTGCACAAACGCTTGGTGATAAAAAAAGCGCCCCAAAGCCTGTTTGATTTTCAATGACGGGCATTGATCTGGCTACACAACATGCGATTCGCAGTTTTGTTCTGCGTCAAGGTCGGTTGTCCAGTGCGCAACGTCGCGCTTGCGAGACATTGCTGTCGCGCTATGGTATTGTTTTTCAGAGAGATATTCTCGATTTTGAGAAAGTGTTTGGCCGTCAAGCGCCCAAAATACTGGAGATTGGATTTGGTATGGGAGAAAGTACCGCTACTATTGCACATTTAAATCCGCACAATGATTATTTGGGACTTGAGGTGCATACACCGGGCGTGGGTAGTTTACTGAATAAAATTGAGGACCTAGGTTTGACCAATCTGCGCATAATTCAGCACGATGCGGTTGAGATTTTGCGCTATATGCTGCCTTCGGAATCTTTGGATGGGGTTCATATCTTTTTTCCTGATCCTTGGCCTAAAGCTAGGCATCATAAGCGCCGTTTGATTCAACCCAGTTTGGTAGATCGTTTGTGTAAATGCTTAAAACCTGGCGGGTATATTCACATTGCTACCGATTGGGAAGATTATGCGATGCATATCCTGAAAGTGCTGAAACAAGAACCTTGTTTGCGAAACAGCACGAATGATTTTTTGCCACGCCCTGATTATCGACCAGTCACCAAATTTGAACAACGTGGTGTTAGGTTGGGTCACAGTATTTGGGATTTGATTTTTTTGAAGAAGCAAGACAAATCGATATGACTAGACAATTAAGAGAATGTCTTTGGTTGTTGGTTATGCTTATGCCATGAAGGTCCATGCAGTATTAGTTCTATTCGGTATATTCATGTCATTTTCTGTATTTGCGCATGAGCATATCCGTGTTGGGTTGTGGGAGGTTACTACGCGATCCGATTTGTTGGCTTTAGTGCCGCATATTCCATCTGAGAATATGCAACAGCTACAAAAGCTTGCCAACCAATATGGCATCAAGATGCCAAAAATTGATAATGGTGCGGTTATCTCGCATATTTGTATTACTGCAGAAATGGCACAACAGGAAATTCCAACATACTTTTACGAGAATCGCTCAGGATGCACTGTGCAAAATGCCACTCGTATCGGCAATAGTTACAAAATGGATTTATCTTGCAAGAATTCTCATTTCCAAGGTAATGGGACGGCTCAAGGTACCTTCATTACAACGGAAAGCTTTGCAGGTAGTACTGAATTCGATAGCGCGGTAAATGGTGCTCCGATGTTTGTTTCAGCAGAGACTAAAGCACACTGGGTAGGTGAGTATTGTACTGCGGTCAATCCGCTACAATGATTTTTACCTAATAGTTGCACGCTTCGACAAGACATGAGGCGCTTTGTAAGAATTTTCGGTTTTTCCTGTATATGTATAGCGCAGGTAGTAATATTTTCCTGCCATGCTTCTGACATCGTTTTTAATAGTGGTCCTAAAATCAAGTCTGCAGACGGTCAGTATGAGTTCGGAATGAATACTCGTATTTATATGGATATGCATTCACTTTATCCGGATCATGCGCATGCTGATTATCCTGCATTTGGTAGTCAATTGTTGGACGGTAATAGTAATGATGGTTTCAGTTGGCGGAGGAACTACGTCATGTTCTCGGCAAAAGTGCAGCGTTTTAGTTTCAGGCTTGACAATAACTATGCTGTCAAGACGCCTTTTCCGCACAGCCTTCGTGAAGTATGGATAGCAACCCAAATTGGACCTGGGGAATTAACTGTTGGTCAGTTCAAGGCTTATCGGGGAATGGAAGAGCTTACTAGCGCGAGCGATATAACCTTTAGTGAACGTCCTTCTACCTCATCTTCGGGTATGTATAGTGGTCGGCAATTCCAAACAGGTATCGGTTACCGTGCTGTGGTTAAGGATAACCTGAGGGTTGGTGTTAATGTCATGAGCTTATCACATTTAGGTTTGCCGCTAGAAGGCGTTACTTACGGTGGTCGCGTTTACTGGCTACCGATTAATCAAGCAAATAACACTTTGCATTTGGGGTTTTCTGTCAGTCGGGATACTTCCAATCGAGATTCTCTGCCTGCGAAAGTAACTGATGTGTACGGTGGTTTTAGTGGCTTCAAGCTATCACTGGGTACTGCAGGTGCAGCACCTGTTGCGCCTGATCATAATAGCCAATCTACTTTTTCCACAGAAGCAGCGTACGCATTCAAGTCTCTGACTTTACAGAGTGAGTATGCTATTTCAAAATTAGATAACACGCATCAAACTACTACTGGCGCACTCAAGGATTCATTGATTCATGCCTATTACGTGCAAGCGAGTTGGTTTTTAACTGGAGAACAAACCATTTACAGTAAAGATCGTGGTGTTTTTCGGAAACCACAACCTATGGGAAAATGGGGTGCTCTGGAACTGGTAGGGCGTTATGACTTTGCTGAAAATTCGAGCCAGAATCTAATGGAGAATCCGTGCAAGACGGGTACTTCTAAATGCCAGTCCGAGGTACTCTCTTTGGGTATGAACTGGTACCCTCATCCAAATATTCGCTTTATGGCAAATTACAGTATTGCCGAAGCAATGCTTGGTAATGCAGGGAACAATACCCCAGTAAGACGAGATCATCTGTCGATATTTTCTTTTCGTACGCAAATTATTTTCTAAAGCTTTTTAGCAAAAGCATGGATGTTAGGCATACTCCAACTAACGCTAACATAACATAAGCCATAAGCATCTTGTTATTTATCGGAATGTATTTGCTTACATGCTAGTCCTTGGTAAATCACTTTCATAAGCTTATTGTTGTATGCATGAACTATGTGCTGTGCTTGAAAAAGTGCCCATAATTCAATAATACTAATTGCTAAGATAATCAGAAACCCAATCAGAAAATAGTTTGCTACGATGAATGCTACACCTAACAGGAATATAGTGATATTGATCGTACCGCGAATCCATTTACCTAGATAGAAGTGGTGCAGTCCAGCGATAAAAATAAAGTTGAGTGCAGCATATGTGTCAGGATCTTTCAAATTTTCTTCAACTTGACTATAAAAAACGGATCGTTGTTCATTCGGTAGTCTGCGCACTAGAGTCCTAATTTCTTCTTCATCTTCCTCAAGCTGTCGCTTTGATTTCATAACAATTGATTTGATGCTGAAGTGAGCGAGAAACCATTCTTAAAAGTATACATCGAACTTATAGCTCCGATTGATTTCTATTCGCGTGCTAGTGTCACGATGACAGCTTCTCTTTCCCAAAAAAGTAGAAAGCGTTTTTTCTCGACAAATTGAAAGACCAATGTCCAGCCGTTTGCAGCCTCTTTGTTCAAAGTTGTTTCTAGCTGCTTGATGGGAATTCCGGACGATCCTAGAAACAATGTGCCAATGCCGCCTTCAACGATATGCAATACTTTATATTCTTTATACACGATGATTGCTTCCCTTTTAAGTGCGTTGATAAAATCAAGTTATATTTTAGATTCAGGTAATTTGCAATGTAAAATCTTAATAATTAAAAATGATGCTTGTAGTACTATTTAACCAATTACGTTACTAATTTTGAATGGCCTTTTATCGTAAGGAATTTCATGCCGACACAATCAATGTTATCTTCACATAAAAATCAGATACTGGTGGGGATTGCAGTTTTCTTGCTTTTTATAACTTTTGGCGCATTGTATCAGGCCAGTTCTCAGGGAGATGTTTCAGATACTTACCCTAAAGGTTTTCGTGGTGGTACCTGCACAATAGAAACCAGCTCGGCGACAATAGGTTATTCTGGCTACTATCTTTCGAGTGATTACGAAATGCCTGAGAATGCTATTCATACACCTAATCTTGCGATTCAATGCGGCAAAATGCCTGGCCCAGGTATATTAGACATTAGTATCGATTTGCTCTATCCAGAATCCATTCGTGACACTCCTTTGGCCTTGCGCTTAGTAAGAATCGATGATGAGAACGAACGTGCAGATGGTAATCGAGACAAGGCGCTTGTCAAGGAGGTGGAAATGTTGGTTATTCCGGCACAAAAGCATGCATCTGGTGTGATGACGCACACATTAAAACTCACAGATTTGGGATATTACACAATTTATCTTATTGGAAAAGGCTTAGACGATAAAGAATTCACTATAAAGATCCCGCTAAAAGTTGGGCAGGATTGGAAAGATCACTTTAAGAAAGCTGTATCAACATTCCTTAAAAAAGAGTAATAAGCTAACCACTCAAATATTGGCGTATTGTTCCGTTAAGTTTATTATCTTCCTAAAGTAAGGAGAATATAATGGACATTGCTGATATCGCCAATACTGCAACTGCAATGAATAGCGTAAAAACCGATCAGGCGGTAAGTATTGCAGTGCTTAAAAAGGCTATGGATATTAATGCGGCAGGTGCGCTTACTTTGATTGAAGCGATACCTGAGAGTTCCCCCATACAAAGTTTACCGCCACACCTAGGGCAAAATATTAATACGACTGCCTAAATTAATGCTGATCTTCACCGATAGCATTGATGGCATATTGTGACAAATAAGTAACAATATGCTTATGGTAGTAGCATTTGTCGCAAAATTCGTTTATTTCACAGAAAAAATCGGATAAGATCCCAGCAGGTTGCTGATATTCATAAAAATGTCAGTGGCTAGTGAAATAGCGGATATTATATGTATCTTGGAAATAGGATCAATTACTGAGGAGATCGGAATGAAAGTAAATACCCAGCATTCAATTCGCATGTTAACACTGGCGGTAGTATCAAGCGCTTTTATTGGGCTCACAGGTTGTGCTACGACTGGACAATTTGAGGAATTACAAACTAAAATCAATGCTGTTGCGTCTGATGCGTCTTCTGCTAAGGCGGATGCGGCGGCGGCAAATTCCAAAGCCAGTGAAGCACTGCGTATTGCGGATGAAGCTAACAAAAGATCGCTTGCGACTGAAGAAAGACTTGGTCGTGCATTTAACAAATCAATGTACAAATAAGTTAGTTTTTTTGTTTTATGGAAGAAGGCTCTATGAAATAATAGAGCCTTTTTTATTTACGGATTAATTGCTAAAGTATTTTCAATATCGGAGCGTGATATTAAAACAGGTATTCCGCTTTTTTTGAGTATAGCTTGCTTTAAGGCTTCCTGATCAATCTCGATATTTTGCATTCTTTTATCACCTTGTGAAGCGAAAAAATCATTAATAAATGTTATGACTCTTCGTTCATAGTTTTGGTATTTTTCTTGGTCTTCTTCCAATGGAGGATGTAATTCGATGAAAAGTGAGTCGAATAACCAGCCAAGCTTTATGGGTTCATTAATGACGCGCACTTGCGTTCCAACAGGGATTTTGTTGAATAATGCTTCAATATCTTCTGGATACATGCGAATGCATCCGGCTGATACACGCATTCCTACTCCAAATGGCTTAATGGTCCCATGTATCAAGTAGCTGCCTCCCGTGATGCTTAAGCGCAAGGCGTATTTTCCTAAAGGATTGGTTGGTCCCGGGGGTACAACACTCGGGTAAGGTTGTTCGCCATTGGCAATGCGATCTAATTGAAGTGATTTTGGTGGAGTCCAGGTGGGATCTTTCTTTTTTTCTATAATTTTGGATGTTCCTAACGGTGTTATCCAATCCATTCTACCGATACCAACGGGATGGGTAATAACGACAGGTTTATTATTGCTATTTTTGGTTTCGGGAAAATAATAAACTCGCATTTCTGCTAAATTGATTACCAATCCTTTGCGATCAACATTGGGAATAATGTAGCGACTCGGTAAAATTACTTCATCATTGTCTTCTGGTAACCAACGATCAACACTGGGGTTTGCTAATAAGATCTCGGCTTGCCCTATATCATACTGCCGCGCAATATCTAATAAAGTGTCTTTGCTGTTAACTTTTATCGTTTTAATTTGACCAAATATATCTATTCCGTTCGGTGGTAGAGTCCAAGTTTCTGCGTAAGTAAATTTGTTAAAAAAGCTTAATGAAATCATCAGGAAAGCAATAAATAATTTATTCATAAATACAGAATTACTATAAATATTTAGAATGGAATGTAGTAATGATAATCGAATTCATATCTGATAAAGGATTGAAATGATAGCGAATATGGGAGCTAATTAGTTAAATGAACTGGGTATTGATGAGCGTCTTATAGTAAAGATTTTACATTGAAATAGGTACTCAGTTCATAACTTCAATGTCGATGAGATAGTAAAAGGTATCGCCATAACACGAAAAAAGTAATTGAATAGATAGTCATTGTGCGGAACAGAACTCAGCCAACTCGATCAGATTAACTGAAAATACTGGATGTTCATCGACATTCTTAGGGTATGGGGAAGTGATGCGAATTTTCAATTTACACTCTTTCCACTTTTGAATGAATTGGAAATTCGAGCAGTCTACAAGGATGCTAACCATCAATCGGATGCGTAGGTGTTTCCAACAATAGCTGATAGAAAGACAGATCAATCCAGCAGCCGAACTTGAATCCGACTTGTTGGAAGGTGCCAACATGCTTGAAGCCAAAGTGTTCATGCAAAGTGATACTGCTGGTATTTGTCGCGTCGATTCCTCCAATCATTGCATGCAGGTTGTTTTTATGCGCTTCTGCGATCAGTTGCTGCATCACGATTCGGCCAAATCCCTGGCCGCGGTAGTCTGCATGAACATACACCGAGTGTTCGACAGTGTATTTGTATGCAGGCCAAGCCCTGAATGTGCCGTAACTTCCAAATGCAAGCAACATACCTCTGCTGTCTTCGATACCGATCACCGGAAAGTTTCCGGTAGTCTTAACCTGAAACCAGTCCATCATACTCTTAGTTGTGCGCGGTTTGTAATCGTAGAGTGCCGTCGTGTTCCGAATGACTTCGTTGAATATCTCCAAGATTGCTCCAGCGTGACATTCGAAGGTGCAATTAACGATCGTGTGCCGCATTATTTCTCCTTAAGAATCTGCTGAGGTAATAGAATGGGCGGTCACTACCCTAAACGGCATCGAAGTGCCAAAGTAGCGGTGCAATAGACCCCACTAAGCCAGGGAGGAGCGTCCGACATGAAGATTACAACGATAGGTATTGATTTGGCAAAAGAAGTATTTCAAGTTCACGGTGTAGATGCATAGTGGAGTTGGAGTTGTCCCCTTTAAACAGAACATAATGTGTCCGTTCAAAGGGGACAACTCCAAATAGCTTAACCTTAACGAGATTTGGCGCTTCGAGTGCGTTGCAATGATCAGAAGGCTATTTAGCGAATTCTATCAGGAATAGGAGTCAGTTCTTCAACAAAAATCCGATTGTATGGCTGCAATCTAAATCAATTCATCATCTGTAATTGAATGCCTTGCAAATCGTGAACTTCCATGTATGGTCTCAAAGTATTTGTGAATTTGTTTTGTAGATAACAGACACCAACGATGCACTGTATTATTTTATAGGTCGTAGTGACCAAGAATTAATGCAGGAGAGCATCTCCATGAAAGTGATCTCACCGCACATACACGGTTATTTTGATTCTTTGATAGCCGTTATTTTCTTGCTTGCTCCTACGTTTTTAGTATTAGGTCAACTATCAGTAATACTTGCCTATGGCTTTGCGATAGTACATCTGACTGTTACCTTGGTTTCTGAGTTTTCTTTTGGGGGTAGTCAAACTGATTTCATTTACTGTTTATAACTGGATTGAGCGCATGATTGGCTTCCTGTTAATAACCATACCTTTTATTCTTGATTTTTTAACCGAAGCGGCAGTAAGAAATTTTTATATTGCGATGGGCATTACCATTATCGTTATTAGCTTACTTACTGATTATCAATCTGAAGTAGAGAATAGAGAGACCGAATTCACGTAATAAAAGCAATCGACTAATTGCGCTTGTTCTGATTTGCAGTCGCCTGCACAGCACAGGAGAGCCTGGAATAACGATGGAGTCATCATGATAAATTCATCTCACTTTATTCACCGTGTTAAAGATAACCCGCTGAATTTTAGCTTCTCCTCCTTGTGTGTTTTTCAACTGAACGGAGGTAGCTGCGATGCGAGTCCTATATATCGACAATACTCTTACTAACGCCGATATTGCCCGGCGTACGCTGGCGCGGACGGCGCCCGATATCGAATTGACCACGGTGACATTACTGGTAGAAGGTTTGAAATGCCTCGAGAAGCCTGACTATTACGATGCGTTGCTGACGGATCTCCACTTGCCCGATGGCTCGGGTCTTGAAGCAGTAATTAGCGTCAGGAAGCGGCGGCTGCCGCTGGCGGTGGTGGTTGCTGGATCCGGAGATTATGATGCGGCGACCGCGGCATTTAAAGCCAACGCAGATGATTATCTGATCAAGGAAGGTAACTATCTGGAGCGGTTGCCGCACACATTGCGCAGTGCGCTTGCGCGTTTTCGCAGCAAAGGCGAGGATTACAATTCGTTGGCATCGCGGGTGCTGTACGTCGAACATAACAGCTTCGATAGTTGTCTGATGCATCGCCATCTGGCCCAGCATGCGCCACACATCAATCTTACTGCAGTATCGAGTGCGCAAGACGCCCTGGCGTTGTTGCCCGCCGATCCGGAGAAGATTGCTGATTTCGATATATTGCTGATCAATAGCCATTTGCCGGGAATGGACGGTCTTGAGCTTGTCAGATTGTTGCGCGAGGAGCGCAAGTTGAACCTGCCCATCGTGTTGATCACCGGTCAAGGCGGTGAGATGGTGGTCGCGCGCGCATTAGATTTGGGTGTGGAAGATTATTTGCCCAAGCATGAAGGCTATTTTTACGAAGTTCCCGCCATCTTGGAAAAAGCGCAGCGGAAAACCGAGCTGGTGCGTGAGAATGCCAGCCTGAGGCAAGCCAATTCGCGCCTCCTTTATTTGCTGGCTGCCAGTCCGGTGGTGTTGTACAACCTTCGTTTTATGGAGAGCGTGCCGCAGCCCGTTTGGGTCAGTGAGAATGTGGAACGGCTGCTTGGCTATACGACGAAAGAAGCGCTGAATCCGGATTGGTGGCCTTCCCATTTGCACCCGGATGATCGCGAATTGGCGGTGGCGCGTCAATCGACCTTGCTTACCGAAGATCAATTAACGCACGGTTACCGTTTTTCTCATCATGACGGACGATTCATCTGGATTTTAGACGAACTGCGGCTGATGCAAAATAGTGGTGACCAACCGCGTGAAGTTGTCGGTGCTTGGCTGGATATCAGCAAGCACAAGCGGATTGAGTTAATCAGACAAACGCACCAGTCCGTATTGAATCAAATCATAGCCAATCAGCCATTGCCAGCGATCTTGAACGATATTGCAAAACGCCTGGAAGAAGTCAACTCCAATATGCTGGTTTCCATTTCATTACTAGATAGGCGTGCGAGCCGTTTGAAGCATGGCGCTTCACTTAGCTTGCCGGATGATTACAATGCAGTGGCCAATCAATTTCTGGAATTGACGCACAAAGCCAATCTTCACGCGAGTTGGTCGTTGCCTTTTAAGGACGAAAACGACAAAGTTCTGGGTGCTTTCATCATTTGTTACCGAACGCTGTGCGAACCCACATTCACCGATCTGTCAATGGTTCATGAATTTGCCTCTATCGCGGTATTGGCGGTGCAACAAGTCCAAGCAAAAGAGACCTTGAGGCAGACCGAAGTGGTATTCGAGTTCCCTCACGAAAATGATAGTTGTCGCCAACTTAGAGTCGTGCATTCTGACAATTAAATCGCCGCAGAAAAACAGTGATGAAACCCATGCATAACTGATTTTCTAGACTATATAAATCACAAGTATTTGATTTATATATATCGAAAATGAACAGAGAAGCTCAAAAACATAGTTTTGCAAAGGTCTCGCTTCATTTCGTACCAAATTAAGTTGCCTCCGGCAAAGCCGGAGACTTACTTTACTGAGTTGTTGGGAGTACTAAAATCCGTAAGAATCATGAAGAGCAACGTCATTAATACAGATCTGTTCGCGCGTATATTCAAGCATTCCACGATTTCTGAAGTCATTCAAAACCGTACTTACAACCGAGCGACTTGCTCCAATTAAATCTGCTACTTCTTGCTGAGTTAAATGGATTTCCAAGGTATACCCTGAGTACACTTTATTCCAAACATCTCAGCCAATTCCAATAATGCAGATACAACTCGCACCTCAATGGGCTGAGTCAAAATAGCTCTTAATCTGGATTCTATTCTCTGCTTCCTGGCATACATATCTTCAATGATAAGCCAAGCTAACTCTGTTTGACGAGACATCATCGTCTTAAAATCGCTATGTGATATTCGATAACAATTAACTTCATTCAATGCTTCCGCAGTTTCATCTATATCCTGATCGACGGAATTATCTTGAAGGCGACCAATAACATCTCCTTTTCTAAGTAAACCAATAGTAATTTCATTTCCTCGCTCCGTTAAATGAGAAAGCTTAACAATACCGTTCTTTATCCAAAATAAATTGGAGCAGCAATCACCTTGGCGATAAAGAAAAGTTTTTTTCCGAGTATTAGTTTCCACGATGGAAGGATAATCCTCTTTTAATTGAGTTATATCACGATCAAAAAAATCTCCAATCAGCTTAGACCTGGCGTCTATATTTTTCATTTTTAACTCCCTAGACATTAAGTAGCACTTAATTTGCACAGTAATTTAAAAGATTTAAGCTTTAGCCATTGCCAACAATATAAATACTACGGTCTAATCGATTCGATGGTGCTAACGAGCTGATCGTTTCTCACTTGAATTGCAGCGCGATAATAAATGAGTAGCAAGCATCGGAAGTCAAAAGATACGTTATGATATTTATACGTGTTAGCCCTTATTGACAATGGTGACAGTATCATCTAAGAGATTATTGATAATGTCAATGTCAATGTCAATGTCAATGTCAATGTCAATGTCAATGAATTTTATTTACTGAGACTTTTGCAAAAGCCCTTTGATGGATCTTCAGGTTGCTGTTTTTATTGATATGAAATTTTAAGAGATGGGGTTTTGCAATAATGGAATGGACGCCCGCTAACCTAAACGGCATCGAAGTGCCAAAGTAATGGTGCAATAAAGCCCACTAAACAAGAGAGGAGCGTCCGACTTGAGCTAGGAAACTGGAGCTTTATGGTCACAGGGTGAAGCTCATGGCACCACAATTTGTCAAGCCATCTGCGAAGCAGTAGGCTGGCCGACAATGCGTTTTGTCACCCAAAAGACCGCTGAGCGACAATCGATTCTGTCGGTACATAGAGAATTTATACTATCGCCGAGCGAATGCCGGACATACTAGAAGATGGTGAAAACGGGCTGACACAGACCATGCGGCAATTATTAGCACGCTTGACTGATCACCTGAAAGAACTAGATAGGCAAGTCAATGAACTGGAAGTACAAATTCAGCGCTGGCACCAAGATAACGAAGCCAGCCGGAAGCTGGCAAAAATCCCTGGTCTTGGCCCCATTACCGCAAGCGCCATCGTAGCCACCTGAGGTAACGCACGAGAATTCAAGAACGGCAGGCAATTAGCGGCTTGGCTAGGTCTGGTTCCCAGACAACACTCAAGCGGAGGTAAGCAAGTCTTGCTCGGTATCAGCAAACGGGGTGATAGTTATTTGCGTACCTTGTTAATTCATGGTGCACGCGCCGTAATCCGGTATGCCGATAACAAGGAAATATCTGACAACTGGCTTGGAAAAATATTGACCAGGCGCAATAAAAATGTAGTGGCAGTCGCTTTGGCCAACAAAAATGCGCGTATTATTTGGGCACTCCTGACCAAAGGCACTTCCTTTAAGGCCAACTGCGTACCAGTGTAACTGGTATTGGAATTAATTTGATTAACAATCGATAAAACAGACTGGTATTTTAAATAGGGACAATTTTTCACAGATTGCTAGGGCAATCATGACATGATGGCGAATCTGGTAAGACCGTAAATAGCTTAACCTTAACGAGACCTGGCACTTCGAGTGCGCTGCAATGATCAGGGGCTATTTAGCGAATTCCATCAGGGATAGGAGAACCTTCTCCAACTATAATCCGAATGTATGGCTGCAATCTAAACCAATTCATCATCAACAATTGAATCCCTTGCAAATTGTGGGCGTCCATGTAAGGTCTTGCTCTGTTAAAGGAGGTAACTTCCTTCCATCTTCACTTGACACGCTAAAATCATTTCTGTAGCCTTCGGGACTTGCTTCAGGTGCCCTCAAGATTATCTGTTTTGATGGTTAAACGGGAAGCTGGTGCGTAGACCGATTATCGATCATTAACAAAGCCAGCACTGCCCCCGCAACGGTAAATGAGCTAACAATCTGCATCACGTCACTGTGTTGTTACATGGGAAGGCGCGGATTGGGATATTCCACTCATCAGTCCGGAGACCGGCCCGAAGCCAATATGACTGTGGTATTGCGGAGGGCGATCGAAGGCATTAGAGATGATGTGATCGTAGTCTATATTTGGAGTACGTTGCACGCTTTTGTCTTTCCCTATTTCCTTTCTCATCCCAGTTTCAATTTTTAACTGTGTGCGGGTGTGTACAAAGGAAACTCTGAATGCTTCAAATTCGTTATGGTGTTGGCATGATACTGGGGCTTAGTATCTTAGCTGATCTATCAGCCAAAAATAATATCAAGCAAGAAAAGCCCATGGTGATAACCGCTACGAGGACACCGCAAACGGCCGATGCATCGTTAGCTTCGATGACCATAATCACTCGCGAAGATATCGAGCGCCAACAAGTGCGCTCGGTGCAGGACTTATTTCGTGGTTTGCCAGGAATCAGTATTTCTAACAGTGGCGGTGCTGGTAAATTTACGGATGTTTTTATGCGCGGTACCGAATCCGATCACGTACTGGTCATGATCAACAATATTAAAGTCGGTTCAGCGACCTCTGGTACGACTGCATTTGAAAATATTCCGATCGATCAGATTGAACGAATTGAAATTGTGCGCGGCCCACGTTCGAGTTTATATGGTTCCGAAGCCATTGGGGGTGTGATTCATATTTTTACGCGTAAAGGTGGCGGTGAGAAGCTGACTCCTAGATTTAATTTTGGTGGTGGTAGCTATGGTACGTTGGAGGGATCGGCCAGCTTATCGCGTTCTTGGCAACAGGGTTGGATTAATCTAACTGCAAGCGGATTTGGCACACGAGGATTCAATTCTTGCAACGGTAGTTACACCGCAGGGTGTTTTACTTTTGAACCGGATCACGATGGTTATCGGAATGTGGCGGGTAGTTTTCGTGGTGGCTATCGCTTCCAGAATGGGTTAGAGATTGATGGTAATTTCATGCAATCTTCTGGAAAAACCGAATATGACGGTGATTTTGTCAACAAAGCAAAGATGATGCAACAAGTCTTTGGAGGCACAGTGCGTTACTCACCTACCGATTTTTGGCGAGTAAGTTTAATCGGTGGATTAAGCCACGAGGACTCCGACAATTTTCTTAGGCGTGCGTTTCAAACGCGTTTTAATACGACGCGTACTACAGTTTCCGTATTGAATGAATTCACCATTAATCCTAATCATCGACTTACTGTCGGTACAGATTTCCAGAATGACCATGTCAAGAGCACCGAGGCTTTCACTGTCGATTCCAGAACTAACTGGGGAGTATTTGGACAACACCAAGCGACTATTGCCAAGCATGATTTTTTATTATCAATTCGTCATGATGATAACCAGCAATTTGGCAGCCGAGTTACCGGTAATGTGAGTTGGGGGTATCCGCTTACTGAAAATGTTCACTTGCTAGCAAATTTTGGCAGTGCTTTTAAAGCGCCAACATTCAATGAGTTGTATTTTCCTGGCTTTAGTAACCCCCATCTACGTCCCGAGGATTCGCGCAGTTATGAATTTGGTTCGCGTGGTAAGATAAGCTTTGGAGACTGGTCGCTGAATTTTTTCGAAACGCATATTGATCGCTTGATCGCCTTCGATAGTATGACATTTACGACTGCCAATATTGATAAAGCTCGAATTCGAGGGTTTGAAGGTGTTTTTAGCGGGCAGATCAAGGAGTGGATATTCAATACCAACTTAACCTTGCTGGATCCACAAAACCGCTCTGATGATTCAAATCGCGGTAATATATTGCCACGGCGCGCAGAGCAATCTTTTCGCATCAATGCAGACCGGCAATTCGGTTCTTATATGCTCGGTGCCACATTATTGGTTGAAGGACAGCGTTACGATAACATCGCTAATACCTTAAAACTGCATAGCTACATTAAATTCGATTTGCGCGCTGAATATTTAATTAACAAGCGCTGGCGTCTACAAGGGCGTATTGAGAATTTATTTAATGAACATTATGAAACCGCGGCTTTTTTCAATCAACCTGGGCGGAATTTTATTGCCATGGTACGTTATCAACCTTAATAAGGAACTTCTATGCTGATACTATCGTTTCGCAATCAAATCATCATCGGTCTACTGCTGGTTATGATGATGATCGTCACTCGGGGCTATAACTTGGTTTGGGCTCATAATTTGGCCGATGCCTCTTGGGCGGTATTTTTTCTGGCCGGGATTTATTTATGTCCTGCGTGGCCTCTGTTCGGATTGCTTCTTCTCGGATGGAGTCTGGATTATGTTGCTTATACTTGGGGCGGTGTCAGTGATTTTTGCATTACACCAGCTTATTTGTTTTTAATTCCCGCTTACGCTTCACTATGGTTTGCTGGACGCTGGTACGCCAAGCAATATCAATTTTCTTGGCATAACATTACCTGGCTGGGTGCCAGTATGATTACAGGATTGTTAGCCTGCGAATTTTTCTCGAGCGGGGGATTTTATTTTTTCTCTGGACGCTTTAGTGAGACTTCGTTCGGTGAATACGCTGCTAGGTTTATGCAATATTTCCCTTCGTATGCGGAATCCTTCGTGCTCTATGTTGCGACTGCTATTGTATTGCATGCTTTGTTAGCCACCATTGTGCAGCAAACGCATATCCATCACAAATGACTGATACAACTCGTTCTGAGCGGCATCGCAGTCGCATGCAGCGACAAAAACAAATCGTTGATGCCGCGATTGCCAAAGCTGATCGTACTCAAGGATTACTGTTAATTCACACTGGTAACGGTAAAGGAAAATCTTCTGCGGCATTTGGTATGATTGCGCGCGCCTTGGGTCACGATATGCGCGTCGGTGTAGCGCAATTCATCAAAGGTCGCTCGGATACTGGTGAAGAGGCATTTTTTCGTAAACAAAGCGCAGTTGTTTGGCATGTCCTTGGAGAGGGGTTTACATGGGACACCCAAGATCTTGAGCGTGATACCGCTACTGCGCAACGTGGTTGGGCTATTGCGCAAGAAATGCTGAGTGACCCATCATTCGATTTGATTATATTGGATGAGCTAACCTATCCCTTGAAGTTTGGTTGGCTTGATACTAAGACAGTCATTCGTGACTTGAAAAACCGCCCCCCCATGCAACATGTCATTATTACCGGGCGTGCTGCGCCAGATGCACTTTGTGAAGTTGCCGACACAGTAACGGAGATGCAAGACGTTAAACATGCGTTTCAACTAGGGATTCAAGCGCAAAAAGGCATTGATTTGTAGTGTCATGAAAGATACAAAAACCTTAATTCTAGGCGGCGTTCGATCGGGAAAAAGCCGCTTGGCAGAGCGGCTGGCTCATGAAACTGAATTGCCGGTGATTTACGTTGCTACTGCAACGATCGAAGACGAAGAAATGCGGCAACGTGTCGCGCTGCATCAAGCTCATCGACCGGATCACTGGCAGGTTATCGAAGAACCGATTCAATTGGCTGCTGTTCTACAGCAGTATGCTGCTCCTTCTCATTGCTTATTGATTGATTGCCTCACATTATGGTTGACCAATCTGTTGGTACAAAATGATCCCGAGCAATTTAATCAACAGCGGCAAGCCTTACTCGATACACTTTCGAATCTCGCAGGGCGAATCATTTTAGTAAGTAATGAAACGAATCTGGGTGTCACGCCGTTGGGTGAGTTAAGTCGTTATTATTGCGATGAAGCAGGCAAGTTACACCAAGACGTTGCGCAACTTTGCAATCAGGTCATTATGACTATTGCAGGGCTTCCTTTGATATTAAAAGGAGAGCGCTCATGAATCGAGAGCTTGCTTATGATTGGCTATTTAGCACGCCTGTTGCTGTTACTAATGCAGTATTTACTCAATTTGCACAGGAACGGCAAGCGCAGCTGACAAAACCTCCCAAATCACTAGGTCGATTAGAAGAATTAGCCATTCATTTGGCAACGCTGCAACAGACTCGGCGGCCTTCAGTCGACTCGATCTTTATCACGATATTCGCCGGTGACCATGGTATTGTCGCAGAAAACGTCTCAGCTTTTTCGCAATCGGTCACGGTTGAAATGATCAAAAATTTTACCCGAAGCGGTGCAGCCATTAATGTATTGGCTAGAGCACAAGATGCAGTATTAGAGATCATTAATCTAGGCACGGTTAACGATACTTCAACACTGCCCGTTGTCAGAAATTACAACCTAGGCCCAGGTACGGCGAATTTTTTGTATCAGCCAGCTATGACAGCCGATCAGTTAGAAGCTGCAATGCACGCAGGTCACGATGCCATTGAACGAATCTCAAACAACCCTAATTCATTATTTATCGGTGGTGAAATGGGTATCGGTAATACCACTAGTGCAACTGCTTTGGCGTGTTGTTTGCTTAATATTCCTCCGGCACAGCTTACTGGATCTGGAACGGGATTGGATGCACGCGGTATCGCGCATAAGATTAGCGTCATCTCAAAAGCGCTTGCATGCCACCAACACAGTATAAATTCCCCTTTGGAGGCATTACGTTATTTCGGAGGGTTTGAAATTGCCGCACTGACTGGTGCTTATCTACACTGTGCGCAAATAGGGATACCTGTATTGGTTGATGGTTTTATCAGTACAGTCGCTGCGTTGCTTGCTGAATCGATCAAACCTGGATGTCAACACTGGTTTATTTATTCGCATATTTCGCAAGAAAAAGGCCACCGTTTCGTATTGGATAAACTAAATGCACAACCTTTATTGGATTTACAGATGCGCTTGGGTGAGGGTAGCGGTGCTGCGGTGGCAGTCAGTTTATTGAAATTAGCTTGCCGATTGCATAATGAAATGGCGACTTTTACGGAAGCGCAAGTTTCCGAGAAAATTTGATTCAATTTTATCAATTCAGCCAGCCTACTTATTTTGCTGACCGAGATTGATTTATTACGGCACGGTGCAACACAATACAGTGACCGTTACTGCGGCAGTACCAATCATCCACTCTCGGTTTTAGGGTGGCAGCAGTTATGGCAAGCAGTCAAAATACAGAATGCCGATTCGTCCTCATGGCAATATATTGTGACCTCTCCGCTCCAGCGTTGCGCTGCTTTTGCGACTGAACTTGGACGATGTAACGATATCCCAGTCATTGAAAATGCTTGTTTTCAGGAAATTCATTTCGGTGATTGGGAAAATCGATCACTTGCTGATTTAATGCAAACTGATGCAGATGCACTCGCGCATTTCTGGAACAATCCTTTGATCAATACACCGCCAAATGCTGAATCGTTATCGAATTTTAACTGTCGCATTCTATCGGCATGGCAAGAATTAATCCGTCGGCACGCCGGTAACAAGGTACTCCTGGTTACACACGGTGGCGTAATTCGTAGCATTCTTTGCTACATTCAGAACCAACCGCTGGAGAATTTATTAACCTTTAAAGTCAATCATGCAGATAAGTACGCTATACGCATTACCGAGACCATAGAAGATATCAGCGTTACCTATCATCCATCTGATGCATAAACCTGTACTCATTGCCTTGCAATTCCTGACGCGTATACCTGTCGCTTTAAAAGACCAACCCACGGAACAGGAAATTGGTTGTTCTTTAGCTTATTATCCATTGATCGGTGTATTGATTGGAATGATCTTAATCAGTTTAGGTTGGTTATTGGGTGGTTTCTCAATGCCTTGGATAAGCGCTGCTATTCTGCTCACTGTTTGGGTTTTGTTAACTGGAGGATTACATTTGGATGGTCTTTCCGATAGCGCTGATGCTTGGGTGGGCGGAATGGGCGATCACGACAAAACCCTCGCTATTATGAAAGACCCCAATTGTGGTCCAATGGGCGTCATTGCAATCGTATTAGTCATGTTGCTTAAAATTACTGCATTGCATGTTTTAATCCAAGTCGATGGATGGGTTACTCTATTAGCTTCCATAATACTTGCCAGAACGATGTTGGTATTGTTATTTTTAACAACTCGTTATGTTAGAAACATTGGACTAGGTGCTTGCTTATCCGCTTATCACCCTCGCCGCAAATGTATCGCGGCCGTGATCGTGGTATTGCTGTGCACAATAGGGTTTATACAAAACGGTTATGTATTAGTGTTGGCAGTTCTTGCAATGTTTTTATTGTTGCGTTACATGATGTTAGAACGTATCGGGGGAACAACCGGGGATACTGCAGGTGCGTTAGTCGAATTTTCTGAAGTAATCGTATTACTGGCAGGAGCATTCTTACAATAACCTAGTCCTGTTAGAAGCAAATAGGACTAGGTTACCGCTTGTATCAACTGAACCGAAGCAGATGGAACCTATTTAATGGCTGGAGCCGGTTTAGCCGAAGGGACATTTTTTGCAGGTAAAGGGGCTGGAGCGGGTGTTTCTGTATTAACTGCCGGCGCCTCTTCTTTTACTGGTTTATCATTCGTTGTTGGTGCAGCAGGTTCGGCGGAAACGGTAGAGGTCGTTTCTGGCTTAGCATCTGCATCCTTTGCAGGAGCATCCGGCTTTGCTTTATCCATCGTTATAGCTGGTTCTTCACCAGCAAAATGCTTACGGATTTGATCAACCGTACCTTCATTGATATAACCTGCATACCAAAGGTAACCGAATCCTCCTAACAATAGCAAAATAAACAAATAGGACTTCCATGGACTCTTTTTTTCAGCATACGGATCTACCATTGAACGCTGCGCCCCCGGAGGTAATGTGGCCATTTTGGTCAATGAAGCGCCGAATGGTATATTGATGATTGCCCTGGTATTGACCGCCCAGCCGCTGGCATCGAGTAAAGGCGCTAAATTGCGCTTGCGCAGTTTGAGGTAAGCCAACAAAACGGAAGGACCTGAAATCAATAAAATCAGCCCTAATATTGTCAGCGGCATTTGCCACCAAGTCAGGCTAATAAAACCTGTAACTACGGATGCGATTGCAGTACCGATTGCACCAATTGCCAAGCCAATAGCAGCAAAAATACCGGCAAACTTACCCACGTCAAACGGCACCGGCGGCGTTTTACTGCCTACCTCGATCGACTGTGCGGAGCTTGAAATACCCGATGCAGCTTGAGCTTGTACGGCTTTCTCGCGTGCGCTGGCCATTTTCTCGATTTGCTCGCCAATCATTTTGCCTATCCGTTTATAGGGATACCAAAATGCCTGGCGTACGCTGATTGGATGTTCAACAATCTTTGTGATGGTAGCATCCCAATCTTGGCCTTTACGATCATAAAAAATGCCATTGCGGCCGACCATTAAATTATCTGCATCACCATTCGTAAATGCTGCAACAATGTTCATTTTCTGATTGTCGTCGCCCCGGCGCTTGCATTCACAATAGGCTAAGTAAGTACCACTCAGGTTCGCCATGCCGCTATGTTGCGCCGCATCGACAACATGCAAACAGAAATCGCAACTACGCCCATCCAAGAAAAGTGTCCCCGCTTGAAAAATTGCTTTGTCACGTCGCGTGTAAAAATCGCGAAACGATACAAAATTATTCAGTAATTGAAATAGATGATGATGATAACGAATCAGTTTCTCGACCGAGTCAATTGCATCGGAGGCGCTAGAAAGCGATTTATCTTTCTGAATTAATGCTCTAATGCTTTCTTGATAACCATTTGAAAAAATCTTGCGAATACGTTGAATACCGAGTTTTTCAACAATTTCGCCACGTTTATTGTTGAGCCAGATTTGGTGTGCTGCGAATTTCTCGCATAAATCCTCCCATTCGGCATTGCTCAAAGTATTTTTGTTACCGATTAAAGGTACAACGACTTTGTTTTTAAACTCGGTAATTGCATGCAACCATGCCGGATTGATTCCTGTTTCAAGCGGGAGCGGTTTCCCAGCTTCAATTTTTGCCAGTGGCAAACAGATCAATTGCTCAGATGTGGCAGATAAATCCTTACTTGCCATTGCTTCATAGCCCGTTAGTGCAGGATTTAAGGGTTCGCTCGCGCGTTGATCAAATTCTGCCAAGCGACAGCGAGTAAAGTAATCATCTATTTTGGTTTTAACACAATCAAAAGATGCTTTGGCTGCTTCGGTTTCTTGACCTAGTATCAAGATATTGCTTGCATCTCGATCAGCTTCTAGCCACCATTCAGAAAATGCCTGCGCCTCGGTGAAAAACTGATTGAATTTTTCTTCAGAAACACCGGGTAACCCTGAGCGATCTAGCTCGGATCCTACACAAGTGATTATTTCTTCCATTACTGCTTGGATGTCAGCATCACCCGCTGCGCCCGGTGGAACAATACCGTCACCATTAAATTTTGTGCTAGCAAAAATCTTATTTAAATCAGAGGTGTCTTCAACGCTGATTGTGATGTCATCTTTTTTTCCGATGTTATGCAATATTTGCTTGGCTGACGCCAGTAAGGCTGCACCTTCGACGCTGCTATCGTCAATAGCCTCCAAAGGCAATGCGGCGGATCCATTTACTAAATCTCCCGGATTCTTCAACATCGAAGCAGCCCAATTGGCCGCAGTAGTGATTTCCGGTACGCGAATATGACCATCTTTATCCGAATCGAGAAACTCCAAGGTTTTCTGATCAAACTCCAAGTTCGTCGTCGGGCAACTCAGCGCCGCCCAAAGCTTAGGGTCGAGCTCCGTCAGTAATTTTATATCTTCGCCTGTTTCAAGTCGTACTTGATCAAAGCCACCTGAGCGAAAGAAACGCCATTTATGCGATGAAGTATTCATGAATTTCCTTTATAAGATTGGTCAATGCTACTATGCTAAAAATGAAGCTGCGATCTACCAATGACAACTTAGTGACATCGCCTATTAGAATTCACAAGAGTCTTTAGAATGTAATGAATCCGCTTAGATTCTTAGTCGGAAACGCCTTAGAACCTGATTTTGTTTACCCAGCTAGCTAATTTCCCCGGATCATACAGGCTGCGATATGATTGTTATAAAAACTCCCTGATAATCCCAGTATATCTGCCTCATTTTGACAAATACTCAGTTTTGAATGGTTTTTTGGGTCACTCACTTCAATGCGTGTGGGTAATGGTTGCGCTATGCTCGCTGGTTGCATCGCTTTCTGTGAAGATAATAATTCAACATCGAGGCGTACTGAAACCATACCGGAAGAACCAAATCCAAGATCGACCGCTGCTTGTTTCGACAAATTGATCACGCGACCACTTCCGCCACCCCAACGATCATTAATTCGCACAACGACTTGTTGATTATTATTTAAATTCGTAATGCGCACCATGCTTCCTAAGGGTAGTGTGCGATGCGCTGCGGTTAACAACTCAGGTGAATATGGTTCGCCACTTGCCGTTAAACGTCCCTCCATCTCCGTTGCGTAATATGTAGCCATACCGGTTTCCACGGGCCATTGCGATGCATCATTCGATAACTTGGTTATTGGGTTTTGTTTTTGTGGATTTTGCTCAGCAGGAAGAACTGTAGAGATATTTTTTTCGGAAGTAGATTGATTTACCGGAACCTCGGATTCTGTATTCGAATGGAAAACTATTGAAGAGTTTCCACTCGAAGATTCTACCGTTGAAGCATTTTCTTGTACAACTACGGTTGAACAACCAAACATCGAAAAGGCAGCAAAACTATACCACCCTAATTTCATTAAGCTAATTTTATACACAAGATTTTTCTCTATTTTTATGGTTTTAAACTATCGGCAGCTAATAATATCTGATCAGTTGCTATAGTTTGTTAACAAATTCATTGCCGTCATGAGATACACGAAAGTGCTCGGAGCGCCCCTATATCTAACGAACGATTATAACCGTACCAACCATTACCATAAATGATACTTGCAGTGGGTGCTTTCTCCAGTCTGATAAGTATATCAATGTAAAAGTATTTAAAATTTGTGGTATCAGTGCTTTTCCAAAACCTGTTGCTTTGAAATGTCTATCTGTTAGTGGCGTTACTTTTTGTTGTTGTAACAAATCATAGAGAAAATCAGATGGAGCAGAAATATGATCCAGGTGATTCTTTATTCGTCGATTGCTTCAGGAGCTTGATTTGTAAGTCCGCATTGCTCCAGGTCGTGGTGGTGTCTTCTTCTCGTCTTAATCCGGTAAATATCCTTCATTACTTCCTATTGTTAAGTAGTAATAAGGCGGGGAATAGTTGTTTTATTTCTTTGATGATTATCTAAATTGAGAATGAATAATGCAATTGTTTAGATATTACGAAAGTGCGCAGAAAATTTGAAGAGGAAAAGCGAAATTAAAATGTGCTCGTTGACTAGGTTGAATCAATGTGAATCGATTCATGGGAATCACCAGAAATGCTGATACTTTTTTCGCCTAATAATATTGTGCTTCCTGATGTATATGCGAATTTATATCGCATTCAACGTCACAGCAATTTTTCTGAATGGAAACTCACAAAAATGGCTCCATTGGCCTTCATTATTGATGGCGAGGATGCGCAATATGTCAATACAATAATCAATGAGATTCGCCGGGACGATACAGTTTTTGCATCACTTTGTTTTGTTACAGAATCGTCTATTGCGTTAGATAGCCAATTACTGGATGGACAACTAACAGAACCATCTGCGCTACAGAAAAAGATAAGTGATACAGAGGGTTTAACAAAATCATTTAAGAATACTGAAGCCTGTATTACTCCGCAAGGGCGACTAATCAAATATTTGTGGTTGCGCCCTGATTTCATTATTCAGCCGCAGCATGAATGGAAGAATGCTCGATATTATCGCTATACATTATTAGAAGCGCTTAATAACGATACTGGCGATTCATTTGGATGGTTAAGGAAATTGGCTGCTGCCAGAATATTGGAGCCAGTTTCACTCATTGATAGACAAAGAGAATGTACACATTGTCGTTCGGCACACTTAAGTTTTACCGATATTTGCCCAAATTGTTTCGAAATTGATATTGCGCTGCGACCCTCCTTGCATTGCTTTACCTGTGGCTGTGTCGATGCACAGGATAAATTCCTGCATGCAGGCATGTTGAAATGTCCCAAATGCAACACGCATTTACGCCATATCGGTAGTGACTACGATAGGCCTTTGGAGAATTATCAGTGCCAATCCTGCAATCATACATTTAGCGAAGGTGAAATTCGAGTGCGTTGCGCTGTGTGTGAGAAATCTATGAAACCCGATGAATTAGTCATTAACGAAATTCAGCATTGGCGGCTTAGTGATCGGGGTAGGGTGATTGCATTCCGTGGGGAAGTTTTTGACTTGTCTTCTGGATTCGATCAGTTGGATTTTATATCCAAAGAATTGTTCATCCACGATTTGGATTGGATGATGGTGCTATCTCATCGTTATAAGAATATTAATTTTAGTTTGTTTGGAATTTATTTTAGCAATCTTACGGAATTGGTCGATGAGATAGGTCATGCTCGATTGCTGCAGGTGATGGAATCATTTGCGCAGCGGTTGAGAAATCTATTGCGTACACCCGATCTTTCGACGAGAACAGCCGAGAATATGTTGTGGTTGTTGTTGCCAAATACCGATAAACAGGGGCTTGTTGGTTTTCATAAACGAATAGAAGCCAGCATGAATCAGCTCGTGCTAGAAAGTGATCAAAAACTTATTTATCGGTTTTGTAGTATTAGTTCGGATCAATTATCCGATCAAGAAGATGCAGAATTGCTATTGGTAAGGCTTTCCGGTGAGTTGCTCTAAATGGATATGTTTTTAGAGGCTTGGTATGTTTTTCGCTTAACAATTGCTCAATATAGTGAGCTGCAGTACGTGCTTATACTCATTCCTTTTGTATTATTCCTGGAATTACCGCTGTACTTGGTCAATTGGTTGGGGGTATTACGGTATTTATATCGAAAAAAGAATGATATCCCATGGATTGCCCCTTATTCTCCACGTGTAACTTGTACGATCACCTGCTATTCAGAAGGCAAGGCAGTACAAAATACTGTGCTTTCCTTACTGGAGCAAATTTATCCGGGGCATATCGAAATCATAGCTGCGGTTGATGGTGTGAAAAAGAATTTACCGACCTATCAGGCGCTTAAGGAATTGCTACCTTTAGTTAAAAATTATGCTAATCGCTCTTTGACGATTCTTCCCAAAATTCAGAGGGGAGGCAGAGTTTCTTCACTTAATGCTGGGTTGAGTCGTGCGCAAGGTGAGGTTTTCTTTGCCTTGGATGGAGATACCTCGTTTGATAACCAAATGGTCAGTAGTGCAGTATCTCATTTTGGGGATCCCGATACGGTTGCGGTAACCGGGCCGATGCGAGTACGTAATGCCAAGAGTACGCTAGTTACTCGGCTACAAAGCCTTGAGTACATGCTTACCATGCAAGTGGGCAAGCTTGGTTTTGCACAACTCAGTGTGATTAACAATGTACCCGGCGCATTTGGTGTTTTTCGTAAATCCTTTATTCAAAAAATTGGTGGATGGAATACAGGTACCGCTGAAGATCTCGATATGACCTTACGCATCAAACAATATCACGTACGCCATCCAAGACTTAAATTCGCTTTTGAACCGAATGCTGTTTCCCATACCGATGCACCTGAGAGTTTATTGGGTTTTCTCAAGCAACGTTTACGCTGGGATGGAGATACCTGGTACATCTATGCGAATAAACATAAATTCGGTATTGCTGCATCTGTAATGGGTTGGAAAAACTTCATTTTCCTACTGTGGTACGGCGTTTTATTCCAAGTCATCATGCCATTTTCTATTATTATTTACACGTTATACATGGCGGTCATGCTTCCTTCCCATATTTTCTTGCTGAGTATGGTGTTGGTGTATTTATTTTATACCGTACTTGTTTCCATTCAATACATCCTTTATTTGGTCCTGCTTTCAGATCGGAGGCTGGAGGATTGTCAAGCTTTTTGGGTTTTGCTGATTTATCCAGGCTTTCAGTTTATCGGGCGCACCTGGAGTGCAGTGGCCATTCTCAATCAAATATTCAATAAAGGACATTTGGATTCCGCTATGGCGCCACTTTGGGTGCTTAAAAAGGGCAAGCAATGAAAAAGCTTATTCTTTTATGGTTGTTACTAGCGCTATTGGCTTCCAATGTGGCCGCGCAAGTAAGATTGCTGAATGATTTTAGTTCTAAACTGGATCAAGCCGCGATTGTACTGAAAGCGCAAGCAGATCTGGAAGCACAGCAATCTAATTTGTTGGCACAAGAGGCTCAGAGAGGCTGGGAAGTATTTGGCGGTATTTCAGCCGGTTATCAAAAAAGTCCTTTTGCAAGAGAGCCTTTCGGACGGTTTTTTGATCCCATGGCACGTATTGGACTGCGTTATCCTTTATTGGGAAGCGCTGAAAGGCAACAGCGCGCAGTTAATGATGCGGCTACACAAGTTAAGATTGAAGACATCCGACTGGGATGGAGTAGGCGTTTAGCGGCTTCTTTTCTGGAAGAAAGTTATGCGGCGTATTGGAGTTCGCAGAAGATGTTGGCCTTGAGCGAGGCATACATTCGTTTGCGAGATGAGGGTTTTGAAAAGGCCATCAGCAAACGGCGTGAAGCTGGATTGTTATTTATGTCCGATTATTTGGAATTTCTTTCGGCTTTTGATCGCGCTGAACGTACCCGGATTGAATATCGCAATAATCGGGAACAAGCATTGAATCGCTTATCTCACCTAACCAATTCGACGGTCATGCCTTTCGAGGCAGTGAAACCTTTATTGGCGGAAATTACCAATAATTTTACGGCGGATTATGATCAGCCGGATTTGAGAATTATTAGAACGCAGATTGATAATTTACAAAACACCCAAGAAACCGAGAAGTGGCAAGGTATCGAGTCGGATGTTTCCACTACGGCTTTTGTTGGTCCGGCCATTCCATATCCTTCTGCAGACTCGATGCAATATGGCTACGGTGGAGCTGTTGGTGTTAATTTTAGGATGCCTCTCGAAATCGTAAATTACAGAAAAAGCGAACGTTCTCGTTTGAATAGTCAGTTGATCAGTTTCCGAAGTGAATATGCTCGACGCGAGCAAGAGTTGCAGCATGAGTTCCATACACTCTTTAATAATTATCAGCAAACGATTCAACAAATCAAATTCCTACATACTCGACTGGCGGCGGCGAAAGAATTGATGCGTGAAAGGGATCTGCGCATGCGTGTTATGGATGGCGATGTATTGGAAAAATATCTGCAAGCGGTTAATACCTATTACCGTGTTGCGACAGAATATATCGAAGCAGAATCTGAGCATTGGAAGATACATATCCGCTTACGCCAATATATCTCCGAATCACTTCCAGCTAAGAGCAATAAATCAAAAGATCACGATGCCGAAGTAGATATTGTTTCGCTCATTGAACCATTGAATCAGGCAAAGCGGTTTCTTCATGGAGAGAAAAAGAATGCCGAAGTGCAACAATTCAGCGGGTTTGTTTTGCCGGTAAGCACACCATCAGTGGATGTTAAGTTTGCGACCTATGTATGGAATTTCGAGGATTTGGTCGATCGTCCATACTTTTGGCAACAAAAATCTATTGAGAAAATTGATCGTTTTTTAATTTCGCTGAATGCAAAGCAAATTTTAAGATTTTCTGCCAATCCAGGCAAACTTAATCAATTTATCGAAAAAGCGCATCGTCATGGAAGTAGGGTGGAATTGCTACTAGGTGACCCCAGTTGGATTCTGCCAAAATATCGAAACAAGTTGATGACAATTATTGGTTCATTGGCAGATATTCGTTTTGATGGGCTGCATCTGGATATAGAGCCTGATCAACTTGAGGATGCCTTAACTGAAAAAGAACGATTAATCGCATTTGTCGAAACCGTTCGTCAAGCAACCGCTATTTCACCTTGGCCAGTCGGAGTTAGTATGCATCACCGCTACTTACATAACAAGTTATCGTTTGATTTATGTATTGTGTGCAAGCTCAAGCAAGCAGGTATTCGAGAAATTGCCATTATGTATTACTCAATAAATACCAGTGCAATTGTTAAAACGCTCAGGGATGCCATGAATAAGCATCCAAGTATGTTTTTTAGTCTGGCGCAAAGCCTGGAACCGGTATTAGGACCGGAGAACAGTTACTTTCGCCAATCTCCTGCTGTTTTTAATGAAGCAATGCAGCAATTTAATACTCAGCTCCAGAATCATAATTTTAGTGGAATTGTAATTCAATCTTGGCAGGACTTTGAGAGTTATCTTTATGAAAATTCGATTTAATCAGCCCGAGGCTATGAGCCCTGATCATGATCGGGGATTGCTTGTTCAATACAGTCATGCCAAGCGCTTAGGTAAATCCTGGCGTTGGTATTTAATCGTGCTGGTAGTTAGCCTACCTTTGCTGTATCTATTAGGGTTGATTATTTGGGATGGCGTTGCGATTGAAGCGAATGGGAGGATCAGAGTCACTAATTTTGTGATGCGGGCTCCGGTTGATGGTCATGTTCAGCAGATATGGGTGCAACCCTTGCAAAGAGTGATGGAGGGTGAGCCATTAGCACAATTGGCAAATACATTGTTGCAAGAACAACATGATCGCGTGCAAATGGAAGTTGCGTCATTAGCGAGAGAAAAGCAAAAGTTATTGGATCATGCCGGGCAATCCCAATCGGCCTCTCTGCAATTATTGAAATTCTCGCAAGAACGAAAAGATTTCTTGCACAAACGGTTACGCCAATATGAATCTTTATTCCAGCAAGGTGCCGCAACACAGGCGGAAGTAGCGACGATTCATAGCCAATATCAAGCCGCTTTGGAAAATTCGGTGTTATTACAAAAAGCACAACACAGTGCGCAAAATCTAGCGCCTGAAATGATCCAAATCAGTAATCATATGAATCAAAGGATGCTGGAGTTTGAAAATATTCGCAATCAAGTAGCGCAGCTAGAGCTTATTGCACCCATTACAGGAATGGTGACCGAGATATTTGTACAACCGGAAGAATATCTTGGAAAAGGTCAGCCGTTGATGGAAATTATTATTCCAGATACGATCTATATTGATGCATTTATCCCGCCAAAACACCAGAATTATGCGGTTATTGGGCAAGTTGCTCAAGTCAAATTCCCTAATGGCGAGATTGCTAAAGCAAAAGTTGTTGCCGTTCCTGGAATTGTGCAGAAATCCACTTCTGATGAAAGTGGTCCACTCGAAACTGTGCGCTCAGCAGTTCTTGCACGAATGGAGTTTATAGATCAAGTCAATAATCGACTGATGAATGGAATGCCGGTTGAAGTTTATTTCAGGGGCATTATGGGTGAGTACTGATGTCATTAAAATCGACTGCCAGTCAACTTGATTCAAATTGGCTAAGCTTATACGATCATCTCAATATCTCACAGGCAGATACAGACGCTCGAATACAAATCACGCTTATTTTCTAGCCAAGGTAGTGTTTCACCAGTTACCGTAACCCGGATTGGATTAATTGGAAGATTTATTAATCCAATCATAATTGACCTTTTGTCCATGTCTAGGCAAGCTGCTTCGATACCTGAAGTCACACGCGTAAAGCCTCAGAAATACTAATTGCATACCGAGCAGCGTAATAGGATTACGAGCAATTAATGTTTAGAAAGTGATATCGCAGCCCAAGATTGTGAATAGCAGAACGAATACCCTTAATATTAAAGCCTCCGGCAAGGCCGGAGGTGTGATGTTTGTTTAACTGATAGGAATTATGCGTAGAGATCCGTGTCCTAGAACCGAGGCAGTAGCTACATTTTGCAACGTAATGGCTTTTGCGATCAATTCTGTAGCCATGGCATCTTCATTGCTGTTGATTGCTTTTGCGGCATTGGCAAAAGTCCATGCGTCTACAACAAACATGTCATACTGTGGGCCATATTGTGCACGGATTGCAGAGCGATCAACCGTGGTGCCTGGTTTCGTATTCAATGCTATACCAAGTTCATTATGTGCGCCCACTAGCTCCTCATATACCGAACCGCATTCTTGAGAATTTTTCAGTACACTGGATCTGTCTTCGGCGAAAAAATTCGATTGATTTAAACGGTTTTGCGCTTGTTGAACAATACGATCCTTCTCGGATTGCGATAGGGTAATGCCATATTGACTGGTCAGTGATACGATATCGTTGATTTTTTCTGCGATATGTTGATAAATGTTTTTTACTTTAGCGCATGCACCGCAACCGCAGTTACTGTGATCGTCACCATGTACACCAATTGCGTGTCCCTTTTCCTTGAGCGTATTCGAAATTCTTGTTGCTAGCGTGATTTCGTTGGTGTCACTGGATGTAGATGCGCCACCGAGATCTGCACCATATACGATACTAAGCGTACCTCCTGCGGCAGAAGGCGATACTTCGCGCTTGCCATCTTTGTTGCAACGGCCATCGACACAAATAGACGGTACGCTATCGCCAACTGGAATATTAAATTTCCCGGAAGCGATTGTTTGGTACATAGCGTTTACAACTGATTGATCGACATCTGTGCGATTTTCTGGGCCGATCGCACCTAGTCCAAGATTGAATTCACCTAGAGTGTGATAGTTTGCCCGAGCATTATTCGGCTGTGGTGGTTGATTGGATGGCGTGCTTGTTGCGTTTGCTGTATCTTGAGTACTGAAGAAATCTCTACACCATTTAATTAGGCTTTCAAACATATTTTAATCCTTTGTAGTAATTGGTTAATTGATCGAAAAATTCTTACCTTTGCCATACTCAAAGCAATTCAAAAAAGCAAGCTTTTCTCAATTTCCTAAATATACATGCCTTAAATTTAATGTTTAATTTATTCCTTTCACTATGTTTGGTTTGAGGCGCTAGAATTCTAGCATCAATTTTGTGGCACAGATTTGTAGATTTATCGTTTTTTCTTGAGTTAAAAATGTTTTCTCTCAACCAGACTGCTTCAGTATTCTATCGAGTTATATCAAACCAAACCTTGTTTGACAGCGTATGGGACTTTCAGTATATTCAAAAGAACATATAAGTAATTTATTTATTTTATAACTTTGACCTTCCTTATTATCTTATCTTCAGTTTAGATCTCGTATGCATGTTGTCGTAACCGGAATGGGCGTTGTGTCACCTATTGGCACTGGTGTAGAACAATTCTGGAGCGCTGCTATCAAGGGTGTCAGTGGTATTGATAAAATTCAATCATTTGATTCATCGAAGTTAAGCTCTAAAATAGCGGGAGAGGTAAAGCAGTTTGATCCAAAAGAATTTTTAACGCCGAAATATATTGATCAAATGGATCGCTTTACACAATTCGCATTGCATGCGGCAAATCAAGCTATCGAAGATGCTGGTGGTTTAGACTGTTATTCTCCGCACCGTATAGCTGTAGTTCTGGGTTCTGGGATGGGTGGATTTTCCACATTTGAATCCTCAGCATTACGCCGATTTCAAGATCGCTCGATACCACCATTTACTGTACCACGCATCATGGCAAATTCTGCAGGTGCTTGGATTGCAACTAAATACGGATTCAAAGGCGTTAACCTAACATGCAGCACGGCTTGCTCGTCTGGTGCGAATGCAATTGGTATGGGGCTAGACTTGTTGCGTTCAGGCAGAGCAGATACTGTTATCGTGGGGGGCGCGGAGGCCTGTGTTTTACCTTTGACAATGAAAGGGTTTGAGGTATTGCATGCGCTATCAACAGGTTTTAATGATCAACCACAGTACGCATCACGTCCTTTTGCAAACGGACGTGATGGATTTATTATGGGGGAAGGGGCTGGTGTTTTGGTCCTTGAGGAGCAAAGTAACGCTGAGGGTCGTGGTGCCAAAACTTATGCGAAGCTTGCTGGTTACGGATGTGCTTGTGATGCGACACACATCGTGGCACCTGATATGGTGGGGCAGGTGGCTGCAATGCAAACGGCACTTCAAGATGCCAGCGTAAAGCCAGACAGCGTCGATTATATTAACGCACATGCAACCTCAACGCCTTTGGGAGATATTATCGAAACGCGTGCTATCAAACATTTATTTGCTGAGCATGCGAGCAGGCTTTCGATCAGTGCTACTAAATCCATGATTGGTCATAGTATTGGTGCTTCCGCTGCAATCGGAGCCATTGCGACGATTCAGACATTACGTACGCAGATGATTCATCCTACAATTAATCTAGTTGAACCGGATCCCGACTGCGATCTTGACTATACAGCCAACCAAGCTGTAGAAAGAAAAGTAGATACGGCGATGTGCAATGCATTCGGGTTCGGCGGAAATAATGTCAGCATCGTTTTTACTAATCTTTAAACAGGATATTACTTCACGATGGATACAACAAATTTGGAAGCACAAGTGCTAGAGTTTATTAGCGCAAAAGTTGAAAACATAGATGCTTCTGAGATTACCACTGCTTCGCAATTTTCGGAGCTAGGTTTCGATTCGATGGATACTATTCAATTGTTATTCGATGCAGAAGAGAAATTTGGAATCAGCTTTGATGGGGACGAAGTGAAAAATTTTCGTAATGTCGGTGATATCATTGAATATATCAAAAAGCATCCAACACCCTAATCCTAGTATGAGTAAGGCTGCGGCTATCCAGGCTTTATTTGACTTACAGATATTATTTAGCGATGATAGATGTGTTTTTTACATTTTTCGGTTTTAGAAGGAGTTTTTATAATGATTACACCGACTGTTTTGAAACAAAAAGTGAATGCCATTATCAGTAGCAGACATTTACTGAAACATCCGTTTTATGTTGCTTGGACGGCAGGTCAGTTAACAAAAGAACAGCTACGGCATTACGCAGAGCAGTATTTCTATAATGTACTCGCTGAACCCACCTATTTAAGTGCTGTACATTTTAATACGCCGCATATCCACTCAGAAACTAATAGCGGTGATATCAGCGTGCGCCAGGAAGTGCTTAAAAATTTGATTGATGAAGAGCATGGTGATAAAAATCACCCTGCATTGTGGAAGAAATTCGCTTTTGCTTTGGGTGCGGATGATAAGATACTGTCGAGTGCCGCAGCATTGCCAACGACTCAAAATCTGGTGAATACCTTTAGAAGCATTTGTATCAATCGTCCTTTTTATGCAGGTTTGGCGGCGCTACATGCCTTTGAATCTCAAGTTCCTGACGTCGCTGCAGTAAAAATTGATGGATTGGCGAAGTTTTATGGTATGAATAATCCGGATGAATATGAATTCTTCTCGGTGCATCAAAAAGCGGATGTATATCATTCACAAGCTGAATGGGCGTTGATTGAGCGTTTTGCGGATACACCGGAAAAACAGGAAGAGATTTTAGTCGCAACTGAGGAGGCTTGCGACGCCTTGTGGAAATTCTTGGATGGCATACATGAAACGTATTGTGAAAATCTGATTTGCGAAGAAAAAGAAGCTGTTACACTACACTAGCATTAAATATATTTATCGCAAATAGAGAATGGAATGAATCAAACAGGCTGATCATATATGACGATTGGCCTGTTTTCTTTTGTTTACCATCGCTTCGATTCTGTCGATTATCATTGCCGCCGCATCAAATCCACTTTGTTTAGTTATTTCCTGTATTCCTGTAGGACTGGTTACGTTGATTTCGGTGAGATAATCACCGATAACATCCAATCCGACAAACATTAAACCATTTTTTACTAATTCTGGACCGATAAATGCTGCGATTTCTTGATCGCGCACTGAAAGCGGTTGTGTTTTTCCAATGCCGCCAGCAGCCAGATTGGCACGTGTTTCACCAGGCTTAGGCACGCGAGCTAAGGCATAGGGAACGGCTTCTCCGTCAATAATCAATATTCGTTTGTCGCCGAGTGTAATTTCAGGAATATAACGCTGCACCATGATTGTGCGTGTTTCATACTGTGTCATAATTTCGAGAATGACAGAAAGATTAGCATCTGATTCGCTGACTTGAAAAATACTAGTTCCTCCCATGCTGTCAAGTGGCTTTAGAATGGCAATGCGATGAATAGTAATAAATTCGCGGATTAGAGCTGTTCGGCTGGTAACCAACGTGGGCGCAATAAATTGCGGAAATTTTGCGATAGCGAGTTTTTCATTATGATCGCGGATGCCACGAGGGCTGTTGATTACCAGGGCACCTTGTGTTTCTGCCAATTCCAGTAGGTAAGTGCTATATACATACTCTGAATCAAAAGGTGGGTCTTTACGCATCAAAACAGCATCGAACGTAGTTAAGGACAGCTTTTCAGCATGACCGAGTTCATACCATTGTGGGTTATATTGGGAAGCAGATTTCAAATGTAATGAACGTGCATTACTGATGACTTGATTGTCAACCAAGGCTATATCATGTTGCTCAAGCACATAAATAGCATGCCCTCGGGAAATAGCTTCGGAAATCATTGCATAACTGGAATCTTTGTTGATCTTGATCGAATCAAGCGGATCAACAATAAAAGCTAGCTTCATATCGTGGATTATGTGGGTAAGACTTCGGGGGTCTTCAAATAATCTTGCTTCAACTCAAGTTCAACGTGATCTTTTTCTAATTCAAGCGCAGCGGCCAAAAGTGCAAGGCGGGCGACGACGCCGTAGGAATAAAAGCGATTAGGAATCGAATTGGGCCGGTTCGTGTCTGGTTCCAAGCAAGTGGTTTCAAATGCCAATGGGACAAAATGCATACCGGGAGCGTTTAAATTTTCATCAATGCCTCGTCCAGTATGTACTCGATAAAATCCACCGACAACATAACGATCAATCATGTAAACAACGGGTTCTGCAACTGCTTGGTTGATGTTTTCAAAAGTGTAGACGCCTTCTTGAACGAGTACGTTGGAAACCGGCAATCCTTCTTTGACGACGGCCATTTTGTTGCGCTGCTTCCGATTTAGGTTATAAATATCAGAGCCATCTTTAACAGTCATGATACCCATACCATAGGTTCCTGAGTCTGCTTTGACAATCACAAATGGATCTTCTTTAACTCCATATTGGTGATATTTTTCCCTAGTCTTATCGAGTATTTGGTTAATTGCCTTCGCGACACAATCTTCGCCTTGTTTATCGCGAAAATTAATTTGTCCACATGCGGTAAAGAAAGGATTGATTAACCATGGATCAATTCCAAGTAGTGTTGAGAATTCTTCGGCAATTTGATCATATGCTGCAAAATGTCGTGACTTTCTTCGTGTGGACCAGCCGGCGTGTAATGGTGGAATTACAATCTGGTTTAGGTCTTGTAAAATGGGAGGAACGCCAGTGGATAAATCGTTATTTAGCAGCACAGCACAAGGCTCGAAGCCCTGTACACCTAATTGCCCATTTTTTCGTATCACGGGTTCTAATGTAACGCTCTGTCCATCAGGTAGATTCAGTTTTGTGGCAACCGAAATTTCCGGTAATAAAGTACCGATGCGAACATTAAGTCCGGCTTGCTGCATGATGCCTTGCAATGTGGCAATATTTTGCAGGTAAAAAGTATTGCGTGTGTGATTTTCCGGGATTAACAGTAAGCTATGAGCATCTGGGCAAATTTTCTCGATTGCGCTCATCATGGCTTGAATACATAACGGGGTGAAATCTGGATTTAAATTGTTAAATCCACCCGGGAATAAATTAGTGTCGACCGGGGCCAACTTGAATCCACTGTTACGTAAATCGACCGAGCAATAAAAAGGTATCGTATGATCCCGCCATTTCTTTCGTAGCCAATGCTCGATGTCGGGCATTGCATTGATTATTCGGTTTTCAAGATCAAGCAGCGGACCGCGTAATGCGGTTGAAAGATGGGGTATTGACATTTCTATTTGAAGTATTAATTCGTCGTCATTATAGCATTATGTTAGGAATAGGTTGTGAACCTAGCAATCATTCAGTATCTTCATTGATCATTAGCTTTCTTTATTGCTTAATTTGTTATGACCGATCCTCTTCAGCCTGTGCTTATTTTATTGGTAACTGCGGTAATGGCCGTAGTGATATTTCGCTTGTTAAAGCTTCCACCTATGTTGGGGTATTTGTTGGTCGGCGTGATTATCGGACCGCACGCATTGGGTTGGATTTCTGAAGACGAGGAAACACGTCATTTAGCAGAATTTGGTGTGGTTTTTTTGATGTTTACTATTGGCCTGGAGTTTAGTCTGCCTAAATTGGTGACTATGAAGCGCCTTGTATTTGGTTTCGGTACCGCGCAAGTCTTATGTACTGTTGCGTTAGTCATGGGAGCTGCGTGGCTTATCGGTTTGGATTGGTATGTCGGATTTGTGTTGGGTGGCGCTCTTGCCATGTCATCCACAGCAATCGTGATTAAGCTACTGGCAGAACGCTTGGAATTAAATTCCGAGCATGGCACGCAAATTATTGGTGTACTGTTGTTTCAGGATTTGATGGTAATTCCATTACTCGTTATTGTTCCTGCACTGGGCTCTGGTTTTGATAGTGAAACCAGCGATTTATTGATAGCTTTTGTAAAAATTGCAGTGGTACTAGCAATCATTCTGTTTTTGGGTCAGAAATTAATGCGTTCGTGGCTTCATGTTGTGGCGCAGCAACGATCACCTGAGTTATTTGTTTTGAATGTATTGCTGATTACGTTAGGCTTGGCTTGGGTGACTCAAATGGCAGGACTATCAATGGCTTTAGGTGCGTTTCTTGCCGGCATGTTAATTTCTGAAACGGAATATCGCTACCAGGTAGAAGAAGATGTTAGGCCGTTTCGGGATGTGTTATTGGGGTTGTTTTTTGTCACGATAGGTATGTTGCTTGATGTACAGGTGCTCATTGAGAATTTTTTCTGGGTATTCGTGATTTTATTGACCTTGATTGTATTAAAGACTGCGCTCATTATTGGATTATCCCGCTTATTTGGCGCCGATTTAAGTGTGGCAATTCGAACGGGTATGAATTTAGCACAAGCGGGTGAATTTGGTTTTGTTTTGTTGGCGCAAGCCAGCGCTTTGCAGTTGATCAGCAGTACCGTACTGCAACCTGTATTGGCAGCGATGGTATTATCATTATTTATCGCACCTTTCTTGATTGAGTATAGTGAATCCATCATTCGGCGTTCTTATGGTTCGGATTGGATGCAAAAAGCAATGCAGATTACCTCTATCGCGGCACAAACGATGTCGCAGCAAGACCATGTCATCATTTGCGGCTATGGTCGTAGCGGCCAAAGCGTAGCAAGAATCCTGGAGCAAGAATCAATTAACTTTATTGCTTTGGATCTTGATCCTAAGCGTATTCATGAAGCAAGAACTGCGGGTGAATCAGTTGTCTATGGCGATGCCGCAAAACGTGAGGTTTTGATCGCAGCAGGATTGATGCGTGCCAAGGTACTTGTGGTGAGTTATCACAATATCCATTCCACTTTGAAAGTTCTTGCGCATGTACAAGAATTGCACCCGGAACTGTCTGTGGTAGCGAGAGTTATGGATGAATCAGAAGTGGATGTATTGAAAAAAGCAGGTGTTACAGAAGTAGTTGCGGAGATTATGGAAGGAAGTTTGATGTTGGCATCGCATGCATTGATGTTTGTGAATATTTCTACCGGTAGGATATTGCGTCGTATCCGGAGTATTCGCGAGGAACGCTATAGCTTGCTGCGTGGTTTCTATCATGGGGTATCGGATGAGGCGGGTGAAGCGAATGATAGCCTGTTCTCGCATTTGCATTTACATACGCTTACGATCTTGCCAGCGGCAGCGGCTATTAACAAGACATTGGCAGAAATCGATTTAAAAACTCTGACCGTAGAGGTGATCGCTGTGCGTCGGCGCAATATCCGCGGATTATTGCCGAGTGTTGATACGAGATTGGAAGCAGGCGATGTGGTGGTACTTAAAGGAACACAAGAAAATCTGGCGGCCGCGGAAATCAAATTAATGCAAGGATAAAACAGGCTAAACTTGCAATGACAATAATATTAATAAGGCTTTTATTACCGAATGTTATGCGCGAGAGGCATGGACAGTTTTTCTTGGAACGTGTATATTCGCCGTTCCGCCCTGGCTCTTTAGAAAAAGGGTAGATGCTGATGTAATCGATAAATAATTTTTTAATTATAGAATGTTACTTGGCAGGTTAGATTTTTTGCGAAAGAATAAAACAAGCATAAAGTTCATCTTTTATGGAGGGAGATATGATTAAAGCAGTTCAGGCAGTTTTAGGATTAGGATTGCTCTGTTTTGCCGCATCGCAGTCCGCTGTGGCGGCAGTAGATTATTCTAAATTACCGCGTATTAAACAAGAATTGGTGGCGCCACCAAATGCTCCAAAGCATGACCAAGTCGTGACTGGCGGACCGAGAATTGTTGAAGTTCGTATGGAAACCCAGGAAAAATTAATTGAAGTTGCTCCTGGTGCAAAAGTTTGGGCCTTAACTTTCAATGGTAGCGTTCCAGGTCCGCTGATTGTTTTGCACGAGGGTGATTATCTGGAATTGACATTGTCTAATCCAAAAACCAGCACCTTGGCGCATAACGTGGACTTTCATGCATCAACTGGCGCTTTAGGTGGCGCAGGATTGACCTTGGTGCAACCTGGCGAAGAAGTTGTACTTCGTTGGAAGGCAGTTAAACCAGGCGTGTTTGTTTATCATTGTGCACCTGGAGGAACGATGATTCCTTTTCACGTGATCTCTGGTATGAATGGTGCTGTTATGGTGTTGCCGCGTGATGGATTGAAAGATAACAAAGGCAAGCAATACAAGTATGACAAAGCTTTCTATATTGGCGAGCAAGACTTTTATCTACCGCAAGATGGTAAAGGTGGATACAAATCTTTTGCTTCACCGGCTGAAGGTATGCACGAAATGTTGGAAACTGCCAAAGGACTTATTCCTTCGCACGTAGTATTTAACGGTTCAGTAGGTGCAATTACTGGTGACAATGCATT
Organism: Nitrosomonas sp. PY1; assembly: GCF_022836435.1. Taxonomy (NCBI): domain Bacteria; kingdom Pseudomonadati; phylum Pseudomonadota; class Betaproteobacteria; order Nitrosomonadales; family Nitrosomonadaceae; genus Nitrosomonas; species Nitrosomonas sp. PY1. The sequence continues at coordinate 2,105,055 of NZ_BQXC01000001.1, read as the reverse complement.
GAAAGCGAAAGTTGGTGAAAAAGTTCTATTTATTCACTCGCAAGCTAACCGCCCTTCTTATCCACACTTAATAGGTGGTCATGCTGATCTATATTGGGTTGGTGGTTCATTCAGCGATGTTCCTTTAACCAGTCAAGAGACTTGGTTTGTTCCTGCTGGCTCAGCAGTTGCTGCTGCGTATGAATTCAAACAGCCAGGACTGTATGTTTATCTAAGCCATAACTTGATTGAAGCCGTGTTGCTAGGTGCTGCGCTTCACATGAATGTCGAAGGTAAATGGGACGACGACATGATGATCCAACTTAAAAAACCAGCTAGCTTTGATGCAAAAGCTGCTATGGATCACTAAGATTTTTTTGATGTAAGAAAAAAATCTCGTGTAGCTTTTAAGTAATATCGAAGGCCTCAACCTAGAGTGGTTGAGGCCTTTATTATTTCTTACCATAAATCAATGAAAATTATTATGCCAATTAGCTCTCTTATTCGTGTCGTTCCTAACTATCCACGCGATGGAATTATGTTTCGTGACATCACTACTTTACTGAAAGATGCCGTTGCATTTCACACAGCTATTGATGAAATTGCATTGCGTTATAGGGATGTAGGTATTGATAAAGTCGTTGGGATCGAGTCTCGGGGATTTATCATTGGTGCCCCTGTCGCCTTTCAATTACAAAAAGGTTTTGTTCCCATTAGAAAGCAAAACAAATTGCCTGCCGAAACGATTGGTAGAAATTACCAATTGGAGTACGGTAGTGACCGTATCGAAATCCACATTGATGCAATTCAACCCGGAGAGCGCGTGTTGTTGGTTGATGATCTAATTGCGACCGGTGGTACTGCTGAAGCAGCCGTAGGATTGATACACGATATGGGAGGTGAAGTAGTTGAATGTTGTTTTGTAATTGACTTGCCTGATGTTGGTGGTAGGATGCGCTTGACTAATATGGGATGCAAGGTATTTTCACTGTGTGAGTTTTCAGGAAGCTAGGTATTGTTTGTGTAACTAGAGAGTGTGAGTTTTTTAATTTCTGTGGATTCGATTTTCTACCCTGGGGTGTGTGAGAGTGTCTGAAAACAATAGACTGAGAGCATAGTTAATACTCCGTTACGGTAAAGGTGTTTTTATTTAAACAGCCTATTTTTTAGTTGTAACAATATTTTCTCGTGAATTCCCCCAAAACTACCATTACTCATGATTAAAATATGATCTTCAGGTGTCGCAGTAATACAAATTTCCTGAATCATTTGGCCCAAATCATCATGACAACTCGCTTTTCCTGCTAATTGATTCAGAGCTGTTTTGGCCCATGGTGCGTCGGCGGTAAAACAAAAGATCTGATTGGCATCAGCAAGGCTATCCGCAAGATCGTTTCTCCAAACACCCATTTTCATTGTGTTTGAGCGAGGATCAAATACTGCAATGATACGTTTTTCTTTACCAATATGTGCTCTAAGTCCACTGAGTGTTGTTCGTATCGCAGTTGGGTGATGTGCAAAATCATCATAAAGTGTGATTCCATTAATGCTGCCACGTTTTTCCATGCGCCGCTTGACGCTCTTGAAGCGCATCAGGGCTTCGATACCGATTTGGATCGGAATTCCTGCGTGACGGGCGGCCAATAGCGCGGCTAATGCGTTCATATGATTGTGTTCGCCAAATAAATCCCAATAAAGACTATCTTGATAAGTTTGCTTAAAAAATATTTTTACTCCATTATCGGGCTGTATTGCAAAATGCCAACCGGTTTCAATGCCAAACTCCTCGGTCGGCGTCCAGTGACCTTGCTGAAGCAGATGATTTAAGTTAGCGTCTCTACCATTCGAGATGAGTAAGCCAGTGCTGGGCACGATACGGACAAGATGATGAAATTGACGCTCGATTGCAGCAAGGTTTGGAAAGATATCGGCGTGGTCAAACTCAAGGTTATTGAGGATGACCGTTCTAGGGTGGTAATGAACGAATTTAGAGCGCTTGTCAAAGAATGCAGTGTCATACTCATCCGCCTCGATGACAAAAAAAGGAGAGAATTCGACGTTATCGTCAGATAACTTTGAGTCGGTGGGTATGCTGCCTATTCTTGCGGAAATACCAAAATTTTCGGGTATGCCGCCAATCAAGAACCCTGGATTGAATCCAGCGTACTCAAGTATCCATGCTACCATTGAGCTGGTCGTTGTTTTTCCATGCGTACCGGAGACTGCGAGAACCCAACGATGGCGCAGAATGTTTTCTGATAACCATTGCGGGCCAGAAATGTAAGGTAAGTTCTGATTCAGAATTTCTTCCATCAGAGGGTTGCCGCGGGTAATTACGTTGCCAATTACGTATAAATCCGGTCGCAGCGAAATTTGATCTGCGGAATACCCTGAAATCAATTCTATTCCTTGAGCTTCGAGTTGAGTGCTCATTGGCGGATAGACATTTTGATCACAGCCCGTCACCTTGAATCCGGATTCGCGTGCGATAACGGCGATTCCGCCCATGAAGGTACCACCAATTCCAAGTATATGAATATGCATATGCAATTTTAAGAAATAAAAAATAGAATGAGCAAATTCGCTATGAAACCATGCGTAATTAAATTATAGTCGATTTACTATGTGTGTAACCGCCGCAATTTGTGCCATATGACATTACAGATTTTGAGTATTGGTATTTTTGGTCAGAAATACTTTGATAGGTAATACTTTTTGGGAAATAGAGTTAAGATCGCTAAATCCGCATACTGCGGGCGATTTGCGCCTTCACCTACGGGGCCTCTACATTTTGGATCGTTGGTTGCGGCGGTGGGGAGTTATCTGGATGCGAAGTTTAATGATGGCCAATGGATCGTAAGAATTGAAGATTTGGATCGGCAACGTGAAATTAAAGGAGCGGCAAGTCGCATATTGCATACACTGGAGGCATTAGGAATGGAATGGGATGGTCAAGTCGTTTACCAAAGTCAGCGTTTAACGTACTATCAAGCGGCATTGGATGAATTAAATCAACGAGATCTAATCTATCCTTGTGTATGCTCAAGAAAAGAAATCGCGGACTCTAGCATTGTCGGTATCAATGGCCCCATTTATCCAGGTACTTGCGGTGAGGGACCGATGTTCGTCAAAGATGCGCATGCTTTACGAGTTCGAACACATCATAAGCCAATTGTATTCAAAGATTTCTTGCGAGGACTATGCATGCAAAATCTCAAGCAGGAAATTGGCGATTTTATTTTACGTCGCGCAGATGGTTTTTTTTCGTATCAATTGGCTGTGGTTGTCGATGATGCGCAACAGGGTATTACGCATGTAGTACGTGGTGCTGATTTGCTCGATTCTACGCCACGCCAGATTTTCCTGCAGCAGTTGCTGGGCTATGATACTCCTTACTATATGCATTTGCCCGTAGTAATCAATTCAGTGGGTGAGAAATTGAGTAAACAAACTCGCGCGCCAGCAATCGAGTTATCTTGCGCATTAATGTATTTAGTTCAAGCAATACGGTTCCTTGGACAAAATCCTCCAGCGGAAATTGTGCAAGGTGATATTGCTTCATTCTGGCAATGGGCGAAGAAAAATTGGCGAATACAGCAGATTCCTCGGGATTCTGCGCGAGGAATCAATAGTTGTGCTTGACGATGAGTTTGAAGAGGAATTTTGAACCAAGGAGATGATGTGGCTCTGTTGCCATTTAACATAGCAAAGCAAAAAAAAATCAAAGTAGTGATTATTGGTGGAGGATATGCCGGTATGGCCACGTTAATAACGCTTGCGCGTTATGCATCGGATACCAGTATCACCATCATTGATCCAAGAGATCAACACGTCAAAACGACTCATCTGCATGAGACATTTCGTTATCCATTAGAAGATATTCTGGTGCCTTTTCATGACATAGAAAACCGTTTTGGTTGTCGTCATATCAAAGCGTCGATTGATTTCACATGCCAAGATTTACATCGTTTCCAGGAGGATAGACGACTTATTGTTGACGGAGAGGTCTTTGATTTTGATTATCTTGTCGTTACAGTAGGTTGCCGAGATCGAGTGGTGGAGGAATCGCATGAGAAATTATTGTTAAAAGATTTTGAGGCAACACCTGGATCAGAGCTGATTACTAAAATATTGAATAGCAGTAATCAATCGAATCCATCGATTTCAGTCGTGGGTGGCGGTGCGACAGGTATACAGTTTTTATTTGAATTGAGATTTTTTCTTAATAGAATTAATAGCGAAACAACACTGAATTTGGTGCATTCCAAGGGACGTGTGCTAGAGTTATTCCCTGCTAGTTTTAATGATTATGTTCAGTCTCGCATGCAAGACCTGGAAATTAACTTTTATCCAAATTGCTATTTTTATCAGCAACAATCCGGTCAGATTCAATTAACGAATAGACTCACGGAAAAACGATTTGCATTGCCATCGATAGCATCCTTGGTGTTCTTAGGTAAAGAAATGCAAAATAATCTGTCGGCAAATGCATTTGGGCAGGTAATCGTTAATCATCAAGTATTACCAAATGTTTTTACGGCAGGTGACTATTCTAACTATGAATCGATTGGAAGCAATGCGCGTACTGCACAAGCTGCGGTGCGAAAAGGTAAATTGACTGCTCGTAATATATTGCGGCATGCTGGCTTTCCTGGATTACTTGAGCCATATGTACATCAAGATTTAGGGAGCGTCGTTAATTTGGGTGCGCATGATGCGGTAGGTTGGCTTGGAACTAGAAGTAATTTAGTGACGGGAATCTCGGCTTTAGCAATTAAAGAGATTGTTGAAGCACAATACGATTTAATGTTGTCTGGCGTTGATACCTATCTGGTTTAACGAGATTCTACTTGGCAAAAAACATATACAAAAGTTAGGCTCTGTTTAAAAGTGGCAGTGCCTAGTGATAACATTCTGATTAAATAGCCAATGAATTTCATCGGATAAAGCCTGCCGTACTGAATTTTGTGGAAGACAGAACTCTTTAATAGCTTTCTTGCTATGAAAAAACATAGGATTGCGTACCAAACGAACTCCTGTCAGCGGAACTTGCGGTGGATGGCGAGTTACATGATCGGCAATCAACTCAGACTACACCTGTAACTAAAGCTAACCAATAAGGTATACGTCTTTTAGGCATCGGCAGACCAGTGATTTCTTCTATCCATTGCAATACAGTTGCGAGTGTCAGATTTTCATTTCCAAAAATATAATATCCACCAATCCGGCCATGTTTTGCTGCCAGTATATGCCCCTTGGCAACATCACGCACATCAATCATATTCAGACCGCAATCGAGATAAGCAGGCATATTGTGATTTAGAAAATTCAAAATCATTTTTGTCGGTGGTGTGATGTTTCGATTGCCAGGACCTATTGGAAGTGTTGGGGCAACAATGATTACTGGCATTCCCTGACCGATTGCTCGGTAGGCTTCTTGCTCAGCCAAGAATTTAGATCGGCAGTATGGATCTGGCATTTCGGCAAGAGTGCGTTGCACAGGCGCTGCCAGCTCATCGATAAGTGCATTTCTAGGGGCTATTGATTCCGTTGAAGTATACGCCATCACTTCAATATCGCATTTGGCGACTGCTGCAAGTACAGTGCGTGTTCCTTCAAAATCGATTTGATTGAAGTGGCTTTTGTCGTGCGTCCACAAATTAGGATTGGCTGCCAAGTGATAAACGTGATCGATACCTTAGAGTGCTTCACTAACAATACGAGGATCGCAGATTGATCCACGTATTATTTCTATATTTTCTGGTAAAGGAGTATCGGGTAGTTCTAAAACTCTGACAGAGTCACCGTTTTCTAGTAACTGTTGCACTAGATGAGAGCCAATAAAACCACCGCCACCTGTTACTAATGCGTGTTTGTTGCTTATAAGTTTCCATCTGCGTAAAGTATAGATAAAAAGTAAGGTAGAGGCGTGCTGTCTTCAATCTCAGTCTATCAGTCCAATTTGCCATCGTCAAAGCTTAGTAATAAGGTTGTTAGACTCAGAGTCATTAAAATAAAATGGCATGCCTTAGCATTATTAATTGTAGTGGCGGGGTTTTTCAGAAACCTGCTAACTAGACCCAGTTTTATCTGGCTTGCGATTTTTCATCAATGGAAAACATAACTCGCGAAGCTCATATAAAGTACGATTGATTAGTTTTTTTCTTTCATACTTAACGACTTTCCTCAAAATTATTGATGGATTTAACAAGTCGATCAAGTTAACGAAATTATATTCACTTAAAAAGACCTTTGCAAAACCCTATTTCTTGAATTAATATCAATGAAAATAGTAACTTGAAGATTAATTAAAGGGCTTTTGCAAAAGTCTCATGCTCTTTGTTGCGTAAAGATCTCGGTAAAATCAATGAGGAAATTATTCATCAATATGTACAAAATCAATTTAAAGTAATGGATGAAATGCAAAGTGGATTTGAACAATTATTTCCCTTTGGAAGTGTGATGAATTGTAATTTTTTATTCTATTTTTATCAGTTACTTGCACTTCTTGGTTGCTCGCTAACTGCGATAAGTTAGGTGTTGGCATAGTCATAAAAACAACAATCGTGTTGCTCGCATACAACAAAAAAGAGTTTTTTTTGCAAAGAAGCGCTAATTTTTCTTGCAGTACATGGCTGGGTTGTGCACAATTTGATCAAACCTTCCGAGATGCGAATTGAGTGTGGAGGGTCCGGATTAATGTTGTGCGTTCTACTTCTTGATTTTTAGTGGAATTGAACATCCCAATCGTTTTAACATTAAAGGAGAACTTCGTATGAAGAAGAAACTTATCTCATTGGCGGTAGCTGGCGCACTGGCAACTCCAATGGTTGCATCGGCTCAAGGCACCAATGTAACATTATTTGGTAGTGTGCAAGCTGAATATGCGACAGTCAATAAAGATGGACAAAGTAGTCAAGCACTAATTGGAGACGAGACAGGCCGTTCAAAATTTGGTGCTCAAATCACTGAGGAATTGGGCGGTGGATTGAAAGCCAAAGCGCGCGTTGAATATGGTTTTAGTACGGGTAGCGGTGCATTGGGTATTGCTCGTGAACGTTGGGTTGGATTAGCTAATGATCAATGGGGTGAAATGAAATTGGGTCGCGTTCAATCACCTTTTAAAGATTTCGCGGGTGGTATGACTATTGATCCATTTGCGTACACAACACTGCAAGCATCTGGTAGTGGTGGACTGATGACGGCTTCAGCGAATGGTTTGGGTTCTGGTGCAAGCAGTTTTGTTAATAGCGCGGCTCGTTATGATTCACCACGCGTTGAAGGTTTTAGTATGGCGGCAATTTTGATGCCTGGTGATGCAAATCGTTTGGATCCTTCCAATTTTTATCCGGCTACCAGCTCGCAGGGCGGTAGTCAATCTAATTCAGGTGGTGAGGATGGCGAATGGGATTTTCAGGTGGCCGGTAAATACGATGCTAAAATACAAGATCACGATTTTGGCGTCTTCGGTGGCTATTCGCGTGATAACATTAGTAAACGGCAACAGGCTACTTTAGGTACGACCAGTAATGAACATGTATGGCGTGGCGGTGCATTTTGGAGCTTCCGGAATTTTAGACTGGGTGGGCAATATGAACGTGTAACCAATGCAATTGGTGCGGCAACTTGCTCTAATCAAGCAGCTTTGGGAAATCCGGCAACGGGTTTAGGAGATACCTATGGCCAATGTAATTCTGCCATGCACTTAGGTGGTAATGGACAGTTGTGGTTCGTCGGTGGTCAATACGATTGGGGTAATACCAGTTTGGTTGCACAAGGTGGTATGTCGCAAGCAAACTCAACCACGAATTTAGCTCCAGGAGCGGTTGGTGATTTAGCAAAACGTGAATTTAGTCAATTTACCGTTGGCTTAATCCATAATCTGAGCAAACGCTCAAGCTTGTTCGGTGGTTATCAACGCGGTATGGTTGATGATAAGGCCGGTAATAGTACTAGTTTGTTTAGAGACAGCAACACCTACACAGTAGGTATGCGTCACAATTTCTAATCGAGTTTGATTGGATAAAAAGGCACCTTTGGGTGCCTTTTTTATTGCTGTAAGAAGAAGTATGGTGGATACTCAAATAGGGTGAATCAGACGGCTTGATTCAAGGTTTTGTACAATTACTATTATCATGAGTGAGGAATAGCGTGTTATGAGTATGAAAAAATGGACAGACGAAGAATTGGTTACAACGCGAGATAACTTGGAGGCTTTGAAAAATCGCGCAGATAAAGGTGCAAACTCAAAATTAGGATTATTGACCGCGCTGATAGGTGCTTTAGCTATTTCCACCGGTGTTGCGTTTATCTTTCTCGATGGTGTTGATGCTTTGAGTATCATTTTGATTGTAATGGGCATCATTACATGCGCCTCATGGCTTAAAAACGACAAAGTGCGCCGAGATAATATTACTTTCTTATTTGAAATTAATAAGGAAATAAAATCACGCAAATTAGATAAATCTTCAAAGCGTGCAAATAAAGCAGATGAACAGGATTTGGATCCTGCATTAAAATCCAGATCAAATGAAGGTGCGTCAGGGGTTGAAGAAAGGAAATAGGATAGGTGCTTCCAAAAATTAACACTGGTGTGAATCAAATATAGTCATCGAGTCAATGGGTTTTTTATGTATGAGATGTAATAGAATTGGATTGATTCCATAACGTAGTGCTTCAGTTCCGAGTTCGATGCAAATTCAAAACGCTGGCTACTGTAATTGTTTTGTAGGGTTGATAGGGTTTTCAGCAGTCAACGTGCGCATATCCATTTCCCAGTCTTTTAGCTTGTCACTAGCATGACGGCGTTGGATTGGCGCGGTAAGGTTATGCATGCGAGCGATAAAATCGCAGATATATTCAGTTAATTCTAATTGATAAGCACGATATTCAGGATTATTCGAGCGATGAGTGTGTTCAATGATTTTCTGTAATGAATCAGCTATTTCCTCAGTAGAAGCATTTTTCTCATTGATGAATTGACGCAGTGTTCGTAAGGTATCTTGTTGTCGACGCTGGCGCTCAATCATCCAGGCTTCGGGATTGAACGGTGAATTTTCAATGCTGACAGCGATCAAATGTTGCTGTCGTCTATCGAGGTCGCCATACAGATTTTCGACACGTTTAGTAGTTCGCTTGATGGATGCTTGTTTGCGTTCATTCAGGTCGGGTTGTAGAAAATTGTCTCTGAGCTCGCTATTACTTTTACTGAAGCGTTGTTCGAGGTGGTGTAATTGAGAAGCTGTTAATTGCGGAACCAGCGGAGCTGCAAGTAGAGCGGCTTGGTTGAAGGCGGGTGTGAGCATGTGTTGTAGTTGCTCCGACCAACTGCAAACTTGGGTTGATGTCAATGAACCGTCGATTTGACTGCGTACAGAAGCTAGCCAGTCGGCATATTCGGGTAATTGAGTCACGCGATGCCAGCTAAACCAATTGTGGATTGCTTGCTTGACACGCGGTGTTTGCTCTCGGTTAAAATCAAGATAGCTATCAATCCACCACCAAGCTAACTGTGGTCCGTTGTTGTACCCCAATCGCATCAAACTACAACTGTTTAGTAGCAATAACAAAGCAAGTAACACTATTGTTCGATGGATATTCGGCATAAGGTTACTTATTAATCCGATGTGAGAAAACAACATGCTACAGGAATCCCATCGGTATGAGCGAAGAATTCCTCATGGAAGTTTCCATTGGAGCATTCTCATAGCACTCAGCGTATAATGGCCTACTGATTTAAACAAGTTGTTATCGTGCTATAAGAATAATTAAAAAATATATTTTATGACTCAAGAAGATTCTTCACTCGTTATTCAAGACGAGAATCAAATTATCGCAGAGCGGCGTGCTAAATTGGCTGAGCTACGCGGAGTAGGCAATGCTTTTCCGAACACTTTTCGACGTGAGCATTTAGCCGCTCAATTGCATCATCAATTTGATGATCATGCCAAGGAGCAGCTCGAAGTAGAAGAGGTTGCGGTTAAAGTAGCGGGGCGCATGACACTCAAGCGAGTGATGGGAAAAGCCAGCTTTGCAACGATCCAAGATATGAGCGGTCGGATTCAATTGTATATCTCAGATGATCATACCGGCGCAGGTGCGCATTTGGTTTTTAAGCAGCATGATTTGGGTGATATCTTAGGTGCGCAAGGGGTTTTATTTAAAACCAAAACCGGGGAATTGTCGATTCGTGTGACGCGCCTGGAACTTCTGACAAAATCATTGCGTCCATTACCGGAAAAATTTCACGGCTTGACCGATCAAGAGCAAAAGTACCGCCAGCGGTATCTGGATTTGATTACCAATGAAGCAGCGCGTAAAACTTTCACGACGCGATCAAAAGTGATTCAAGTGATTCGTGAATTCTTGGTTGCTCGTGAATACCTGGAAGTCGAGACACCAATGATGCATTCAATTCCGGGTGGTGCTTCAGCACGACCTTTTGTCACGCACCATAATGCCCTAGACATGGAGCTTTACTTGCGTATTGCACCTGAGTTGTATTTGAAGCGCTTGGTAGTAGGCGGTATGGAGAAAGTGTTTGAGATCAACCGCAATTTTCGTAATGAAGGTATTTCTACTCGGCATAATCCAGAATTTACAATGCTGGAATTCTATGAGGCCTATCAGGATTTTACTTACTTAATGGATTTAACCGAACAAATGTTTGCGGATGTTGCCCAGAAAGTCCTGGGTACTCAGCAAATTACTTATCAGGGAAGAGCCATCGATTTGTCAAAACCTTTTTTGCGGTTGACAATCACGCAGGCGATTCAGAAGTTTCATCCGAGTTATACCGATACGCAGCTTTATGATCGAGGTTTTTTGATTGATACATTGGAATCGCTCGGTGTTCATTACAATAGCAACGATGGTATTGGTGGGTTGCAATTGTCATTGTTTGATGAGACTACCGAACATTTGTTGTTTGAACCAACGTTTATTGTTGATTATCCGGCAGAAGTATCGCCATTAGCGAGACGTAATGATAACAATGCAGATATTACTGATCGTTTTGAACTATATATTGCCGGACGTGAAATTGCCAATGGTTTTTCCGAGTTGAACGATCCAGAGGATCAGGCTGCGCGTTTTCTGGAACAAGTGAAAGCTAAAGATGCTGGTGATATTGAAGCGATGCACTATGATTCTGATTACATTCGTGCGCTGGAATATGGTTTGCCGCCAACAGCGGGAGAGGGTATTGGCATTGACCGTTTAGTAATGCTGTTGACGGATAATCCGAGCATTCGTGATGTCATTTTGTTCCCACAGTTACGGCGTGAGGATGGATGACGTTTGCCGATACTAGCGTAAGCTGATGACCGGCCAATTGTTTCTTTCCGCATGGTTTTTGAGTGTGACATCGGGGTCCACTGCGACTGGATGGGTGACTTTACTCATGAGTGGCAAATCGTTGAGGGAATCGCTATAGAACCAACTACGCAAAAACGACAGCCATGTTAAATTGTGCTTGTCGAGCCACTCCTCCAGTCGTTCGATTTTACCTTCCCGAAACGAGGGTGTGCCTGTGATCCTGCCCGTGAATTCGCCTTCTTTCTGCTCCGGTTCGGTTGCAATCAGATGATCGATTCCCAATAGTTGTGCAATTGGTGTAGTAACAAAGCTGTTAGTAGCGGTAATGATAATGCACAGATCGCCATCTAACTGATGTCTTTCGATCAAAGGGCGGGCGCCGGGAGCAATAATCGGTGCAATTTTTTTCTGAACGAATTCGCTGCGCCAAGCTTCCAGTTGAGCGCGTGGATGACGTGCCAGTGGTTTGAGTTGAAAGTCTAGAAATTCATGGATATCTAATGTGCCGGCTTTGTACTGCTCGTAAAACTCGATATTCTTAGCTTCGTGTAACTCGCGATCGAGTGCTTTTTTTGTAATTAGAAATTGTGCCCATTGAAAATCACTATCGCCTGCAATAAGTGTGTTATCCAAATCAAATAATGCTAAATTCATGAAGATACCTGTAATAATTCTCGTAATAAAGGAACTGTAATATGGCGTTGGTTCGCAAGCGAGTAACGATCCAATGCATCAATAATCATCATTAGCGACGATAGATCACGTTTGCCATGCCGCAATAAGTATAGGCAAACGTCTTGTGATAAATTAAAGCCGCTATTGGCAGCGTGCTTTTTCAGTGCACGTATTTTTTCTTCTTCATTCAGATCGTGTATTTGATAAACTAATCCCCATCCTAGGCGCGTTACCAAGTCTTGCCGCATATCCAAATATTTTGGAGCGACGGAACCGCTTGCTAAGAATATAGCTTCGCTCTCGTCACGTAGTTGGTTATACAGTTTAAATAATTCTGCTTGACCGGGAGTATTCAATGCGTCGATATTGTCAATAGCTATACAATCGATGTCGATCGATGTTAAGAAATCATGTTGTTTGTCGGCAGAAAAGAACACGGCATTTTGACCGGTAGAGGCAGATTCAGTAATCATGGCTCGCAATAAATGGCTTTTGCCGCACCCAGGATTGCCCCATAAATAAATGAAACGTTCTTTTTCGTGCCGTAAAAGAACGTTTTTAAGTAATTGCAGTAACTCAATATTGCGTCCGGGTAAAAAATTGTTCAGCGTGGGCACAAATGAAGCATGGATATCCAATAATAATTGCTTACTAAAATCAGCGCGCACGGAACTCATTAGTGTGATTAGTCTTGTTTATTATCGGAATATAATTCACTTTCCAGATAGTGTTGATGCAAGTGACGCAGCCATACCAATAGCACTGCACTGACTGGTAAAGCTAATAAAATTCCAAAGAAACCAAATAATTGACCAAATGCTAGTAAGGCGAAGATAACCATGACTGGATGTAATCCGATACGGTCACCTATTAGCCAAGGTGTAATGAGCATACCTTCCAGTAATTGACCGACAGCAAATACAGACCCTACATAAATAATCCCAGTCCAATCATGGAACTGCATCAAGGCGGCAAGGATTGCTAGCGTTAAACCGACAATCATACCGAGGTAGGGTACAAATACTAAAATACCAGCCACCAAGCCTATCGGCAGAGAAAATTCTAATCCAACCAGCCATAAGCCGGTGATATAAAAAAAACTCATTAACACGATTACCGCGAGTTGACCGCGTAAAAATTCTGCCAGTATGGCATCGGTTTCAAATGCCAACATGGAAATCTTTTCATGCCAATATCGAGGAATCATTTCATCGATCAGTTTTATTAATTGATCCCAATCCCGCAGCATATAAAATAAAACAACAGGAATCAGCAGTAAATTAACTAAGAATTCCACAATTGCCATACCGCCAACAGTCAATGACGGTATAATTTTTGCCGCAAAATTACCTGCGCTTTTCCAGTGCTCGGAAAAAGCCTCTTTTAGCGCAATCATGTCGAGTTCTAAATTTACATCCAACTTGGTCTCGATCAAAGGGATAATATTAGTTTTAATGATATCGAGATAGGCGGGTGCCTTATCGAAGAAACGACTGGTTTCTTTTTGTATCAGCGGGATCATGATGAACACCAATGCTGCAAGTAATCCCGTCAACATAATCAAGACGAGTATCGTGCCGACCGTGCGGGAAAGTTTTTTATTGGCTAAGTAGGTGACGATTGGATTGCAGATGTAAGCAATCACAGCAGCAAATAAAAAGGGAGTCAAAATCGGACTGAGCAGATAGATCAAGCTAGCGGCTACACACGAGAGGAGTAACCACCAAAGGTAATTTAAATTATCTGTATGTGTATTATTTTCCATGGACCTTATATATTCTAGCCCGCTTTAGCTTTTAATGCATGGGTAGCAAGATTTTTGCCTAATTCCCAAATGGAGCCAGGAATTTGATGGGTATCGGCAATCGTTTTGTTGAATGCAGCGATGATGTGATCCAGGTCTCTTTGTTGCAGTATCAACGGTGGGAGCAGCTTAACTACATTCATGCCATGTCCGGCTACTTGCGTCAAGATTCGGTGTTCTTTAAACAAAGGAATAGTAATCATCTGACAGAACAATCCTTTGTTTGCAGTTTCGAGCATCATCCAAGCAGCTTTTAGAGATAAGCTACTAGGGGATTTAAATTCGACTGCGATCATAGAGCCTTTTCCTCGGGCTTCTTTAAAAAATTCAAATTGTCCTTTTACGACATTTAAGCGATTGACGATTTCCGAGCCGATTCTGGCACTATTTTCTACCAATTTTTGGGTTTTGATAATCTCCAAACTGGCTAAACCGGCTGCCATCGCCATGTTGTTTTTTGAGAAAGTCGAACCATGAACCACCGCGCGATCCATGCGATTAAATACACTGTCCATAATTTTCTGCGTCATGGCGACCGCACCAACCGGTACAAAGCCGCCTGATAATGCTTTTGCCATGCAAATCATGTCAGGTTTGACTTGCCAGTGCTCGATCGCCCAGAATTTTCCAGTACGTCCGATGCCGGTTTGTATCTCATCGGCGACGAATAGTGTGCCGTATTGTTTACATAGCCGTTCTACTTCGGGTAGATAATTGTCATCAGGAATATTTACTCCTTTACCTTGCACTGGCTCCACGATAAAAGCGGCTACATCCTTATTGCACAATGCTTTTTCTAAAGCGGCAAGATCATTAAAGGGTACAGAGCCACAGTCGAGTAACAGTGGACCAAAACCATCCCGAAAGATCTGCTCACCATTCAGCGACAATGCCCCCATTGTTAAACCGTGGTAGGCATGATCGCAACAGATGATGCGGTTACGTTTGGTTGCGTAGCGAGCAAATTTTATGGATGCTTCGACTGCTTCTGTTCCGGAATTACAAAAGAAAACACGCGATAAATTATCAGGCGTGGTGGTCAATATTTCTTGTGCCAGTAAGCCGCTTAGAATGGATGCATCAAGTTGCACCAGATCCGGCATTTCTAAAGTCAGTACTTCCTTGAGCGCACTAATCATCGTCGGATGGTTACGTCCAAATGCATAAACACCGAAACCGCTTAATAGATCGAGGTATTCATTACCGTGCTCGTCATATAGATATTGGCCAACAGCGCGCTGATAATTGCGATCGTAGCCAATGGTTTTGAGAACTCTAACCATTTGGGCATTTAAATACCGATCATGCAAGTCAAATTTATCGGAACGATGTTGTGATAATAGACTGGCTATACTGAAAGACATGAAAGACCTCTACATGTAAAAAAAGCCGCCGACAAAATCGGAGGTTGGAATCCAAAAGCTCCCGAAAATAGAAAAAACTAATACCGCCATTCGGCGGTATCGCTGTAAGTAAAATCAATGCAAATCATACCATTCATTCTCTTCTTTATGCTGTTAGAAGTGTAGTGTTCTCGCATAAAGACTTACTGAGACCTTTACATGATAAGGGAATATCTAAAGAGATAAGTGATACGATATTTATGTTGGCAAATTGGGTTTTACTGGGTTTTGATGTGCTTCATTGAATCCGGGAATTTTTTTGAAGCCGTATACCAAAGCAATATGTGCAGATGTAATCAACAAATTGACGAACACGATCTTACAATGTGTCTATGTCGCTCGATTAATAGTGCTTTGACTAATTGTAGAAAGTAGATCTGCGAAACTGACCTACAGCAATGTCTGCCGTACTGATAAATTGGGTTGTTTAATCAAGTGAATGATCTCAAATTTTTCGCGCACGGAGTATTCTACGTATCGTTTCTCGATCCTTGAGGCATATTTTTTGGGTAGGTTTTTCCACTAACAGCTTCGCCGCGATTTCTTTAAGACTGAAGGAGTACAGCTTATCCAGCTTATAGGATGTGCGCTAGTTAGTCATTTCCGTATCTCCTGTATATCAGATTTGCGGTAAAATGACGCTTTGTATATTTTTCATTTTGGATCGCGTGAGAATTCATTTTGACTTCATCCAGTTGTAATACCTCCGATGCAACACCGCTTTCCTATCGTGACGCCGGCGTGGATATTGATGCCGGTGATCGGTTGGTAGAAAACATTAAGCCACTGGCGAAAAGAACGTTGCGCCCGGAAGTCTTGACGGGTATTGGCGGATTTGGTGCGTTGTTTGAAATTTCAAAAAAATACCGAGATCCTGTGTTGGTTTCCGGTACTGATGGCGTGGGTACTAAGTTAAAGCTGGCTTTTGAACTCGACCAACATGACACGATAGGTATCGATCTGGTAGCCATGAGTGTCAATGATATTCTGGTGCAAGGCGCGGAGCCGTTGTTTTTTCTGGATTATTTTGCGTGTGGGCGACTGGATGTGGTGACTGCGACCAAAGTCATTAGCGGAATTGCTCAAGGATGTGAATTGGCAGGTTGCGCTTTAATTGGGGGAGAAACTGCCGAAATGCCAGGCATGTATCCAGCCGGGGAATATGATTTAGCAGGCTTTGCCGTGGGTATTGTAGAAAAAGAACGAATTATTAGTGGTGATACTATTGAAAGCGGTGATATCGTTCTTGGTCTTGCATCGAGTGGTGCGCATTCTAATGGCTACTCGTTGATTCGCAAGATCATCAGCACACATCAGGTTGATTTGCAGCAATTACTTGACGAGCGGACACTGGCAGCACATATTATGGAGCCGACGCGAGTCTATGTGAAACCAGTACTGGAAATGATTAGGAGAATTCCGATTAAGGGTTTGGCACATATTACTGGAGGTGGATTAATAGAAAACGTGCCGCGAATTCTGCCCGATTCGATGGCAGCGGTGCTCCAGAAAAATGCATGGCCGATGCCAATTTTATTTGAATGGCTCCAACAAATCGGTCATGTGACGGATTATGAGATGGCACGAGTTTTTAATTGTGGTATTGGTATGGTGATTGTGGTTGCTCCTGATCAGGTTGCAAAGGCTATGCAATTATTGCAGGACTTGGGTGAGACGGTTTGGCAAATTGGTTGTATCAGGCCGCGCGGATCCCATTCAGCAACGCAATTCATGTAGTACGTAGCTCTGATGAAAACACTGGTGATCCTAATCTCCGGTCGCGGTAGCAATATGCAAGCATTGTTGAATGCTGATCTCAACGTGGATCGCATAATCGTGATCAGCAATAATCCGCAAGCAGAAGGCTTGCAGATCGCCCAACGACAAGGCGTTGAAACCTACGTTGTCGATCACCGAAATTTTAAGGATAGGAAAGATTTCGATGAAGTGTTGGCGGGAAAAATTGCAGAATTCCAGCCTAAACTAGTGGCATTGGCTGGATTCATGCGTATTCTGAGCGATGACTTCGTGCATCGTTACCAGGGCCGGTTGATCAATATTCATCCATCGTTGCTGCCGGCATTTCCGGGTCTGGCTACGCATGACCGTGCATTGCGGGAGGGAGTGAAGATTCACGGTTGCACGGTGCATTTTGTGACACCACAATTGGATCATGGACCGATTATTATTCAAGCGGCTGTTGTGGTATTGCCAGAAGATACGGAAACATCGCTGGCGAATCGTGTCTTACAACAAGAGCATCGCATTTTCCCTCAGGCAGTGCGGTGGTTCGTAGATGATCAACTTAAGTTAACGGGTGATATGGTTCAAATAGAAATAAACCATACCTGTATGAGTCAAATAACGCTTTATTCTCCAGGGTTAACTGAATGAGGTTTTTCGCATTCTTTGTTATATTTTCAGCTTTAAGTTTTTCAGTATGGGCAACGGATACTCCTGTTCGTATCGAAATCAGTTATCAGGTTTCTACTGATATCGGTGATGGCGAAATCCAAGAAGTAATGGATATTAAGCACACCAAGAAAGGTGATAGCTATGTAATTAATAGTGAAGCGCAGGCAACAGGTATTTTTAAAATCATTGAGCCGAGCAGTTTAGTGCGTCACAGTGAAGGCTTGGTTACCAAACAAGGACTGCGTCCTTTACGTGCATATGAAAAGCGTGGAAAAAAAGAACCCAGTTCGGTCGTATTCGATTGGGATCATATGCGCGCTACCTTACAACACAAAGGTGTGGAGACGAAAGAAAAGCTTTTTCCCGATACCATGGATCGTCTAAGTATGTCTTATAGCTTTATTTTTGCACCGCCACCAAAAGAATCGTTGGAGCGGTATGTGGCACATAATGACCAGATTCGATTATCGCAGTATAAAGTCACTGAGGAGCATTTTAAAACTGCGTTTGGGAAATTTAATACGATTGCCATAACGCGCCAGGAAGAAAAAGGCTCAAAGCTGAAAAGAAAGATTTGGCTTGCCCCGGATTATCACATGCTGCCTGTGCGTATCGTTTCGATTGAAGAAAATGGCCGAGAAATCGATAAAACTGTGACTAGTATTTATGTCCGCTACAGTAATGGCCGGTGTTTCAGCAAATCGACAAAACCTGAAACCGCACGTCAAAACCGATGCCAATAATTTTATCCCAATTAAATGCGGCTATCGCTGCAATGCGTGCATTGTTGCCGTTGGAATTTCCCGCTGATGCGATCATACGGCGTTTCTTTCGTGATAATGCGATACTCGGTGTACAAGATCGCGCTTTTGTCGCAGAAGTAGTGTTTGGCGTTTTGCGGCACCGCTTTTTTCTTGAGAGTTTGGCTCATCCGGTTACACCGCGCGCACTGGTATTGGCTTATCTGATCAAATATCACGGATTGAATTTAAGAGAGCTTGATGGTTTTATCAGTGAATCCGAGAAAAAGTGGCTTGCCGAAATCAAAGGAATCAAGATTGATGGATTATCGTTATCCATTCGTGCTGAACTTCCAGATTGGTTGATTGAGAAACTCAGAATTAACTTATCCGATGAGCAAATCCTAGCATTGGGGCTTGCACTACAAAAAACTGCTTCGCTAGATTTGCGCGTGAATACGTTGTTGGCGAAACGTGATGAAGTTATTGCAATACTCCAGGGAGAGGGCATTGATGCGCAAATCACTCCTTATTCACCGTGTGGTATACGGCTTGCTGGAAAACCGATGATTAATCGTCATGAATTGTTTTTGTCTGGGAAAATTGAAGTTCAGGACGAGGGAAGTCAATTGTTAGGTTATTTGCTGGCGCCCAAGCGCGGTGAAATGGTCGTGGATTTTTGCGCTGGCGCGGGTGGTAAAGCTTTATTGCTGGGTGCTTTAATGAATTCAAAAGGGAGATTGTACGCGTTTGATGTATCTGAGAAGCGACTGAGCAATTTAACACCGCGCTTCAAGCGCTCGGGTTTATCCAACTTGCATATCCAACGAATCAATGATGAGAACGACAGTAAAGTAAAGCGTTTGTCAGGAAAAATTGACCGTGTGCTGGTTGACGCACCTTGCAGCGGTATTGGAACGCTGCGCCGTAATCCCGATTTAAAGTGGCGCCAATCTTCTCAAAGCATCGAAGAATTGAAAACCAAGCAAGGCGCGATTCTCTCTGCTGCAGCCAAGCTACTCAAACCGGGTGGGCGCTTGGTTTATGCCACCTGTAGTTTCTTGGCCGAAGAAAACCAAGAGATTATTTCTAATTTTCTAAACAGCCAACCGCAATTTGCGGTGTTGAATTCCACAGAATTGCTGGCACAGCAGAAAATTGCATTGGATACAGGAGAATTTTTGCAAATCAATCCGCAACAACATCAAACCGATGGCTTTTTTGCGGCGGCTTTGGTGCGTGGTGGCTAAAATAGAGCAGTGATATCTTTATTGAACCAAAGATTCCGGGTTGTATTGATAGTGCACAGCAAGATTGTGGTTACGTATTTGTTGATTTGTCGATATCATTCCACTGCAACAATGCCGGTAGTATGACAAGCACGCATACCAATGTAATTGATAAACCGATTGTTAGTAATAATCCCATGCTGGCGGTACCTTGATGTGATGAGAAAAACAGACTGCCAAAGCCAACTAATGTTGTGAGAGCACTGTAAAAAACTGCACGTGCGGTATTGGAATGAAGGAGATTGTTGTCGGATTGACTGCGTCTTCTGTGCACAATGTGTAAGCTGCTATCGATACCGGTTCCAAGTAGTAACGGTAATGCGATAATGTTAGCAAAGTTAAAGGGCAAGTCGAACAAAACCATGCATGCACCGGTAAATAAAGTCGCTAATAGTAGCGGCGCTAATGCTAACAATGTGTATTTTATGCTGCGTAACATCAACAACAACGTTACAATAACGCCGATCAGCGCCAGTGCAAACGCGTGAATAAAAGCGTCCACAACCGCTTCTCCAGCTTCTAAGCTAATTACTGGAACGCCTGTCGCGGTCGGGGCTACTTGTTGTACAGCTCGAACAAAGCGCCGTAATGCGTCGTTATCATCGATGTTCTCTAACGGATACACTGAAATTCGATAAAGGTCATCGTGACTGTGCCAGTGTGAACTGAAAGCTTCCGGTAGTGTTTCCTGTGTGAATGGTTTGGCGCCCAATGCTAACTGCAAACGTTGAATCGATTCCGGTAGTAGGCTTAGCAAATCGCTTTCGAGTGATTGCAATAGTTGATCGTTCTTATGATTCGAATGGTTATCCAGTAGTAATTGTGTTTTGAGCTTAGACAAAGATTCTAGTAAAGCATGTATCGAAGCATTAGCAGGGTGATCATGTCGCTCTTGAAGAAAAACGTTTATTTTAGCGATTAATTTTTCGAGTGCAGCAATTGATTGTTTTTGCGAATGACTCGAATTATGCGATGGTGTTGCGAAAGAGATGGGACCGAGTGTCATTGACATTTCAGCAATTAGCTGATTTTTTGTTTCTTGATCTTCCGGTACTAAATCCGTGATACTGACGACAGTTTTCACTTCAGGAAGCGCTTTGAGGCGCTTTTTTAATTGTTCTAACTCGACCAGATTATCAGCAAGAATTTCGATATGCCACGGTGAATCCTCAGAATGACTCAACAATTCTTGAAAGGTTATCACCGATTCGGCGCGCGGATTATTCATGTTCAGCAAGTTGTAATCAAATCGGATCTGTGGTGTGATGATTACTGCCGCGATGATTGCGATGGCCGTGCTTGTCAGGATCAGTTTTTGTGAGCGACCGGCAAAATCCAGAATTCTGTTAATTGGTTTTAAAGTATTCGTTAAAGAAGTTTGCTTGGTCGTGGGTATCGGAAAAAATTTCTGTAATGCCGGAAGAAGCGTCATAGTGACGGTAAAGCTAATCAGCATACCGGTGCCAGAAATGATTCCCAATTCCGCTATACCGCGATAGGTCGTTGGTATAAAAGCATAAAAACCAATCGCAGTAGTAATGGCACAAATCAGAAGTGCCTGACCTACATCGTTGCCCGTATCGGATATGGCTTTTACATCGGGGTTTCGGGTATTTTTCAATTCTTCAAGGCGGAATAAAAAATGAATGGCATAATCAACACCTAATCCAATATATAGCACGGCAAATGCAATCGAGATCAGATTCAGGTGACCGACAGCAAGGGCGGCAAACGCCGCCGTCAATATCAATCCGACAATTAAACTGATTACTACAGCGATAGAAGTTCCAACCGAACGCAGCGCCAGATATAACACAATCGCTACCAGCACCAATGCCAATAAGCCGGATTCTTGCGCACCGTGCATGGCGCTATCAATTTCATCATGTGCAAGTGCAACTTCACCGGTGATCCGTAATGTAATGCCCGATTCGAGGGAGAATCCTAATCCTGGTGCTGCATTCCGTATCAATTCGATGGATTCTTTCGCAGCAAATATCTGTGAATAATCTAGCTTTGGCTTAACGACGATAAATTCTTGATAATTGCCTTTTTGAATTTCGCCGCTGAGCAATGCTTGCCATGAGAGTGCATGAGGCTTCCCGGCCAAGCGTGCATGAATGGTGTTGCTGACCTGATCAAATACTGATCCGAGTTCTAATGTTTGTCCCGTTCGTAATGCTTCTATAGCCTCGGTTAGAATGGCGAAGAAGGTCGTCAGGCTAGGATCTTCGGCTATGCGGGCAACCAGCGGTTGAGCTGAGGCTAGCTGATCGGTGATGCGGCTTAATTCATCAATGTTTTTGAATAGCAATCCATTTTGTTGAAAAAACAATTCACCGCTTAAATAATAGATTTCTGGAAATTGTTCGCGCTTTTCCTGCAGATAAGTGTTGAGCCGTTTAGCTGCTGAATGTACTTGTTCTTGAGTAGGAGCGTTAATTACTAGTAGTAGTGTGTCTTCATATTGAGAAAACGATTGCCGATAGCGAATATGATTTGCGCGAAACGGAATGTCTTCCGAAAGCATATCTGTGGTATCGGTATCTACCTCCAGATTATCAGCAATGTATTTTATACTGCAAGCTGTGAGCAACAATAAAGCGAGAATAACCCAGATTGCATATCGGTATGTGGTACCAGCCCAGCGTCCAAAAATGCGCTGATCCGAAGGATTGGGGTTTTCCAAGATTAAAAAGTTGTATTAAGATGTTCGAAATTTGAGGATTAGCTTTGTTGTGCTAATGCGGTTTTTTCTTTGAGTGATTCGATCAAAGCTTGAAATCCGTCACGCTGCATTACCGCCCGATACTCGCCGCGCTTGATAGCCAAATCGCTGACACCGTCAAATAGGATATTGACAATACGCCATCCTTGTTCGGTTTTATGCAAAACATAATCAAAATTAACTGTTCCACCATCTGATTTTATCAATTGACTGCGTACAAGCTTTTGTTCATGTGGCAGGTCGCGTTGCTCAATGACCTCGAATTGTTCACCTTCATATTGTGTGAATCGACTTGCATAGGTTGCAATGCTTAGTTCTCTGAAGGTTTTTATAATCAGTTGTTTTTGCTCATTATCCAACTGTGCCCAATAGGTTGAACCCAGAATCGTTTTGATAATTAGCTCAATGTCGTGTGATTGATCAATAACTGGTTCAAGAAATTTGAAGCGACCTTCATAGCCCAGTTTTTCACCATTCTTCATTGCTTCAATGAGGGATGATTGCATTTGGACGATGACCTGTTCTGGATTTTCATTAAGTGAATTGTTGTCAGCGATAACCGTTATGCTGACTAGCAGTAGCAACACTGCAAGCTTGAATTTGATAATTAGTTTCATGTTAATTATTTGCTTTGCTTTCATAGCGACGATCTTTCCAATGAGCACGTTCTCCATTCCAATACCGCAGTACTGATGTCCAGGTCATGGCAAGATACAGTGTGCCAATAAGGGGTAATGCCAGCACCCATAATATTGACCGTTGATAATAAACCAAAGTATGGATATAGGCAAAAAACATCGCAATCCAACTGAACATGCCGATTAGCAATAAAAGTTGTGTACTAGAAAATAAGAAAGCCATTGGTCCTATCCAGAACATTGCGATCATAATAAAAGTGCATAAGATTAGCAAAACCGATGAATAGCGCAGTTGCGTGAATGCCGTACGCGCTACCATATTCCATATTTGCATTAGCCCAGAGTATCCTCGATGGCTACGGGCGGCATGACTTAAGCCAATCCATGTACGTTCTCCTGTGCGCTTTACGTATGCGGCCAAAGTACAATCATCAATCAATGCGGTATGCAAACTCGAAAAGGCGTTAATAGCGTGCAGCGTTTCCGTTTTTATTAAAATACACCCTCCTGCTGCTGCTGCGATGGGGGAGGTCATTTTATTGGCTAAATTAAATGGGTATAGTAGCTTAAAGAAGAAGATAAACGCCGGCATTAAAAGCCGCTCGATAAAATTCATCATTGGCGGTTCCGCCATTAATGATACTAAAGAAAGGTTTTCTGCTAATGCTTTTTTGTGCAATTCAGCGACAATTCCCGGTGCTAATTCGATGTCAGCATCCAATAGTAACGTAAAAGGCGTTTTGACATGCTGTAGCCCTTGCTGAAGTGCCCATAGCTTTCCACTCCAACCAGGTGGTGGTGATGTTCCCGAGATTACCTGTGCATTGCATGCGAGAGCTTGTTCTGCGGTATCATCAGACGACTGATCATCGATGACGATGATTTGCGTTTTCACGCTTTGTTGTTTAACCCCTGCTAGCGTGCGCTGAATATAGAGGCCTTCGTCGCGAGCAGGAATTAAAACGGTAATATCAGTTACTGGTGGATCAGTTATTGGCGGCTCGTCTACAGAAACAGGGCATTCGAGTTTCTCGCGAACTTCGCAAGGGCGCCACGGCAGAAATATCACTGCATACCAGCAAACGACACCAAAAATCGCTAAATATTCGACTAGTTCCAAGACTTCTAACATGCCAATAAAATTTCAGAATTAAATTGGATAGTCGGTGCGATATTATTTATTGATGACTGTTACCGGAATTTCATCAAGCTTTTTAAAAGCTTTTTCTTCTTCCATTGTCCACTTTGGTGTAGGTTCTTCAACCATAGGACCCTTTGTGCGCGGTCCCCTTAAAGAAGTGATGAAAGCTTTCCAAGGGTTATGCAGGGTGTCTTCCACGGCCGTCGCTTCATAACCACAGTGTGCCATACATTGCGCGCACTTGGGATTGTTCGCTGTACCATATTTTTCCCAAGGAGTATCTTCAAGCAATTCTTTGAAAGTTTTTGCATAGCCCTCGTCCGATAACAGGTAACAGGGTTTTTGCCAACCGAAAACATTCCGGGTTGGATTGCCCCAGGGGGTGCAGTTGTAATTTTGATTACCTGCTAGATAATCTAAATAGAGCGCGGAATGATTCAGACGCCATTTGCGTTTTAGTTTTTTACCCAGTTCGAAAATGCCGCGGAACAGAACCTTGGTATCTTTACTTTTGATAAATACATCTTGCTTCGGTGCCTTTTCATAGCTAAATCCGGGAGCAATCGTAGCGGCTTCAACACCCAATTCCATCGCGTAATCCAGAAATTCAGCGACATCTTCCGGGGTTTCACCTTGAAATAACGTGCAATTGACGGTGACTCTAAATCCTTTACTCAAAGCCAGTTGAATAGCTTCAACAGCACGATCAAATACGCCATCTTGACATACCGAGGCATCATGACGCTCTTTCATGCCATCCAGATGAATGGAAAACGTGAGGTAGGGAGAAGGTTTGTAATCGTTGATGCGTTTTTTCAAAAGTAGCGCATTAGTACACAGATAGACATATTTTTTACGGCGGATGATGCCTTCAACAATTTGCGGCATTTCTTTATGTAGCAATGGTTCACCGCCTGGAATTGAAACCATAGGTGCACCGCATTCATCAACGGCATGCATGCATTCATCGTAGGAGAGTCTTTGATCCAGTATATCTTCGGAATGCGCAATTTTTCCGCAACCTGCGCATGCAAGATTACAACGGAACAAAGGTTCTAACATGAGAACCAATGGATATTTTTTGACGCCTTTTAATTTTTGTTTGATTAAGTAAGTGCCAACTGCGATTTGTTGGCGTAATGGAACTCCCATTAAAAACCTCCTTGAATTTTTTAAATAAGGGCATGCCTGATAAACATTGGTTTCTCGATTGAACAGATTTATGGCGTGAATAAGAAAACTTCACTCATAGATCATTTTTCAATCAATGTATTAGTCAGCACTATAAAACATGCTTTTTATGATGGCAAATTTAAATCGACAAAAAGCATTGAATACAAGACGGTTATGCTGAAAAGTGAAATGAATACAACAAACCGAAAGATTGCAGAAAACAAAAAAAAGGAAATACACCAGGAAAACTTATACTTTCCTGGTGTATTGATGAAAGTTAAGGTGTAACTTTATACCGCGATATTTTCCAATTAGAAATCAACACCTAGTAAGCGTAGTGTTTTTTTAGTCAACCTGCCAGGAGGAATGCCATGTTGATCTTGGAAATTACTGAGAGCTGCCTTGGTTCTGGCGCCACTTCTGCCATCTATTGGACCTGGATTAAAACCACGGTCGGCCAGTGCTTGTTGTATTTCGCGCATTAGTTGAGGTGATGAAAGCACCACATCATTACCATCGTCTCTAGTATTTATAGCGCTAGCGTCTTTTGCTGGTTGCGTAGCTACGACAACACGCTCTGTTACTTCTTCTTCTACTTCAACCATCATTTCAGCATCATCGGCTGTATTGTCTGCTACTGCAGAGCCTGGTAGAACTGGTATGTTTTTAACATCTCCAATTGTGTCGGCTGCAGGGGCCGGTGCTGGTGCTGGTGCCGGTGCCGGTGCCGTTGTTGGTGCAGGCGTTGCGTCTGCTGCTTTAGCTGGTTCTGCTGCCGTATCTTTACTTTGCTTGTGTTTGGGTTCAATAATCGGTTTGCAAGCGAAAAGTGTGATTGTGGCTGATAAAAGAATAATCGTTGTAAAGGTTTTGTTATTGGTAAATCTCATTGTTTCTCTCCATAAGAAAAAAATATCACTCATTGTGAAGATCTTCTGCGTAAATGACAAACCAAGTAGTGATCCTGCTTAGTTAAACACAGAAACGCAGAAATTATATTTAGATTTATCGAAATTGATACTACTAATTTCTAATTTTGCGATGTGAGTTACCACATTCTCTCGATCTTAACGCAATCTGAGTAAGTCAATAATACGCGATGATTTATAAATAATTTGTGTATGGTCGTTTTTATGCCTCATATTAGCGTTAGAAATGTGAATTGATTATCTAAATGGGTATGCTGCAACTCTTGCAAAGAAAATACCAAGAGTACCGCCCGTTGTATCAATGAAGGCATCGCTTACAAGCGGTGTTCGTCCATCGATATAAATTTGAACCAATTCAGTGCCACATGCCATCATAATGATTATTGTCAAAACTTTCCACGTACCAGTATTCTTGGCTGTCAATCGTAGCACCAATCCGAATCCCAGAAAAAAAACAAAGTGCCCAACTTTGGATAAATCCCACGGTAACACGCTGATAGGACTAAATAGTGGGTTGGCGCTGTCAATCTGAATGTCAATGTTTTCAAATATAAATGTTTTGATATCACCAGGTAAACTTATACCAATAATAATGACAGCAAAAAAAGAAACTAGTAGAAAGCGTAGCAAGAAATTTTTTTGCTGAGTATAAAAACAAGAGCCGATGAGTATCATAAAAAAAACACCCCATGCATATAGGATAATATCTCTGCTCCATGAATATGGTGTCAGTTGTATGACAGGATATAAACGCCAGTTCCTGATTTCAAGTAATCCAGTTGCGTGGTGCAATTCTACTGAGAAACGGACAGTTTTTGCATCTGGAGGAATATAAAAGTGCTCTTGATAGGTTTTCCATTCATTCGTGCCAATCAGTGATTGGACTACTAGTGGTAGATATTGGTCATGTGTTTCATTAACTTTTTGTGTGATCGCGACCCTAGCGGTATTCCAAGGGCGCTCTCCCTTGATAACATCATGGCTTTTTATTTCTGCTGAGAACATCACTAGCTGGCCATAGGGAACCTGCTGTAGATATTGAAACGCTGAAGTTATCGTTTCAGGATCATTCGAGGAAATACGAATAAGGTCTTTGCCGATATCGATTTGGTTTTTTCCAGAAGTGCGAGTGGACCATGAGGCGGTTAATAAGTCGGCACCTGTGGGTTGAAACCGCTCGAGATAAAGATGCGCTAAGAGAGTAATAACTGTCAGTAATATAAAAAGCATGCAGTTGAATTTGAATAATGGCATACAGTAAACTTGAAATGATGGATTTAAAGTTAAAAAAATTCACATAAATGATTAATGTGAAATACAAAACTGTATCCCTGCATATTATTGATATAAAGTTGGAAATATTTCAAAAATGCTGCACCATTAAAGTGACGTATCCAGCGATAAAAATGACTAACACAATGATGATTAATGTACGCATAAACAACTCTCCTTAGTTAAATAAAGATTTTTAAGGTCTGTCAAGGTCTGGTCAATTAGTAGGTGTACTTTTATTGGGACAGCGTAAATGTAATTAGTTGCAGTGTGTTTCTGTGGGGTTGAATGATTTTAATGCTAGAAAATTATTTCTTCATTCTAAAAACTATTATTTTTACGAGGGAAAAGTATATGTTGATTTTTTGCATTTTATCAATAGCGCTATTTAAACTAAGCTTGCGCAGACTTACATAAAGTTGCACAAAGCGGTGGCGTCTTCGTGCTGTAGAGTAAAATGCAAAAGCATGTTCATTTCAAGTATAATCACCGCCTACAAGCGGTTGTTATCTTAAGCAAGTTTGTAATGTCAGTATTCCAATATCCTGTTGATTTCCAAGGAGTTTCTTTGTGTTACACTATCAGCGCGCCATCTTAGTACTTGCGGATGGGACTATTTTTCATGGCGTGTCTATTGGGGTTTCAGGAGTAACTGTTGGCGAAGTTGCTTTTAACACGGCAATGACCGGGTATCAGGAAATATTAACGGATCCTTCCTACTGCCGGCAGATCATTACCTTAACTTATCCGCATATTGGAAATACCGGTGCGAATTCGCATGATATTGAATCAGGAAATATTGAAAAAGTACATGCTGCAGGCTTGGTGATACGGGATCTTTCTTTTGTTGCTAGTAATCACCGAAAAACACAAACGTTGCAAGAATTTTTGAAGTCTCAGAATGTTGTAGCAATTGCTGAGATTGATACGCGAAAATTGACACGAATCATACGCGAAAAAGGCGCTCAATCCGGTTGCATAATAGCTGGTGAGTTCGTTAGTGAGCAACAGGCTTTGCAGGCTGCAAGGACATTTCAGGGGCTATCCGGAATGGATCTTGCCAAAGTAGTTAGCTGCCAAAATCCGTACAACTGGGATGAAGGAGAGTGGTTGCTTGGTGAAACCTATGTGGTTCGAGAGGATCATCGATATCATGTTGTGGCGTACGATTTTGGAATTAAACGCACCATGTTGCGTAAATTGGCGCAACGAGGGTGCAAGATTACTGTGCTACCGGCTCAGACTAATGCACAGGAAGCTTTGGCATTGCAACCTGACGGGATATTTCTTTCGAATGGTCCAGGAGATCCGGAGCCTTGTGATTATGCCATTTCTGCTGCACAAGCATTACTAGATAGTAAGATTCCTATCTTTGGCATCTGTTTAGGGCATCAAATATTGGGTCTGGCCGTCGGTGCGCAGACCGTAAAAATGAAGTTCGGGCACAGAGGTGCTAATCACCCAGTTCAAGATGTCATGACCGGTAAAGTGATAATCACTAGTCAGAATCACGGTTTCGCAGTAGATGCGGAATCGTTGCCAAAAAATATACGAATTACCCACAGATCATTGTTTGATGGGAGCTTGCAGGGTTTTGAGTTTATTGATAAACCAGCATTCTGCTTTCAAGGCCATCCCGAAGCCAGTCCCGGACCTCACGATGCTGATTATCTGTTTGATCGTTTCATTAAGGCTATGGAAAGCCACAGATCTACAATCTTATAGTGATTCTCATCATAAAAAACTTGAACTAATGGACTTATTTTTAGAGAGAGCATGCCTAAACGTACCGACATAAAATCTATTCTCATCATCGGTGCCGGGCCGATTATCATCGGTCAGGCCTGTGAGTTTGATTATTCAGGTGTGCAAGCCTGCAAAGCTTTGCGAGAAGAAGGTTATCGGATTATTTTAGTGAATTCTAATCCGGCCACTATCATGACTGATCCAGAAATGGCTGATGCGACTTATATTGAGCCAATTACTTGGGCTATGGTGGAAAAGATTATCGCGATAGAGCGCCCCGAGGCTTTGCTGCCTACTATGGGTGGGCAAACGGCGCTTAATTGTGCTCTGGATTTGGTGAGGCATGGTATTTTGAAGAAATACGGTGTTGAACTCATCGGTGCTTCACGAGAGGCCATTGATATGGCGGAGGATCGTGAAAAATTCAAGCAAGCTATGACTCGCATTGGCTTGAGTTCGGCCCGCTCTGCTGTAGCGCATAGTATGGAAGAGGCCATGCAAGTGCAAGCGATGGTGGGCTATCCGGTTATTATTCGGCCCTCATTTACCATGGGTGGGAGTGGCGGAGGGATTGCATACAATCGGGAAGAGTTTTTATCGATTTGCGAACGTGGCCTAGATGCTTCCCCAACCAAGGAGTTACTAATTGAAGAGTCGGTAATCGGTTGGAAAGAATTTGAAATGGAGGTGGTTAGGGATAAACGGGATAATTGCATCATTGTGTGTTCCATTGAAAATGTCGATGCGATGGGTGTGCATACTGGCGATTCGATTACCGTAGCACCAGCTCAAACACTGACCGATAAAGAATATCAATTGATGCGTAATGCGGCGATTGCAGTATTGCGTGAAATTGGCGTAGAAACTGGCGGATCAAATGTGCAGTTTGCTATCAATCCTGATGATGGCCGTATGTTGGTAATAGAAATGAATCCGCGTGTTTCTCGTTCCTCTGCTCTGGCTTCTAAAGCGACAGGATTTCCAATCGCAAAAGTGGCGGCAAAGCTTGCTGTGGGTTATACCTTAGATGAGCTGGGTAATGATATTACCGGTGGCGTTACACCGGTTTCGTTTGAGCCAGCCATAGATTATGTTGTGACGAAGGTACCTCGGTTTGCTTTTGAAAAGTTTCCACAAACCAATGATCGCTTGACCACTCAAATGAAGTCTGTTGGTGAAGTTATGGCGATTGGTCGAACATTTCAGGAATCCTTGCAGAAAGCATTAAGGGGTTTGGAAACTGGGGTCGATGGTTTGGATGAAAAAACCATGGATCTAGATCTTATTCGCAGTGAGTTGGCAAATCCCGGTCCCGAAAGAATCTGGTTCATCGCGGATGCTTTCCGCTGCGATATGTCGATAGAAGTGATCCATCAATTGACACATATCGATATCTGGTTTCTCGCACAGATAGAAGATCTGGTGAGGCAGGAACAGGCACTTAAAGGAGTTGATTTGTCCGCACTGGATCAGCAAGCTTTACGTAAGCTAAAACGTAGTGGTTTTTCTGATCGGCGCTTAGCAAAATTGCTCAATACAGATCAAACCATGATTCGGGAGCGCCGTCATAGTTTTGGTTTGCATCCGGTTTATAAACGAATTGATACATGTGCAGCCGAGTTCGCAACCAATACAGCGTATATGTACTCAACGTATGAAGACGAATGTGAATCGCGCCCCACTCATAATAGAAAAGTGATGGTGTTGGGAGGCGGCCCAAATCGCATCGGACAAGGTATCGAGTTTGATTATTGCTGTGTGCATGCGGCCCTGGCTTTGCGCGAAGATGGTTTTGAAACCATTATGATTAACTGTAATCCGGAGACCGTTTCGACTGATTACGATATTTCTGATCGGCTTTATTTCGAACCACTCACTCTGGAAGATGTACTTGAAATTGCAGCGGTCGAAAAACCTGAAGGTGTAATCGTACAATATGGTGGCCAAACACCTTTAAAGCTTGCACGTGATTTGCAGGCTTACGGCGTGCCTATTATCGGTACTAGTCCAGATATGATTGATTGCGCTGAAGATCGAGAACGTTTTCAGCGTACACTTCAGCAATTGAGACTCAAGCAACCACCTAATCGAACAGCTCGCAGTCCTGACGAGGCTTTGCTAGTAGCTGAAGAAATCGGTTATCCGCTGGTGGTGCGTCCAAGTTATGTGTTAGGCGGTCGTGCGATGGAGATCGTACATGAAAAAGCTGATTTAGAGCGCTACATGAGAGAAGCAGTAAAGGTTTCTAACGATTCTCCTGTTTTGTTGGATCATTTTTTGAATAATGCTACTGAGGTAGATGTTGATGCAATCTATGATGGTGAAACCATTTTAATTGGTGGAATCATGGAACACATTGAACAAGCAGGGGTGCACTCCGGAGATTCGGCGTGTGCCTTGCCAACATTTAATTTGTCACAAGAGTTGTTGGCTGAGCTGCGTCGTCAAACGGGAGAGATGGCGCGTGCGCTGCAAGTCGTAGGGTTAATGAACGTGCAGTTTGCGATCCAAGATAACACGGTATATGTGCTTGAAGTGAATCCTAGGGCTTCTCGCACTGTGCCGTTTATTTCGAAAGCGACCGGACTACAGTTGGCGAAGATCGCAGCTCGTTGTATGACGGGTAGAACATTAATTGAACAAGGAATAACTAAAGAAATTGTGCCTCACTATTATTCGATTAAAGAGGCTGTTTTTCCTTTTATTAAGCTTTCCGGAGTTGATACCATACTTGGACCAGAAATGAAGTCGACGGGCGAAGTAATGGGGATGGGTGTGACTTTTGCAGAGGCTTTTGTTAAATCGCAGTTAGCTGCCGATGTGCGATTACCGAGTGCTGGTAAAATTTTTATCAGTGTCAAGCGTTCAGATAAGCTGGATGCGGTAGAAATCGCTCGAACGCTTGCGGAACTTGGATTCACCGTTTATGCTACTCGTGGCACTGCAGCTGTTATCAAAGAAGCTGGTATTAATGTGATTGCTATTAATAAAGTTGCAGAAGGGAGACCGCATATTGTTGATATGATTAAGAATGGTGAGATTAGTTTGATTATTAATACAGTAAAAAATCAACCAAGCGCGATTCGTGATTCCTATTCTATCCGTCGCGCTGCACTGCAGGGTAAAGTTACTTATTACACGACTTTGGCAGGAGCCCGTGCTGCTTGCGTTGGTATAACCAATAGTGGACACGAATTGCAAACATATAATTTACAAAAATTACATGCCCAGCTAAAGCCGTGTGCTACTTAATCCCTTTGGCTATCGCTAATTAATGATAAAACGGTTATTGTAAAAGGTAAAGATTACAATGAGTACTATTCCAATTACGGTCGTAGGTGCAGAGGCGCTACGCAAAGAGTTGCATGAAATGAAAACGGTGCACCGCCCCGCAGTAATCGCGGCAATTGCTGAGGCTCGCTCGCATGGCGATCTCTCAGAAAATGCTGAGTACGATGCGGCGAAGGAAAGGCAAGGATTCATTGAGGGGCGGATAGCTGAATTAGAAAGCAAGCTTTCTAGTGCACAAATTATTAATCCGGCTTTAATTAATGCGGATGGAGCCTGTGTATTTGGTGCTACCATTGAGTTGGAAGATTTGCAAAGCGGTGATATGGTTACTTATCAAATAGTAGGTGACGATGAAGCGAATATTAAGGAAGGGAAAATATCGATTAGCTCTCCAATATCTCGCGCTTTAATTGGTAAATATTCAGGTGATGTCGCTGAAGTGCAAGCACCCGGTGGTCTTCGAGAGTACGAAATATTGAATGTAAAGTATATTTGATATTATTGAAGTACTAATAACCTCTGAGGTTTAACCTTGAAAGCTACGCTTTGTTCGATGAGCTGAGGTGCGCTTATTTTTTTCAGAGCATTGCTTTGTTGGTTTGATATTCGAATCTTCAGGTTTAGGTCGATAGATCACAAAAATCTTACCGATATGCTGTACAGGTGCAGCATCAAGCTGTTGGCAGGTTTCTTCGAAAAGTGCATTTCTAAGTGTGCGATCATCCACTTGAACTTTAACTTTAATCAACTCATGACTTAGAAGAGCACAATTGAGCTCTTTAATAACACTTGATGTTAGTCCTGTTTTGCCGATAATTACGACAGGATTGATCGGGTGAGCGCGTGCCTTGAGTTCTCGTTTTTGAGCAATAGTCAGTATTAACATAAATTCCATCAAAAATATTTCATTTTACTGGATGAAACAAGGGAAAACCAGCAACGCTTGGATGCGAGAGCACGTGAGTGATTTTTATGTTAAGCAAGCAAAGATGCAAGGCTATCGCTCTCGTGCGGCTTACAAACTACTTGAAATTGCCGAGCGAGATCACTTGATTAGGCCAAACATGACTGTCGTTGACCTAGGTGCGGCACCTGGAAGCTGGTCCCAAGTCGTTCGTCGCACCATGGGTGACCATGGCTTGGTTGTTGCGTTAGATATTTTGGATATGGAGCCACTACCTGGTGTCGAATTCATACAAGACGACTTTCGCGAAGAAAGCGCGGTTTCAAAACTTAAGGAGAAACTTGGTAACAATCAACCCGATCTTGTAATTTCTGACATGGCACCAAATATTAGTGGTATCGTGACGAATGATCAGGCAAGAAGTATGTATCTGGCAGAATTGGCATTACTTTTTGCTGTAGAGCAACTGAACTTAGATGGGAGTTTTTTAGTCAAAGTTTTTCAAGGGAGCGAGTTTGATTCTTATTTGCGTGACATGCGCTTACTTTTTAAGAATGTATTAATAAGAAAACCTAAAGCTTCACGTAACCGCAGTAATGAATTGTATTTGTTGGGAATGAAGAAAATAAATAAATTATGAAAAAGATAATTAATTTTCTGAATGATGGAACTAAATAAACAAAGTAAGCGCGGCTTTTTACTGTTTTAGAGAGAGATGAATGAGGTATAACTCTGTTGTATTATATTTTTAAAAATAGGGTTAGAATGATTAATCGATGTTTAAGGTGCAAACCAAGGAGCTATTTTGAATAACTTAATAAAAAATATGGCCATTTGGCTAGTGATTGCACTTGTGTTGATGACAGTATTTAATCAATTTAGCGTACGTCAACCGACGCAAGTACCGATGGAATACTCTCAATTTATTACTGAGCTGAATCAAGGCAGAATTGCTAAAGTAGTTATTGAGGGGCGTACCCTTAAAGGCACAAAATCCGATGGGAGACGCTTCACGACCTACGCGCCATCAGATCCTTGGATGGTGAGCGATTTATTGAAAGCCGGCGTTATTGTGGAAGCCAAACCAGAAGAAGAACCTTCAATGTTGATGAGTATCTTTATTTCATGGTTTCCAATGTTGTTGCTCATTGCGGTCTGGATTTTCTTTATGAGGCAAATGCAAGGGGGCGGACGTAACGGTGGCGCTTTCTCTTTTGGTAAAAGTAAAGCGCGTATGCTTGATAAATCAGCCAATACAGTTACTTTCAGCGATGTTGCCGGTTGTGAAGAAGCAAAAGAAGAAGTTGCTGAACTGGTCGAATTTTTACGAGACCCGTCTAAGTTTCAGAAATTAGGAGGACGTATTCCACGCGGCGTATTGATGGTGGGTAGTCCAGGAACCGGTAAAACGCTGCTTGCACGTGCGATTGCTGGTGAAGCACAGGTTCCTTTTTTCAGTATTTCTGGATCTGATTTCGTTGAAATGTTTGTTGGTGTAGGTGCTTCTAGAGTGCGTGATATGTTTGAGCAAGCTAAGAAACATGCTCCTTGCATCATTTTTATTGATGAAATTGATGCGGTTGGCCGTCAGCGTGGTGCGGGCTTGGGTGGAGGTAACGATGAGCGTGAGCAAACTCTGAATCAATTATTGGTTGAGATGGATGGATTTGAAGGGGCTATGGGAGTAATTGTCATTGCTGCGACCAATCGACCCGATGTGTTGGATCCTGCATTGTTGCGCCCCGGTCGTTTTGATCGTCAAGTTACTGTACCGTTGCCTGATATCCGTGGACGTGAGCAAATTCTTCATGTGCATATGCGCAAAGTGCCACTTTCACCCGATGTAAAAGCAGATATTCTGGCGCGTGGTACGCCTGGTATGTCGGGCGCGGATCTTGCAAATTTGGTCAATGAAGCGGCGTTATTTGCTGCCAGAAGTAATAAACGTCTGGTTGATATGGATGACTTTGAACGTGCGAAAGACAAAATTTTCATGGGTGCAGAGCGGCGCTCAGTGGTAATGCCAGAGCATGAACGCAGGAATACTGCTTATCATGAATCGGGGCACGCTGTAGTGGCTCAATTGTTACCTAAGACTGATCCGGTTCATAAGGTAACGATTATTCCGCGAGGACGTGCTTTGGGTGTAACTATGCAATTGCCTACTGAAGATCGGTTTAGTATGGAGCGCGAAGAAATTCTACAAAGAATTTCGGTAATGTTCGGTGGTCGTATTGCCGAAGAGGTTTTCATGAAACAAATGACTACTGGAGCATCGAATGATTTTGAGCGCGCAACTGAATTGGCTCGGCAAATGGTAACTCAGTGGGGGATGTCAGATATTCTCGGCCCAATGGTCTATGGTGAGAATGAGGGTGAAGTTTTTCTCGGTCGCTCAGTAACTACTCATAAAAACATGAGTGAGGCAACCATGCAAAAAGTTGATGTGGAAGTACGCCGTATTGTAGACGAGCAATATGCATTGGCGCGTAAGTTGATTGAAGAGAATAAAGACAAAATTGAAGCGATGACTAAGGCTTTGTTGGAGTGGGAGACTATTGATAGTGATCAGATCAAGGATATTATGGAAGGTCGCGAACCTCGGCCTCCAAAACCACCTCAATCAATGTCTTCAACAACCAGCGGTGATTCTTCATCGCCTGCGTCGGATGCTAAAGAGGAACCCAAATCAACGCCACAAGAAATAGTGAAAGAAGTTGAGTAAAGGTTAAGCTAAATAAGCTAAAATGCGGGATGCGATTTTAAATCGCATCCCGCATTTTAGCTTGCAGAACTCAATTTTTTGCAATTGACTTTACTATCATACAGCCAACTTTTTTCACTTAACCGTCCGCTCATTATGGGGATTGTTAATGTGACACCCGATTCTTTTTCAGATGGAGGGTGTTACCAATCGACTCAACAGGCCATCGCGCATGCAATGAGCCTCATTGATGAGGGTGTGGATATACTGGATATTGGCGGTGAGTCGACTCGCCCTGGTAGTCAATCTGTTAGCATTGATGAGGAATTGCATCGTGTAATTCCAGTGTTGGAGGGACTTTCGGGTCGAAATGTAGCTATTTCTGTCGATACTTCAAAACCCGAGGTTATGAAACAAGCTATTAATGCGGGTGCTTTTATGATTAATGATGTTCATGCATTACGCAATCCGGGAGCATTGGATATAGTTGCGCAATATCGTCATGTGCGCGTCTGCTTAATGCATATGCAAGGTATCCCTGTTGACATGCAAAGTAATCCTCAGTATCAGGATATTGTTTCTGAGGTGAAAATTTTTTTGCAGCATCGAATTGACGCAGCAAAGCTTGCAGGCATCTCTCAAGAGCAACTTATTATTGATCCAGGTTTTGGTTTTGGTAAGACATTGCAACACAATTATAAATTATTACAGCAACTCGACCGATTAATTACATTGAGTGTCCCAATACTTGTAGGGATATCGAGAAAGTCTATGCTTGGCGGTATTACTGGCAATAGTGTTGACCGAAGAATTCATGAAAGTATAGCTGCCGCCTTGCTAGCCATAATTAAAGGTGCCAAAATTGTCAGAGTGCACGATGTTAAGGCTACAAAAGATGCCATAGCTATCTATTCGGCAATGAGGCATGCGGTATAAAGATTATCAGTAACTGTACGTTACTTCTTATTTTTTCATTTACCTAACTATTAAATACTGGAAATATGACTAAAAAATATTTTGGCACAGATGGTATACGAGGAAGAGTTGGGAAAGGCCCAATAACACCGCAATTTGTCATGCATTTGGGATATGCCGCCGGTAAAGCCTTAGCGGATGCAGATTGGCATCTTATGGAGGGAAAACGTCCTACGGTAGTGATTGGTAAAGATACAAGAGTGTCTGGGTACATGTTTGAATCGGCTTTAGAAGCTGGATTATGTGCAGCTGGTGTAGATGTGTTTTTGTCAGGCCCAATGCCCACACCTGCAATTGCTTATTTGATCCGAGCACTACGCCTACAAGCAGGGATTGTGATTTCAGCATCGCATAACATGTTTGAAGACAACGGTGTCAAGTTTTTTTCCGCTGCAGGAACCAAACTTCCTGATGATATGGAGCACAAAATTGAAGCGGAATTAGATAAACCGATAGAAACTAAGCCGTCCGCTCAGCTTGGAAAGGTTCGTAGGTTACGCGATGCTGATGCGCGCTATATCGAATTTTGTAAAAGTACTTTTCCTTATCCACTTGACTTGCATGGATTAAGAATAGTAGTCGATAGTGCACATGGCGCAACTTATCACATTGCTAGACACGTAATGCATGAATTAGGCGCTGACGAGGTTATCGCTATTGGTGTAGACCCAGATGGGCTGAATATTAACCATGAGTGTGGTGCTACGCACTGTGCAACGTTACAACATGCTGTTAAGGAACATGGCGCTGATTTAGGAATTGCATTGGACGGTGATGGTGATCGCTTGATGATGGTGGATGAAACGGGCAAGGTATACGATGGTGATCAACTGATTTATATTATCGCTAAGCATCGTCAAATGCGAAAAGTACTTACTGGAGGGGTGGTGGGGACTTTAATGACAAATCTAGCGATTGAGAATCACTTTAAAGAACATAAAATTCCTTTCTTGCGTGCTAATGTCGGTGATCGATACGTTTTAGAGTTACTACAAGAAAAAAATTGGCAGATTGGGGGAGAGGGTTCTGGCCATATTATATGTAGGGATAAACATACTACTGGCGATGGTATTATTTCAGCTTTGCAGGTTTTGTATGCATTGAGAGATTCACAAAAAACACTGGCAGAATTTACGCAAGAGGTGGTGCTTTATCCACAGCGGCTTATTAATGTAAAAGTACCCCCATCTTATCAATGGAATGCTGACAGTGAACTCAAGGAATTAATCAAAGAAGCTGAGTCTGAACTTAAGAATAGCGGTCGAATTTTGATTCGTTCTTCCGGTACAGAACCACTGATACGAGTGATGGTAGAGGGAGAATCCGAAGATCGCATCAATTTTTGGGCCGAACATATTGCAGAAACGATAAAGAAGCATCAATAACATTAAAATCACTGTCTTACTATTTCTCGTATATATCTTTTTTGATCCGCGCTAGTGGATTGAATCTATATGTAAGGGGCTCAAAGTAGTGTCGGTGATAAATATTGAAATAAATAGTGCGATGGAGGCGGGGGTCGGAATCGAACCGGCGTAGACGGCTTTGCAGGCCGCTGCATGACCACTCTGCCACCCCGCCTTATTTGTGTGGATCACCAACATGTGCAAATTTGTTTTCTGATGGTGATGTGGAGCGGGAAACGAGGCTCGAACTCGCGACCCCAACCTTGGCAAGGTTGTGCTCTACCACTGAGCTATTCCCGCATTATGAAGCTTCGCTACGGTTTGATTAGAAAGCTTCAGAAACAAAGGGTGGATTATAGTGATGCTGTATGTTTTGTCAAGGAATACCACGAATGACTAATTCGTTCGTTACCGAAATCTTGTTGATGCGTAACATAATTTATCAATTAAGCATACTTTTCTAGTTGATTTCATGAAATTGCCATTGATTCCAGGCTTCTAAAATCTTTCGATGTGAATTGAGTTTATTTATAGGAATCAGATTGTATGTCTTTGTTTCAACTGACCCACCATATACCTTTATTACCCTATTGGCGACTCTCTGGTTTTTATTTCTTTTATTTTGCTTTGATAGGGGCTTTCTCACCTTACTGGACTTTATATCTGCAATCATTAAATTTTGATTCATTGCAGATTGGCTTGCTGATGTCATTATTACTCGTTACACGGATATTTTCTCCGGCATTTTGGGGATGGGTGGCTGATTACACTGGAAAACGGGCTCGAGTTGTTCAAGTCGCTGCAGTGATGGGGTTAATTACTTTTTGTGGCTTTTTTGTTGGAGATTCTTTTAGTTGGATATTTTTGTTTATGCTGTTGATGAGTATTTTTTGGAGCGCTTCGTTACCATTGATGGAGGCTATAACGCTATCACATTTAGGCGAGCGTACGATGCACTATGGCCGTATTCGCTCATGGGGCTCAGTAGGATTTGTTTTAACAGTAATTGGTGTGGGTTATGTTCTGGATAAGATAGAAATTTTTTGGTTACTTTGGATTATATTGAGTTTAAAGGCCTTTATTGTCATATTTTCTTATCAAGTTCGCGAGAAAGAGATAATCGGAGAAGTTGCAACGTTTCATCATTCAGTACGGGAGATTTGTTTACGCCCGGAAGTAATACTGTTTTTGTCCGTTAGCCTGTTTATGCTATTTGCACATGGGGTTTATTATACTTTTTTTTCAATTTATTTGGTTGAGCATGGTTATACCAAGGGATTCGTGGGATGGACTTGGGCTATTGGTGTAATCTGCGAAATAGGAATTTTTTTTCTGATGCCTTGGTTACTGAAGCATTTTAGCCTAAAGCTTATACTTGTTTTTAGTTTTGTTTCTGCCATTGTTCGTTTTTTATTGATTGGCTGGTGTG
The DNA here is from genome assembly GCF_022836435.1 of Nitrosomonas sp. PY1. Taxonomy (NCBI): domain Bacteria; kingdom Pseudomonadati; phylum Pseudomonadota; class Betaproteobacteria; order Nitrosomonadales; family Nitrosomonadaceae; genus Nitrosomonas; species Nitrosomonas sp. PY1. The sequence continues at coordinate 2,065,098 of NZ_BQXC01000001.1, read as the reverse complement.
TTGAGTGGCCACTATTGATAGTGTTCGCACAGATATTGCATGCGGCAACTTACGGCGCACACCATATCGCAGCAATGATGATTATTCATCATTTTTTTCGAGGACGCCATCAAGCTAAAGGACAGGCGATATATTCTAGTGTGGTTTATGGATTAGGGGGAGCGGCTGGTGCAGTATTTAGCGGCTATACGTGGGAAAAGCTGGGCCCTGATATCACTTTTTCAATTAGCGCTGCGATTGTGGGTATCAGTTTAATTTTGATCCTATGGAAAATGAAGTCTATTCATGCATCAATTAATGCATCTGTTTAGTTTGTTTGATTTTAGAACTTTATGGGATAATTGCATCCTAATGTGAATTTTGAGTAAATAGGATGCAAACGTTATACGATAAACTTTGGAATCAACACATAGTTCCGACTGAATCAACTGACGTGGGAGGCATGTCACTGATATACATTGATCGTCATCTAGTGCATGAGGTGACGAGCCCACAAGCATTCGAGAGCCTAAAGCTTGCTGGACGTAAGCCATGGCGACTGAACTCCATTCTAGCTGTTGCTGATCATAATGTACCAACAACTGATCGGAGTCAGGGAATTCATGATCCACTTTCGCGTTTACAAGTGGATACACTCGATCAAAATTGCGATGAATTGGGTATTACTCAATTCAAAATGCATGATTTGCGTCAAGGTATCGTACACGTTATTGGTCCGGAGCAAGGAGCAACGATACCAGGTATGACGGTGGTATGCGGCGATTCGCATACCAGTACGCATGGTGCTTTTGCGTGCTTGGCATTTGGAATTGGTACTTCTGAGGTTGAGCATGTTTTGGCAACGCAATGTTTGCTGATGAAGAAATCGAAAACCTTATGTATTCTTGTTGAAGGTCAATTAGGCCTGGGTGTTACCGCAAAAGATATCGCACTGGCTATTATCGGTAAAATTGGCACGGCTGGCGGTAATGGGCATGCGATTGAATTTGCTGGTAGCGCCATTCGGGCGCTATCAATGGAAGGGCGAATGACGTTGTGTAATATGGCAATTGAAGCGGGCGCACGCGCAGGCATCGTAGCCGTGGATGATGTTACGATTGATTATATCAAGGGCCGTCCTTTTGCTCCTCAAGGAGAGATGTGGGAGCGTGCGATTGCTTACTGGAGAACCTTACATAGTGATCCTGGCGCTGTTTTTGATCAAACGGTAATATTGGATGCCGCACAAATCAAACCCCAAGTTACTTGGGGAACTTCGCCCGAAATGGTTGTCGATGTCGATGGTAGAGTGCCAGATCCTGCGCATGTTACTGATGAAACGAAACGTAAGAATATACAACTTGCGCTAAATTATATGGGATTGAAAGCTAACACTCCAATTCAACAAATTACCATTGATAAGGTTTTTATCGGTTCATGTACAAATTCGCGTATTGAGGATTTACGATCAGCCGCACAGATAGTAAAAGATAAGAAAATTGCCTCAAGCATAAAGCTGGCGTTGGTGGTTCCCGGTTCAGGATTGGTTAAGCAACAAGCCGAACGTGAAGGATTGGATAAGATTTTCATGGCGGCTGGATTTGAGTGGCGTGAACCAGGATGTTCGATGTGCTTGGCTATGAATGATGATCGTTTGGGCCCGGGAGAGCGTTGTGCTTCGACTTCTAATCGAAATTTTGAAGGACGGCAAGGACCTGGTGGAAGAACGCATCTAGTGAGTCCTGCTATGGCAGCTGCTGCTGCTATTACTGGGCATTTTGTAGATGTGCGCAAGTTATAATAACTTCCTTACTTTAATATGTGTGTTCGCATAATCCAATGGAAAAATTCCTAACATTTACTGGTTTAGTTGCACCTCTTGATCGCGCTAATGTCGATACCGATGCGATTATTCCCAAACAATTCCTCAAATCCATCAAGCGTTCCGGTTTTGGTCAGTATTTATTTGATGAGTGGCGCTTTCTGGATCATGGAGAACCGGGTATGGATTTATCAAAGCGTCAGCTTAATTCAGGGTTTGTGTTGAACCAGCCCAGATATCAAGGAGCTCAAATTTTATTAGCGCGTGCTAATTTTGGTTGTGGGTCGAGCAGGGAACATGCACCGTGGGCACTACAGGACTATGGCTTTCGAGTCGTTATTGCATCGAGTTTTGCAGATATATTTTTTAATAACTGTTTTAAGATAGGATTGCTGCCGATCGTCTTGAATACGGCGATATTGGATTTACTGTTTGTGGCGGTTGCAATGCATCCAGGCTATCAATTGTCCGTAGATCTTCAAAAGCAAAGTGTTTGTACACCTGACAATAGGAGCTTTGAGTTTGAAATAGATACTTTTCGTAAGCACTGCTTATTGCACGGATTGGATGAGATCGGACTTACTCTGCAGCATGCGGATGAAATCAAGGCTTTTGAAAATAAAAGACGTCAAGAACAACCTTGGTTATTCTAATAAATGAAATGATTAATCAAATATTATGAAATTAGCAGTATTAGCAGGCGATGGCATAGGACCAGAAATCGTGGCACAAGCTGTTCGCGTGTTAGAGGCATTAAAAGCTGACGGTCTACCAATTGAATTGGAATATGGTTTAATTGGGGGCTGCGCTGTCGATGCGACCGGGGAGCCTTACCCTGAAGCGACCCATCGTTTAGCCAGTCAGGCTGATGCAATTTTATTGGGTGCAGTAGGTGGGCCAAAATATGATGCATTGCCGCGTCACCAACGCCCTGAGAGAGGTTTGCTTTCTATACGCAAGGAGCTGAATTTATTTGCTAATCTTCGTCCGGCTATTTTATATCCCGAGTTGGCGAGTGCATCCAGTTTGAAATATGATGTCGTTGCGGGTTTGGATATTTTAATTGTACGTGAGCTAACGGGTGATATTTATTTTGGCGAACCGCGTGGTATTGATATACGTGATGGTCATCGTGTTGGTTTTAACACGATGATCTACAGTGAATCAGAAATTCTTCGCATTGCACACGTAGCTTTTCAAGCAGCTAGGAAGCGCCAGAAAAAATTGTGCTCTATAGATAAAATGAATGTGTTGGAATGTACACAGTTGTGGCGTGATATTGTAACAGAAGTAGCCAAAGACTATCCGGATGTCACGATTTCCCATATGCTCGTAGATAATGCAGCAATGCAACTGGTACGAAACCCTAAGCAATTTGATGTGATGGTTACAGGCAATATGTTTGGCGATATTTTGTCTGATGAGGCTTCGATGCTGACAGGTTCAATTGGCATGCTTCCATCGGCTTCCTTGGATCAGAATAATAAAGGATTATATGAACCGATTCATGGTTCAGCACCGGACATCGCTGGTAAAGACCTAGCCAACCCATTGGCGACGATTTTGTCAGTGGCCATGATGTTACGCTATACGTTTAATCATGAAGAATCTGCATATCGGATTGAACAAGCCATAAGAAAAGTACTGGCGTCTGGATTGAGAACAAAAGATATAGCCGAACCCAATATGCCTGTGGTTGGGACCAAAGCTATGGGCGATGCAGTACTGTCGCTACTGTAGCTCAAGAATTTAAATTACATGAAAATGTTACAAATAATTAAATTAAATAGTAACACCCTGCTAAATCATTTGTTGTAACTTTATAAAATAAGTTAATATTTATCGAGTATTTTTACTAGTTTGCCATTTTGTTAATTTTTAGGATGTAAATAGGGTAATGAAACAAGTTGGTTTTGTTGGTTGGCGCGGCATGGTAGGTTCTGTGCTTATGCAACGCATGCGTGAAGAAGATGATTTTTCACTGATTGATCCGGTTTTTTTTACAACATCACAAAAAGGCGGGATAGGCCCAGATATCGGAAAAGAAATTCCGGTATTGCAAGACGCGTGCGATATTAAACAGCTCAGCGCTATGGATATCATAGTTTCGTGCCAAGGTGGTGACTATACCAATAAGATTGTTGGTCAATTACGCCAGTCTGGTTGGCAGGGCTACTGGGTCGATGCAGCTTCGGCACTGCGCATGGAAAAGGACGCTGTGATTATTCTTGATCCGATCAATAAACCTGTGATTGAGCAAGCATTGCAAGATGGAGTAAAAAATTATATTGGCGGCAATTGTACCGTGAGCTTGATGCTGATGGCAGTTGGAGGATTGTTTGAAAAAGGCTTGGTGGAATGGATGAGCGCCATGACTTATCAGGCGGCGTCTGGAGCAGGAGCCAAGAATATGCGCGAACTGATACAACAAATGGGAGAAACGCATCGCGCGGCTAAGGATTTATTGGATGATCCTGCCTCAAATATACTCGATATCGATCGTGAGATAGCAGAAACATTACGCGATAAAAAATTTCCAACAGAAAACTTTGGCGTGCCATTGGCAGGCAGTCTGATTCCTTGGATTGATAAAGAAATTGCAAATGGACAAAGTCGAGAGGAATGGAAAGGGCAGGCAGAGACGAACAAAATTCTAGGTCGATTTGATCATCAAATTCCTGTCGATGGTATTTGTGTGCGTGTTGGTGCGATGCGTTGCCATAGCCAAGCGCTGACCATTAAATTGAAGAAAGATATTCCTCTAAACGAAATTGAAGAAATTATTTCAAACGCTAATGAGTGGGTTCATGTTGTACCTAATCATCGTGAAGAAACAACTGTAGAGCTGACACCCACCGCTGTGACGGGCACTTTGTCGATTAATATCGGTCGGCTGCGTAAATTGGCGATGGGGGGTGAGTATTTGTCTGCTTTTACCGTGGGCGATCAGTTATTATGGGGAGCTGCAGAACCTTTACGCAGAATGCTGCGGATATTAATTCAACACTGAGTTCTTGCGTTATTAAATTAAAATTTAAAATGAGTTGCCTATGTGATTGAATAACAGTTTACTAAATGATCGGTTTATATCCAAAACGTAGCACATTTGAGCATCTACGTTGTAATGCTGGCCTCGTAATATTTATTTTTTAAAAGAAAGAGGGTATCTCAGTGTATAAAACTTCCTTTAGAGTAAGCTTGTTCTTAATCATTTTGTTCCTTCCCTCGGTACTTTTTGCAGCAGGACTGGGTAAATTATCGCTCATGTCTGCTTTAGGGCAACCACTGAGTGCTGAAATCGATATTGTTACTGCCAATAAAAGTGAGATTCCTTCACTTCGGGCGAGCATTGCATCGCAAGAGGCGTTTGCTCAGGCTGGTATTCAATATGAGCCTTTTTTTTCAACAGTTAAAGTTTCTGTCGAATCGAGAGTAAATGGCAATCCTTATATAAAGCTTAGTTCACCACAAGCGATCAACGATCCTTTTTTGAATTTATTAGTAGAATTGAATTGGGCGTCTGGTCGGATTCTGCGCGAATATGCGGTATTGCTGGATCCAGCAGAATCTTCTCCGCAGCAAGTCACCGCACCAAGTGTTGCATCGCCTGTCGTGGCAGCACCTCAGCAAAATAAGCTTACAGAATCAGAGATACCTAAAAAAATACCGCCTAAAGACAAGCAAGCTCCGCCAACTGAAAATAATTCTTCAGCATACAGAACGACAGGAACTTACGGTCCTGTCGTTCCTGGTGATAATTTGTCAGTGATCGCACGTCAAGTATTGCCCGCAGGTGTTGACTTGAATCAGATGTTAGTTGCGCTTTATCGTGCCAATCGTGATGCATTTATTGCTGGCAATATGAATTTGCTGAGAGTTGGTGCGGTTTTGAAAATACCAGAGAAAAGTGAAGCTGATGCGATCGACAAAAAATCGGCGAACTCAGAAATTCGTGTGCAAGTGGTTGATTGGCAAAACTATCGCTCAAGATTAGCGTCTTCATCCCGTGATGAATCTTCTCGGAGAACGATACGTCAATCAGATCAAGGCAAAATTACCACTCGAATCGAGAAACAAGCGACTAGCTCGAATGTGGAACCTAAAGAAGTGTTGCGCTTATCCAGTGCGTTACAAACGGATGGTAATAAAGATTCTGCTGCTCCATCAAATGTGGCAGACCGTTTGCGTATGATGGAAGAAGATGCTATCGCAAAAAACCTTTCACTTAAAGAAGCGAATGAACGTGTGGCAATGCTTGAAAAAAGCGTTGAGAATTTAAAAAAACTTTTAGAGTTGAAAGATGCCACACTTGCTCAAGCGCAAGTCAGAGCGGAATCCACTGGCAAAGTAGCAACTGAACCGGAAATTAGGCCTGAGGCTGTGATTGCACAACCTCCTCAACAGTCATCCGTACAGTTACAGCAAGACAGTGAGTCGGTAACTGAAAACGATCAAGTAGATGTAACAATTCCAGATGCGGGAACAACACCTACCGAACAGTCGGCGCCTGTGGAAGCGGTAATGCCGGCATCGCTACCACTACCGGTATCAGATACGAATGATGAGGAGATGTCACTAACCGATCAGATTTTTGCCAATATTGAGTATGTGGGTGCCTTTTTAATGGTGGCTTTGTTGTCCGCATTATTGTGGGTGCGTAAGCGTCGGCAAAATAAAGAAGATGATGATAAAAACGACAAAGCAGCAGAAGGCTTTTCCTCTAGGATGAAATCGAGAATGGCGGCCATGTCCGGCGCACAACAAGTTGCTGCGGCAGATGGTTATGCTGAGTCGAGCGATGAAGATTCAACCTACCAGAGTGCTGCGAGTGCTGAGCAATCTAATGAAGAAGATCAAGATTTTGAACAGAATACTGTTTTATACGCAAATCTTCCCGAGAAGTCGGATGCGGCTGAATTTGATTCTCAGCTACAGATAGATTCGGAAAATAATGAAACAAAGCATTCTCATCAATCGAGAGATATTGACTTGACTGATGATGGCATCAATACTGACGTGCATCCTGTCCAAGTGAATTACGAAACAGAATTTGATTTGTCGGATGCGAATGAATCTGTCCAAAACGATCAAGTCAAGATCGATTCTTCGGATTACGAATCAGTAAAAGATTTAGAAGTGGGAGAAACGGTACTGAATTTTGACAGTGTGACTGAATCAAACACTGACCAAAGCAACACGATCGATTTTGATTTCTCTGAAGATGCAATTAATTTAGCAGATGACGCTATTCAGAATGCAAAACTTGCAAAAAGCGATAAAGCAAGTGCGCCAAACCATGATCATCCGAGTGCACTGGAGCTAATGGATGAACCAAGTATCTCAGAGCAATTCGATTCTGATGAAGTTGATACTACTTCAAAAGTTATTCCAATTGTTCCTGAATTGGGTTTGGAAAGCATAAATTTGGATATTGAAAGCGCTGATTCTGTTGCTCAAAAAGATAAGGAATCAGATTTAAGTGAGAATAGTGAGCAATGGCAAGAGGTTGAAACTAAGCTTGATTTGGCAAAAGCATACCAAGAAATGGATGATAAAGAAGGTGCTAAAGAAATGTTGGAAGAAGTTATTCGCGATGGAGATGCAAAACAAAAAAGAGCTGCTAAAAAGCTAATGAAGAGCTTGTAACAATTTGCATTGATAATTAAATTTGTTCAAAACACGCAATAGAAGTAGTACTGGTTCGTGCGAATTTGTTTAGTACTGGAGTATGACGGAAGTCGTTATTGTGGTTGGCAAAGTCAACCCCAGAGCTGCGCAATTCAAGATATTCTTGAACTGGCTTTGTCTCTAATTGCGCAAGAGAAAATTCATGTTACTACAGCAGGTCGTACTGATGCAGGTGTACATGCACTCTATCAGGTTGTGCATTTCGATACCGAATCGAAGCGTCCTATTAGTGCGTGGATACGCGGGGTGAATGCAAAATTACCGAATGACATTGCAATTCGCTGGGCAACTGAGGTTTTATCAGATTTTCATGCAAGATACAGTGCACTTGAACGGCGCTACCTTTATCTGCTTCTGAATCAACCCACACGCCCAGGACTACAGGTAGGAAAGGTAGGGTGGTTTCATCAAGCGTTGATATTGGAGAAAATGCAAATTGCAGGAAACCTGCTACTGGGTGAGCATGATTTTTCTTCTTTTCGAGCAGCTGAATGTCAAGCAAAGTCGCCCATACGGACCATTACACACTTACAAATACAGCGCTACGGTAATTTAATCGTTTTTGATTTGCGTGCGAATGCATTTTTGCAACATATGGTCAGAAATATTATCGGTAATTTGGTATACATTGGTAAAGGCAAATATCCCCCAGAATGGATGCAAGACTTACTACAAGGTGGTAACCGTATGCTAGCGGCACCAACATTTTCACCAGCGGGTTTATATTTGGCAAAAGTGTCTTATCCCGACCAATGGGCATTACCAGATTTCTCTGTAATGCCTTTAGTGCCAGAGATATTATATAATCAATAGCATTATGTCGGTACGTGTTAAAGTATGCGGGATTACTCGCCGTGAGGATGCTGTGTCAGCCGTTAAGGCTGGTGTAGATGCGATTGGTTTTGTGTTCTGGCCACAAAGCCCTCGTTATATTAATATTGATTCAGCCTACTCTATTGCTTGTCAGATACCTTCTTTTGTTACTGTTGTCGGTGTTTATGTTGATCCGGATGTGTCTTGGGTTGAGCAAACCATAAAAGCAGTTAAATTAAATTTATTGCAATTTCATGGTAATGAATCACCTGAATTTTGTGCGCAATTCGCTGTGCCGTATATCAAAGCAATAAGAATGAAAGAAGATACGGATTTGCTACAATATGCACAGCAGTATAAAGCTGCCAAAGGCTTACTTGTCGATACGTATACGCCCGGTATACCTGGAGGGACTGGGCATACTTTTGATTGGGGCCTTATTCCACAACAATTGCCGCTGCCATTGATACTTTCGGGTGGGCTAAACCCGCAAAATGTGTCAAATGCCATTCGGGAAACACGGCCATGGGCTGTTGATGTTTCTAGTGGGGTAGAAGTTTCTAAAGGAATTAAAAACGAAGAAAAAATTTTTGCTTTTATGCAGGGGGTTAAGCGGTGAGTACTTATGATCTTCCTGGTCGGGACGGCCACTTTGGTCCCTATGGTGGAATTTTTGTAGCGGAAACATTGATTTCAGCGCTGGAAGATTTGCGCCAAAAATATGAATACTATCGTACCGATCCTGAGTTTCAGGCCGAATTCTCTTATGAACTAAAGCACTATGTTGGTAGACCAAGTCCGATTTATCATGCGAAAAGATGGTCAGAATATCTAGGTGGCGCCCAGATTCTATTAAAGCGGGAAGATTTAAATCATACTGGAGCGCATAAAATCAATAATACTGTTGGTCAGGCTCTGCTAGCACGGCGTTTGGGTAAAAAAAGGGTAATTGCGGAAACGGGAGCAGGTCAGCATGGTGTTGCGAGCGCGACTGTGGCTGCACGGTACGGCATGGAATGTGTCGTATATATGGGATCTGAAGACGTGAAGCGGCAAGCAACCAATGTATATCGTATGAAACTTCTGGGTGCTACGGTTGTACCCGTTGAGTCTGGATCGCGCACATTGAAAGATGCGCTGAACGAGGCGATGCGAGACTGGGTAACTAATGTCGAAAATACTTTCTATATTATTGGTACGGTAGCCGGACCTCATCCTTATCCGATGATGGTAAGGGATTTTCAAGCAATTATCGGTATGGAAGCTAAGGTACAAATGCAAGAGTTTTTCGGACGCCAACCCGATGCGCTGATTGCTTGTGTTGGTGGTGGATCTAATGCAATTGGCTTGTTTTATCCGTATATTGATGATAGTGGTGTTCGCTTGATCGGTGTTGAAGCCGCAGGCAAGGGTATTGAGACCCGGCAACACGCTGCTACTTTGTCTACAGGGAGGCCTGGTGTATTGCATGGGAACCGTACCTATCTTATTCAGGATGAGAATGGTCAAATTGTCGAAACACACTCAATATCGGCTGGATTGGATTATCCCGGTGTTGGACCGGAGCATGCTTGGCTTAAAGATTGTGGAAGAGCAGAGTATGTTGCAATTACTGATCATGAAGCATTGCAGGCTTTTCATGATTTATGCCGATATGAAGGTATTATGCCCGCGTTAGAGTCAAGCCATGCACTGGCTCATGCGGCTAAATATGCGCCAACTCTACCTAGGGATAAGTTATTATTGGTCAATTTATCTGGGCGTGGTGACAAAGATATGGCAACCGTGGCGCAAATGTCTGGCTTGTCACTTTAGGTTTTAGATTATGAATCGAATTGCTCAAACATTTGCAAATCTGAAGATGCAAAATCGCAAGGCACTGATTCCATTTATCACTGCAGGCGATCCATACCCCGAAGTAACCGTTCAACTGATGCATCAATTGGTACAGTCGGGCGCTGATATCATTGAATTGGGAGTTCCTTTTTCCGATCCTATGGCGGATGGTCCAACAATACAAAGATCAACCGAACGCGCTTTGAAGCATCAAGTTAGCCTTAATAAAGTGCTGGACCTTGTTGAGGAATTTAGAAAAGTAGATGTTAATACACCAATCGTTCTGATGGGTTATGCTAATCCAGTCGAAGCATTGGGGTATGAAGCTTTTGCAAGCAAAGCAAAAAAATGCGGTGTTGATGGAATATTGATTGTGGATTATCCTCCAGAAGAATCAGGAAAATGGGTGAAATGTCTTAATGAATATGGCATTGATGCCATATTCTTGTTATCTCCGACTACACCGAAATCTCGGATGGAGCATGTGGCCAAACTCGCCAAAGGTTATGTGTATTATGTTTCTTTAAAAGGTGTAACTGGTGCATCGCATCTCGATCTTGAAAATGTAAACATGATGTTAAAAGAGTTACGAAAACATATTGCGATTCCTATTGGTGTTGGGTTTGGTATACGCGATGGCGCTACAGCCTGGGCTGTAGCTAACTTAGCTGATGCGGTGGTGATAGGGAGTCGAATTATTGAAGAAATTGAGCATGCGAAACAAGACGACTTATTAGCAAAAGTAGGGGTACTGCTGACGAGTTTTCGTCAGGCGATGGACGAACAACATTAATAGAGTGATGAACGGATTTTTCCGCATAACATACGTATGAGCTGGTTTCAAAAAATAATTCCACCAAAAATTAAGAAGAAGGGAGCCGGTGAAAAGAAGATTGTACCGGAAGGCTTGTGGAGCAAATGTAAAAATTGTGAGGCTGTGCTTTACTATTCGGATCTTGCAAAGAATCTAAACGTTTGTCCGAGGTGCGGCTACCATAATCGTATTTCCGCTCGTAGTCGGATTGATTGGCTACTGGATCCTGATCATCGTATGGAAATCGGTGCCGAAGTGATTGCCATTGATGCATTGAAGTTTAAAGATAGCAAGCGATATGTTGATCGTTTAACACAAGCGAAAGAAGGCACTGATGAGAATGACTCTCTGGTGGTCGTGCAAGGAAGAATTAAAGACCTCCCGATTGTTGTGGCGGCGTTTGAATTTGGTTTTATGGGTGGATCGATGGGTTCAGTAGTAGGTGAGCGCTTTGTTAGAGGTATACAAGCGTGTATTGAACAGCAAATGCCTTTTGTATGTTTTAGCGCCAGTGGCGGCGCTCGTATGCAGGAGGGTTTGTTTTCATTGATGCAAATGGCAAAAACATCTGCGGCCTTAACACGATTAAGTCATTGTAACTTGCCTTTTATCTCTGTTCTGACAGACCCTACTATGGGCGGTGTGTCGGCTAGTTTCGCTTTCATTGGGGATATTGTGATTGCTGAACCGGATGCATTGATCGGTTTTGCCGGGCCGCGCGTAATTGAGCAAACGGTTCGTCAGACGCTTCCAGAAGGGTTTCAGCGCTCAGAATTTTTATTGGAACACGGTGCAATCGATATGATTGTTGATCGTCGACAAATGCGCGAAAAGATCGCCAATTTATGTATGCAATTGATGTGCCGGTCGGCTGTGAACTAACACAATGTTTTTCAGTGATTATAATCTGTATTGATTGATCAGGAGTTCAGACATCCATCCCTCATTACGTTCACTGTCTGATTGGTTAGCCTATCTTGAGGCTATTCATCCAAAAATGATTGATATGGGTCTGGAGCGAGTTAGTCGAGTTAAAGAGCAACTCGGTTTAAATCCTAAATTCCCTCTTATTATTGTCGCCGGCACAAACGGTAAAGGCTCAGTGTGCGTCATACTTGAAGCTGTCCTAACGAGAGCAGGCTATCGCGTCGGGTGCTATACATCGCCTCATTTGTTACGGTATAACGAACGAATGCGCATTAACAAAGTAGAAGTTGATGATGAAAGCTTATGCCGAGTATTTGAACGTATCAATGAAGCTAGAGAATCTTGTCATATATCGCTGACTTTTTTCGAATTTGGCACCCTAGCGGCAATGGATTGGTTTATTCGATCTGAGGTAGAGGTAGCAATTTTGGAAGTTGGATTAGGTGGTCGCTTGGATGCAGTTAATGTATTTTCCCCAGATTGTTCCATTGTAACGAGTATCGATTTTGACCATATGGAGTATCTCGGTGATAGCCGTGAAAAAATAGGTTGTGAAAAAGTTGCTATCTTTAGAAAAGGAAAACCTGCGGTTTGTGCTGAGACGGATTTGCCAAGCAAGGTATGGCAACAAATCAATCAAATCGATCCTGATTTGTTGTTGCTGAATAAACAATTCGGTTATGTTGATAAGTTATCGCAATGGGATTACTGGGGACCAAAAGATTGTCGATACTCACTTCCATTTCCTGCACTCCGAGGTCAGAAACAATTACAAAATGCTAGTACTTGTTTGGCTGCTTTAGATGCACTTAAAGCCATATTGCCGGTGACGATGCAAAATATTCGCGATGGATTGAGTGAAGCGATCATACCGGGAAGATTTCAAGTCGTATCTACATACCCGATGATTGTTCTCGATGTGGCACATAATCCGGCCGCGGCTTCGGTGCTATCGAGTAACTTAGCAGCAACTAAACCGACCGGGAAAACCTATGCGGTTTTTGCCATGCTTGCAGATAAAGATATATCGGGTGTCGTTTCACAAATAAAACAGCAGATTGATGTTTGGTTGGTTTCATCCGTTCATTCCGAACGTGCAGCAACGGCGGATTATATTTGTAGTCAGCTATATGATGCCGGTATTAGTGCTGACAAAAATGGTGTTTTGTCATTTTTAAATGTAATTGATGCATTCGTTTTTGCCTGTGGACAAGCGACTAAAAATGATAGAATTTGTGTGTTTGGATCCTTCTATACGGTGGGTGATGTACTGAGGCACTGGAAGACGCTTTGAAAGATATTTTCATTGGATTATAAATGAACAAAAATATTAGTGAAGAAGAGCTGTTACTGCGAAAACGCGCAAGAAGGCGACTGGTTGGAGCGATTGTTTTGGTGATAGTTTCAATTATCGTGCTGCCTGCTATTTTTGACGAGCCTAAAACGGGTAATGAACAGCAGGAAGTCGTCATTAACTTGCATGATGCAGATAGGGGTAATAACACTGCTCCAGTTCATTTGCCTAAGCAATCTATTCCATCGAATGACCTGATTCAAGAAGCAAATCAGCTTCCTGATTCCATGAAGGAGAATGTGCCATTCGTGGATGATTTTGAAGCGATTCAAGACGAGCAAAAACGTCTTCCTATACCTGGTATCAAGCCAAAAATAGATGCTAAGCGTGTAACGGTAGTAATGGAACCAAAGTCTCCGGCAGTCTCTACAACACATCTTCCAAATAGTTCAAATAATACTGCTAATGCCACTGCCGATGTTATCGGTACGACTGAGATTCCTAAAGGAGGTGTGGTGATACAATTGGGGGCTTTTTCCGACCAATCAAAGGCTAAGCAACAATTAGAAAATTTGGTTATGAGTGGATTCCGAGCCTACACAGAGATTATTAAAACCAGTAGTGGCGAAGTAACTCGCGTGCGGATTGGCCCACTAGCTTCAAGAAGCGTTGCAGAGAATGAATTGAAGAAACTAAATAAATTGGGTTTTGATGGTGTGATCACTTCCAAATAATGAAGTGATTATCGGCGTTTGAGCATTTATTGTTAGAAACATAGGATTTTGATACGCGAGAACGATTTCTTGACAATGACTGTTTTTGATTATGTTGTATGCGTTATTTTTTTGGTATCGGTTATTTTAGGTATCACCCGAGGATTCGTCCGTGAAGTGCTGTCGATTGCTGGCTGGATTGCGGCATTTGTTGTAGCAGGCGCGTATACATCCTATTTTGTACAATTTCTTCCAGATGCTGTTGTAGGCGAGACATTACGGTTTTTAGTTACTTTTGTGCTGGTATTTCTCACGGTATTAGTGAATACTGCATTACTTACGATGTTATTGACTGCTTTGATCAAGAATATCGGATTGGGGTTTATCGATCGATTATTCGGTTCTTTGTTTGGCTTTTTAAGAGCACTGATTATCGTGACTGTCGTTGTGCTCATAGCTGGATTGACGAAGATTCCGACACAATCGTTTTGGCAGCAGGCCTATTTCAGTGCGCCATTAGAAATGGTGGCAAATCAGGTTGTAACTTGGTTACCCGAAGACCTAGCGCAACATATTAATTTCAGTAGAAAAGAGAGTTATTGATTTTTAGAACTTATTTGTGCTTTTTGATAATTTTATTTGTTATTGATCAGTTCAAGTAATTGAAACGAATGAGGTTTCTTTATGTGCGGAGTTTTGGGTGTAGTTGCGCAATCGCCTGTTAATCAACTGCTTTATGATGGATTGCTAACACTACAGCATCGTGGACAAGATGCGGGTGGTATTGTTACAGCGCAACACAATACTTTCCATATGCATAAAGGTCTTGGTATGGTGCGAGATGTGTTTCGTACCAGGAATATGCGTGCTCTCGCTGGTAATATGGGGATTGGTCATGTGCGTTATCCGACAGCCGGATCTGTGAGCTCCACAGCCGAAGCGCAACCATTCTATGTCAACTCGCCATTCGGTATAGTTCTCGGTCACAATGGAAACCTGACGAATGCAGCGGAATTGAATGAGGAGTTATTCCGAACCGATCTACGTCATGTTAATACCAATTCCGATTCTGAAGTGCTGCTCAATGTTTTTGCGCATGAATTACAAGCGAGTACGCGTAATTATCAGTTGGATCCTGAAGCTATTTTTACTGCCGTGGCTGGCGTGCATAAACGCTGTCGAGGTGCTTACGCCGTAGTAGCTATGATTGCAGGGTATGGATTACTGGCGTTTCGAGATCCATTTGGTATCAGGCCATTAGTCTTCGGTTCGATAGAGAATGAATATGGAACAGAATTTTTGGTGTCATCAGAAAGTGCCGCATTAGATACGCTTGGTTTTAAACTGATTCGGGATGTTAAACCGGGAGAGGCAATTTTTATTGATGAAGCTGGTAATTTTTATAATAAACAGTGTGCTACGGAATATTCTTCGAATCCTTGCATATTCGAGTATGTTTATATGGCACGCCCTGATTCGGTGATGGATGGTATTTCAGTATATGAGGCGCGGTTGAATATGGGT
The DNA here is from genome assembly GCF_022836435.1 of Nitrosomonas sp. PY1. Taxonomy (NCBI): domain Bacteria; kingdom Pseudomonadati; phylum Pseudomonadota; class Betaproteobacteria; order Nitrosomonadales; family Nitrosomonadaceae; genus Nitrosomonas; species Nitrosomonas sp. PY1. The sequence goes on along the minus strand of NZ_BQXC01000001.1, from coordinate 2,049,688 downwards.
GAGCATTTGGCTGAGAAAATTAAGAAATCCATGCATCACTTGGATATTGATGTAGTAATTCCGATACCGGATTCAAGCCGCCCGAGTGCATTACAACTGGCTTATCAATTGGGTGTTAACTTTCGCGAAGGGTTTGTAAAAAATCGTTATGTTGGGCGAACTTTTATTATGCCTGGCCAGCAATTACGGCGCAAATCTGTCAAACAAAAACTTAATGCAATTAGTGTGGAATTTCGCGGGAAAAATGTTTTACTGGTTGACGATTCTATCGTGCGTGGTACGACTAGCCGTGAAATTGTACAAATGGGTAGGGAAGCAGGTGCTAACAAAATCTATTTTGCCTCTGCGGCTCCTCCGGTTAGATTTCCTAATGTGTATGGAATCGATATGCCGACAAGGCAGGAATTGATCGCAACAGACCGTAGTACGGATGAGATCTGCCAAGAGATTGGTGCTGATTATCTGGTGTTTCAGGATTTGGATGCACTTAAATTGGCTGTTTCAAAGGCGCTACCTAAAGTGGATAAGTTTGAAACTTCTTGTTTTGATGGAATCTATTTAACTAAAGATGTAACTGCGGAATACCTAAAGCGGATTGAGCTACAGCGAGCTTGCCCGCCATTGACACGTTCTCATCCTAATACGCAGCTAGACTTGAGTCTGGTGGTTCCTGATTGAGATCTTTCTGAACTTCATGTATTCATAATAGAATTATTTAGTTGATGTAGCACGTATCACAAGCTTGGTGTCAGATTTTTAATTATTTATTTGAGACGCATCTATATGTCTGATCATTTGCAACCGGAAACGCTCGCGCTGCATACCGGTATTCATCGCAGTCAATTTAACGAACATTCAGAAGCAATCTATCTGACGTCGAGTTACGTTTTTGATAGTGCAGCGCAAGCAGCAGCCCGTTTTTCCGGTAGTGAGCCAGGCAATATTTATTCAAGGTTTACCAACCCTACTGTGACGGCCTTTGAGGAACGCCTTGCTGTACTCGAAGGAGCAGAGGCATGCATTGCCACTTCATCGGGCATGTCTGCGATACTTTCATGTGTAATGGGTTTGCTTGCTGCAGGCGATCATATTGTTGCATCCAGAAGTTTGTTCGGTTCTACGGTTAATCTGTTTAATAATATTCTGAAAAAGTTTAATATCGATACCACTTTTGTATCGGCTACGGATGTTTCTTCATGGCAAGCCGCGACTCAACCGAATACTAAACTTTTTTTTCTTGAAACTCCTTCCAATCCGTTGACAGAAATATCGGATATTGCCGCATTATCAGCCGTAGCTCGGAAGTCAGGGATTTGGTTAGCTGTCGATAATTGTTTTTGTACACCTGCGCTACAGAAACCCCTTGAATTAGGTGCCGATATTGTTATTCATTCCGCTACTAAATACTTGGAAGGGCAAGGTAGAGTGTTGGGTGGGGCCGTATTAGGTAAGCGAGATTTGTTGATGGATGGTGGTATTTTTGGTTTCTTGCGTACAACTGGTCCTACACTCAGTGCGTTTAATGCCTGGGTGATCATGAAAGGACTTGAAACGCTCAAAGTACGCATGGAAGCACATTCGAATCATGCACTGAAAGTGGCACAGTGGTTGGAATCTCAGCCGAATGTGGTGAGGGTGTTTTATCCAGGACTGGCATCACATGCTCAACATGAGCTTGCGAAGAAGCAACAAAAAACAGGTGGAGGTATTGTTGCTTTTGAAGTAAAAGGTGGAAAGGAAGCGGCGTGGCGAGTAATTGATTCAACTCAGTTGATTTCGATAACAGCTAATTTAGGAGATACCAAAAGCACGTTAACTCACCCGGCTACTACCACACATGCGAGAATTAGCCAAGATGCCCGTGATGCGGCGGGTATTTCTGATGGATTATTGCGAATCGCTGTTGGATTAGAAGCTGTTCAAGATTTACAGAGTGACCTTGCACGTGGACTTTGTTAGTGATGGAGCTATTCTTAATCTCTACCGGGTTTAATTCCTCGCCCCTTGGGGCGGGATCGTTCATTTTTCTGGCAATTCAAATACTATACACACCAGAACCAGTTTGATTTATCCTACCGGCGCCACAAATATGCCATTCAATACCGAACCGACCAAAGGCGGCGGTTATTATGCCTATGTTTCCAGTAAATTTTCTAACCGTATGTTGGTTGTTGATCCCGATCCAAACGGTGACGGAAGCCCTGTCGATGCTGCTGTGGTTGGTAGAATCGGTTTGTTTTCTCAAAGTGCAACAGTTAGCGATGATGTAATCGCAACCAATACAGGCATAGATGGGCAAGGGATATTACCGATTCCGGTGGTTTATAACGGCTGGGTACAAAATTTGCCTGCAGATTGGGGCAATCAACTTACAGCAGCGCAACGTAATCCAATCAAACAGTAAGTGAGTAGGGTGTATGACAAGTATCACCGCATAATCGGGAATTTGTACCATTGTTTTTCTCGATGCACTGTAATCTAATTGGAATTAAGTTAATTCTAATTAGGAGAAAAAAATGAGTTCTGGAAGCGATGATTTTAATGATGACTCTCCTCAATCAGGAAGTCATAAACAATTCAAGTTTACGATCAATAATGGTATGGTTACCCAGGTTTTCGAATTTAAAGATGGTTCATATCAATCAAAATCAATTGATGCGGATGATATTTATACAGTTGATGCAAATGGTGTGGTGGAGCATCGCGAGCCCAAGCCATTCGGAACGGAAATTACGCGCTATGCCGATACCGATGGTAGCGGTGTATACAACCGTATTTCTGAGCAATGGATTGGTGACGGCTTTGAATTGAAGGATGATCTCAAGTATTTACCAACCGATGGTGACGATTTCATTGCTGTTCGTGGTGGTGAAGATTGTCATGGTGGCAGAGGGTCTGATGATTTTGTGATTCGCGAGGCGAGTCATCTAAGAATTGGGGATTTCTTTTCTGACGACGATACTCTGGTATTCGATACGGGGCTAGGTTTAACGTCAAAAGATCACTTGGCTAGCTTTATTCATGAAATTCGCCAGGAAGGCGATAATTTTATTGTAGATTTCGGCCCTGGTATTTCTATCACGTTGGTGGGTGTGCATCCTGATCAGATTTCTTGGGATGATGTTAGTGTGTTGAGCTAGTACAAACTGGATATTTGTGTAAGAAGCGGTAGCGGTGAGCAGAGGCGCGGTCCTGCTTGCCGTTGCCAGAAATTCTGGCAAAAAATTTGAAACTGCAACTGCGTATCAAATTCAAGTGTTTATGATTTGATCGTTGAATGGCAAGCGGCTTTCCACTCTAATTCATTCATACTCTGAGGTTGAATCTTTTCCCATTTTTGAGGCTGGTTATAGGAACGCACCAAGTCTCCTTTTTCCATATTCCAACTAAAAAGTGCAAAGGACAACATTCGCATTTGTTCTTCTTCACAATCATATTCGCGGCGAATTTTTTCAGACAAGAAATTAAAGCCAGAAACTTTTTGTTCTTTGTTGTAATCAAAAAGGACCCACATTTTGACTCGATTGTTTGCTTTCCGAGCTGAAGTCAAATCGACATAGGCTGTGTAGCCGTCCCTTTTTTCACTTTCGCCAATTTTTTTCCATTCGGCTACTGCATGGGTATTGGCAAAAAATAAAATCAAAGCTAAGGCAAGCAAATATTTCATAATAGTTTTATCGCATTTTTCCCAGTAAGTAAGAGTATTGTTAGCTAATCTTACTGGATGTATTCACTCTTAAAATAAGTTGTGACGAACTATATTAACGCATTTAATGCATCTGTGTGCGTTATACCAAGGTCCCGTGCAACGGCAGCATGCGTTAAATGTCCGCGATACACATTCAAACCATCACGAAAATACTGATCATCGGTAAGCGCTCTGCGATAGCCTTTATTGGCCAATGCTAATACGAATGGCAGCGTTGCATTATTCAAAGCGAAAGTTGAAGTACGAGCGACTGCACCGGGCATATTGGAAACGCAATAATGCACCACCTCATCAACAGTAAAAATTGGGTCAGCCAATGTAGTTGGTTTTGAAGTTTCAAAGCAACCGCCTTGGTCGATAGCTACATCAACCAATACCGAACCGCGCTTCATACGGCTTACCATTTCGCGGTTGACCAGTTTTGGTGCTGCGCCGCCGGGAATCAATACTGAACCAATGATCAAATCTGCTGTGGTAACGTATTCTTCCAGTGCATCGGTGGTCGAAAATATGGTATTTAATCTTGATCCGTATAAAGAATCCAACTGCTGGAGGCGAGGGATCGATTTTTCGAGCAGTGTAACGTGTGCTTCCATGCCCATCGCAATCCTGGCCGCATTGGTTCCGACCACCCCACCACCAATGACCACGACTTGTGCTGGGGGTACGCCTGAAACACCGCCGAGTAAAATACCTCGCCCGCCTTGATTGAGCTCCAATGCATGTGCGCCTGCCTGAATCGACATGCGGCCTGCAACTTCACTCATTGGTGCAAGCAAAGGTAGTCCTCCTGATTTATCTGTGACAGTTTCATAAGCAATTGCAATACAACCAGAGTTCAATAGGCCTTTAGCTTGAATCGGATCGGGTGCCAGATGCAGGTAAGTAAAAATTACCTGGCCTTCACGTAACAACGGGATTTCAGATTTCTGCGGTTCCTTAACTTTAACGATTAGGTCCGCTTGTGCGAAAATTTCTTCGGGCGTGTCAACTATTTGTGCTCCAGCTTCGCGATACTTATCATTTCCCAGGTCGATCGGTAACCCGGCATTTTCTTGCACCATTACTTGATGCCCATTGGCAATTAGCTCGCGCACCGTAGCGGGGGTTAGTCCCACGCGGGATTCGTGAATTTTAATTTCTTTGGGTACGCCAATGCGCATTTATTTCTCCGCAAGCATGATTTGGTTTTTAGATAATTCCGCCATTAATTGCGATATTTTGCCCATTTATCCATCGAGCTTCATCGCTGACTAGAAACAAAACCGCTTGGGCAATGTCATCGACTTCTCCAAGTCGGCCTAATGCAGCCATTGCCGACATGCGCTCTATATCTTGAATCGTTTTTCCTGTCCGAAATAATTCCGTATCGACCGGTCCTGGTGACAGGATATTCGCAGTGATGCCGCGTGTCCCCATTTCCCAAGCAAAAGTTCGCGTTAATTGTTCAATTGCAGCTTTAGTCGCAGCATAAATCCCATATTTAGGTAGCATCATACGTGTTACGGTGCTAGAAACTGTTACAACCCGACCATTATCAGAAATCTTAGTAGTGGCTTCTCGTAAAGCATAGAAAACGCTTTTGAAATTAATATCGATGATTCGATTCATTTCATCGTCTTGAATATTTGTTATTTCTTTAAAAACTAGAATTCCTGCATTATTAATGAGCAGATCAATTGTGCCAAAATGCGAGATGGATTTGGCAAAAAGCATTTTGACTGCAACTGGATCGCTGACATCGGCTTGTACTGCGATACATTCGCCGCCGCATTTGAGGATTTCTGTGCATACGCTGTCAGCCGCCGATTGATTCTGCGCATAATTAACGACTACTTTAGCGCCATTTCTAGCTAACGCTAACGCAATTGCTGCACCGATGCCTCTGGAAGCACCTGTTACAAGTGCAACTTTACCTTGCAGTGATTTCATTTTCTATCTAAGCATATAGTGATAATAATCAAATTATTGTGTGGCGCCATGTTTTTTTAATAAACTGACAATACTAGAGTAGCCTGCTTTTTCTGCCCAGTTAAGCGAGTTTTCGCCATTTTCATTGCGAATATTGACATCGGCACCGCGTTCCAACAATAGCTCTGCTGCGGCATAATGATTGCTTCTAACAGCCATCATTAATGCGGTTGTACCATTCGGAGAGACCGCATTGATATCTGCTTTTGCATCAAGCAAGAAGCACATAACATCCAGAAAGCCATTGGTTGATGCATAAATCAGCGGATTCCATCCAGCATGATGAATTTCCGCTCCTTTCGAATAGAGTACTTTTACCATATCGGTACGGCCATAATAGCTGGCTAGCATAATTGCTGTTTCACCATGTTGATTGCGCAGATTTGGGTTTGCATTGAGTTCCAGCAAGAAATTCGTTAACCTTAAATTATCTGTTTGTGCTGCAATCATCAGTGGTGTATAGCCTTGCTGATTGGGCTGGTCAACATTGGCGCCGTTTTTAATAGCCTCAGAAGCTAACGATAGACTATCCTTATCAATGGCACGAAAGAAATCGCTTTGAACATCCGCTGCGACATTGAGTGATAATAAAAATGTGATTGCAGCAATTGAAATCGTCAAAAAATTCAGTTTAATGCGATTGCAATTCATTTTTGTTGAGTTTGAATAAATCAAAAAAATTGTGTGTTGTAGCGGTAGCAATTTCATTTATAGGGACTTGACGAAGTTTTGCAATTTCTTCAGCTACGTATCGTACAAATGCAGGTTGATTGGTTTTGCCACGGAAAGGCACCGGTGCTAAATAGGGAGAGTCTGTTTCAATTAATATTCGGCTTAATGGAACATTTTTGGCGACTTCCTTGAGCGTCACGGCATTTTTGAAAGTCACGATACCCGAAAAAGAGATATAGAAATTCATCGCGATGGCTTGCTCAGCAATCTCCCAGCTTTCAGTAAAGCAGTGCATTACACCACCTACTTCATGCGCGCCTTCCTCTTGCATAATACGTAATGTATCGATTGCTGCCGAACGTGTATGTATGATCAACGGTTTGCGGATTTTTTTTGCGGCACGAATATGTTGGCGGAAACGCTCCCGCTGCCACTCCAGATCACCTTGCAATCGGTAATAATCTAAACCAGTTTCACCGATAGCGATAATTTTAGGATGGTCGGCTAATCCAGCCAATTCATCGGCACTGGGTTCACGTTGATTTTCATAATCAGGATGAATGCCTACAGAAGCAAACAAGTTTTGGTGTTTCTCTGCTAAAGCAAGGACGCGAGGGAAATTGGGCAAATCGACGCTAACACAAAGTGCATGCGTGACTTGATTTTCTCGCATATTTCCTAGCAGTATATCCAGATCTTTGGCCAGATCAGGAAAATCAAGATGACAATGGGAATCGATAAACATACAAAAACGAATAGAGATAGTATTAAGTCAAGTTAATCTTGAGTTTGTTTTTTACGCATATGCATATTGCTCTGGTTTGTATTTCGGTTTTTAATGCGGATGGTGTGTAATTCAGTCACCAGCAAATAAACTAATGATACCATCCAGTCCTACATAGTCGATGGCATAAGTAGCATGTTGTTTGACAATGGGTTTGGCGTGGTACGCGATACTTACTCCTGCTTCAAGCATCATATCCAAATCGTTGGCACCATCTCCGACTGCAATTGTTTGCGCACTTTGTATTCCGAGTTGCTGTTGGATCGCTCTGAGTTTCTCAGCTTTGCCTTGCCTGCCGAGAATTTTCCCTACTACTTTTCCGGTAAGTTTTTCATTTTCGATCTCTAATACGTTAGCGCTCGAAAAATCTAATCGTAACTTTTCTTGAATGCGATCTGTAAAAAAAGTAAATCCTCCAGAAATGACCATAGTTTTTATACCATGTTTATTTGCTTGTTGCAGCATTCTTTCGGCACCCGGGCTTAGCTTGATGCGCTCGTCATACACGCTTTGTAACATATCTTGATGCAGGCCTTCCAGAAGCGCAGTACGACGAGTCAGACTTTCTTCAAAACTTATTTCACCACGCATGGTTTGTAATGTAATTTCAGCCACCTGGGGTTTGATATGCAGCATGTCAGCGACTTCATCTATGGTTTCAACCGCGAGGAGAGTGGAATCCATATCCATGGCGATGAGTTTGAAATCAGACAGCTTACGAGCTGGATCGACGAAAGCAAAGTCCAATTGCGCTTGTGCACAGTATTCCGCAATTTCTATGTTGTTTTCCGTATGCATTGCATGCGTTAAGCGGAAAGCTTGCCCGGTGATTTTTTCAATGCCATCGGCGAATGATAGTTTTGCAATCGCACGTAAATCACTATTGTTGACGTCCAGACCTTGGATGATTAGATTCATGTAAAAGACAGAAGAATTTTTTAAAATTTGAATGATGATAACAAAGGATGCCATTCGATGATACGATTGCGGCCAGAGTTTTTGGCCGCATAAAGCGCAGTGTCGGCGGCTTTTATCATGTCCAATGGCGTAAGAAAATTGTTCGTGTCTACTTCATTCGAGGCTACACCGATTGAAGCTGTGATATTAACAATTCGATTGTTATTGACCTTGAAGTTAATGGCTGAAATAGAATCTTTTAGGCGTGAAATAAGATTTCTTGATGCAGCCAATGTGGTTCCGGGTAAAATTAAAGCAAATTCTTCTCCACCAAAACGACTGAGCGTATCGTCTTGACGTATTTGGTCGAAGATCGCGCCTACTACTGCGGTAAGGAGTGCATCGCCCGCTGCATGGCCGTAGCTGTCGTTAATCTGCTTGAAGTAATCTAGATCGATAATAGCTATGGTGAGGGGTAACTTGTATTGCGTGGATAAATGAAATTCACGAAGTAGCGTTTCATCGAAATGAAGGCGATTATAAGCACCTGTTAGCCCATCTCGTTGCGATTTTTCTTCTAAATCCTTAATTTTTGCTAAATTATGGACTATTAATAAATCTTTTGCTTCGGACATAATTGTTGCAGCATCCAACGATCCATAGATGCTGATATCAAACAAATCTTCGATGGATTTTAAACCGGTTTCCATAATTTTGATGACTTCAAGTAATGTTTCGCAATCCACACCTAGCCATTCGTGCGCGGACTCAACCATGCTATCAAGCTTGTCAGTTTCTTGCGGAAAAAGAAAATAACCAGCCAAATAACGGGATGTGGCAACACAGGCTTGCAGTGTAGGCCCGTGATCTTTTGGACCAGGATGGCCATGACTGGCAACGCAACATAATGCAATATAGTCAGGAATATGCCATTTTTTAAGCAAAGCATAACCTAGTTCATCATGCCCAAATCCAAAGACTTTACGCTCAGCTTTCAGCAATGAATCATGATTTTTGTGCGCTGAATAGAGTGGCTCATATTCTTCAGGCATGATTGCTGAAAAAATAAGGATGCCAATTTCCTGAACTAGCCCTGCGAGCAATAAATCATCTAAAAAGCTTAAGTTTAGCTTTTCTCCAAGTGCACGACAGGCAAGCGCTGAAGTGATGGAACGGCGCCAGAAATTGTCGTGATTAAAAGAAGCCAAATATCCAGTGCGTGATCCCTTCATTAATGAATTGCTTAATGAGAAAGAGAGTGCTATTACGATAACGGAGTGGGTGCCAAGTATGCTAACAGCTTGTCGGATATTAGTAGCAACTCGCCGAGATTTGTATAAAGGTGCATTGGCTGTTTTAAGTAATTTGGCGGATAGTACTGGGTCCATTGAGATGTATTGGCATGCGGTGCCGATATCTGCATCAGGATCATTGGCTAATTCAATGATTTTTACAGCAACTGCTGGCAGACTAGGTAGTGTGGTGCAAAAATCTAGGCGACGTTTTATATTGTCATCAAGCACTTAATCATTCTCTCAACTCAAATACATTAATTGGTCAATCAGCAATAAGCAGTCATTATAGTATAAAGGTTATTCATATGCTTAGCTTGAGTAGGGCAGGAAAAAGAGGTTATTTTCCTTAGAAACATAACTGATTGTATGTTTGATGTTATTCTTTTTAATGTTGAAGTGCTATGCTACTTAATCTTGAAAAATAATTAGGACAATTTCATAAAAAGGAGTCTAAGGTGGATTTTGTAATTAAAGTGGGAAACGCTGAAAAACAAAGGGGTGCGTGTGCGGTAGTAGGTGTTTTTGATTCTAGGAAATTAGCTAATTCAGCGAAGATTCTGGACAAAGCTTCTCAAGGGTATATTAGAAATCTACTGACCTTAGGAGACATGGAAGGTAAAGTTGGAACTTGCCTATTATTACATCATGTTCCAGGTACTTTATTTAAAAGAGTGTTGTTAGTCGGGTTGGGTAAGGAGCAAGAATTCAATGAAAAATCCTTGCAAGGAGTAATTGGCTCGATTTTATCCACTTTGCAAAAAACGGGAGTAACTGATGTGGCTTTATTCCTGTCTGATTTTTCAATGAAAAGAAGTACTAACGATTGGAAAGTTTGCCAGATTGTGATTCAAGTAGTCGGTAGCAATTACCGATTCGATCGACTTAAAAGTAATCCTGATGATGAAACGAGCAGCTTGCGGAAAGTGATTTGTTATATCGAGAATCGCGCTGAACTCGAAGTGTGCGAGCGTGCTATGCACCAAGGGTTGGCCATTGCACAAGGAATGAATTTGGCAAAAGATTTAGGCAATTTGGCGCCGAATATTTGTACACCTACGTATCTTGCTAAACAGGCAAAAGATTTAGCCAAGTCGCATAAAATTAAAGCCGACGTGCTTGATGAGAAAGATATGGAAAAACTAGGTATGGGATCGCTCTTGTCTGTTGCGCAAGGTAGTCATGAACCAGCTAAATTGATTGTTTTGGAATATTACGGATTAGAGAAGAAAGATAATCCCTATGTGCTGGTAGGGAAGGGTGTCACTTTCGATACCGGTGGAATTTCGCTTAAGCCGGCAGCAGATATGGATGAGATGAAATTCGATATGAGTGGGGCAGGCAGTGTATTAGGGACACTGTATGCTGTTGCAGCAATGAAATTGCCCATTAATGTTATCGGTATTATCCCTACAACGGAAAATATGCCCAGTGGAAAAGCGACCAAACCGGGTGATGTGGTTACCAGCATGTCAGGGCAGACAATCGAAATTTTAAATACCGATGCGGAAGGTAGACTGATACTATGCGATGCCTTGACCTACGCCGAACGCTTTCAACCCAAAGCAGTGATTGACATTGCCACGCTGACAGGGGCCTGTGTCATTGCGCTTGGTAATTTTACGAGTGGATTAATGGGAAATAATGATGATTTGGTGGAAGAATTATTGGCGGCCGGTGAGAAAATTGGCGATCGCGCATGGCAGTTGCCTTTGTGGGATGAATACCAAGATTTGCTGAAAAGTAATTTTGCCGATATGGCAAATATTGGTGGTCGGGCCGCAGGAACGATTTCAGCTGCGTGCTTTTTGTCACGGTTTACAAAAAAATACCGTTGGGCTCATTTAGATATTGCCGGAACTGCGTGGAAATCAGGTAAAGATAAGGGCTCTACTGGACGCCCTGTTCCGTTATTATGTCAATTCTTGATGACGCAATCGCAGGTTAATAGTTAATTTTGATGGAATTTTTGAACTGATTTAGCCATTTTAACGTGAATGACACAGATTTATTTTTATTCTGGTGCACGTGACAAATTAGTCACAGCCTGTCGTCTTTGCGCTAAAGCGCTTCAGAAAAATATGCGAGTGCTTATTTATACCCCCGATGTTGCTTTGGCGGAAAAGATGGATGAATTGCTGTGGACTTTTTCTGCAATTAGCTTTGTGCCGCATTGTTCAGCGCTAGGTAAAGACAATGAGCAAGTATATAAGCTGTCACCCGCGATTATTAGCAATCAAATTCATTCAGATCAAGATTATGATGTTTTATTGAATTTGCATGATCAATGTCCGCCGTTATTTGAACAATTTGATCGATTGATTGAAATCGCGGATTTATCCAATCAAGACAGTGAGAATGCCCGTGAGCGCTACCGCAACTATAAGCAAATGGGATTGCATATTCAACATTATGATTTAAATGATTCTGTACTTTCTTAAAATTATTGATTTGGCACATTATTATGTTTGAAAACGACTCTTCTGCAGATCTTGATGATACAGAAATACTTGAAAAGTTTAGTAACCTACTGAATAAATATCAGAATCAGCTTGAAAGTGGGACTAATAGCATGCAGAACGAAAATCCCGAATCGAATCAATCTAGTGGAGATAGACCAAAGCTGGACACAAGCAATATACCGATACTCTCAGAAATGGTAGTGCTGCATCAATCTGTTATGCAATTGCAAACTAAAAGAAACTCACCGATCCGATATGTGTTGGATGTTGCTTTAAAAGATGTAGGTATTGAAATGAATAATCTCGAACGGAGTGCTTTAGCGGATGCATTGGAGACTCGTCTTGCCGAGCCGAAAAACCCCAACCATTCTTAAAGGGGTAACTTGTTACCAACTAGTGAATTATGTATTGTTTTTGCGGAGCTGCTGAGGAGAATAGGTATGGCTTAGCTAAACCAAATCCTTGTACATAGTCGATACCAATTTCCTCGAGTAACTGTAGTGTTTGAATATCTTCAACCCATTCTGCGATGGTTTCTAATTTCATGTGATGTGCAATGTGATTGATTGATTCGATCATGGCTCGATCAATTGTATCATTGCGGAGGTTTCTAATAAGCTGACCATTAATTTTTAAGTAATCGATAGGAATATTCTTTAAATAACTGAAAGAAGATGGATTACCACCAAAATCATCCATCGAGAAATGACAACCTAAATTTTTGAGTGCACCAATAAACTCTACTGCGCGTTGTAAATCGGCAAGTGCAATATTCTCCGTAATTTCAAAGCAAATATTCGAAGCATGGAAAGTTTGTTGATTAAGGTGGTTGACAACATAATCTAGAAAGTTTTCATTATTAAGGGCATGTGCAGATAGATTGATAACATACAGTCCTCTTGATTGTTGTTTAAGTCGAATATTGATGAGCTCTAGCGATTCTTTAATGACCCAACGATCGATTTCTAGCATTTGGTGATAGCGTTCAGCTACGGGTAAGAAAGAATTTGGTAGGATTAATTGATTTTTCTCGCCATAAAGCCGCACTAAAATTTCACCATGCTCCTTCAAGTTACTGGAATGGGAAATGGCAACAATTGGTTGGAAGTAAAGACATAAATTCTGATTTGTTATGGCACTCTGGATACGTGGTAGCCATTGAGCTTCATTATTGTCCTGTGCCGTAAAATCCTCTTCGCGATAGATCTGTACTTGATTCCGACCTTGGTTTTTAGCAGCCATACAAGCATTATCGGCAGCATTCAAAACATCTTCTAATGCCTGATTGGCGCGATTAATTGAATAGAGGCCAATGCTGACACCGATGGAGAAAGTTTTATCGTGCCATTGAAAACGAAAATCCTGTACTAATTCCCGTAAAGTATTTGCAACTTGTAAAGCTTCTTCTTCAGGGCAGTGCTCTAGAATAACACCGAATTCATCACCGCCCAGTCGCGCAAGCGTGTCTCTGGTGCGTAATTTAGAGTTTAACAGCGCGGTGACCTGTCGTAGTAAATCATCGCCTGCACTATGTCCACAAGTGTCGTTGATGGTCTTAAATTGATCCAAATCTAGGAATAACAGTGCATGAACATCATACTGGCGAAATGATTTGAGTATTTTTCTTAAGCGCTTCTCAAATTCACCGCGATTTAACAAACCGGTTAGAGAGTCATGCGTGACTTGATAAGTAAGTTTGTCGGTTAGTTTACGTTGTTCAGTTACATCGCGAAAAATCAATACGCTACCGATGATTTGGTTTTGGTGGTCACGTATCGGCGCCACCGAGTAATCAATGATGAATTCATGTTTGTCCCTACGTGTCAGTATACATTCCCGATTCTTTTTGGATTTGCCTGTCCCGGTTGAAGATAAATCAATAAAGAGTGGATTTCCAATAACATTCTGATTGATGATATCCTTAACTCGGAATATTTCTTGTATCGGAATACCATGAACCTTATCACTATTCCATCCGGTGTATATTTCTGCGATTGGATTGAGATAGTTGATTCGATCCATTGCATCTGTTGTGATGACGGCATCGCCAATACTGGCTAGAGTAACTTGGAACAATTCTTTTTCGCGATACAAGCGGTCATTTGATAGAGCTAATTCGGCTGTTCGTTCTAGAATACGTTGTTCGAGTTCGAGTTTTGATGCTTGCAATGCGTGTTGCGTAAGATTTTTTTCGGTAATCTGGGTTTGTAATTCTGAGTTTACAGTGTTCTGTAATTTATGTGCTTGTTGTAAATGATTAATCAAATCATGATTTTCAAATCGAAGATTTAATGAATCAATGATGGTTTGATACAGTCGACGTGATATGCACCACATCAAAAAAGCGAAAAGCAAAACGGTAGTGCCAATTACGATGTGATCATGATTCGGATGAGTGAATATGCGATAAGTATAAGGCGCGATAGCAGGAATTGTGAATAGCAAAAAGGCACCGGGGTATGAAGATAAAGCAGCCATTGCGCCCGCAATCATTCCTCCCAGGATGTAGGCAAGAAGCAGCTGATTCCGCATATCGTCTGAAACAAAGAAAGCTCCTCCAGCGATACCCCAAAGAATTCCAGATAGCCCTACGCCGACAAGAAAATAATTACCCCACTGAAGAGATGCTGCATTGTCGGGATTCTTGTGAAAATAAGTAGCTGCTAGTAAGAATCGGGCGAAAGTTAGTAAACAAATCGCGGAAAACCAGCCCAGTAATATCGGCTGAGAAATGTGATCCCATAAAATGAAAGCGTAGGCAAAAGATATCAATAACGAGGCTGCTAGCGCCTTATTTGTTTGAAAATAGAGTAATTTGATTTGCTCTGCAAGCACTGCATTGGAATGATTAGACCGATCAGATAAGTGATTTTTATCCAGGTGATTTAGATCTGATTGTTTTTCTTCAGCCTTCATTTCAAGTCTGGATTGAGTTTATATGATAATTTCCGTAGGAATCTAAATATACTTAATTGATAAAAATATCTTCCAAATCATTTTATTGAGTGTTTAAATAGTTATCTTTCCGATTGCATAATCAGATTATACCCGTAGAGAAAAACAGATAATAAAAAACACGGATCTTTCTTTATTTGACGGTGTGAAATTTTTATCAGGAATAGCAATGATTCAACCGTACCGTGCCATTATATATTATTGGCATAGAATATTTAATTTCCTGGGCTGTATCTTACTTTGGCCGGCAATGTCGGCGTTCGGTAGTGGTATTGCGCTGATGGAACAAAGTGCTAAGGAAATGGGTCAAGCGTTTTCTGGTGCGCCGACTAATTTTAGTGATGCCAGTACAGTATTTTTTAATCCTGCCGCGATGAGTCAAAGCGAAAGTAGGCTACTTTCGGTCGCGGGTTATGTGATTGCGCCATCAGTTAATTTTCACAATGATAGTTCACATTTTGGTTCCGCTTCTCGTAGTTTCCCGTTACTAGGCAATGATGGTGGAAATGCTGGGAATTGGGCTTTTATTCCCAATATGTATTATGTGCATCCATTGACTAATCGGATAACACTTGGGTTCGGGGTCAATACATTATTTGGTATGAAGAATAGCTACAATTCCGATTGGAAAGGGCGATATCAGGCATTGGATTCCGAACTGAAGCACATCAATTTTAATCCCTCGGTTGCGTTTAAAGTAACAGAAAAGTTTTCATTGGGAGTTGGTTTTAATGTGCAATATATGCAAACGACATTGACCAACGCGATAGATTTCGGCGCAATATGCGTGCAATTCAGAAATCCTTCTGAGTGTTTCAGTCAAGGCGCGCTGCCACAATTAAATGATGGGCATGTTTCTTTGAAAGGCGATAGTGTCGGCTTTGGTTATAATTTTGGGGCTTTTTATGCACTTACTCAGAATTTTCGTCTGGGTGCCAGTTATCGTTCCCGAGTATCACATGATGTGCATAGCAAAGTAGACTTCTCGGTTCCAGATAATGCTGCCATGTTTACACGAGGAGGTCAGTTCATTGATACTCACGCAAAGGCTTCCGTAACATTACCCGATAATGTGCTATTTGGTTTTTCCTATCGTATTACACCGCATTGGACTTTGTCGGCCGATGCTTTGTGGACGCACTGGAGTTTAATACGTGAGCTGAGAACAGATTTTGCATCAATACAACCGGATGATACATTAACATTAAATTGGCGTGATACTTGGCGGTATGCATTCGGCGCTAATTATCAATCAGAATCGAATAAATGGGCATTGCGTAGTGGCTTTGCATATGATCAAAGTCCAGTTTCTGGAGCGCAACTCCGATCTCCTAGGATTCCGGATGGTGATAGGTATTGGCTGACCTTTGGTTTTACTTACGCGCTTTCTCAAAATATTCACATTCATGGTGCTTATGCGCATTTATTTGTGGGTGATTTGGCAATAAATAAGCAAGGTGTAAGTGCCGATACTTTGGTTGGCCACTATTCAGAGCAGCTCAATATTGGTGGCTTGCAGCTTGATTGGCGCTTTTAGTAATCGGTGTTGATTACAAGGGCAATTTTTGCTAACGCTAATCTTTATGAGCCACCACATTGGTGAATATATAGCGCGATTGATGTGATTCTTTATTGAATAGATCAGCTATTTGAATTGTTGCCAGGAAGTTGCCATAAGATATGGCATGCGTATAATCCCGAACGTTCAGATTGGTATGCGTTGTGCTGTTCAGTCTTGATATTAAAATAAATTCTTCTGCTATTTGATTATAATCAATAATTTTATGGTGTTTATATAATTATGGCTGTTGCAGGCTTATTAGCTCTCCTGGATGATATTGCCAGTGTATTGGATGATGTGGCCGCATTGAGTAAACTGGCTGCGAAAAAAACTACTGGCGTATTGGGCGACGATCTTGCCTTGAATGCGCAGCAAATTACAGGTGTGCAGGCCAACAGAGAATTACCAGTGATTTGGGCAGTTGCTAAGGGATCTATTTTAAATAAGGCCATTTTGGTTCCTGCTGCATTGTTAGTTAGTGCCTTTGTGCCGTGGTTGGTGGTGCCTTTGTTGATGATGGGGGGTATTTTTTTATGCTATGAAGGTTTTGAGAAGTTAGCGCACCGTTTCTTACGCGATCAAAAAGAAGCGATAGAGGAGAAAGACCAGTTACCGCATATCTTAGATCCAACGGCCGATTTGGCGTCTTTTGAACAAGATAAAATCAAAGGTGCGATTCGGACAGATTTTATTTTGTCGGCTGAAATTATTGTCATTAGTTTAAGTGTCGTAGCTACTGAGACATTAATGGTACGTATAGGCGTATTGAGTGCGATTGCATTGTTTATGACGGTAATAGTCTATGGATTCGTCGCTTTCATTATCAAAATGGATGATTTTGGTTTGTGGTTGCAACATAGCCGTTCGATTATTCTCAGAGCTATTGGAAGATCGATATTGCAGATAGCCCCCTGGTTAATGCGTTTTCTTTCAATTATTGGGACTGCAGCTATGTTTCTGGTTGGTGGCGGAATTTTAGTACATGGGATACCTGATTTAACAAGTTGGCTGGATGCATTAGCACAAAATTCGAATGGTGATTTTGTAAAAAATCTGATTAAGATGCTGGGTAACGCGTTCGTTGGAGTTACTGCTGGTGGCGTGACCTTACTGGTAACAATATCCATTCAGAAGATTATGGGCAGAAAATCTACTGCTCTGCACTGATATAAGCGGGCTTGCTTGCAGGCCCGTTGAAAAACTATTTGCGTTGCTGTTACTTAAAAGGTTCAAGATATTCATGCGTTGAGTATAGACTCTCATTTTTCTCTTGTATCGGTTACATTCAATGCGTTTTCCAACGGCCTATTGAAACATCAGAAACTAGAACAGCTTTTTAATTTTGTCGAGTAAGCTGGTGGTATCTGTAGATTTGATATCCAACAGTTTACCGTCACTGCTGAATTTATCGACTAAATTTGGAATGGCTTTTGCAAGCATTTCTTTTGCTTCAGTGATTTCCATTTTTAAAGAGTTTGCAAAGGCTTTTAATTTTTCGGTATCAAAAACCTCATCAATATGTTGAGCAGTAATAGGCTTGTTTTCTCCATTACTCAACCAAGATGAAACTGTCTCGGATAAATTCGCTTTTTTAAACTTCTCTACCAAGCCATTTAGATCGATTGAGTCTGAAGTTTCAGAAACCAAGCTTTTAAATGTGTTAGCAACATCTTGTGCATCAATCTTACCGTCATTGTTAGTATCGGTAACGAATTTACTGGCAATCTTTTCAAAAAGATCCATATTTGTATTCCTTTTCGATAAAAGTTTCTTTATTTCTAGTTGTTATAAAAATCTAATTTCCTCGATATGAAGTCATTAAATATGCAAGCGCTATAAACAGCTTAAACTACGGAAACTGATTTAGCTGCTGGTTAGTTTATCACAATCAATCCCGCTTGGTAATATCAGGGGAAAATAAATAATTATTATATTCAATGAGATATGTTGTTGTGCTGTGATTGGCGCCTAAATAATCGAATGCGAATTCTATTTTCTAGAGTAGCAAAGGTTTGTAATCGTGACAAAATTTTCTACCGATAAATTTTCTGCGCGCATTCTTGAATCGATGCCAATTTTATTGAAATCATTAGCAGCCAAATATTGCTGAAGCGTGTTTCTCAATGTTTTGCGACGTTGAGAAAACGCTGCTAAAACAATTTGCGAGAATAATAGCTCATTGTGAGCGTTTTTATTTTTTCGGGGTCGAGGAATCATTTCGATGATAGCGGAATCGACTTTAGGTGCTGGTGAAAATGATTGCGGTGGCACGTTGAAAACATGTGTCATATTAAAGTGGTATTGCATCATTACTGAAAGGCGACTGTAATCCGATACTCCAGGTTTCGCAGTTAAGCGCTGCACTACTTCTTTTTGCAGCATAAAATGCATATCGAGAATGTTTTCTGAATATTGACTTAGGTGGAATAACAAAGGCGTCGAAATATTGTAAGGCAAGTTTCCAACGGTGCGAAGTTGACTACCCAGGGATGAGAAATCAAACTTAAGGGCATCAATTGCATAAATGGTCAGTTTATCCGGAGAAAATAGTGTTTTGAGTCGCGCAACGATATCGCGATCAATTTCGATCACAGATAGATGATTAAGGCGTTGTAACAGTGGATTGGTTAGTGCGCCTAGTCCAGGGCCAATCTCAATCATACGGTCGTCTTTTTGTGGATTAATCTCGGCAACAATGTTAGCGATGATGTATGGGTCGATTAGAAAATTCTGACCAAAACGTTTACGTGGGATATGCTGCATTTAAGCAAACTGAATATTGGCAAGCTCAATGGCCATATTGATTGCAGCGATTAAGCTGCCATGGTGTGCTTGTCCTGTTCCGGCTAAATCCAAAGCTGTGCCGTGATCGACTGATGTGCGAATAATTGGGAGTCCTAAAGTAACGTTAATACCACCACCGAAGCTTGCGTGTTTAAGTACCGGTAATCCTTGGTCATGGTACATGGTAAAAATGCAATCATATTGATTCAGTTGTGAGGGATTGAAAAGTGTATCTGCAGGAATGGGACCGATTAAACGCATACCTTCGGCATTTAATTTCTCTATTGACGGGATAATGATATCAATCTCTTCGCGGCCCAAATGACCTGACTCTCCTGCATGTGGGTTGAGCCCCGCGACGGCAATGCGTGGTTTGCTGATTTTAAAGCGATCGATCAAGTCCTGATGAATAATGCGTAGTTTATTTTCGATAAGTTGAGGTGTAATCGCAGCTGCTACATCTTTGAGGGGTATGTGAGTGGTCGCAATTGTGACACGCATATTGCCACCTATTAACATCATTACGACAGGGCTTCGCGTAGCTTCCGCTAAGTATTCGGTATGTCCGGTAAACGTAATGCCGGCATCATTGATGATACCTTTGTGAACGGGGGCAGTTACCATGGCATCGAATTGGCCCGATTGGCATCCCGCGATTGCAATATCGAGTGTTTTTAGTACGTATTGTGCATTGTGCGAGTTTAACTTTCCGGGTAATGCCGGCTGTGACAATGGAATGTGCAATACATTCAAGCTACCTGGCTTGTGTATGTCGCTATGAATGGAAGCATCTTGAATTTGTATCGGTAACTTAAGTTGCTGCGCGCGAATTTGCAATAATTCCCGATCCGCAATAATCACTAATTTACATGCAATGGATTGCTGTGCAATTTGTATGCATAAATCAGGACCAATACCGGCAGGTTCACCTGCAGTCAAGGCCAACGTTGGCAATCGATCTGGTCTCACTAATCGTCGTCTTCCAGGCGTAATTCAATATACGCTTGATCGCGTAGTTGTGTTATCCATTCTTGAATGACTACGTCGGATTTGCGGGCACGTATTGCTTGGCGAGCTGCTTGTTTGCGTCGCTCGATACTAATGTCTTGAGTACGGCGTTCGATTACTTGAATCAAATGCCAACCAAATTGTGATTTAACCGGTTCGCTGATTTGACCTGGCGCCAAGGCATTCATGGCTTGTTCAAAAGCGGGTACGGTATCGCCTGGAGATAGCCAGCCAAGACTTCCGCCGGAATTATTACTGGCATCCTCCGAGTAAAGTTTGGCAAGTTCTTCAAAGTTCTCGCCTTTATCAAGGCGTTCTTTTAGTTTGACGATCTTAAGCTTTGCATCAGCATCGGAATTTAACTCATTAATTTTTATTAATATATGCCGTGCTTGTGTCTGATCTATAATCACTGTGGGTACTTCTTGTGTACGGCGATCCACCAATTTGAAAATATGAAAGCCAGCCGGACTCTGGATGATTTGTGTCAAATCACCCGGCTGAAGCGTACCAAGCAATTCAACGAATTGTGGGCCTAATTGTGATGCAGGTCGCCAATCGACAATTCCACCTTGTGCTGCATCAGCTGCATCGGAAAATTCTGACGCAACTCTAGAAAAATCGACACCTTCTTTTAATTTCTCATAAGCTAAATCTGCACGCTCTTTTCTTTGTTGAATTTGTGCACTGTTCATGTTTTCAGACATTGCTATCAGGATATGCCCAAGGCGGTATTCATCACTGCCAATCGATGAGGTATCTTGCGTCCGAAGAAAATTCTCGACTTCTCCATCGGTAACATTGACTTGTGCTTTTGTTTCACGGTCTCTGAGGCGTGAAATAATCATTTCATCACGTATTTCCTGTCGAAATTTTTCTATGCCGATACCATCTTTCTCGAGTACTCTTGAGAATTCGGGTAAGGACATTTTGTTTTCATCAGCAATGCGATTAATTGTTTCATCGAGTTCATTGTCATTGATGTCTAATCCTGTTTCTTTCGCATGTTGTAGTTGAATACGTTTAGTAATGATTGTTTCGAGAACTTGGTTGTGGAGTGGTTTCGGGTCGTCGGGTATGTGAACTCCTTGCGATTGCAGCCGTTTAGTGGCAGTTTTGATAGCGTCTGTGAGTTCTTTTTCGGTAATCACGTCTTCATTGACTACTGCAATAATGCGATTAAGAGGTTTGCTGACCTGTGTATCGGTAGGAATGTCTTGTGCGACGGAATCAGAAAGTGTTTCTTGTGCGCTTATCAAGTGGGGCGCTAACAATGCGACCAATAGAAGAAGATGAAAATGATTTCTTCGATGCATGTTTGATAAGGCTAGGTAAATAAGCGTAATAAGAGCGTGTTATCTTAATTAATAAATGCTGGTATAACCAGGAATGGTGCTTTGCAATACTTGTAGCGGATTGTTGCCAATTCCCATCAAACCTTTTAATTCCAACTGTACAAAAAAAGCAGTGGTGGTAGTTTGTGTTGCAGTTGTTATGCGTTGCATGACGAGCCGTAGAGCCCAACAGCACGAATTATATTCAATACCGGCAAGCCCCGCTAGAACCCTATCATCTCTTAGCGAGTAATTGATGCGTGCGACGCCGTGCAAATTAGGGATAATAGGCCATTGAATCGATGAATCAACTTGCTCCAAAACATGACGTGTAAACCGATAGCCAAAATTGAGAACTTTCCCAGGTTCGGGTTGATAACTCAAGCCCGAGCGAACTTTCTGAATTTCCAGTCCCTTTTCATGCATCTGAATGTTAGCGTCAGTACTCAATTGCGGTGTTAATCGTCCAGAAATGGCAGCGACAAAATCGGATTTTCCGCTTGTGACTTGGGGTTCTAAAAACTTTACCTTAGGATCATTAAAGTTAAATACTTGACCGACAGCGAGTCTGAGTCGCTCGATACCGGTCTCTTGTTCCACAAAGCGAGTTGTTAATGCAGCGGTTAATCGGTTTGCGTCATTAATACGGTCACTACCACTGAAACGGTTTTCTTGCAGTATCTGTGCAAAATTAAAGTCATTGATTGCCGAATCAAAGACGGGAAGATATTTTTGATTACTATAGGGAATGTATGCATAGAACAATCGTGGTTCCAATGTTTGTGTGAATTTGATGCCACTCATTTGGGTTGGTCGCTCAAATGTTGTTCCACTATCCACACTAAAAATGGGTAGAGCGCGATCATGATTTGTACCCCTGTTTTCATAGCCTTGAACAGGATGCGATAGACTGTAATGTGTGTAGTGAAAGCCGATTTTGGGTTTGATAAAACCATATTCATTTTGCAACGGCATACTGACGTGTGGGTTAATTACAAAGCGTTGTCCATCGGGTAGAAATTTGGTTGATTCTACGGTTCGTATTGCATGATGCTCAAAATTTCCCCAGCTGCTATTTAAGCCAAACTCAAGCAACCCCCCAAAACTGGGTTTGTTGGCCGCCAAAGATAAGTAAGGCAGGCGTGCATAGGGTGAGGTAAATAATGGTATTCTGTCCTGAATGGTCTGGAAACGTTGAACCAGCGCGTCGAAACTGATCGTGCCATCAAGGCCTAAGCGACCATTATAGGATGTAGCTGCCATTTGGGAGAGGTTGGTCAAACTGGTTTGAGAAAGATTGGGCGTCAATTCTCGAAAATATTGATCGTCGGAAACTCGATTGTAATTGAGTATCCCTTGCCATCCTCTGCCGAAGTTTTGTGTATGTGTGAACAAAACACCCCAGCGGGTTTTGTTGGTGTTGATATCCATCGGAAGAATATCAAAAAGTAAGTTCCCATACATCTTTTCTCCCATATAACGCAACTCGTTGCTTAGCATAAAGCCACGCATGGTCATTACACGGGGGGCTACGGTTGCATCGATATTAGGGGCGATATTCAAATAAATAGGTAACGCCGTATCAAATCCAGTATGAACATTATAGCCCAATAAAGGAGTCAGTAAGCCAGTTTTACGCTTGCCACTATAAGAGAAATCCAGCCATGGGGAATACAAAATCGGTGTGTTTTTGAACACAATGCTGACGTTACGGGCTGTACCAACTTCATTGTTGTGATCAATTTTTAAGCTGCTCGCACGAATATACCAATCGTGATTGCCTTCAGGGCAAGTGGTATAATTGGTTTTTTCGATGCGATATTGATCTTTACCTTCAAAAAAAAGTATTTCCCCTGCTCCCCGACCTTTGCCAGTTTTTATGTAATACTTTGGGTCGGACATATGACCTTCATTGGTTTGTAGATTGAGTTTTAAGTGATCGCCCGTGATAATTTCTTTTACTCTATCCAGATAAATATTTCCTTCGACTTCTGTTTCTTCGGTTTTTTGAAAGTATTTCATGCGATCAGCGACTAAAATGTCGTTGCCGTGCCGTAATTCGGCATTTCCGCTTGCTTCTACCTCTTGTTTGTAATATCCGCTAATATTATCCGCTTCAATATAAACTGGCTTTCTTTGTGGTTTAACGGTCGCTTTTGATTTTTCGTCCAATTCGGAAGATTGAGTGGCTGGCAACTCATCACTTAATCCAGTCAGTGGAAGCAGGCACAATAGCAGTAAAATGCAACTATTCTGGAAAAGCTGCCTATTGAAAAATATAGAGAAGATGGGATGGCAATCAGATAGATTTTCAGACTTGAGCAAAGTAATTTTCCTAGTTCTGTTTTACTTTCAATCAAGGAGCTTTATCGGCGGCTGAATAATTACACATTTGAGACGGAGTTCATCTAATCTAATACCTTCATTATAAGCATGAGGGAGAATACATCAAAATTGAATCGCATTCTTTCTAATTCTAAAAAAATGTGACGACATTATAATTGTAAATCTATATGCATTCATTAAGATATTGTTTATTTGCGCTCACTCATTATTAAATTGTTTCTCTTTTGACGAATCATCGTTTTTTCAATCATCAATGTCCAGGATTAATCGCGCTATTACACACCTATGTTTGATATGGAATCAATTTTTTCAGAAGACGGTGCTCTCTCAAGCTATATTAAAGAATTTCACGCACGCCGCCAGCAATTGGAAATGGCGAATGTTATTGACAATGCGATTAACAAGCGACAAATTCTGGTGGCAGAAGCGGGTACAGGAACGGGGAAAACACTCGCTTATCTAGTTCCCGCTTTGCTCAATGGTGGTAAAGTGATTATCTCCACAGGAACCAAAACATTACAAGACCAGCTTTTCAGAAGAGATATTCCAAACGTGCGAGCAGCACTAAAAACCCCGGTTACGGTTGCTTTATTGAAAGGTCGTGCTAATTATATCTGTCACTATCATTTGGAAAAGAGTTTGCAGGATGATCGTACCAGTTTTACGACACGTGAAGATATTCGATATCTACAATCCATCGAGCGTTATGCTCGTGTCAGCCAGACTGGTGATAAAAGTGAATTAAGTGAAATTCCAGAAAATGCATCCATATGGCAAATGGTAACTTCAACGCGAGACAATTGCCTCGGTGCAGAATGCTCAAATTTCAAGAATTGTTTTGTCATGGAGGCGCGAAAACAAGCTTTATCAGCAGATGTTGTGGTAGTCAATCATCATTTATTCTTTGCGGACGTAATGTTGCGTGATGAAGGTTTGAATGAATTACTGCCGGCATGCAATACGGTTATTTTTGATGAGGCGCACCAATTACCAGAAACTGCCAGTCTATTTTTTGGTGAATCGGTTAGTACAGGTCAATTATTGGAATTAGTGCGCGACACTAAAGTTGAGGCTGTTGAAGCAGCAAGAGATTTTCAAGCGCTTTCATTGATGAATGCAGGTTTCGAAAAAAGCGTACGCGATTTTCGCTTAACTATCCCAGAAGAAAACATCCGTTTATCGCAATCAATGCTAGGAAAAAATAAAAATTTTAACTATGCGCTCAATAACGCTATCGATCAATTAATTGAATTGGTTAAGTTTTTAGAAAATCAGGCCGAACGCTCAGAAGGATTAAAAAATTGCTGGCAACGTGCAGCCGATCACTTGCATTTTATGCAGCGGTGGCGTGACGAACAGTCATCACAAAGTGAGATACGTTGGATTGAGGTTTTTCATCAAGCGCTACAATTAAACATAACGCCATTATCCGTTGCGGATATTTTCCAAAAGCAACTCAGCGAGACGGCAAGAGCTTGGATTTTTGTTTCAGCTACCTTGTCCGTTAAGCAGAATTTCGCGCACTACATCGCAGAAATGGGGTTGGCTTCAGCGCATACCGCATACTGGGAGAGTCCTTATAATTACCCTGAACAAGCGCTGTTGTATGTGCCAACAGGGTTGTCGGAGCCTAATCATCCAAGCTATATTGATCAGGTGGTTCAGGCAGCATTGCCGGTATTGCGTGCCAGTAGCGGTCGAGCTTTCTTTTTATGTACTAGTTTGCGCGCAATGCAGCGTATTTATGAATTGCTGCAAGCTGCTGAAGCATTGGATTATCCTTTGTTGCTACAGGGCCAAGGCTCGCGGTCCTATATTTTAGAGAAATTTCGGGAATTGAAAAATGCTATCTTGATTGGCAGTCAATCTTTTTGGGAAGGTGTTGATGTGCGGGGAGAAGCGCTTTCATTAGTCATTATTGATAAACTGCCCTTTGCGCCGCCTGATGACCCCGTGTTATCAGCTCGAATTGAAAAGATCAATCTTGAAGGGAGAAATGCTTTTATTGAATACCAATTACCACGTGCGGTGATTAATTTAAAGCAAGGTGCTGGGCGGTTGATTCGAGATGAAACAGATCGAGGGGTACTGATGATTTGTGATCCTCGTTTAATTACTAAAGCCTACGGTAAGCAGATATGGCAAAGCTTGCCGCCCATGAAGCGTACACGCGAATTATCAGAAATTGAGAATTTTTTTGCTAACAGGTGATTGTGTTACCATCCTGGATACTTTAAGTGAAGCTATCGGCAGATTAAACGAGGAATAATTTGAATTGAATAAATACTATGACAGATCACGAAAATAAACTTCGGAAAAGAATGTTAATACTAAATGTATTAAGCTTGTTAGGGCTGCTGCTTTTTGTTACTTCTGTGGCATACGCGCAGCAGCATCCTTTGGCAGGCGGTGGCAGTGCTAAGGATTTTATTTTGAAGAGCGCTTTGAATGCAGGAAGAATGCATCAATTTATTGAGCGATGTGGAGCTTCAAGTGAAGTGCTCGTCGCATATAAAGAAAGTTTTGATGCGAATATGGCGGGTGGCGAGAAAACCTATCGCGAGCTCGGAATTAATATTCAAGCCGAGTTTGATAAAGGGCGAGGAGAAGGGGATAGCGAGTTTGTTAAAATTGCTAATGATCAGAGTCGCGATGCAATGTGTAACGAAGCCATTGGTGCTGTTACTCGGTTGATTAACAAAAGCGAAAAATAAAAGTAAGAAACATCTGCTGATGTTTTGATACTATTAGAAATATTTAGGGAAATCGAATGAAAGCGGCTATTGCGGAGCTTTTAAATAAAATTCCGGGTAAAGCGAGTGACGAATGGCCAATGGGTGAGCCGTTTGCGCTGGCATTCGCTCATGGTTCCATGTCTGTTGAGATTTATACGCCTAAAGAAACAGATATCCAGACTCCTCATGATCAGGATGAGTTATATTTTATTTATTCTGGCCAGGGTGAGTTGGTTATTGCTGGGGAGCGGCATTTATTTGCACCGGGAATGGTATTCTTCGTTGCTGCGCATGTTGAGCATCGATTTGAAAATTTTTCTTCCGATTTCATCACATGGGTAGTTTTTTGGGGACCTAAGGGCGGAGAAGATCCTTGACTGACAATTCGCTCGTAATTGCTTACTAACTTCGTTATGGTGATTCTGCTGTATGGTTACAAAAAGTGTTCGAATTGCCGCAAGGCCGAGCAATATTTACGGCAAAATAAGCTGGCCTACGAATTTATCGACATTACAGAGAGTCCTCCCAATGCGGCTCAGGTGGCTAGAATTTCGGCTCTGGCTAATGTATTACCGCAAAAAATGCTTAACACAAGCGGAGAACAATATCGTCAGCTTAATGTTAAGCAATTACTTCCTACACTGACCCCTCAAGAAATATTCAATTTGCTGGAAACGAATGGTCGTTTGATCAAACGACCATTATTAACGGATGGGAAACGCGCAACAGTAGGATTTAATGCGGAACAATTTTTAGCAATATGGCAGTGATAAATTTTTCTGCTTTGTGTTGGTAGCGCTTAAGTTCGCTTTTTTCAGAAGATTGCTGGCGATATCGATTGCTTTACGTTATATTTCTAATCTAAGACGGCAATTTCATTATCAGTAAAATGACATGTGCTGGTACGTATAGTGTTCTCTATTTCTGGATTACGATCGTAGTAGAGATCTGTTCAACGACTGAATCAAGCAGGAGAAGCGAAATTGAATAATCAACGCTTTATTATCCGAAAAGTGGCCGTATTAGGTGCCGGCGTCATGGGTGCGCAAATTGCAGCGCATTTGGTTAATGCCAATATTGAAACGCTGTTGTTTGAATTGCCGGGGGATGAAAAGAATCCGAATGCCAATGTACTCAAGGCAATAGAAAAACTGGACAAACAAAAGCCCGCGCCTTTATCAGTCAAAAGCAAAGCCAGGTCCATTCGTCCCGCCAATTATGAGCAAGACTTGGGATTGCTTAAAGAGTGTGATTTGGTGATAGAAGCTATTGCCGAGCGTATGGATTGGAAGCGTGATCTGTATACTAAAGTCGCACCACATTTGAGCGAGCAAACTATTTTTGCATCCAATACTTCGGGGCTTTCAATCAACCAGTTGGCCGAAGCTTTTCCTGAAAAGCTGCGACATCGTTTTTGTGGCGTACATTTTTTTAATCCGCCGCGTTATATGTATTTGGTGGAACTCATTCCATGCCAATCAAGTGATGCCAGTGTTCTGGATCATCTGGAGGCCTTTCTGGTGACTTATCTCGGAAAAGGTATCGTTCGTGCCAAAGATACACCGAATTTCATTTCTAATCGCATTGGTGTGTTTTCATTATTAGCGACCATGCATCATGCGAAAGAATTTGGTTTTGGTTTCGATGAGGTTGATGCATTGACCGGCACGCTGATCGGACGACCGAAAAGTGCCACGTTTCGTACAGCCGATGTGGTTGGGCTCGATACTTTAGCGCATGTGGTTAATACTATGCGCGATGCACTACCGAATGATCCTTGGCATCGCTATTTTGAAGTACCCAATTGGATGCAAGGCTTGATTGATTCCGGTGCGTTGGGGGAGAAAGCTAAGCGCGGCGTTTACCAAAAAATAAATGGCGAGATTCATGTGTTTGATTTAGCCACACAAGGCTATCGGTTATCGGAAGGCAAAGTGGATGAAGATATCAAACACTTATTGAAATTTAGCGGTCCGGTAGAAAAATTTACTGTATTGCGTACTGCCGAAAAGCAACAAGCTCGGTTCCTTTGGGCGGTTTTCCGGGATTTATTCCATTATTGCGCAGTACAATTGGAAGATATTGCAGACAATACTAGAGATCTTGATTTGGCCGTGAGATGGGGGTTCGGTTGGAATCAAGGACCCTTTGAAATATGGCAAGCTGCGGGTTGGAAGCAAATCGTCGAGTGGGTCGAGCAAGATATCGCCTCAGTGAAAAGTATGAGTTCTACGCCGTTACCGCAATGGGTATATAAAATCGCGCAAAGTAGTATGCAAAGCGTACATACACCACAAGGCTCTTATGCGCCAGCTTTCGACCAATTGCAGCCCCGCTCAAGACTGCCGGTTTATCGGCGCCAGCTTTTTCCGGACCGTCTCGTCGGAGAAGCAACGGAATATGGTAAAACGATTTTTGAAAATAACGCAGTTCGAATGTGGCATCTGGATGATGCTGATCAAGTCGCCATTCTAAGCTTCAACACCAAAATGCATACCATCGGCATTGAAGTAATGCAAAGCATACAAGAAGCCATTACAGAAGCCGAAAAGAACTGGCGCGCATTGGTGATTTGGCAAACAGAACCACCATTTTCTGCGGGCGCCAATTTACAAAAAGCGACTGAAAAATCAAAACCGTCAGGTTATCGACCTGCGCCGCCGTCAGTGTTCCAGCAATTTTTCAAAAAATTTATAAAAACTACGCAAAAGACGATACTAAAAGCTGCGCGTGAATTGGATATGGCTGACGCATTGATGGCCAGTAAGTTGAATGAAGTCAGCCGCATGGTTCGACAATTTCACCAAACGTCATTAGCACTGCGTTATTCTATGATTCCGACGATTGCAGCGGTGGATGGCTTGGCTTTGGGAGGTGGATGCGAATTTGTCATGCATTGTGATCGGGCTGTGGCAACGATGGAAAGCTATATCGGTCTAGTTGAAGCAGGCGTTGGTTTGTTACCAGCCGGCGGTGGGTGTAAGGAATTTGCGCTTAAGGCTGCGCGAAATGCGGTTGATGGGGATCCTTTTCCACGGTTAAAAAACTATTTCCAAACAATAGCAATGGCCGAATTGGCGAAAAGTGCAGAGCAAGCGAAAGAGCTTGGATATCTACGTCATTCCGATACCATTGTGATGAATCGTTTTGAATTGCTGCATGTTGCCAAAGCGCAAGCATCAGCAATGGCAGAAACTGGCTATCGTCCACCGCTGCGCGTACGAGAAATTCCAGTTGCAGGCAATACTGGTATTGCAACCATACAAGCACAACTCGTTAATTTGTTTGAAGGCCAGTTTATTTCAGAACACGATTATTTGATCGGTAAAAAAATTGCATATGTCATGTGTGGAGGTGATTTAACGCCTGGTAGTTTGGTGGATGAAGAGTGGTTTCTTGAGTTGGAGCACGCTGCTTTCATGGAGTTGATAGCAACCGAAAAAACACAGCAACGCATTGAGCATACCCTCAAAACTGGTAAACCATTACGAAATTGATTAATCTTCCCGATTCTCGGAGACTTTCATGAGCAAACAAACTGAAGAAGCCTATATCGTAGCCGCTACCCGTACACCGGTTGGTAAAGCGCCGCGAGGTATGTTTAGAAATGTACGTCCGGACGATATGCTGGTGCATGTGCTGCAAACAGTCATGAAACAATGTGAGGGACTCGATCCCGCTGCGATTGATGATGTAATCGTTGGTTGTGCCATGCCAGAGGCAGAGCAAGGAATCAATGTCGCTCGTGTCGCATTACTGTTGGCAGGTTTTCCAAATAGTGTTTCTGGTATGACCGTTAATCGGTTCTGTGCTTCGGGCTTGCAATCGGTGGCTTTGGCTGCTGATCGAATTCGTCTTGGAGAAGCGGATGTTATGATCGCAGCTGGTACAGAAAGTATGAGTATGGTACCCATGATGGGCAATAAAATAGCAATTAATCCGGCTATTTTTACAAACCAGGAACATGTCGCAATAGCATATGGTATGGGAATGACGGGTGAAAAAGTCGCCGAGCAATGGCATGTTTCCCGCGAAGCTCAGGATGAATTTGCTTTGACGAGCCATCAACGTGCGTTGCGAGCTATCGGTTCAGGTGAATTTAAACAAGAAATATCTCCCTACCAAGTAATAGAAGAAAGACCTGATTTAGAAACCGATAAGGTTCTAGAGCAAGAATCGCTGAAGGATACGGACGAGGGGCCGCGCGCTGATACTAGCCTTGAAGTTCTAGCGAAATTACGGCCGGTTTTTTCTGCCAAAGGTTCGGTGACGGCGGGAAACAGTTCGCAAATGTCAGATGGTGCGGGTGCAGTCGTACTCATGAATGAAAAAGCAATGCAGCGCTTTAATTTGTCCCCTTTAGCTCGTTTTGTTGGTTTTTCGGTAGCCGGTGTGCCACCTGAAATTATGGGGGTTGGTCCGATCAAGGCCATTCCCAAGGTGTTGGCGCAAACCAATATGAAGCAGGATGATTTAGACTGGATCGAATTGAATGAGGCATTTGCCGCGCAGAGTCTTGCGGTCATTAGTGATCTGGGCTTGGATCGTGAAAAAGTTAATCCATTGGGAGGAGCAATTGCGTTAGGTCACCCATTGGGCGCAACCGGTGCTATCCGCGTGGCGACTT
The DNA here is from genome assembly GCF_022836435.1 of Nitrosomonas sp. PY1. Lineage (NCBI taxonomy): Bacteria > Pseudomonadati > Pseudomonadota > Betaproteobacteria > Nitrosomonadales > Nitrosomonadaceae > Nitrosomonas > Nitrosomonas sp. PY1. The sequence continues at coordinate 2,018,551 of NZ_BQXC01000001.1, read as the reverse complement.
TATTGCACGGTTTGCGCCGTCATCATAAAAAATACGGTATGGTGACAATGTGCATCGGAAGCGGTATGGGTGCCGCTGGCATATTTGAATCGTTGTAGCCTTTATTTGTTTTTTAAGAATCTTGTAAGTTTTGAAAAATGAATTCTGAATTATTTGGTTTGTTAGCTATGCTGCCTTTCGTTTTGTTAGGATGCGGAAGTATTTCATGCAGGGCAAGTGCGAACATTAAAATGTGGCAAGATATTTTTAATAATCTTCACTAATAGCTATGATTAGAGCAGCTCGCTGATAGAAGTAGCTTCATTTATCGCTAGCCGTGTGGTGGCAAAGCTGTCAGTTTTTTACATTATAATATTCCGCGATATTCGCAAGGAAGTCAGCAACTGACCGGATGTTTCTCGCTCCGGTAAAGTATTTTCCATTTTCAATCATATCGCCCCACAAGAACGTGCCAAACCCGCCGATCTTATCGGATGCTTGTAGAACCCAAGCATAAAATCCTAATTGCTTGAGTAATCTATCGATATCGTTTGGGCCTTCATCCATTAGGAAGGAACCAGGAACCAAGAATAACTTGCGATTGATTGGTTTCCGAGATTCCAGTGCAAGCATGGCATCCCATACCCAAGTTCCGTATTCAATTTGATTGCGATAGCCATACTCATGTGATCCGCAGGAATCAATGTCGCCGTAACAATCGAAACCCAAGAATTCCGCATCATCAAGCATAATTACGTGATTATGAGGTCGCTGTTGTTTTTGTATGGCTAATTCTGCCCATGACTCTATATGCATGATTCCTGAGCCTGGAAATCTTTGCCGTAGTAATTTACCGACTTTACGGAAGGTTGCTAATGTTTTAGCGTAGTTGTTAGTAATCTCATTGCAAGCGGCAGGTTGATTTTTTTCTTTGCAGGTGGATCTAATTATCCATAAGGGTTCATCAATTAAAAATAAAAACTCATGATTGTGAATATCAGCTTTCTCGATTGCTTGGATGATGCTATTTACATTGTGTCGGTATAGTCCAGTTTCAGAGTTAAGCAATAGATGACTAATACTAATCACAGGTAAAAGCCGACTGTCATTCCTATTGAGATATTCAGTAATATCATCGATAGTATTGGGTGCAAATCCAAATGCATTGGTATGCGGAATAACTTCATTGATTTGAGAGCTATCCGTTAAGACAGTACCAAAAATTTTAGAATCTCGATGGAAGTAATCTGCCTCAGCATGAATAGATGTCATCCATAAGATGGCGACTAAAGCTACTATTTGCTTCATCATGGCTCCTCATTGTTTTTTAGGAAATTGCTACAGCAATGAGGGATGCTATTGATATAACACCCTATAATCTGTGAGAGATCTCACACTAATAAGAGAATTAGGATTTTATGCCGCCCGAATGGTTGGAGTATGCCTTGTTATATTGGTTACTTCTGTCAGCGGAGTTGAATTCTGTCGATTTGGGTGGTCAAGAAATGGATTACTTGTTGTGAGAGCTGAGAAGATAAGCAGTCAAATGTTTGTATAGGATATTGCTTGTTTAAGCTACGCAACCATGTTAGTTGTCGCTTTGCTAATTGGCGTGTGGCAGCGATTCCTTTGTCATGCAGCTCATTTCGGCTGATTTGATTGTTCAGAAAAAGCCAGGTTTGACGATATCCGACACATCGCATGGAGGGGTGTTGTGTATCGAGTTCAGGAAAGCGTTTGCGAAGTAAGGATACTTCTTCAACTAATCCGCTGCTTAGCATGTTCTGAAAACGTTTTGCGATACGATGATGCAATTCACTTCGATTGTCAGGTATCAACGCAATCTGAATCGGATGGTAGGGGAAGTCGACTGAAGGTTGAGAAGCTTGTATGATTTCAGATAGGGGCTTATCCGTTAGCAAGCAAATTTCTAATGCGCGTTGGATGCGTTGACTGTCGGTTGGTTGGATTCGTTTGGCAGTTTCCAGATCAAGCTGTAGAAGTTTCTGGTGCATAGCGGGCCAACCAACCACTGATGCTTCTTTTTCAAGCATTGAGCGCAAATTCTTATCTGCCGAGGGTAATTCAGAGAGACCTTCCAGTAGCGCTTTAAAGTACAACATCGTGCCGCCAACTAGCAGGGGTATTTTATGGCGCGCAGTAATGTCTTGCATCAATGCTAATGCGTTCTGACGAAATTGAGCGACTGAGTAGTGCTGCACCGGATCGATGATATCGGTAAGATGATGCGGGATTTGCTGCAATATGAGAGAGCTAGGCTTGGCGGTGCCTATATCCATATAACGATAGATTTGTGCAGAATCCACATTAATAATTTCAACCGGGAAGTGTGTTGTAATCTCTAAGGCAATCTGGCTTTTGCCGCTGGCGGTGGGACCCATTAGAAAGATAGCGGGTGATAAATGCATAAAGAGTGAATGGGTTTGGGAGTCAATTCATTCGGATAATCGCAGATTGTACTATCGAATGGTCGGTATTTTTAGCACGAAATGCAATCTCGGAAATTGATTCTGTTATGTTTTGAGATAAAAGTAGTCATTGGACAAATGCTTAAACTCGGCTACACTTCAAGTAGGTGAATTTTGATAGGGATCAATTTTGAAAATTTTTGCTATTGTTGTTTTTCTATTTATTGTGTACAGCATGGCTTCTGCACTTTACTACATGTACAAGGATAAAGGTCACTCCACGCGCATGGTCAGATCACTGAGCATCCGTATCGGTTTGTCATTTTTCTTGTTTATTGTCATGATGATCGCTCATCGATTGGAGATGACTTCCAATTCCAGTTACTGGTAAAGCTATTGCAGTTACTTCTGTTGTATAAGCAAGCACCTCAGTCATCGTGCGCTCCGGTATTGCGAATAGACTATCTAAAGATGTAGTCATCATAGGTGCAGGTGCTGCGGGTATGATGTGCGCAATTGAAGCTGGGCAGCGCGGGCGACGTGTGATACTGATTGATCATGCACATAAGTTGGCAGAAAAAATCAGAATCTCCGGTGGCGGTCGCTGTAATTTTACCAACCGACACTGTACCTCAGACAATTTTATTTCCAATAACACGCATTTTTGCCGTTCTGCATTGGCGCGATATACGCCGCAAGATTTCATTGCACGTATTGAAAAGCATGGCATTCACTATCATGAAAAAAAGCTTGGGCAATTATTCTGTGATGATAGCGCATTGCAAATCATTGCTATGTTGCAGAAAGAATGTGCGGTGGCTGGAGTTGAGTGGCAAATGCCATCGCGTGTTAAAGAAGTGAAGTATCGTGTAGCAGACGAATCACAATCCGTAACGCAAAGGTTCTTGCTGACGACTGAACGTAATGTGATCGAAGCTGCTTCATTAGTAATTGCTACAGGAGGGTTATCGATTCCTCAAATTGGCGCGAGTGGTTACGGCTATCAAATTGCCAATCAGTTTGGGATTGCTGTTGTACCGCCAAAGCCTGGATTGGTCGGCTTGGCTTTCAATACTGAGGACTTTACGGAATTCAAGGATATCTCAGGGCTTTCCATTGAGGCGGAGGTGAGTTGTAATGGTGCTGTATTTCGTGAGCAAGTATTGTTTACGCATCGTGGTTTAAGCGGCCCCGCCATTTTGCAAATTTCATCTTATTGGAAACCTAACCAAGCTGTTGACATCAATGTATTGCCTTGCCAGAATGCCATGAAAATATTTACCGAGTTTCGGCATAGCTCCTTATTGTTATACAACGTATTGTCGCGCTATTTACCAAAACGGTTTGTACAAGTTTTGTGTAAACATATTTGCAATGCGTTATCGCTCGAAATTCAGTCCATGCAGCAGTATTCTGATGCTGAGCTGCAACGTATTGCAAACAGATTGCATAGTTGGCAGATTTTTCCCAGTGGCACTGTTGGTTATAAAAAAGCCGAAGTGACGATCGGTGGTGTGGATACGCATGAATTGTCTTCGAAAACCATGCAATCCCATCGCGTGCCTGGATTATACTTTATCGGAGAAGTTGTGGATGTTACTGGGCATCTTGGTGGATTTAATTTTCAATGGGCATGGTCATCTGGTTATGCAGCTGGGCAATTCGTATAAATTTCTGGAAAGCCGATTTTTTCGTTTTTGTTACTCTATGCTTGGCTCTTGGTATTCGACCGAGAATCGATAACCCGTGCCTCGCACCGTTTGCACTAAGCTTTCTTTGCGGACGGCTTCTAAAACTTTGCGTAACCGACGGATATGTACGTCGACAGTGCGGTCTTCGATGAACACATGATCTCCCCACACTCGATCCAATAGCTGCGCACGGGAATGAACGCGATCCTTGTAAGCCATCAAAAAATGCAGCAAGCGGAATTCGGTGGGGCCCAAATTAATTTCGGTCAGTTGTGATGAACCGTTATTATTTCTGACATGCACTCGATGTGTGGACGGATCAAGCCTTAATCCGCCGAGTTCAATGATTTCTTCGGACATTTCCGGTAAGCGCCTGCGCAGCACCGCTTTGATGCGGGCTTGTAATTCGCGGGGTGAAAAAGGTTTAGTGATGTAATCGTCGGCGCCGGCTTCCAATCCGGAAATTTTGTCATTTTCCTGAGTGCGGGCTGTCAGCATAATGATAGGAATGGACTGAGTACGTTCTTCTTGTCTGAGTTTGCGAGCAAATTCCAGTCCGCTTACATCGGGCAACATCCAGTCTAACAATACCAAATCCGGCAATGCATTGTTGATCAGTGATTTGGCTTGATCGGCTCTTTCGGCACAGAGAACTGAATACCCAGCACGTTCCAAATTTAGCGCGATAAGCTCTTGAATCGCTACTTCATCTTCAACCAGTAGAATTGTTACAGTCAACTTATACTCCGTTTATTCTAAAAATGAGATGTGCTGTCAAAATGGAGTCCATGTGTTTAGGCAGCGCGTAGATTTGCATAGTACTGCTGCGAAAATTGCACAGGCGATAAATAGCCCAATTTTTCTTGCTTGCGCTGTCGGTTATAGAATATTTCGATATATTCGGTAATCTCAGCAATGGCTTGTTGGCGTGTTTTGAATCTCCGGTGATGCACCAGTTCGGTTTTGAGTATCCCCCAGAAGCTTTCCATCGGGGCATTGTCATAGCAGTCACCCTTGCGGCTCATGGATGCGGTCATGCCAAATTGTTGCAATAGCTTCTGGTAATCGTGCGCACAGTATTGGCTACCTCGATCTGAATGAGCAATGAGTCCCTGATTTGGATATTTACTTGCAGCTGCACGAAATAATGCTTGCATAACCAGGCTCTTTGTCATTCTCTCATTCATCGCATAGCCCACTAACTCGCCATTAAATATGGTCTTTTACGCCAGCTAAGTACAACCAACCTTCATCGGTAGGAATGTAAGTCATGTCACTGAGCCATAATTTACCGGGCGCTCTAACAGTAAATTCCCGCTTCACTCTGGATAGCTCTAGTTCAACTTCAGTCAGCGCCTTCTGACGCTTGCCTACCGCAGCGAGTTCTCCCCGTCAGCATAAACCCAGCTCTTTAGCGTCCCCTTGGGTAATGACAGTCGCTTTGCCGCTTCAACCAACGTCAATCCACTTGCTTTGAAAAACTTAACTGATTCCTTACGAAACTCCTGACTAGACTTACTGCGCACGCGGTAATTCCATTCTTTCCTCCATTTCATTCCCTCATTTTATGAAACTTTGGGTTCCTTGAAAATCAGCATAACTCAAGTTACGCCAATGCTTAATCAGCGTTTCAATACTATCGATCCGGACCTAGTCGATATTGCATTTTTCCAGCCACAAACACGTTACTATATAGGTTAGCAATCCATTGTTTTCCTTCCTGAGTGAGCTCTAAGTATTTTATCGCGTCACCAATGTAGGGTGAGACGATATTCCAATAGAAGCTTGGATAGGAATCGACAAGATCAGCGGGACTTTTGTACCCAAGTTTAATAGCTTCTCCCGTTTCAACGAATTCATAGTAGAGCCTATTGAGTTTCAAAAGATGATTCGGATCAGCAAGCTGACCAATCAAATCCGCGGCACGTACTAACCCAGCTTCAGTATTCGTCTCACGATGATCTACTTTGTCTGGCACCGGAAATCGAGTTAACTCAATAGCTCTTGCTATTCGTTCCTCATCGTAATAACTTAATGGTCCAAGGCGTTCCCTAACCGCGATCTTGCCTCTACTAATATGATATGGCGTAAAAAATGCATCGGATGCTCCTCGAGGTGGCGTTACTCGATTACCTGCCTCGTCAATTACAAACGAATCCCTTGTATCGGCTGCGCACACACCACGTACATAACCAATATCATGGCATAGTGTCGCTACAGTGTAATGAAACCAATCCACCGGTGCTAGTTGGGTCTTTATATGTCTACCACGGAGGATTTCTTGGCCAACTAAGGTAACCATTATTGTATGGTCTACATCGTGATATAGGGCATCACTGTTTGCGATCATCTCCAAAACGAGTTTTGCCGCCAGGCCCAGCTTCGTAGCGTAAATCGGTTCATCGGGACCAAATACTTCGCGATAATTACGTTCTAGCACGTCACTGAGTGCGTCGATCTTAAGTATTGATAAATTTAACATATAAAAACTCTGGCTAGCCACGGCTTTTGCGGAGGCAATTTGGTTAAAGTGAAATATTCTTGTTCAAGTGTTTATTATGTTGATTATAGTAATTTTTGCCTCAGCAGGAGAAATATTCACTATTACTCCAAGCAGACGCAGTGGAGCCTGCAATTCCAATAGTTCTAATATCAATTTTAGTAAATATTGATGAAATTCGATTTTGAAAGGCGCTTAAATCATAATCCTTTCCACTTCATCGAGCGTCATTTCATCATGACGTCGATCATATAGTTGTGTTGTCTTTGTACTGGAATAATTGGCCATAGTCGCTGTTTTTTCTAGAGTTCCGTCATTTTTTAGGTAGGCAGTAATGCCGGTAGCTCATAAAGCTATGATTGCCTATTTTGGTAGCTATGCCAGAATTATTAATGTGCCGTTGTGTCATGGTATGAGCATTGGTCTGCACGGGTTAGTAGGGGCATTTGTTATGCCTTTTATCACAGATTACCAAACTACTGCATAACCAGGGGGCGGGTGAAAGCCTACAATTTTATGCTTGTAGACCGTTCGCCAAGTCAAATTTTATGTGCGGGAGTATTGAAGGGAGGTAAATTTAAGGATAAGAAATTACCCTTAAATTTACCCGTTTTTAGTATGTTTGCCGGTATTCATGGGATTGTATGAAACTCACTGATTCAACCTCATGCACTGCCTTACCTGAGTGCTATTTCTTCAAATCCTTGATTATTTGTTTTATTACGATGAAAATCATCCCGCCAGTGATAATGCATAGAATCAATGCCAACAGAGCCTTTGTCGCTACAAAAAAGGTGCAAACACTGAAAAACAGTTCACACGGCCATTCGAAAAAGCCCATTGCCACAATCTCCTGAAAATAACTCCATCAATCTTTCTGCGCTTATCCCTCTCATATGTACACCGAGCTATAGTCATTGTCCAGCCAACGAATAAAAAGATCACTAGAGATTCAATTTCATGCCCATCCCTCTGATTGCTGCAAGAGCAAAAAAAACCAGTGATAAAGACATTATTGCGCCATTGCTTGGTTAAAAGACGCAACTATCTTGTGGTTGTGGTGGTAGAAGCCTCTCAACATACAATCTTGGCAACCTTTTCAGGTTATACTCCATAGCCTGCAGGATATGCCAGGCATGTGCTTTGGCCAGACTACGGTAACGCAGGATCTTGCTACCAAACCAGCGTGTCTGACTGCCAAAGGTACGTTCTATCACATAGCGGGCTTTCGTAATCGAGCGATTGCGCTGTATTTGCCGCGCAATCAACGATTTGTTCTCCAAGGCTTTATCTTGAATGCCGTTTTTGATGCCGCGTGATTTCAAGGCATCGCGATGTTTTTGGCTGCAATAAGCTTTGTCGACATGAACATGGGCTCCCGACTGGATCTCGACTTTATCGATCAAAGTCAGATTCTGCTTGAAGAAGCGATTTATAACAAGCGTAATTTGTTACATGGCGATAAAAGGTGCCGTATCTGGATCCATTGATTATTTGTGCAAGCGCACCCCTGCTTGGAGGGTATAAACCCAGTTCTTTAGCGTCTCCACTGGGTAATGACAGTCACCTTGACGCTTCCATCAATGTCAATCCACGTTCTTTGAAAACCTTACTGATTGCTCTCTAAATTCTTGACGATACTGCGTGCGAGGTAATTCCATTTATTTCTCTATCTCATATCTTCATTTTATGAAGCTTTGGATTCCACTAAAATCGCCATACTTCAAACTATCCAAACCGGAAAGCTGCGCTTGATTCATTTTTTACCTAAGGTACTAAAACGAAATAGCAATTCAATCTGTGTAAGTAACATGCAAGCAGCACTTTATGCTCACGTTTCCATGACAAGGAAGCGGAAAAAGACTTGTTAGTTGAATAACATTTAATGAAATAGGGAAACTAGTCATGTGGGCTATTATCTAAAAATCATTACTGGCGATTTTAATTTTCAACCAACAACTTAGGATATCTTATGCCAAATAGCTCTTTAAAAATTGTTCATTCTTTACCTTTGCATGAACTATCCAACCGATGGATTCTGGATATATTCGGTACAAGGTATAGCTTTAGAGCGGGGCAGTACCTTATTTATCAAAATGACAAACCCAATAAAATTTATATTTTTTTAGAAGGCTGGGCGAATAGTCATAAAATTTTTGGAGATGAACATAAACAAATTGTTAATTATGTTTTGCCGGGCGATATCGTCGGGCTGCAATTCGATGAAACTGAAAAGAGCCCTTATATGATAGAAGCTGTGACTGACGTAAAAGTATTAGGAATTGAAAAGGCTTCATTCTGGGAAAAGATTCAAACCAGACCTTATTTGCTATTTCAAATTTTGAGAAAAAGGGAGAGATATCAAAGAGAATTAGAAAAACGAATCATTTCATTGACTGCATCGAGCAGCTTTAATTCAATGATACAAATACTAACACTTCTTTATTCTCGTTTAAATTTGGTAGGTATTCCAGAAGAAGATGCTAAATATTTTCCTATCAACCAACTTCAATTGAGTGAGGTTCTAAGTATCTCCTACATTCATACTCACCGTATTTTTAATAGATTGGAAAAGATGGATTTTGTCACTAAGAAAAAGCACCATATTCATTTGATCGATGTGAAAGGCTTGCGAAAATTAGCCTACGATCAATCGGAAATTCAAGAGCTTGACAGAAAAAAACGAGTCGGTTAAAAAATAAAGACTGATACTCGCCTTAAACAGAAAAATATCAGTCTTATCCAGATAAAGGTTGACTAGGTACTATAAGCTATTAATCAGCCTTATTCTTTAATTCTGTCGCTTTATCTTTTGTTGCATCACTCGCTTCATCTAGGCGGTTTTTAGCTTTTTGAGCTAAGCACTCGACGTCGCCTTCAGTGCATGCGGCTTCTTCAATACGGTTTATGCTTTTTTTGGCATCACGAGTAACATCATTGGTCGCTGCCTCTGTTTTTTCTTTCATTGTTTCGGCAGCAATTAATGGAGCAGAAATAAAAGCTGCTAAACTACTCAATATCACTAATTTAACGAATTTATTCATTTTATATTCCTTTATAAATTTAGTATTAATTACAGATGATTGTATTTGTTATTGCTAAAAACTTTGTTACGAGCTTCACAGACTTGTTTTTTTACTTTCATTGATTTCTTGCAAGATTTGTTAAAGTTACCTAAATAATTCTGTTAATAAACAAACTGATTCAGTACTTTCTTGCTAAACCAACGCGAAAAATCTATTAATTCTAACTCTGTTTTGATATTGGTGAAGAGTGCGGCGATATATCTGTTTTACAGAAAAATAATCCCTTGTTTGTACTCAATGATAAGAAAAATTGGTTTACCGTCCTTATCAACAAACAAGCCCAGCTTGTATCATCTTCGATTCTACATAGTTATCGGCAATAATTAAAATTTGAGTTACTTAATAAAATCATTTGAACCAACCGATAAACCCTGAGTAGCCTTTATCATCAAAGCCAAGCATATAGCATTCTTCAACTTTTTCTCCAATTAATCAGTTTGCTTATCAGCAGACTGTTGAATCTGGAGCTATGCTATTTCAAAGTTATGAAGTTCTTAGCCCCTGATTAGTAAAAGAAATAGTTTTATTAGTTATCAACGACAGTTGTCTGAGAATTCTTTGACTTGCTTTTCAGCTTCTTCTTTTGTGACGCCGTACTTAGCCTGAATTTGACCAACTAATTGATCTTTTTTTCCAGCGATAACATCCATTTCGTCGTTGGTGATTTCACCCCATTTTTCCAAGGCTTTGCCTTTGAGTTGCTTCCAATTTCCTTCGATTTCATCCCAATTCATAATATTTTCCTTAAAAAATTTAAATGACAAACCTATAACAAAGGCGAGTTAACTAACTTTGTAAGTGGTTATGTTTTTGTCAGTCATGATGACCTAACTTGTCGCATGGTATAGATATTCAACGTTACATAAATTAACATTTATTAAAAAGGCCACTTATCTTTTGTTAAATTCAATATTTAATGTTGAATTCTTTCATGTGGTTAATTTGCAAAATTTTTCTTAAAATTGGATGGTAATTATTTAGAACGAGATTACCGAATGGCAGTCTCCCTGGAAAATAGCAAGATTTAAAAGTAGAATTTTCTTGTAACTTAAAGACAGGAGATTCTGTAATGGAGAAATCGAGGCTCAGTGAAACTGGGTCATGGCGATACTCAAACAAGCTGAAACAGGAATTACGGTGTCCAAGCTAGGTGCAAAGCGACATTTTACATGCCAGCAGAACGGTCATACGTACGTTGAACTACCTGATCGAATGGAGCGAGCCGCGACAACCTAACCGGACTCGCTGCGACAATACCTGAATATATCGGTGACACAATAATTAGCTGGACAGTAAAGAGAATGGAATGCAGTTGGAATTCATTGAACAGGGTAAATCTCAGCAAAAATGCCACCACATTGAGCATTACAGTAGAACCGAGCGTTATGGGGTGCTATGCACACTGCTTTGAGCCAATTGTCGAAATCCAGGACTGTGCAACAAAATGATTGTGGATCTATAATCACGAACGGCTTAACACGATTATCGGGAGAATAATACCAATACAACAAGAGCTCGCTCAATTAGTGCGTTAACCCCTACTTTTAACTTTCGGTTAACTCCGTTGGAAATCTTGGGTAACAGTGGGAGGGTATTTGACGAAGGTGGGATTCACATAATGCTCTATTTAATAGCATAAACAACAATGTGGCTTATTATGAATGGCTCTAGACTAACATATGACTTCTGCTAGCCTAGAGCCAATTTAATATCAATAAAAACAGTTCCCTGGAAATATATCAAAGGGCTTTTGCAAAGGTCTCGTTATATTTTCTTCGCCTCGCCATAAAACCAATCACCCCTAATCCAGTCAATAACATGAGATAAGTTTCAGGTTCAGGAATTGGCGGAGGAGGCGATGGAATAAATATGGGATTCGGCGTAAATATGGTATCAGGCGTATAGGACAGCAAAAAAGCTTCGGATGCGCCATGAGCGTTAACTCCATTTCCTATGATTTGCCCATTATTGTTGATGTCAATAGCCGAGGAAATGCTTTTCCATCCGTCAGCGGTGACCACATCTAACAACGAAAGGTCAGTTACCCCTCCATGACTATATAAGAAAGCATGAATATCTCCGCTTGCCGTTTCAGCCCAGCCAACTGCTTCCCCTGCGTCATTAATGCTAAGCGCATCACTGAAGTAGCCCCCCAATGTACCGAGGTTAGTCATATCCATACCGTCAGACCCTGTAATGAATGCGTTATGATAATAAATATCGCTAACTTCTCCCACATTTCCCACGACCTGTCCAGAGTTATTGATACCATTGGCAACACTGAAATTACCATTCAATGTGCCCAAATCGATCATTCCTACGCCATTAGGCCCGGTAATAAAAGCATGGCTATCAACAGAAACACTGCCGCCACTTCCTTTTTGAGCCCATCCCGTCACTTGTCCAGAATTATTGATGCCTGTAGCTGAGCTATATAACCCTCCCAGCGTACCCAAATCCGTTATGCCATTACCGTTAGAGCCCGTGATAAAAGCATGAAAACCGCTAGCATTGATAAAATCAAAATCTCCGACGATTTGTCCAGAGTCGTTAATGCCATAAACTGTTTCATTAACCCCTATGTTATTACCTACGTAATTAATATTTTTCCCGCCAGACTCTGTTATAAATGCATGGGAAAAAATTGAATCAAAATTGGTTGATTCACCCGCTACTTGCCCGACATTATTTATCGCTTGAGCAAAATTCTCGGTTCCACCCAAGGTACTAATATCAGTCATACCTATACCGTCATTACCTGATATAAAACCATGATAAACGCCATTGTTAAGAAAGTTTCCCACTATCCGGCCAGAGTCGTTAATTGCACTTACAAAACTATCGGTTTCACCTAAATTGCCTAATCCTCTAATTGACCATTCCGCATTTATTATTGCAGAATTTGCCGCGGCATAAATTCCAGTAAAGAAAATTGTAATAAATTTAAGTTTTATGCATTTGTATGAAATGCTCATGATGATCCCTTGAGAAAATGGTGTTTTACTACTTGAAGGCCTAAGTTATCACAAAGATTTTGGCGACAACGCCTTGGCGATTATATGAGACTTTTGCAAAATTAAACGAATTTTTCATTTCGGTGTAATTCTAAGTTTATCTTTAAGTGGGGTATGCTGATATTCAAGGAGTCCGAAGTTTCATAAAATGAGGAATGCAATGGAGGATGAAGATGGAATTACCGCGTACGCAGTATAGTCAGGAGTTTCGTAAGAAATCAGTTAAGTTTTTCAAAGCAAGTGGATTGACGCTGGTTGAAGCGGCAAAGCGACTGTCGCTACCCAAGGGTACGCTTAAGACTTGGTTTATGCTGAAAAACGGGGAGAACTGGCTGCAGTAGGCAAACGCCAATAGTTGGCTAAATTATCTCGATGCTGTTTATTTATAAAGACTTTGTTGGCAATGTTGGGTAACGCTTGGAGGGTATTTGGCGGAGACGGAGTGTGAATCTTCGAACCGCATTTTGGAGGTTTTAGAGGAATGGAACGACTATCTCAAGCATAATGTTCCGTACTATCAGGAGCCGTTACCATGAGCGGCTTTCTCAATATTCAATCGGTAAAACAGGCATTCTCGGCTGCCGTCGCCCAATCACCTAAGAAGGGAAAACGTCGCAATACCCCGCCGTTTTCCCTGCGCTTGACCATTGACGAACGCAAGAGGCTCGATGAAATGGCGGGCAGTCAACCGCTGGGCTCATATATCCGTAATCGCTTGTTTGCTGAAAAGGTTGAAAAACGCCGCACGGTCAGAAAGCCCGCGCCCGATAGCGCCATGCTGGCTTTATTACTGAGCGAATTAGGTCAATCGCGACTAGCTTCCAATATTAACCAATTGGCCAAAGCCGCTAATATGGGAACATTGGATATAACGCCTGAAATCGAGCGTGAGATCGAGCAAGCCTGTAGTGAAATCCAAGCCATGCGGGCATTACTCATTACAGCGCTTGGCGTAAAATCGGTAGACGGCGAATGATCCTTGTCGGCAACCAGCGAGGCGGGGCAAAGGATTTGGCTCTGCACCTGCTCAAACAAGAAAACGAGCATGTCGAAGTTCATGAGGTGCGTGGATTTGCCTCAAATAATCTTATGGCTGCACTGAATGAAGCCCGTGCCATCAGCCGCGCCACGCGCTGCAAGCAGTTTCTATTTTCTCTCAGTCTCAATCCACCTAAAAACGAAAGTGTTTCAACAGAAACATTCGAGCAGACCATTGATCGGATCGAAGAGAAACTTGGATTAAACAATCAGCCCCGCGCCATTGTGTTTCACGAAAAAAATGGGCGCAGGCATTGTCATGCCGTATGGTCGCGGATCAAGGTGGATGAAATGAAAGCGGTACAGCTTTCTTTCCCAAAGAAAAAATTAATGGAATTATCGCGTGAATTGTATCTCGAACACGGCTGGACTATGCCAGATGGTCTTAAGCAGGCTCATGCACGTGATCCGCACAATTTTACGCTGGCCGAATGGCAACAAGCCAAGCGAATCGGCAAAGACCCCAAACAAATTAAAGCAGTATTTCAGGAATGCTGGTTGCTCAATAAAACGCAGAATGCTTTTGCAAATGCATTGAAAGAACACGGCTATGTGCTTGCTCGTGGTGATCGACGCAGTTTTGTCGCGGTGGATCATCGGGGCGAAGTGTTTGCTGTATCCAAATGGATTGGTATCAAAACCAAAGAAGTACGCGAGCGCCTGACCGATGAAACAGCGCTTCCATCGGTGAATGATGCCAAAATTCAGATTGCCAAGGATATGTCAGCACGGTTGGAAAAGATCTCTCAACAACAAGAAATTGCACTTGAATCTCGACGGGCTGAGCTAGAAGAAAAACGCCAAATGTTGATACACCAACATCGATTTGAACGAAAAAAACTACACGATGCCCAGCATTCATACTGGCAGCACAAACAGCAGGAATGGCGGAACAATTTCAACACAGGTTTTCGCGGCCTGTTTGATCGACTTACAGGCAAGCGCCATAAAATCGAAGAACGCAATGAACAGGACGCATGGAATGTCGAAATGCGCCAGCAGAAGGAGCGCGACGCGCTCATTTTTCAGCAGCTAGAAACCCGCCGTACCCTGCAATCGCGCATCGAGCGACTGGAATCATTGAAAACTTATCGACTAGATGAATTGGAGCACGACAGATCGAAATATCAGGCCATGCGCGAGCAGCGCCTTGAACAGCTTGAGATTCAACGCCAAGAACAAAACCGGGATCGACCGCGCTCGCGCCAGCGCGGCCATGATTGGACGCGCTGACGACTGAGTACATTCAGGCATCAGTGATTCCAGAATATATGAACGGTTTCATACCCGGCCTCAATCGTAAAAACATCGCCGCTTAAATCCATATCCCGGCCCATTCGCTCAAAATCGATATAATAAGAAAGGTTCTCTGGAATCTGCGTAGTTTCCTCGGTCAATTCCTGCGCATAATCGGCCAGCGATTTGTAACAGCCGCAATAATTTTCCTCGGCGGCAGTTCTGGCATCCTCCAAGTCACCGCCAAAATGATTCAGCAATTCACCGCCTTCATATTCGCTCAAGGTATAACCGCTAAACCCTTCATAATCGTGAATGGCGTACTCTTCTGCAAAACCTTCCGGACTTTTAGCCAACATTTCATTAATCTGTGCTTTGATAACGTCCAGATCATCGCAGGCTTTGATCCATACGCCGTGCAATTTTCCATTATTGTAGGCAGCTAAATCTGCAACATAAATTCTGATTTCTTCACTCATTTTTTCCTCGCTTTAGTAAGGTTTAAAAAAACAACCCCCGCTGGGGTTGGAAAACCCCAGAGAAAAGCGAGTGAAACGAGCGCAACACAGGTTCTGATGGAAACAAGTCAGGGGGAACCGCCCGGTCTGCACAAACGCCGCTTGCGGCGTGCGGAAGATTGGGGGATGACTTGGTGGAGATAGGTTCTGTGTTAAATTGATTGATTCCCAGCGGGGGAAGTAAAAATCAAAAAGTGAACCGATGGTGGTTCACAATAGATGGGGCGTTACGGGGTATCCCCGCAGATGGGGGTGCCGGAAAACGCAGCTATGCTGCGGTTGCAGCAGGGGAAGGTTTTCCCCTTTAAGGAACTTAAAAAACGATTGAGATAAGTGTTTAAAATTTCTAATTGTTTTTTAGAGAAATAAAAATGCGAGAATAGTGGGATTTATTAAGTAGCAATGAAAAAATTGCGTTCTTCACTTTATTAGCTTCAATAATCGGTATTCTTATTAGAATTGCTTTAAATCTAAAAACAAACAATACCTTGGAAAGTCCTGTTCAGACAGGTTTGATACCAATCCGATATGAGAGTGCAAAATTAGCGTATATGGCAAAAACCTTTTATCTTTGAGTTTTTTGCAGAATTATAGATTTAGGAAATGAAAATTTGTGATGAAAATGGCTGATATTATATTTGCGAGAAAACTGAAATTAAGCTCTCAAAGCTTGAATTTCTTGATATAGGTTTTTCAAATGCTCATTAGACATGTCTAAGATAGGTTCGTACATAAATGAATTGATATGAATATTCTCGGGAGTCATAAGATTAACCCGTTCAATCGTTTTAATGTTTTCTTGCTCAGCGGGTGTATTTTTAAATAGGGATTTGTATTTTTCCACTAATCTTAGAGTCTGATTATTTTTTAATTCATTTACAAAAATATTATCATTGATTTTTTTAATTAAGAATTCTTCTGTTTTTAATCTAATCGCGATTGATAAAATAATTTTTTTCTCTAATTCCACCTCCATCTCAGTATCCTGAGATATTTTTTCTGCGACTTCAAATATTAAATCTATTATGTTTTTTTGAGGATTAGTTAATACTAAATCAGCTTTATTATGAAGGATTTCTCTATATATGTTCTGCAAATCAATTACTTTTAATGTATGAGTATCTGGTTTTACATGAAGCAGAGATGTTAATTTTGTTTCATGCTCATCATGTCCACAAAATTCAGCAAGATTTCTTACAAACGGTATTGAAGCGATAAGCTTCTCATCAACATCTAAATTTTTTATCCATTTTTTAAATGGATTATTGTAATGTTCAGCCTTAACGAATTTTATTCCATCTTTTGATTTTATCGTGTTGTAATTGTAGCCCCATAGTTGCAACCGCCCACTTACAGTGCGAAAAAAATCATAATTGTGAGTCAAAATTATTTGATAAAAATCACCTTCGTGCAAAATGTCATTTAAGTATTCAATGATGGCATATTTGTTTTTGTAATCAAATGAATCTGCGATGTCATCTATCACAAATAATGTTTTTTGATGTTCCTCTTTTCTAGCTTCAACTTCAAAAATAATATTCAAAATATATAGTGCTCTTTTTTCACCATTGCTAAGCACTTCCACCAACTTGTTTCTTTCAATAGGTCGTGGAGAATCTCCATTTTCCTGAAATTGAAATTGAATATTAGGCGATACACGATTCAAAATTACGTCTTGCTTATTTTCAATAGCTACTTTGAAAGGAACAGAAAATCGTCTATTGAAAATGTTTATTACTTCCTGCCATCGAGTGGCTTGTTTCGATGCCTCATCTGTAATTTCCTGAATTCTTTTCTTGCCCTTATTGTAGACATCCATAAGAGCCTTAAAGAGTTCTATGTGCGTAACGAGATAGGATTTCCAAAGTTTTTCTTTAAAAAGTTCAAGATTGGATAGTTCAGGTAGAATATCTTGATTGTTAAGTAAGTATTCCCTAAATGAACGCAAGTCTTCATTTTTAAGCTTTTTATCAATCTCTTCAAAAGATTTTTGAAGATCAGTACTACTTAAGATAGTTTCTTTTTCTTTTTGAATTAAGTCTTCTAATTGTTTTTCTGTAGTGATTTCTTTTTTCTGGGTATCTGAATTCACATACACCGAATGCTCTGCTTTAAAGAACCCATGAGATTTTAAATTTTTCGCAATTTCGCTTGCTTGATAATGATTAAAAATTCCTTTTTTAAAAAAAGTAGAGTTACTTAAAATTTGATCATATATTTTGGTATATTCCGCAAGCTTTTCCTTAAATCCTTTAGTATTTAAAAAGTCTTCAACTTTGTCGTTAAAAATTTTGTTGTAAGATATTTTTTCTAAATCATTTTTCTCTTCATAAAGTATTTCATTTTCAATCCTTCCTAGCGCAACTAGGAATTTATTTTTTTCTTTAGTGAAAACTTGCGATACTGCTTCCTCAACTTCAGTTTTAAGGCCGGAGGTTTTTTTTAGCTCAATCAAAAGTGCTTCTTTTTTTATCTCGATCTCAGCTAAAATTTCGTCATATTCTTTCTTAAGCTCTTTATTGACAAGCAGAGTGGAAAGCTTGGGCGATTCATAGTCTGCTTCATACGGTTTTATTACAAAAACTTCTTCAGGTTGAAGTTTTTGGTTGTTTTCATCTTGAATTATTCTCTCAGTTTCGCGATCAGTATAAATTCGATCTCTTGATTCCTCATTATTACTAAGATCGCACATGGTTTGTGCAAACGAAGTTTTCATGATTCCATTTGGAGCATAAATTACTTGTGCTTTTTTTTTGGAAAAATCAATTTCTTCTTCGAGATTTTTAATTCCGTAGCAATTTTTTAATTTTATCGATAATTTTTTCATTAATTAGTTGGGGTGAATAGTTTTTTTTGTAATTTGCGTTACTTTTCTACATATAACTAGGAGCTCGTACGATAAGATCGAATTGCTTCTTTGTCGAGCTCATTAGCGGGCACCAACTTGTAATGACGTTCTTCGACAACTTTCACTTGGCTGTCGTCTAAAGTTAACTCGAAGAGAGCTATTATCTCGCCCGGCATAAATTGCGCTGCAATCGATCGGCAGCGCATATCGGGGAATTTCTCTGCGGCGAAAGCGAGGTCTTGCCTGATCTGCACTATACCGATTTGGTCGTTACCACCTTTTGCTTGGACTGGGATGACATAGTGGCATCCGTATTTGTCGAGTCCGATATATACCTCGTCGATCTCAATCTGCCCTACGCCCGAAACAGTCGTTCGAAGATGGTTCTGCAAACTGTAAGTAGTAAGCCCGAGGAAAGTATCGATCAAGCGGTTATATCGTACGATTGCTAGCAAAGCTTGTTCGTCATCTAATGCATATCCTCTGATAAGTTCAGGTGTCGCATCCGGTATTGCTATGGTTACAAGTGCTTTGCTCGGAACAATTCGCGTAATCGTAACGAGACGGAAGCGATAACGTGCTCGTCCAGCTCCCTCAATAATCCATTCAAGTCCCTCTGGTTGTGTTTCGAGAATTTTCTGCGGCAATGGAATACGGAAACGGAACGAATAAATTAGGTCGCCGAGATTCTTCGGTAGAGCGATTTCTTGTTCCTTCGCATGCTCTTCGATTTCAATTCGGGCAAATTCGAATTCATTCGTTCCTTCGGTCCAGTGGTTAAAAAAAATCCGCTCAATTAGCGTTCGATAACGGTTGGTATCGGTTTTAACCATTGACTACCTTCCAGCGTTTATGAGCAGCTTCAATTTCCGATTGTTTGCGTTTCTTCGCGCCACTTTTTCGGTCGCGCTTCGACGATGGTTTTGCTACTCCGAAATGCTCGGCAGCCTCCGACATCTCCATATAAAGAAACTTAGCGTCGCCAAGTTTCTGCATTACTTTCACCGCCTTGATACTTACGCCGAGCGTTTGAACAACTTTCGCTGCAATGGCGCGTGCCAGAGGGGGCGGTACGGCATTTCCTATCTGTCGTGCGCCGTGCCATTTAGTCGCGTGGAAGCGGAACCAATCGGGGAAACCATGAAGTCGTGCCATCTCCCGAACCGTTATACAGCGTGCATATTTGTAATGGATCGGACGCGGGCTGGTAAAAGCACCGCGCGCCCCATCTGTTCCTGCACGAAGCGTATTCGACAGACCTGTCGGAGAAAGTTTGAGAAATCGACTGATGGGCTCGACTTCACCCTGTTTTGTAATCGCAAATCGCCTTTTCGAAATCACAGTGTGCACAGTACGTGCGCTCGAGGTCAGAAAATGAGCGTGCCAATCGCGCACGTATCCTAAATGCCATGAACCTTCAGTCATGCAACGCATTTCAGCGGCATAATCCGAGGGCTTTTTGAAAGCATTAGTCCTCACCGCATCGCTTTTCTTGAGGGTTTCAAAGCACTCCGCATTGGGTAAATCGCCGAGTGCATCTTCGCAAGTTGGACCGAATGGCAGGCCCCGAATATTTCGTTTCCCATCAGCAGGGTTAGTTATTGCTAAGGGGTAATCTGGAACCTCAATATCTTTTCGTGCGCCGAACAGAATCAAACGTTCGCGATGCTGGGGTACGCCGTAACTAGCTGCATCGAGGACGCGCCAAGGCATACGAACTTGGTATCCACGTACCTTGAAAGCTTCCACAAGTTCGTCAAGAAAGGCACGTTGCTTTCCAACAGTGAGTCCTTTGACATTCTCGAATACGAACGTTTTTGCATCCAACTCGGTCACCAGCCTTACAAAATCCATAACACAACTGTTGCGTGGATCGTCGAGGACTCGCTGACCGATCATCGAGAATCCTTGGCACGGTGGCCCACCGAACACGCAATCGATCTCGCGCCCTTCAAGTCCTGCAATGCGTCGGATTCCATCGCCAGTCAAGTCAGCTACCGAGCTCGGAATAACAATACAATTTGGAAAGTTGCGTTTGTGAATAGCGCAATGAATGGGGTCGATTTCGACAGCGGCGGCAACATCGAAGCCTGCCTGCTCGAAACCAAGGCTCATACCTCCTGCGCCAGCAAATAGATCAATGCCTACTGGACGGGTTATGGTCTTTTTTTTAGGGGCTACACGATTCGTCATAGACGAAGTTTAACATCGGACGGATTCAAAGTCGATCGAATTTTGATTGCCTTCCACAAATCTTACGATGCGGTCGAAAGCAACTGGAAAATCGGTAAGCTCGCATTGCCAGATGACAAGTACATTCCAGCCCTCCGCGCTGAGGGCAATGACATTCCGGTTGTCCCGAGTACGATTAGCTTCGACCTTAGGTCCCCAATAGTCCATACGGGATTTGGGCAGTCGACCTTTCGGGCAGTTGTGTCCATGCCAAAAACAACCATGAACAAAGATCGCCTTTTTTCTAGCAGGAAAAACGATGTCGGGAGAACCTGGCAAATCCTTGCGATGGAGGCGATAACGATAACCTGCGGCGAACAAGGCCTTTCGGATTTGCTGTTCGGGTCCGGTATTCTTAGTCTTGACGGATTGCATAATGCGCCGACGTTGATCGGGTGTACGTGTATCCATTGAGTGAATATAGCGGTATATATGGTAAATGTCTCGCTTTACAGCAAGGCAATGCCGATTCGCTTCTGGTGTCCAAACCGCATAGATGTGATCGATGAATGTTGGCGGGAGCATACCTTTTAACGTGCTCGACCGGCGCAGCAGTGGCGCAAGAAGGCTCAATGCCTGTGCTGCACCACTAAGTCGGGGGTATGCAACAGGGGCACGCAGTGGGCCCCTTTGCCAAGATGCGGGGGGACGAAAAAATGGAACATTTTGTAGTATGTGTAGTACCCCGCACCTCTTGCGCGTAGCGGGAAGTGGCTTGTAGTGCCGAATGGAATTTGTACTACATCAGCGCTTGAAAGATTTTTCGATCAACGCTCGCAGGCTCGTTTCAAATTCATCCAGTTTGTTATTGTTGATCAGGCGAGTGATATAATTTTCAGAATGTGATAAATCTTGCAGCATTTTTCCGTACATATCCATGTAGGTGCGGTAGTGACGGATTTTGTTCGGCTTATCCGGCATTGATCGATAGCCTTTCCTCAACTTCTGCATATCGTGAAAGCTCACGGTATATCGTGCGGGAAGATACACCGAATTGATCAGCGTACTGCATTACTCTGTTTTCTAAAATATGCTTAAAGACATCTATTCTTTCTTCGGGAATCAACTTTAAAAAATTAAAAATAATTCGCCTTCCCGATAGATCAGTATGGACGGCTTTACTGTTTGCTGTTTCTAGTATGATTTGAAATAAATGGTGCTCTTCTAATGATAAATAGTCTAATTGTTGAATTGGATTCGATGCTTTAAAGTTGCTCAAAGCTGATTTCGAATACCCCGCTAAATACTCAAAAAATTGATTAACGTTAGTTTGATTAGTAATAGGCTTTTGAGAAATATTTTTATTCTCGGTAGTGGTGAAACTGCTGGTAGAGGAAGATTTCTTAAGTTTCTTTATAATTTTTCTAAACGCTCTAAACTCATCTAAGCTTTCAAATTTTGGACGAAAGCACTCAACAAAATCGAATAAAAATTTAGTGAGACTTGTATATCCTTGCACAGAAGCTGACCAAAAAATTGTATTGAGCGCGGAATCAGGAGAAAGACCTTGCCGACCTACAGCTTCAAAAGTTTTGTATCCAATGCTTGTTGCTTCTTTAAATTTGGCATGATCTCTAAATATTTTTTTCTTTTCAGAATCCGCAGGAGTTACGTATTTGCGAAATGATAATCCTCGCCACTGAACAGTGGATTAATTGCTATATCTTTCTCATATATAGACCGTTGAGTATAAGAAACATCATCAACGATGGCATCTAATAAATGGCGATAGTTAAATTCTTGATACTCTTGTTTAAATTTATTTAGAGAATCCTTGTAGATTTTAATTTTCGTTACCAAAGATGAGCCTTTATTAATAGATTAAGCTGCTCATATATTAAGACGTTTATAATTTTGATGCTGCCGGAGCGAAATAATAAAGATTATAAGAGATTGTAAGTTTCTGAGTTTACTTCATTATAGGGGCTCAGGTGGTTGACTATTACTCTTCTTTTTCAAGAGCTCATCCAACTCTAGGTTTTTAGCATATCTTTGTAGTAAGTATTCCACTCTCTCTGGACCTAAAACTTCAATTGCTTTGAGTAGCATCATTTCTGAAATGATTTCTCCTTTCGATGGATTTAAAGATTTGCAAGCTATATCAAAAGCATAACGTGCTGCGCCATCTACATCCTTAATAGCTAGATTTACTTTTTTGTTAGCTTTAGTCATTTGCCGTAATCCTTTCTCGGGCATGATTAACAGGCAAGTATATGATTTGTCAATTATTTTATTTAATTAAAAATTTAAGAATTAGCGCAGAGAATCTGCGCTAATTTTCAATGAAATTGGTGATAGTTCCTGCGCTTAGCTTCGCAGTACGATGATTCCTCCCAAATATGAATTTGTCCATTTTTTGAGAGGAATATATGGATTACTTACTACCATAAGCCATATTTATAATGGTCTTAAGAGGCCGCTAGAGTTGATGGCAAGCAAACTTTCAACACGTTGTAAGGAAGCGGCTAATCTTAAAAGCCGACTTAAAATTCCCTCGATTACCGGGAATCTAGGTATCACACAAAAACTCGATAGCATTATCACTCGGGCTGAGCAGATGCTTCCTATAAAAGCTCATGCGCTGCATCAAGCCCAACAAGCTGAGAGGGCATATTCCGTACTTCATAATCTCATCGATAAGTCTTCCACACCGAACCTCGTGATATCCGTGCTGTTGATCGGTATTTGCGTGTTCATCGATGCAGGAGTTAATAGTTCATTCCTGTATAACGCCCACATGGTCAGCGGGCCATTTGCTGCGTTGCTTGTCAGTTCTTTAATCTCATTGACGAACGTGGTTCTAGCTGTTTGTGGGGGATATTACATCGGGCGTTTCTTGAATTACGGTTCACGCAGCATGGATACCGATACGCAAGAAATTAAAGCCATTCGAGATCGCGCCAAATGGCAGTTCAAAGTGTTTATCGCTGTGATGGTTTTCTTTATTCTGACTGTGGGACTAGTCAGATCAACGGAATCTCTGGACAAAATCGGTCATTCACTCGCGCATTACCATGAATTGATCGTAACACCTGAAGCTGTTTTTCTTGTTCTACTCAACATTTGCATTGCTGTCTTTTCGTTTAATAAAGGGAAAACGGGTTTCAGTCACCCATACGGCGATTACAGCACATATCAGCAAAGCGTTACCGCCGCTCATGACGATCTGTATCAGTCGTATGAAGATTACGTAGAAGAAATCGAGGATGCTTGCGATTCTGTTGAAGATGATGCGCAAGATCAAATCACTGCTCAGTCAAAAGCAATTAAAGAATACAACAAAAAGGTTGCTGAATGCCATCAGGCATCCCGCGAGCTTGAAGAAGCAACCCGCGCTGCTGAAAACGAATTCTCGGCGGAAGCTATCAGGGTCATCAACACGCACTCAGTGCTCGAAGGCCGAGAAATCGCTATCCCGGATGGCCTGCTCAATCATTTTCCCTTTAACGATGCAACCGAAATCGAGTTACCCGAGTTTTACCATCCTTCCCATCGTAGCGAGAACGATCCCGCATTGGCCAAGGCAAAAGCAGCGGCGCTCAAGCGATTGAGCGATGTACTGAAACGGCATGCTTAAACCTATTCAATCTTAATTTTCTAGGAGATTTCCATGAGACGAAGAAACAAAAAGCAAGATTTACCCAAAATCATCGCATTGAGCGCCGTATTGGCTGTGTGCACGGGGGCTATGGGTTATGCCGCATTTAATACTTTCGGCCAACCGACACCGGATCAATATGGCTGTTTCGAGGATATCAAACAACGCAACACCTTTGTGCTATTCGATGCCAGCGAGCCTCGGTTGAACGTAGAGCAGCACCGCTCGGTGCGACATTATCTGGATGAATTGTATGCCAGTCTGGAATTCAATGAACGCCTGAGTTTCATCACTACTGAAGGCGACCAGATCAGTTCGACACCGAAAGCCCGCTTCCATGTTTGCGGCACAGCGAAAACTTCTGACGACCTTGATGAGATCGGTGCGCAAAGCGCATCGGTAGGTTTTCTGAGAAAACAAAAGCAGCGCCTGTATGAGAATGTTTACGCTCCGCAAGTCGATGCGATGCTGTCACCAATACCGGATGAATCGCGCAAGCAAGTTTCGCAATCGCCAATGCTGGAAATGGTCAAGAATGTTTCACACATGAAGGATTTCATGCCGGGCAGCCGATTAATTCTTCTTAGCGACCTTTTGCAAAACTCAGATACCGCGCAATTTTGCATCAAACAGAACCAAATGCCGCCATTTCGCATATTTCGCAAACAAGAAAGCTATCAGTAACGGTTGATGCCAGACTCACTGGAAGGTATCGATGTGACAGTGCTTCTATTGCAGCGCTATGGTTACGGTCACCCTAATTTCCTAAAATATTGTAAGAACGAAGAAGAATTGACCACCTTTTGGCGCGACTACTTTACAGGTAATGGCGCAGTCAAGCCTACGTTTATCCGCATTCGCGAAGGCCATACCGCAGGGTAAAAGCGATGGCTCGCCAATATTCCAATCAACATCCCACCAGTCTGCTCGCGCTCCTAAGCATCACAGCCGGACTGGTGTGGTGGGCAACCAGTCTCAATCCGCCGCTTCTTGATGGCCGCATAGATTGGCTTAGTGCTTTAATTTACTTGTCGGCAGTCCTTGCCAGTCTAAAAACCCTAATCCGTTTGCTTGAAAATCTCGCACACTACATCGATCTTTTAGCTAGTCATGAACCCACAAGGCAAAAAGGTAGCGCCGCTTGGTCCACACTCAAGGAATTCAAAGACGGATTAACTAAAAATAATAGCGGACCTTTCTGGGGACGGTTTGCAGGAAGTTCTTCACCCGCTCTCTTTTTCGATGTTGTTTCGAATGCCTTGACCATAGCTTCTGCGGGTTCCGGAAAGGGAATTTATACAGTGATTCCATCTATTTTGATCATTCGGCACGGAAAAGTTGTGACGGATTTTAAATCAGAGCTAGTAGTTATGCTGAAATCTGCTTTAGAAAAACGCGGCGAAATTGTTCGAAAACTTAATCCCGCCAATTTATGGTCGGATATTATCGGTCCAAGCGATTCATACAATCCGCTCGATATCATTGCCGACGATCTGATGCGTCCCGGAGGTCTGCGGGATGTGATGGATGATTTGCGCGAGATGGCTGCACAGATACTACCGGAACCGGCGGGTAAGGAAACCGATAATTCCTACTTCAGGGAAGGAAGTAGATCCCTGATTTCAATAGGTGTTATATTTGAAATCATGATTGATTTATATGACGCAATGCTGTCTTCCGTTGCGTTATTGCTAGAAAATCGCCAGCGTCTCGAGGATTTGGCAAGATGGATTACGGGTGTTGATATCGATGGAAAGCCACACCCGGATGGCCCTTTTCCAATCGAGCGTACCGAATGGGCAAAGGTTCACGACCCACAGGATGTCGCCGAATTCGCGAAGCTGGTCAGAGCCAGAGCACTTAATCTCATTGCCTTGATGTCGGGCGACAGCCGCACGTTCGATAGCTTTATCACCGGAGCGCAACAAGCCTTGGCACCATTCGCCTTCGGACGCTTGGCGCCCGCCATGGCCCGCTCTACCTTTGCTATGCGCGATCTCAAGGAAGGCAAGAAACCGACTACGCTTTTCATCGTAGCCGATGCCAGCCGTATGGAAGCTTATAAAGCCTATATCGGTTTAATGCAGTGGTGTTGTACGACGGCAATGAAGCGTCATCCTGCCAAAGATCGCCCTGTGTATTTCATTCTGGATGAAGCCACGAATTACAAGATCAATGGGCTGGAGAGCCTGCTGACGTGGGGCAGATCGTATGGGATTCGTCTTCACCTAATATTTCAGGATTTTGCAGCTTTTGAGCGGACTTACTCTAAAACGGCATTAGATACTCTTCTTAGCGAAACTGAGATCAAACAATTCCTGCCCGGCCAGCGCTCGCCTAAAACGCTAGAAATGATTTCCAAAATGCTGGGAGAACAGTCTGTAATAGCCATGGGCGGCAATCGATCCATCGAGCATCTAGGCTTAAATGAAACCATTAGTGAAGTGGGCCGCCCGTTAGCTACGCCTGACGAAATCCGGCGCATGAAGAAAGGTATTTTATTCGTGCGCCAATACCGTCCGATTTTGTTTGAACCTGTATCTTACGCCGAGATCGAGCCTTGGCGCTCGCAAGTGGGCATCAATCCATTCCACGGCAAGCCTTTTCGCAGAAAAGTCAAACTACGCCTATAGGAGCAACTCATGAAAATGTATTCACCTCAAAAATTCCGTCCTTTTGCATGGTTATCGGTTGGCCTTCGCAGTATGGCTTATCTACTGCGCCATTGGTTCTTGCTATTGGTTGCAGACCTGATGATCTCACCAGTCGGCCCTCATCTGCTGGTTTGGTACACCTACAAAGAATTCAATGGATACCGCGTCTATAGCGATTGCTTGTATCTGGGCGGAGGAGGATTGAGGGAATTCGATAACTGGGGTGAATGCCCCGTGATCGTGATTATCGACAGAAAAAAACCTTAAATTTTTAACCACAACGACAGGAGATAACAATGAGCAATAGAAACTCAAACGACACACCGAATGATGCTACTCAATCTCATACAGGACGCAAGCCCGACCAGATTGCCTATACGGTGCGAGAAACAAGCAATGGCAAGGAATACTGGAATCGCATCGGGGCGATGTGGAAACACAAGGATGGACGAGGTTCTGAACTGGTACTGGACAGTATTCCGATGGACGGGCGCATTACGCTGCGTGAGCAAAGGGATCAGCGCATGCAGGACTATCAGGATGAACGAAGTAAACAACAACCTGTAAACAATACCCGAACCCGCGATCATGGGTACGAACGCTAATAAACGTTATGGCGACGAATTGTCGACGCAAACGACAAGCTTCTCAGGCAAGCATCCGGATTTTGCGAACGATGTACCTGATAGCTTTCGCAACGCGCCTTTGCAGCGCCGGGAATTCGATTATGCCCGCGATCCCTATATCGCCAAACAATTGAACGCGATGGAACTGACCGAAGCGCAGCGGCGCGGCGACAGTGAACGAAGCGGCGGATCGGAAATGGTGAAACGGGATAAACCGCATCTGGAGCTTCGTCCCGAACATGAACAAGCGCCCATCCGCGAAACGTTCAACCGGGCATGGCTGCGCGAACAGCGGGAAGCCCGGCTGAATGAACTGGAGCGGCAACGTGCACAGCGGCGGGAAAGTCCCGATCATTCCATGCATAGGGATCGGGAGGAACAAAGGCAGTGCCGTCACGGGACAGAACGTTAAATAGTTCCGGAAATTGAATACACGAGGTACGTTTTTTATTGCCAGCTTTAAAAGAATATGTTCTCTTTTTGTTCGTGTTTTAGACGACAGGGAGGGACACGAAATTATGAATAAATAACCCTTTCAAGGCAGCGCCTTGAATAATTCAAGGAGGCGAAGATGAGTAACAATACGGCAGAACAGAAGGAAAACAAACAGAAAGTCATTCCTGTCCCTGTATTGGATTGTGACGCATTTCGGGGAGACTTGGCTGATTGCGATTTTTCAACCGAGGAGGAAAATGAATATCTGGCTACTGTGTGGGATATTATGCGCATGATGGTTGATCTTAATTTAGATATGGATGCAGTGCATATGCTGATGCCTCCAACGCTTTGCAAGGCATTTAATGACGAAGATGTTGAGGCGAAACGGCAAACCGACCAAACTGAACCAGCCACTGAAAAGACAAACGGCGAAAGGAGCAACAATGGATAAAGCGGTAATTTATTGTCGGGTATCCACCAAGCGGCAGACGAAAGAAGGCGATGGTCTGGCTTCGCAAGCCACTCGTTGCCGTGAGTTTGCCCGCTATCGGAATATGGAAGTGGTCGAAGTATTTCAGGATTCTCAATCCGGCTCGCTGATTGATCAACCCGGTATGCAAGCGATGCTCAAATTCCTGCGAGCGCATCGTAAAGATAATATTACAATTTTAGTGGATGATGTGAGCAGGCTCGCTAGGGGGATGGAGGTCCATATTCGCTTACGGACAGAAATTGCGAGCGTAGGTGCGAAATTAGCTTCACCCAGTATGACGTTCGGAGAAGACTCGGATTCCATCCTCGTAGAGCACTTACTTGCCAGCGTGTCGTAGCATCATCGGCAGAAAAATGCCGAACAAACGCGTAACAGAAGACGAGCGCGTATGCTCAATGGCTATTGGGTGCATTTTGCGCCGATTGGGTATAAGTACGCTTCGAAACCCGGTCACGGAAAAGTTTTAGTTAGAAACGAACCGCTAACCAGTATCGTAGCTGAAGGATTGGAAGGCTATGCCAGCGGACGCTTTGAAATCAGGGCGGAAGTGAAACGCTTTTTTGAGCAGTTTCCAGAGTTTCCGACAGATGCCAAGGGCGAAGTCAGCAACGAGCATGTAAACCGGATTTTAAGCCGGGTAATTTATGCCGGACATATTCAATCGGACATCATGGATGTATCTCTGCGTCCGGCACAGAACGAGCCGCTGATTTCGCTGGAAACTTATCAGAAAATCCAGATGCGCATGCAAGAGAAACCCAAGATAGCGGCGCGGAAGGACTTAAACGAAAATTTCCCGATGAGAGGAGCAGTAAGGTGTGGCGACTGCGATAATCCATTGACCGCATGCTGGACGAAGGGCCGTAGCAAGCATTATCCGTACTACTATTGCTTTACCAAACGCTGTGAGGGCTACGGTAAAGCCATTGCCCGCGATAAATTAGAGGGAGAATTCGTGAGCCTGCTGCACCAGCTTGTGCCATCCGTTCCATTATTCAAAACCGCAACAAAGATGTTCGAGGTCTGGTGGAATTATCGGCAGGCACAAATTGCGCAGCGCGGGCACTCGATGGAAAAAGAAATACGCAAGCTGGATCAGTCCATTGAACAATTGATGGACAGATTAATTGAAACGGATAGCCAAACGATGATCAAGGCGTATGAAAATCGGATTAAGCAACTGGAAACCGACAAAGCAGTTCTGGTTGAAAAATCGACTCAATCCCTCCGTCCAATGCGTTCATACGATGCGGCACTTAGAACCGCTCTGGATTTTCTTGCAAGCCCTTATAAACTCTGGGATTCCGGGCGGTTGAGTGATCGCCGCGCAGTGCTGAAACTCGCTTTTCCGGGTGGGTTCCAATATCACCGAAATACAGGACTTAGAACCGCTGAAACCTCATTATCTTTCAAGGTGTTAGGGAGGCTCGGAAGTAAGCAAATTGAATTGGCGGAGAGAGAGGGATTCGAACCCTCGATAAGCTTTTTGAGCCTATACTCCCTTAGCAGGGGAGCGCCTTCGACCACTCGGCCATCTCTCCGGTTTTGTTACGATAAATGATCAGTATTAGTAATTTTGAAACTCAGCACGACTGCTACTTGCAGCAGCCAGCTACTCAAAGAGCCTGTTCCAGATCAAATGCTTTATGCAGAACCCGAACCGCTAATTCCATATATTTCTCATCAACTACTACGGATATTTTAATCTCAGATGTTGCGATCATTTGAATATTGATGCCTTCTTCAGCGAGTACGCGAAACATCTTACTAGCGATACCGGCATGTGAGCGCATGCCAACACCGACAACGGAAACTTTTGCGATTCTATCACCTCCGATGACGTCACGGGCACCAATATGTGGCTGAATCTTTTCTTTAAGGATATTCATTGCATTATTAAATTCATTGCGATGAACTGTGAATGAAAAGTCTGTTAACCCATCTTGCCCAACGTTTTGAATGATCATGTCCACATCAATGTTGGCATCGGCAACTGGCCCCAGAATCTGATAAGCAATACCCGGATGATCAGGAACGCCAACGACCGTAATTTTTGCTTCATCTCGGTTAAATGCTATTCCTGAAATAACGGCTTGTTCCATATTCTCGTCTTCCTCAAAAGTAATCAGCGTGCCTTGTCCGTCTTCTTCGAAGCTGGAAAGCACCCTCAACTTGACTTTAAATTTTCCTGCAAATTCAACTGATCTGAGCTGCAACACTTTAGAGCCAAGACTAGCCATCTCGAGCATTTCCTCGAATGTGATGGTGTTTAAGCGCCTGGCTTCAGCAACAACACGTGGATCAGTGGTGTAAATGCCATCCACATCGGTATAAATCTGACATTCATCGGCTTTGAGTGCTGCCGCTAATGCAACGCCCGTAGTGTCCGAACCCCCGCGACCCAACGTAGTAATGTTGCCTTTTTCATCGACACCTTGGAATCCGGCAACAACGATGACATAACCGGCCTCAAGATCGGTACGGATTCTAGATTCATCGATATTCAGTATGCGCGCTTTGGTGTGAGTACTGTCAGTTAAGATTCTGACTTGCGATCCGGTATAGCTTTTAGCATTGACACCGAGTTCCTTGAGTGCCATAGATAATAGTGCAATCGAAACTTGTTCGCCGGTGGATACCATTACATCCATTTCGCGTGGATCAGGTAACGCTTGTACTTCATGTGCGAGCGCGATTAGTCGATTGGTTTCACCGCTCATGGCTGAAACGACTACCACTAGCTGATGTCCTTGCGAATGGAATTTGGCGACTTTACGGGCTACATTTTTAATCCGCTCAGTGCTACCGACTGAGGTGCCACCATACTTCTGAACATAGAACGTCACGAATTACTAACCTATTACAGTAGGAAAACTGCGCTATTTTACACGATTATCAAATAAAAAAGACACTATGCGGATTTTTAATTTCCCATCCAAAAGATTATGGGCTTCTGTTCCAGTTGACTAAAGTACGTTCCCACAATTACGGGTTGATCGAATTGTAATGTTATTGTTTCGATTGCTTGGATAGGAATGGCAGCATTCGTGTGGATTGTGATGAGTCCACCTGAGAGTTTTAATTGACGCTCACCCGAGAGCGATAAAATCTCACCGTTTTTTAAGGTGAAGACTGCATCGGCCTGAATTGGATAGGAAGTTTCTTTGTCGTAGGGGCGGACAACGATTCCCAAAGCCAGTAATTGCGAACCTGTGAGATTCTTAGGGATTTGAATGGCAATCGACTGATGAGCTTGCTTTAAAAGAAGTGAGTCAAAAGTAATTGGCATCAGCGGATGTAATGCGGGATCGGGATCTATTTGTCGGCAATTTCTCAAGTAATACCAGCCTGCTGGATCGATGGGGACGCATAGAGGAGACACATTCGAGTCGATCAACGATGCCATGTGCTGCCACTGCGAGGAATAGATAGCCCGGAACGAAGGGGATTTGCTAATTTTAACCCCCCAAGCGGCCCAACCGGAACATACAAACCAGAATACAAACAGGAAAACTGAAATCGTCATTTTATTTCTCTGAAGGAGAGCAACATTGATGGTAAACAATGCAAAGACCCCGCTGAGAGCTAGCGCCATGCCGAAAAACATCAAAATGATTGTCCGATTAAGAGCAAGTTGTTGGAGATGAAGCAGATCCTGGTTCCATGAAACGTTCATTGCAAATACATTGATCATGGATTGGAAAAATAGCAATGATAAGCCGATCAATGCAAGAACTCCCGATGCTTTTCGTCGCCAGAGAATGAACAAGATCATAAGACTAAAAAGCATCATGCCTATATAAATACTCGTAGAAGCTGGTAATTCACGAAAAAAAGGACCTATTCCAATTTTTCCGATAAACCCTAAAGCGTATTCAATGGTAGCAGTGATTTTTAACGATAGCGTGTTATCAGAAGCTTGAAAAATCACGGAATGATTCGATCGATCTATAAATAGCTGAATGATTTGCAGGCAGCCCAGTACTGTAGAAACAATCGTAATGTTGCGGAAACGGTGGTTACTGACCATCGCTGTAATTACCATTGCTGGAAGCGTTGCAAGAATAGCCGGTTTGGAAAGAATTAATAAGGGGATAAACCATGACCACCAAGGAACTTCACGGTTCTTTTCAACAAAAGCGAGTGCCGTGATAGTGGCGATAAAGAAAGCTGAAAAATACGAAAAATTAATGAATGTTCGTGTTTCAAAATCAGCCACCATGGTAACCGCAATGGCCGTTAAAAAGCGTAATGCATCGCTTTGTATCAAGATACGGAAAGGGCGTAAACAGAACGTACTGATCATGACAGCAGCAAGGATAATGGCAGAACTGCTATAAAAATAAGGAATAACCGATGCTGGGAGATTTAAAAGGTTACCTAGCAAAGCAATCATGCGCGGTAACAATGGAATATATCCTGCATCGGTAGCAAATAAATTGTCGTATAACGAAGGGCTATTTGCATTGAGGAAGTAATTGGTCGCCATCTCAGCATACATTTCGCCACTCAATAACCATTGGTACTGCAGCGCAACGACATAGATACAGGATGAAACAACACACAATAGGAAAAACAGGATTGGACGCAGGGGGTGATCGTCGTTCAGCGGTTGCGTGCTTTCATTATGTAGCATCCAGTCGCGAAAAAATTGTAGATACGAAAGGGCAGATTTCAGCATGGCGTTTTTAGGTTAAACATTTAGGGGATATTTGCTAAACGCATACGATATTTTTCCGCGTCCCAATTGAGTAAGGCTGCAATTTGATTATGGCATAACGATGTCAGCATAGTACCGGCTTTTTGCCTTTTGATGACATCATAATAACAGCGTAACTGAACTTGCTTTGCGATACTGAAGGTACGGGTGACAAAGACACCATGGTCGCGGATAAATATCAATTCAGGTTTTTCATTGGGACTTATGGCGAATAGGGTTTCGGTCTGTTCCCAATTCGTATAGGTATATGCTTGCGGACCAAGAAATACGACGTGATCGGGGTAAAGTGCCCAGTCGGATGTGAGTCGGTCAAACAACGTTGAATGGGTTGCCAATTCATGTAATGTAGTGTCTTGAATTGGCACATAACTCGGGTGTCTAGAAACAGGAATAGGGCGTGTATGATCCGCTGCGCCAACCGGAGTTTGAAGTATGGTAATCAGCGTGTTGAGTGTTGTCACAATATCTGCGATGCTGGATCCACCTAGCACCACACCGTGGTTTTTTAAAAATACGACATCAACATCTTGTTTCTGCATGATCGCATCGTAAACTGCTTGGGCAAGGTCTTCCCCAGGTTTATGATAAGCCACTAAAACACTCGATAACGAATCACCTTGCGCCGTTATCAAAGTTTTTTCACAATCAGCTCGTACCAAATGGGCCAATATTTCGATGGCATGCAAATGAACTACAACTGGCTGTGGCATTAGCGCATGCAGCAGCGTTTCAATCGAAGGTTTTAATTCGCGCGTATCTATCAATTGAGGAGTTACAGCAAAATTACGTTGCTGAATAGCGTGTTGTAGTGCATTCGGATTGACCGGAACGAAAATGTCGTGTTGATCCGCCTCAGCCAACCAGGTTCCTGATGCTTTGATCCATAATGTGCCAGAGTCTTTCCATGACACATTACCACCCGCGCCCTGTACCAACAAAGGATTACTTCCAATATCAGCGCAAAACTGAATGATTTGCGCTCGTATCTGATCGTTATGGTTGTTCATGTAGTAGTAGTTTTTTCATGCTTTAGGAAGTTGCTGCTCCCATAAATCGGCACGTTTGGTACATACAGCATCGGCAGCGATAACGTGCTCGTTAAGCAATTTTACCAAGGCGGGAATTTCGCTATGCGCGTCTCGTCCTTGCAATTCTGGGGAAACCAGGCACAACTTGAAGCCAGCTGTCCGGAGCCGTTGCGCATCATGCGATCTCAAGGGAAAGCGACTGAAGCAATCAATCCATGCCCAATCCACTTTGCCGGTCAATGTTAAAGCGGTTTCAATCGACTCGAATTCGGATACTTTCACCGCACAGCGGCGCTCTCCAGCCTTTGACCATTTCACTAGAAACGGGAAAGATTGATCGAGAAAAAAATAATCCGTAATATTTTTTTCCCGCATCAGATCGATCAGCCGTGCTTCTAATCCTTCTTCTTTGATATTGAGAATCAAAGTTCCGTGCTGATAGGCATCGATCCATCGGGTCAGTAATTCACCGTTGAGAAATGGATCGTGTTGTAGAATCAGTTGACCATCAAAGCTACGGATATCGATTTCAACGCCATATTGTGAATCCGTGGCACGTAGCTCGTTGATGGTATTGCAGCGGTGAGCAATGAGTTTCATGCCGAGATATTTTTTTTCAGTTGCAAGCTAAAGTCAACGGTGCGACGAATGAATTTCCACTTGGCTGTCCAATTGACGTTCCAATGCGATACACCATGCGCCCGTTCACCAAATTTAACGGGGAAGCGATGCACCGCTAATCCTTGTCGTTGCGCTTGATAGTAAGCATATAAATCCAATGAGAAATCATGCGGCGGTGAATGCCAGGTAAGAAAAAAATCACGCGGAAAAAGCGTCGGTTGTGCATTGATGTCCCACATCGGTTTGGCCATCGCCGATGGTAAATGCCACATCCATGAAAGGACGATCGTAGCGTTGTCCTTTGATAAAGCTGTTGTTGCCGTAGCGATCAAATAATGCCATGCCTGCAGCATATCCTGCGGATCAGTTTGCATGTCAGCGTGTGTCCAACCGAGAATCTCTCCCTTGGCCGCTTTGAGACCGGATAGAATGCCAAAGCCATACCCATACCCTTGATTACTGTCTACGCGTATACTGCGGCAACCTGGATATTGGGGTAATAAGCTTTGCAATACTTCTGGTGAGCGATCGGTTGAGCCATTGTCAACCAGGATGACTTCAATACCGGACTGCATCTCCAAAGGTTTGCAGCGCTCCAGCAATAAAGGGAGGTTGGCGGACTCGTTATAGCAAGGAATCGTGCTTATCCGGTTAACTCCCAAGGTAGCTAGATGTAGTAGTGGGCCGTGATTTTTTTGTATAAAGTTCAGCATACGTCGGCGCAGTGACATCACCAGCAATGCCAAGCAGGGAACGGAATGCGTTGAAAGGGTAGAAACGGCGGTTGAATCGAAACGTGAATTCGTTGAGATAGGCTTGCAGGTGTTGCGGGCTGACGCCGTGGTGAATGCCACGTAACCATGTTTTGAGATTGGAGAACACGAGGTGAATGATGGGCAGAAAAGTTTCGGCAACTTGCATGTCGCCACGTTCCGCAACGGCGGTATGAAGATACCCTCGCTTTTCAAGCGCCGCGTAGCCGCTCCAGTCATCGGTAATGATGGTGGCGCCTGGCGTAACGACGCGCTCAATGAAACCGCCCAACGATTTGGCACTGCGGTCTGGCACCACAGCGAGCCGAACACGTCCGGCGTAACGCCCAGTCCTCCGCTTATTGAGGCTGCCACCGTGCTTGCGCTGTTTAACCTCGACCGCACCGGCGACGAGAACCATGTCGTGAACGCCTCGACCCTTGCCGCGAGTACGTCCTCCGACGTAGGTTTCATCGGCCTCGACGGCATCGAAGGGGTTGCCACCAATCCGATCTTGGTCGGGACGCACCATGCCGACCCGCAGTTTGTGGAGAATCTGGAAAGCAGTCTCATAACGCGACAGCCCGAGTTGCCGCTGGAATTGGGCAGCAGACATACCGGGTGTTTGGCTGGCAACCAAGTAGGCTGCCCAGAACCATACGGAGAGAGGTGTGTGGGTGCGTTCCATGACGGTGCCCGCAGTGAGGCTCGTGTCTCGGTTGCAGTGACGGCACCGACAAACGCTGGGGCGATTGGCGAAGCGATAAGGCTCTCCGAGTGTGCCGCAGTAGTCACAAACGAATCCGTCGCTCCATCGGGCGCGCTCAAGATAGGCCGCGCAGGCCGCTTCGTTCGGGAACAGTCGCTGAAAATCAGGAAGCGAGCGAGGGAACGGCAAATCGTCTCGCTCAAGCACGTCGATAACCATGACCACCTCAGGTTGGCGCAGATGCTCAACATACTACCGGTAGTGGGCTTGGGAGACAACCGGATAAGCACGCAAGGAATAATCAGTGAAAACTTCATACTTTAGTATCCCTCAGTGGTACATTTTTACACCGCTATTTATAGAAAAATTTCTCTACAAAACTTTAACTCTTTAAATTTGCAATCTGGGCCTGTTGTTGATGAGCTGAAAGCGCTGATTGCTCATGGGTGGACAGTCCCTAAACTCGCACATGAGCTCGGTAAAAGTTCGAGGCAGGTATATCGTTGGTTGGAGGGCGCTAAATGTAATGGAGAAATTCGGTGGGCAATTAGAATTCTTTTGAAAAAGTAGTCATACATACTTAATGATACATTATTTATAAGTATATGAAAGTTTTAAAAAATATACTTTTCTTATTTATTTTTTCCAAAAATAAATAAATAGTTTATGCTGTAGTAACTTAGCCTTAAGTAAAGTTACTGCAAAAAGAAATATTAGATCAAGGATGATTAATTGAATAACTGCAATAGCTCAGATATCGAAAAAGAACCTACATTTGAACTGAAACTAGGAGATTTTGAATATAGTAATAGAAGATCTTTAGGTAAAAGAAAAGAAAATAGAACTAAAGAACACGAAAACCAAGATCCCTTTTTCCTTGGTAGGGAAAAATTACTTACTAGGCTTATTGATCATTTAATAAACGGTTCAAAAGGATCATATTTAGTATCAGGATATCGAGGCGCTGGTAAATCAAGATTTGTAGAAGAAGCACTGAAAGAAGCGCAAAACAAACAATGCACTTTCGATAAATCTAAAAAGGATTGGATTGATGTTCGTATCAATCTTGGCAGCGATAGTAAATTAGATTCTAGAACCGTTTTATTCAGCATGATATCTTTACTAGAAGACAACTTTGAACAAAGAATAAGAAAGGGGCAAAGTCGATATGATTGTTTGGATTATTTTGTTTTAAAACAAAATAAAACATTTATTCTGAGTTCGCTATTTCTACTTTCTTTATTATTACTCTCCTCAAATCAAATTAACAATTATCTTTGTCTAAGTGAGCCTATTTTAGTTTTGGCACTGTGGACTTTTTCTTCGCTAATTTGCTTTGGAATTGTATCTTCTGTTTCTTCATCCACAGCCAAAAAAAAACCTATCCTTAAACACTATCTTGAAATTCTATCGCTCAAGAACGAAATACACGCTGCATACGAACAACAATTCAAAATTGAAAACAAATTCTTTTTTTATGGAGCAAAAGAATTAAGACCGCCTTTAGATAATAATCAAATTGAAGATAGACTCAGGAGATTTCTTGATAATATAGTAGAAAAAGAAGATATAAAAATAATATTTATTTTCGACGAGTTAGATAAACTAACTGGAAATGTTATAAATGATGGCACAGAAAATTTAGACTTAGTTAAAGAAACAAAGCTTAGAAAGAAACAAGTTGATGGAATATTGGGAGATCTAAAAAATCTTGTTACCGCTTCAAATGCAAAATTCATATTTATAGCCGGAAGGGATATGTATGATGCATACCTATCAGAGCGAGGTAGTACAAATTCATTGTATGAAAGTTTGTTTAATGATCATATCTATATTCCAAGCTTATTAACTGATCACTCTGATCAGCAAGTGTATTTACTTGATTCTATGATCGAGGCATTCTTAGTTTCACATCTTTTATCAAAAAATCAAAAAAAACAATTTAAGGAAGGAACGAAGGAAAAATACACTTACTTGACACTTCGGGAATTTGCAGAAACCATAAATGAAGACGCGCGTATTCAAACAAACTTCATACTAAAAATTTTTTTGCACTTCTTAACCCTGCATTCTTGGGGAAACTACAAAAGATTAATTACGTTATTCGAGTCTTTTGTTGTTGTTGAAGAAGGCACAAAAGAAGATGAATCAACTGGATATTCCCTTGTATTCTATACAGTTGATATTCAAAGATTTATTCTGGCATCCAATTTATACATAATGTTTCATCATAATTTGAGTAGGATTCTTATGAATTCGGATGACAAATTAGTAGTCTCAGCCTTCTCATTATTCCATCAAATACTAAAATATCATGGCTTCGGTTTTTCAAGAGAAAATATATTGAGAATGTACGAAACAGTCAACATACATAGTTCTCCCGAATTAGCAAAGATATTAGATGTAATTTTATATACTGTTCTTAGAAATCATATAAGAAGGATTCGTAATGGTTTTTATAGATACCGATTTAGTTTTCTGCACGAAAAAGAAATTCACTTCATAACAAATATTAATGATGATGAATCTGCCGCTTTTAGTTTTTCACTCAATGCGATGGATTCTGTAAAACAACATTTCAGGAATTTAATTACTTCTAGTCATTATTCACATACAGATGAGAATTATGGAAGTACTGCTTTAGCTTCAATCCATGTTGTTGTCGGAAATTTTCATTTCTGGGAACAATCCTATGACGAAGCTCAAATTCATTATGGGATAGCAATAGATATTCTAAATAAAGAGATCTCGTCTTACACATCAAATATTGACAAGATAAACGTTATATTACAGTTGGTTGAAGTATATTTGAGGCAGGGATCGGTAGCAGAACGTGTTGGAAGCTATGCTAAAGCTTCAGCAATTTACCTAAATGCCGAGATTAGGGCAGATGAATGTTTAAAAATTGTTTTGAGTACAGGCGTTAAAAGCCATGATTCGAAATGGGATGTATTAAAACAACCCAGGTGGGCAAAAAATTTTTTGAACCTAAAAAGAAGCGGAATTCATTATCTTCACGATACAAGCAACTTCTCTGATTTACCAGGCGCAACGGATGTAACTAAATATCGTGAAGCAGTACTTTTGCTTTTTCTTGAAAACCCAAAAACATCATATCGTACATTTTTGGATGTTGCTCGTTCTGTTGACCATGCAAGCGAGAGATCATATTTTTTACTAGGTAACGCATACTTAAAAGCAGCGTTTAGTTTATTGGTCGAAGAAAGTAATCGCTTATATGAAGAATTGCAAATTGAAAGATCCTGTTATCAGGACAAGAACTCTAATGAAGCAATTTGTTCTGTTCTTGTCAAGTCATTATCATATCTGATTGATTTTTTAGGAAAAATTCACCATGAATCTGAGTTTGAATTTAAACATTTTAATCCTAAAAATTTAGATAAATTTGAAGAGGAAATTAAAAATAAAAATATTAATAGGCATAATCTAAAATCTGAAGATAATCACTCTAAATTGATTCCGGCCTTTAAATTAATGCATCTCTCTGCATCTTATTTTTCTCAAGGGCGACTAAACCTTAATACTGCTATTTCAAAGTTGAGCATCGTAATGATGTGGTCCGCCTTACTGGATTTTCTCCCCTGGAGGCAAATTATATCGGAAGAATTCTCATCAAACTGTACTGTAGAGATAAAAGATGAAGAAGATGGAAGAGATAAATCGATTACAGTTCAAGAAGCAATAAAGTATATACAGAAAAAAATTGACAATTTTCATAGTGATTCTAACGCTTCAACAGGAAAGAGCAATTACTTTATTTATGTGGCTCAAGAGAGCGCATTAAAACATATCAGCTATAACACTGGGAAAGCTTTTTCGCATTTTATTAAAACTACCTCTTTAAGAAACTTGGGTAATACCGAGTTACCCAAGCCATTCGAACTTGAAGGAAATCCAAGAGATCTATTCTTGCATCCTTCATTTTTACAAGAACAAATGAATCAGCATTTTTCGGTTTTTGGTCAATTAATTATAGCTTCTATGTATTGGGAAGAATTAATTGTTAAAAATATTAATAGCATTAGAATACCGGTTGATGGCGATGGATATATAAGTAGGGAAAAAGATGTTGGAGATCAACTTATAAAAGGTGAAATATTGCCTTACAGTATTCGATATTATTCCACGATGTTATGGCTAAAAGGCCGTGAGTATTTATCACGCGTGCTAGAGTCGGAGAGTGATAACGAAATAACGTTCGACTCTAAGAGTGATATTATTTCAAATTCATTAAATGGAATTATTACGCTGTTTAGATCGGCGCAGTATGTTACAAAGACTTACGGCGAATCTTCATCAATGTCTCTGCCTCCTTTGTTTATTATTTACTATAATATGTGGGAAATTTTATTTAAACTTGCATCTATTCAAATACAAAAAATTCCAGGAAAATCATTTGAGGAGGCCGTTTATTGCATAAGAGCAGTATTAGATAAGACTCTATTAGAAATAAATTCTACACAAAAGGAAAAAGTGACAGACATTTCATCTCGTGTGTTTGATTTATCTCACGTTGAAACTATAGCTTTGGAACAACTAAGAATAGTTGAGCGCATGAAAGATCTAAATTCTAAAGACAGAACAAACATTCTAAGAAACAAATATTTTTTGGATGATGATTTTGAAGATAATGTCTTTAATTTAGACTGGTTTTATTGTCGTTTTTTTGCTCCTGGAGCTTTAGTTTATAGAATGATTATTAAGAATAAGATGAACTCTCTTAGAAAGAAGTGTTCAAACGATACTGCTTCAAAATAAGGTATTTTTCAGTGTTTTCTTCAAGCTTTAGAAGCACTGATCTACAATCCAAAAAGGGCAAGCGTCATTTTCTTGAAGTTGTGACATTTTTTCCTGGCACATCCTACCCCGGGTATATCTACCCCCGAGCGGACGCGAAGTAATACGTGCCGCTGGAAGCGAACTCATCCATTCGGTTTTCGGTATAGGTTGTTTTTCCTGAATATCCTGTACCCAGCCGCCTATTTCTTGCATGTACGCATAGTTGGTGTTACCCAACGAATGTGGGTGAAATCCACGATAGGCTGGAATTGCGCCGGCACATTGATTTTTTGTAATGAATTGCTTGAAATGCTGCCAATCCCAATAACACGTGAAATCGCAATAGTTCACTACCACCGGTAATTGGGGGTCGAGTAAGTGTTCCGCTTGACGTACTGCATTGATCGGTCCGAGCTTATGTGGTGCAATGCCGATAACTCTAGTGGAAGGACAGTAATGCTGCAGGATGACGTGCATGCGATAATCCGGTTCATCGAGATGCTGCTGATTGCAAATAAAAATAAAATCCGTTTCTCCCGGAAATAAGTCAATAACGTGCGCAATAATTGGCTTGCCTTCGATTTCAATCAACGGTTTGGGTATGGTGTATCCGGCACGGCGAAACCGCTCGCCAAAACCGGACATGGGAATGATGATTTACAAGAGTAGCTCGCTTAATGGAAGGGCTGGAGTGAAATGTTGATAGTATATTACAGGGTTTATAGGCTGTTTTTAATGGTTATTATGCTTTCATTAGCGTCCAGATTCCAATCGCAATAAATCCGACACCTGCAATGTAATGCAAGTACCGAGTATTGATTGTGTCCGATAAAAAGCTACCGGCTAAAACACCGATTCCGGAGGCAATAATTAAAGCTAAAGACGCTCCGACAAATACGGTCAATTTATTGACTTCCTTGTCGGCAGCAAACAGCATCGTGGCTAATTGCGTTTTATCGCCCAATTCCGCGAGAAATACGGTGGCGAAAATCGTCAATAAAATTTTGTAATCCATACTTTCATCCTGTAATTGAAAAAAGTGGGTGAAATAGCTGCCTTAACCATCCATAGTAGGCGCTTCTTTATTTCCGGTGCATAATGCCGAACCCAACGATAAATCGTTGGGTGATCTACTTCAAATCCCCGTTCCAGCATCATTTCTTCCAATTCACGATAACTGATTTCGTATTTGCAGTACCATCTGACACAGCCCAAAATGATACCGTCCTGGTAATTCCGCCATTTAAAATCACTCATTGCTTCTGCTCATCTAAAAAACCAATGCTAAGCTACAATACAGATTTCCTGCAACAGAACCATCGCGGCCATCGTGATGGGAATTTTTAAGATTGATTACGTTCTTACCTAATAATGAGTTTGATATTAAAAAGCGCATTCATTGCTCAATGCCTTTATAATACGTAGCCATATTCATCTAACAAACATCAGATATCCGCTTTACCCGGTAACTGTCTAATTTAGTCTGGTATATCAACACTCATATTTCTATCAATAGTAATAAATAGTACCCTTTTTTTTGCTAGCAATAATGAGGGGCATCACTGGAAAGCTTGCTTTATGACTTCTATTTTAAATAAAAAAGAAATTCGCTCGCATACTTCTTTGCGTGGCTGGGCAGCCTTGATGGTTGTCTTCGTGCATTTTCGATATTATTTGCATTCATCGATCGATCCCGATGAAATTACCTTCTTTTTGTACAAAGGTTATCTTTGGGTTGATTTCTTCTTCATTCTCAGTGGGTTTGTGATGGCTTATGTGTATGACATCGAACATCCCAGACGCTATAGCATGCGTGATGCTATGCATTATCTGATTGCGCGGATTGCCAGAATTTATCCCTTACATTTCATTACATTGTTGGCAACATTACTGTTTTTTACGCTGCTGGCGCTGATCAATCGGGATTCTGGAGGCGAGGATTGCTGTGTGTTCGACGGGTCCTTGCGCACTGCCGAATCACTAGCCGCCAACCTGTTTCTGGTCCACTCGTGGGGCATGTTTGATTGGGTTACGTGGAATTTCCCCTCGTGGTCGCTGAGTGCGGAATTTTTTTGTTATCTGGTCTTTGCTGCGCTTCTCACTATCAATAGCGCTAAACGTAAGCTGGTTCTGGTTGTGCTGTCATGTATGGCAGCGCTGTTCTACTGCTTATGTATTGCGACGAATAGCGATGTCAATGACAACTTTCGTTTGTCTACCATACGCGCCGCATCCGCTTTTACTATCGGCATGTTGTTGTTCTTAGCGCGTAGCGCGATTTCTACTTTGTCAGAAAGATGCCTGACGTGTATTCAGATTGTTGCCTGTATTGCACTTTTTCTTTCGCTCCACTTTGGCGTAAACGATCTTCTAGTGATTGGCTGGATGGCCTTGATCGTGTTGGTGACCTGGGAAGACCGTGGTTACTTATGCCAGTGTCTGGACACGCGCTATCTACACACGATTGGAGTATTGTCATTTTCCATTTATATGTGGCATTACCTGATCCAGTTTATTGCAAAACAGGATTGGGAAAGTTTCACCGGGTTGCCAGTGGAAAGTAGTGTCGTGGGATCCATACTATTTGTGGCGGGTATGCTCGGTTCGGTTATTTTAATAGCGGTCTGGAGTTACCGGCACCTGGAAATACCCACGCGTAAATGGATTAACTTTCGCCTGACCGGTTTGCTGGAAGCCAAGTACCCGCCTAGTTGGCAACTGGCATTGGCACCTAGTGAAAGGAAAAGGTAAGTATGTTCTGAGTGGCTGATCCAATTTAATCTAAATAACCACTCAGATACCACTGATACAGCAATGCTTCTGTTTCTTTGTCGATAGGCATTGCGGCGGGCAACATATAGTTGTCAGCCAGTTTGGCCAGGATTATAAATGCAGGCTTGTTGACAGGATACGCTTCACCATTGATAAACAAGGCGTTATCGGTAATTAGCATGCGGCTTTTTAAGTTGAGCGCGATGCCATTT
The DNA here is from genome assembly GCF_022836435.1 of Nitrosomonas sp. PY1. Taxonomy (NCBI): domain Bacteria; kingdom Pseudomonadati; phylum Pseudomonadota; class Betaproteobacteria; order Nitrosomonadales; family Nitrosomonadaceae; genus Nitrosomonas; species Nitrosomonas sp. PY1. The sequence goes on along the minus strand of NZ_BQXC01000001.1, from coordinate 1,974,557 downwards.
TCCTGTAGATGTTTATGAAATTGACGCTGCGTCATGGGTTGTTCCGGTGGGTCGAAGAATACGTGTGATTTTGGCTCAGATAGGTAGCGACCAAGAAAATCCTCCACCGTCATTTCGTTCCAGTGGATTTTCTTAAGGATGTTGCGTGCTTGTTGTTGCATGTCGGAACCGATGCGGGAAGGATGCTGTTGCAATTGCAAATCTGGATCTGAGTACCAACCTTCGATTTGGATCGAATCTTGCAAATAGATGAGGAATTGTTCAATCAATTCTTGATGGCTCGGTGCGCGAAAACCTATTGAATAAGTCATGCAATCGTCTTCCGCAATACCGTTGTGGGCGTATTGTGGCGGCAGGTAAAGCATATCACCGGCATGAAGGAACCATTCTTGTTCGACATGAAAGTGTTCTAAGATTTTTAATGGTGCATCGGCGATCAATGTCTGATCCGGTTGTGCGGAGATCTGTCAGCGCCGGGTGCCAAGCCCTTGCAGCAAAAAAACATCGTATGAATCGAAGTGCGGACCGACTCCTCCGCCTTTCGGAGCATAACTAACCATCAGATCGTCCAAACGCGCATGTGGAATAAAGCGGAATTGTGTCAACAGATCGCGCGCTGCCGGTAAGAAGTGATTCACTTCTTGCACTAGCAAAGTCCATTGCTTGCCAGATAATTTCCTGAAATCCTGACTGCGGAACGGGCCGTGCCGTAAATGCCATTGCTGATTCTCATGAATAACGATCCGGGATTGGGTTTCGTCATGGCAAGCGAGTTTTTTTAATGCGGCCGGTGAGAGTAGACCGTTGAAATCGGGCATTGCATTTCTTACCAGCAAAGGTTTTTTTTGCCAGTATTCGCGTAAAAAGCATTCTGGTGTAATGTTTCCTAAAGAAATTAAAGGAGAAATGTTCATGTAAGTATGATTAGCTTCGAAGTAAGGGGAGCGGGTCGGCCTTAAGCACGAAATTTAAAGCTAATCCGTTGTTGCACCAACGTTGTTTAGTTGGAAGCGGTCCATCGTTAAAGACGTGACCCTGATGTCCGTGACAACGGATGCAGTGATATTCAGTGCGCGCAAAACCGAATTGATGATCCGGTTGGGTACCAACATGGTGTGTAATCGGTTGTGTAAAACTTGGCCAGCCGCTACCGCTTTCATATTTGTGTTGACTTTGGAACAGCGGTAGATAACATGCGGCGCAGATAAACGTGCCTTCGCGGTACTCGTGATTGAGTTCGCTGCTATTAGGCTCCTCTGTATGATGTTCGAATAACACTTGATAAGCTTCGAGCGAAAGTTGTGTGCGCCAAGCGATGCGAGGCTTATTAAGTGGCTTTAAATATGAATTGGCGGATACCTGCGACAAAGTTAATACCGAAGCGATAGGTGAACAGAAAATAATGCCCAATGCTCGAAGAATGCAACGCCGTTTTATGTTGCTAGTGCGAATCATTTGTTAATACTGTCAATAAAACAGCCAATTTTGTATACCGTTGAGTTAATTGCGTCGCATGCCGATTTACTGATAAATCCTGTATCATTTCAGGTTTTAAGATTATATCTCAGCCTACATGAAAATTACTTTCCTGGAGTTTGAACAAAATATTGCAGAGTTTGAATCCAAAATTGAAGAACTGCGCTTTGCACAAGACGATTCTGCATTGGATATTTCGTCTGAAATCGAGCGACTGCAAGCAAAAAGTCAATCATTGACGAAAAGTATGTATGCTAAGTTGACGCCTTGGCAAATTTCGCAAGTGGCGAGACATCCGCAGCGCCCTTATACATTAGATTATATTCATCACTTAATCACTGATTTTGAAGAATTGCATGGCGATCGCAATTTTGGCGATGACCACGCGATAGTCGGTGGCTTAGGGCGCTTCAATGGACAACCAGTGATGGTGATTGGACACCAGAAAGGGCGGGATACCAAGGAAAAGATCTACCGTAATTTTGGTATGCCTAAACCGGAAGGCTATCGCAAAGCACTGCGCTTGATGCGTTTAGCGGAAAAATTTTCATTGCCGCTGATTACTTTTATCGATACACCTGGTGCTTATCCAGGCATTGATGCTGAAGAAAGAGGGCAATCAGAGGCAATCGGTAGAAATCTATACGTGCTTGCCGAACTGCGAATACCGGTTATCTGTGTCATCATTGGCGAAGGGGGTTCCGGGGGTGCTTTGGCAGTTGCGGTAGGCGATGTTGTGCATATGTTGCAATATGCAACGTATTCCGTTATTTCACCCGAGGGTTGCGCATCCATCTTGTGGAAAAGCGCGGATAAAGCTCCTGAAGCGGCGGAAATCATGGGGATTACTGCTGATCGTCTCAAGGCTTTGAATTTAATCGATAGCATTATTCCTGAACCGATTGGCGGTGCTCATCGCGATTACTCGGTCATCATGCATTCTGTGAATGCTGTATTGCAAGAGTCGTTGCATAAATTACAAGCGCTTTCTATCGATGCGCTGTTGAAAAAACGCCATGAACGATTAATGGCTTATGGATCATTTAAGGAAGCCTGAGCCGAATCATCAACCGCTCGATCTGTCCGCTCAGGTTGAACAAGTATTGCACACGCATGTGAAACAAGGTGAGCATTTATGCATTGCGTTGAGTGGCGGTGTGGATTCGATGGTGTTACTCGACGTGTTGGCGATATTTTCACGGCAAATGCAATTTACTTTGTCGACCGTACATGTCAATCATGGTATCAGTAATAATGCGACGAGATGGTCTCAATTCTGTTGTGAGCGTTCCTATGATTACGGTGTTTCTATTTCGGTGACTTATTTGCATGTCCGTAAAGCACGAGGCGTGAGCCTGGAAGCATCCGCGCGCGAACAGCGCTACCGTGTTTTCAGTGAAGTTTCGGCGGATTATGTGGTGCTGGCACATCATTTGGACGATCAAGCGGAAACCTTGTTATTGCAACTATTACGCGGTGCGGGGATCAGAGGGTTAAGCGGAATGCCGGTTATTCGGCAGCAACAGCAACGGCATCGAGCTAAACTATTAAGACCATTATTAAACGTATCGCGGCATCAAATAGAACGCTATGCGCAATGTAACAACTTAACTTGGGTAGTTGATGAAAGTAATGATGATACGGCTTATGATCGAAATTTTTTGCGCCACGAGGTATTGCCGGTATTAAAAAAGCGCTACACCAATTATGCCAAGACCTTGACCAGAACAAGTCGCCATCTTTCCGAAGCTTCCGCATTATTGGATGAATTGGCAGAAATAGACAGTGAACGGTGTATGGTTTCTGGGCAGCTTGATTTAAGTTGTTTGCGCAGACTAGAGGCACCGCGCGTGAAAAATCTTTTACGGTATACGTTAGTGCGTCAAGGAATACAGCTACCCAACACTGGGACAATGGAAAACTTGACGCAGCAGTTGTTATTAATGCGCGACGATGCTCAGCTTAGAGTTGATTTGGTTGATTATGAAATTCGCTGCTTTAAAGGAGCTGTATATATTTTGCACAAAATTGAATCAGCACCAATCCAAGCTCACGAACGATACCTCATTGATTCTGAAAGCGTGATTTGGAATGATGAAATTGGGCAGGAAATGCAATATGCGTATGGAAAAATCGAATTTTCCTGGTCTGAGAGCCAAGGTATTTGTCGAAAAAAAATAGCTAGCCGATTGTTGGCGATTCGTTTGCGTGTGGGTGGGGAAAGTTTTAAACCGGCGTGTAATCGTCCGAACCGCAGCTTGAAAAATTTATTACAAGAAGCTTTTATACCTCCCTGGCATCGTAAATTATTACCTTTGTTGTTTTGTGAAGATCGATTGATTTGGGTGCCTGGCATCGGTATCGATTGTGATTTTCAAGTAAAATCGGGCGAAATGGGGGTTTTGCCAGTCTGGCACCCTATGAAAATAACTAAGCCTGGAAAATGCAAAGATTTCTAGATAAAAAACACTGCTTAATGGAATTTGAACATACTAAAAGCATAAATAAAGGAACCTGAATGATTCTGGTAACGGGTGGAGCAGGATTCATCGGTAGTAATTTCGTTTTGGATTGGTTGCAGCAGAGTGATGAGGGTGTTGTCAATGTCGATAAATTGACCTATGCCGGTAATTTGCAAAATTTATCCAGTATTAAAAATGATACTCGACATATTTTTATCCAAGGTGATATTGGTGATGTCGAGCTGATCACGCGACTTCTGAAGCAATATCAACCGCGTGCTATCGTAAACCTGGCAGCAGAGAGTCATGTCGACCGATCGATTCATGGTCCGGAAGATTTTATTCAAACGAATATTTTGGGTACGTTTCGTTTATTGGAAGCCGTCCGTGCTTATTGGGCACAATTGGATCATGTAGCCCGATCCGATTTTCGTTTTTTGCACGTATCTACTGATGAGGTGTACGGATCGCTAGCACCGCATTCCCCAGCATTCTCTGAAACACACGGCTATCAACCTAACAGTCCGTATTCGGCGAGTAAAGCTTCGAGTGACCATTTGGTTCGCGCTTATCATCACACGTACGGGTTGCCCGTACTGACTACGAATTGTTCGAATAACTACGGACCTTATCAGTTTCCGGAAAAATTAATTCCTTTGATAATCTGTAACGCGTTGGCAGGAAAGAGCTTGCCTATTTATGGCGATGGTCTACAGATTCGGGATTGGCTTTTTGTAACGGACCATTGCATAGCGATTCGCCGAGTTTTGGAAATGGGAGTACCTGGGGATACCTATAATATTGGAGGATGGAATGAAAGAGCCAATATCGAGATTGTTCAAACAATTTGCGAACTTTTGACAGAAATCTATCCAGATAGGCAGTTTCTACAATTGATTACGCACGTTACCGATCGCCCTGGACACGACAGGCGCTATGCTATTGATGCAACAAAAATCAAGCGTGAATTGAATTGGCGACCAGTAGAAACTTTTGCAACCGGTATCCGTAAAACTATTCATTGGTATTTGGATAATCAGCAATGGACGACAGATGTTCAAACAGGCGCTTATCGTCAATGGATTGAAAAAAACTACCAGCAACGAACATTATGAGAATTCTATTATTCGGTAAAAATGGGCAAGTTGGCTGGGAGTTGCAACGCAGCCTCGCGCCATTAGGAGAAATAGTAGCGTTAAGTTCATCCAGTCAAGAACTATGTGGCGATTTGATGCGTTTTGATGATGTGCGTCAGACGATCCAAAGTGTTGCACCAGATGTTATTGTCAATGCGGCTGCTTACACAGCAGTTGATAAAGCCGAAAGCGATGCGAAACAAGCCGATATTCTTAACGCCCAAGCGCCGGCATTATTAGCTCAAGAAGCTAAGCAACGTGATATCTGTTTGATTCATTATTCAACGGATTATGTATTTAATGGTGAAAGTGATAAGCCTTATCATGAAACGGATCTACCTGATCCACTGAATGTCTATGGAAATAGCAAACTGCAAGGAGAAAGCAATATCATTGCATCCGGATGTCAGTATTTGATTTTTCGCACCAGTTGGGTTTATGCGGCGCATGGGAATAATTTCATCAAAACGATTTTGCGACTATCACAGCAGCGTGAGAAACTGAGTATCGTGAATGATCAGATTGGTGCTCCAACTGGCGCTGAACTGATTGCCGATGTGACCGCGCATGCAGTGCATACATTAAAGTTTCAATCTACAGCATCCGGGCTATATCATTTGACGGCCAAAGAATGCACGAGCTGGTACGAGTTTGCTCAGTTTATTTTGAAATATGTCGAGCGAGAGTATACTTATTTTACTAAACCACCCAGTCAACTCATTGCAATTCCAAGTACCGACTATCCGGTGCCGGCGAAGCGTCCGTTAAACTCTCGACTAGATACATCAAAATTGGAACAAATGTTTGGACTAAGTTTGCCGAATTGGCAAAACGGAGTGTTGCGAGTGTTAGATGAGATACTTACTTTGAAAATTTAAATGATTTTAGGTTTTTAATCCATTGTTTTCTATATAATTATTTTTTATTGTGTCATTTTTTGGCGAAAAAAAGCGTAACGATTCGTCAAATTCGTTATATACTGCAAGATCTAACTTAAAGTTAAATATTTTAAAAGGGATAAAATAAATGAAATATACACTTCTTTTGGCTGCAATACTCGCTTTTGGACTGTCAGCATGTGGTAGACCTGAACAAGCTTTACCTGAAACCGAAAAAGCAAATTATGAGAAAATGATGAAGGGCGAATCCATTGAGTGCCCACATGGTCTTGATGGTAATGGTAATTGTTTGAAAGAAGGTGCTGATCCACGCCCATATGGTGGTAAAGGCAAAGAAGGTCATTAATTCATGAGGTTGAATAAAAAAACCGCCATCTGGCGGTTTTTTTATTTTGGCGCTTCTGAATTGAAGATAAGTGAATTGAATTTTGTAGCGTGCTGATTTTTCTAAAGAAAATTAAACTGAGAAAATGACATCAATTTGGTTTAAAGATTATACGGTTGAATATCTCGAAGGATTGCGTAATGCAAATATGGCGGAATATATCGGTATTCATTTCATTGAAATAGGTGCGGATTTTTTAAAAGGAGGGATGCCGATAGATTATCGTACCATGCAACCTTTTGGTATTTTGCATGGTGGTGCCAGTTGTGTTTTGTCTGAAACCATGGGAAGTATTGCTGGGTGGATGACAATTGATCCAGACAAATACCGTGCGGTCGGATTGGAGCTTAATATTAATCATATTCGCGCGGTAACTCGAGGTAGCGTCATTGGCACATGCACTCCATTGCACGTTGGTAAGCGTACACAGGTATGGCAAACCGACATCACCGAAGAGGCAACCGGGAAACGCGTTGCTATCTCAAGGCTAACTCTAGCGATCATTGAGCAGGGTACTTTGAGCGCGCAAAAGGAACATGTGGCTGTCGAGAAGATGCACTCACCAGGATAGAGTCTTCTAGGTCTCTGATCGATCGATAACCATTGGTCGGAATTCTAGTGTCGTGTTTTATTGCTATCTTGTAGCGGTTTTGTACCGGATAACTCAGGTTTTTCCGATGCTTGTGCTTTTTGCTCGGGAATTTCTGCTATATGAGCTTCAGTGGATTCGGTAATTCGTTGATCAATACTCGACTGCGCTGTTTGATCTAACTCCGCATCTTGTCTGTCTTTGCTACGCCACATAAAATAAATTGCACCGACCGTTATTAACACAAGAGGTGTAATAACTGAAAAAAATATTGTGGATTCGATAGTGATACCTGGAGGCGGCGCCTTGTTGACAATCATATAGGTGTGTGTAAAAGCAAAGCCATAAACTGGAATGAGTGCGGCAACAAAGCGATTGGTGATGATTGGGCGTACAGTCAACATATTTAGAACGTTTGAACCGTAATAACCAAGAAAATAAATAAAAACATAAAAAAATGCATTACTCATGTGTTCTCCTTAATGGATGCGTCGTAGAGAAGTAAGAAATATCTTTGATGGTTAGTATACCGATAAACTATGATACGCACACAATAGTATCATTAGTGCCTATTCTGAAAATAACATCCTTTAATTAATAAAATTTATCAATATGTCTTCCGTTTTTATAGCAATTGTTAATGCATTGCGCGATTTATTTAGGCTCCGAGTTGCTTGGATCATTATTTGGCCATTAATGCTTTCAGCGACCTTTTGGTTCGGCATTGGATATATTTTTTGGGATGAATTATCGGTCTTGATGTATCAAGCATTCGATCTGATGGGCATTGGAGAGCGATTGGCCAATATTCAAGCGCCGTGGCTTGCTTCAAGCATTCAGTTTCTTTTGCATATCTTGATCATAGGTCCTTTGGTTATCATCACTACCCTGATAATCACGTCTATTTTTGTAATGCCAGCATTGATAAAGTTGGTTGCTGATAGAAGTTATCCAAAGCTTATGCGGGAAAATGGTGGTGGCGTAACTGGCAGTGTGGTGAATACACTGCTAGCCAGTGGTATTTTTATCGTAATCTGGATTGTTACTTTGCCTTTGTGGACGATAGGTGTTGGGTTTGTTGTTCCTTTTGTTGCTGCGGCATTTATGAATCAGCAATTATTTCGTTATGATGCGCTATCGGAGCATGCGAATAAACAAGAAATTAAAGCAGTCGTGATGCGCAATAAATATGCTCTCTGGGTACTGGGCTTACTGACTGGGTTGATGCAGTTTGTTCCTATACTGAATTTTTTTGCGCCGATTTTTACAGCACTGGCATTTATTCATTTCGGTTTACATCAGTTAGAGCTTTTACGCCTAAAAACTACTCAGACGGATACTGTCCAATTGTACCAATAGCTTCGGTTTCTTATTCGACTTAAGTTATGCCACCGCAAGTTTGGAATGCCAATTTTATGGCGCTATCCCCTATGTTTGGTTCATTCTTGCAGTTTAAAGAATACATTGAGAGTATGCGGGAATGGCCAACCTATGATGATTTTAATCATTTGAATGCACTCAAAGGCTATGAAATGCGCACGCAATCCGATAAAAGTATTTGTTTTGTTCCGCCACACGCAAGCAAAGTAGGAGTCGAAGGAAGTTATGAAACAGGAATCTATTTAACCGGAGAGATTCCTACGCGTTTCGGTAATTGGCATGATTTTTTTAACGCATTGGTTTGGCAGGTATTTCCCATTGCTAAATCCGTATTGAATTACTTGCACTTTCATTCACAGCATTTGGAATCCGCGCATAATTTTAAACAACGCAGTCCGCTAAGAGATGCTGTAACAATTTTTGATGAGTCGGGTGTTATCGTTGTGAGTAGCAGTGTTAAACTGATTAGTATGTTGAAAGCATTTTGCTGGGAGGAATTGTTTTGGAATGAGCGTTCGGCTGTTTTATCGGAGATGCGTTTTTATGTATTCGGTCATGGGTTATATGAAAAAGCATTGAATCCGTATATCGGAATGACTGGTAAAGGAATGTGCTTTCATGTGCAGAGTAGCTTTTTTGAGCAGGCAGTGCCAGAACAGTTGGCAGCTGTGGACGTAATGCTGAGGCTGCATTTATTAGAATCTTTTTCCTCGAATGCTGACCTAACGCCTGTTCCTTTGTTAGGATATCCTGATTGGGATAAAAACAACAATGATAAATCTTATTATCGTAACAAAAATTACTTTCGCAATCGACCGACTTAAGTCGTCAATGAATATGCAACGAGATAGATTGGCTTATTCTGCTTAAGTGCATGTGTACAAAATCGTTTCGATGTTTTTCCGAATCGATAACAGATTTTTGTTAAAATGAACGATTAATTAACGAATCTTATTGGAGTATTTGATGGCAGTTGAAAGAACGTTGTCCATTATTAAACCGGATGCGGTTGCAAAGAATGTTATTGGGCAAATTTATTCACGTTTTGAATCAAATGGTTTGAAAATTATCGCAGCAAAAATGGTACACCTGTCTCAATTTGATGCTGAACAATTTTATGCGGTGCATCGTGGCCGTCCTTTTTTTATGGATTTAGTCAAGTTCATGACTTCTGGGCCGGTAATGGTGCAGGTTTTAGAAGGTGAAAATGCCATCAAGAAGAATCGCGATTTGATGGGGGCGACTGATCCTAAAAAAGCGGACAAAGGTACTATTCGCGCTGATTTTGCCGACAGTATCGATGCGAATGCCGTTCACGGTTCAGATGCTCCAGAAACGGCGGCAGTCGAAATTGCTTGTTTCTTTCCTGCTCTGAATGTTTATTCACGTTAGTACTTGATTACTTATTGAAAATAGTGACTGCGAATCTGCTTAATTTTGATGCAAAAGGATTGACTGATTTTTGTATTGAAATCGGCGAAAAGCCTTTTCGTGCGAAGCAATTATTACGCTGGATTCATCAATCCAGCGTAATTGACTTTGCCAGCATGAGCGATTTAGCAAAAAGCTTACGCGATAAATTGACTGACTTAGCGGTTATTGAAGCACCGCAAGTAATTTCTGATCATGTCGCATCTGATGGAACACGTAAATGGCTATTGTCAGTCGGTACTGAAAATGCTATTGAAACTGTTTTTATTCCTGAAGTAAACCGTGGTACATTGTGCGTTTCTAGCCAAGTCGGATGTGCGCTGGCTTGTACTTTCTGTTCGACCGGTAAGCAGGGTTTCAATCGTAATTTGACTGTCGCGGAAATTATTGGACAGTTATGGATTGCCAATAAGTTACTTCGAGAGGATTTGCGACAATTTTCAAATGATATTTCTGATTCGGAGCGCCTTGTCAGTAATGTCGTTATGATGGGAATGGGTGAGCCGCTAGCCAATTTCGAGAATGTGGCTATGGCGCTGGACCTGATGTTGGATGATCATGCCTATGGTTTATCTCGGCGGCGTGTTACTGTAAGCACTTCAGGATTGGTCCCTGCGATGGATCGGTTACGTGAGCGCTGTCCAGTAGCATTGGCCGTATCATTGCATGCATCAAACGATGCGTTACGAGATCATTTGGTACCTATTAATAAGAAATATCCGATTCAAGAATTGCTGGCGGCTTGCAGGAGATATCTTGCCGTGGCTCCTCGAGATTTTGTGACTTTTGAGTATGTAATGCTCGATGGCATTAACGATACTGCGCTACATGCGCGTGAGTTGATTCAGTTGGTTCGAGATACGCCTTGCAAGTTTAATCTGATTCCTTTTAACTCGTTTCACGGCTCCGAGTACAAACGATCTGCATCGGAGAATATTCGTGTTTTTCGTGATATCTTGATGCAAGCAGGCTATGTTGTTACGGTCAGAAAAACTCGAGGAGGCGACATCGCTGCCGCCTGCGGTCAGTTGGCAGGGCAAGTAAAGGATAGAACGCGCCGTACGGCAGCTATTAGTATGTAAATTCAAAACTACGTCAAGTGAAAAAGATTATTGCGCCAATATCAGCTTTGTTGATTCTTGTCTTAGGATTTGGTGGTTGTGTACAGCAACAACCGAAGGTTGCTGAACCGACCAAAGAAGAAAAAAGTGCACGTGCACTCCAAAGCGCTAAAGTACATACCGAATTAGCTGGGGAATACTATAACCGAGGGCAGATGGATGTCGCTCTGGAGGAAGTTGATGAAGCGTTAAAAGCCGAGCCTAATTATGCGCCCGCTTATAATGTACTGGGGTTAGTGAATATGAAGTTAAATGACGATGCGAAAGCGTTGCAGAATTTCACACAAGCCTTGAAATTAACACCAGAGGATGCTGAAATACGCAATAACTATGGCTGGTTCTTATGCCAACGCGTTCCTCAACAAATGGACCAAGCAATTGAGCAATTTACACAAGCCATACAGAATCCGTTGTATGCTACGCCAGAGATGGCATTAACCAATGCAGGAATCTGCGAAATCAAACGCGAACGCTACGATGAAGCACAGACATATTTACGTCGAGCGTTATTAATACAACCTAAATACTTCGCAGCTTTACTCGCTCTAGTCGATATGGATTTTCGGCGCGGTAAATTGGTTGAGGCTAAATCAAAACTGGTTGAATTAATGCAAAACAATTCACCAACCCCGGAAAGTCTTTTGTTAGCGATTCAAATTGAACAAGCCGTCGGTGATCAAATGAGCGCGGATAGCTATATTTTTCAGTTACAAAAGCGATTTCCCGATTCGAAAGAAGCGGTATCAGTACGAGAAGGAAAAATCAATTAGTAGAAGTTGGAATGGTTAGTTTTTTAGTTTCAAAGATAGATTGAATCTACTGCGACTTATAAAATGGATACATAACTATGAACTTGGATAATGATAACAGTGTTGGTGCGGGTACGTTAGTAAATGATGATGTTCATTCGGGCAATTTCGTGCATAGCGTTGGTCATGTATTGCGCAATGCGAGAGTAGCTAGAGGATTGAGTACCGAAGATGTGTCTCGGCAATTGCGAATCTCGGTTAAGCAAGTTGAAGCTATTGAGAAAGAAGATTTCGATAAATTGCCTGGACGTACTTTTTTACGTGGCTTCGTACGTAATTACGCCAACTTCGTTCAATTAGAGCCTGCACCATTATTGGAGTCGTTACCGGGTAACTCGCCGATACTTTCAGCCCAAGAACGTATACCATTTAAAGATAAGCAATTATCTTTTTCTGCCAATCGTAGAGAAAGTCTGGGTGGTAGTCGCTTGATATCAATTGTAATGCTTTTATTAGTGATTTTTGGGGTTTACTATATCCTGGAAAATAATACGTGGCTGCAGAGTTCCGTCGGTGAAATGACTGAAAAAGGCATTAAATCAGAAAGTGGAAAAGGGTCGGTAGAAATTCAACTGCCGATTTCTGGTTCGGCAAAAAATGAAACTGATCTTTCTGTTAATAAAGCACCCGAAAATTTAAATAACGAGGCGAGAAAAGATGCATCTTCATCTTTTGATAGCATAAAGCTTTTTGAAGCATTGGGTAAGCAAAATGCCCGAACTGTAGAAGCCGTTTCTCCCATGGAGAATAAGTATGCGGCGCTTGAAGAAGAGGAAATTGCCCAAAAAGATTTGTTGGCCGAAGATGAAGGAAGTTTATATTTCACATTTACTGCTGATTCATGGATTAAAGTTGTGGATGGAAAGGGTGCATCTCTTTTAGAACAAGTGCGTAAAAAGGGCAGCGAACAAGTATTAACGGGGAAGAAGCCATTTAGTATCGTGATTGGCAATGCATCTGGCGTTAATCTCACCTATAATGACAAAGAAATTAATATCGATTCCTATAAAAAGCAAGATGGAACTGCTCGGTTTAAGCTGCAATAGCGCCGTGGGTTTCCTAATCTGTAATCATTACATGGTTTAATCAATTATTTATTATGTCTGAGAATGGCTTGTCTCGTAAACGCAGAATGAGTGTTGGAGTTTGCGTTGGCGATATCCAAATTGGTGGTAATGCGCCGATTGTGGTGCAATCAATGACCAATACTGATACTGCGAATGAAGCAGCTACTGTTGAGCAGGTAATGCAGCTAGCTCGAGCAGGTTCCGAATTGGTACGTATTACTGTGAACTCAATGGAGGCTGCTGCTGCTGTACCGGGTATTCGTGCGAATCTTGACGATATGGGATGTCATGTGCCATTGATTGGTGATTTTCATTTCAATGGTCATAAATTACTAACGGCTCATCCTGAATGTGCTAAAGCATTGGGTAAGTTTCGTATTAACCCAGGTAATGTGGGGCATGGAAGAAAACGCGATGAACAATTTGCCACGTTGATTGAAAGCGCATGTAAGTACGATAAACCGATTCGAATCGGAGTTAATTGGGGTAGCCTTGATCCAGAGATGCTGGCAAGAATCATGGATCAAAATGCAGCTTCCAGCAATCCACAAGATGCAAAGTATGTTATGCGCGAAGCGTTGATTACATCAGCGCTAGAGAGTGCAGCTAAGGCTGAGGAAATTGGATTGAGTCGTAGCAAAATCGTTTTATCTTGTAAAGTAAGCGGCGTGCAGGATTTAATCATGGTATATCGCGAGCTGGCAGCGCGTTGTGATTATGCGTTACATTTGGGGCTTACTGAAGCAGGCATGGGTTCTAAAGGAATTGTTGCGTCGTCTGCAGCTTTAGCTGTTTTGCTGCAAGAAGGCATTGGCGATACAATTCGCATTTCATTAACTCCTGAGCCAGGAGGCTCTCGTGCGCGAGAAGTGGTTGTTGCACAAGAAATTCTTCAGACAATGGGATTGCGTGCTTTTGTTCCTTTGGTAGCGGCATGTCCCGGATGCGGCCGTACAACTAGTACGTATTTTCAGGAGCTTGCAGAAAGCATACAAGCCTATGTACGTGATGAAATGTTGATATGGCGTGACCAGTATGAGGGTGTAGAAAATATGACACTCGCAGTGATGGGGTGTGTGGTAAATGGGCCAGGCGAAAGCAAACATGCAAATATCGGTATCAGCCTACCTGGCTCCGGTGAAAGTCCTGTCGCACCAGTATTTGTCGATGGTCAGAAAACGGTCACGTTAAAAGGGGATACCATTGCCAGCGATTTTCGGCAAATTGTTGCCAATTATGTCAGTGAAAAGTACCCAAGAAAACATATCTGATGGTCAGTAGCATCAAGGCTATTCGCGGGATGAATGACATCCTGCCAAGTGAAACCTATCGATGGATTTACTTTGAGCAAGTCATACATCAGTGGCTTGCATCGTATGGTTACCGGAATATACGTACCCCCATTCTCGAGCAGACTGATTTGTTTGTACGCTCGATCGGTGAGGTGACTGATATTGTCGAGAAAGAAATGTATACGTTTACGGACCAGTTGAATAATGATAGTTTAACGTTGCGTCCTGAAGGTACAGCGTCTTGCGTGCGTGCGGTGATTGAGCACAGCTTGTTATATAGCGGCCCACAAAGACTTTATTATCTTGGCCCGATGTTTCGGCATGAAAGACCACAAAAAGGGCGGTATCGGCAATTTCATCAGGTCGGTGTTGAAGCATTGGGGTACGGTGGTCCTGATGTTGACGCTGAGTTGATGATTATGTGCTCGAGATTGTGGAAGCTACTTGGAATTTCGGGCTTGCGTCTTGAAATTGGTACTTTGGGAAATAGCGAAACGCGCGCGGCTTATCGCACCCATTTGCTTGAATATTTAGAGCGTCATCGTAATAAGCTAGATGAAGATTCATTAAGGCGGCTGCATACTAACCCACTGCGCATTTTGGATAGTAAGAATCCGGAGTTGCAGGAGACCATCGAGAATGCGCCTAAATTAATAGAATATTTAGATTCAGAATCAAAAAATCATTTCGATGAGCTACAAGCTATTTTGCAAGATCAGGGAATTGCTTTTATGATCAATTTGCGACTGGTAAGAGGGCTTGATTATTACAATCGTACTGTGTTCGAGTGGGTTAGCGATCAATTAGGCGCACAAGGTACGGTATGCGCAGGTGGGCGTTATGATGGTTTAATTGAACAGATTGGAGGTAAATCAGCTCCAGCATGCGGTTTTGCGATGGGGGTCGAGCGCTTGCTGGCTTTGATGGATCAACATGATCCTGCAGAAATGCAATCCAATCTAGATTGCTACATTGTCCATCAAGGAGAAACCACGCGCGATTATGCTTGGAAGTGTGCGGAATTTTTACGGGATAAAGGGTTAGATGTTATTTTGCATTGCGGTGGCGGAAACTTCAAAGCGCAAATGAAGAAAGCTGATGCATCTGGTGCTTATTACGCTTTGATCATTGGTGATGAGGAAGTAAAAACAAATCAAGTTACAGTGAAATCATTACGTCAAATGTCTGAGCAAGTCAGGTTAAACTTGAATGATGTGATGCAGTTTATTAAACAATAATTAATCATTTTTCTAGGAACATAGCATGGCGGCTTATTCTCTTGAAGAGCAGGAAAAAATTGACGGACTTAGGGCTTGGTGGAATAAATTCGGGACGGTGCTGGTCATTCTACTTACTGTTGCATTATTTGCCATGGGAGGTATGAAGGCGTGGGAATACTATCAACAAAAGCAAGCCTACCAAGCGGCTGATTTATATGTTTTGTTGCAGCAAATTCAAGCTTCAGATGATGCAACGAAAATTAATGATGCGGCACAGTTAGTAATGGCAGGTTATCCATCCAGTGGTTATGCTTCGCGCGCTGCATTCATTACAGCACAAGCTGATGAAAAAAATGGTAATGCCAAGCGCGCGCTAGAGAGTTTGCAATGGGTGGTTGATCATGCAAAGGAATCTTCTTTGCGTGATTTGGCTCGCTTGAGGATTGCTGGTATTCTATTGGATGAAGAAAAATATGATGAAGCGCTAAGAGCAATTAGTGTTCCGCATGGCGATAATTTCTCGGGCTTATATCTGGATCGCAAAGGAGACATTCTAGTTGCAAACCATAAATTTTCCGAGGCGAGATTAAGTTATCAGGAAGCGATTGAGAAATTAAACAAAACCAATAATTACTACAATATTGTCCAAATGAAATTGGATGCATTGGGTGAAGTTGAATAAATACTTGATTAGACGCATGGTGCAGAAAATACATAGCGCCAAATTCTGGTCATCCTCCTCATTCTTCGTAATACTGACTTTTTTGCTGATAGGTTGTAGTAGCATACCCAACCCATTGGATTCCCCTATGGTGGAGTCAATGAGCACGGGATTATCTGATTTTTTTGTGGCAGACGAAGAAATTGTCTACGACAAAGAAGAGCTAGATACGCTTAAAACGGCTGAGGAGATTCCTTTAAAATGGAAAGCTACAGTTAAAGAGAGCAGTATTGGGTATTTTCAGATAGCCTATGATAGTGGCGCATTATATGTCGCTGATGAAACGGGCGGGGTGACAAAATTTGATGCAGTAACTGGAGAACAACTCTGGCAACTTAAAACAGATGGAAAATTTTCTGCCGGTGTAAGTGTTGATGGGCAGTTGGTTTTAGTTGGCACATTCAAAGGTGAGGTGCTGGCCTATAATGATGCGGGCCAAATGGTTTGGCAGTCATCAGTCACAAGTGAGATCTTGAGTCCACCGCAGGTATATAACAATATTGTTGCCGTCCGAACTTTGGATGGGCGAATCTTTGGATTGGATGTTGTTGATGGAACGCGTAAATGGGTCTATCAGGGCGCAACACCTTCACTGACTGTACGAAGTACAGCAGGGGTAACATTGGCGCATGGGGCTGTATTTGCCGGATTCCCGGGAGGGAAATTGATTGCATTGAACTCGTTTAACGGTAACGTAGGATGGGAGGTAGCCGTATCATTTCCTCGCGGTGTTACCGAACTGGAGAGAATTACGGATATTACGAGTGCGCCCGTGGTGAGTAATCAATTTGTGTGTGCTGTTGCATACCAAGGGAGATTGGGTTGTTTTGTATTAAATGATGGTACGCAGATATGGTCGCGCGAATCATCCAGTAGTGCCGGATTATCGATGGATAAAGATTACGTGTATGTCACTGAAGAAAAAGGGGTTGTGGCTGCATATGATCTGGTTAGTGGCGCAGGAATGTGGAAACAATCAAGACTCGGAAGTAAAAGACTGACCCGGCCTATGATACAAGGACAATATGTGATTGTTGGTGATGATCAGGGTTTTGTAAATTTGTTGCGTAACTATGATGGAACTTTAGTTGCACGTTCAGCAACCGATGGCAGTCGTATACAAGCACCACCTACTTTACTATATGATGGTTTTGCAGTGCAAACGGCGAAGGGGGGCGTGTTTGTATTTAGTACTAATTTTTGATGATTTGATATTTTTGTTCTGTAGATACTTTTTTAGCTCAATAGCGCTTCACACTATTTCACCTTTTTCTGGCCTCCCTGTTCTTGAACACGCAATGTGCTTCATGGATAGTGGTGACTTGATACTATGAAACCTACCCTTGTTCTCATTGGACGACCGAATGTTGGCAAATCAACTTTATTTAATCGCTTGACACGGACACGGGATGCTATTGTGGCAGATATTCCTGGCTTGACTCGTGATCGCCATTATGGACAGGGAAGAGTTGGCGATAAGCCTTATTTGGTCATGGATACTGGAGGATTCGAACCTGTCGTTAAAGAAGGCATTCTGCGCGCTATGGCAATGCAAACTTTGCAAGCAATTGATGAAGCGGATAAAGTTCTATTTGTTGTCGATGGGAAGCAAGGTGTTACTGCGCATGACAAAATCATTGCAGAACAATTGCGTAAATCGGGGCAAAAAATTGTACTGGTGGTTAATAAAACGGAGGGTATGGCGCTTTCGGTTGTAACAGCTGAATTTTATGAACTGGGCTTAGGCGAGCCTTGCGCTGTATCTGCGATGCATGGCGATCATGTTAATGACTTGGTCGAATGGGTATTGCATGACTTTTCAGATGCAACGGATGGGTTGCTACAAGATAAGCATCCCAAAATTGCAATTGTGGGGCGACCTAACGTAGGAAAATCTACTTTAGTCAATACATTACTAGGTGAAGAGCGGGTGATTGTTTTTGACCAACCCGGTACAACACGCGATAGTATTTATATTGATTTTCAGCACAAGGACAAGAATTATACGTTAATTGATACCGCCGGATTGCGACGCCGAGGTCAAGTTAATGAAACTATAGAAAAGTTCTCGGTTATCAAAACATTGCAGGCGATTGAGGATGCTAATGTGGTCGTATTGGTACTTGATGCGCATAGTGAAATTTCAGATCAAGATGCACATATTGCTCAATTTATTTTAGAAGCAGGATGCGCATTAGTCATTGCGGTCAACAAGTGGGATGATTTAGATGAATACCAGAGAGATACAATCAAGCGTGAATTGAATCGCAAGCTGCAATTTTTAAGTTTTGCACAGCTGCATTATATTTCTGCTTTGCATGGCATAGGTATCAGTAAGTTATTACCTTCTATTGATCAAGCTTATACTGCTGCAATGATAAATTTGCCTACTCCGAAGTTGACGCGTGCTTTGATTGCGGCGGTAGAGAGACACCCTCCGCCACGCGGAGGTATGTCAAGACCTAAAATGCGTTACGCTCACCAAGGTGGATCAAATCCACCTTTGATTATTGTACATGGCAGCATGCTGGGACATGTACCAGAAAGTTATCGGCGCTATTTAGAGAATTTCTTTCGTGAAACTTTTAAGCTGATAGGTACTCCGTTACGTGTCGATTTTAAAGTTGGGCACAATCCTTATTCCGATA
This sequence comes from Nitrosomonas sp. PY1, assembly GCF_022836435.1. Classification (NCBI taxonomy): domain Bacteria; kingdom Pseudomonadati; phylum Pseudomonadota; class Betaproteobacteria; order Nitrosomonadales; family Nitrosomonadaceae; genus Nitrosomonas; species Nitrosomonas sp. PY1. Next base: position 1,955,921 of record NZ_BQXC01000001.1, on the reverse strand, counting down.
AGAAGCCAGCGCCACCGACAGAATCCGAGTTACGAACAGCGCATAACAAAAGGCGACGAAATCGGAAAAAATATGGATAAGACGCGAGTATTACTGGAATACCCGTGTGAGCAAATGATTTGCTTGAAGGGAATTTACAATAAATATTTACTTAAAGGTGTATTTTTTGTACTGCTCCATAGATGCTATTGAATCATTCCTTGTTCAGTAATTAATTCTTGATAGCTCTTTTGCATTCTCTTGTAGTTAGAAGGATTAATTTCTAATCCTTCTACAATTTTATATTGACCGTTACTGCAAGTTACTGGGAAACCGTAAAACAAGCCGCTTGGTATGTCATAACATCCTGTTGAGATAACACCCATCGAAACCCAATCGTTTTCCTTAGTGCCAAAAATCCAATCTTGCATATGATTAATAATAGCGTTTGCAGCGCTAGCAGCACTCGATTTTCCTTGACGAGCTTTAATGATGGCGGCGCCACGATCCTGTATTGTGGGAATGAAGCTACCTTCTATCCAATTGGGGTCATTAATTAATGAAAGAGCCTTTTGGTCTTTAACGAGAGCATGACTTAAATCCGGAAACTGCGTACTGGAATGATTACCCCATACAATTATTCTTTTGACTTCTGATACAGGAGCGTTAACTTTCTGTGCAACTTGAGATAACGCACGGTTATGATCGAGCCGTAGCATGGAGGAAAAATTACGAGGATCAAGATCAGGAGCATTTTTTAGAGCAATCCATGCATTGGTATTAGCAGGATTTCCTACTACAAGAATCTTGATATTTTTTTTGGCAACTGCATTGAGCATCTTTCCTTGTTGTATGAAAATCGAACCATTCGCAGCGAGAAGATCTTTTCGTTCCATATTTTCACCACGAGGGCGCGCACCTACTAACAAAGCAATATCAGCATCACCAAAAGCAATCTCGAGATTATCTGTTGTAATAATTTGTTTTAATAATGGAAAGGCACAATCATTTAATTCCATGACAGTGCCTTTAAAAACATGCTGCGCTTCGGTGATATCGTACAGTTGCAGTATGACCGGCTGGTCATAACCTAGCATATCGCCCGCAGCAATACGAAAAAGCAGACTATAAGTAATTTGTCCTGTTGCGCCTGTAACGGCTATACGAATAGGTGGCTTCATTTTTTTTCTAACCCCTCTAAGAATCGATCCACCAATCACTGAATAATATTTGGTGGCATTAGGCATTATTATGTATATGTACAAAGAATAGCAGGAATTATACTGTTATTCGGAATCACAAGAAAGAATTAGTTTCTTGTCAAGACCCTGGGGTTAGAAAAATCTTTCTAATTCATAATAATATCGTTTGGTTTGTTTTTCGATATTTAATGAATATGAATAATTTTGGCGATAGAAGGCACACCTACAGAATTCCAAACAAATAGCTGGTAAAACCCCGGGGGAGCAATATTGGCTGTTGCTGGCGACTGTATCGTTACAATATTATTAGGTTGCGAAAAAGGTAGATCAAAAAAACGAACTTCCACATCAATGTTATGTGTAACGGCGCCTAATCGAAGTAGCGTTACACGATGAATAACTTCATCCGCTTCAATAGAGAAATCTTGACCCCAGGTAATCGTATTAGATGGTGCGTCAATGATTGTGGGACGTGGGGCAAATTCTCCGCTGCCGTCGGTTTTGAATAAATAGGGCGGATAATAAATTTCACCGTTCATTTGCTTAATCGGGCCCGGTGCTCCGCCCCCCCCTGTCATAACCGTTGCATCCGGTAGTAAGATCGAAGCCGAATGATAAAGTCTTACTGCGGAAGCATTTGCAGTTGCTGTCCATGTATTTGTGTTTGGATTCCAGAGTTCCGATGTCAATGTGGCGCCCGTGAGGGTATTGCCCGATGAAGAACCACCATTTACCCAGACTTTGCCATCGGCTAGTACAGTCATGCTGCCATACAGGCGTTCCATACTTACGGTACCTGCGGACGAGACAATAGGATCACCGCTGCTATTGATATTTACGGTAACGGCAGTTTTATTTCTACGTAATGAAAGGATTTTTCCTGGAGCAAACATCACACTAGGTAATTCCCAACGTCCTCCTTTGGGTTTTGTCGTTGGATATTTTGTAATCGTGCCTGTACCTGAGATATCAAGCTTATATGCAGCATCATAGTGCCCAAGAATAAAAATTTTGCCCTGTGGATTCACCCAGGCGCGCGGATAGTACCAAGAGGATGAGCCCAGTGCACCATAAGCATAATTATCTTCGGCAGTGGTAAGCGAGCGCCAGTTTCCATCAAGGGTACGGATTTCTGGAATAGGAGAATATGAGGCTGTAGTGCCCGGCAGCTTAGTATTTCCCGCAAAAAATCTGTCATTACGTCCACCCAATATTGCATGCTCACCATTTGGCAAAGCAACCGTCGTTGCATACCAGCGTTTATAGGCCATTTGATGGGATTGGCGTATCAAAGTATCAGTGGCAGGATCGAAAATGTTGACATCGCTGTTAGCATAGTTACGTAATCCATTTACCAGCGCATCACCACCCACAATCAATGCCTGACCGGTAGCTGGTATCATGGATTGACCTGCGCAGAAAATATCGGTGTCTGTGATGTTTGGTAATACTGTGAATGCGTTTGATCCCGTACCCAAAGAAGGATCCCAAACGACATAATGCATTTTGGCGCCTTGCATGCCTGCTAAGTTTGTTCCATAAGCAAATACTCTTCCGTCTGGCATTAACATCATTGCAATTGGAATGATTGGCCAATCATGCAATGGCCCGAAAACGCCTTGTAAATGGGCTGTTGAGTTGGTTGCCAGAACTGGCATGGAAGTGCTTAAAAATATCATAGCTACTAACAGTATTTTCCTGAAAGTATTTTGTATGATTTTTTGAATACTAATAAATAGCTTTATTGTCATGATTACAAGCTCCAAACAAAAATTCTTGTAAGTTAAAGTTAAATCAGCGGAATATTTTTTTACTAGATGGTGAATCTGGTTAAAACTAAAAAGTCAAATAATGACCATTCGCTATCGATCGACTTTATCAATTCATTTGAGCTTGGTTATGAGACAGATGTACTATTTGTCTAAGTAATATGTCCTTTCTATAAATAGATGAGTGCTTTGCAAAGCTTCATTTTCAAGAGGGTATACCTGAAAAACAATAGATTGTAGGAATTCTTGGGTGGATTGCTTGCATTCTGGAAATAATCCATTGGGAGTCGGGTGTGTGGCCGCAATCATTGGAAAAGATTAAACGCAATAATTACATAATCGCTATATTATTTACAATAATGCTCTAGTAATAATTGTTGTGCGGAGCGAGGCTTATGTGTACCGGGTTTTAGTCGCTTATAGGAACCATCGCTTTGTAATGACCAAGCTTGCATGTTATCGGAAAGATAATTCAGCAGACCCAATTCAATAACCGTGTCACTGGTCCGTTTTTCTTCAATCGGAAAGCATACTTCCACACGATGATGCAAGTTGCGCGTCATCCAATCAGCGCTCGAACAAAATAGTAACTCTTTCCCATCTTGATGGAAATAAAATACTCGCGTGTGTTCCAAGAACCGTCCGACAATAGAATGTACGCTGATGTTTTCTGATACCCCTTTGATTCCTGGGCGAAGACAGCATACGCCCCGAACGATCAGGTCAATTTTTACACCGGCTTGAGAAGCACGATAAAGTGCTATGATGATTTCTGGGTCGACCAATGCGTTCATTTTAGCAATGATCCATCCCTTTTTGCCTTCATTGACTAAGCTGATTTCTTTATCGATATAAGTTAGGATTCCTTTATGTAATGTGAAAGGTGACTGCAGCAGTTTTTTTAAGCGCCCGGCTCGACCGAGTCCAGTGAGTTGATGGAATAATTTATTGACGTCTTCACCAATTGCTTTGTCGCTGGTGAGTAGGCCATAGTCGGTATACAGCCGCGCGGTTCTAGCATGGTAATTACCGGTGCCTAGATGAACGTAACGGCGTAGACTACGGCCTTCTCTTCGTACTACCAAGATCATTTTAGCGTGTGTTTTGTAATTAACTACGCCATATACCACATGCGCGCCAGCTTCTTGTAATTCATTAGCTAACTCGATATTAGCCTCTTCATCGAATCTTGCACGTAATTCAATGACAACGGTGACTTCTTTGCCCGTGCGCGCAGCAATTTTTAATGCTTCTACTACGACCGACTCAGTTCCAGTGCGATAAAGCGTTTGTTTGATCGACAGTACATGGGGATCCGTGGCTGCCTGGCGTAAAAAATCAATGACCGGTGCAAATGATTGAAAAGGGTGGTGCAGCAATATATCGCCATTGCGCAAGGTATCGAAAATACATGTGTTTTTTACTAAACGACGCGGAATATCAGGAGTAAATCCTGGGAACTTTAGTTCCGGCTGATCGACCAGATCACAAATTGCCAATAATCGACTCAAGTTAACAGGGCCATTTACTTGATAGAGATCCTCTTGGCGCAGTTCAAATTTTTGCAATAGGAAATGACTTAATTCGTCAGGGCAATTATCGGCTACTTCAAGCCGAACGGCATCGCTAAATCTGCGAGAAGGTAACTCGCCTTCCAAGGTACGCAATAAGTCATCCGTTTCTTCATCATCGATGAGCAGATCGCTGTCACGCGTTACCTTGAACTGATAGCAACCCGTTACATTCATACCTGGAAATAAGTCGCTGACGTGGGCATGGATAATAGATGAAAGTAAAATGAAATCATGATCGCCGCCACTGTACCGTGCAGGTATTTGGATAATACGAGGAAGGGAACGAGGTGCCTGCACGATAGCAAGACCGGAATCACGCCCAAATGCATCTTTACCATCTAATGATATGATGAAATACAAATTTTTATTGAGTACCCTGGGAAAAGGGTGAGCGGGGTCCAGTCCGATAGGACTTAGTACCGGTAATACTTCATTTCTAAAATAACGATGAATCCATCGACTCATTTGTGGTTTCCACTGTGCTCGACGTAGCAGGCGAATTTTGTCTTTGGAGAGCGCCGGTATCATCATTTCATTCCAGACCTGATATTGTTCCTCGACAAATCGGTGCGCTGTTTCGCTGATACGCACTAGTACTTCAGCCGGGGATAGATTATCAGGGCCAGTCTGTGTTAAGCCATATTTTGCTTGTTGTTTGAGTCCTGCTACACGGATTTCAAAAAACTCATCCAGGTTTGTGCTGGCAATGCATAAAAAGCGCAATCTTTCTAACAAAGGGAGATTTTCGTCTTTTGTCTGCTCAATCACACGTAGGTTGAATTCGAGTAAACTCAGTTCACGGTTGATATAAAGCGTTGGATTTTTGAGGTCAGTGGTATCCATTAGCGATAACTAGTTTTTATAATAATGCTTTATCTAATCTCAGCCTGTTTATACTATTCCATTGTAATGCATAGAAAATGTATAGTAATCACAGAAGAAATTATCAATATTAGAGGATTGTTGGAGATGAATCTGCGAATTTATGATGACAACATGCAATTTACTAAGATTGAACGTTGGGTACTATTTTTAATAGTTTTCCATTAATATCATCGGTGAGTAAATATAGTGTCCCATCGGGGCTTTGTTTCACATCGCGAAAACGAGCCATATCCATAAGTAACTGTTCTTCATGTGTGATCTTATTGCCATCTGTGCTTAAACGTACAATGCGTTTTCCGGCCAATGCACCAATGAACAGGTTGCCATGCCACGTAGGGAATTGATTACCGGTATAAAACACCATGCCGGAGGGTGCAATCGATGGAGTCCAATAGCGAATGGGTTCTTCGAAGCCTTGTTCGGCATGCTCGTCTTTAATCGGTGTGTCATCATAATGGGAACCATAGCATGCTAATGGCCAACCATAATTTTTCCCAGGTTGCGGAATATTGATTTCATCGCCACCTTTAGGGCCATGCTCATGTATCCATAGTTCGCCAGTTTTAGGGTGAATGGCAGCACCTTGAATACTGCGATGACCGTAGGACCATATTTCCGGTTTTGCTTGCGGATTTTTAACAAATGGATTATCAGGCGGCACTGTTCCGTCAGGACGGATGCGGATAATTTTACCAAAATAGTTATCCAGTTGTTGAGCATCATGGGCGCGGCTACCACGATCACCCAGTGTAATGAAAAGATTGCCATCGCGTGCAAATGCTAAGCGTGATCCGAAATGAACGCCGTCCCCAGTTTTGGGCAACTGCCGGAAAATTACCTGTAAGTTTCTGAGTTGACCATGAATTAATTCCGCTCGAGCAACTGCGGTACTTGCTTTATGGCCTTCCGGTTCAGCATAAGAGAGGTAAATCAGTCGGTTTTTAGAGAATTCGGGATCAAGAGCAACATCAAGTAGGCCACCTTGTTGTTTGAAAAATACTTCTGGAACACCTTGAATCGGGTCGGATATTTTGCTATTGGCGGAAATGATGCGCAGTTGACCAATGCGCTCGGTTACCAAAATACTACCATCAGGTAGAAATGCCATTCCCCAAGGAAGCTTAAGACCAGTTGCAACCTGTTGTACAGTAAATTCTGGCTGTAATCGCTGCGCATGAGCCGTGGATAGCCAATGTCCGCCATGTTGGTCCGAAAGAAAAGCTGCGGCAAACAAAAATATCAAAACAAAGTGGAACATTTTTCTTCCTATGAGTGACAAACAAGGGAGATACAAATGTAACATCCTTATAATGGGATCTCAAATCAAACACGTGGCATTTTTATGAAAGTTGAAAAAATATTTTCCATCATAATATTATTGAATGATGGCTGTAAACAAGGTGACAATTTGTCGCATTGTTATTTTGTTTTTTTTATGAGATAGAGTGCAATAACAAAAAATTAACATTCTTTGTTATATTCTTGTCACATACATTTGCTATCTTGAGATTATCCTTAAAAAGTAGTAAGGAGTGAGTTCAAATGAAGCAATTACAATCACAAATTGATCTGAAAACAGATGTAGTAAACACGTCATCGGTCAAACAAAGAAACACCCAGTCTTTTTATGAATCTGGTCAAATGCGACGTGCAAAGCTGCATGCAGCGCGCCTTATCGAGTCTATTGATGGATATAATACATTACCTCCTTCGTTACAACGCTTAGTAGAAGCATGCTTTGTTTTAGAAACAACAGATTCCAGAATACTGGCAGCTTACTTAAAGCAGAAACCTGCAGTGATTCGCATGGATTTTCAAAAAATTTGCATAATCTTGGGGGAAAAATTTGCTTTGCAAAAGATGCATCCACCTATTAACTCTAGTCATAAATTTTTTTAATGCTTTAGGCGGTTGAAGTAAAATTTGCGTTATCCTTCATCAGGCATACACTGACAATTTAGGCCAAAAATACTTGGGGAATTGTTGGTGTATTACCTGTGTCATCAATTTTGGTTTTTTGTTGGTTATTCCTTCCTGTGCGATTTATAATTCGAATTCCACACTTCAGAATTCATTAAGGCTTATTTCGCATTGATAACGGTAATTAAATTTAAGCAGTGATTACCATTCATTACTTGTCATGAATCCAAAACTGAACCAGTTGCAACTTTACCCATTTCAGAAATTAAAACAGCTGCTTGGTGGTGTGACGCGCAATAGCGCACTATCTGCGATTAATTTACAGATTGGTGAGCCGAAGCACGCTGCACCCGAGTTTATTCGACAAGCGATGATCGACCATATAAATGGATTGTCAGCATATCCTATGACCTTGGGTTCTATTTCGCTCAGAAACACCTTGGCGAATTGGATTCAGAAGCGATTTAATTTGACGGAAATCAATCCTGATACTGAAGTTATCCCAGTGAACGGTAGCCGCGAAGCGTTATTTTCTTTTGCGCAAGCGGTTATAAATACCGATAAGGATAGGGCGATGGTGATCTGCCCGAATCCGTTTTATCAAATTTATGAAGGTGCTGTATTGTTAGCAGGTGCTGAGCCATATTTCATAAATGCATCTTCAAAAAATCACTTTGCATGTGATTTTTCCCAGGTCAGCGACGTGATTTGGTCTAACACGCAACTCGTTTATGTTTGCTCGCCTAGTAATCCTACCGGTCGTGTCATGACTTTGGGAGAATGGAAACAATTATTTGAGTTGTCAGATCGTTATGGTTTTATAATTGCATCGGATGAATGCTATTCGGAAATTTATTTCGCTGAAGCGTCCCCTCCTTTAGGTGCATTGGATGCGGCACAGCAAATGGGACGGTATGGGTTTCCACGTTTAATCGTGTTCAATAGTTTATCAAAGCGATCCAATGTGCCGGGACTACGTTCTGGATTTGTGGCGGGTGACGCTCAAATATTGGAAAAATTTTTGCTCTATCGAACTTATCACGGTTCTGCTATGAGCCCGGTAACGCAAGCAGCAAGCTCGGCCGCTTGGAATGATGAGACGCACGTAATTGAAAATCGACGTTTGTACACGCAAAAATTTTCTGATGCAATGCGGATTTTGTCGGATGTGATCAATATACAGATGCCAGATGCGGGCTTTTATTTCTGGTTAGAGACACCAATCAGTGATACTGAATTCACCAAAAGACTTTATCAGGACTATAATGTTACCGTGCTGCCGGGTAGTTACCTGGCTCGGGATGTGCATGGCGTCAATCCTGGAGCAAATTACGTGCGAATCGCGCTGGTAACAACGCCTTTAGAGTGCGCTGAAGCCATGCAGCGGATTAAGGATTTTATAAGCGATTTAAATTAAGAGATATTCCAATAAAGGAACAACAATATGAGTGAATTGCAAAGCATCATTGAAGAGGCTTTTGAACGTCGAGCAGATATTACCCCTCGAAATGTTGAAGCTAGCTTAAAAGAATCCATTGCCCAAGTTTTGGCTATGCTGGATAGCGGTAAGTTGCGCGTAGCCGAGAAAATCAATGATAGTTGGGTTACGCATCAATGGATCAAGAAAGCCGTATTGTTGTCTTTCCGCATAGAGGACAACAGTTTCATCAAAGGCGGTTTTTCCAATTATTTTGATAAAGTTCCTTCAAAATTTGCTGATTACAGCTCCAGAGATTTCCGGAATGGTGGATTTCGTGTGGTTCCTCCTGCCGCCGTGCGGAAAGGATCATTTATAGCGGGAAATGTGGTGTTGATGCCTTCGTATGTCAACATTGGCGCTTATGTTGATCAAGGTACGATGGTTGATACTTGGGCGACGGTAGGGTCTTGTGCACAAATTGGCAAGAACGTGCATTTGTCCGGTGGTGTCGGTATTGGTGGCGTGCTGGAGCCTGTACAAGCCAATCCAACTATCATTGAAGATAACTGTTTCATCGGTGCGCGCTCAGAGATTGTGGAAGGGGTTATTGTCGAAGAAAATTCTGTAATTTCGATGGGAGTTTATATAGGTCAGAGTACTAAAATCTATCATCGCGATACCGGGGAAGTCAGTTACGGGCGTATTCCAGCTGGCTCGGTGGTGGTTTCTGGGAATTTGCCTTCGGAGAATGGGAAGTACAGTCTTTACTGCGCCATCATTGTCAAGCAGGTTGATGCAAAAACACGTTCTAAAATAGGCATAAATGAACTATTACGTGGTATTTAGAGATATATAAAATAAAAATATGACTGACCCTACCTCGATTCAATTGATTGCAGCAATATTGTTTGCATTAGCTATAACGCATACATTTTCAACCAAGTATTTTGAGCATCTTGCGCATATTCAGCCACAACATGCTGGTGTCTGGCATCTGTTGGGTGAGGTTGAGGTAGTTTTTGGTTTGTGGGCAATGATATTGATCTTGTTCATTTTTGCGCTTAGCGGAGAACATGACGCAATTGCTTATCTTGAGTCACGTAACTTTACCGAACCGATGTTTGTTTTTGTCATCATGGTGATTGCTGGAACGCGTCCCATTCTGGATTTTGTTGCGGACGCGGTACAGCGTATAGCAATGATGGTACCACTCAACCAGCGCATGGTTATGTATTTTTTGTTACTGGCCTTTGTTCCTCTACTCGGGTCATTCATTACCGAACCTGCGGCAATGACATTGGCAGCATTGATGCTACGCGAAACACTGTTTAGTCGGAATATATCAACACGCTTTAAATACGCAACGGTTGGTGTGTTATTTGTCAATATTTCAATAGGAGGTACTTTAACGCCATTTGCAGCGCCACCCGTCTTAATGGTGGCTGGAAAATGGAATTGGGATATTATGTTTATGCTAACAAATTTTGGTTGGAAGGCGGCGATTGCTGTTTTGGCGAATGCGCTTGCAGTAACTTGGTTGTTTCGTCGAGAATTCAGCGGAGTAGATCCAGTAAAGGATGAAGAACCGGTTGTCCATAAAATTCCCTTATCCGTTGTATTGATCCATTTGTTTTTTTTAGTGTTGGTGGTTGTGTTCGCGCATCATCCCGTCGTGTTTATGGGGATGTTTCTGTTTTTTCTTGGCTATACGACGGCCTATCAACGTCATCAAAGTCCATTGATTTTGCGAGAAGCTTTGTTGGTTGCTTTTTTCCTGGCAGGATTAGTGGTTCTGGGGGGACAACAGCAATGGTGGCTTCAGCCCTTATTAATGAATATGAATGAAACGGCTGTTTTCTTTGGCGCTACAGCACTGACTGCAGTGACTGATAATGCCGCACTGACATATTTAGGTTCGTTGGTGGAAGGGCTGACTGAGGAATTTAAAATAGCTTTAGTGGCAGGTGCGGTGACAGGTGGAGGTTTAACAGTGATAGCAAATGCACCCAATCCAGCAGGTTTCTCTATTCTTAAAAGTAAGTTTGACGAGCAGTCTATCCACCCGTTGGGGTTATTAGCTGCGGCTATACCTCCAACATTGGTAGCTATTGCCGCCTTTAGAGTGCTGTAAAAAACAACACGATGTGTTAACGAATAGGAGTTTTATCAGTTATTTTCAGATATCTTATTTTTCCGGCATAACTTTAGATGTTTCCACATACCTCACAATGTGGGTCTTTATGAAGCTTTACCGAACGCCAATTCATCGTTAAACCATCCAATAACTGTAAGCGACCTTGTAGGTTATCACCGATATTGAGTAGGGTTTTTATTGTTTCGGCTGCTTGTATGCTGCCTATGATACCAACTAAAGGTGAGAATACGCCCATTACGGCACATGGCATATCGTCTGATTCTCCTTCGGATGGATACAGACAATGGTAACACGGACTATTGGGGTATCGTGTATCAAAAACAGTAACTTGTCCGTTAAATCGTGTCGCTGCTCCTGAAATCAAAGGCTTTTTGTGCTTTACACAAGCTTGATTAATTTGATGGCGCGTTTGGAAGTTATCGCTAGCATCGATAACGATATCAACATCCTGTAAGAGGGATTGTAATGCAGTTGATTCGACTCGTTGGGGAATTATAGTTATATCGATTCCAGAATTGATTTTTGTAAGAGCTTGCTTTGCTGAGTCAACTTTTGCTAAACCAATTGATTCAGTATGATGAATAATTTGACGCTGTAGATTGGTTAAATCTACTTGGTCACCATCACAAAGCGTTAAGTATCCAATACCGCTGGCTGCGAGATACATCGCAGCCGGAGAACCTAATCCGCCTACTCCTACAATTAATACACGTGATCGATTAAGTTTTTCTTGTCCTTCAATATCAATCTCCGGCAACAGAATATGTCGGCTATATCTAATCAGCTGATGATCATTCACAACATTTTAACTATCGGTTTTATCGCTTTTCTTTTTGAGTGTTGGAGGTGATGTAGCAGCATCATTTTTAAAGTAATTCATGGCTTGAGCGAGTAATTGGTCCTCTTCAGAGCCAAATTCCAGTGGTTTTTTGCTTTTCTTACTTTTGACTTTTTCTCCTTTTGTTTCATCTGAAGTCTCTTGAATAGCTTTTTCTACTTGTATCGCTGAATCCAAATTCGTAGATGTCTTATTCTTCTTATCATTTTTTCCATTCGAAAGATGGCGATTCAAATCGGATTCGCGTAGTCGATTCCCTTCATCGTCGTTATCGGCTTTATCCAGAATATCAGGGGTAATTCCTTTAGCTTGTATTGATTGACCGTTTGGTGTGTAGTAACGTGCAGTAGTCAACTTTATTGCAGTATTGTTACCCAGTGGCAATATGGTTTGAACTGAGCCTTTACCGAAGGTTTGCGAACCCATTACTATTGAGCGTTTATGATCTTGTAAAGCACCTGCTACGATTTCAGAAGCTGAGGCGGATCCACCATTAACCAGCGTAATCATCGGAACAGTTTTCGCTTCTTTCGGTAGTCCTTTTAGGAAATCGTCGTCAGAGCCACGCAAATAGTATTCTGGGCTGGCAAGTAATTTCATTTTTGCATCGGCGCTACGTCCTTCGGTATAAACAATCAATGCATTTTCAGGTAGGAACGCTGCAGAGACCGCTACTGCGCCGTTTAGCAATCCTCCCGGATCATTACGCAAATCCAGAATTAAGCCTTTCATTGCACCATCATTTTGAGAAAATAATGTTCTAATGGCTTGTGCTAGATTTTCACCGGTTTGTTCTTGAAATTGTGTAATGCGAATATACGCATACCCAGGTTCAATCATTTTTGATTTTACACTCTGTATCTTAATAATATCTCGAACCAGCTTAAATATCAGGGGTTCTGATTCACCTTCACGAACAATAGTAATTTTAATAGAGGTTTTTGGTTTGCCACGCATCATTTTAATGGCATCATTCAGTGTCATGCCTTTGACGACTTTGTCGTCCAGTTTCACAATCAGATCACCAGTTTTAATGCCAGCGCGGAATGCGGGGGTGTCTTCAATGGGAGAGATAACTTTGACAATGCCATCTTCCATGGTAACTTGTATTCCTAATCCGCCAAATTCGCCCTGGGTACCTATTTGCAGTTCTTTATATTCGTCTTTGTCAAGATAGGACGAGTGCGGATCCAAGCCAACCAGCATTCCATTAATCGCTTCGGTGATTAATTTTTTGTCTTCTACGGATTCTACATAATCACTTTTAATGCGCCCGAAAACCTGTGCAAAAGTTCGTAATTCTTCAATAGGAAGCGGATGAACTGTCTCTAAATGCTCTTTCTTTGCAATGGCAGAGAAATTCAAACTGATCATGATGCCAGCGATTATGCCAACGATTAATAATCCAGATTTCTTAACAATATGACTCATGATGCATTCTCCGCACTGATCGATTTGTGTATGTTTTTAAAAATACTTTCTAAGGCACTCATTATTCTATTTTTATCCAGGTTAGGGGGTCAAGCGGCTTACCATTGTAGCGTAGTTCAAAATATAACCCAGAATCAAGATTGCCGCTGCTATTTCCAACAATAGCAATGGTGTCACCTGCTCGAACAATTGTGCCAACTTGTTTGAGGAGTGTCTCATTATTACCATAAAGACTCATGTAGCCTCTGCCGTGATCTATGATGAGCAAATTTCCAAAACCTTTCAGCCATTCAGCAAATACAACTTTACCATCGGTAATCGCTTTGATTTCATTGCCTGCATCGGATTGAATAAAAAGTCCTTTCCAAATTACATGTTTTCCAGATCTTTGGTCACCAAAACGATTCATAAGTTTCCCGCGAACTGGTAATTTGAGTGTGCCTTTCAATAACTGAGGCGATGAATTGGATGCTTTAGTTTCTGGGGGCTTATTGCCATTAATAGTCGTTTTTTCTTGAGATGTTTTCGCACGCTTTTCTTCTCGTGCTTGCTGCTGGCGAATAGCCTGAGTAATTTTGCTGATGAGTTGTGAAATGCGCTTCTCGTCATTACGTAATTTATTAATTTCTTGCTGCTGCTGTGTAATTTGGCCTGAAACCTGTGTAAGCATAGTTTGATGTTTATTTTTTTCTTGCGCCAAATTTTCTTGCTGAGAGACGTATTGCGATTGTATGGTACTTATTTCCTGCTGCTTTTTTTGCTGTGCTTCTGACAGATTTGCTATCCTCTGCTGATGATTTAGTAGATTCTGGATGCTATCCGAACTTGCCAGCAGTAGCTGCTTAAAATAATACATGTCCCTGAGAATTTGATTGGGATCTTTCTGATTAAAAATGTATTGTAGATAGTTACGTTGCCCATTTACATAATAATGATAGAACAATTGCTCTAGCTGGCTTCGTTCTTTTATAAGCTCATGACCAAGCTGATGTAGTTGTGTTGTTAAATGTTGCAATTCCTGATTGGCCGTTTTTTTACTTTCTGTTAGTTTTTGTAATTGGTGCGTGATATCGGTAATAGCGCGCTGAGTTTCCTGTATTTTAATCGCAGTATTTTGCTTGACTGTTTCTTTGTGCGCTAAATCCTTTTGTAAGGATTGAATACGCTCTTGCACTGACTTTAGTTTTTGTTGATTATCAGAAAAAACTGGTGATGAGCAAAAAAATATCAGAAAACAGATACAGTGTCCTCTTATAAGGGAGCGGACGCGGCATAATTGGGTTTGATAAAAAGAACTATCCAATCTGTTTAAAAATATCCTAGCCTATAGTTATTTTTTGGTTTGAGTAAATGGTTACTAATGTTTTAAGTCTTTGTCTTTGCCTGATCGGCAACTGACTGAATAGATTGCTGTATTTCAGATAAATTTCCTAAGTAATAGCTTTGGATCGGCTTCAAATTGTCATCTAGTTCATAAACCAGTGGAATACCTGTCGGGATATTGAAATTGAGTATTTCTTCCTCAGAAAAATTATTTAAATATTGTGCCAATGCTCGTAATGAATTACCGTGAGCTGCAATAATTATGTTTTTGCCAGACTTTACTTGCGGCGCAATAATGGTATCCCAATAAGGTAAGAATCTCTCTACAGTATCTCTCAAGCATTCGGTCAGCGGTAATTGATTGGCAGTTAGATTTTTGTAGCGAGGATCGGAACCGGGGTAACGACGATCGCCCGGTGTTAAAGCGGGCGGCTTTACATCGTAGCTGCGACGCCATATCAAAACTTGTTCTTCACCATATTGTGCAGCGATTTCGGCCTTATTTAGTCCCTGTAATGCCCCATAATGCCTTTCGTTTAGACGCCAAGTATGCTCAATGGGGATCCACATTTGATCCATTTCGTCGAGGGTAATCCATAAGGTGCGAATAGCTCGCTTGAGCACAGAAGTGTAAGCAATATCGAACGAGTAGCCTAAATTTTTAAGGAGCTGCCCGGCATTCTTGGCTTCTTGTATCCCTTGCGGTGTTAAATCTACATCAGTCCAACCGGTAAATCTGTTTTCTTTGTTCCAAATGCTCTCTCCGTGTCTCAGGAGAACAATTTTCTTCATGTTTTTTAGAGTGGGAATGGAAATAATAATTGTAGTGCGGAAATAAAATCCCTATATTCTAGTATATTCTAGAGTTATTTGCAGTACCTTTGCGTGCATTTATACATTCTTAAATAACGAATTCTGCTTACAATTAAGCTATATCAAGTGTGGCTTACTCAAAGACGATATAGATTATTAATTTGCAGACATAGTGTTAATATACGTGCCCATATAAAATATGGTAAATAAAATCCGGCATTTTTCAATCGAAGTAAATTTCTTAAAATTATTAAAGCTATAACATTATCAACATGGATCTATCACTATTTCAAAATCACTTTCTTTTAAGAATTGAAAATTTAATTTTTTTGGTTACAGCAATTGTTAGTGGCTTAATACTATTGTGGACCTTGGTAGTGCAACGCGGGGTTAAAGAAATTGATACTAGAGCTGCTGTGAAATTAATTAATTATGAAAATGCGGTGATTGTCGATGTGCGCGACGACAGTGAATATGCCAATGGGCATCTGCCAAATTCTAAGCATATTCCTGCTGAAAGAATGGGGGAGCGTTGGAAAGAGCTGGAAAAATACAAAGATAAGCCCATTGTAATGATTTACCGTGGAGGGGTGCGATCCAGTAGTGCAAGTGCTCTGTTAAAAAAGAATGGTTTTCTCCAGATTTTTAATTTAATGGGTGGAATTGATGCTTGGAAAAGAGCGAATCTCCCTATAGTAAAGCGATGAAGGAAATTGATGTCAAAGATTACTATGTATGTGACGGGATCTTGTCCTTATTGTAGGATGGCGGAAAATTTATTACGAGCAAAAGGTGTGCAGGATATCGAAAAAATCCGTGTGGATTTAAATTCTGACTTGCGTCATGAAATGATGGCTAAAACCGGTCGACGCACAGTACCGCAAATATATATCGATGAAAAACATATTGGCGGTTATGATGATCTGTCATTGCTAGACCACAAAGGTGAATTGTCAACTTTACTCTTGCAATCTGATGGGGTTTGAGATCAAGAGCTATATAAGAAAAACTAATGCTTAATACTAATTTTGGATAAAAATGATATGAGCGAGCCAGCGCAACAGCAACACCCGATATTTGCAATAGAAAAACTTTATGTTAAGGATTTATCTTTAGAAATTCCGAATGCTCCCAAGGTTTTTTTGGAAAGAGAGACTCCTGAAATTAATATGCAGCTTGGCGGTAAAAATCAAAGCTTGGGTGATGGTCTCTATGAAGTTTTATTAACGGTTACTGTAACAGCAAAAATTAAAGATAAAATTTTATTTTTAGTGGAGGCTCAACAAGCCGGCGTTTTTCGCATAAACAATGTTTCCGAAGATGAAATTGGACCGTTATTGGGTATTGGATGTCCAAATATTATTTTTCCGTATTTACGCGAAGTGGTGTCGGACATCGTTATGCGTGCGGGCTTTCCGCCAGTTATTCTTAATCCAGTTAATTTTGAGGCTATATATCGTCAAAAGAAACCAGATTCTGCCGTGAATGGGGCAAGCTAAACGTTTTAATGATTGGTATGGGGAATAAATGAAGAGATTTTCACATTCTTTACGCGCTGCTTTAATGGTAGTGGGGTTGTGTTTTTCGAATTATGTCTTGGCTGAAATGTCATATTTCTCTGTTGCTGAGAACGGTGCAATAATGTACGACGCGCCTTCTCTGAAAGCAGGGAAACAATATGTGGCGAGTCTTTATTACCCTGTTGAGATAATCGTAGATGTCGAGAATTGGGTGAAGGTAAGGGATAGTAGCGGAGTACTGGCCTGGATAGAAAAAAAAGCTTTAAGTGATAAGCGTTACGTTGTTGTTACCGCTCCTATTGCAAGTGTACATCAAGCTCCGGATGCTAATTCGGCGCTATTGTTTCAGGCTGAACAAAATGTTGTTATGGAATGGATGGATGCTGACAATCCAGGTTGGATCAAAGTGCGTCACTTAGATGGACAAATGGGGTACGTGAAGAGCATTCAGGTTTGGGGTTCATGAGAATTGCGATATTAGGCGCGGGTGCTTGGGGTTCAGCTTTAGCGATAAATTTGTCATCGTATCATCAGATAAATCTCTGGACTAGAAATAGTCATCATGCCGCGGAAATGGTGGCAACGGGTATTAATCAACGGTATTTACCGCACTATGTTCTGCCCAAAACTGTCACTGTCTCAGCTATACTTGCGGATGCTCTAAAAGAGGTTGATTTTGCACTAATTGTGGTTCCTATTTCAGGCTTACGTGAAACTTTAAGAGAAATTATAGTATCTCGAATTAAACTTCCATTATTGTGGGGGTGTAAAGGTTTTGAGCCTAGTACTGCCAAATTACCTCACCAAATCATTCAAGAAGAGTGCCCGGGACGCATGTCGCAGTGTGGTGTTTTATCTGGCCCCAGTTTTGCTGATGAAGTAGCGCGAAATTTACCGACTGCACTAACGTTGGCTTCAACAGATATAGAATTTTCCAAGCAGCTGGCAGCTAGTTTGCATAGTTCGAAATTACGTATTTATACTAGTCGAGATGTTATTGGCGTAGAGATTGGTGGTGCAATAAAAAACGTGATCAGCATAGCAGCGGGGATTTCTGATGGACTTGGGTTTGGAAGTAACGCCCGCGCCGCTTTAATTACTAGAGGGCTATCTGAAATAACTCGGTTGGGATTGAAATTAGGTGGCGATTTAAAGACCTTTATGGGTTTGACTGGGATTGGTGACTTGATTTTAACGAGTACCGGCCAATTATCACGCAATCGTCGGGTCGGATTAATGCTTGCGGAAGGAAAGTCAATCGATGAAATTCTTGCACAATTAGGCCATGTTGCAGAAGGAGTGCATACAACACAATCGGTCTTGCAGCTGGGGGACCAGTTAAATATCGAGATGCCGATTACGCAGGCGGTATATAGCATTCTTCATGAACGAGTATCTCCTCGTTCGGCGGTAGAAGTGTTGTTAAATCGCGAACAAAAAACAGAAACGTATTGATAGCTATAGACTTCTACATATTCTTTAAGTTATTATTGTATATTGTTGTTTTTTATGGTAAAATATTTTTTATAAATAGAACTTGTCTTGAGCGTAATTAAAAAAAGATTGATAAATCATGAGACTGAAGTGCTTTAATTATCTTGACCAAGCTTTGATGGCTTGATATAAGTGCGCTTGCAGTATTTGCTTGTGATTTAATTACCATTAACTTTGAAGGGGAATGTTATGAACAAATCCGAACTCATTGAAGCAATCGCAAAATCCACTAAACTCTCTAAAGCTGCTGCTGGAAATGCTTTGGACGGAACGTTGTCTGCAATAAAAGGAGCCCTTAAAAAAAATGAAAGTGTAACATTAGTCGGATTTGGCACTTTCAAGGTAGGTACACGAGCTGCACGTACAGGTCGTAATCCACGTACGGGTGCTGCCATAAAAATCAAAGCAGCCAAAGTTCCAAAATTCAGTGCTGGTAAAGCGCTAAAAGATGCAGTAAACTAGCGCACTTTGCTGGGGTGCTTAGCTCAGCTGGTAGAGCGTCGCCCTTACAAGGCGAATGTCGGCGGTTCGATCCCGTCAGCACCCACCAGTTAAATCGTTAGTATCAAGCTTTAGTTTTTAGTTTGTAGGGAGTGGTAGTTCAGTTGGTTAGAATACCGGCCTGTCACGCCGGGGGTCGCGGGTTCGAGTCCCGTCCACTCCGCCATGAATTCACTCTTTGTGAAAATATCGCATATCAATCTTAATATTCAATTAGGTTCATTTCGTGTTTGATTTTGTCAATCGTAAGAAACGTATTGTTCAAATCATTATGGCATTAGCGGTACTGCCATTTTTGTTTTGGGGGGTAGAATCGTATCGTGATAAAGGTGACGATGGATTCGTTGCTATTGTTGAGAGTGATAAAATCTCGCGGCGCGAATTTGAACAGGCACTAAGAGACCATCATGAACGCGTTCGTGGGATGATGGGTGCTAATTTCGATAGTTCGATGCTAGATAACTTTGAAGTTAGAAACTCAGTGCTGGAACGTCTCGTTCAGCAACGTTTGATTCAATCGGAAGCGGAAAAGAATGGATTTGTCGTGCTGGATTCGCAAATCATCAAAACCATCCGGGAAATCCAAGCATTTCAAAAAGATGGTAAATTTTCTAAACAGCAATACGAAGACTTATTGCGAGCACAAGGATTGACGCCAGCACTTTTTGAATCGCGTGTACGTAAAGAATTGATGATACAGCAGTTAATGGATGGATATAGTGAAAATGCGTTTGTACCAAGTATAGTCGCGAAAAAAGTATCCTATTTAAGTGAAGTGCAACGTGAAGTCAGTCAGTCGATTACCAAAACAGAACAATTTGTTTCTGAAATACAACCGAGTGAATCGGAAATAAAGTCTTATTATGATAAAAATCAAGCGGACTTTTATTTGCCTGAGCAGGTTCGTGTGGAATATGTGGTGTTGTCATTAGCTGATGTAGCTAAAAAAGAAGTGATTAGCGATGAAGCCATTGAAGCTTATTATGCCGAACATCTCGATAGTTTTGTCCAACCAGAAGAACGTAAAGCGAGTCATATCCTGATAAGTGTAGCCGCAGACGCTTCGCCAGAAGACAAACAATTGGCTCGAGAAAAAGTACAGAAAGTACAAGAGCAGATTAAACAAAACCCCGAACGGTTTGCGGAAATTGCAAAAGAATTTTCAGATGACCCTGGTTCAGCTAATAGTGGCGGTGATCTTGGATTTTTTGGTCGCGGCGTTATGGTTAAGCCTTTTGAAGAACAGATTTTTTCAATGCAAACAAACGAAATTAGTGATGTTGTGGAAACAGATTTCGGTTTTCATGTGATTCAGTTGAATGATATTAAGGCGGAAAAGAGGCCTCAGTTACAGGAAGTGCGTGAACAAATTGAACAGCAATTGAAAATACAAGCAGCTGGAAAAATTTTTGGAGAGATCTCTGAAGATTTTAGTAACATGGTTTATGAGCAAAATGAGAATTTACAGGCTGTGGCGGATAAGCTCGACTTGATTATTAATAAAAGCGAGTGGCTAACTAAGAATGGTTCTGAATTGCCGATACTGAGCAATGACCGTTTATTATCGGCGATCTTCTCAAGCGATGCGATTACCGGTCAAAAATCTACCGAAGTAATAGAAATTGAACCTGATACATTTGCTGCAGCGCGTGTCATTGAGCATCAGCCAGAGACAGTTCAGCCTCTTGCAGTGGTTGAAACTCAGATAACCGAGACATTGAAAAAGAAAGCCGCGAGAGCTAAAGCTATCGAAATTGGACAGAAAAAGCTGGCACAGCTTCAACAAGCAACTTCCCATGATACAGAGGAGGTTACATGGGATGAGCCAAAATTGGTATCCTATATGCGTTCGCAAAATATGAATTCTGAAGAACTGCATGCTGTTTTTAAAGCAGATACGAAGGAATTGCCGGTATATGTCGGATTAGAAAGCCCTGATGGATTTACTTTGTTGAGGATCAGTAAAGTTATAGAACCGAGTGCTATGGAGAAGGAAAAGCTTGATGCCTTCAGGAAACAATTACAACAAATGATCACTCAAGAAGAAACAGTAGCCTATCTATCTGGACTTAGAAAGCAATATGACGTAAAAATAAATCAAGATGGTTTTTAGGAGTTTCAGAAGCTCTATTTTTAGGTTTCAGAAGCTCTAATATCGAAAGCAACAGTATTGAAACCTGCATCAACATAAGTAATCTCGCCGGTAATTCCACTTGCTAAATCACTGCATAAAAAGGCAGCCGTATTACCAACTTCTTCGGTAGTTACATTGCGATGTAACGGTGAAATTTTTTCAGTATATCCCAGCAATTTTCCAAAATCTCCAATGCCCGCGGCAGCTAGGGTTTTGATCGGTCCGGCGGAAATCGCATTAACGCGAATGCCTTTGGGGCCTAGGCTAGAAGCCATAAAACGCACATTTGCCTCTAGACTGGCTTTGGCTAGTCCCATTACATTATAGTTTGGCATGACTCGTACCGCACCTAAATAGCTTAAAGTGAGGAGTGCGGCATTTCTGTTTTCCATCAATGGTAAGGCTGCTTTGGCGAGTGCAGAGAAGCTATAAGAGCTAATATCGTGCGCAATGCGAAACGCTTCTCTATCTATGTTTTCCAGATAATCGCCAGAAAGGGCGTGGCGAGGCGCAAATGCGATAGAATGTACGATGCCATCCAATCCATCCCAATGCTGCTTCAGATTGTCAAAACAAGCCATGATTTCATCGTCACTAGCTACATCACAAGGAAATAATAAGGTGGAATCAAATTCTGCAGCTAGTTTCTGAACTCGACCACGTATATCTTCACCTTGATAAGTGAATGCTAGGGTTGCGCCTTCTCGCCTCATCACTTTGGCGATGCCGTAGGCAATAGAACGGTTGCTGAGTAGGCCGGTTACGAGTATTTGTTTATTGGCGAGAAATCCCATGAAATTTCCTTTAATATTGATCAAGCCGTGTCATTATAGCTGATGATAGCGAGGCTGCGATTCGTAAATAAGATAATATGAGTAAATTACTCATTCAGAGAGCCATTTTGAACCTAAAAATCAATTATTCAGTGTTAAAAAGAATAAGCTTTGTTGTAATGTCAATCAGTTATCTTTTGTTGCTGGCTTCGTGTGAGCTGAATGTTTGGAATAATCCGTATTCAGAAAAGGATGCTCAAGAAAATGTTTTGTATAGTGTATTTAGCGAACGACCAAAGCATCTTGATCCAGTGCAATCATATAGTTCAAGTGAGATTCAATTTACTGCACAGATTTATGAGCCCCCGCTACAGTATCACTATCTCAAGCGCCCTTTCACACTGATTCCAGCGACTGCGACAGAACTTCCAATGATTCAGTATCTGGATAAAAATGAAAATTTAGTATCGGGTGAGTCCGTTGATGAGATAGCTTATAGTGTTTACCAAATTACTATTGTTCCTGGTATTTTATATCAACCGCATCCCGCATTCGCAAAAGATGAGAACGATCAATGGCTTTATCATCAACTCAGTGAGCAAGAGACAGCCAAAGTTTCCAAACCAAGCGACTTTTCTCGAACAGGTACGCGTGAGTTAGTAGCAGAAGACTATGTTTATCAAATTAAACGCTTGGCGCATCCGAGATTGCATTCGCCAATTTTTGAGTTAATGGCAGACTATATCATCGGACTTAGGGAGTATGCTGCGTTATTGAAACAAGTAGATTCGCAGACAACGCGCGATCATTATTTTTTGGATTTGAGGAAGCACTCCTTGGATGGGTTGGAGGTAATTGATAATTATACCTATCGCATTAAAATTAAAGGGAAATATCCACAATTTTCTTATTGGCTGGGAATGCCATTTTTTGCCCCAATTCCATGGGAAGTCGATTTGTTTTACTCACAGCCAGGATTAATAAAGAAAAACTTAACATTGGACTGGTTTCCGGTAGGTACGGGGCCCTATATGTTGACAGAGAATGATCCGAACTTACGCATGGTGTTGGAGAAGAATCCCAATTTTCATGAAGAACGCTATCCTGTTGATGGAATGCCAGAAGACGAAGAGAAAGGATTGCTGATTGATGCGAATAAGAAGCTTCCATTGATTGATAAAGTCATTTTTACACGTGAGAAAGAAAATATTCCACGCTGGAACAAATTCTTGCAGGGATATTATGATTTTGCTGGAATTGGTTCAGATAGCTTTGATCAGGCAATACAATTGACGGGGTATGGGGAGACTATAGTCACGCAAGAAATGGCCGAGCAAGGCATTCGATTGGAAACGACAGTTGCTGCCTCAACCTATTACATGGGATTTAACATGCTGAATCCGATTGTGGGTGATGGCGGCGATAGCGCCAAAGAACGTGAGGCAGCAAGGAAATTACGTCAAGCGATTTCCATCGCAGTAGACTATGAAGAATTCATATCGATTTTTGCGAATGGTCGTGGTTTGGTGGCGCATGGGCCGATTGCTCCAGGCATTATAGGATATCGAGATGGTAAGGGAGGTATGAATCCAATTGTTTATGATTGGATTGATGGGCAAGCTAAGCGAAAATCGATCGAAGCAGCAAAAAAACTCCTGGAAGAAGCGGGGTATCCTAATGGCATCAACCAAGAAACAGGATCACCGTTGGTGCTTTATTACGATGTTACAGCGCGTGGTGCTGACGACAAGTCTAAACTAGACTGGATGCGTAAACAATTTCAAAAGCTTAATATTCAGTTGGTAGTACGCAGCACGGACTATAATCGATTCCAAGATAAGATCCGTAAAGGTAACGCACAAATCTTTGAATGGGGATGGAATGCAGATTATCCAGATGCTGAGAATTTTTTGTTTTTGCTATACGGACCGCAACGAAAGGTCGGGAATAGCGGTGAAAATGCAGCGAATTATGATAACGTTGAATATAACCAACTCTTCGAAAGAATGAAGAATATGGATAATAACCCAGAAAGGCAGCTGTTGATCGATCGCATGGTGGAGATATTGCGTTATGACGCACCCTGGCTATGGGGTTATCACCCTAAGGATTTTGGTTTGTATCATGCTTGGTATCAAAATGTGAAACCCAATAGGATATCCAATAATACGCTTAAGTATTTCAAGATTGATGGAGATATGCGACAGGACAAACAAAAAGAATGGAATACGCCTGTAGTTGGACCAATTTTAGTGTTTTTTGTATTGCTGATAGTTGGAAGCATTCCTGCAATAATTGCTTTTCGACGTCGAGAGAAAAGTACGGCAATACTAAGCAATAGGTACGAGGCATAAAATAGCAATGCTTGACTATATTGTGCGACGTATTTTGTATGCTATTCCAATTTTAATTGGCGTGAACTTGATTACTTTCGCGCTTTTTTTTGTTGTGAATACACCGGATGATATGGCACGTATGCAATTGGGGATGAAGCACGTGACTCTTGAAGCGATAGAAAAGTGGAAGTCTGATAAAGGTTATGACAAGCCATTGTTTTTCAATTCGCAAAAAGAAAACCTGAAAAATCAATTGACTGAGACAATTTTTTTTGAAAAATCGGTTGCAATGTTTTTGTTTGAATTTGGTCAAGCAGATGATGGGCGTGATATTGCCGAAGAAATGAAATCACGCATGTTGCCCAGTCTGGCAATTGCGGCTCCAGTATTTTTTCTAGGACTAGCAAGCTATGTGAGTTTCGCGTTATTGATGGTATTTTTTCGGGCTACTTATATTGATTTCTGGGGTATGGTTTTGTGTGTGGCATTGATGTCGATTTCAGGTCTGTTTTATATCATCTCGGGGCAGTTTTTGTTAGGGAAGTTATGGCGTTTAGTGCCTATTTCTGGATATGGAGACGGGCTGGACATCAGCAAGTTTCTGATATTGCCGGTGATTATTGGAATACTAAGCAGCGCGGGAGCAAATATTCGTTGGTATCGAACTATTTTCTTGGAAGAAATGAATAAAGATTATGTACGTACAGCACGCGCCAAAGGGTTGGCAGAGTATTTGGTATTGTTCAAGCATGTTTTAAAAAATGCGATGATTCCAATTATGACTGGGGCAATTGCAGTTGTGCCGTTGCTATTTATGGGAAGCTTGTTAATCGAATCGTTTTTTGGTGTTCCCGGTCTAGGTAGCTATACGATTGATGCAATCAATTCTCAGGATTTTGCTATTGTTCGGTCAATGGTGTTCTTGGGGTCCGTGCTTTACATCATCGGGCTTATTTTGACGGATATATCTTATACTTTAGTTGATCCACGTATCCGCCTGATTTAGCTTATCAATGAGATGAGTGTTATGACTAAAGTATCCGTAATCTTCTAATCTATCTGTGGCACTTATTACTATCAGATTGACTTATAGCAGTAAAATATTCATAATTCGCGGTTTCGCTTGGAGGGGTTCCCGAGCGGTCAAAGGGATCAGACTGTAAATCTGACGGCTCTGCCTTCGAAGGTTCGAATCCTTCCCCCTCCACCAAGTCAATTGGTTAGTGGTAAAAATGTATGGCCTAGCGAGGTTGTATATTTTGCAAGTGATGGTAAAGCATATTCTTAGTAGTATTTGTGCGGGTGTAGCTCAATGGTAGAGCAGAAGCCTTCCAAGCTTACGACGAGGGTTCGATTCCCTTCACCCGCTCCAATTGTGTAAATCATTGCGAAGCGAATAAGCATTAAATAGAGTTATGCTTGCCCATGTAGCTCAGTGGTAGAGCACTCCCTTGGTAAGGGAGAGGTCACCAGTTCAATCCTGGTCATGGGCTCCATAGGCTAAGATTATTGTGAATTAAAGGGTTTGTACGTAAAAAAGGGAGCGGATCATGGCGAAGAGTAAATTTGAGCGGTCGAAGCCACACGTAAATGTAGGGACGATAGGTCATGTGGATCATGGTAAGACGACGCTGACGGCGGCGATTACGACGATATTGACGAAGAAATTTGGTGGGGAAGCGAAGAGTTATGCGCAAATTGATTCGGCGCCTGAAGAGCGTGCACGGGGTATAACGATTAACACGGCACATGTGGAATATGAGACAGAGAAGCGTCATTATGCGCATGTGGATTGTCCGGGTCATGCGGACTATGTGAAGAATATGATTACAGGTGCTGCGCAGATGGATGGGGCGATTTTAGTGGTATCTGCAGCAGATGGTCCGATGCCGCAAACGCGTGAGCATATATTGTTGGCGCGTCAAGTAGGTGTTCCGTACATCATTGTATTCATGAATAAAGCGGACATGGTCGACGATGCTGAGTTGATTGAATTGGTAGAGATGGAAATTCGCGAGTTACTGTCGAAATATGAATTTCCTGGAGATGATACTCCGATTATTGTAGGGTCAGCGCTAAAGGCATTGGAAGGGGATTCTGGTGATATAGGTGAAGGTGCGATCTTAAAGCTTGCTGATGCATTGGATAGTTACATACCGCAACCGGAGCGCGCAATTGATGGTGCGTTTATTATGCCGGTAGAGGATGTTTTTTCGATATCTGGTCGTGGGACTGTGGTTACTGGTCGAGTGGAAAGGGGCATAATCAAAGTTGGGGAAGAGATTGAGATTGTAGGTATTAAGCCGACGCTAAAGACGGTATGCACGGGTGTCGAGATGTTTAGGAAATTGCTGGACCAAGGTCAAGCTGGTGACAATGTGGGCATACTGTTACGCGGTACGAAGCGAGAAGAGGTGGAGCGGGGTCAGGTGTTGGCGAAGCCTGGTAGTATATCGCCGCATACCAAGTTTACAGCAGAGATATATGTGTTGAGTAAAGAAGAGGGCGGTAGGCATACACCATTTTTTCCGGGTTATCGTCCACAATTTTATTTTAGGACGACTGATGTGACAGGTGCGATTGAGTTACCTGCTGGTACGGAGATGGTGATGCCAGGAGATAATGTATCGGTAACAGTCAATTTGATTGCGCCGATTGCGATGGAAGAAGGCTTACGTTTTGCGATAAGAGAAGGCGGAAGAACCGTTGGCGCCGGTGTCGTCGCAAAAATTATTGAGTAATTTGTTATTTTGTTTCAGAGAATTGAATTTTATTTACGAAAGAACTCTCATATCATAAATGTTAATAATAAAGGCCAGTAGCTCAATTGGCAGAGCGTCGGTCTCCAAAACCGAAGGTTGGGGGTTCGATGCCCTCCTGGCCTGCCACGTTATTATTCGAGAGAAACTGCAAATGCAAAAAATATAATTAGTATAATGATTTTCTAAATTGCAATATAAAGCTTGTCATATTACTCCAAAAGATGTGTAACTATTTTATAGATAGGTTGCTGTTATGCCTAGAACTGGGATGCAAAGGACCTTGTTAGTGTGAATAAACTGAAGCTTTTATTAGTATTAGTATTTTTTATCGTAGGGATTGCGGGTTTTATTTATCTCAGTGAAAGTCCAATGGTGTTGCGTGTTCTTTCAATTCTGATTGGATTCTTGCTGGCTGGGATCGCTGCTAAATTTACCACGCAAGGGCAGGAATTTTACGCATTCTCTAAAGAATCTATAGAAGAAACTAGAAAAGTGGTTTGGCCTAACCGCAAAGAAACTCTTCAAACATCAGGTGTGGTGTTTGCGTTTGTTATTGCGATGGCTTTGTTCTTATGGTTAATAGATGCTGCCTTGATGTCACTTGTAAAATTGCTCTTGAATCAAGAAGTGTAACAGCTTCCATAAAGGGAAAGTGAATGAATAAGAAATGGTATGTGGTTCACGCTTATTCAGGGTATGAAAAAAGCGTTCAACGTGCATTAAAAGAACGTATTGAGCGCGCTGGTATGCAAGATAAGTTTGGTCAAATCTTAATTCCAGTGGAAGAAGTTATTGAAATGAAAAGCGGTCAGAAAAGTATCAGTGAGCGGAAATTTTTCCCTGGTTATGTGCTGGTCGAAATGGAAATGTCGGATGAATCATGGCATTTGGTAAAGAATACCGATAAAGTTACGGGATTCGTGGGAGGATCGGCGATGCGACCCACACCAATCAGTCAAAAAGAAGTTGATAATATTCTCCAACAAATTCAAGAAGGTATCGAAAAGCCTAAACCCAAGATATTGTTTGAAATGGGAGAGGCGGTTCGTGTAAGAGAAGGACCTTTTACAGATTTTCATGGTAATGTTGAAGATGTAAATTACGATAAAAGCAAGCTTAGAGTTTCGGTTTCTATATTCGGTAGACCTACGCCGGTGGAGTTGGATTTTAATCAAGTAGAAAAATCTTAATTTATGAGGGAGAACAAGTAGGTTGTTCGCTTATACCTCAAGGAGAAAATAGTGGCAAAAAAAATAATCGGCTATATTAAGTTACAAGTACCAGCAGGCAAGGCAAATCCTAGTCCTCCTATTGGACCTGCACTTGGGCAGCGTCAACTGAATATCATGGAGTTTTGCAAGGCTTTTAATGCGGCAACACAAAAAATGGAGCCAGGCTTGCCAGTTCCCGTGATTATTACCGCATATGCAGACAAAAGTTTTACATTCGTAATGAAAACTACCCCTGCATCTGTCTTGATCAAAAAAGCAGCAGGCGTTGGCAAAGGTAGTGCTAGGCCGCATTTGGATAAAGTGGGTAAATTGAGTAGAAGCCAAGCGGAAGAAATTGCAAAGACAAAAATGCCAGATTTGACTGCAGCAGATTTAAATGCTGCGGTTAGGACTATTGCGGGTAGTGCAAGAAGTATGGGTATTGAGGTAGAGGGTATATAAAATGGCACATATATCAAAGCGCTATAAAGCCATCATTGGAAAGGTTGATCGTAGTAAGATTTATCCATTGAACGATGCACTAGCATTAGTTAAGGAATATGCAACAGCGAAATTCAATGAGTCTATAGATGTTGCGGTAAATCTCGGTATTGACGCAAAAAAATCGGATCAGGCTGTGCGTGGATCGGTTGTTCTACCAGCGGGAACCGGAAAAACCGTCCGTGTGGCAGTATTTGCGCAAGGCGACAAAGCAAAAGAGGCGCAGGAGGCTGGCGCAGATATTGTTGGTTTTGATGATCTGGCTGCTGATATTAAATTGGGAAATATTAATTTTGATGTGGCAATTGCGAGTCCAGATGCCATGAGAGTGGTTGGTCAGTTAGGACAGATTCTTGGCCCACGTAGTTTGATGCCAAATCCAAAAGTTGGAACTGTCACGACAGATATTGCCGGTGCTGTTAAGAATGCGAAGGCTGGACAAGTTCAATTTAGAGCGGATAAAACGGGAGTTATTCACTGTACAATTGGTCGAGCGTCTTTTGAGATTGATGCATTGAAGCAAAACTTATTGGCTTTGATAGAAGCATTAAATAAATCAAAACCTGCAGCATCTAAGGGGATTTATTTAAGAAAGATATCCCTTTCCAGCACGATGGGGATTGGTGTGCGGGTGGATCAATCTAGCGTTGTGCAGCAATGAAGAACTTTGGACTGCTTGAATTTCGCATAAAAGCTTATTCAAGTAGATTATCAAAGACCGTTGGGGCTTACACAGTGTCTTTTCATATAGAACATAAAAGTATGAAATGTTTTTGTAATGGCTTAAACCTAGAAAGAGATAAATCACCACACAGTTTTTATAGTGTGGCTTATTAATGACTTGCCCAGCGTAGATGGTGAATCCAAACGGGAATGATTTTCCTGGTTATATGGTCACCAGTTTATATAGTGTTTGGAAATAAATATGAGGCGTATGACTTATCTAATCAAACACTGTTTTTACTGATGGAGAATGTACCTTGAGTCTTAATCTTGATGATAAAAAAGCAATTGTAGCGGAAGTAAGTGCACAGGTAGCGAATGCTCAAGCTATTATTATTGCTGAATATCGAGGAATAGAAGTGGGTGAGATGACCCAATTACGAGCAAAAACACGTGAATCGGGAATTTATTTTCGAGTCATTAAAAATTCTCTCGTAAGACGTGCTGTAACTGATACACCTTATGCAGAATTAGCTAAGCATATGGTTGGCCCGCTTGTATATGGTATAAGCGCTGATCCTGTTGCAGCTGCGAAGGTACTACACGAATTTTCAAAAGGAAATGAGAAATTTGTTATTAAAGCAGGAGCAATGGGACAGCATGTTATGTCTCGAGAAGAAATTTCTGCTTTAGCTGCATTGCCTAGCCGTGAAGAATTATTGGCTAGATTACTTGGAACGATGCAAGCACCTATTAGTAAATTTGTTCAAACACTTAACGAGGTTCCGACGAAATTTGTTCGTGGTTTAGCGATGGTGCGTGATAGTAAAAATTCATGATACTTCTATTTAACTCGTAATTAACACACATAATTTAACCAGGAGAAAATAATGGCTGTAGAAAAGGCTGAAATATTAGATGCAATTGCAAATATGACCGTATTGGAGTTGTCGCAATTAATCAAAGAAATGGAAGAAAAATTTGGCGTATCTGCCGTTGCAACCGCAGCTGTTGCTGTTGCCGCGCCTGGTGGTGCAGGTGGAGCTGCTCCTGCGGCGGCTGAACAAACAGAGTTTACTGTTATCCTGTCCACTGCGGGTGAAAGTAAAGTAAATGTTATTAAAGTTGTCAGAGCAATTACAGGTTTGGGATTAAAAGAAGCTAAAGATTTAGTCGATGGCGCACCGAAGCCTCTTAAAGAGGGTATATCGAAAGAGGATGCTGCAGCAATTCAAAAACAATTGATTGAAGCTGGGGCAACTTGCGAAATTAAATAATCTGTCGGTAGACAGAATTAAGGCTGGTAGATTCTAAATCTTGCCGGCCTTTTGGTATTTCATAAATAAGCTTTCATGAAAATATCAGCAATTATATAAGATAGTGATAATTATCATTAATTTAAGCTTTTTCAATTTCTTATCTTCTTCGTTCGGAGAAAATTCATGAGTTATTCATTCACCGAGAAAAAGCGTATTCGTAAAAGCTTTGCTAAACGTGCAAGTGTATTGCCGATTCCATTTCTCCTCGCAACTCAATTGGAATCTTATGCTGCTTTCTTGCAAGAAAAAATGCTACCGAATAAGCGTAAGAATCAAGGGCTTCAGGCTGCTTTTAATTCAATTTTTCCAATTGAGAGTCACACTAAAAATGCACGACTGGATTTCATAAGTTACGAATTAGGGTTACCCGTATTCGATGTCAAAGAATGCCAACAACGTGGCCTCACTTATGCATCACCACTGAGGGCGCGTGTGCGGTTGACGATTATGGATAAAGAGTCTTCGAAGCCAACGGTTAAAGAAGTCAAAGAACAAGAGGTTTATATGGGGGAAATCCCTCTGATGACGGAAACCGGTTCATTTGTGATTAATGGCACGGAACGAGTGATCGTATCTCAGTTACACCGTTCTCCCGGAGTTTTTTTCGAGCATGATCGTGGTAAAACGCACTCGTCAGGAAAATTATTATTCTCTGCACGTATTATTCCTTATCGTGGCTCTTGGTTAGATTTTGAGTTTGATCCTAAAGATTGTCTCTATTTTAGGATAGATCGCCGTCGCAAAATGCCTGTCACTACACTATTAAAAGCGATTGGTTGTACGATTGAGCAAATATTAGAAGAGTTTTTCGTATTTGACTGTTTCTACCTTTCTGATAAGGGTATTCAATTTGAATTGGTGCCAGAGCGATTAAGAGGTGAGGTGGCGAGCTTTGATATTGTTGCTAAAAATAAAAATACGATTGTTGAGAAAAACAAACGTATTACAGCCAAGCACATTCGTGAGATGCAAGAAATGGGCATTAAACAACTGGATGTACCTGAGGATTTTTTGTTTGGCAGAGCTCTTGCGCAGCATATTGTTGATAAGGAAACTGGCGAAATTGTAGCTTCAGCGAACGATGAAATTACGGAAGAGTTATTAGCTAAGTTACGAAAGGCCAATATTAAAAAAATTAATACGCTCTACATCAACGATTTGAATCATGGTGCGTATATTTCTCAAACACTCCGAATTGACGAAACTGTCGATGAAATGGCTGCACAGGTTGCAATTTATCGTATGATGCGTCCTGGAGAACCGCCTACGGAAGAAGCTGTTAAGGCGTTGTTTTACGGATTATTTTATTCTGAAGAGCGATATGATTTGTCCATTGTGGGAAGAATGAAGTTCAACCGTAGAGTGGGACGCACCGAATTAGAAGGATCTTCTACGTTATCCAATGAAGATATTATTGCAGTCATTAAAATTTTAGTGGAATTGCGTAACGGTCGAGGTGAAATTGATGATATTGATCACTTAGGAAATCGACGTGTTCGCTCAGTAGGTGAATTGGCAGAAAATCAATTCAGATCTGGCTTAGTTCGTGTAGAGCGTGCAGTAAAAGAACGTCTTAGCCAAGCAGAATCGGATAACTTGATGCCGCATGATTTGATCAATGCAAAACCGGTTTCTGCAGCAGCACGCGAATTTTTTGGTTCGAGTCAATTATCTCAATTTATGGATCAAACCAACCCCCTTTCTGAAATAACGCATAAGCGACGTATTTCAGCTTTAGGGCCGGGAGGATTGACGCGTGAAAGAGCTGGTTTTGAAGTTCGAGACGTTCATCCAACGCACTATGGTCGAGTGTGTCCTATTGAGACCCCTGAGGGACCGAATATTGGTCTTATTAATTCGTTAGCACTTTATGCAAGAACTAATGACTATGGTTTTATTGAAACTCCTTACAGAAGGGTAGAAGGTGGTCAGGTAACGGAACGGATTGACTATCTTTCTGCAATCGAAGAAGGTAATTTTATTATTGCGCAAGCAAATGCAGCATTGGATGAAGAGAATCAATTTATCAGTGAAATTGTTTCCTGTCGAAATAAAAATGAATTTACTCTTTCTTCGCCTGATCGCATTGAATATGTTGATGTCGCACCTGCGCAGATTGTTTCAGTTGCTGCATCGCTTATTCCTTTCTTAGAACACGATGATGCAAATCGTGCACTTATGGGATCCAATATGCAGCGCCAAGCTGTTCCTTGCTTGCGTGCAGAGAAACCCCTTGTAGGTACCGGAATTGAGCGGGTGGTCGCAGTTCACTCAGGTACAACAGTTCGTGCACGTCGCGGTGGAATTGTCGATTATGTTGATGCCGGGCGGATTGTGATTCGAGTTAATGATGATGAAACTATTGTTGGTGAAGTTGGCGTGGATATTTATAACCTAACAAAATATACACGTTCTAATCAAAATACCAATATTAATCAGAGACCTTTAGTTAAGGTCGGCAACAAAATCGACAAAGATGACGTAATTGCAGATGGCGCTTCGACTGATTTAGGCGAACTTGCGCTAGGGCAAAATATGCTAGTGGCATTTATGCCATGGAATGGTTATAACTTTGAGGATTCAATCCTTATTTCTGAACGTATTGTTGCTGAAGACCGTTTTACTTCCATTCATATCGAGGAATTATCAGTTGTTAGTAGAGATACTAAACTGGGTACTGAAGAAATTACAGCAGATATTCCTAATCTCTCTGAGAACCAACTCGGTCGACTCGATGAATCAGGGATTGTCTATATTGGCGCAGAGGTCGAAGCTGGTGATGTGTTGATTGGTAAAGTGACGCCTAAAGGTGAAACGCAACTTACTCCTGAAGAAAAATTATTGCGTGCTATTTTTGGTGAAAAGGCATCTGACGTAAAAGACACATCTTTACGTGTTCCGTCTGGCATTTCAGGGACTGTTATTGATGTGCAAGTATTTACACGAGAAGGAATACAACGCGATAAGCGAGCGCAGCAAATCATTGATGATGAACTTGCCAAATATAAAAAGGACTTGGCGGATCAGATGCGGATTATGGAACAAGATGCATTTGAACGTCTAGAGCGTTTATTAGTTGGCAAGATCGCTACTGGCGGACCGCAGAAACTGGGTAAAGGTAAGGAAATTACTTCAGAGTATTTGCGGAGCTTTGATCCACATTTTTGGTTTGATATTCGATTAGCGGATGAAGAAGCTAGCATACAGCTCGAGCAAGTACATGAAAGTGTAAAGCAAAAGCGTAAAACATTTGATGTAGCTTTTGAAGAAAAGAAAAAGAAATTGACGCAAGGGGATGAGTTAGCACCCGGTGTGCAAAAAATGGTAAAAATTTATATTGCCGTTAAACGTCGCCTACAGCCAGGGGATAAAATGGCAGGTCGCCATGGTAATAAAGGGGTTGTGTCAAAAATTGTTCCTTTAGAGGATATGCCTTATATGGCCGATGGCACACCTGTTGACGTGGTATTAAATCCACTTGGTGTTCCTTCGCGAATGAATGTGGGGCAAATTCTCGAAGTGCATTTGGGTTGGGCAGCCAAAGGTCTTGGGAAAAGAATCGATGAAATGTTAAGGATGGAAAAAAACGTCCAAGAAATCAGAGAATTCCTTGATAAAATTTATAACTCGGGTGGTAATAAGGAAAATATTTCTGCGTTGAGCGATACCGACATTTTGGCACTTGCTGAGAACTTGAAAGAAGGTGTTCCTTTCGCAACGCCGGTATTCGATGGCGCTACCGAAGGTGAAATTAAAGATATGTTGGAATTGGCGGGGTTGCCTAGATCAGGTCAAGTTACCTTATACGATGGTCGTACGGGTGAAGTGTTTGATCGATCCATAACGGTAGGATATATGCATGTTCTGAAATTGCACCACTTGGTGGATGATAAAATGCATGCTCGTTCAACGGGCCCTTACAGCTTGGTTACGCAACAGCCGTTGGGTGGAAAGGCGCAATTTGGTGGACAACGCTTCGGTGAGATGGAGGTTTGGGCACTAGAAGCGTATGGCGCTGCTTATACATTACAAGAAATGCTGACAGTAAAATCTGATGATGTAACTGGGCGAACCAAAGTATATGAAAGTATTGTTAAGGGAGATCACAAAATTGATGCAGGAATGCCAGAGTCGTTTAATGTGTTAGTTAAAGAGATCCGATCATTGGGAATGGATATTGATTTGGAGCAGCATTGATTGTTGGCGATGATAAAAATGCAGTTATGCTAGCCAGAACTGTATTTCGTTCTCTGATTACTATCTGAATTATAACAAGAACCAATATTGTCCCTGATTATGGGAGTGACAAATGAAAGCACTGCTAGATTTATTTAAACAGGTTGTTCAAAAGGAAGAATTTGACGCCATTAAAATTGGATTGGCGTCTCCAGAGAAGATTCGCTCATGGTCATATGGTGAAGTTAAGAAACCAGAAACCATCAATTATCGTACATTTAAACCAGAGAGAGATGGTTTGTTTTGTGCCAAAATTTTTGGCCCAGTCAAGGATTACGAATGTTTGTGTGGAAAGTATAAGCGTCTCAAGCACCGAGGTGTTATATGTGAAAAATGTGGCGTTGAAGTGACTTTATCTAAAGTTCGTCGTGAACGTATGGGACACATTGAGTTGGCTACTCCGGTTTCGCACATTTGGTTCTTAAAATCATTACCTTCTCGCTTGGGTATGGTGCTAGATATGACTTTACGCGATATCGAGAGGGTTTTATATTTTGAAGCATACGTTGTGACTGACCCCGGACTAACACCGTTATCTCGGTGTCAATTACTTACTGAAGACGATTATCTTATCAAAACCGAAGAATACGGTGATGACTTTAGCGCCAGTATGGGAGCTGAAGGAATTCGTGATTTGTTAAGCAATCTGGATATTACTGCTGAGATTGAGAATTTACGTAAAGAAATTGAAAGCACTGGTTCCGAAACAAAAATCAAGAAAATTTCCAAACGACTCAAGCTGCTGGAGGCATTTAATAAATCAGGCATCAAACCGCAGTGGATGATTCTCACTGTACTTCCAGTACTGCCTCCAGATTTACGCCCTTTGGTTCCACTGGATGGCGGTCGTTTCGCAACTTCTGATCTTAATGATCTATATCGACGAGTTATTAATCGTAATAATCGTTTAAAACGCTTGCTTGAATTGAAAGCGCCAGAGATTATTGTGCGCAATGAAAAACGTATGTTGCAAGAAGCCGTTGATTCGTTGCTCGATAATGGTCGTCGCGGTAAAGCGATGACGGGTGCCAATAAGCGTGCACTCAAATCTCTCGCCGATATGATTAAAGGTAAAGGCGGTCGTTTTCGTCAAAATCTACTGGGTAAACGTGTCGACTATTCTGGTAGGTCGGTTATCGTGGTGGGGCCGCAACTTAAACTACATCAGTGTGGTTTACCTAAGAAAATGGCACTTGAGTTATTCAAGCCATTTATCTTTAATAAATTAGAGCTCATGGGGATTGCTAGTACTATAAAAGCTGCGAAACGTGAAGTTGAGAATGAAACTCCTGTAGTTTGGGATATCTTAGAGGATGTCATTCGTGAGCATCCGGTGATGCTCAATCGAGCGCCGACATTACACCGCTTGGGGATTCAGGCTTTTGAACCAGTTCTGATTGAAGGTAAAGCCATACAATTGCATCCGCTGGTATGTGCTGCATTTAATGCGGATTTTGATGGCGATCAAATGGCCGTTCATGTGCCACTTTCATTAGAGGCACAAATGGAATGTCGTGCCTTGATGATGTCAACCAATAATGTACTGTCGCCTGCTAATGGAGAACCGATTATTGTGCCCTCGCAAGATATTGTTCTTGGGTTGTATTACACGACGAGAGAAAAGGTAGGTGCGCGAGGCGAGGGTATGTTATTTCAGAATGTGGATGAGGTATCACGTGCCTATGAAAGTCGCAACGTAGAATTGAACGCAAAAATTACCGTACGAATTAAAGAGTATGATAAAAATAGCGAGAATGAAATCGTTGAAAAAAGTAGTCGATATGAAACCACTGTGGGACGCGCATTATTATTTGAAATTTTTCCACCAGGAATGCCTTTTTCTTTACTAAATGCTACGCTTAAGAAAAAAGAAATTTCTAAACTGATCAATGCTAGCTTCAGACGATGCGGATTACGAGAAGCCGTAATTTTTGCAGATAAGCTCATGTATGCTGGATTTACTTACGCAACTCGCGCTGGTATTTCAATTTGTGCGGATGACATGCTCGTGCCGGTAGAAAAAGGCGATATTATTGCCGCGGCAGAAAAAGAGGTGAAAGAGATTGAGGGACAATATGTTTCTGGGTTAGTGACGCAGGGAGAACGGTACAATAAGGTAGTGGATATTTGGGGACGCGCGGGTGACCAAGTAGCAAAAGCGATGATGAATCAATTGGGTGTGGAGCCTGTGCTTGATCAAGTAACCAATAAAATTCAATCCGATAGTAAAGGTAAACCAGTCACGCAAGAATCATTTAATTCTATTTATATGATGGCTGACTCGGGTGCACGCGGCTCAGCAGCACAAATCCGGCAATTATCTGGTATGCGTGGATTAATGGCAAAACCTGATGGATCAATTATCGAGACACCAATTACAGCTAATTTTCGTGAAGGTTTGAATGTGCTGCAGTACTTTATTTCAACTCATGGTGCACGTAAAGGATTGGCAGATACAGCTTTAAAAACAGCAAATTCAGGTTATTTAACGCGTCGCTTGGTGGATGTTACGCAAGATTTAGTAGTTACTGAGGATGATTGCGATACAGGCAATGGTGTTGTAATGAAAGCTTTAGTTGAAGGCGGAGAAATAATCGAGCCGTTACGTGAGAGAATTCTTGGTAGAGTTGTAGCGACAGATATCATTAACCTTGAAAATCAAAGTGTTGTTTTTACTGCGGGTACTTTATTGGATGAAGATGCAGTAGATTTGATTGAGTCGATGGGTATTGATGAGATTAAAGTACGCACACCATTAACATGCGAGACTCGCTATGGTCTGTGTGCAAAATGTTATGGGCGAGACTTAGGCCGTGGCAGCTTAGTCAATGTAGGTGAAGCTGTTGGCGTTATCGCGGCACAATCAATCGGTGAGCCCGGTACGCAGCTGACGATGCGTACGTTTCATATTGGCGGTGCCGCATCTCGAACTGCTGTTGTTAGCAAAGTTGAGAGTAAATCAAGCGGTACTGCGCATTATTCTTCTACCATGCGGTATGTGACAAATGCGCAAAATGAATTAATTGCCATTTCTCGAAGTGGCGAAATTATTATTCAAGATGAAAGCGGACGGGAACGTGAAAGACATAAGGCTTCTTATGGCGCTACTTTATTAGTTCGCAATGGAGAAACTGTTAAAGCCGGTCAAATTTTGACTTCGTGGGACCCTCACACACGTCCGATTATTACCGAATATGCGGGTAAGGTTCGCTTCGAGAATGTTGAGGAAGGCGTAACCGTTGCGAAACAAATTGATGAAGTTACTGGATTGTCTACTTTAGTAGTTATAGATCCAAAACGTCGCGGTGTGGCTCAATCCAAGGGATTGCGTCCACTTGTTAAATTCTTGGATGACGATGGCAATGAAATCAAGATCGTTGGCGGCAATCAATCCGTTGGTATTACATTTCAGATCGGCTGTATTATTACAGTGCGCGATGGTCAGCAAGTAAGCGTAGGTGAAGTTTTGGCAAGAATTCCACAAGAAACATCTAAAACCAGAGATATTACTGGCGGCTTGCCTCGAGTAGCCGAGTTGTTTGAGGCGAGATCGCCAAAAGATGCCGGTTTGTTGGCTGAGGTGACAGGAATTGTTTCTTTTGGTAAAGATACCAAAGGTAAGCAGAGACTTGTTATTACAGATCTTGAGGGTGCTGTGCATGAATATTTGATTCCAAAAGATAAGCATGTTACGGCTCATGATGGTCAGGTAGTTAATAAAGGCGAGGTAATTGTCGATGGACCGGCTGATCCCCGTGATATTTTACGTTTACAAGGTGTTGAAGCTTTGGCGCGATATATTACCGATGAGGTTCAGGATGTTTATCGCTTACAGGGTGTTAGGATCAATGATAAGCATATTGAAGTCATTGTGCGCCAGATGCTCAGAAGGGTTCAAATTATCAATGCTGGAGATTCGACATTTATACCAGGTGAACAAGTTGAGCGTGCGGATTTACTGAATGAGAATGAACGCTTAATCAGTAAAGGAAAAATTCCGGCTACTTATGAATTTATGTTGTTAGGTATCACTAAAGCATCACTATCGACAGATTCGTTCATTTCTGCGGCATCCTTCCAAGAAACGACGCGCGTATTAACGGAAGCAGCAATTATGGGTAAAAAAGACGAATTACGTGGCCTTAAGGAAAACGTTATTGTTGGAAGACTTGTTCCAGCTGGAACAGGGCTGTCATTCCATAATAAACGTAAGAATCAAAACAAAACTCCAGAGCTGGGTATTGAATTAGAGGTATCTGCTGATAATGCTGTATAGATTTTACCGAAAATACTAAGTAGTGAAGCAATTAAAAAGGGGGAGATGGGAGATGGCTATGAAGTTATGGCTGAGGGCACAGGTGGTAATGTTAGGCTGTATGTTTGTTGGGTTAGTGCAAGCGAACAGCATGCCGAGTGTACCGAACGAGTTATTTGAGGCATTGAAGATAGACCGTGCGAAGGTAACGCCGAAGGAGTTGCATGAGGCGTTAGTGAAGCGTTACAAGGATCCGGAGCAAGGTGCTGGCAGGGGTACGCTAGCGCAATATTGGGAGCCGATACCGTATGGGATTTATTTAGATCCGGCGACATTTTACAAATCACCGACGACGAACAAAGAAGTAGCGAGCCGCAAGGAATGTGTGGAATGTCATGCGGACGAATCGCCGGTATGGGTGCAGGCATGGAAGCGCAGCAGTCATTCGAACTTAGACAAGATTCGGAATTTGAAACCGGAAGACCCGACCTATTACAAGAAAGGCAAGTTAGAAGATGTTGAGAAGAACTTGCGTTCGATGGGGCGACTGGGACAAGACGAGCAGCTGAAGGAAGTTGGTTGTATAGACTGTCACGTGGACATTGGTACGAAGAAAAAAGCGGACCATACCAAAGACATACGTATGCCGACGGCAGACGTGTGTGGTGTTTGTCACTTACAAGAATTTGCTGAGCGTGAATCGGAAAGAGACACGATGATATGGCCGCACGGTCAATGGCCGGATGGACGTCCATCGCATGCGCTGGACTATAAAGCGAACGTAGAGACGACGGTATGGGCTGCGATGCCGCAACGTGAAGTAGCGGAAGGCTGCTCTATGTGTCATACCAATCAAAACAAATGTGATTCTTGCCATACACGCCATGAGTTTTCAGCGGCTGAATCACGCAAACCGGAAGCTTGCGCGACCTGTCATAGTGGTGTAGACCATAACAACTGGGAAGCGTACTCGATGTCTAAGCACGGCAAGATGGTAGCGATGCTGGGAGACAAGTGGAACTGGGAAGTTCAACTGAAAGATGCATTTGCGGTAGGCAAGCAAAATGCGCCGACCTGTGCTTACTGCCACATGGAATATGAAGGTGAGTTCACGCACAATATGGTTAGGAAGATTCGCTGGGCGAACTATCCATTTGTGCCGGGTGTAGCTGAGAACATCAAAAGCGAATGGGCAGAGACTCGTTTAGACTCATGGGTTGTTACCTGTACGCAATGTCACTCAGAACGTTTTGCGCGTTCTTACCTTGAGTTGATGGACAAAGGCACTTTGGAAGGCTTGGCCAAATACCAAGAAGCCAATGATGTTGTGCACAAGCTATACGAAGAAGGCTTGTTGACGGGTCAGAAGACCAACCGTCCGGCACCTCCGCCACCAGAAAAAGAAGGCTATGCATACTTTGCCCAATTATTCTGGTCGAAAGGCAACAGTCCTGCGGCATTGGAACTGAAGGTATTGGAAATGCATGAAAATGATCTGGCTAAGATGCACGTAGGCCTAGCCCACGTGAATCCGGGTGGATGGACTTACACAGAAGGCTGGGGACCGATGAATCGTGCGTATGTTGAAATTCAAGATGCAAACACACGTATCCGCGAGATGATTGCCTTGCAAGAACGTGTTAAAAATCTTGAATCATCAAGCAAACGAAGCCTGTTAGACCTAGACGGCACGACCGAGAAGATTTCTCTGGGTGGTTTGGGAGGCGGTATGTTGCTAGCGGGCACATTGGCCTTAGTAGGCTGGC
This sequence comes from Nitrosomonas sp. PY1, assembly GCF_022836435.1. Classification (NCBI taxonomy): domain Bacteria; kingdom Pseudomonadati; phylum Pseudomonadota; class Betaproteobacteria; order Nitrosomonadales; family Nitrosomonadaceae; genus Nitrosomonas; species Nitrosomonas sp. PY1. The sequence continues at coordinate 1,915,141 of NZ_BQXC01000001.1, read as the reverse complement.
GTAAACGTAAACAAAGCGAACAAGTTTGATAGACGTGAACGCGACTGACCGCACGGGAAAAGCAGTGCGGTCGGGAGACAAATTTCTCCCGTCACTGGGGATTATTCTAGTGACGGGAGGTTTGCTTTTGCTGGGGTGGTTTTTTTATCTGTGGTTTAAACCGCTGCCAGTTTTTTACAGTTATGAACAGATACCCTTAGACCAAGGCGACAAGAAGCGGATATCGAAAATAGACCTGAGTAACTGGCCGGAACTAAAGCTAGAGCGATATCAAGTTAAGACAATCGATGTAGAAAAGCCGATTGCGGAAATGATAGTTGCTCGAAAGGGTAGCGATGCACCGGTATTACTGGACTGGAAAAACAACACCGCAGAGGTACTCTATAATTTAGAAAAGAAGCCCAGTGAGCTGATGGAGCTAGTGACAGTCATTGGCAAACATGCGGCGCCGGAATCACTGATACTATCCTGGTGGGACACAGCGCGGCAAATCAAACTTCTAACGGGCCGAGACACGCTGTTTACCGACCATTTAAACGAACCGCTGATACTGCCGTTACCGTGGCTTGAGCAAAGTAAGGCCATACAAGCCTACGAAGCGGCATTTTGGGGTAATACGACAGATTCGCAGGAACAAGAAAATTTCAAGCGGTTTAGTGCTGCTTTAGCGCTTCCTGCGCAACAGGGCATTCAGAAACTACGCGAACTGATTGGCCGTGACCGAGAAGCGTATCTGGTTATTCATGTCACCGACTTATACAAGCTGGGTCTCATGTACCCGGATAAAATTGGCGTTGCCTATAAGAACTTCCCATTGACTGGCAACATGCACGGCATGATCAATCACATGAAAGTGCAACTGAAAGAAAACGATTTCCACACCTATACACTCCAATCGTTAGCGGACGATGAAATTCGCGTATTCTTTTTAAGTGATGAAATGAGTAGTGAGACACTGATAGCGAGGCTATTGCCGTTTGTGGACAAAACGGCGCCGACTGAGCAAGACATTGCGCCAGTGGCCTACCAGCAAGGTGGTTATTGGGTTTACAAGATACCGTAAAGCGCTAAAAGGCAATTGAGGTCGCGACAAAATATTTACACAATCTGACGATAGCGTACAATACACGGCGTAGTGGCAAATAGAAAAATAGAATAAGACAGGCACAACAAGGAGGAAAGATGAAGCACACAGTGATATATGGTTTTGTTGTACTAGCGTTGAGCGCATTTTTTACTGGCACAGTACTAGCCGACACATTTGAAGGTCGTACCAAATGTAGTTCATGCCACAAATCGCAAGCCAAGTCATGGAAAGATACGGCGCATGCTAAGGCGATGGAATCGCTGAAGCCGGGCGCGCGCAAGGAAGCCAAAGTGAAAGCCAAGCTTGATCCGGAGAAAGACTATACACAAGATAAAGACTGTGTAGGTTGCCACGTAGATGGGTTTGGCAAGAAAGGTGGATACACCATTGAAGCTGCGAAGAAGCCACTTGCTGCGGTTGGCTGTGAATCCTGCCATGGACCGGGCAAGTCCTATCGTGGAGATCACCGTAAAGGTGGGCAAGCCTTTGAAAGCAAGGGTACCACCATGCAACGTAAGGTATTGGCTGATAAAGGACAAGACTTTCAGTTTGAAGAAGCATGTAGTGCATGCCATCTGAACTATGAAGGTTCACCGTGGAAAGGAGCGAAAGCGCCGTATACACCGTTTACACCGGAAGTTGACAAGAAATACACATTTGATTTTGACAAGATGGTGAAAGACGTGAAGGCGATGCACGAGCACTACAAATTGGACGGGACTTTTGTAGGAGAGCCTAAATTCAAGTTCCACGATGAATTCCAAGCGAATGCTAAGGAAAAGGTTGCGGACAAAAAAGATAAGAAAGGGAAAGAGTAATGACAGGATTACAGAAAGGTGCGATAGGTACGCTCCTGACAGGAGGACTGTTGGGGATAGTACTGGTTGCGGTAGTATTTGGAGGGGAAGCGGCGTTATCGACGGAAGAGTTTTGTACCAGCTGTCATTCGATGACGTACACGCAGAAGGAGTTGAAGGACTCGACGCATTATGGTGCATTGGGGGTAAATCCTGGATGTAAGGATTGTCACATACCGCAAGGATTCAAGAATTTCCACTTAGCGCTCTATACGCATGCGGTAGATGGTGCGAGAGAGTTATACTTGGAGTTGGTTAACGATTACTCGACGCTAGAGAAATTTAACGAACGTCGGTTGATCATGGCGCACGATGCGCGGATGAATCTGAAGAAATGGGACAGTGTGACTTGCCGAGATTGTCATAGGGACCCGAATCCACCTGGAGCGGACGCACAGGAAGCGCATAAGAAGTTGAAGACGGAAGGTGCGACGTGTATAGATTGTCATCAGAATTTGGTGCATGAAGAGGTAGCGAAGACGGACTTGAATGCGAGTTTAGCTGCGGGCAAGATGGTGTTGGCGAAAGAGGAAGAAGGTAGTGAGGGAGAGGAAGAAGAGGACGATGAGGAAGAAGAGTCCGAATCTGAAGAATCATCCGATTCGAGTACTGGTGACGCCGAATCGTCTGACGACGACAGCGATGATGAGGATGATGAAGAATAATTTAGTGCATTCCCCTTACAGGATAAACCTGTATTTATAATAAATCGCCTATGATTTTCGTCTTATGGATAAAAAACTAATTAACTTAAATTAGATTTGATCTAGTAACAGCTAATACAAAAAACAAAAGGATTCCTAGAAGTGACGGAGTGGCCACATAATAAAACTGACAAGGTGAGTAAGCTTGGTTTTAGTTTTCGTCGCCATTTACATGAAAAATTCATAGAATTCCTTTTGTTTTTATCTGCAGTGCTTTCAATTGCGATTATGTTCGCGATCATAGCGATGTTGCTGAAGGAATCCTGGGTATTTTTTCAGCATGTATCGCTTTGGGACTTCTTAACAGATACTCAGTGGACGCCACTGTTTGATGACGCTCATTATGGAATTTTGCCTTTAGTATCTGGCACCTTGGTGAGCTCATTCATAGCCTTAGCGGTGGCATTGCCATTAGGGACAATTATTGCTGTCTATCTTTCCGAATTTGCTCCATTTGCCGTGAGAGAGGTAGCCAAGCCCTTTCTCGAGTTATTGGGAGGAGTGCCAACGGTAGTATATGGTTATTTTGCATTGTTATTTGTAACTCCGTTACTGCAAGCGATTTTTCCAGAGCTGCCAGGATTTAACTTGCTTTCCGCGGGATTGGTAATGGGTATTATGATTATCCCTTATGTCAGTTCAATGACGGAGGATGCCATGCGAGCAGTGCCTATGAATTTAAGGGAGGGGTCATATGCGATGGGGGCGACACGTTTTCAAACAGCGATTCGTGTCGTTATGCCGGCAGCATTTTCTGGTATCGCAGCTGCTTATATATTGGGAATATCCCGTGCAGTTGGAGAGACAATGGTTGTTGCAATTGCTGCTGGGATGCAGCCAAATTTGACTTGGAATCCTATGGAACCAGCAGCCACAATTACTGCGTATATAGTACAAGTGAGTCTTGGGGATTTGCCGCACGGTAGTATTGGATATCAAACGATATTTGCTGCGGGATTAACTTTACTGATACTAACGCTCATTTTTAATATCATTGGTCATGTTTTGCGTAAAAGATACCGGGAAGTTTATTAGATTAAGGGACCTCAATCACCCAAAGTATGATTGAATTTCCTCATAAGAAAGATTCTGAGATGAGATAAGGTAAGCACTATTCTAGAAAATACTAATCTCTATGAATGATATTAATAACTTAAAAGAAATCAGAAGAATCATTGATCAGCATAGAAAGTGGGATTTGGCTTTTACTGTTGCAGGTGTTCTTGCATTGATGATTGCAGTCATGACGTTTATTGTGCTATTCGCGCATATGTTGATAGATGGTGCACCCAGATTATCATGGGATTTCTTTACCTCCTTTCCATCACGACGTCCTGAGATGGCTGGGATTTTATCAGCCTGGGTTGGAACGACTTTGGTTATGATTGTGACCGCAGCTTCTGCTGTGCCTCTTGGAATCGGTGCTGGTGTATATCTTGAAGAATACGCTTCGAAAAACCTTTTAACTGAAATAATCGAGATTAATGTAACTAATTTGGCTGGAGTTCCGTCGATTATTTATGGGTTACTAGCTCTAGGATTATTTGTATACCAATTAGGGTTTGGTCAGAGTATTTTGGCAGCTGGTTTGGCTTTGGCTCTATTAATATTACCTGTGGTCATAGTTGCGACACGGGAGGCAATACGTGCCATACCGATAGCGATTCGTGAGGGAGCATATGCACTCGGGGCGACTAAGTGGCAAACTGTAATTGATCATTTATTGCCTTATTCATCGGCGGGTATTTTGACAGGCATTATTATAGGTTTGGCACGCGCAATTGGTGAAACGGCTCCTGTAATCACAATTGGTGCCTTGACATTTATAGCCTTTTTGCCGCCAGCACCTATAAAAAATGAATTTCCGTTTTTATCGTTTGAATGGTTAACGGCACCATTCACGGTAATGCCGATTCAAATGTTTAACTGGGTTTCGCGCCCAGAAGAAGCTTTTCAATTCAATGCTGCTGCTGCTGGACTTGTCTTAGTGGTGATGACTTTGGCAATGAACGGATTGGCTATTTATTTACGCTACCGTATGCGAAAGACAATAAAGTGGTAAAAGAAATAATGCAGATTGCTCAAGAAGAACAAATTGAAACCATAACGTATAAATCTAAAGTAAAGAATCTCAATTTCTACTACGGAACATTTAACGCATTAAAAAGCATCAATATGGTGCTTCATGATAAAAAAATTACTGCGTTAATTGGCCCTTCTGGTTGCGGAAAATCAACGTTTCTGCGTTGTTTTAATCGTATGCACGACTTATATCCAGGTAATCGCTACGATGGCGAGATTATTCTGTATCCTGACGATGTAAATATTTTGGCTCAGAACGTTGACCCGATTGAGGTACGCATGCGTATCAGTATGGTATTTCAAAAGCCGAATCCTTTTCCTAAATCAATCTATGAAAATGTGGCTTATGGATTACGTGTCAGAGGAATTAAGCAACGAGCAATCCTTGATGAGCGTGTAGAGTTGGCATTACGGAATTCAGCTTTATGGGAAGAAGTAAAGGATCGCCAGCACGATTTAGCCTTTAATCTTTCTGGAGGACAACAACAGAGGTTGTGTATTGCACGCGCGTTGGCAACAGAGCCAGAAATTTTATTGTTTGACGAGCCAACTTCTGCGCTTGATCCCATTGCTACAGCTAGTATTGAAGAGCTAATCACAGATCTGAAGAATAAAGTTACCATATTGATCGTGACGCACAACATGCAGCAGGCTGCGAGAGTGTCGGATTATACGGCGTACATGTATTTGGGGGAATTAATTGAGTTTGGTGTGACAGATACAATTTTTATAAAACCAAAAAATAAGCAGACAGAGGATTATATTACTGGGCGATTTGGTTAAAGTAATTGGAATTATTTTTCTTGTGAAGCAAAAGAAAATATTTAGTGAAATGCTTATCCAATAGTTAATAAGATAGATTGACTCAACAGTGAATCCTAGGTAGGATCGACGGCTCTGAGAAATAACAAAAAAATTAAAATTGAAAATGCGTAAGAAGCTTGTTGTTGGTAATTGGAAAATGCATGGTAACTTGCTTGAAAATAGGCAATTACTCGAGTCAGTTGTTACGAATGTTTCTAACATGCATGAAAAAGCGCAGTTTGCCGTGTGTGTGCCTTTTCCTTACTTGCCGTCTGTGCAGGCTATGCTGCAGAATACTTCGGTAAGCTGGGGAGCACAAAACTTGTCACAGTTTGACAAGGGTGCATATACAGGTGAAGTTTCATCTGGAATGCTTGTTGATTTCGCATGTGATTTTGTGATCGTCGGTCATTCTGAACGCCGTTCAATTTATGGCGAAACTAATGAGGTTGTGGCAGAGAAATGTGCAGCAGCGCAGCGTGCTGGAATCACACCGATTTTGTGTGTTGGTGAAACGTATGAACAGCGTGAGGCGGGAATTACAGAGAAAATTATTAAAGAGCAATTGGATGCGATCATCCAATCCATTGGGATTGATTTTTTTAATCAAGCCGTAATTGCGTATGAGCCTGTATGGGCCATTGGTACTGGTAAAACGGCATCGCCACAACAAGCTCAGGATGTTCATGCATTCATAAGAAAAATAATTGCGAATCAGAATTCGGTGATTGCTGATGTATTATTAATTTTATATGGTGGAAGCGTGAAAGCGAGCAATGCTCAAGAATTATTTATGATGCCAGATATCGACGGGGGGCTGATCGGTGGCGCATCTTTGGTTGCTGATGATTTTGTGGCGATTTGTCGGGCCGCAAGTCAATAATTATTAGGAGTATAGTGCATTGGAAACTTTGGTTTGGGCGGCGCATGTAATACTAGCGATCATATTGATTGTTTTGGTTTTGTTGCAGCATGGTAAAGGTGCGGATATGGGAGCTGCCTTTGGTAGTGGATCGGCAGGGAGTCTGTTTGGAGCAAGTGGATCCGCTAATTTCTTAAGTCGCTCGACAGCCATTGTTGCGACACTATTTTTTATTTCAAGCATGAGCTTAAACTATCTTTCCGCTAATCAAACCAAGAGCGATAATAGTATTATGGATAGCGTTATTGATATGAATGAAAGTGATTTAAAATCAAACGCTGAAACTAAGAAAGCAAAGCAGGGTGACGTCGATGGATCATCTGATGGTGCCGGTAATTCAAAAGCTGATCAGATACCAAATTAAGTTTTGCATGCATATTACTTAGAGAAAATTTAAATTAACTGAGCACTAGAATAAGATAGAAACCCCAGGATTTTCCTGCCGACGTGGTGGAATTGGTAGACACGCCGTCTTGAGGGGGCGGTGGCGAAAGCTGTGCGAGTTCGAGTCTCGCCGTCGGCACCAAATAATTTTATAAATGAAATTTCTTACGATTTTTGTATTCATACTAAATAATGCTTGATAATTATTTCTCAATATTGTTGTTTCTGATAATAGGTTTCATAGTGGGGGCCGGATGTATGATTGGTGGCTGGTTGTTGGCGCCAAACCATCCTGATAGCGAGAAACTTTCTCCCTATGAATGTGGATTCGAAGCATTCGAAGATGCACGTATGAAATTTGATGTGCGGTATTATCTGATTGCTATTTTATTTATATTATTTGATTTGGAAATTGCCTTTCTTTTTCCTTGGGCGGTGGTTCTTGATGAAATCGGATTGTTTGGTTTTCTTGCGATGATGGTGTTTCTGGGAATTTTAGTCGTCGGATTTATCTATGAATGGAAAAAAGGCGCATTAGAGTGGGATTGAAGTTATGGGGATAGAAGGAGCTCTTGATAAAGGTTTTATTACTACCAGTTTAGATTCGGTAATTAATTGGGGAAGAACTGGGTCGATGTGGCCAATGACTTTTGGTTTGGCGTGCTGCGCGGTAGAAATGATGCAAACTGGAGCAGCGCGTTATGATCTTGATCGGTTTGGTATCGTTTTTCGGCCAAGCCCGAGGCAATCGGATGTCATGATTGTAGCAGGTACATTGTGCAATAAAATGGCACCTGCCTTACGAAAGGTTTACGATCAAATGGCAGAGCCGCGCTGGGTGATATCCATGGGATCTTGTGCAAATGGTGGTGGATATTATCACTATTCATATTCAGTGGTTCGAGGGTGCGATCGTATTGTGCCGGTAGATATATATGTTCCAGGATGTCCGCCTACTGCAGAAGCTTTGCTTTACGGTATTATTCAATTGCAAAATAAAATTCATCGTACCAATACCATTGCGCGTTAGCTTAGAGCATGTCTATCAGTATTCGACTCGAAGATCTCGAGAATAATTTAAAAAATATTTTTTCTGACCAACTGGTTAGCTTGCAAAAGCGGCATGATGAAATAACAATTGTCACTCAGGCCAGTAATCTTCTGAGTACATGTGAAACACTGCGCGATCATCCTTCCTTTGGCTTTGATACCCTAATCGATTTGTGTGGAATTGATTACTTTACCTATGGTGATGAGCTGTCAGTAAAAACAGGCTTGCGCGCGCGACGTTTTGCGGCTATCTATCATTTATTGTCAGTAAAGCTCAATCATAGATTGCGCATTCGAGTATTGGCAGAAGATAATGAATTACCTGTAATAGATTCGGTTAGTGATATTTGGCCCGCTGCAAATTGGTTTGAGCGGGAGGCATTCGATCTTTATGGAATTGTTTTTACCGGACATCCTGATTTGCGTCGGATTCTGACGGATTATGGTTTTGTTGGGAATCCATTTCGCAAAGATTTTCCAATAAGTGGCTATGTGGAAATGCGTTATGATGCGGAACAAATGAGGGTAGTTTATCAACCCGTCAGCATCGAGCCACGTGAAATAACACCGCATGTAATACGCGAAGAGCATTACGGAGATACAGAGTTTTGACACTTGTTCAAAAAATGTTAATGTGCATCAATAATAATTCTTTTAAGTGATTTATGGCCGAAATACGTAATTACACCATGAATTTTGGACCTCAGCATCCCGCTGCGCATGGGGTTTTGCGGTTAGTGCTTGAGTTGGATGGTGAGGTAGTGCGTCGTGCTGATCCGCATATTGGATTGCTGCATAGGGCGACCGAGAAGCTAGCGGAAAATAGAACTTACCTGCAATCGGTGCCTTATATGGATCGATTGGATTATGTTTCAATGATGGTGAATGAGCATGCATATGTCATGGCCATTGAAAAATTATTAGAAATCGAAGTGCCTGTCCGAGCTCAGTATATTCGGGTGATGTTTGATGAAATTACAAGAATTCTGAATCATCTTTTGTGGATTGGAGCGCATGCATTAGATGTGGGTGCAATGACCATGTTTCTCTATGCATTTCGTGAGCGCGAAGATTTGATGGATTGTTATGAAGCTGTTTCTGGTGCTCGGATGCACGCAGCGTATTATCGCCCTGGTGGAGTGTATCGTGATTTACCGGATACAATGCCACGTTATCAGTCTTCTAAGATTCATAATGAAAAAGTAACGCAGCTGCGTAATACGAATCGAGAAGGTACTTTGCTGGACTTCATTGAGGACTTTACCAATCGTTTTCCAGGCTATGTAGATGAATATGAAACCCTGCTTACAGATAATAGAATTTGGAAGCAACGGCTGGTAGATATTGGCGTTGTTTCGCCTGAGAGAGCAAAGGCGCTTGGTTTTACTGGACCAATGTTACGGGGGTCTGGGGTCGAGTGGGATTTGAGAAAAACACAACCTTACGAAGTATACGATCAAGTTGAGTTCGATATTCCTGTGGGGGTCAATGGTGATTGCTATGATCGCTATTTGGTGCGTATCGAGGAATTTCGTCAATCTAATCGTATTATTAAGCAGTGTGTGGATTGGTTACGTAAAAATCCAGGACCAGTAATAGTCGATAATCATAAAGTGGCGCCGCCATCTCGGGTCAAGATGAAACAGAATATGGAAGAATTGATCCATCACTTCAAGTTGTTTACTGAGGGCTTCCATATTCCGCCGGGTGAAGTTTATGCGGCGGTAGAGCATCCTAAGGGTGAGTTTGGTATTTATATGGTTTCGAATGGTGCGAATAAGCCTTATCGACTTAAAATACGTGCTCCAGGATTCGCACATTTAGCGGCATTGGATGAAATGTCCCGGGGGCATATGATCGCCGATGTTGTTGCAATTATTGGTACACAGGATATAGTTTTTGGTGAAATTGACAGATAAAGATGTTAAGTGCTGATTCTCTTAAGAAAATAGATCGAGAGATTGCAAAATATCCGAGTGATAGAAAGCAATCGGCGGTAATGTCTGCACTTGCTATAGCGCAAGACGAAAAAGGTTGGTTGGCGAACGAAACAATCAATTTCGTTGCAGAATATTTGGATATGCCTCCTATCGCAGTGTATGAAGTGGCAACGTTTTATAATATGTACGATCTGGAGCCGGTAGGTAAATATAAGATTACGGTTTGTACTAATCTGCCATGTGCATTATCTGGAAGTAATGAATCCGCCGCGTATATCAAGAAAAAGCTTGGTATTGAATTTAATCAGACAACTACCGATGGGAAATTTACTTTAAAAGAAGGCGAGTGCTTCGGTGCATGTGGTGATGCGCCAGTTTTATTGGTAAATAATAAGCGGATGTGCAGTTTCATGTCGAATGAGATGATTGATAAATTGTTAAAGGATCTGAGCGATGAATAATCAGTATCCGCTAACGCTTATGCATGGTGTTGATAGTTCCGATCCTGATAACTGGCATCTGAAAAGCTACGAAAAACGCGAAGGCTATGCTGCACTTAGAAAAATACTGTCGGAGAATATTAGCCCTGAGCAGATTATAGAAGAAGTTAAAAAATCAGCACTTCGAGGTCGTGGCGGAGCGGGTTTCCCAACAGGCTTAAAATGGAGCTTTATGCCGAAGGGGTATGAAGGCGATAAATATATTGTTTGTAACTCAGACGAAGGTGAGCCAGGAACATTCAAAGATCGCGATATCATGCGATATAATCCTCACTTGTTGATCGAAGGTATGATCATCGCTGCCTATGCAATGGGTGTCAAAGCGGGTTATAACTATATCCACGGTGAGATTTGGGCTGTTTATGAGCGTATGGAAGAAGCTGTGGATGAGGCTCGTGCTGCTGGTTTTCTTGGGAATAATATATTGGGTTCATCATTTAGTTTTCAACTATATAATCATCATGGGTATGGTGCTTATATTTGCGGAGAAGAAACCGCCTTGTTGGAATCCATTGAAGGTAAAAAAGGGCAACCACGTTTTAAACCCCCTTTCCCCGCAAATTTTGGTCTTTTTGGTAAACCGACTACAATTAACAATACAGAGACATTTGCTTCGGTTCCATGGATTATTCGACATGGAGGACAAAAATATCTGGAATTAGGAAAGCCCAATAATGGAGGTACTAAGATTTTTTCCATATCGGGTCATGTTAATAAACCGGGGAATTATGAAATTCCATTGGGTACATCTTTTGTGAAATTGCTAGAAATGGCCGGAGGTATGCGTGGTGGAAGAAAACTAAAGGGCTGTATTCCTGGGGGCTCTTCGTCGCCGGTTTTGCCGGGAGATATTATGATGAATATCGATATGGACTATGATTCCATCGCAAAAGCAGGATCAATGTTGGGTTCCGGAGCTGTTATCGTCATGGATGAGACAACTTGTATGGTGAGAGCGCTTGAACGATTATCGTATTTTTATTATGAGGAATCCTGCGGTCAATGTACACCATGTAGAGAAGGTACAGGATGGTTATATCGAATCGTAAATCGCATTGAACACGGAAAGGGACGTGCAGAAGATATGGATTTACTCAATAATTTGGCGGATAACATACAGGGACGTACTATTTGTGCATTAGGAGATGCAGCCGCTATGCCGGTACGAGCCATGATTCTGCATTTTCGAGATGAATTTATATACCACGTTGAACATAAAAAATGCATGGTCTGATTTTTTATTAAACATAGAATTTGAATACAACCGAACAAGTTTAGCCTGATGATCAATATAGAAATCGACGGTAAGCAAGTATCCGTTCCTAAAGGTAGCACCATTATGGATGGTGCAAGGCAAATTGGCATTTATATTCCGCATTTCTGTTATCACAAGAAATTATCTATTGCGGCTAATTGCCGTATGTGTCTAGTGCAGGTTGAGAAAGCACCTAAACCATTGCCAGCTTGTGCAACACCGGTAATGGATGGCATGAAAGTTTTTACCCATTCGCAACAAGCGGTAACGGCACAAAAAGGTGTGATGGAATTTTTGTTGATTAATCACCCGTTGGATTGTCCGATTTGTGACCAAGGCGGTGAATGTCAATTACAAGACTTGGCTGTTGGTTATGGTGCGAGTGAGTCGCGTTATACAGAATCGAAGCGTGTAGTTACCAATAAAAATTTGGGACCGTTGATTTCTACCGATATGACGCGTTGCATTCACTGCACACGCTGTGTTCGTTTCGGTCAAGAGATTGCTGGGATTATGGAGCTTGGAATGATTGGTCGAGGAGAGCACTCTGAGATTTTAGCTTTCGTTGGAAAAACAGTTGATTCCGAGTTATCCGGCAATGTGATTGATCTCTGTCCAGTGGGGGCGTTGGTCAGTAAGCCATTCCGTTATTCTGCGCGTACTTGGGAATTGTCACGTAGAAAATCTATTAGCCCGCATTGTGGATTAGGTTCGAACTTAGTTGTTCAAGTAAAGCAAAATAAGGTAATGCGTGTATTGCCGCGAGAAAATGAAGATATTAACGAGTGCTGGTTATCGGATAAAGACCGTTTTTCATATGAAGGCCTAAATTCTGAAGATCGATTAACTCGACCAATGATTAAACGTGATGGTTATTGGAGTGAATGCGATTGGCAAGAAGCCTTAGAATTTACAGCGACTAAGTTGCTTGCTATAAAAAATGAATTTGGTGCAAAGAGCATCGGCGCAATAGGATCAGCTCATAGTACTTGCGAAGAACTTTATTTGTTACAAAAATTAATTCGAGCGATGGGTAGCAATAATGTCGATCATCGTGCGCGTCAATCAGATTTCCGCGGTGATAAATACCTGCAAGGCGCTCCTTGGCTGGGAAATAGTATTGCGCAATTGTCGCACTTAAAGTCCGTGTTAGTCGTTGGCAGTACTCTCAGAAAAGATCATCCGCTAATTGCACAGCGCTTTCGCCAAGCAGTCAAAAATGGCATGCGGTTAAGTATAATCAACCCGGTTGATGATGATTTATTAACTAAGTTAGGCCATAAAATAATTGTTGCACCCGATGGTATTGTTGAGTCGCTAGCAAAAATATTAAAAATGGTAGTTCAAATCAGTGGATTACAAGTTTCTGATGATATTCAACAGTATCTTGATTCGTTGATTGTTGAAACGAATTCAAGTTTTTTTGCGATTGCTACTAGCCTTGCTGAGAATACTACTTCAGCATCGGTTTATTTAGGTAATTTAGCGCAACATCATCCTGATTATTCAAAGATAACTTTATTGGCCAGTCTGATAGCGAAAGTTACTGGAGCAAACTTTGGCGTATTGGGTGAAGCAGCAAACAGTGTTGGTGCTTATTTGACAGGTGCAATACCTAACGTGTTTGCGCTAAGGAATACCCAACATAGCGAGGCGCATAATTCTTCTGGGCTGAATGCAGCGCAAATGTTAGGCTTCGCGGCAGATCTTCCGGTGGAACCATGTCGCGCATTGTTATTGATGAACATTGAGCCGGAATTTGATGCATACAATTCACAAAAAGCATTGGAGACTGTAGAAAAGGCGCAATTTGTAGTATCGATGAGTGTGTATAAAGGTAATGCGCTTGATTATGCTGATGTAATATTGCCAATGGCGCCTTTTACAGAAACTTCGGGTACTTTTGTTAACACAGAGGGACGAATTCAAAGCTTCAATGGTGTCGTTTCGCCACTTGGTGAAGCGCGTCCTGCATGGAAAATTTTGCGCGTGCTGGCAAATTTACTGACATTGGATAAATTTGATTACGATACATCGGAACAGGTTCGTACCGAAGTATTTCCGCCTGAATTTGATATTACAATCCACTTGAATAATGTATTGAAAGATTTTAATTTTAAAATAAGTGAATCTGATCAACATAATTTGCAACGCATTGGTGAAGTACCAATTTATCGAGCAGATCCAATTGTTAGGCGCGCGGAATCACTACAACAAACAAATGATGCTTTACCACCTAAGGCATGGATGTCTTCAGAATTAATGTCGAAATTGAGCATTTCTATAGGAAACACAGTTAAAGTACAGCAAGGCGGGAATACTATTCAGCTCCAAACAGATTGTGATGATAAATTACCGAATAATTGTGTACGTATTGCTTGCGCCCATCCCGATACTCAGTTATTAGGTGATTTGTTTGGCGCAATCAATGTAGAGAAAATGTAATGATGATAGGCGAGGTTTGCGGTTAATGGAAACAATCCAACAATATTTTGTTCAGTTCTTTGGAACGCAGTGGGGGAGTATGCTGTTTTCATTGACGACAAATATAGTATTTATTTTGGCTATTGCCGTGCCTTTGTTGCTAGGAGTTGCTTATCTTACTTTTGCAGAAAGGAAAATCATTGCATATATGCAAATTCGTGTTGGTCCGAACCGGGTGACTTTTTTTGGCATTCCTTGGTTGAGGGGCTGGGGTCAACCGATTGCCGATGCTGTCAAGGCAATTATGAAAGAAATTATTATTCCGACAGGAGCAAATAAGTTCTTATTCATTTTAGCACCAGTACTTACAATTATGCCCGCTCTGGCGGCGTGGGCCGTTATTCCATTCTCTCCAGAATTAGTGCTTGCAGATATTAACGCAGGACTGCTTTATATACTGGCAATGACTTCGATGGGGATATACGGCATTATTATCGCCGGATGGGCTTCTAATTCGAAATACGCGTTTCTGGGGGCGATGCGCTCGGCGGCACAGGTGGTATCTTATGAATTGGCTATGGGGTTTGCATTAGTATGCGTGCTGATGATGTCGCAAAGTCTAAATATAGGCGACATTGTAAGTGGACAGCAAGGCAGTAGCTTTCTAAATTGGTATTTAATACCACTTTTTCCGATGTTTTTAGTGTATCTGATTTCGGGTGTGGCAGAAACCAATCGCGCTCCTTTTGATGTGGCTGAAGGAGAATCTGAAATCGTCGCGGGTTTTCATGTCGATTATTCAGGTATGGCATTCACTGTATTCTTTTTGGCAGAATATGCGAACATGATACTGGTCGCCGCATTGACCTCAATTATGTTTTTGGGCGGATGGTTACCACCTATTGATATCATGCCTTTTACATTGATACCTGGTTTTGTCTGGCTATTACTGAAAATAGCATTTATTCTATTCTTTTTTCTTTGGTTTCGAGCGACTTTTCCAAGGTATCGCTATGATCAGATTATGCGATTAGGTTGGAAGGTTTTTATTCCAATTACTTTAATCTGGATTGTGGTTTTAGGTCTTATAATGCAACTACCTGAATCGGTACGGAGTGTATTTCCATTAAATATCTGGTTCTAAATGGAGAAAATACTATGAATCGTATCAAGAAATTTTTTAATACATTTTTGTTGTTTGAGTTGTTTAAAGGAATGGCAGTCACGGGTAAGTATTTTTTTAAACCCAAGGTTACTGTGCATTATCCGGAAGAAAAGACACCTCAATCGCCGCGTTTTCGCGGCTTGCATGCATTACGTCGTTACCCAAACGGAGAGGAGCGTTGTATTGCTTGTAAATTATGTGAAGCAGTATGTCCAGCGATGGCAATCACGATAGAATCGGAGCAACGTGAAGATGGAACAAGGCGTACTACACGCTACGATATTGATCTGAGTAAGTGCATATTTTGTGGTTTCTGTGAAGAATCGTGTCCAGTAGATTCGATTGTTGAGACACGTATTCTGGAGTATCACTGCGAGAAGAGAGAAGATTTTATATATACCAAAGAAATGTTGTTAGCTGTGGGTGATCGCTATGAAGAGCAGATTGCCAAAGATCGACAAACAGATGCACGTTATCGTTAATAACGGTATTCATACATAATGAGTTTTCAAGATATTATTTTTTATATTTTTTCTACAATTCTAATTGCTTCGGCATTGGGTGTTGTTACTTTCCGTAATCCAGTCTATTCGGCATTGTTATTAGTGCTTTCTTTTGTAACATGTGCGGGGCTTTGGTTGCTGTTGGAAGCAGAATTTCTTGCCATTGCTTTAGTGTTAGTTTATGTCGGTGCGGTGATGGTATTGTTTTTGTTTGTTGTTATGATGCTGGATATCAATCTTGATCGGCTTCGGGAAGGATTCTGGAAGTGGTTTCCTTTTGGTGGCTTAATAGCATTAGTCATGGTTGGAGAAATTTCGATTGTATTAATGGGCAAGTATTTTGGATTGGACAAAATGCCAGTGCCAGCACCGCATGCTGCGGATTACAGTAATACCAAAGAACTAGGGCGTTTAATTTATACTGAGTATGTTTATGCGTTTGAGCTGGCTGCTGTGCTACTACTAATTGCGATGATTGCTGCAATAGCGTTGACGCTGCGTCATCGTGAAGACAAGAAGATTGTTGATCCTGCAAAGCAAATCAACGTACAAAAGAAAGATCGTTTGCGTATCGTATCGATGCCAGCAGAAAAGAAAAATCCATAATAAGCTTAAAATTATCTAGTCTTTAAGTGTTCTTACGAAAAAGGAATTTAACGTGATATCGTTATCACATTATTTAATACTCGGTGCAATTTTGTTTTCGATTGGCATCGTTGGCATTTTTCTAAATAGAAAAAATGTCATCATTATATTGATGTCAATCGAATTGATGCTACTGGCGGTCAATATGAACTTTGTGGCGTTTTCTCATTATTTGCAGGATACTTCAGGGCAGATTTTTGTATTTTTTATCCTCACCGTGGCTGCAGCGGAATCAGCTATCGGTCTAGCGATTCTTGTTGTATTGTTTCGCAATCAACGAACTATTAACGTGGATGATCTGGATAAACTGAAAGGTTAACGTTTTTTATGTGTTTTACAGTCAAAGAAAAATCTGAATAATTCATCTGATATGCAATTACTTTATCTTTTAGTGCCATTAGCACCTTTACTGGGAGCAATAGTTGCCGGCTTATTTGGTCGACGCATTGGCCGCGTGTGGAGTCACCGCGTCACAATTGCCCTGGTTTCCATTTCGCTGCTTGCTTCTATCTTTATTTTCTTTGATGTATTGAAAGGTAATGTTTTTAACGGCACAGTTTATACTTGGCTGATTTCGGGAGATACACGCTTTGAAGTGGGTTTTTTAATCGATCGATTATCGGCATTGATGATGGTGGTGGTTAGCCTGGTTTCACTGATGGTGCATGTTTATACCATTGGATATATGCATGATGATTCTGGCTATCAACGCTTCTTTAGTTATATTTCTTTGTTTACTTTTTCCATGATGATGTTGGTCATGTCCAACAATTTCCTGCAGTTATTCTTCGGTTGGGAAGCGGTAGGATTGGTGTCTTATTTGTTAATCGGTTTTTGGTACACGAGACCCACGGCTATTTATGCCAATATGAAAGCTTTTCTTGTTAACCGCGTCGGCGACTTTGGTTTTTTGCTGGGGATTGCGTTGATTTTAGTTCATTTTGGATCGCTGGATTATGGATATGTTTTTGAGCACGCATCGGATATTACAGACAAGAAAATTGAGCTCATTCCCGGTATTGAGTGGCTTGTTGTTACAGTCATTTGTGTTCTTTTGTTTATCGGCGCCATGGGTAAATCAGCTCAATTTCCGCTGCACGTATGGTTACCGGATTCGATGGAAGGACCTACTCCAATTTCGGCATTGATTCATGCGGCCACGATGGTTACAGCAGGGATTTTCATGGTTGCGCGCATGTCGCCATTATTTGAACTGTCCGATGCAGTACTGTCGATGATATTAGTTATTGGCGGTATAACGACTTTATTCATGGGTTTAGTTGCCGTGGTGCAAACAGACATCAAACGTGTTGTCGCGTATTCTACTTTGTCGCAGCTTGGCTATATGACGATTGCATTAGGTGCTTCCGCATACTCAGCTGCAGTTTTTCATTTGATGACTCATGCTTTTTTCAAGGCAGTGTTGTTTTTAGGTGCAGGTTCAGTGATTATTGCTATGCACCATGAGCAAGATATGCAAAAAATGGGTGGGTTGAAGCAATATATGCCTATTACTTATTGGACTATGCTGATTGCTTCAATAGCCATTTGCGGCGTGCCGGGTTTTTCTGGCTTCTTTTCTAAGGATGCGATTATCGAAGCAGTACATTTTGCCGATATCCCTGGCGCTGAATTCGCTTATTTTTGTGCTTTAACGACGGTATTTGTGACCGCAATATATACATTTCGTCTGGTTTTTATGACCTTCCATGGTCAGCCACGTATGGATTCTCATACTAAGGAACATTTGCACGAGTCGCCTTGGGTGGTAACTTTACCTTTGATTGTTCTAGCCATCCCTGCTGTCATATCGGGTTGGTTTATTGGTTCGGTTGTGTTTGGTGATTATTTTTCTAATGCAATTTATATTGCCTCTGAGCATGATGCGATTGAGCAATTGGGCGCAGAATTTACTGGTGTTTTTGGAATGATGACTCACGCCTTGTTAACTGCGCCATTCTGGTTTTCCGTTGCAGGTATTTTTACAGCTTGGTTTTTATATAGCGCAAGAACAGACCTACCGGAAAAAATCAAAAATACTCTATATCCTTTGTACCACTTATTAGACCGTAAGTATTATATTGATGAATTATATTCATGGATTTTTGCCGGGGGGGCTCGCATATTAGGTAATACGTTATGGAAGTACGGTGATATCAAATTAATCGATGGCTTTTTTGTAAATGGAACTGCGCGTGTTGTTGAGTTTACGGCTTCGATAGTGCGCAAGTTTCAAACTGGTTATATTTATCATTATGCTTTTACGATGATTGTAGGGATATTTGTTATTTTAACGCTATGGTTAAAATAAGAGTGTGATAGGAAATTTTAGAATAATTTAAAGCTTATCTCAGAAAATAAATTTTCATCAAAAATATATTTGAAATTCATAAGAACTAATAAATAAACGGAATAAGTATGTCGTTTGACTTTCCATTGCTAAGTTTGATTATCTGGTTGCCTATCTTGTTTGGTGTAGCTGTGTTCGCAACGGGGCATGATCGGAATGCACAATTCGCCCGCTATATTGCATTGGTGGGATCCACTCTTGGTTTTATGGTTGCTTTGCCGCTTTATACCCAATTCAACATAGGGTCAACGGCCATGCAATTTGTCGAAAATTATGTGTGGTTTGAACGGTTTAATGTAAATTATCATATTGGTGTCGATGGTATATCAATGCCATTGATTCTCCTCAATTGCTTCATTACTCCACTTGTTGTGATTGCCGGATGGGAAGTCATTAAGGAACGAGTATCGCAGTACATGGGTGCGTTTCTGGTAATGTCAGGTATTGTGAATGGCGTGTTTTCATCGCTTGATGCGATGCTGTTTTATGTGTTTTGGGAAGCTTCTCTGATTCCAATGTTTTTAATTATTGGAATCTGGGGTGGTCCAAATCGCGTGTATGCAGCTATTAAGTTTTTCTTGTATACCTTGTTGGGTTCTTTGTTGATGTTGGTTGCATTTATTTACCTATATAAAACATCAGAAGGAAGTTTTTCCATACAGGATTATCATCAATTAGCCATACCGCTAACACCACAGATTTTAATTTTTATTGCTTTTTTACTAGCTTTTGCAGTTAAAGTCCCTATGTGGCCAGTTCATACTTGGCTACCTGATGCGCACGTTGAAGCACCGACGGGTGGTTCAGTGGTACTAGCGGCAATCCTTTTGAAATTGGGTGGATACGGCTTTCTTAGGTTTTCCTTGCCGATTGCACCTGATGCCAGTCATTATTTAGCGGATATGATGATTGTGTTATCGCTTATTGCAGTGGTTTATATTGGTTTGATCGCGCTTATGCAAGCAGATATGAAGAAGCTCATTGCATATTCTTCGGTTGCGCATATGGGGTTTGTCACTCTGGGATTTTTTTTGTTTGATGCATATGGTGTTGAAGGTGCAATGGTCCAGATGATTTCGCATGGCTTTGTTTCTGGTGCTATGTTTCTTTGTGTGGGCGTATTGTATGATCGCATGCACTCACGGCAAATCGCCGATTATGGCGGGATAGTTAATAAGATGCCGGTTTTTGCGGCTTTTTTTATGCTATTTGCGATGGCTAACGCAGGATTGCCAGGGACCAGCGGTTTTGTCGGTGAATTTATGGTGATTATGAGTGCCATGAAAATTAGTTTTTGGTATGCTTTTTTTGCTGCGCTGACCTTAATTTTGGGAGCGGCCTATACCCTCTGGATGTACAAAAGAGTGATATTTGGTCAAGTGGCTAATGATGCTGTCGAACAATTGCAGGATATTTCCAAACGAGAGTTCGCGCTATTAGCGATTTTAGCCATATTCACGCTGTGGCTTGGTGTGTATCCATTCCCGTTGACAGAAGTAATGCACGTGACTATTGATCAGTTGCTAGTTCATGTCAGTAATAGCAAGTTATGATAAATGTTGAGTTAATGATATTTCTCCGATTAAAGGATTTGAACGAATGAGTTTTATGCCACCCGATTTTGCACCGGCATCATCTGAAATATTTATGTTGATTATGGTGTGTGTGGTGATGTTGGCGGATTTGACCGTGGGCCAGAATAGACGCTATGTTACTTATTTATTGACGCAAGCTACTTTATTTGGTTGTGCAGTGCTGACTTTTAGTTCGTTCTCCAACGAGATAGTACTGACCTTTTCAGGCATGTTCGTAGATGATACATTGGCGGATACTCTGAAGTTGATGACCTATGGAACGGTATCGGCAGTGTTAATTTATTCTCACACTTATATTACTGATCGCGGTATGTTGCGCGGTGAATTCTTTAGCTTGATCTTGTTTGCGACATTGGGAATGATGGTTATGATATCGGCTAGTCATTTCCTGACGCTCTACCTAGGTTTAGAGATTCTTTCGCTATCTATGTATGCATTGGTTGCTCTACGACGCGATTCGGTTGTTTCAACCGAGGCAGCCATGAAGTTTTTTGTGCTGGGTGCCCTGGCTTCAGGATTTCTGTTATACGGAATGTCGATGATATACGGTGCAACAGGCTCATTACAAGTAACCGAGGTAACAAAAGCAATTCAAAACGGAGTGAATGCCAAAGAAGTCTTAGTGGTAGGGTTGGTATTCATTGTTGCGGGAATTAGCTTTAAATTAAGTGCGGCACCATTTCATATGTGGGTTCCGGACGTTTATCAAGGCGCCCCGACTGCAGTAACTCTGTTTGTCGGTTCTGCTCCAAAATTCGCTGCGTTTGCTCTTATCATGCGCCTTTTGATTGAAGGATTAGAGCAAATGGCGTCTGATTGGCAGGGTATGTTGGTGATCCTGGCAGTTATGTCAATGGCAATAGGGAATATTGCAGCGATCGCGCAATCCAATATAAAGCGCATGCTGGCATATTCAACTATTTCTCATATGGGGTTTTTATTATTGGGATTCATTAGTGTGGATGTCAATGGTTACAGCTCAGCGCTGTTTTATGTCATTGCCTATGTGTTAATGACTCTGGGTACTTTTGCAATGATCATGTTGCTGTGCCGGAGTGGTTTTGAAGCGGAAAATATAAGCGACTTCAAAGGGTTGAGTAAAAGAAATGCATGGTACGCTTTTATAACTTTATTGTTGATGTTTTCCCTGGCAGGTATCCCACCGATGATTGGTTTTTATGCGAAATTAGCGGTGCTGCAAGCGGTAGTTAATGCTGGCTTTGTTTGGTTGGCTGTTGTGGCGGTGTTGTTTTCGCTCATTGGTGCTTTTTATTATTTACGGATCATTAAATTCATGTATTTTGATGAACCTGAAACCAACGAGCCTATTTTGACTAATAGTGATGTGAAAATCTTACTGAGCACTAATGGGATAGCAATTTTGGCTCTGGGTATTTTTCCTCAGGCATTGATGGGAATTAGTTTATATGCCATACAAAACTCTATGTAGCTGTACACGTTAGTGCAGTATTCTGTAGCAGTTATAGTCGTTTAATTTTCTAAAAGACTTATTGGCTGGTTCTCTTCATTTTGGGTTTATATAACAGCATCCAATGATACTCGTTAGAGTATTCTCTTTCTTTTTTCCTATCTCTTTATTTCTAAAGATTATGTCAAGAATTCTCGATGCTCACTTGAATTTTTGATTCTTGGCGCTATATTGTGAAGGAAACTAAGTTTACCAGGAGATTAATGTGAAGGCTGAAACGATCAAAGAACATTTAAATTTTCAAACAGAAGCAAAACAATTACTCAAGCTGATGATTCACTCCTTATATAGCAATAAGGAAATCGTTATGCGCGAGCTAATCTCAAACGCTTCGGATGCCGCAGATAAGTTGCGTTTCGAAGGTTTGATCAATGCTTCGTTGTATGAGTCTGATTCAGAATTAAAAATACGCATAAGCTATGATAGTGAAGCTAGGACCATTACGATTGCTGACAATGGTATTGGCATGTCACGGCAGGAAGTTATTGATCATATTGGAACGATCGCTAAATCAGGTACTCGAGAATTTTTTGATTCTTTAACAGGAGATCAAGCTAAAGATGCGCACTTGATTGGGCAATTTGGTGTTGGCTTCTATTCGGCATTCATTATTGCGGATAAAGTCACATTAATTACACGACGAGCAGGTTTAACGGCAGAGCAAGGAGTGAAGTGGGAGTCGACAGGCGAAGGCGATTACACATTAGAAGCAATCGTAAAGCATACTCGTGGCACTGAGATAACTTTGCATTTGCGTAAAGATGAGGATGAGTTTCTCAATGGAATGCGACTGCGCAATATCATTCGAAAGTATTCCGATCACATTACATTGCCGATCGTGATGAAGAAAGAAGAGTGGTCTCACGAAGATAAGAAAAACCAAATAATTGATGAAGATGAAACGATTAATCAAGCGAGCGCATTATGGGCGCGCTCCAAAAACGATATTACTGAAGAACAATACCAGGAATTCTATAAACATGTGGCACATGATTTTGAGCCACCATTAGCCTATTTGCATGCCAAGGTTGAAGGTAAGCAAGAATATACTCAATTGCTTTATATTCCTTCACGCGCACCTTTTGATTTATTTGATCGTGACCATCGTCGTGGTGTTAAATTGTATGTGCAGCGCGTCTTCATTATGGATGATGCCGAGAAGCTGTTACCGAATTACCTGCGTTTTGTTCGTGGTGTAATTGATTCAAATGATTTGCCGTTAAACGTTTCGCGTGAGATTCTACAAGAATCAAAGGATATCGATTCTATTCGTGCCGGGGTGGTAAAAAAAGTATTAGGTTTGATTGAAGATTTAGCAAGTAACGAGGGTGATGCGGAAAATGATAAATTTAAAACATTCTATCGTGAATTTGGTCAAGTTCTCAAAGAAGGCGTGGGAGAGGATTTTGCTAACCGTGATCGAATCGCAAAATTGCTGAGATTTGTTACTACGCAAAGTGATTCGGACGAGCCGAGTGTAGCATTGAGTACCTATATTCAGCGTATGAAAGATGGGCAAGAAAAAATCTATTATGTAACTGCAGATAGTCTCAAAGCAGCAAGAAATAGTCCTCATCTAGAAGTATTCCGTAAAAAAAATATAGAGGTTTTATTGTTATCTGATCGTATCGACGAGTGGCTGGTAACTAACCTAAGCGAATTCGAAGGAAAATCTTTGCAATCGGTTGCGAAAGGCGGGTTAGATTTAGGTAATCTGGAAGATGAGGCTGAAAAAGAAGAACAAAAGAAAGAAGCGGATGCCTATCAAGAGTTGATCGAAAAAATGAAAACTACTCTGAGCGAACAAGTCAAAGATGTGCGTGTGACTTTTCGCTTAACCGAGTCGCCAGCTTGTCTTGTAGCCGATACTTATGATATGGGAGGGAATCTTGAAAGATTGCTGAAATCGGCAGGACAAAAAATCCAACATACAAAACCTATACTCGAGATTAACCCACATCATCCTATGATTGAGCGTTTGAAATTGGAAGAAGAGAATTTTACCGATTGGAGTCATTTGCTATTTGATCAGGCGTTATTAGCAGAAGGTGGGCAATTGGAAGATCCAGTAGCTTTTGTGAAGAGATTGAATGAGCTGTTATTACTTAAATCTTGAGTGAATATGGTGATAATATATTCCTAGGCTTTGTGCAAGTTAATATAAACAGAATTAGAACTGAAGAAACTTAATTTTTATTTTCTGGTCTGATTCAGTATGTAAGAGTTCTTTCAGAAGGATTTAACAATTGAATTCAATTGAATTTGATTTGCTAGAACTTGAATTATAAAAAATACATGACTGATTCAATGAAGCACTACCAAGCTAAGTTACTTGCGTGCTTATCCGGTTAACTCCCAAGGTAGCTAGATGTAGTAGTGGGCCGTGATTTTTTTGTATAAAGTTCAGCATACGTCGGCGCAGTGACATCACCAGCAATGCCAAGCAGGGAACGGAATGCGTTGAAAGGGTAGAAACGGCGGTTGAATCGAAACGTGAATTCGTTGAGATAGGCTTGCAGGTGTTGCGGGCTGACGCCGTGGTGAATGCCACGTAACCATGTTTTGAGATTGGAGAACACGAGGTGAATGATGGGCAGAAAAGTTTCGGCAACTTGCATGTCGCCACGTTCCGCAACGGCGGTATGAAGATACCCTCGCTTTTCAAGCGCCGCGTAGCCGCTCCAGTCATCGGTAATGATGGTGGCGCCTGGCGTAACGACGCGCTCAATGAAACCGCCCAACGATTTGGCACTGCGGTCTGGCACCACAGCGAGCCGAACACGTCCGGCGTAACGCCCAGTCCTCCGCTTATTGAGGCTGCCACCGTGCTTGCGCTGTTTAACCTCGACCGCACCGGCGACGAGAACCATGTCGTGAACGCCTCGACCCTTGCCGCGAGTACGTCCTCCGACGTAGGTTTCATCGGCCTCGACGGCATCGAAGGGGTTGCCACCAATCCGATCTTGGTCGGGACGCA
Source organism: Nitrosomonas sp. PY1 (assembly GCF_022836435.1). Lineage (NCBI taxonomy): Bacteria > Pseudomonadati > Pseudomonadota > Betaproteobacteria > Nitrosomonadales > Nitrosomonadaceae > Nitrosomonas > Nitrosomonas sp. PY1. Next base: position 1,890,408 of record NZ_BQXC01000001.1, on the reverse strand, counting down.
CCATGCCGACCCGCAGTTTGTGGAGAATCTGGAAAGCAGTCTCATAACGCGACAGCCCGAGTTGCCGCTGGAATTGGGCAGCAGACATACCGGGTGTTTGGCTGGCAACCAAGTAGGCTGCCCAGAACCATACGGAGAGAGGTGTGTGGGTGCGTTCCATGACGGTGCCCGCAGTGAGGCTCGTGTCTCGGTTGCAGTGACGGCACCGACAAACGCTGGGGCGATTGGCGAAGCGATAAGGCTCTCCGAGTGTGCCGCAGTAGTCACAAACGAATCCGTCGCTCCATCGGGCGCGCTCAAGATAGGCCGCGCAGGCCGCTTCGTTCGGGAACAGTCGCTGAAAATCAGGAAGCGAGCGAGGGAACGGCAAATCGTCTCGCTCAAGCACGTCGATAACCATGACCACCTCAGGTTGGCGCAGATGCTCAACATACTACCGGTAGTGGGCTTGGGAGACAACCGGATAAGCACGGTTACTTGCTCCTTTTGCAGTTCTGGGAATTCTAGTTGAAGAAGATTGGTTGACAGATATTGAGTATTTACCACTGGATACTCAACTTCTGCCACCCACGAATCATTTGGCCAAAGAGGTTTGTAATCAGTTAAAGGCGTATTTGACCGAACCGCATTTTGTGTTCGATTTGAATCTACATATTGGTGGGACAATTCATCAACGTCGTGTGTGGGAAGCAATCCAGAGTATTCCGACCGGTGAAACAACAAGCTACGCTGAAATAGCAAAACAACTGCATTCGGCGCCTAGAGCAGTTGGACGAGCTTGTGGAGCAAACCGCCTACCGATTATCATACCTTGTCATCGTGTTATAGCTAAAAATGGTGGCTTAGGTGGTTTTATGAATGCAAGTGATGGCAATCCTCTTGAAATTAAAAGGTGGTTATTGCAACATGAAAGTGCTTGATCTGGATGCGAGCTTATTGGATGAGTTTTCTGATTCTTTGTGGCTTGAGGATGGATTGTCGCGTAATACGTTAGATAGCTATCGAAATGACTTGCGACTTTTCAGTCACTGGCTAAGAATAAGAAAGCAGGATAATGTTCCCGTACTGACTGGAGCTACGCACTCGGATTTACTTGAATTCCTTGCTTCGCGTGTATCTGCCAGGATTAAAGCTAGCACTACCAGCAGGGAACTTTCCAGTCTAAAACGTTTTTACCGTTTTTTGCTGCGACAAGGAAGAATCACATCAGATCCAAGTCTTAACATTGAAACACCTAAGCTTGTACGCAGTTTACCAGAAAGTCTCACTGAAGAAGAAGTTGAGAAGCTACTTAGTATGCCTGATGTTAAGCAGCCACTCGGATTGAGAGATAGAGCGATGTTAGAAGTGCTCTATGCAACAGGTTTACGTGTTTCTGAGCTAATCAATTTGAAGTACTCACAAGTGAGTATGGATGCCGGAGTTCTCAGGGTAATGGGTAAGGGTAGAAAGGAGCGTCTTTCACCTTTGGGCGAGGAATCGTTGAGTTGGCTTAAGCGTTACACTAAAGAGGCTCGTCCGGAGCTTTTAGAGGACATAGTAACCGATACTATTTTTGTAACAATGCGTGGTGCTGCAATGACTCGGCAAGCATTTTGGTATTTAATCAGACGCTATGCATTGTTAGTCGGTGTTACTAAACAACTTTCCCCGCATACGTTACGACATGCATTTGCCACACATCTGCTTAACCATGGAGCAGATTTGCGCGTCGTACAGTTGTTACTCGGGCATTCTGATATATCAACGACACAAATTTATACACACATCGCGCGTGAAAGATTAAAACAAATTCATGCAGAACACCATCCGAGAGGGTAGTAAAGTTAAGTGATTTTCCGTTTAAATAGGTTTATTGTTTAGATTTTTCCTGTATTTTGATATAAGGAAAAATGCTATGAGAAAAAATGCAATAAAAGCAAAAAATGACCAATCAGGTATCGTTAAGCTGAGAAAATTCCAGTCTATATCGGCACAGTCACCGTTGGCCTCGAACATTCCAGGCCACCATTCTGCGATTGGCAAAGCATTAAGAAAGGCTTCTTCAGGGCTGATACCACACTCAAATGACTCCGGATAGCGTATGAGCCATGCATGACGGATAGCGACAATACCTCCCACGAAAGCGAAAAGCATTATAAAAATGCTGTAGAAGCGACTCCCAGCCAGACTAGGACTGTGCAGAAAAGCTATTAAAGCGGTCACACCGATCAGCCAATAAGCAACGCGCTGCGCTACGCACAATGGGCATGGTAATAATCCTTGGACGTGCTGTAGGTACTGCGCGTAGCCTAAAAGACTAATGCAGCTTAAAAAAATTAATAAAAAGATTAATCTCATTTAATAGCTATTATTTTCCTCGCCATATTGCATAGGTAAGCAACAACCATGCACTCAGAAATGAAATGCCACCAAAAGGTGTAACAATACCGAGACCCGGTATGCCTCCAGAGATGCTTATAACATAAAGACTGAAACTGAATAGAACAATACCAACGAGCATTAACCAACCGGCAATTGGAATCAGTCGCGAACTGGGAAAGTGCTGTAATAATAAGCCAATTATAAGAATACCGAAAGCATGGTAGAAATGATACTGCACAGCAGTGTTATATACGGCCAGCATATCGCTGGATAACATTTTTTTCAGACCATGAGCACCGAAAGCGCCTAATAAAATACAAATAAGAGTATTGAGCGTACCTAGAATAAGAAATGTTTTTGACATAGAGGGATTATTTTATTTGATCAAGAAAAGCGTATTTAAGTTTTGTATCCTCAAGTAATGTATCAGACATTACTTATTTTCTTGATATGTGCTTCACAGGATCCATGAGCGAATTTTACCTGAATATTATCGCCCGGTTTAATTTGTTTCGTGCTGCGTATCAATGAGCCGTCACTGATGTTATACGTAATGCTGTAACCACGTTTTAATATTAATTGTGGATTCAATTGCGCTAGTAGTGAATCGAGTGACTTGATGCGATGTAGTCGTAATTCAGTATAACGAGAAAAACCATTGTTTAGAGACATTGCCAGTTTTGCTGTGTGTATCAAAGTTTGTGAGATATTGGGGCTATTCGTTAGAAGGTGCTTTCTAAGCTGATTTAGCTTCCATGTTTTTTTTTCTATTACATGTTTCCAGGTGTTGTTTAATTGCTTTGTTAGGTAGTGTAAGCGTATCGCCTGACGCTGAATTTTGTTTCCTGGATAGATGAGTCGATAGGAGAATGTATCAATTTTTTGCATCGTCCGTTCTATTTGGTGAAGTACGCTCTGATTTAAATGAGCAAATAGCTTTTTGAGATGATGATTCAGTTCGGAGTGATCTTGACCAATCAATTCAGCTGCACCGGTCGGTGTTGGCGCACGTCGATCCGCGACAAAATCAGCAATAGTAAAATCTGTTTCGTGACCGATACCACTGACAATTGGAATAGAGCTATTGGCTATAGCAAGTGCAACAATTTCTTCGTTAAATGCCCATAAATCTTCTATGCTGCCTCCCCCACGGCAAAGAATTAATACATCGCATTCCTTGCGTCGGCATGCAATCTCTATGGCATGGGCGATTTCAGTAGCGGCCATTTTTCCTTGCACCAATGTGGGATAGATGATGATAGGAAGAGAGGGAGTACGACGTTGCATCGTAGCGATTACGTCGCGTAACGCTGCGGTATTAGGTGAAGTGATTATGCCAACTTGCTTAGGAAAGTTTGATAGCGTTTTTTTATTTTCGGTACAAAATAATCCAGCATTTTCTAACTTGGATTTTAATCGTTCAAATGCTTCATACAGTTTCCCCAGGCCTGCTTGACGTATGGTTTCGATATTGAGTTGATAATCTCCGCGAGGCTCATAAATAGTTACCCGCGCCAGAGCTTCGATGTGCATGCCGTCTTTGAGCTGCCAATCTATTGCATAATTTTTGTGATTGAAGAAAACGCAACGAATCTGGGCAGCGTTATCTTTTAAAGAAAAATACCAATGTCCAGAGGGATAACATTTCAAGTTGGAAATTTCTCCTTGCACCCATAATAAAGGGATATTTTGCTCCAAGAACTGCTTTGTGTTGCGGTTTAATTCGCTAATGGTCAGTATGCGAGATGTCGAATTTTCTAGCGAGTAAGGCAGGCTCATGGATAACAATGTTTCCTTCTGTCAAATAGAAAAATAGAGGTAAGAGGGTATCTGGGTAATCTCATAATAGTGATTACAACTTTTATGGATTTACTAATCATTAAGCAAATCATAGAAATTATGGATGAAAAATTAAAGTATATCGATTGAGCTAGAATTGGATAGCATGATTTAGTTAATCATCAACTGTCAAAGTCTCAGATAAAGTTATAAAATAGCGGATTTGGGTAAAATGTTCCTTGTTGTAGCATATTCCAATTCATTTGCCATTAAGGAGATTTATGCATGTTATCTTTGATTCAAGCAGCCGGCTGGCCTATTTGGCCAATCATCATTGCATCTATTGTTGCCGTGGGTATCATTATTGAGCGGATGTGGGCTTTGCGTTTGAAGATAATTTCACCGCAGGATCTTGTTTCTAAGGTGTTTAGTGAGTATCAGAGAAATGGCGTCAATTCAGAAATGATTGAGCGTTTGAAGAAGCATTCTCCGTTAGGAGAGGTCCTGGCGGCCGGGTTAAAAAATATCAAAAAATCGCGCGAGATAATGAAAGAATCCATAGAAGAATCTGGTCGAGCGGTTGCCTACGATTTGAGTCGCTATCTGACAACATTGGGTACGATTGCCGCATTAAGCCCGTTGATGGGGTTATTTGGTACGTTAGTGGGTATGATTGAAATTTTTGGTTCTAATTCTCCCACTGGCAGTAATCCAGCGCAATTAGCCTATGGAATTTCGGTCGCGTTATATAATGCAGCGTTTGGTATATTAGTAGCGATACCGAGTATGATTTTTTACCGTTATTTTCGTGCAAAAGTCGACGGCTTTGTACTTGAAATGGAATTGCAAGCATTAAAGCTAATTGAAATGGTGCATGGCGAGCGAGAAAATTGATTCTTCCCGGTGGATTTGAGTCTTTTTAAGGAAAATGAAAGCAATTTTAATCTGGTCAACCTTACGAGTGCACGAATCGTTCTAATCAGCAATAAATATGAATTGAGGTGGTCGTGTAATTTTGACTGAATCAATTGTTCCGCAAGAAAATTTATTAAATTGTTTTATTTTTTTGAGCAAAAGGTTACTAAACCGCAGCTTTGTCGGTAGGTAATAGGAGGATCGTTTAGTCAGTTCGACCATGAGAAGAATTTTAGACTTTGTAAATTCGAGAAGAGTGTGTATGTTTTTTAGCAGTAGCAAAACGAGGTATAAATTTAGTGTTTCACAAGAATTGCTACGAAAAGTCTTGATGGCGGAAGCTGTCAATCACTTTAGAACAGATCAATACAAGGTCACTGCATTTTGTCAGATGTAAGAGAAGTATGAAAAAATACTTATAAATGAAAAGAAATATCCCAATTTTAACTACAGTGGATTGTATTCTTAGGAAGCATTTTTTATTGTGTGTTTTAGTCGTGTTCGTTGCTTTGCTTTTTCAGGGCTGTGTTTCAACACCAGAATCGAGTGACCACCAGCTAGATGCGGTCGATCCTCATGAGGATATGAATCGTGCTGCGTATGATTTTACTGACCGCATTGATCGCGCCGTATTTATGCCGATTGTCAATACCTACATTGACTATGTGCCGAATGCCGCGCAGCGCTCCATTGGGAATTTTTATGATAACTTATCATATCCCAATGTGGTATTGAATGATTTTTTGCAAGGTAAGTTTAAACAGGGATTTCAAGATACGTTACGTTTTGCCATTAATTCATCAATTGGTTTGTTTGGATTGTTTGATATGGCAACGCATATGGGATTACAGGAACATGACGAGGATTTTGGGCAGACACTTGGGGTATGGGGAGTTACGCCAGGATCTTATCTATTTATTCCGCTACTCGGGCCAAGTAGTCAACGTGATGTTACAGGCATACCGGTCGGTCTTTTAACCAATGCACTTTTCTATACAGGTCTTATCATTGGTTCTCCTATCACAGTTCCATTAGGCTTTCTTGGTGCTCTCGATAAACGGGCTCGCTTGGTTGGTCCGATGAGAGTTCGCGATGAAGCGGCTATTGACCCTTATCTATTCGTGAGAGAAGCTTCTATGCAACAACGTGAATTCTTAGTGAATGACGGTAAACTGCCATTGGATTTATATTACGAGCCTTTTCAGGATAATCCCTTTAATAAAGATGGTAAAAAGTAGAAGTTTGAGCTTTTGCCCAGGATGACGGGAGTTTGGCAATACTCGATGATTATATGCTGAGATTTTATGGGAAAAGCACTATAATTCATAAAATTATAATTTATAGCTCGAGTGAAATTGATCATTTCTTTAATGTTTGTATTAAATAGGACCCCCAGAAAACTATGAATAGACCCCAAGCAATTCATGATATATCGCAATATCAACGATCAGTTACGATGAAGGGAAAGAACAATCTAACTTCTGTTGAAGTGTCTCATATCAATCAAGAGACGGTTGATCTCAATGAACTTGAGGAAAAATTTATTCAAGCTCGTTCTGCCATTTTGGCGTTACAGCAAAAAGACGGACATTGGTGTTTTCCACTCGAAGCCGACTGCACAATTCCGGCCGAGTATATACTGATGATGCACTTTATGGATGAAGTGGATGTTGTTCTGGAAAATAAAATTGCCCGTTTTATTCGTGACAAACAGGACATGAATCATGGGGGTTGGCCGCTTTACTATGATGGAGCATTTGATATTAGTTGTACGATTAAATCTTATTACGCACTAAAATTAGTTGGTGATTCTCCCGAAGATGCGCATATGAAGCGCGCGCGCGAAGCAATTCTACAAAGAGGGGGAGCTGCAAAAGCGAATGTATTTACACGTTTACTGCTCGCTATGTATCAGCAAATTCCTTGGCGAGCGGTACCTGTAGTGCCTGCTGAACTAATTTTCTTGCCAAAATGGGCACCGTTTCATTTGAGTAAAGTTTCTTATTGGTCGCGCACTGTTATGGTGCCTCTGTCAATTCTGTGCACTTTGAAGGCTAAAGCGATTAATCCAAAGAAGGTGGATATCCGCGAATTATTTATTACACCACCCGAAGAAGAGCAAAACTATTTTCCAAAACCTGATACTTTGTTGAAGCGGGTATTTATGGCGGTTGAGCGCTTGCTGTCGCGCTATGAGCCAAAGCTTCCGCAATCATTGCGTCAAGCAGCGATTAATTCTGCAGAACATTGGGTATTAGAGCGTTTAAACGGGGAGTGCGGTATAGGCGCAATTTTTCCAGCCATAGTCAATGCACATGAAGCGCTCGCTCTATTAGGTTACAGTTACGATCACCCCAGTCGTGCAAAGTGCCGCAACGCACTTCGTGGTTTACTGATTGATGAAGGAGAGCGAGCTTGGTGTCAGCCCTGTACATCGCCTGTTTGGGATACCGTGTTAACGAGTCTTGCATTACAAGAAGATCTTGAGACTGATCAAGAGCCTGTACACCGCGCGATGGATTGGTTAGTAAAACAGCAAGTTTTAGAGGCCCCTGGTGATTGGCGTGATAAGCGACCAGATTTGGCGGGTGGTGGATGGGCTTTTCAATATGCTAATCCACACTATCCGGATTTAGATGATACGGCTGCAGTTGCTTGGGCGCTAGAACAAGGCGGCTTGGAACGACATGAATACGCGTTAGAGCGTGCAGCGAACTGGTTAGCTGGAATGCAATCGAAAAATGGCGGATTTGCGGCTTTCGATATTGATAATGTGTATCATTATTTAAATGAAATTCCTTTTGCCGATCATGGCGCTCTTATCGATCCACCTACCAGTGATGTGACAGCAAGATGTGTAGGATTGCTTGGTAAATATGGCAAGCATCAATTGGAGGTATGGCGAGGCATAGGTTTTCTGCTACGCGAACAAGAATCTAATGGTTCTTGGTTTGGTCGCTGGGGGACCAATTATATTTATGGTACTTGGTCTGTGTTGGAAGCTTTTTATTTGGCCAAATTTGATATGCAGCATGCATCTGTGCGCCGAGCTGTGCAGTGGTTAGAGTCAGTACAGCGTGTTGATGGGGGATGGGGCGAAACGAATGATTCTTATCTTGATGAAAAGATAGCGGGTCAATTTCTTAAAACTAGTACGACTTTCCAAACTGCTTGGGCAGTATTGGGACTCATGGCAGCCGGTGAAGTCAAAAGTGAATCGGTTCGCAGAGGAATTAATTATATATTGTCACAGCAAGAACATAATCACTTGTGGGACGAACCTTGGTTTACTGCACCAGGTTTTCCGCGAGTATTCTACTTGCGTTACTATGGGTACTCAAAGTTTTTCCCATTATGGGCGCTTGCACGTTATCGTGTACTGACCCGAGATTGATTCGGTGGATATAACTGGCTTGGTGGTGGCGTTACGTGCCGAAGCGCGCTGTGTAACGTCACTGCCTATCCCAATGAACAAAAAAATTGTAATTAACCAGCATACGATGCTATGGCTTAGCGGTATGGGGGCTGAATCAGCAAGAAAAGCTGCAAAGCAGCTATGCGATGCTGGGGTAACGAGATTGGTAAGTTTTGGTGTAGCAGGTGCATTGGATGCGCAGCTCAAACCAGGCGATCTAGTGCTGCCAGATGCGGTTTACGGTGAAAATTTATTACCAGTTGCATTAGATTGGCGCAATCACCTACAGCATCGGTTATCCAGCAACACAGTAATCGTTAATGGTGTGTTGGTAAATAGTGTTGAGCCGCTCACTACAATGGAATCCAAGCTTAATCTTGCGGAAATAACAGGTGCTTGTGCTGTGGATATGGAAAGCAGCGCGGTTGCAACAGTTGCAGCAGATGCTGCGATTCCTTTCATTGCGGTACGTGCCATCGTTGATCCTGTCGAATTTTCGCCACCTGGCGCATTGCTTAATGCCGTTAAGCCAGATGGTAGCGCCAATCTGTTTCGCGTTCTCACATTAGTCCTTAACCGATCGATTCCAATCGGTACACTTCTCCAAATGGGGTTGGGTATGCGTGCAGCCTGTAAAACCTTGTCCCGAGTGATACAAGCCGCTGGCCCTGACTTGGCAAGCTGAGGTACAATTCTCGTCCTATAATCATCTCGATTGCCATCCATGGAAAATTTGCAGTGTTTCATTTGAATTTTAAAGTAGCATTAGCTAGCGGTCGCTAGTAGCAATATTCGTACTTTTTTAATTCAACAAGGTACCCATCTATAACACTGGTCACAGAGAGAAATCACCATGATCAAAATCAAAGATTACTTCTCAGAAGTGCAATGGCAAAAATTCCAGAAGATTGCGGCTGAGTATGAAACACCATTTTTGCTCGTAGATTTATCGCTGATTAAGCAAAAATTTGAAGAAATGGTGACGTATTTTCCCAATGCAAAGATTCATTACGCCATGAAAGCGAATCCTGGAGTTCCTGTAATTAATTTATTGCGTGACTTGGGATCCAATTTTGACTGTGCATCTATATTTGAACTAGATCGGGTATTTGATAGCGGAGTTACACCTGATCGAGTTTCTTATGGTAACACTATCAAAAAAGCAGCCCATATCAAGTATGCTTATGACAAAGGTGTGCGTCTTTATGCCACCGACTCAAAGGCTGATATACAGAAGATTGCCGAGAATGCACCAGGTTCACGGGTTTTTGTTCGTATTTTGGTAGAAGGCGGGGATACCGCTGAGTGGCCGTTATCACGTAAATTTGGTTGTCATCCGGATATGGCGATTGATTTGTTGGTGAATGCCAAGAAGCTTGGTTTAGAGCCCTATGGCATTTCTTTCCATGTCGGCAGTCAACAAAAGGATATTGCTGTATGGGATGACGCGCTATCAAAAGTCAAATATATGTTTGACTGGATGAAATATGAAGAAGATATTCTGCTGAAAATGATCAATATGGGGGGTGGTTTTCCGGCAAACTATATTTCCGAGGTTAATCCATTTAAAGTGTATGCTGAAGAAATCATTCGATACCTTAAGGATGACCATGGAGACGATATTCCCGAGATTATTCTTGAACCCGGTAGATCATTAGTGGCAGGTTCGGGGGTTTTAGTCTCCGAAGTAGTATTGATTTCTCGGAAATCTCGTACTGATCTGACACGCTGGGTCTATTCTGATGTCGGTTTATTTCAGGGCTTGATTGAAACCTTAGGTGAGGCAATCAAATACCCGGTTTATACACCGAAGATGGAGCGTAACGATGATGAAGGGACCGTGATATTAGCAGGCCCCACTTGTGATTCAACCGATATCATGTACGAGCAATCAGGTTACAAGCTTCCACAAAATCTAGCTATTGGAGACAAGCTTTACTGGCTGACGACGGGGGCTTACACCAACTCATACTCATCGGTTGAATTTAACGGTTTTCCACCGCTTAAAACTATTTATATAGATTAACATGTATATTTAATGACGTTAACGGACTTAGCCTTATCATGAGTGACGTTATCTAATTACCATAATTTTTAATTCTAGTAGTTCTGAGTCTGACAGTATAGTCAATACAGACCCAATCGGATTAGTGATTCTGATGGTAGATCGAAAGTATCAAAAAATGCGGGAGGGGGAACCGCAAATAACTTTATGATGATTGTTTCGTAATGATTTTGTTTTCTTAGGTTTTGAAATATACCAACAATTTTTTGTGCTGTGACTCTGAGGGTTCAATTTTCAGATAGTGGTTTTATCGAATAAAACGAAAGGCTGACGAAACTTTCACCGGAGGAAATCATGAGTTCCGAAAGTAATACAGTCAGCAGTTTAAAAGTTATAGAAAACAATAAGCCTGAAGAGAATTATCTTCGTTTGGATAAGGAACAACGAAAAGCTATCAATCGCGCTTTGTTGCTTGGTCTTGCCAGCTATGCGGAGATAGAGCGTCTTGTGGATGTTCATCAATTAGAAGCAATGCTCCTGGAAGCGAAGGGCAAACCAGAAATACCTAAACAGTTACGGCCTATTCATCCAACAGGATCAATTGAAACTCTTGATGAGTTTGTCGGCGCTTTACGTTATATCAATGCAGTGTGAGGCGATAATCATGGGTTCCGAAACAAAAAAAGCCAGTGACAATTTGAAGGTCGTCAAAGACGATATGGTTTCATTTGAAGATTACAAGGAACTTCAAAATGCCATTGAAGATATGGATGCTTTGACGTGGTTTACTGAAACCGGACACCCCAGTTAAGAGAAAATAGCTTAATTGGAGGAAGAAATGGTAACGAGAAAACAATATACAAAAGAATTTAAATTGGATGCGATCAGCCTGGTATTGGATCAGGGTCACACGACGTCAGAAGTATCACGAAACCTTGAGATCACGCCCAATATGTTGAGGAGGTGGATCAGGGAATACCAGGCAGATGATGCTGATCAGTCATTCCGGGGTAATGGGAAGCTGACGCCAGAGCAGGAAGAGATCCGGCAGTTGAAAGCGCAAATCAAGCAGCTCAAGCTGGAGAGGGAAATACTAAAGGAAGCAACGGGGATTGAAGCGAAGAAACGAAGTGAAGTATTCGCTCATTACCCAGAGGAAAAAGACCTATCCTGTTGGCTTGATGTGCCAACTCTTGGGTGTAAGTCGTAGCGCCTACTATGATTACGTTCGGTGCGTTGATAATTGTTCTGAAAACCAGCGTCACGAGGAAAAACTTGAAGCGGTGCGGGATATAGCAAAATCCAGCAATTATAGTTATGGCAGCCGCAGAATCGGAAAAGCACTGAATGTGCTGGGTTATCCGGTTGGTCGCTGGAAGGCTCGACGCCTGATGCGGGAAGCCGGTGTGCAAGTCAAACATCGCCGGAAATACAAAGTGACAACCCATAGCGATCACAAGAAGCCGGTATTTGAGAACAAGCTAAATCGGCAATTTGATGTTGCAACTCCCAATCAAGTCTACGTTGGCGACATAACCTATATTTGGACTCAGGAAGGTTGGCTGTATCTGGCTGTGGTCATTGATTTATTTTCCAGGAAAGTAGTCGGTTGGAGCATGAGTCCAAGAATGAAGGCCAGACTGGTTTGTGATGCATTAAGAATGGCTATCTGGCAGCGTCAGCCGCAAGCAGGACTGATAGTACATTCGGACCGCGGGTCGCAATATGCCAGCAGGGAGCACCGGAGGCTTCTGGAAATACACGGCTTTGTGGGTAGTATGAGCCGCACTGGCGATTGCTTTGATAATGCTGTGGCAGAAAGCTTTTTTGGCAGCCTCAAACAGGAGCGAATCCACTGGCGCCATTATCAAACTCGTTTCTCAGCTCAGCAAGATGTGTTGCAGTACATTTCCATGTTTTATAACAGTCATCGACTGCACTCATACCTGGGGTACAAGAGCCCAAATCAATATGAGGTAGAAATTGAAAATGTAAAGAAAGTTGCTTAACTGAGTTGTCCGGTTTTACTTGACCACGTCAGTTTCGGTTTCTTTCAAGGCATCATATCCAAAAAGTATTTTTAGTCCTTTTCAATATCTTGATCGTCACTCTGCCAATTGAATATAGCAAGTATTCTCTGATAAATTATGAAATTTTTATAAGTAAATCGCTATGTGTTTTTTTAACTACTTTTAGAGGTAAATAATACTGATTGTGTAGTTAAAAATATATGGTCTTATTATTTGAAATAATGCCCAAAATTTGGAAGAAATACTGAAATGACGCAAGCTGGTGGCCCTGCTGCAATTAATGGTTTTCTTTATCAAATTATTCACCATATCGGTTGGTTAGCTGGTGTTACTTTATCAGGAAAATTGAACGGCCAAGAAATCAAGAATGCCTGTCTTGTACTGGAACCTCGTTGTGGTGGAGATGCATGTGTTGAAGCGTCCAATACCTATCTTGTAGAACAATATAAGACCAGAAAGAATCGGACTTGGGCTGTCTCGGACATAATGTCTGTCCTTCGTGATCTTCGTAAAGCTGTTCATCCATCACTCCCTAAACATGCCATTTATCGATTTGTAACAGATGGTCGTCCAGGTAGGTTAGAAACTTTTACTGCTTTTCTGAATGAAATAAAGATAGCCACCAATACAAATGATCTTGACATCGTTGAGTACAAAAAATTCTGCACTGATTTCAGTGGTACCAATCGTGATTTCCTAAATCATATCGCTAAAGTAACACGGGATAGCCAAAGGCAAGAAAATAGAGATGAAATTTCAATTATCTTCCATCTATTGTCCTGTTTTGATATGAAATTCTGCATTAATGCGAATGACATTGCTGCAGAGATTGAAATAATTTTGCGTCCCTACGTTCCTGATCTTGGAGATGAGCAAAAAATTCGAACCGATCTAATTGGTCAATTATTTGAAATGTTGAGCAAAGGCGAAGCGCGACTCGATCTTAACAAGATTAATGCATTGTTTAATATAGTTGGCCTCAGTCCAGATCGACTAAGAAAAGTGGCTGTACTTTCTGAAACAATGAGGGAATTGACGCGCCGTCATCTGTCACATATCAGATATAAACCTGATCAGGATGTACGCAATGCACCCGAGTGGCCAAACAATAAACCAGTGTTATTAATTACTGGAAAAAGTGGTGTAGGCAAAACATGGCAACTTGTAAAGTTGCTACAAACCTATAAAGAAAAAAATCAAATTGCCATTTTGGTGCCTACAGCCAAGTCTACTGAAACGTTGTTGTCCCGTACTGCAAGTGCTTTGTGGCAAACGGGGCTCAACAATACTTCCGAGAAGAATCTTACCGGCGTATCAAAATTCTTATATGAACTTGCACCTAATATAAAAACGCCTAAAGTAATCATCGCAATTGATGATATTCAAGACGTTGATTTGGCGCGCGATCTTGTACGTCAAGATTGGATCGGATTGGATATGCATCTTGCTTTAACTGTTCCGAACACTACAGCGCAATCACTCCAACTAACTGATGAAGATTCTATTCATGTGCATTATGTCGATAATTTTTCGATAAACGAGCTTGATGATTTATTGAAGAAAAATGGTCAAAAGTGGGTCGATTTTCCTGCTGACATGAAGAAACTTCTGCGCAATCCAATTCTTGCAAGCATTTTTCTTAAACTTCCCTATGCTTCAATACAAAATGCATTACACAGTGAGTATGAAATCTTTGAAGAATTTTGGCTCAGAATCGTTGAGAAAGGTCGGCATGGTGACCAAGGAATTGTAACCTCGCTCGCTGCTTATATGTACCAAGAAAAACCATATCCACTACCTCGATCCAATTGGAGCGATGTTGGCCTAGACAGTTTAGCGCTTGAACGTTTGGATGCCGCCGGATGGCTACATTGTCTTGATAATGGCGAGATCGCATTTGCCCATGATCGATTACTAAATTGGGCTGTAGCTAAATCTCTTGTGCATCAGCTCCAAAGCAAAAAATTGTTGGTCGCAGATCTGGGATCTCTCCTCGCTGGCAAGTTTGGTGATGAATACCGACCCATCCACAGGCATCTCAATTATGTAACTATGGATACATTGTGGTTACTGGCAGAGAACGAGCAAAACTCAGAAATACTTAACCGGCTTATTCTACAACTTGAGGATAGCCGATATTTTGGAAGTTATGGAGAGGATTTGTATACTTATCTATTGCCAACCCTTGGTGATCGGGCTGTTGCTGTTCTTCTTTATCGGCTGACAGTAATCATTGCCGATTCAAATGATGATTATCACATTAGCCTGATTGGCAAGGCTTTTGTTAATCTTGCGCGACAAGAAAGTGTCGATTTGAAGAGCACTATAGACTTATTGTTGAAGAATCCTTGCTGGAGCCGACAAAAAGTTGCTATTGCAATACTGAAGGTGATACCTGATACCAACCAACTTGATCGTTTGTGGGAAATTCATCAACAATGTTATAAAGCGTGGGAAACCAAAACAGACAATTATAGCCACATAGATTATCAAGACTATTTTGCTGCGCTACGCGCGGCAATAGCACTAAATCCAGATTGGCTCCGTCATCGCATTATCATAGCTGACGCGAATACTGAATTAGTTTCAGAGCTTGGATTTCAACTTAAGGTGCTCGAACATTCGAATGCGAAGGCAATCTGGGAAGAAACTAAGAATGTACTAATAGATAAAATTCCAACAAATAAGCCGCGCAGCCTTCTTCATTGTATTGCACGCTTCTCAGATTATGAGAAGAAAGATTTTGTAATTAAATATCTATCATGCTCGGAAGATTATGCTTGCGTTGCAGCGTTTGTAGCGTTGTCAGTCCTTGAGCCCTTGGCTGCAATTAACCGACTTGCAGAAGTTCAAGAATCTGAAATTTACTTTTCACGTAACCAATGGCTTCCAATTCTTTTGCGTGCTCAACCTGAATTAATGCACCAACGTATTCTTGAACTAGCTAAATTTGAGTCTCGCGGGCACCGACTAATAGAAAATTTTTTCAGTGAACGACCAGATGAGATTAATGCTGCAATATTGCAATTTATTTTAAATGCACTTGAAGAAAAATTGCAAAAACATTTAATGGCAGGTACCAAAGATGAGCCAAATTGGCTTAATCGATCATTGGATTTTCTAGGGCGAATAACAAATCCAGAATTATTGTCAATACTTGAAGCTAAAGCTGGTGGAAAGCTGGAAGAAATGATTGCTGATATCGCTTGTAGTCAACTAGACACAAACAGTAGAACTTTTAACCATCTTCGCGAAAATGCACGTCGTGTTCTGATTCTCATGGGAGGCGATGCCATTACCCTTCTTATAAAACGAGAACTTGATAGCGAGCATTACTGGGTACGACATAGCGGGTTAAACTGGGCATTTGTTCGCCCTGATCAAAACATTGCCAAAAAACTTGCAGAGATTGCCTCTCGTCCCACTACGTATGATGAAAATGGAAAATCAAAGCAGTATATGGAATTTTATCAAGCGATAACTGCTCTTGCCGCAATTGGAAGTGATGCAATTTTGCTTGAAGCATTAAAACACAGCGGCATTATCGAAGTTCCGAAAGATCTTGTAAGGCTTCGAGGTCATCGTGGCCAAATGTCAAAGAAATTAACCAAACAGGCACTACAAGCACTTCAGAATTCAGCTTCGTCAGAAATTGAACTGCTAAATGCATTGATTATTGCGTGGCTCAGTAATGATTCATATTTTATCCCTGCCATTCGTTCGGTTATTACAAAAACAGACATGGAAAGCTCGGTCGCAAGCTATGCGTGCATCGCACTCGAGGAACTCGGAGATTCTTCAGATGAATTTATGGAATTTGCGAATCGCTTGGCTTACACAAAATCGAATTCAACTTGGGGGCTTAATGCATTGCTCAATATGGGTAATCGTGGTTTCGAACTAGTAGCAGAGTTACTAGAAATACAAAATACTAATCAATCTATAAAACATGAAGATCAAATAATACGCGCATTATATGAGAATCCAGTAAGCAGAAAAAAAAGTATCAATGCCGCTGTCAAATACTGCCAACGTACGCATTATTTTCAAGACGCACTATACGATATTGCTGCAGAAGTAAATGAACCAAATTTACGTGAGAAAATTCTTGACGCTGCCTTTGTAATTGACTCAATCATGCCAACGCAGCAACTTCGGGCTATTGAAGGTTTGGCAAAATTCGATGCAACACGGGCTGTGGAAGCTATTAAATCAGCAATCCAATCTTATCCTAAATCAGAACGTGAACTCTGCTATCTTTTCGTTCGCATAGCGCCTGAGGATGCAGTCGAGAAGCTTATAGATGCGGCGATATTAATACAGCGTGAATCCTTTAGCCGCGCTGTCGGGCAGTCGTTGCGGAGGATTGATCCAAAAATCGTTTCATTTCATATCATTAGTCATTTGAATGGATTAAGCTCACTTGAACGCAAAGTAACTGCTGAATTAGCTAAATGGTTGCCTATTCCTGAGGTTACAAATGCCCTTGATCATCTAGCAGAACATGAGAATTTCAGTGAAGTAAGGTACGCCGCCCTCGTTGCGCTTGAGCATCACCGAAGAGAGGGTTATATTCGTATGCTTTTTTCCGATTTCCCATCGGCTACTCCCAAGCGTCAATGGAGTTTGATAGTTGCGATCTTGGAGGCTGCCGATCCATATCTACTTACTGATATCAATGACCCTCTTTGGTTAGGAAATATTCTTACGGATAAAATACCCGCTATATTTGCACGTTATGCTAATTCGGTATTAAGTAACCGCAAGAGTAAATAGTAAATTGAGGCAGCTACCAACAATGGCGTGTCTGCGTTACATAGGATGAAAGGGTAAATGATGTGGAAATCGTGGATTATCACTAAGTGGATATAGAGAAAGGGAACAGAACATGACGAGAGAAGCTATTCACCCCGGCGAATTTCTTGCCGATGAATTGGAGGAAATTGGTATGACGCGAACAGAGCTTGCGCGGCAAATCGATGTGCCTGCAAACCGTATCTCACAGCTCATTCGTGGCAAACGCGACTTGACAGCGGATACAGCTCTACGGTTAGGACGGTTCTTCGGCACCGGCCCGGAATTATGGTTGAACCTTCAAAAAACCTATGAGCTTGATAAGGCGAGAACCGAACTAGGGATAAAAATCCAGAATATCAATCCGTGGAAACCACAGGAAGAAATACATATTTGATATGCGGTGTTTATTCTTGATTGATTTGACATGCGTCCGCTGATTAATTTTGGTATCCATGAATTAGAAGAGCTGTTCGATGCGAAAAAGCATGATCCTGCATTTCTGAATACACTTCTTTTGGAGCTTGAGAACCGCAAGACGAAGCGAGCAACCGACCTCAGAAACCGAACCGTTCAGGTATTGGAAGCTCTTCCAAAATCTGCATCGTCTATTCGTCCAAAATCACAAGGTCACGACGGAATCGAGCGACCTTTGCCACAAGACGATGCGCCACAGTCCATTAAACTGCCTAAGGCTGTAAAGGGGTTGAGCGATAAACCTGAGCAAACTTCTGCTCCCCAGCGGATTGTCTTTCCGCGTGCCGAAACCAATCTGTCGAGCATGGCAGAACCCGAGCGCGTCATGCTGGCATGGACTGCACTGGAAGTCTTATCGCCTCAGAGCTTCTTAAAGCCCGAGGACCTTGCTGGTGGGGAGCGTAACCGCATTACAAAGCTGGATGATGCCTTGCCTTGGGAGAATGGCGGAGAAAGATCTCGCCCGAATTATCGTCTCTATTATCAAATCGTCCTCGGCACGGTTCAAATGGAGCCTGCCATCACACAGCTATTGACGGTCTACACCGACAAGCGTGATGAACGACCCCCTAAGAACGGCGAAAGCATACTGGCAGCGATTGTCGTGGACCGCGATGGGTATCCGCCCGACAACGACGCGGTAGCTGTTTCCAGCTTTGCTTGGGGTGTTCCCGTCGCATTGAAAGGCAATCTCAAAGTACTGGGGGATTGGCCTTCAGCAGAGCGTTCGCTGCTTGAAGAACTCAATAAACGGATCAGACTGCAAGACGATGACGGCAATCTGCTTCCGCTGACGCGCCAGAATATCCAGCAAATCTATGACTGGCTAGTTGTCCAACTCGAATTGCCGGATAATATGGTTGCGTCTCCGTATTTCGCGGTGAAATCTTATCAATATTTCAAGACCGACGATCTGCCCGAGGCTTTGCTCCTCAACTCCTTTTATCTCTCTGATCTCGATAAAGCGGGAAGTCTTTTCAAATCCAACACGGCAACACCAAATCTTCGTCGCTATGTCGGGCAGGACAAGCCGAGCCAGCGCAGAGATCTTTTGCGAGATCAGAATGCTCTCGCCGATGCGCTTCACCCTTCCAAAATTCCTTTTGGACGATGGCCAGCCAAGGGGAGGCACCCGCTCGTGGCCTTGCAACAAGCCGCCGTCAACCTATCGGCGCACAATCTGGAGCATGATGGCATTCTTGCAGTGAATGGGCCGCCCGGAACCGGGAAAACTACACTTCTCCGGGATATCGTCGCCCATGTCGTCACTGAACGCGCGAAGATCATGTCAACCTTCAATGATCCGGAAGACGCGTTCGAGAACACAAACCTCAGGATAAAAAGAGGAAATGCGTTTCTGTGGCTTTATAAGCTAGACGAGCGCTTGCGTGGTTTCGAGATTGTCGTTGCTTCGTCCAACAACAAGGCTGTTGAAAATGTCAGCGCCGAATTGCCGAGTATAGAAGCTGTCGCGACAGATGCTTTTACAGAAGGGTATTTTAAGACGGTGTCCAACTCACTGCTTGAGCGCGATACATGGGGCTTGATTGCCGCCGTTTTAGGAAATGCTGCCAATCGTGCACGGTTTCGCCAACAGTTTTGGTGGGATGATGACGTTGGGCTTTCCCGTTATCTTCAACATGTAAGCGGTACACCCACTGTGATTTCCGCAACAGACGAGGATGGCAAGAAATATGACCGCCCACCCTTGATCGTCACAAACGAGCACCCCCCGTCGGATAAAACGGAAGCCCTCAATCGCTGGCGTACAGCACGCAAAAAATTCTTGAGCGCGGAAAAGGCTTCCCAAAAAATCCTAAGCGATGCAGCACGCGCCGCAGACCTGCCGCAGCTCCTTCAAAATGCGAAAGACACCCTTTCCAAGCTGGAAGCGGATTTGGGGTCGTTAAGCGAATATATGAAGCAGTTGAAGGATGAACTGCAAACCACCGAAGGCGAAAAGCGGAGGGCGAATGAAGAGTTTGAAGAAGCGCAATTGACATTGCAGGGTGTTGTCCAAGTGAAACCTGCATTATTTAGCCGCTTGTTTCATCGCAAGGCTTACCGGGAATGGAAAACTCAATATGAAAGCGCAACAAAGAAATTTCATATAGCGACAAAAAATCAACAAGCAACAACAGAGCGGCAGGAAGAGAAAGAGCGTGCAGCGAATTCTGTGCAGCAAGAAATATCAGCGGCAAATTCAAAATTTACGCGCGTGAAAGAGGAATCCTCAGCACTGAAAACGGAGCTTGAAGAGCTCGAATTATCCTTGGGGGGCACGCTCATTAATCGCCGCTACTTCGAGGGTAGTCATAGAGAGCGTCAGCTTGCATCGCCTTGGTTCAATACAACGGCCTCGCGTGCACGGGACACGGTATTTGAAGCCGCTATGGAATTACATCGCGCATTCATAGATGTCGCTGCGAAACCCTTGCGCCATAATCTCGGTCTTCTCATGGACTCCTTTGGTGTGCGGTCTTTTGGGTCGCCAGAGAAAGATGCGATCATCCCGTATCTCTGGTCGAGCTTATTTCTCACCGTTCCTGTCGTATCGACTACTTTTGCATCGGTCGGGCGGATGTTTGAAAGGCTTGAACCGGACACACTTGGCTGGCTTTTGATTGATGAAGCAGGGCAGGCTCTTCCTCAAACCGCTGTGGGTGCTGTGATGCGATGTAAACGAGCGGTTGTCGTGGGTGATCCCTTGCAGATCGAACCCGTTGTCGTTCTGCCTGATCAACTGACAGAAGCTATCTGCCGGGAATTCAGGATAGATGAAACAAGATTCAATGCGCCCGCCGCCTCTGCACAGACTCTCGCAGACGCCGCAACGCCCTGCTTTTCATCCTTTGAGACGAAGGCAGGATCGCGTGAGGTCGGTGTTCCTCTTCTCGTTCACCGTCGGTGTGCCGATCCAATGTTCTCAATTTCGAATTCCATTGCCTATGAAAATCTCATGGTGCAAGCGAAAGCCCCGAAGCAATCATGCGTAATGGACGTTCTAGGCCCACCAGCATGGCATCATATAGAAGGCGAAGGTCAAGACAAATGGTGTGAATCGGAAGGCGAATATGTCTTGCAGATGCTCCTCCGTCTGAAAAGCGCCGGAATAGAGCCAAATATCTATATCGTTACACCCTTCGTCATTGTGCAAGATCGGTTGCGGGAACGCATTCGGATGAGCGGCATACTAATCGATTGGGTCCAGAACTCTAACCGCTGGCCTTACGAGCGGATCGGTACTGTGCATACCGTGCAAGGTCGTGAGGCAGAGGCGGTTATTCTCGTTCTTGGAGCGCCGCTTGCCCGCCAGATCGGTGCCAGGGCATGGGCGGGTGGGTCGCCTAACCTGTTGAACGTAGCTGTATCGCGTGCTCAAGAGGTTCTTTATGTGGTGGGCAATCGTGACCTCTGGAAAAAATCAGGAGTATTTTCGGAGCTCAGCGCCCGGATTTAGCTAAACCAGCCGAAATAGCGTACGCAACACGTGCTATTTCTTGTAAGTATGAGACTCCTAAATTGTGAACCATTCCGGTTCATTCTTTTTTACTCCCCCGCTGGGAATCAATTAATTTAACACAGAACCTGCGTCCACCAAGTCATCCCCCAATCTTCCACACGCCGCAAGCGGCGTTTGTGCAGACCGGGCGGTTCCCCCTGACTTGTTTCCACCAGAACCTGTGTTGCGCTCGCTTCACTCGTTTTTCTCTGGGGTTTTCCAACCCCAGCGGGGGGTTGTTTTTTAACCTTACAGAAGCGAGGAAATCAGAATTTATGTTGCCGATCTTGCCGCCCACAATAATGGAAAATTGCACGGTGTATGGATCAATGCCTGCGATGATCTGGACGTTATCAAAGCACAGATTAATGAAATGTTGGCTAAAAGTCCGGAAGGTTTTGCAGAAGAGTACGCCATTCACGATTATGAAGGGTTTAGCGGTTATACCTTGAGCGAATATGAAGGCGGTGAATTGCTGAATCATTTTGGCGGTGACTTGGAGGATGCCAGAACTGCCGCCGAGGAAAATTATTGCGGCTGTTACAAATCGCTGGCCGATTATGCGCAGGAATTGACCGAGGAAACTACGCAGATTCCAGAGAACCTTTCTTATTATATCGATTTTGAGCGAATGGGCCGGGATATGGATTTAAGCGGCGATGTTTTTACGATTGAGGCCGGGTATGAAACCGTTCATATATTCTGGAATCACTGATGCCTGAATGTACTCAGTCGTCAGCGCGTCCAATCATGGCCGCGCTGGCGCGAGCGCGGTCGATCCCGGTTTTGTTCTTGGCGTTGAATCTCAAGCTGTTCAAGGCGCTGCTCGCGCATGGCCTGATATTTCGATCTGTCGTGCTCCAATTCATCTAGTCGATAAGTTTTCAATGATTCCAGTCGCTCGATGCGCGATTGCAGGGTACGGCGGGTTTCTAGCTGCTGAAAAATGAGCGCGTCGCGCTCCTTCTGCTGGCGCATTTCGACATTCCATGCGTCCTGTTCATTGCGTTCTTCGATTTTATGGCGCTTGCCTGTAAGTCGATCAAACAGGCCGCGAAAACCTGTGTTGAAATTGTTCCGCCATTCCTGCTGTTTGTGCTGCCAGTATGAATGCTGGGCATCGTGTAGTTTTTTTCGTTCAAATCGATGTTGGTGTATCAACATTTGGCGTTTTTCTTCTAGCTCAGCCCGTCGAGATTCAAGTGCAATTTCTTGTTGTTGAGAGATCTTTTCCAACCGTGCTGACATATCCTTGGCAATCTGAATTTTGGCATCATTCACCGATGGAAGCGCTGTTTCATCGGTCAGGCGCTCGCGTACTTCTTTGGTTTTGATACCAATCCATTTGGATACAGCAAACACTTCGCCCCGATGATCCACCGCGACAAAACTGCGTCGATCACCACGAGCAAGCACATAGCCGTGTTCTTTCAATGCATTTGCAAAAGCATTCTGCGTTTTATTGAGCAACCAGCATTCCTGAAATACTGCTTTAATTTGTTTGGGGTCTTTGCCGATTCGCTTGGCTTGTTGCCATTCGGCCAGCGTAAAATTGTGCGGATCACGTGCATGAGCCTGCTTAAGACCATCTGGCATAGTCCAGCCGTGTTCGAGATACAATTCACGCGATAATTCCATTAATTTTTTCTTTGGGAAAGAAAGCTGTACCGCTTTCATTTCATCCACCTTGATCCGCGACCATACGGCATGACAATGCCTGCGCCCATTTTTTTCGTGAAACACAATGGCGCGGGGCTGATTGTTTAATCCAAGTTTCTCTTCGATCCGATCAATGGTCTGCTCGAATGTTTCTGTTGAAACACTTTCGTTTTTAGGTGGATTGAGACTGAGAGAAAATAGAAACTGCTTGCAGCGCGTGGCGCGGCTGATGGCACGGGCTTCATTCAGTGCAGCCATAAGATTATTTGAGGCAAATCCACGCACCTCATGAACTTCGACATGCTCGTTTTCTTGTTTGAGCAGGTGCAGAGCCAAATCCTTTGCCCCGCCTCGCTGGTTGCCGACAAGGATCATTCGCCGTCTACCGATTTTACGCCAAGCGCTGTAATGAGTAATGCCCGCATGGCTTGGATTTCACTACAGGCTTGCTCGATCTCACGCTCGATTTCAGGCGTTATATCCAATGTTCCCATATTAGCGGCTTTGGCCAATTGGTTAATATTGGAAGCTAGTCGCGATTGACCTAATTCGCTCAGTAATAAAGCCAGCATGGCGCTATCGGGCGCGGGCTTTCTGACCGTGCGGCGTTTTTCAACCTTTTCAGCAAACAAGCGATTACGGATATATGAGCCCAGCGGTTGACTGCCCGCCATTTCATCGAGCCTCTTGCGTTCGTCAATGGTCAAGCGCAGGGAAAACGGCGGGGTATTGCGACGTTTTCCCTTCTTAGGTGATTGGGCGACGGCAGCCGAGAATGCCTGTTTTACCGATTGAATATTGAGAAAGCCGCTCATGGTAACGGCTCCTGATAGTACGGAACATTATGCTTGAGATAGTCGTTCCATTCCTCTAAAACCTCCAAAATGCGGTTCGAAGATTCACACTCCGTCTCCGCCACTTCAATTTGCTTGCTTTCTAGCCTCCCTAACACCTTGAACGGTAATGGGGTTTCAGCGGTTCTAAGTCCTGTATTTCGGTGATATTGGAATCCACCCGGAAAAGCCAGTTTCAGCACTGCGCGGAGGTTGCATAATCTTCCAGAATCCCAGAGTTTATAAGGACTTGCAATAAAAGGTTCTGTCGCAAATTTTAGCGTGTGGTGTTAGTCTTGGTATTTTCCTTGTCACCGCAACACCGATCATGCTCACTTTCAAAGGTTGCCACTACCCAGAAGCTGTCGTTCTCTATGCCGTTTACTTTTATGTCCGCTACAGCGTGTCGTACCGGGACCTGGAGGAGATCATGGCTGAACGCGGTGTCACTCTTGATCACGCCACACTTGACCGCTGGGTCATCAAGTATTCCAGGGCACTTGCCCAGGTAGCGAAGAAAAGGAAGCGTCTCGGCAATCCGTCATGGCGGACTGATGAGACCTATATCGAGGTCAAGAGGCAATGTACCTGTACCGTGCCATCGACAAGTACGGCGATACCTTGGATTTCATGCTATCCGAACGCCGCGACGAAGAAGCAGCCCCCCATTTCTTTCTACACACGGTAGGCTCAAACGGTCTGCCAGAAAAGGTCGTTATCGACAAAAGCGGAGCCAATTATGCCGGTTTGTTGAACCTCAACCTTCTTCTTTTGTGGCTTGGCTGGTACCACCTGGTTGAGATTCGCCAAATCAAATACCTGAACAACATCGTCGAACGAGACCATAGATTTATCAAAAGAATTACCCGGCCTATGCTGGGTTTCAAGGCATTCCATTCTGCCGAGGCAACCCTGTGCTGGCATTGAAACCGCACACATGATCCGAAAGGGGCAGCTGAACCGACAAGGGTTGCCCGGATTTCAGCAGTTTGCTAGCCTTGCAGGATAACTTTGCCTGAAGGATGTGCTCGCTGCACCTCGTTTAAATATTTGCGACATAACCGAAAAAAATACATCTCACTTTTTTATACTCTCCATTTAAATTTTACAATTTAATTGATAATAATTATTATTATCAATTTAACTTTTGGATTTGCCTGAATATTCTCATTTAATCAGATCTGCACCGTTAAACAATATTTGTATCTTAGCTTAACAGTAAGAAAATAACTTCTAGCCAGCCAACAAACTCACATTATTTGCCAGCCAGCTATCACGCCACTCATTTGGAGATAACGTCATGGTTGGGAGAAAGAAAATTAAGTATACGGTTCTAATATCGTATTGTTGGTCAATCATTATTGGTGGGCGAAAGATACTATTCCGAGTTACTAATCTACAGAGTTCCGCACAACCATGCCGCCTTAATTTCCAGCCAATTGATTCATTATTATGAATGCTGAAGATGGATGGGATTTGCAAGTCGATATGTTATTTATTGCGCATCGAACGCAATTGCGGCGAGTCGCATTTAAGATTTTAGGAGACTGGGATCGAGCTGATGATGTGATTCACGATGCTTATCTCAAGATTCTGGACTGTCCCGATAATAAATCGGAAGTAAAACAGCCAATTGCCTATTTATTCCAGGCTGTGCGTAATATGGCAATTGATCAATATCGTCGTTCCATGTTCGAGTTAGGTTTGTTCGATAGTGAAGAAGAAGGTCTTTTAGTGCCTGACAAGCTACGCACACCGGATATCTATTTGATGCACTCTCAGAGTTTAAATCTGATAGTGATGGCATTAGGCGAGCTTCCGGAGAGAACTCGCAGGGTATTTGAGCTTTATCATCTTGAGGGATACACGCAACGCATGATTGCGGAAGAACTCCAAATATCTGTTTCTTTAGTAAACATTCTAATCCATACCGCTGTTCGTCATTGCAAAGAAGCTTTATCCAGAAGGTCATAAGCTGGACCAAACTTAAAAGTTTTATAAATTCCTTGGATTTTTCCTAAATTGATTCGTCTATTGGAGTAAGAAGCATTCTTATTCTCATTAATATAATGATTGAATTTAATTGATAAGGAAATAGCAATGACGAGTTGTTTCGATCGTGAAGATGGTGTGTTCCGGGTATTGGTCAATCACGAGGAGCAGTATTCACTGTGGCCGGAATGGAAAGCAATACCTGATGGTTGGCGTGATGCCGGGTTTATGGGTGATAAAAAAGCCTGTTTGAGTTATGTCGAGGATGTATGGACCGACATGCGTCCGCTCAGTCTGCGGCAATTCATGGACAATGCGTCGTAGGCGGGTATTTATATGTCTCGCCACTTAATACTTTATTGTTTGCCGTGTGCAGGTGCCAGCGCGATGATGTATTTGCGCTGGAAAAGATTGTTGCCTTCATGGATAGAAGTAGTTCCAGTGGAATTACCGGGGCGTGGTAGCCGCTTGGGTGAAAATCCACAAGAAAATTACCGGATGCTGGTTGACATCCTGAGTCGGGAAATTGCATTGACGGCTCAAGGAAGCTACGCGCTTTTCGGCCATAGTATGGGAGCGTTGTTGGCTTATGGTATCGCACAGCATTTACATCGATTGAAAGCGCACCTGCCGGACGTGTTGATGGTTTCGGGATGTGCGGCTCCGGCACAGCAAGATACTCAGCGCTATCAAAAAATCTGCACTGAAGCCGCATTGATCGCGGACTTGAGTAAGCAAGGCGGCACGCCGGAAGAAGTACTCAACAGTCCAGAATTGCTGGCCATGATATTGGACTTGCTACGGATCGATTACCGCGTATGCGGCAGTTTTCAATATACAAAGCATGAACCACTTCCTGTTCCGATTCGCTGTTTCGGCGGCAGGTCAGATACGATCGGGGCGAACAATCTGAATCTATGGCAACAGGAAGGCAGTCGAACGTTTACACTCGATTGGTTCGACGGCGGACATTTCTTTCTGCGACAATCGGAAGAATGGTTCATCCATGTTGTAAAGAAACGCTTGCTTGAGAGCCAAGAAGGGGGGAGGTGTGACATCTATGCGACGGCTTGAGGCAGTACCGGAGAATATCGATGCATGGTTGCTCGAATTCGCATTTACCTCGGCACAGTTAGCGTACGACTGGCCACTTCTCAGCGTAACAGAACAATTCCGGGCGCGAAGTTTTCATCACTATCAAGACCAGATCCGCTTCGTATCGGCGCGCGCTGCATTGAAGCGATTGCTGGCTGAGCGTGTTGGGATTTTGCCTGAACGGTTAACCATCTCAATCACTGCGTTCGGTAAGCCTTATCTGGCACAACATACCGAAATTCAATTCAATCTCGCTCATGCCGGTAGTTTTGCGCTGATTGCCATGTCTTCAGCGGGCAAAATCGGGATTGACATCGAACGGTGCGATCGCGATATCACCGGGTTAATCCATTATGTGTTATCGCCGTTGGAAAGTACCCGGGCATGTTGGCCGGAAAAACGGTTTGTCGATCTGTGGGTAGCGAAGGAAGCGGTATTGAAAGCCCTGGGACTGGGGATTGCGGAGAATCTGCAAGACATTTCCGTGTTGCCTGAACCTGGTAGTCGTTACTGCATCGCGCATGAACATCCGGATTGGGGGAATATCCGCGCCTGGCCAATTGAAGCTCCAGAGAATTACGCTGCGGCACTGGCTTTGATTCACTAATTCAGAGTAATCACCATGAGACAGGGAATTTTTAACATTTTCATATCTGAAATATCAGGTACTTCCTATCATTAGGGCAACCCCAGGAAAATTGTTATGAACACAAGATTGATTCCGAGTCGTGATTTTCCGGTGAATCTGGTAACACACCTGCAAGAATTGGCTTTGACAAGGCCCGATGATACAGCACTGATAACCGTATCCGAAGTGAATGGCGGCTGGCAGGAGAAGCGCTTCGATTACCGGCAGCTTGATCAGCGTGCAAAGGCTTTCGCAGCAGAATTGCAGAGCCATGTGATGCCAGGTGGGCGAGTGCTGTTGCTGATGGAAAACGATGAGCACTACGTGATCGGTTTCCTTGCATGTCTCTACGCCGGAGCAATCGCAGTGCCGGTATTTCCACCGGAAACGATAAAAGAGCAGCATATGGCAAGATTGCTGGCAATCGCTGCGGATGCCCGGGCACAATGCATCGTGACCATCCGTGACGGCGTACCTTTGCTGAATGATGCCGGCACGATGCAGTTAGGCGGTATTCCGGTGTTGACCGTTGATACCGTCGATGATAACCGTTCGCTGGATTGGCGAGTACTTGAACCGCAAGTTGAGGATATCGCTTTTTTACAGTATACCTCGGGCTCAACGGCCGTTCCGAAAGGAGTCATGGTCAGTCATCATAACCTGATGACAAATGCACGGGCATTTGAAGAGGGCATGTCGATCGTTGCCGACGATATTTTTGTCAGTTGGCTGCCGCTGTATCACGATATGGGATTGATCGGCGGGTTGTTGCAGCCGCTTCACCGCGGGGTGCCGGTAATCCTGATGACCCCCAAGTTTTTTATCGAGCGCCCGGTACGTTGGCTGGAAGTCATTTCACGCTATCGTGCCACGGTCAGTGGTGCACCGAATTTCGCCTTTCAGCTGTGCGCCGATCGAATCAGAGATTCGCAATTGCAGGCATTGGATTTGTCCTGCTGGCGGGTTGCCTTCTGCGGTGCCGAACCGGTACGGCGAGACACCATGCGTGCCTTTGTCGAGCGTTTCGAACCGGCTGGCTTTCCTGCGGGAACCCTATATCCTTGCTACGGCTTGGCGGAAGCCACACTGTTCGTGACCGGCGGGGTGCGCGGTGAAGGCATGAAAGCGCAGCAGTTCTCACCTGAATTACTGGCGCAAGGCAGAGCGGAGCGATCCGAGCAAGGGATTCCGGTCGTTGCCTGTGGTTTCCCGGCATCCGGCCATGCCGTCAGAATCGTCGATCCGGAGACACATATTGCATTGTCGGACGATCAGGTTGGCGAGATCTGGACCAGCGGTGACAGTCTGGCGCAGGGTTACTGGCAGCGCCCGCAAGAAACCGCGGTAGCATTTGTGCAGCATGACGGGTCGCGCTGGTTGCGTACCGGCGATCTGGGTTTCGTGCATGCACGGCAGCTTTACCTCATGGGAAGACTCAAGGATCTGATCATCATGCGCGGACAAAACATTTATCCGCAGGATATAGAACTGATCATCGAGGATGAAGTCGATGCAGTGCGCAAAGGCCGGGTCGCAGTATTTTCCGTGGAGAGCGAAGAAGGCGAAGGCATCGGTGTCGCCGCCGAAATATCGCGCAATATGCAAAAACTGGTCAGCGCGGAAACTTTGGTACAAGTACTCGCAGAAGCTGTCAGTGCCAGTTGTCATGAATCTCTGTCGGTCGCCGTATTGTTGAATCCCGGCGCATTGCCTAAAACTTCGAGTGGAAAGTTGCAACGTGCCGCGTGCCGACAAGGCTGGATCGATCATACGCTGGATGCTTATGCAATCTATGAATACGGTCGTTTCGCGCTCGGCGGTGGCAATCGAATGGATCAAGCGTTCCAGGATGATACCGAGCGTGAGGTCGCCGTCATTTGGGAAGCGATACTGGGGAGCACCGGACCGAGCCGCGACGATCATTTCTTTGCAGTCGGCGGCAATTCACTCAAAGCGATTCAAGCAGTTGCCCGGATTTGTGATCATTGGCAAATTTCTTTTACTGCGCGTCATTTGTTTCAAAACCCGCGACTGCATGAATGCGCGGCGATCATCCGCCAACTGATCGCGAATCGGGGAGTGCAAGGCGGGAGGATCAACGATGAGCACAGAATCACCCAATGCGAACGCACCGCTACGTTACCCTTGTCGTACGGTCAGCAGCGGTTATGGTTTTTGTGGCAACTCGACCCGGGTAGTACCGCTTTTCATGTTCAGCATGCGGTCCGCCTGACGGGCGAACTGAATCTGCATGCGCTGCGCGTCAGTTTGGATGATTTGATCGAACGCCATGAAACGCTGCGCACGAATTACGGCATTAGTGGCACCGGTATCGTGGGACAGGTGATTTTGCCGTCGCTGCACCTGCCAATACCGGAGATTGATCTGACAGCGATATCGCAATCGGAGCTCGACCGGCGTATTCAAATGGAAGTCACGCGCTTGCTGTCGCAGCCATTCGACTTGACCCGTGACCCCTTGTTGCGAGTTGCGGTGATCCGGTTAACCAGTCACGAACAGATTCTGGTACTTGTGATGCACCACATCATTTCCGACGCTGCTTCGCTGCAAATATTGCTGAATGAACTGGCAGCCGGTTATCAGGCGCACGTGCAACAACGGACGGTCAGTCTGCCGGCGTTACCGGTGCAATATGCGGACTACGCGCAATGGCAGATGCGCTGGTTGGATGCAGGTGAAAAAGACCGGCAACTGGCTTACTGGAAGAATTACCTGGGCTCGGAACACGACGTGCTGCGCCTACCGGTCGATCATGTTAGAAAACCGGTGACGCATTATCGCGCTGCACGCTACCGCTTCGATTTTCCGGATGATGCCGTGCAATCGTTACGGCAGTTGTCGGCAGCCAGGGAGATCACCTTATTCATGGCTCTGCTCGTCGCTTTGCAGGTGCTGCTGTACCGTCACACGGGGCAGCCGGATATCCGGATTGGTGTACCGGTTGCCAATCGTAACCGGATCGAGACGGCATCGCTGATCGGATTTTTCGTCAATACCCAGGTCATGCGCGGGCGCTTGCACGGGCGCATGACGCTCGATGAATTGCTGCTGCAGGTGCGGGAGGATGCGATCAACGCTCAGGACTATCAGGATTTGCCATTCGAGCAATTGGTGGAAGCGCTCCAACCGCAACGGGATTTGCGGCACAGCCCTCTGTTTCAAGTCACGTTGAATCATGTGCAACTGGATTACCGGCTGTTGCAGCAGTACACGGGATTGCAGGCCAGCGGGTATGCCTTGCCGGAGTCCGACGGTCAGCTGGAGTTCCGCCTGGAGACGGTCGAATCGCCCGATGGACAGCTCAGCGGTCACTTCATTTATGCGGCCGATTTGTTCGATCGGGCGACGGTGGAGCGGATGGCAAGCCAGTATCTGCGCATTGTGCAGGCGCTCGCTACGCACCCCGGAACAGCCATCGGCGAAATCGCATTGCTGGATGAAGCCGAAATTCGGTTGCTGCATACCCGGGGAAAACCGAATGCGAATTTCACGCATGGTTCACCGGTACAGCAGCGTTTCGAAATGCAAGCCGAAAAGCATCCCGATGCGGTTGCAATCGTTACCCGGTCGTTACAACTCAGTTATGCCGAATTGAATAACTGCGCCAACCAGTTGGCTCACCGCTTGATCAATCTAGGTGTGCGACCGGAAGTGCGTGTGGGTATTGCCGTGGCGCGTGATTCAGCCGTTTTGCCGGTCGGGTTGTTGGCCATACTGAAGGCTGGCGGCTGCTATGTGCCGCTCGATCCCGAATATCCGCAAGAACGGCTGGATTACATGATCAAGGACAGCGGCATTCGCTTGCTGCTGACTCAATCGCAATTTCTCGAAAAACTGCCGACAGGGGATGATCTGACCGTGGTCGAGCTCGATCATGCAATCACCGCAGCAGGCGATACAAACAATCCGATGGTTGTACTGCATCTGGACAATCTGGCGTATGTCATTTATACCTCGGGATCGACCGGACGGCCGAAGGGGGTGTCAGTGGCGCATGGCGCATTGGCGATGCATTTGGCTGCAATCGAGCCGGTTTATGATGTGCGCGCCGGTGACCGGGAATTGATGTTTTTTTCCATCAACTTCGATGCGGCTGCGGAACAATGGATGACACCGTTGATGGCGGGCGCTGCTCTGGTATTGTCTTCTCCGGAACAACTGGCAGGCGAGGGATTTGCCGAGCTCATCGCGACGCAGCACATCAATCGTTTGCATCTGCCACCGGCCTATTTGCGCATGCTTCTGCCATTGCTGGAGGGGATCGATCATTCGGTCCGGGTCTGTATTGTCGGTGGCGAAGCCTGGCATACCGCCGACGTTGCCGCAGCGCGTGCGCGATTCCGGCAAGCGCGGCTGGTAAATGCCTACGGTCCGACCGAAACAATCATCACTCCGACCGCCTGGGTCGGTGATTCTGGGCAGGATTTGTTAGAACAACTGGATGGCGAATTCATGCCGATCGGCCAGCCGGTGGGCAAGCGCTGTGCTTACGTGCTGGATGCGGAATTGAATCTCGCGCCCTCTGGTGCCATCGGGGAGCTCTATATCGGCGGCACAGGTTTGGCGCGCGGCTATCTCGACCGGCCGGGTCTGACCGCCGAGCGTTTCGTCGCCGATCCATTCGATCCGCAGGGAGGACGCTTGTACCGCACCGGCGATCTGGTGCGCTGGCGTAGCGACGCTCAACTGGAATACTGGGGGCGTGCCGATCAGCAAATCAAGTTGCGTGGTTTTCGCGTCGAACTGGGTGAAATCGAAGCGCAATTGCTGGCGCTGGATCATGTGCGTGAGGCTGCCGTGATTGCGCAGAACGGTCCGCACGGTTTGCGGCTGATCGCCTATGTCGGTATGCCGGATGCCGGACACAGGAATGCGCCGACGTTGAAAACGGTATTGTCGGCGGTACTGCCGGACTATATGGTGCCGGGGGTGATCGTTTTCCTCGATACGCTGCCGCTCACGCCAAACGGTAAGATCGACCGGCAGGCGCTGCCCGTACCGGATCATTCGGATGCGTCCGATTACGATCCGCCGGTTAACGATCTGGAAGCGAAGATTGCCGGAATCTGGGCGGCGGTGCTGCACATTCCGCAAGTGGGGCTGCACCATAATTTTTTTGATTTGGGTGGCCATTCGCTGTTATTGATCAAGGTCAAGCAAAACCTGGAGGCCGAATTGGACATATCGGTGGCCATTGTCGACTTGTTCAAATACACCACAGTAGCCAGCTTGGCCAGATTTCTTGGGCAAAGTGAAATGCATACAGTTTCATCCTTGCCTCGCCATTTACAACGAGCACAGCGGCAACGCAGTGCTTTCCTGTCAAGAAAACAGAAATTGGAGAAAATAAATTAATGGATAACTCCGAACAATTAGCCGATGCTGCATCCATCGATATTGCAGTGATCGGTATGGCGTGCCGGTTTCCTGGGGCGAACGATACCGAATCGTTCTGGCAAAATTTGAGGGATGGCGTTGAGTCGATTCGGTTTTTTACTGACCAGGAATTGCTTGAACGGGGTGTGTCTGCGGAAGCACTGGCCGATCCGCATTACATCAAAGCCAGTGCGGAGATAACCGGGGTCGACGGCTTCGATGCCGCTTTTTTCGGCTATACCCCGCGCGAGGCGGCGGAGACCGATCCGCAGCACCGGCTTTTTCTAGAGGTGGCTTGGCAAGCGCTGGAAAGCGCAGGTTACGATGCTAGCCGCTATGCTCAGCAGATTGGTGTATATGCTGGATGCGGCGTCAATACCTATTTGATGCTCAATCTGCTGGCCAGCGATCGCATGGCGAACAAACAGGATATTTCTGCATTGCAGGGCCTGATGAATGGTAACAACAAGGATTCTATGACTACCACGGTTGCCTACAAGCTGAATTTACGTGGACCTGGAATTACAGTACAGACGGCCTGTTCGACCTCATTGGCTGCGGTGCATGTGGCATGCCGCGGTCTGCTGAATTACGAAACGGATATGGCCCTCGCCGGCGGTTCCTGGGTTAATTTGTTGCATGACAAAGGGTATTACTATCAACCCGGTGCGATTTTGTCACCGGACGGGCATTGCCGGGCATTCGACGCCAAGGCGGCCGGTACCGTGATCGGCAGCGGTGCCGGTATCGTAGTGTTGAAACGGCTGGCCGATGCATTGGCGGATGGCGATACCATCCATGCCGTGATCAAAGGCTCGGCCGTCAATAACGACGGATCTGCTAAGGCTGGTTATACCGCACCCAGCGTCGAAGGACAGGCGGAAGTGATTCTAGCTGCGCAGGCAATCGCAGGTATTTCTGCGGATACCATCAGTTATGTCGAGACACATGGTACTGGTACAACAATTGGTGACCCGATAGAAATCGCCGCATTGACGGAGGCTTTCCGGGAAACCACTGAGCAGCGCGGTTTTTGCGCTATCGGGTCGGTCAAAACCAATGTCGGACATCTGGATGCCGCAGCCGGTGTGGCGGGTCTGATCAAAACCGTGTTGTCGCTGAAAAATGAAATGCTGCCGCCCAGTTTGCACTTTGAACAACCCAATCCGCAGATCGATTTCAACAGCAGTCCGTTTTACGTCAACACGCGCTGCAAAGCCTGGCCGGTCGGCGCGCTGCCGCGCCGTGCGGGAGTCAGTTCGTTCGGCATCGGCGGTACCAATGTGCACGTGATCGTGGAGCAGGCGCCAACGCAAGAACCATCCACTTCATCGCGTGATTGGCAATTGCTGACCATTTCGGCTCGCAGTTCCGCTGCACTGGAACAAGCCGTGGCGAATCTGCGGCAGCATTTGGCCGCACACCCGCAACTGGCGCTGGCAGATGTCGCTTACACCTTGCAGCTCGGCAGGAAACATTTCGCCCATCGCGCCGTTGCACTGTGCTGGGATCATGATGATGCCGTGTCGCTGCTGCACAGCCGGAATAGTGCGAGTTTTCTTTCGCAAGGATCGGTTGACGGACATCATCCGGTCACTTTTATGTTTCCCGGTCAAGGGGCGCAGCATGTCGGAATGGCGCAAGATTTGTATCAGCGCGAACTGGTTTTCAAAGTCGAGCTGGATCGTTGTTTGCGCTTATTGCAACCGTATCTGGATTACGATTTGCACGCGTTGCTGTTGCCGCAAAACGACGAGGAACGGTCGATCGCTGCCGCGCGGCTTGAACAGACCGAAGTGACGCAACCGGCGCTGTTCGTGATCGAGTATGCACTGGCACGGCTATGGATGACATGGGGTATTCAACCGGCAGCGATGATCGGTCATAGCATCGGCGAATATGTGGCTGCTTGTCTGGCGGGAGTGTTCACGCTGGAGGATGCATTGAGGCTGGTGGCGATGCGCGGTTCTCTGTTACAACAAATGGAGTCCGGCGCCATGCTGGCGGTTTCGCTGCCCGAACCCGAACTCGCGCCTTATCTGATCGAAGGTTGCAATTTGGCGGCAGTCAATGGGCCGGAATTGTGTGTGTTGTCCGGAACTGTTGCGGCAATCGATACTATCGAACAGAACCTAAGCGAGCGGGGTGTATTTTGCCGGCGATTGCATGTTTCGCATGCTTTTCATTCCGTCATGACGGATGCGTTGTTACCGGTATTTGTTGAGCGTGTCGCCAAACTCAAGTTGAATCCGCCTGCCATCCGTTTCTTTTCCAATGTCAGCGGTGACTGGATTACACCGCAACAAGCCACCGATGCGCAGTACTGGGGACAGCATTTGCGCGCTACGGTACGTTTCAACGATAGCTTGCAGCAATTGTTGAACCAACCCGACATGATATTGCTGGAAGTAGGCCCTGGGGAAACATTGACCAAGCTGGCGCAGCGTCATCCATCGGCGCAACCACAACAATTGATCGTGTCATCGTTGCCGCACTCGAGCCAAGTTCAATCTATACAACAGCATCTTTATCGAACATTAGGGAAACTCTGGCTGCATGGTGTCGATATCGATTGGATCGGTTTTTATGCGCAGGAACGCCGCCGCCGTGTTTCCTTGCCGACGTATCCGTTCGAACGGAAATCGTATTGGATCGAAGCGGATCAACAACAGATCTCGCAGCCGGTTGCGGCAAACCGACCCCAATCAAGGACGAAACATATAAACTCGATTCAGGATTGGTTGTACGTTCCGTCATGGCAACGCACGGCTGTCGATGTGGAAAAAACACGGATGCTAAAACAAGATGATCGCTATTTAATTTTCAGTAATGAAGATGCCATTTCGGTTGCACTTGTGACTGCTCTGATTGATCAAGGCGCACATCCGGTCGTGGTTACCGCAGGCGAATCGTTCCGGCAAGCTAACGATACCGAATATACGATCAATCCGGACAGACCGGATGACTTCGTGCAATTGCTGGGTAGGTTCGATGATGCAAATATCCGAGGTTGGCAAATTTTTCATTTGTGGAGCGTGAGCGGTGACAAAGGCGTTCAATCTCTGAAAGAAGGCATTAGCAGAAATTTCTATAGCGTATTGAATCTGGCCAAAGCACTGGAAGTCACGCAAAGCGCTACATCGTCAGGCACAAAAATCACTATCAATCTGATTACCAACGGAATGGCGGATGTGACTGGCAGCGAGACACTGCATCCCTTGAAATCACTGCTGATTGGTCCTTGTAAAGTGATGCCACAGGAATATGCCAATCTTAGTTGTCGGATTATCGATATCGAGTCGCAGCATGCGGTGGGTGATATACCGTTACGACTGATCCGGCAGTTGATTGCCGAGTCGCAAATGGATAGCGATGACACCTTGGTGGGATATCGTGGCCCGCATCGCTGGATTCAAAACTATCTGCCAGTCGATAAGTTGGCAACGATGAAACAACGCTTTAAGCAAGAAGGTGTGTATTTCATTACCGGAGGTCTGGGAGGAATCGGGCTGACACTGGCGCGCTATTTGGCGCAAAACTACCGCGCGAAGCTAGTTCTGTTGGGGCGTACCGATCTACCCGAAAGAGCAGTTTGGCAGGATGGTTTGACGGATGAAATGAATCCGTCGTTACGGCTAAAGATTACGGCAATTCAGCAATTGGAGGCAATTGGCGCCAAGGTTCTGCCGCTCCAGGCGGATGTCGCCGATACCCGGCAGTTACAGGCAGCGGCGGTAACCGCACGCGCCTATTTCGGCAGGATCGATGGCGTTATCCATGCCGCCGGGGAAGTCAGTTCCGGTTTGATGACGACTAAAACTGATGAAACCATCGCGCGTGTTTTAGCACCAAAAGTGCAAGGCATGCAAGCGTTACAGGCGGCTTTTTGTGATGAAGCGCTGGATTTTATGGTGTTGTGTTCATCCTTGGCAACGATTGCCGGAGGGTTGAGCAAGATCGATTACTGCGCAGCCAATGCCTACCTGGATGCGAGTGCGCAAGTTGCTTACCGGGAAGGCCGCTATCCGGTTATTTCCATCAACTGGGACAGCTGGCGCGAAGTCGGCATGGCCGCCGATATGGACATGCCGGAAGGCATCGGGATTGCACCCGGGGAAGGCGCGGAATTGTTCGAGCTGATCGTGAATGGCCCAGACATTCCGCAGATCATCGTATCCACCAGCGATTTGTCCGAACGGCTGCGTCAATCGCCGCACGATCTACTGACGCAACCGCTGGCTCTGATACCCTCCGAGAAAACGAAAAGCAACCGGTTTCCCAGACCGGCGTTGCAAACCCCTTTCAATCCACCGGCCAATGATCTGGAAAGCAAAATCGCGGAAATCTGGCAGAGCTTGCTCGGTATCGATACCGTGGGTATCGATGACAATTTGTTCGAACTGGGCGGCGATTCGTTGCTCGGTGTACAACTGTTAGCGAGGGTGCGAACCGGTTTTGCCATTGATTTGCATCCCGCCGATTTTTTCAGATCGCCCACTATCGCTAGTTTGGCCGCGTTGGTGGAAACCAGATTACTCGATGAGATTGAGTGTTCCTGATGATAAATAAGCAGCATGAATTGGAGCAACGGCGTGCGCGCCTGATGCCCGAGCAACGCCAACGATTGGCGTTAAGAATTCAAACCGGCAATCAAACGGCACCACAACAAGCGCAAATTGTGCGTCGTGCGAACATGGACCCGGTTCCATTATCCTATGCGCAGCAACGGCACTGGTTTTTATGGCAACTGGACCCACAGAGTACGGCATATCATTTGAGCGCAGCGTTGCGCATGATCGGTGAGCTGGACGTTGCGGCGTTGCAGGCGAGTTTCCGCATACTGGTGCAGCGGCACGAATCGCTGCGCACGGTGTGCCGTGCCAATGCGCATGGACAAGCGGAGCAGGTGATCGAAGCGATTGACGATTTTTCGTTGCAAACAATCGATCTGAGCACATTGCCGTCGGATTTGCGGCAGCAACGCGCGGCGCAGGAAGCGAAGCAGATCGTCACGACGCCGTTCGATCTGACGCAAGGACCGCTGCTGCGTGTGGCGGTGATCCGCATTGATGGGCACGAACACCATCTGATCGTGGCGATGCATCACATCATTTCCGATGCCTGGTCCAACCGCATCATCATCGATGAACTGGCGGTATGCTACCGGGCTTGCCTGGCAGGGCAATCGCCGCAGTTGCCGGAATTGCCGGTGCAGTATGCCGATTATGCGATCTGGCAGCGTAACTGGCTCGAAGCCGGAGAAAAAGAGCGCCAATTGGCTTATTGGCGCGCGCAACTGGGCGATACGCACAAGATCTTGCAATTGCCGGTGGATCATGCGCGATTGCCGGTTAACAGTTATTGTGCTGCACACACGAGCTTTCAATTTCCGGCGCCATTGGCGTCCGGGTTGCGGCGCCTGGCGCAGGAACGCGGCGTCACGCTGTTCATGGTGCTGCTGTGCGGTTTTCAGATGTTGTTATACCGCTACAGCGGACAAAACGATATCCGCGTCGGCGTGCCGGTCGCCAACCGGCACCGCACGGAAGCCGAACGCATCGTCGGTTTGTTCGTCAACACACAAGTACTGTGCAACCGTATCGATAGCCACATGACGCTTGCGGCGATACTCGGCCAAGTCCGTGATGCTGCACTCGGTGCACAGGCGCATCAGGACTTGCCGTTCGAACAACTGGTCGAGGCGCTGCAACCGGAACGCAGCTTGCACCAGAATCCGCTGTTTCAGGTGATGTTCAACCACCTGCGCGAGGATTACCGCGCGCTGTATCAATTACCCGGGCTGACGGTGAGCGAATTCGAACCGGGTGAACGCAGTGCGCAATTCGAACTGGTGCTGGATACGGTGGAGACTCCGGACGGACAGATCGCAGCACGTTTCACTTATGCCGCGGAATTGTTCGAAGCGGACACGATACAACGTCTGAGCGAACATTATCTGTGTCTGTTGCAGCATCTGTCAGACGATGCGCAGCAATGCCTGGGTGATGTGAATCTATTGAGTACGGCGGAATGGGATCAACTGCTGAAGTGGGGGGTCAACGAACAGCGTTATGCTGGTACTGCACCCGTGCACCACTTGATCGAACGCCGTGTTGAGGAACAGCTGAATGCGATTGCATTGATCTTCCAAGATAAAGAGCTGAGTTATGCGCACCTGAATCGGTGCGCCAATCGACTTGCGCACCGCCTGATCGCTTTGGGTGTTAAACCGGAGAGCCGGGTAGGCATTGCATTAGAGCGTTCGATCGAGATGGTGGTGTCGCTGCTGGCGGTATTAAAGGCAGGCGGTACCTATGTACCGTTGGATCCGGATTATCCGTCGGAGCGGTTACAACACATGATTACCGATAGCGACATCGGATTGCTGCTGACACAAAGTCACGTCAGGGCAAAGATACCCTGCGCGCAACATTGCCCGGTGCTGGAACTGGATACCGAAACCTTTGCGGATTATCCGGAAGACAATCCGAGCGTGGCGCTACATCCTGAACACCTGGCTTATATCATCTATACCTCCGGCTCCACCGGTAAACCAAAGGGAGTGGCGGTCGCGCACGGACCGTTGGCGATGCATGTGCAATCGATCGGTGAGTTGTACGGTATGACATCGGCAGACCGTGAGCTCCAGTTTGCTTCGATCAATTTTGATGGTGCACACGAACGCTGGCTGGTGCCGCTGGCTTTTGGCGCGACACTGATGCCGCGAGATTATGAATTGTGGGCCGCCGAACGGACTGCTAGTGAGATCGCCAAACATCGTATTACCATTGCTTGTTTTACTCCAAGCTATTTGCAGCAGCTGGCTGAATTTGCCGGCAATGGTGGGCGCAACCTACCGATTCGATCATATACGGCAGGAGGGGAAGCGATGAGTCGCAGCGCTTTCGAATTTGTGCAGCAAACCCTGCAACCGCCGCGTATTATCAACGGCTACGGCCCTACGGAAACAGTCATCACGCCGCTTATTTTTAAAGCCTATTCGGATACCCGGTTCGATTCAAGTTATTTGCCGATTGGTTCACCGGTGGGGGATCGTACCGCTTATATCGTCGATACCGATATGAACCCGGTACCAGTTGGTGTGCCAGGAGAATTGTATCTGGGTGGAGTCGGATTGGCACGCGGCTACCTGAATCGTCCCGGTTTGACTGCCGAGCGTTTTGTCGCTGACCCGTTCAGTCAGACGGGCGATCGATTATATCGCACCGGCGACTTAGCACGTTGGCGGCGCGACGGTCAAGTCGAATATCTTGGACGCTTGGATCATCAGGTCAAAATTCGTGGTTTCCGTATCGAACTCGGTGAAATCGAAGCGCAATTGTTACGACAGCCGGCAGTACGGGAGGCTGTTGCGGCAATCAAAGAAGGTCCGCATGGAGCTAGGCTGATCGCTTATGCCGTGCTGCATGAAGATCGGGTGGAAGACGGTGGGGTTTTGCGCGAATCATTGGCACACGTATTACCGGATTATATGCTGCCATCCACGATCATGATTCTGGATCATTTGCCACTGAATGCCAGTGGCAAGGTTGATCGTGATCGTCTGCCGCAACCAGAATTTACGCATGACAAAGAATACGAGGTGCCGCAGACCGAGGTGGAGAATATCTTGGCCGATATTTGGGCACAAGTACTAGATCTTTCCCGTGTCGGTCGTCATGATAATTTTTTTGAGATAGGCGGAGACTCGATTCTGAGTTTGCAGATAGTCACAAAAACTCGCCGTGCCGGATGGAAAATCACACCACGGCAACTGTTCGAATGCCAAACCATTTCTGCTTTAGCGCAGAAAGCAACGCCTGTTGAAACAAGTGATCAGGCTGCTTTACAATTCGGCCGAATTGATGATTTGACGCAGATTCCACTACTGCCGGTGCAACGGGATTTTTTTGCGCAATTGATACCGGTTCGATCTCATTGGAATCAAGCTGTGTTGCTGAAATGCCGGGAAAAATTACAAGCCGATTGGCTACGACAAGCGATCACTACCTTGGTGCAACGCCATCGCGCGCTGTGCTTTCGTTTTGATGAGGATGCCCATGGTTTTTGGCAGCAAACAGCCAGCACTGCATCGCAACATGATTACTTGTGGGTCAGACAAGCAGAAGATGAAGCACAGTTTCTGGCCATTTGTAACGCTGCCCAGCGTAATCTGAACTTACAGCAAGGATTGCTGTTGCATACGGTGCTGATCGATTGGATCGATAATACTCAGCGTTTGCTGCTGGTGATTCATCACACCGTGATCGATGGTGTATCCTGGCGCATCGTAGTGGAAGATCTCGAGATGGCGTACCGTCAGGCAGCACGACAAAATGATATCGATTTGCCCGGAGCGACTACCGATTATGCTGTGTGGTCGCGGCGCTTGATGCAATATCCATTGCAACATGAAAGCGAATTTGACTATTGGCAAAACTTGAAAGGTATACCGGTCACACTACCGTGTGATTTTCCGCAGGGTGCCAACGATGCCGTGAATCGCACCAAAATTACGGTAATGCTGGATCAACAGCAAACTCGTGCATTGCTCAAGGATGCGCCGTCCGCTTATCGCACTCAAGTGAACGACTTGCTATTAACCGCATTGGCTGGTGCGTTGCGAGATGAATGTGAGCAACAGAATATCATCGTTGATCTTGAGGGCCACGGACGCGAGGATCTTTTTCGGGATATCGATTTGTCGCGTTCGGTTGGTTGGTATACGACCGTATTTCCGGTAATGCTCGATGCTGATGGTAATTTGCCGCAGCGCATCATGAAAATCAAAGAACAACTAAGGGAAATACCGAACAAAGGAATAGGATACGGGCTGTTCAAATATCACGGTTCAGCGCAGCAACGGCAGATCATCGCTGCATTACCGCAAGCTCGAGTGGTATTCAATTATCTTGGACAATTGGATGCCAGTTTCACGACAGATTCTCTGTGGCAACTCGCTGATGAACCGGTTGGCGATCTGATTGATCCAGGTATGCCGCAAACTCATGATCTGGCTATCAATTGTTATGTTACCCGTGGCGAGTTGTGTATCGATATCAATTTCAGTTCGGCGCGTCATGTACAGACTGCGATAACAGCATTGGGGCATCGCCTGTTGCAGGAACTCGGTGCAATCATCGCGCATTGTACCAGCGGAGTCAGTGTTGCTACACCTTCAGATTTTTCGTTGGTGCGTGTTTCTCAGAGCGAGCTGAATGATTTGCCTGTTGCAATCGAACGGATTGAGGATTTGTATCCGCTTTCGCCGCTGCAAACAGGTATTTTATTTCATAGCGTTTTTGAAACCGATAGCCGAGCTTATGTGAATCAATTACGTGCGAATATCATGAAGCTTTCGGTTGCGCGATTCAGGGAGGCTTGGCAAACGGTGGTGAACCGGCATTCGATTTTGCGCACCGGGTTTTTGACGGAAGGGCAAGTGCCGCTACAATGGGTAGCAAAGACCGCAATTTTACCGTTCACCGAGTACGATTGGCGCCACAGGGCTTTTGTCTCACAGCATGACGTGGAAGTAGCACTAGATGCGCTGGCACAATCGGAGTTATTAACCGGATTCCGCTTGGATCAACCACCGCTGATTAAAATTGTTCTCGTGCATTGCTGCGGACAACAGTCACACATGATTCTGACACTTCATCATCTTTTGCTAGATGGCTGGAGCACTTCGCAACTGCTGGGCGAAGTGTTGCGGATTTATAGCGGAGAGAAACCTCCATTAGCGGCTAGCCGCTACCGCGATTTCATTGAATGGCTTTCCGGTCGTGATACGGATGCGGCGGAACACTATTGGAAGAAGTTGCTGCACACGATTACTGAACCTACACGGCTAGTTTCGTCCAGTGGTAAGTTGCAGGCTGACTCCGGTTTTGCAGAATATACCCATGTGCTTGAATCCGAATTGATATCGGCTGTATCGCGGTTTGCGGTACAGCAACGCATTACTCTGAATACACTCATACAGGCTGCCTGGGCCCTGGTTTTGAAGCAGCGTACCGGGCAATCACAGATAACCTTCGGTATTACGGTAGCCGGAAGGCCGGCTGAGCTACCTGATGCCGACCATATTCTTGGTTTATTTATCAATACATTACCAGTCGTAATTACTTTCAAACCAGAATGGACTGTTGGGCAGTGGTTGCACGATTTGCAATTGCAAAACCTGACTTCACGTGAGCATGAACAGGCGGCATTGTACGAGATTCAGCGCTGGTCTGGTTATCAACGCACAGGGCTGTTCGATAGTATCGTGGTTTTCGAAGATTATCCAGTCGACGCAACTCTACAACAGCACACACCAGGGGGACTGACTTTTTCCGGCGTCAAGGTTCATGAAACAACCCATTATCCGATGACAGTGTCGGTGATAGAAAACGATGGATTGATTTTGCATTTCGGCTATGCATGCGCAGAATTCGAGCCTCAGACTATAGCCAGCTTTGCTGAAAAGGTTGAACAGCTACTGCGCGAGATGATCATAGATGCAAATCGACGCTTAAGTGAATTGACGCTGTTGAGTGATGCAGAATGGCAGCAATTGCAGAACTGGGGGATTAATACGCGAGATCATGATGCGGTGCAACCGGTGCATCGGCTGATTGAACATCAGGCTGCACTGCATCCGGATGCGGCGGCACTGATTCTAGGGGATCGGGAACTGAGTTACAAGGAATTGAACATACAGGCAAATCGCTTGGCGCATCATCTGATTGCGTTTGGAATCAGACCTGAACAGCGGATCGGTATCGCATTGGATCGATCATTTGAAATGATTATCGCCTTGCTAGCCACATTGAAAGCTGGCGCGGCTTATGTGCCATTGGATCCGGATTATCCGCGCGAACGCCTGGCACATATTGCCCAAGATAGCGGTATTGCTCTGCTATTGACGCACGGTCGTGTTCGCACAAAAATCGAACAAGCGGTGACTTGTCCGATTGTGGAGCTGGATGCATCGGGTTTCAGCGGTTTTCCGGCACACGATCCGAATGTGGTATTACACATGGAGCATTTGGCATATGTCATCTATACATCTGGCTCGACCGGAAAGCCGAAAGGTGTCGGTGTGGCCCATCATGCTCTGGCTGAACATGCTCAAGCGGCAGCATTCAGTTATGGTTTGCGGTGTGACGATCGCATATTGCAGTTTTCCACCATTAATTTTGATGCTTTTATCGATCAACTCTTTCCCGCATTATGCAATGGGGCAGCAGTTGTGTTGCGTGATTCGCAATTATGGGATGTTGCAACTTTCTATCGTGAATTGCACGACAAACGTATCACCATTGCTGATCTGACCACAGCTTACTGGTCCGTTCTACTCAGTCAATGTGACCAGCTCCAGCACGAACGCTATTCTGCGCTGCGGCATATCAACGTCGGTGGTGAAAGCATGCTTCCGGAATCGTTACAAAAATGGCATGCCGTCGGTTTGGATCACATTAGGTTATTCAATGTGTACGGGCCTACCGAAGCAGTGGTCACCGCGACTGCGTTTGATTGTCGCGACTATCGACATGACGAGCGACAGCAATGGCAGCCTGTCGCCATTGGAAAGCCGTTGCCATCGCGCCGGATTTATATACTGGATGATAATCTGCTTCCGGTTGCTTGTGGCCAAACCGGAGAATTGTGTATCGGTGGGGAATTGCTGGCGCGGGGTTATCTGGAACAGCCGGGTTTAACCGCAACGCGCTTTATTGCCGACCCATTCGATGGAAAGGGCGGTAGGTTGTATCGTACCGGAGATCTGGCGCGCTGGCATGAGGATGGACAGATCGAATACCTGGGACGGTGGGATCATCAAGTCAAAATCCGTGGCTATAGAGTTGAATTGGGTGAGATAG
Organism: Nitrosomonas sp. PY1; assembly: GCF_022836435.1. NCBI lineage: Bacteria > Pseudomonadati > Pseudomonadota > Betaproteobacteria > Nitrosomonadales > Nitrosomonadaceae > Nitrosomonas > Nitrosomonas sp. PY1. The sequence goes on along the minus strand of NZ_BQXC01000001.1, from coordinate 1,845,656 downwards.
AAACGCACTTGCTATCGCTTCCACAAGTTCGTCAAGCAGTTGTATTGGCACAAGCTGCGGCCAGCGGTACGCGATTGGTAGCATATCTGACGCTATTTCCGGATGAATCGCTCACCGTTGCAGAAATTCGTGCGGCACTGTCATCTGTTTTGCCCGACTATATGTTACCGGCAGCATTTGTCATACTGGATCAACTGCCTCTCGATGCCAATGGCAAGATTGACCGTAAACGGTTGCCACAGGCGGAATTTTCCGGCGTATCTGGTTATGAGTTGGCACAGGGGGAAGTTGAGGTCATATTGGCCGGAATCTGGCAGGAAGTGCTGGGCGTTAAAATCTTAGGTCGGTATGATAATTTCTTCGAATTGGGAGGAGATTCGATTCTGAGCTTGCAGATCGTCTCGAAAGCACATCAGGCCGGTTGGAAAATTACACCGCGGCAGTTGTTCGAGAAGCAGACTGTGGCGGCGCTGGCGTTGGTGGCGGAGAATATCGGATCAACCACAATAATCGAGGCGGAAGTGGAACGCGCCGGACTGGATGATTATCTCGATGCTGAAATGATTGCTTCACTGGGAATTAGGAAGGATCGAGTTGATGATGTGTATCCATTGTCGCCCACTCAGGAAGGTATGTTGTTTCATACGCTGGAAACGCCGGGTACGGGGTTGTATGTTAACCAGATCAGCGTGACGGTAGACGGACTCGATACCGACCGTATGGAGCAAGCTTGGCAGCATATGATAGACCGGCACGCAGTGTTGCGTACCGGTCTTTTATGGCGCTCTGGGCTTTCAAGGCCATTGCAGATGGTATTTAGAAGTGCTGTTGCCGAGGTTGTACAATTAGATTGGCAGGATAAAGGCAATCTTCAGCAATTGATCGCAGCATACGCCGAAACGGAATTAAAACGGGAGCTCGATTTCCTCCATCCACCGTTGGCGCGATTGTGCTTGATTCGAATCGGGGAAAACCGCCACCAGTTAATTTGGACACATCATCATATTCTATTTGATGGTTGGAGCCATACCTTGCTGATTCGTGATTGGCTGGATGAATATTATGGCAAACCGTTACGTCAAGCTGGTCCGGATTATGGGCTTTACATACGCTGGCTTGAAAAACAGCCTAACCAGGCGGCGCAGCAATTCTGGAAAAGCGAGCTGGCTCAGTTGGAAGGGCCGACGTTGCTGGCACAAGCCGTTAGGCAGGTTGCACCTCGAAATAGATCGACGGATTTTGCGTTGCTTTATACTCGGTGGGACGTGGATGAAACTGATCGTTTGAAGGACTTTGTGCAACGCCATCGCATCACGTTAAATACCTTTGTTCAGGCCGCCTGGGCATTGCTGTTGCAGCGCTATTGCAACAAAGAAACCGTCGTATTCGGTGCCACGGTGGCGGGGCGTCCATTGAGTCTCGCGCATTCGGATGAGATGATTGGCTTGTTCATCAATACCATTCCAGTGCCGGTGCCACGCCGCAATCACCAAACTGTCGCAAAATATCTGCGAGCGCTGCAGGAGACAAATGTGCGTTTGCGAGACTTCGAGCACACCGCACTGGCGAATATTCAGCGCTGGGCAGGTTATTCCGGCCAGCCTCTATTCGATAGTATTGTCGTTTTTGAGAACTATCCGATTGACGCCACATTGCGCAATTCGGAAAGCGATGATCTGCGGTTCGGCGTCATGCAAAGCAACGGAATGACGGGTTATGCAATGGATTTGCAAGTCGTTATCGGAACCACGTTGGAAATTGAGTATGCTTATAGCTGTAATGATTTCACCGAAAGTTTTGTGCAAAACTTGCGTTCGCACATGGAATCATTGATGCGTGAAATGATGATTGATGCGCTTCGTCCCGTCGGTGAATTGTCGTGGGTCGATCAACGAGAGCGTGTCAGATTACTATCACTACGTAGTACTGCCGATTTTTCACTCGTAACAAAAGATTACCATCCGGTACACCGGCTGATCGAGCGTAATGCGGCAGTACAACCCGATGCGATTGCTTTGTTATTGGGTGAGCAGGAGATGTCGTATGCTGAACTGAATTTGCGAGCCAATGGCTTGGCGCATGAACTGATGCAGCTAGGTGCGGTGCCTGAAACCTGTATCGGCGTGGCTATGGAACGGTCGCTCGATGTCATCGTGGTATTCCTGGCTATTTTAAAAACAGGCGCTGCTTATGTACCGCTGGATATAGATTATCCAACCGAGCGGTTGCAGTTCATGATCAAAGACAGCAGATTATCGTTATTGATCACGCAGCGTGCGATACTTACCCGGCATGTTTTTGACAGCGATGTGCCACAGCTTGTGCTGGAAGACATTGATCGAAATTTCGAACACACAGAAAATCCGGTAATTGCGGTGCATCAACAGCAATTGGCGTATGTTATCTACACTTCTGGATCAACCGGCCTACCCAAAGGCGTCGGTGTTACACATGGTCCGTTGTCGATGCACTGTCAGGCAACCGCAAAGATATACGAGATGCATCCTGGTTCTTGCGAGCTGTTGTTCATGTCGTTTTCCTTCGACGGCGCACATGAGCGCTGGTTGACTGCATTGACGGTTGGCGCTGGATTGGCGGTACGCGATCAGGAATTATGGACGGTCGAGCAAACCTATGATGCCTTGCATCATTATGGAATTACCAATGCTGCCTTTCCGCCTGCGTACTTGAGTCAGATTGCCGAATGGGCGTCATCCAGAACCGATCCACCTCCGGTTGAGCTATATGTTTTCGGTGGCGAAGCGATGCCAAAAGCCTCTTATGACCTGATCCGCCAGGCTTTGCGATCGGATAGATTGATCAATGGTTATGGGCCGACCGAGACCGTGGTGACGCCGTTGATCTGGAAAACTGATACCGCAAGTAGTTTTGATTGCGCTTATGCGCCGATTGGCCGTCCGGTTGGGGATCGCACGGTCTACGTTTTGGATACCAGTATGCAGTTGGTGCCAGATGGTGTTGTGGGTGAACTGTATATTGGCGGGTATGGCTTGGCCAGAGGTTATCTGGGGCGAGCGGGATTGACCGCGGAACGGTTTGTCGCCGACCCATTCAATTCTGCAGGTGGACGTTTATACCGTACTGGCGATCTGGTGCGCTGGCTGAATGACGGTAATATTGAGTACGTTGGGCGTGCCGACGATCAAGTGAAAATACGCGGATTCCGGATCGAGTTGGGTGAGATCGAGGCGCGTATCCGTGTGGAGAGTGGCGTGACCGATGTGGCAATAGTTGTGCACACAGGCAACAACGGGTCGCAACTGGTGGCTTACATCTTGCCAGTAAACCGAACCATGAAGCAATCGTTACTAACCCGGTTGAAAGAATCATTAACGCAACAGCTACCGGAATACATGGTGCCGTCATATTGGATTGCCGTGGATGAATTGCCTCGATTACTGAGTGGTAAGTTGGATCGTAAACGATTGCCTGAGCCAGAAGCGATTGGTAATAATTTTCGTGTGCCATCCACGCCGCAAGCACGGGCATTGGCTGAAATTTGGCAGGAAGTACTAGGTGTGGAACAAGTCGGTGAAACGGATAATTTCTTCACCTTGGGAGGTGATTCACTATCCAGCCTCAAAGTTATTGCTCGTATCCGGAATCTGAAACATCTGAATCTCAATATTAAGTTACGCGATCTGATGCAGAAACCGACTATTGCAAGCTTGCTAGGATTGACTGATCAGCAGGCTACGACTGGTTTGCTGATATTGAATCAGCCGGTTGTTGATAGCGACCGGCACCCCTTGTTCTGTATTCATGCGGGATTGGGGACGGTCTTCGATTATCAACCGCTTGCACGGTATTTGCAGGAAGCACGCACAGTGTATGGTTTGCCTTGCCGCATGCTTGCCGATCCAGCGCATCAGGATGTTTCGTTGCATCAGATGGCGCAAGATTATTGTGCCTTGATTCGCACTGTTCAGCCGGAAGGTCCAGTGCATCTTGCCGGCTGGTCTTTGGGAGGAACGCTGGCGATATTGATGTCGGAAATATTTGAAGCTAAGCGCCAGCCTGTGGCTTTTTTGGGATTGATAGATCCGTACATTCCGGGTGTGGAACTATCACAATCGGATAGCTGGCAGCAAGATCTGGCCGATTTTGTGACCATTGTTGCTCCTGGTGTGGCGCCTGATAGTGTATTGTCGAGTGCATTTGCTTATTCACCGGAAACGGATGCAACCAAGCAAGTGGTGACAGATATACTCGACGCTGCTTTCACGAGCCAATCAGGCACTTGTAAAACCACTGGCTATGTCGCCATGGGAACAGATGAACTGGCGTCTGTTTTTTTAGTAGCACGACGTTTGAAAATGTTGTCGTTGCAAATAGAAAGATTAGAAGTGCTTAATACAAATCCTGTGTGCTGGTGGGCATCGGACCGTGAACAGAGCCATCGTGCCGCACTTGCACAACAGATTACCCCCGCCAAGATTCATTCGTTCGAAATTGAAGCCGGTCATTTCGAGATCATTCGTGCTGATTTATTATTGCAAGGTATTGGTGATGTTTTGATGCAAGCCAGGTGCGATTCGATTGAATCCGGAGCCATTTCTGTTGCGCCCGTTGTTTGAATCCAATCGATGCTCAGTGATGACTCTTGAATGAGGAATTAGCTGGAACTCGATATACAACACGTTGGGAAGGCAAATTCCGGATTTGTGGTGTTTGCAAAGTATAACGGTAGTTGTTGCGAGAAGGCATTGGTGTTGCTGAACTGCTGTCGATTTAGTACCAATTGATGAGAGAGGGTTTGTATCATACGTTAGTGTATGAAAGGATGTAAATTTCGTGATGATGGAGTCACTATGATTTCAGGAGCTGGTGGTTTATAACCCAATGAGCTATGAGGTCTGATAGTGTTGTACTCACGAATCCATTGATCTACGATAGCCTGAGCTTCCCGCACCCCATAGAAGATTTCACCATTAAGTAAATTATCACGTAGCGTTCCGTCGAAGCTTTCACAGTAACCGTTCTCCCAAGGACTGCCAGGCGTGATATAAGCTGTTTTGACGCCGATGTCTGCCAGCCATTTGCGCAATCGAGTGGCCACAAACTCTGGTCCATTATCACTGCGAATGTATTCTGGAATGCCATGAACTATCATTGCATTGGCCAATTGGGCGATCACTTCATCAGCGCCAATGCGCCTGGCGCAATGAATATCCAGACAGGTTCGACTGAATTCGTCGATCATGGTGAGCATACGAATCTTGCGACCGTATGCGTCTCGGATCAAAACAAAATCATAGCTCCAAACATGATTACGATATTCCGGTCGCAGCCGAAGGCAACTACCATCATTGAACCAAAGACGACCTCGAGGTTTCTGTTAGTCAGGCACCTTCAGACCTTCTAGAGAGCATAAAAAAGTGGGGTGTATTTTTTTCAAATCAAGCCGAGATTTTCAAAATTGCTACAGGTTTTTCTGCATTTTTCTTGATCTTTAACCCCGGATACCATCGTTCAAAATGACGATGTAAATCGTTATTCAGAACCGCCGTTCTCGTTTGTAACAGATAATGGGCGCCTTTATGTGTCCATTGCATTTGCTGCTTCTTAACCATTCGTTTGGCGACGACTTCGTTAATCGTCGACTCCACAAAACTGGTCGAAATTGCTTTGCCATAGCGCCACTTCTCGCCGTAATTTGGAATCAAATGTTGGTTATTTCGAATATAAATGTCCAATTCGTCCAAGTGCTTTAGAAATTTCTTTCGGTTTGTATAACGAATTGTTTCATCACCGCTAACCACTATACAATCCTCGATTCGGTCTAGCGCTCTTTCAACATTGCCATGCCAAAGGTACCATTTGGTGCTTTCTAAGGCTTTGGTGATTTCCGCCTCTGCATCGGGATCCGTATGCACCATCCCTTTGGCAAATTGATTGAGCACCGTGAGTTTCATCGTTACATGGAACCAATCTAGAATATGCTCAGATTCCGGGTACATATAGTATTGTAAATCTCTAATATTGTCGGCACCGTCCGATAAAAAGGTAATCTGTTGATTGGCCTGCATGCCTTGTTCTGCCAATATGTTCATTAAGCGTCGCTGTGGCTTATCATCTATTTTCTGGACAAAACCGAATTGTTTAGATGGCTGGGTCGTCGAAAACGATTTTCCAGCGATAACCTCAAAGTGGGTATTTTTCTCATGCCAATTACAAACATAACCCCCATCAATGCCAACAGTCATCGGCTTATCTGGCTTCGGCAATTTCCCCCAATCTCTCGGACATCCCGATAAATGATCCGGCTTTCCTTCGAGCTCTGCCTCCTGGCGTTTGGCTACTTTGTGAAGATGATTTCGCACGGTAACGGGATTCAATGACTGATTCACCGGTAATACATCGTGTAGTAGATGTGCGGTTGAACCATAAGACATTAATGAGGCCCATTTCGTTTCGATATACAGTAACTCCGGACTGGTATGCTCGAGTAACCATTCGGATAACAGACTGAATGATTCCGTCGATGAGTTGGCGCAGGCACAGTGATAAAGGCGCACGTTTGGTATGGAAATGATTCCAAACAATGTTCTAAATTGGAAAGTGTGGTAGCTTTTGATCGTACGTTTCTTGTGGCAGCCCGGGCAATCTTGATGAGAAGCAGAGTAGCGTTCGGCTTGATTGAGAACCATCGTTTTCTGCAATGCTTGTAGTAATTGCTTTGATTCCAAAAGCGATAAACCCAAGGTACTTCCTGATTCACACCTCTTATCGAGATGAATAATGTCCTCGATCGTCATGTCGCCAGATGCCTCTTCAATGACCACTTGTATTTTAAAATGCATCATCGGCCTCCGTCAAATAAGTAGCAATACTATCTTGGATCATATTATGCTCTTTCAGAGCGACAGGGTCGCTAAACGATGATTGATCTTTTTGCGATTAAACCACACCGCATCCAGCGCTTCTATTTGGTCGCGAATATCGCCCACCTTGGTGGATTCATCCGAATTAATGATCACTTTAATGAGATCCATCACTCGTTCAACTTCATCGTATCGAGCGGCACCAGGCATGCCATTGCCCTTCACACAAAATGGGAACGTAGGCGAAGTCACTCTCGCTTCTATCGCTTCAACCCGGATGTCATGATGTTGTGGTTCAATAAAACCGGCTACCTTGTTAAGAGAGTTATACTATTAACTAGCGAGGTGAAGGATGAAAGGATCAGGAAAGCGAAGACTCTATCCAGAGGAATTCAAAAAGGAAGCTGTATCACTGGTTACTGAGCGCGGTTACACTATTGTGCAAGCAGCCCAAGTAGTTGATACGAGTGAGAAGAATCTGCAGCGGTGGGTCAAGCAACAAGTGCAAGGAATAAGCGATGAACGTGCAGAACTAAATCGTCTCAGGCGAGAAGTAAAAACGCTGCGCATGGAGAAAGAAATTCTAAAAAAGGCCAGTGCCTTCTTTGCGCAAGAAATGAAGTGAAATATGGTTTCATTCAAGTGCGGAAAAATCATTATCCAGTGATTATGCTTTGTAGATTGATGGGGGTGAGTAGCAGCGCTTACTATGATTGGCGAAAAAAGGGTGCAAAACTTATAGATAGCCAAATCTGGAATCTGTGTCAGAGAATAAAGATGCACTTTATTCAATCCAGAGAAAGCATGGGTAGCCGACGCATGATGAAGCAATTACGCAAAGAAGGCTTTAAAGTAGGTCGATATCGAGTACGTTTTCTCATGAAGAAACTGGGATTGATTGTTAAACGTAAGCGCCGATTTGTGTTAACCACAGACAGCAAACATTCTTACCCGATAGCACCTAATATACTGGATCGACAGTTTAATCCAGCACAACCCAATCAGGTATGGACGACTGACATTACCTACATCTGGACATTGCAGGGCTGGCTATATCTGGCGGTAGTCATTGATTTGTACTCACGTCGTGTGACCGGCTGGAGCCTGGATAAGCAAATGAAGCAATCATTGGTGATTCGGGCATTATTGATGGCAATCAATCTACGTAATCCTCCTCACGGATTGATTCATCATTCCGATCGCGGAAGCCAGTATGCTAGTCATGCCTATCAACAACTGCTTAAACAGCATGGTATGGTGTGCTCAATGAGTCGAAAGGGAAACTGTTGGGATAATTCTCCTGCTGAACGTTTCTTCAGTAGCTTGAAACGTGAATGGCTGACTGGTAATGTTTTTCAAACCAGAGAATCTGCCATTGCTGATATCCATGCTTATATTGGTTACTATAACGCTCAACGTATTCATACAACGATTGATGATATGACACCCATAGAATTTGAAAAAGGACTTAATAAAGTGTCCGGATTTATTTGACCACAACATGAATCTAGGATTCGAAAAAATTATATTCGTAAACAAACCGATCGCCCACATCAAAACCAAAATCGTCAATAAATACCGAATGAGCATCATCAGAAAAAGACGGTCCTCCTACATAGGCGATACCATAATCTTTCCCATAAATGTGGAAACGGTGCAAATGCTCACTGTCCCAGTTAAAAACGATTTGAATCACATGGTGAAAATCAGCTAATGAGGTATGACCGGGAATCCGAAGACGACGCCAGATCATTGGACTCACGCCGCGAAGAGCGATCTTGATGACATACATTTTCATTCGAGACAATACTCAACTTGGTTAAGCTTTGAGTATCACCCGGATTTTAGGCACACGAAAGGTTAAATAGAAATACACCCCACTTTTTTATGCTCTCACAGAACCGGCTATTATTGCCCAACCCCTCGAAAAGGTAAAATTAGCCCAATAGGAGACAAAAACCCTACAGAATTTATTTATTCTTGAAAGTTCACAGAATAGCATCATCTGCTGGAATCAGTCCTATCTTACTCATCAGCTTAAAAAAGCACTCAATGAAAAATGTCAATTCTGATTATACAATCTGACTTTAATTATTCGGGTCAATATTTGGAAATGTTTATCGAAAGAGAATATCTCGCAATGATTTTCTTTCGCATTTTGTGCAATTATGAGATCTGGAATGCCTATTCCATTTGATCCGGATTCCAAACACTGCCATTGCGATTCGATAATCTCATTCCAATCAATTTGTAATGGCAGTCGTTTTACTTCGTTCAGCAATTCTATAACTCTCAGTTGACGTTTCAGTTTTAAGAAAGGAATTAATTCAGCTAGAATCAATTCGTTGATAACGATTATGTTCTCATCAATGAGATGACTCAATTCAGCTGATTGATGGCCCCCGCGAAAATAATCAATCCAGACGGAAGAGTCCACTAGAACTGCCATTACCGACGGTTCCGGATATTATCGAGATCGATATCCAGTTCTATTTTTCCCTTAAATTGTTTGAGCTCGATAACCTTTGTCTTGCGAATTAACTCTTCTAACGCCAACATAATCACCGCTGTTTTAGTATTAGTATTAGTTATACGCATTGCCTCGTTCAACAGATGCTCGGGTAAATCCAGAGTAGTTCTCATAATACTCCCTTCTATAAGGCATACAATCATAGATAATTATGCATAATAAATCAAGAATTCCTAGAATATCGGAAAGTACAAAAAAATGGGGTGTCTCCAGGTTGTTAGCAGCGCAAGAAAAAAATCGCTTCACCGGAGTATTCAGAGGTAATCCCATATTTTAATGGTAGTCGAACTTTTAGGATGATCTCACAAGACCATGAGAAGTTATAGGTTCAAACAACGGCTTCCAGGCCGCGCTTTTGTACGAGATGCAGCAATTTAAGCGCAGTGCCTGTTGGCCGCTTCTGTCCAATTTCCCATTTTTGTACTGTCGAAACACTTGTGTTTAGTATGGCAGCAAACACCGCTTGACTTACACGTGTAGTCTCGCGAATCTGTTTTATCTGCTCTGGTTTTAGTGGTTCAATAGGTTGCAAGCACAATTGATCGAATTCGCGCATCGTAACTTGATCAAGCACGCCAGCTTTGCGTAATCCTTTGGCTGTGTCATGAACCGCTTCGAGAATGATTGATCTAGTCTTCCGCATTGCAATTAACCTCTATTAATTCTCCCATATTTATTGCTTGATCGAGATCCTGAGCTGTTAGTGATAATAGGTGAGTCGCCAACAGTTTTAGCGCAATTTCTTCATCTTTGTCGATGTTGCTGCGTTCGTTCTTAGGGAAACCAAATAAGAATACCCAACGATCCCCCTTGTTGGTAGCAACCAATGTACGAAAACCACTTCTCTTTCCTTGTCCTGATCGTGCGATTCTTTTCTTCAATAATCCATTGCCGAGGTCAGCATCGTACAGTCCACCAGCCATCTCGCGTACAGGACTGAGCGAGGGTACTCCTTGTTTATTTGCCCAACGGGCAAACCATCGTGTTTTGTATACTGTCATCCAACATCTTTCATGGTTTAATCATATCACTTAGTGATATATATTCCAAACTAATACTTCAAAGTTGTGTGACATTATTAGGGCTTTATGAAACTATTGATTATTTATTCTTGGTAGGCAATTTTTGCTCTGATCCGAAAGTTCCGCCTCTACAATTATTTCGCGCCGTTTGGAATATTTAAATCATAATTCTTTCCACTTCATCGAGCGTCATTTCATCGCGCCGCCGATCATATAGTTGTGTTGTTCTTGTACTGGAATGATTGGCCATGATTGCCGCTTTTTCTAATGTGCCGCCATTTTTCAGGTACGCAGTAATGCCGGTAGCTCTAAAGCTATGATTACCAACTTTGGTGGCTATGCCAGAGTTATTGATGTGCCGTTGTATCATGGCATGTGCATTGGCCTGTACTAAAGGAGAGGAAGTTAATTGTCCAGTTCCGCGGCCAACGGTACGGAATAAAAAACCCTTAGGATCATCCCGCAGATTGGTTTCATTAATATAGGTGCTTAAATATTCTTCCAGATTATGGTGACAGGGCATTTCATGTCGTTTTCCACCTTTTTCGTGCAAGCGCACCCAGAGTCTTCTGTTTTGCGTATAAACATCGTCTACTTTCATCGCCAAAGCAGCGCCAATCCTTGCAAAAGAATAAACCATCAATGCTATGAGTGCACGGTCTCTTAATCCGGAAGGTTTGCTGATATCGATACTGTTCAATAATTGCCGGGTATCTTCACTATCCAGAATGGGAGTTTTCCCGGTTTTTACTCGATGCGAGGGACCTCTGACAGAAGATGCCGGATTGGATGCTACAATCTGGCCGACTACCAGCCAATCAAACAAATGACGTATAGCCGCAAGATGTTGCTTAACACTCGGAGCTGACAATCGTCTGGTTTGCAGCTCAATCCACGCGGCAACATGTAATGGCTCGATATCGATCAATGCGGCAACCTGGGCTTCGGTTTGGCACCAACTCATAAAATCCAGAACTGCACGCACATAAGCACGTCGAGTGTGAGGATTTCGGATATTGGATGCAAAAAATTCCAAGAAACGAAGTCTGGCTCGTTCACCGGATGCAGTGACCAGTGTCGGACAGGAAATTTTTGTCAGAGAAGTGAGATTCGACATTTTTTAATCGGGTAAAAAAGCAATTTGAATGCTTGAATTTTACTATTGTTTCTATATGTGATAAAGGACATTATCACATATAGAAACATCATTATTCTAATTGATAGAGTGTAATGTTTGAGTACATTATAGTATGATAATAATGTATTCATTTTGACGTGATAATTCTATGGCACATCGAACGACCATTACTTTAGATGATGAGAGCTATGCATTTCTCAATAATATTGCCGGTGACGATCGCAGTGCATATATTAATGAGCTTCTAAAGCAGGAACGCAAAAATCATCTCAGGCAAGCTTTGCTAAGAGCAAACCAAGAGGAAGCCGAAGATTCTGACTATCAGCAAGAATTGAAGGAATGGGAAAAAACTCTGTCCGATGGTCTTTCAAATGATTGAGTTTAAGCAGCTTGATATTTACTGGGTTGATTTGGAACCCACCAAAGGTGCTGAAACGCAAAAACTCCGACCATGCGTGATCATTCAAAGTGATCTGGTGAATATCCAATCAAAAACTCTGATTGTGGCGCCTTTACTTCTAAATCATAAGCCTTGGCCATTTGCAGTGAACTTGATACCGAGTAATCATAATGGCCTAGATAAAGACCGACATATCAATCTCAAACAACTGCGTGCGGTTGATATTTCCCGGATCGGTAAAAAACAAGGAACGCTAGAAAGCGAGTATCTACCATCGATCAAAGAAACTTTATTCATTATTTTTGATTTATAAAAATTCTTTCACTTAAAGTATGACAAAACCCGAGACTATCGATTCTTATCAATTTCCATTTAGATTAAGCTCTAATCTTAAAGAATTTAAAATAAATGAAAATTTACTTATAAGAAATATGGATGATAATGATAGGGAAAGAATATTTGGAATTACTAACACAACCTTTGGGGAAAATGGTTTATTGACTGAATATAACAGCAAGCAACTTTCTTCTTATGAAGACGGCGTTTTATTTATGAATAAACACCATCTTAAATCCAGCAATTATATTCTTATCACTTCCGAATCAAATTCAGCTGAGGAATTTAATCTTGCATTAAAACTTTTGGAATTATCAAGTACTTCTTTGTATATTGGATACGGAGATCCAATTCCATGTCGAATAATCATGAAAAATTGTTTTTATGATTTAAATCTTCCAGCACTTACTGTCGCACAAGCGGAGGTAGACAAAGTAACTAAACTTGTTGCGCAAATTAATGCTAATAAAACTAGAAAATTTAATCTCATATCTGAAATTTATATTAATGCAATGTCAGACAAAATTCGTTCTGAAAGTAGATTCTTAGAATTATCAATAATCTTAGAGATCTTGTTACTTCCTGGAGTAAGTAGCGAATTAAGCTATCGCTTTAGCCTGAGACTAGCAAAATTTATTAATAAACATTATTCTATTCCCACCAATGAAGTATTTAAAGAAGGGAAAAAGATTTATGCTATTAGATCAAGTATTGTTCATTCTGGTGACAATAAAGATAAAGATGTTGTGTCAATGACAAAACTTTTACATGAATATGTACACAAACTTCTTTGGAAATATTTAGAAGACGAAGATCTTTTTTCTGAAGAAAGTTTGGAGAAATTATGTTTAGAATAATTGGGGCTGTAGTAGCTTAGTTGTTAAGCTGATCAAATGAAGATAAGTCATTGTAGATTATAAAGGAAAGTACAGTTAGGTTACTGGAATTTTTTGTACTGGAAGTTACAGCAAGATCAGATTGAGAATTTTTGGAATCAGGCCAAACGTGTTTTAAGAAAATGCAATGGAATTCCCAAAGAGTCATTTCCATCTTTTCTTAAAGAATGTGAATTTAGATTCAACTATGGAACACCTAAACATCAACTAAAAATATTGAAAAATTGGACTCAAATTTAAACTGATCTACTACAGCCCCTAAAAATGAGAAAGCCTAAAATTTATTCATCTTTGTTATCAAGGTGCCTGCCAAAGAAAAAACCTACAATAAGCTCTATAATTCCTGAATAAAGAGCAGAAAAAGTTTTACGATGCTCTGTGTAAGGCTCAGGAGGGTACCCACCTAAAACTGGAGTTAATGCTACAACAGCAGTAACTCCCAAAAACACCGTAACAATTAGGATACTTAAAATGGCCTGAAGCGTATTAATTTTCATTACTTATAAATTACCTCTAGGATCACGTCTTTTTTTCACTTCAGAATTTACTGCTGAAATAATTTTATTTTTTAAATTCTCGTACGAAAGCCTCCCTAATTCCGGATTGGCAAGTTTCCATGAATAATTATCATTGGGACGCTCTCTTACTATAGTTGCTATTTTATAATTTAATGACTGATCAGGACTTTTCAAAGATTTATTAATGGTAATTTTGTGACTTACTTGACATTCATACTCTTTCGTCCACCACAGAACCCCAGCTTTTCGCCCTTTAATAGATTTCCAGTCTGTAGTGATTGTGTCATGATATATTGAAGATACAGTCCATTTGTTTACACTATCCTCAATGGAATAAATATTCTGTTCCTGTAAATCTTGGGTTGAATTACTTTGTTGTAATGTTTCCAGGATAATTCCCGTAAGCTCTTTTGCTGTTAGCGTTATTTCCTGTTGAACATTAGACAAAAATTCGTATTGAATTGCGATTCCTGAAGAAGGTGTAATACCTAAACCAAGACCATACCAACCCTCATATGCTATTTTATTGTTTAATTTTTCATTATTACTTGTGATGGCACAACCATTCATTAGAATAATTAAAAAAATACCTATTCATTCAAATTTTAAATATCTTAAAAACATATCATTGAAATGCTAACAATAGCGGCACATATCGATTATTTTAAGTAAATCTATCAAACTCGCAAATAAAGGGATATTGTTGCCATAATACTCCTAATCAAGTTTTATCATCTCATGTCTAAATTTATTTTTACTTTCTCCAATGATGCGTTAAATCCCATAAAGGTACGTAATTACCAATAGATTTATTGCTAATTTTTTGTAATTAAATAAATATTTCGTTTTCTTCAATTTCTAAATTAAGGTACAACAAACACTCAAAATCTTGGGAGGTAGGAGATCATTATTTTTAACTACAATTCATGGTGTTAGTGATTATTTTATTACTTATTACGTACCTTTATGGGATTTAACCCAAAGTATTGCCCAGGTAAGCGTGGGTTGTATTCGAATAATTTGCTGTTGCATCAGGGTCTTCGTCAGCCAGGCTTTGTGTATATGGCAAGGAATAAATCCTGCGTCTTTTTCTCGTTACATAGTCTTACGATCTTCCCATTCAGCAATCAATCCATTGGCAATCAGTGCAATTCCTGCGATGAAGGAAGACAACCAAAAATCCAAATGAAAAAAATAGTTACTCATTGCACCAGTCAAAAGTGATATAACCAACCAAATAAGAATATGAATAATCTTTCTCATCACTGACACTCACAATCAGAGCTGGCCGCACCAACTGTTCCACCTACGGAAAAATTTGCCCCCACAGCGTTAACAGCGCGATTAGTTCGCCCTGCCGCTGCCTGAATAGCCTCATCGGAACCATATTTCTGCATTAAGTCCCTATAACTCTTAATTCTATAGCCTAACCCTGCCAATGGCCCTCTCATGGTTCTTTTTAATCCATTTCGGAAAGCCATAGCAGCTGCACCATCTGCCGCTGTAACCGCGCCAAGCTTAGCAATACTCGCGTACGCCATCCGCCCAGCACCAAGGGCAAGAGATACCCATTGTCCTACCGAATATTCCGATGAACATCTATTAATTCCGCCATCTACACCAAGTGCACTCCTTGCTAGAGGCCCTAGACCCAGCGATGCTGCGTCTGCAACACCCGTAGTAAAATCGGCAAAACTCTGAGGAAGAGAATCTTTTCCAGGAATCCACCAAAGGCCGTATGGATCAATGTATATAAGCGGATTCCCGCCGACGTAGGCATAAATATTCATTCCCCCCGCCAACCCAATCGGATCAGGTGTCAGGTACCTTCCGGTTTCCGGTTCATAGTATCGGAAGTAGTTGTAATGGAGACTAGTTTCTTTGTCAAAGTACTGCCCTGGGAAGCGTGGGTTGTATTCGAACAGTTGTGCGTTGCCGTCGGGGTCTTCGTCAGTCAGGTTGGCGCCGAATGCGTGCACGTTGTCCCAACGCCAGACGGCGGTGTTCGCGGTGTTGACGATCACTCTCGGAGTGTTGAGGTGATCGGCATGAACATAGTGAACCTGGATTGCGCTGGTAGCGGTGGGTTTCTTGATCACGGCGACTGGAATGTCCTCCAGCCACACGGTTTCCTGTCTAACCAGCCAGTCATTGGTCGGCGTGGTAGTAGCCGCATTGTCCGTGTATTCGCCGATCAGTTGTCCTGCTTCGTCATAGTAGAAGATCTGCTTGGGATTAACCGGACCGTTCTTACTGATACGTTGATCGAGCGCGTTATATTTGTACGTGTGCGTCTTGGCGCTCTTGACCGTGGTTGCGAGTTTTCCGGCGGCATTCCAGGTAAAGGTCGTCAAACCATCGCTCAGCGGATTGCCTGCGGCATCAAAGGTGTAGGTTTTGGTCATTGGCCCTGACACCGTTTGCAGGCGATTGCTGTTGGCGGCGGTCGTATATACGTAGGTTGCGCTGCCCGCTTCATATTGCGTGCGATTGCTATTGGCGTCATAGCTCCAGATTTTAAAGCTGGTGTTGTCCGATTGATTCGTCAACCGATCGTTCACATCGTAGTCGAAGCTGCGGTTGTAGATCGGGTTGGTGTCCGTGGTTTGTGTGATGCGGCTGGCCAGATCATAGGTGAGCGTGCGCGTATCGCCGCCAACCGGGTGGGTTTTAAGCCGTCCATCGGTGTCGAAAGTACGTGTATACGCTTGACCATTGCCCCACACCCAGCTTTTGGGTTCGCCAAACGGTTGGTACGCGATGTTACTCAAGAGCAGATTGCCATTGATGCGTAATTCATTTGCGCGACCATCGGCACCATAGGTGGTGGTGATTTGCGTGCCGGACGGATACGTCATCTGGCTCTGGCGACCAAAGCTGTCGTACTGATAGCTGAGCGTTTGCGTGTAATTGATCGTGCCGATCTTGGCGATCTGCGTCTTAGTGAGCAGGTTGCCATGTATGTCGTAGCCAAAGCTGGTTGAACCGGATTCGTCCGTCATGCCGGTCAGTCGTCCAATACCATTGGCGCCGGTATCGTAACTCCAAACGAGTTGGGTAGCCCCTGGCACGCCGGTAACCGTGGTATGCGTGCGTTTGGTCGGGCGATTGAGCGCATCCCAGGTATAGGTATGTTTGACGCCACGGGCATCGGTGATGGTTTTGACATTGCCGGCAGCATCAAAAGTGTAGGTCGTGGTGCCCCGGTCTTGCGATATTTCCTGCGTCACATCGCCAAAACCGTTGTACGCGTAGGTGGTGTTGATGTTCCTGGGATCGGATACCTGCGTGATTTGATCCAGTGCATTCAGTGTTTGTTGCGTTATGCCATTGGCCGGATCGGTCGATTGCTTTAGGCGGTTGCGCGTGTCGAATTGAAAGTGCGTCGCATGCGAAAGTGGATCGGCAATCTGCTTCAGGTTACCTTGCGCGTCGTACTGGTATTGCGTGGTTTGGGTTTGTGCGCCGATGGTTTTCCAAAGGCGATTGAGCGCGTCATATTCGCGTTGCTGGGTTCTTGCAAGATTATTACCGGCGTCGAACAATTCTTCCCGGGTGCGGTTACCCATGGCATCTAACGTGTAGTGGATGCGATTGCCGAGGTTATCGGCAATATCGGTCAAACGATGCGCGCCGTCGTAGGTGTAGCTCAAAAAGCTGTTATCCGGCAGGGTGATTTTCTTGAGCTGCCCGGCATTATCGTATTGGTAGCCGGTGATTTGCGTACCTGCCGTGCGGCTCAACAGCCGTTGGCGCACGTCGTAAGCGAGCGTTGTGGTCAGTCCATTGGGATCGATGATTTCTTCCGGTTGGCCGTGTGCATTGTAGCGGGTGATTTGCGTCACGTGACCCAATGCATTGGCAATGCTCGAGACTTGCCCGCGGCAACCGAGGTGTCCGCCATTACAACTCGCATCGGGTGCATGATAATTGTAGGTTGTGATATCGGAGACGTCAGTACGCGGGCCGTTTTCGGTTTTTTGCAGGATCACGCCAGGAATGCTCGCGTGGTAGGTGTAGCTGGTCGTCCAAGTGCGCGTGGCGTTGGTGGCCGTGTCCTTGCGTTGATACTGCGTGACATTGCCGTGGCTGTCATAGCTGATGGTCGTTTCCCGTCCGGCTTCGGTAACTTTGATCGGTAGACGAAAGCTCGCGTGCCAGTTCGTCAATACCTTGCGCTCCTGGCCTCCAGATGCGGGATTGTAGTTGACCAAGTCGGTTGGGCAGTTGACTCCGCTACCCAAACCTTCGATGCGGGCGGTTTCTAAGTTTCGCGTCAGATCGTAGCCATAGCAGGTTTTATTGCCATTGAAATCCGCGCGGCTCGCAACATTGCCGTTTGTATCGTAAGTGATTGCGCTTGAAGCAGCGCTGCATCCCGATCCTGCCGGTTGCGATTGGCCGGTGCTTTTGGCAACCCCCAGGATGGTTTGAAAGTAGTGTGTGTATTGACTATTCAGCGGATCGGTCACCATCGTGTTGCTGCCATCGGTACTATAACCCAGCACATAGCGTTCCACGACGCCTGCGTGTTCGGTCACCACTGCTCGGCCTTGGGTATCGTAGGTATAGGTCGCAAAACGCACGCCGTTTTCGTCGGTGATGCCGGTCAGTGCATTCGGTAGATTGGCGTTGCTGGTGTAAACCGATTCGTTGTAATGGTAGATACGGATTTTACCGTCCGGATAAGTCACGCTGGTGAGGTTGCCATTGGTATCATAGGCGTATTGATAGACGCCATTGCCTGGATCGGTCATCGTTTTGATGCGGCTGGAACCGTCGTAAGTAAAACTCAAGGCACGGCCCACGTCGTCTGTCACCGTAATCAAGCGACCGTTAGCGTCATAGCTCAACGTTTGCGTGCGGTCGTTGCGATCAACAATCGATAACAACCTACCAGACGTATCGTAGGTTTCAATCTCGTCATCCGATGTCGTCAATTGCCAGCTGGTTCCACCTGCTATTTGAGTCAGCGTATCACCGCCTGCTTGTTGATTCACCCATACAGAATTGACTAACTTGAAATAAGCTGTTTTTCCATCGGGGCGGCTAGCCGTAATCGTTTGTGAGTTAATAAATAAACTGCGCTGAAAAGCATGATTCCAGGATGAATCTACTGAAGATCCACCAGATAAACTGGTTGAGTTGTAATAACGTGAGAAGCTTAGTCCACCGGAACTTGCAATATCGGTTTCTTCAGCATACTTGTTACCCGTGGCTGTGTTGATCGGGTTTCCTGCGCATGATCCAAATTGTGGTTGCCCAGCGTTTGCTCCTTTGTCTGGAATATGATCGGGAATCGTGCAGATCATGTCGCTTGTATTCGTGCCAGAAACTAAATCTCCCACATAGCACACGGGATAAACCCAAGCTGCAGCATTAATATCTGTAATTATATTTTGAGATATATAATTTACCCTAGCATTACATCTATAAGCAAAAGCTGGACCAGAAGAAATCGGATAACCATTTTGGTCTGCATAAGTTACAGTTATACTCAAAATATCCACATATTCTGGACCAGGCACAGGAAAAAATGGCGTTCCTCTATGTGAGTTTATTTCGTCCTTACAGGCAGATACGGGTAAATTAGCGTAATGATATGGCGACCCAGGTGAAACTGCCAACGGCCCGCGCTCAAACCCATAGACATTCGTATTGCTGAGAGAAATCAGGAAAAGAAAGGGAAAAGCTATCAGTAGTTGCTTCAGCTTGGCGAAAATGAAATTTCCTTCCATGATCCTCCCCTTTAGATAGCCGCTCATTCTAAACAAATCGGGAATTAAATCAATAAGCTATTTGTCCCTAAAGATTAGTTCTGTTTAAAATAGCTAATAATTGTTTACAAATTTAGCTGAGTCTATCTTTCTTTATTCTTGCGTACAGTTATTAACAGAACTGGCTCGAATTGTTTAAAGCGCTACAATCAGCATAAAAGATTGCGATCCTAATCGTATCCCAGAATTCCATGACCTTTGACTCATCATAACCCTAACTTTTTGCCCAAAATGGCAAGCTTTTCCATTCATTAGGGAAGCCCATTGAAGCTGTGGATGCGTGTACGGATGATTCCTCCAGAAGTGTTATTAATTTACCTCGCCATTGCGATGCCGGACTAACTATACTTAATAAAAAATTGAGCATTACAAGGGTATTGTATAATTTTCCATGTACATCCTTGCTTTCATTTAAAGCGCTAGCCAAATTTTTCGGGTTTTTTGGCAGTTTCATTTTAACTGTCATCTTTCTATCCCAGATACGCCCATGATGGGCACAATGATTGCGAGCAATAGTTAGGTGATGCAGAAATGATGCTAATCTCTTTTCATCCATTTGTGAGAGCATAAAAAAGTGGGGTGTATTTCTATTTAACCTTTCGTGCGCCTAAAATCCGGGTGATACTCAAAGTTTAACCAAGTTGAGTATTGTCTCGAATGAAAATGTATGTCATCAAGATCGCTCTTCGCGGCGTGAGTCCAATGATCTGGCGTCGTCTTCGGATTCCCGGTCATACCTCATTAGCTGATTTTCACCATGTGATTCAAATCGTTTTTAACTGGGACAGTGAGCATTTGCACCGTTTCCACATTTATGGGAAAGATTATGGTATCGCCTATGTAGGAGGACCGTCTTTTTCTGATGATGCTCATTCGGTATTTATTGACGATTTTGGTTTTGATGTGGGCGATCGGTTTGTTTACGAATATAATTTTTTCGAATCCTGGATTCATGACATCCGGGTTGAAGCGATAGAAGCGAGAGTGACTTCGCCTACGTTCCCATTTTGTGTGAAGGGCAATGGCATGCCTGGTGCCGCTCGATACGATGAAGTTGAACGAGTGATGGATCTCATTAAAGTGATCATTAATTCGGATGAATCCACCAAGGTGGGCGATATTCGCGACCAAATAGAAGCGCTGGATGCGGTGTGGTTTAATCGCAAAAAGATCAATCATCGTTTAGCGACCCTGTCGCTCTGAAAGAGCATAATATGATCCAAGATAGTATTGCTACTTATTTGACGGAGGCCGATGATGCATTTTAAAATACAAGTGGTCATTGAAGAGGCATCTGGCGACATGACGATCGAGGACATTATTCATCTCGATAAGAGGTGTGAATCAGGAAGTACCTTGGGTTTATCGCTTTTGGAATCAAAGCAATTACTACAAGCATTGCAGAAAACGATGGTTCTCAATCAAGCCGAACGCTACTCTGCTTCTCATCAAGATTGCCCGGGCTGCCACAAGAAACGTACGATCAAAAGCTACCACACTTTCCAATTTAGAACATTGTTTGGAATCATTTCCATACCAAACGTGCGCCTTTATCACTGTGCCTGCGCCAACTCATCGACGGAATCATTCAGTCTGTTATCCGAATGGTTACTCGAGCATACCAGTCCGGAGTTACTGTATATCGAAACGAAATGGGCCTCATTAATGTCTTATGGTTCAACCGCACATCTACTACACGATGTATTACCGGTGAATCAGTCATTGAATCCCGTTACCGTGCGAAATCATCTTCACAAAGTAGCCAAACGCCAGGAGGCAGAGCTCGAAGGAAAGCCGGATCATTTATCGGGATGTCCGAGAGATTGGGGGAAATTGCCGAAGCCAGATAAGCCGATGACTGTTGGCATTGATGGGGGTTATGTTTGTAATTGGCATGAGAAAAATACCCACTTTGAGGTTATCGCTGGAAAATCGTTTTCGACGACCCAGCCATCTAAACAATTCGGTTTTGTCCAGAAAATAGATGATAAGCCACAGCGACGCTTAATGAACATATTGGCAGAACAAGGCATGCAGGCCAATCAACAGATTACCTTTTTATCGGACGGTGCCGACAATATTAGAGATTTACAATACTATATGTACCCGGAATCTGAGCATATTCTAGATTGGTTCCATGTAACGATGAAACTCACGGTGCTCAATCAATTTGCCAAAGGGATGGTGCATACGGATCCCGATGCAGAGGCGGAAATCACCAAAGCCTTAGAAAGCACCAAATGGTACCTTTGGCATGGCAATGTTGAAAGAGCGCTAGACCGAATCGAGGATTGTATAGTGGTTAGCGGTGATGAAACAATTCGTTATACAAACCGAAAGAAATTTCTAAAGCACTTGGACGAATTGGACATTTATATTCGAAATAACCAACATTTGATTCCAAATTACGGCGAGAAGTGGCGCTATGGCAAAGCAATTTCGACCAGTTTTGTGGAGTCGACGATTAACGAAGTCGTCGCCAAACGAATGGTTAAGAAGCAGCAAATGCAATGGACACATAAAGGCGCCCATTATCTGTTACAAACGAGAACGGCAGTTCTGAATAACGATTTACATCGTCATTTTGAACGATGGTATCCGGGGTTAAAGATCAAGAAAAATGCAGAAAAACCTGCAGCAATTTTGAAAATCGCGGCTTGATTTGAAAAAAATACACCCCACTTTTTTATGCTCTTCTTTTTGACATTATACGTAACCTCATGAAGTGAAGATACGCAATAAATATTTAGGCTCTAGACTAGCAGAGATTAATAAAATCTGATGAGCTGCCATAGTTCACTAGCAAGTTCACCCGTTTGCTTTTTCCATCGCCATTCAGATTCTTTTAAATGCAGCTCAAAGTTAACTGATACGCCGTTAAACTTTGCCAGTCGTCGCTTGGTAAAGCTCCAGAACGATTCGATACCGTTAATGTGGCAGTGGCCATCCCGGGCAAATTCATTGTTACCATGCGATACTCGAAAATGCTTGGAATAACCTACATCTACCAAACCATTATAACCACGCCAGCCGTCACTATAAATGACACTTTCAATAGATACTTTACCCAGTATTACCGCTTGCAAAGTCAAGCGCTTACAATCCGGTACTATCTCGGTGTATACCCTGCCGTCTCTCTCAAAAACACCAAATACGGGTTGTTTTAATGTGCCGCGACCGCGTTTGAGTTTGCCATGATAACCACGGTGACGTTTCGCACCAAAATAGCTTTCATCAACTTCCACTCTACCTAACAACTTGTCTTTTAGCGCTGTCTGATGGCCATATATTGCTTGCCTGAATATGTCATACCAACGATTAATCGTGTTACGATTTTTGCCCAACAGCAGTGCCAGCTTTGCTGGCAGGTATATCAATGCAAAAGCATTGAATTATTTTTTTAACTAATAGTCACTTAATTTACTATTTCTTAACATCTTTCTAGACTAACATATCACTTCTACTAGTCTAGAGCCATATTTATTGTGCTGTCTAAAAAAATAGGTAAAAACTAGAATATTTATTGCGTAATCTTGAGTGTTATTAAAAGATCCGCAGTGATCATAGTGTGATGGTTTTTAAATTTCAGGGTCATTAATTATTGATTAAATGATTTTTTTATTTTCCTATATTTCAAATAATCACGTTTTATTTTTGTTTCTGAAATTCTAGTAGTTTCTTTTTTATAATATTCCGCAGTTTTTTCTATAGCTTCCTCTAAGGTGTTGCCTTTACTAACCCAATAGACTACATGGTTGGCAATCGTCCTACCTAACGCTCTATCAACAGAAGAGTGTTCTGGCCTGCCTTTTCTTTCTTTATTAAGATAAAAGGCTTTATCCATTGACTTTGTTTCACAACGAAATCTTTCTAGCGAGTTTCGCAGCCCTCTTAACATAGCCATTGGTGGCGGTTTGTTGGCATCCACAAAATCCGAAAACGCAACGATAAAACAAGCTAATTCAAAATGATCGCCATTATTTAAAGCGCAAGCTGTCAATACTTCTGCGGCATTATTGATGATTGTATCTTCTAGTTGATGACCTAAAGCGAGTTTAGCAAAAACAATATTTGCATCCCAAAATGCTGCATCTCGCTCATCATGCTCATCTTTAGTTTCGTATTCTTTTTCAATCATTACTTAATATTAACCACCTTCGCCCCTGTCGCTAACTCATCCAAGTAATCCGCCCACCAATCCATCATTTCCCGTCGCTTAGGCAGGTGCTCGGCATAGTTATAAGCTGCTACGACAGAGCATTACGCTCAGCGTGTGCTAACTGTCGTTCAATTGCCTCATGCGGCCATCCATGCTCATGTAGGAGAGTGCTTGCCATTGACCGGAAGCCGTGACCTGTCATTTCTTCTTTTTCATAGCCTAAACGTCTTAGTGCGGCATTGATGGTATTTTCTGACATAGGACGCGATCCGCTTCTGATACTCGGGAAAACATATTGCCCGTCGCCTGTCAGTAACTTGACGGTTTGAAGGATTTCAATTGCCTGTGGTGATAGTGGCACGATATGTTGCTCACGCATTTTCATTTTATGCGCTGCGATTCGCCATTCCTTACGATCAAAATCGATCTCTGACCATTCGGCATGTCTAAGCTCGCCAGGGCGAACGAAAAGGAGCGGGGCAAAGCTAAGCGAACTTCGTAACGAAAGAGCCTGTATAGCCTTTTATGGCGCGAACGAGTGCACCAATGGCTTTTGGATCGATGATACTGGCATAGTGTTTGGTTTTAATCGGTGTCAGCGCACCTTTTAAGTCTGCACTAGGATCGCGTTCAGCGCGTCCGGTCGCTACCGCATAGCGAAATACCATGCCTGCATACATTCTGCATCTGTGAGCTTTCTCATGAAAGCCTCGACTTTCTATCTTGCGCAGTGCCGCCAGCAAGTCTGGTGCGGTAATATCGTTGATCGGGCGATTGCCTAACCAAGGGAATATGTCTTTTTCCAGAAAACGATAAATGGTCGTAGCCGTTGATTCCGTCCAGATATGCCGATTCTTTGCATACCATTCCAATGCTATGGCTTGAAAGGTGCTTTCCGCCGCGGTACGTGCCGCTCGCTTGTTGAGTGCTTTGGTTACCGAAGGATCGATATCCTTGGCTAATAATACCTTAGCTTCATCACGCTTCTTTCTGGCGTCGACAAGTGATACTGCTGGGTAAACACCTACCGCCAAGGTTTTCTGCTTACCAGCAAAACGATAGTTCAATCGCCAGTATTTGCCTGTGGTATTAATCAAAAGATACAGGCCACCGCCATCGCTGACCTTGTAAGGCTTGTCCTTAGGCTTGGCTTGCCGAATCAGTACATCCGTGATCATTTGTTGGTATCAAAATTGATGGTATCAAATCTACCAACAAAAGTACCATTAAAACTATGGTATGTACAGATACTTTGTGATACAGTCTGAAGCTATCATTTCCTCTTAAAGCCAGTTAATTCAAGGAATTTGATGCGATGTGAAACTATTTGAAATGTTGTTTTGGTGCCGGGAGGGGGAATCGAACCCCCATGATGTCACCATCGCGGGATTTTGAGTCCCGTGCGTCTACCAATTCCGCCATCCCGGCAAAAAACTTACCTAGTTTTTTGCTACGTTTCATAAATTAAGCAAGGCGCAATTATCACTGAAAAGCGCTAGTACATCAAGCTGCATGGGCGAAAATTCACTTCCCCGGTATAATGTGCATATGAAAACTGAGGATTTTGATTTTGATCTGCCCAAGGACCTAATCGCGCAATTTCCCGCCAAAGAAAGAACCAGCAGCCGTTTGCTCTATCTGAATAACTTGCGAGAGTGGCAAGATACCAGGTTTGTTGATTTGCCAGATTACCTTAAGCCAGGTGATGTGATGATTTTTAACGATACGCAAGTGCTAAAAGCACGGTTATTCGGAAAAAAAGAGAGCGGTGGACAAGTGGAAGTGATGATCGAGCGAATTCTCGATCACCATCACGTATTGGCATCGATTCGTGCTAGTCATGCTCCCAAGGTAAATTCTAAGCTTATTTTAAATGATGTGATTCCAGTAACCGTGGTAGATCGTGCTGGTGAATTTTATCGCTTGTATTTCGACAATAGTCGTTCTGTCGATGATTGGTTGGATTGTTATGGACAATTGCCTCTGCCGCCTTATATTACTCGAGAGTCTACGGAATTGGACGAATCACGTTATCAAACTGTATACGCAAGTAATCCAGGCGCGGTTGCTGCGCCTACTGCCGGGCTACATTTTGATATGGATATCATGACTCAGCTGCGTGATCTTGGTGTCAGCATTGCTTATCTGACTTTACATGTGGGAGCGGGAACTTATCAACCGGTCCGTGTTAGCCAAATTGAGGATCATGCCATGCACAATGAAGTGTTTCATATTCCACAGGAGACTGTTGATATCATTCAACAAGCACAGGAAAACGGTGGGCGCATTTTAGCGGTAGGAACAACTTCGCTACGTGCATTGGAAGCCTGTGCAATGCAGCACGATGGACGGTTAGTTGCGGGTCATGGAGATACAAATATTTTTATTACACCCGGCTATCGCTTCCGTATTGTTGAACGCTTACTGACTAATTTTCATTTGCCGCGTTCAACATTGTTGATGTTAGTTGCTGCTTTTGCCGGCATGGATATAATTAAACGCGGTTATCAGCATGCAATCGATCGGCGCTATCAATTTTTCAGCTATGGTGATGCGATGTTAATCGAAAGAAATCATAAGTCATGAAATTTGAACTACATACTACCGATCATCATGCACGCCGTGGCACGTTAACACTTGCGCACGGCATCATTGAAACCCCTGTTTTTATGCCGGTGGGTACCTATGGTGCGGTAAAAAGTATGTCACCCGAAGCGCTTCTGCAAATTCAAGCACAAATTATATTAGGCAATACATTTCATTTGTGGCTCCGGCCGGGATTGGGAGTGATTGATGCGCATCAAGGGCTGCACGATTTTATGGGCTGGCGCAAACCGATATTAACGGATTCTGGTGGTTTTCAAGTTTTCAGTTTGGGAGATTTACGCAAAATCACTGAGCAAGGCGTACACTTCAAATCGCCCGTCAACGGTGATCGTTGTTTTTTGTCACCGGAAGAATCGATGCGCATTCAACGCATACTAAATGCCGATATTGTTATGGTTTTTGATGAATGTACGCCATACCCGGCTGATGACATAACCGCTCGTACTTCTATGGAGCTTAGCTTGCGTTGGGCAGAGCGCTCCAAGCAAGCACATGGTAATAATGCCAACGCACTCTTTGGTATCGTGCAAGGGGGTATGTTTGAACAACTTAGGAATGAATCATCAGCAGGCTTACAGGAGA
The DNA here is from genome assembly GCF_022836435.1 of Nitrosomonas sp. PY1. Taxonomy (NCBI): domain Bacteria; kingdom Pseudomonadati; phylum Pseudomonadota; class Betaproteobacteria; order Nitrosomonadales; family Nitrosomonadaceae; genus Nitrosomonas; species Nitrosomonas sp. PY1. The sequence goes on along the minus strand of NZ_BQXC01000001.1, from coordinate 1,818,846 downwards.
TTGGTTTTGATGGTTATGCGATTGGCGGTTTATCGGTGGGCGAGCCAAAAATCGATATGCAACGTATTTTGAATCATACTGCTCCGTTACTGCCTTTTAACAAACCACGTTATCTCATGGGCGTGGGTACTCCTGAGGATATTGTGCATGCAGTTGCGCAAGGTATCGACATGTTTGACTGTGTGCTGCCAACACGCAATGCACGCAATGGTTGGTTATATACGCGCCGTGGCGTTATTAAATTACGCAATAGTCAATACCGTCTGGACAAGTCACCACCTGATGAGCAATGCGGCTGCTATACCTGTCAAAATTTCACGTTAGCCTATCTGCATCATTTGCAGCGTATCAATGAGATGCTAGGCGCACACCTCAATACCGTACACAATCTGTTCTATTATCAGCAATTAATGGCAGAAATTCGTAACGCTATTGAGAAACAGCAATTTCAAGAATTCGCACAAGAATTTCTGGCTGAGCATGCAGCATGCTAAAATATGCCTTTTTAAATGTTTTTGGAGAGCTTTATGTTGATAAGCGATGCTTTTGCGCAAACTGCTGCACCGGCGCAAGCTGATGCAAGCTTGATGAGCTTGCTACCCCTGGTTGCTATTTTTGTTTTATTTTATTTTTTGCTAATACGCCCGCAATCTAAGCGTGCCAAAGAACACAAACAAATGGTCGATGCCTTACAGCGTGGTGATGAGATCATTACCAACGGCGGTATATTAGGGTTAGTGATGAATGTAAGCGAATCGTATGTGATAGTAGAAGTGGCACCTGCTGTTGAAGTAACCATACTTAAATCTTCGATTCAAACTCTGTTGCCTAAAGGCTCACTGAAAAGCATTGACCCCAAAGGTAAATCAACTACAAAAAGCAAAGGTGGAAAGTCTATTTCAGCAGACAGTAATAGTACGGTATCACAATCAAGTGAAACGGCAGAAACTACAAGTACCAACACCACGGAAGATACCAATCAATCAAATACGCAACAATCCAATAAATAAGTTTTGTTTGCGTCGTTTTCCTGATTTTTTGATTCCGTCTTTGTAACTCCCTAATACATACTAACATCCATGAATCGTTTTGCACTTTGGCAATATCTCATCATTGCAGTTTCTGTTGTACTTGGGCTGCTGTATACCTTGCCGAATTTTTATGGTGAATCGCCAGCCGTACAAATCTCACCATTGCGCGCATCTTTAAATGCTGACACTGCACTACTGAAGCAAGTTGAAGAAACACTGACACAAGCCAATATCAAGGCAGACGGTATTTTTCTCGAAGGTAATAGTGTCAAAGTGCGTTTTGCTGATACCGATACGCAGATTAGAGCCAAGGATTTATTCGAATCGGCGTTCGGTAAAGATTACATTACCGCATTGAATCTATTACCAAATTCCCCGCAATGGTTAACCGGTTTAGGCGCTTTGCCGATGTATTTGGGATTAGATTTGCGTGGTGGCGTGCATTTTATGCTCGAAGTCGATATGCAAGGCGCTTTAGATAAGGCTCTTGAGCGCTATGGCTCGAATGTGCGGACTACTTTGCGAGAAAAAAAGATTTCCTATGCAGGTATCGAAAGGCTCAATAAGAAAATAATTCTGAAATTTCGTGATGAAGAATCACGTACGCAAGCAGAAGCCGAGTTAAAATCAAATTATCCCGATCTGGGTTTTGTGCATGAGCGAGTCGGAGAGCGCTTCGATCTTGTTGCTACAATCACGCAAGAAGCAATGATTCGCATGCAAGATTCTGCTGTGATGCAGAATATCACGACATTACGTAACCGTGTTAATGAGCTAGGGGTAGCAGAACCGATCATTCAGAAAGCCGGAAAAGATCGCGTCATTGTTCAACTACCAGGGGTTCAGGATACGGCCAAGGCGAAAGATATTTTGGGGCGTACGGCAACGCTGGAAATCCGTATGGTGGATGATGCGCGCGACTTAGATGCGGCGATACGTGGACAAGTGCCCGCGGGGTTGGAATTGTATGAAGAACGCGGTGGCAGTCCATTGCTGGTAAAAAAACAAGTCTTGTTAACTGGCGAGCATATAACTGACGCGCAACCAGGCTTTGATAAAGATAATCAACCTGCAGTCCATATTAATCTTGATGGTGGTGGGTCGCGTATCTTTAAACAATTGACGCGTGACAATGTTGGCAAAAGAATGGCTATTCTTTTGATTGAAAGAAATCAAGCCGAGGTTATCACTGCTCCGGTTATTCGCGAGGAGATTGGCGGAGGGCGCGTGCAGATCAGTGGTCGTATGACCAATACGGAAGCGCGAGATGTGGCGTTGCTGCTTCGTTCTGGTGCGCTTGCCGCACCGATGGATATTATCGAAGAGCGTACGGTTGGCCCTAGCTTAGGTGCCGAAAATATTAGTCGTGGATTTAATTCGACATTGTATGGGTTTCTAGCGGTAGCTGTTTTCGTTGCGATTTACTATGCTGCTTTTGGCGTTATTTCAGTCATTGCGTTGGCGCTTAATTTATTGCTGCTGGTTGGTTTATTATCGATCATGCAAGCTACCCTTACCTTGCCAGGTATGGCTGCACTGGCACTAACGGTGGGTATGGCAATTGATGCCAATGTGTTGATCAACGAAAGGATTCGTGATGAATTACGCACAGGCGCGTCACCGCAACAGGCTATACAAAGTGGCTATGAACGTGCTTTCGGTACTATTTTAGATTCCAACATTACAACTTTGATTGCCGGTGTTGCGTTATTTGCATTGGGCTCTGGTCCAGTGAAAGGCTTTGCTGTCGTGTTGTGTTTGGGGATTCTAACCTCGGTATTTACCGCAACCTTTGTTTCGCGTGGCATAGTGAGTTTACTATATGGAAATCGCAGATTAAATACTGTACCTATTGGGAAGATATGGATACCTAAAGGTAAGGGAAAGGAAAGAAATGACGAGATGTCAGATGCTTTTGATGCACCTGGCGAGCAACTTTCTGAACCCAACGAGCGCACGCCAAGCGTTATAGATAAATCGGAGGCCAATATTGAGCAATCCGTTGCCCAATCAGACCTTTACAGTCCCTCCCATTCTCAAAGTGAGATTGCGACCGAGGCTTCAACGATGAAACCTAATATTGGTGTATCACGAAACAAAGGTAAAAATAAACGCAAGAAAAAATCGCCGAACATTACTTAAACACTATAGCAGCGCATTCTTTATAGGAAACAACTATGGAAATTTTTAGATTTAATCACGACATTCCGTTCATGCGTTGGCGTCGGATAGGCGCTGTTATTTCAATTGCGACCTTTGTCCTGTCTATTTTTTTTATCGCAACCAAGGGATTAAATCTAGGGATAGATTTTACCGGCGGAACAATTTTAGAGGTTAATTACCAACAGACTGTTAATCTGGAAGAAATACGAACAACACTGGCTACTAAAGGTATTACCGATGCCAGCGTGCAAAATTTTGGAACGTCACGAGATGTCCTAATTCGTTTGCCCATTAAAACGGAGGTATCCAGCGCACAATTATCGGAACATGTTTTTGAAATTCTTAAACAAGCTGATTCCGCTGTAGAAATTCGTCGTGTTGAGTTTGTTGGGCCGCAAGTAGGTGAAGAGTTACTAGAAAATGGCGCATTAGCGTTATTATTCGTTTCAATTGGAATTATTGCTTATTTGGCAGTACGGTTTGAGTGGAAATTTGGTATCGCCGGCATGATCGCGAACTTACATGATGTGGTTATCATCGTTGGCTTCTTTGCTTTTTTTCAATGGGAATTTTCGCTCACCGTGCTTGCTGCGGTACTTGCGATTCTCGGTTATTCGGTGAATGAATCGGTGGTCATTTTTGATCGTATTCGAGAAAATTTCCGTAAATTGAGAAAAGCATCGGTGACACAAGTAATTGATAATGCCATTACTCAAACTATGTCGCGTACGGTTATTACGCACGGTTGTACACAATTGGTAGTCATTGCCATGTTATTGTTTGGCGGAGAAACACTTTATTATTTTTCGCTCGCCTTAACCATAGGTATTTTATTTGGTATTTATTCATCAATCATGGTGGGAAGTTCTATTATTATGCTTTTGGGTGTTAAAAGAGAAGATTTGGTTTCTTTGGAGAAGAAACCATTGGAAAACGATGGGGCTGTTGTTTAAACAAATATTAATCGCTAATTTGTTCAGCATTTCTTAATTATCGATTGATCATAACAGGTATATGATTTTCTTTTTTAATTTATATTAAGGCGCAAGCTTTGTTTACAGATATTGTTCGTTGGATTGTCGATACTATAGGTGGTTTAGGATATTCCGGTATTTTTCTACTCATGTTGATTGAATCCAGCTTTGTTCCTTTCCCGAGCGAAGTAATCATGATACCTGCGGGTTATCTGGCAGCAAAAGGTGAAATGAATATTGTTATTGCTATTTTGTGCGGCATATTAGGAAGCTTGGCAGGCGCTTTGATTAATTATTTTCTGGCGATTCGATTAGGACGTCAATTACTAATCAAATATGGCAAATATGTCATGTTCGAAGAAAAGCATATGCAGAAAATGGAGAGTTTTTTTGCTCGTCACGGTCACATTTCAACTTTGACAGGCCGCTTGATCCCGGTAATACGTCAGTATATTTCTTTGCCCGCTGGGCTGGCACGGATGAATCTAGCAGTTTTTTGCTTTTATACCAGTCTTGGTGCTGGAATTTGGGTCGTGATTTTAACCTTGCTAGGCTATTTTATTGGCGGAAATGAAGCACTGATCAAGGAATACCTGCATCAAATTATATTACTGCTCATCGCAGCTTGTGTCATTGGAATTGGCATCTACTATTTTTTTCAAAAACGAAACCCTAGCAAAAATTAATGCCCGCATAATTGAATCTTATTGCCACATATTTTTACCAGTATACTTTTTAAGCCATGTCTTATATCGCTCTAACCGATAATCAGTTTAATTCTGAGGGATATTGGAATAATCCAGTTGATGAAACTTCATCTCCCTCAGCGATTGATCTGGCACTTTTCGATCAGAATGGCTACGATTTGACAAAATTAGAGCAGCGTTTTGCCCAAACTAACTTAGCGCCATTTCATGCTCATCGAGATCATCGACATGCTTTGAAAACAGCATGGTTTACCCAACAAAGTAAGCTAGAGGGCGCTGTTCTCAACCACAGCTTATTATTTGAGCGTAAAGGATATTGCGGTGAGGCATTGGAGCAATTGCAGCAATGGGCGCAAACTAATCCGTTGGTATATAAATTAATCAGAATGCGCCCTAAATGGGGACTGGATTTTAGTATGGATTACGTCGATCGATCTGGCAATGTATTTGAGGTATTGCATTGGGAGTACGATGGTTTTAACTACGAAGAAGTAGAGCATCGTAAGCAACAATTACAAATTAAATTTGCTTCGATCGATTGGGATGATGCTGCAATTAATATGCTGAAGTTAAAGGATCAGTGGCATTGTTTGGATTTCTTTGCACAAAGTGATTGGAAGTGTAATTACTTTGGCATCGTTAAAGAGCGCTTCAAAATGGTTATTTGGGATTAATTAAATCTGGCGATTTTTAGATTTTTACTATCGCTGCATATCAATATAGGCGTACTACAGTTGGTAGTACAAACATTATAAATTCACATTTGGTATGGTCAGTTTTTATTTTAGCTTCTTCTGCTTAACACTTAAAATCTGGACAAATTATAAATTATGCTGCATGAGTCGGTGAATTAAGGTTCCTTTGACTCTCTCCGATCAGCATAATAGCGAACTAAAGTAGTGATGTTGGAGTAAAAATTGCAGATGAATTATTGATAATGGACTGGTATAGCGATTGAGGCGAGAAAGTATGCTGATGTAGAGATGGTCATGGCAGGCTTTTTCGCTCTAAGTGTGTGCTATTCGGTTTTTAATTCGTTTATCGATTGATGAAATTATGAACTAATTAGATAATTCAATTGTCTTTGTTGTGAGTATTGCGATTCGCTGATTCTTGACATTTTTTGAGTAGATATCCTGACCTGATTGTGTCATTATGCTGAACTTTTGGCCGAATAAGATTGATTAGGTCGAGATTTATAAAATGTTCGAGGAACAAGGGGTATGGGTGATCGAGAAGTCGATCAGCAATTAGTTGAAAGAGTTCAAAACGGGGATAAACATGCATTTGATTTACTCGTTATTAAATATCAACGTAAATTAGCTCGGCTATTGTCTCATTTTATTCGTGATGCGGCTGAGGTTGAGGATGTGACACAAGAAGCTTTCATCAAAGCTTATCGAGCGCTACCGTCTTTTCGTGGAGATAGTGCCTTCTATACGTGGTTATATCGAATTGGAATTAATACTGCCAAGAATTTTTTAGTATCACAAGGACGTAAAGTTCCGACTATAGAAGGAGTTAATAATGAAGATGCTGAAGATTTTGAAGATAATAGCTTGCTGAGGGAAGTTAATACACCCGAAAGTGAATTAATGAGTAAACAAATTGCCCAAACGGTAAGTAAGTCACTCGATATTCTGCCGGAGGAATTGCGTTCGGCAATAGTATTACGAGAGATTGATGGATTAAGTTATGAAGAAATTGCAACTATTATGAATTGCCCAGTAGGCACAGTACGCTCGCGAATCTTTCGTGCACGTGAAGCGATATCGGAGCAGTTGCGCCCTCTTTTAGGAACTAGTAAGGATAGGAGGTGGTAATTTTGGAAAATGAAGTATCTGCCCTAATGGATGGGGAGCTAGAAAGTGAAGATGTTTCGCGAGTGGTTGAGATGCTTGATAGAAATAGTGAATTAAAGCAGCATTGGGAAACCTACCATCTTATCGGTGACGCACTTAGGCAATCATCTCAGCTTTCTATGAATTTGTCTGAAGCTGTAGCTACCAAGCTTAAGGATGAGCCCATTATTTATTCTCCTAACGTATCGGAATTACTGTTATTTAAAAAACAGAAACGTAAAATTGCTACGCTTGCGTTAGCTGCATCTGTTGTGTTGGGTATTTCTACATGGCTTGGTTTGGATCACTCTTCACAAGAGGCTGATAAGCAGATTCTCGCTGAGAAGAAGATGCAGGAAACTATTGACCACAGTGTCGTTCCCATAACCGTTTCTTCACAATTACAACCGATAAAAAATGGCCCGGTGGTTTTTGAGAGAAGTAATCTTTTGTTATTGCAAAATGAAATGCAGCCTATTTATACAAATTATATAAGTGCTCAAAGACAAAATAATAGTACACCGAGATCCATTGAGTATCACAAAAAAGAAATCACCGAATAACAAACCGTAATTACATAATAGTATATTTTTTACTCACTAATAATCTGAAGACTAATTCAATGTAAAAAAAGAATGTTTTTCGTTTTTTGTTAGTGACTAGATTGATTGAATTTCTATTTTTGCTTTGTGCTGTATCTTCATCACTTATTATCTACCGTTAAATTACAAGTATTCACAAGAAAATCAATTTGTTTTTTTCTTATACTTTATATTATTATCCTGTTGCAATTTCATAGATTATCTTCGTTACAATTTTGAATTCCGAAGAATATCTTAAATATTAGAAAGGCGTTTTAGTTTTATGATTATTGAAATTTTGACTGTAAAAATAAGGTAAGCATGGCAATGTTAAAATACTTATTATTTTTTCTGTTTTTTTGTTCTAGTACAGCTAGTGCGCAACTTAATGAGTTGCCTAATTTTACAGGTCTAGTGGAAAAGTATGGTGCTGCAGTGGTTAATATTAGTGCGACACAAAGCACTAATGATATAAACCAACAGATATTTCCTGAGATACCTGAGATACCTGGAATACCTGAGAACTCTCCTTTTTATGAATTCTTTAAGCGTCATATGCAACCTTTTTCCGCGCCCAGAAAATCGGAACCTAGGTCTTTAGGCTCTGGATTTATCATAAGCTCAGATGGTTATATTTTGACAAACGCGCATGTGGTAGAAACCGCGGATGAGATTACCGTCAAACTGAACGATAAACGTGAATTTGTTGCTGAAATAATTGGCACAGATAAAAAGACAGATATCGCGCTAATCAAAATTACTGCCAATGATTTGCCAAAAGTGATGCAAGGCAACCCTGATAATCTTAAAGTAGGTGAATGGGTGATTGCAATTGGCTCACCTTTTGGTTTTGAGCATAGTGTAACTGCCGGTATTGTTAGCGCAAAAGGGCGTTCACTTGCGCAAGAAAATTATGTGCCTTTTATACAAACTGATGTTGCAATTAATCCTGGAAATTCTGGAGGTCCTCTGTTTAATATGAAAGGGGAGGTTGTTGGAATTAATTCCCAGATTTACAGTAGGACGGGTGGTTTTATGGGCTTATCTTTTGCAATACCCATTAATGTTGCAACCGAAATTGCTGATCAGTTAAAAACGAATGGAAAAATTGATCGAGGAAGAATTGGTGTAATGATTCAGGAAGTTACAAAAGACATAGCTGATTCTTTTGGTTTGGCCAATAACAATGGAGCATTGGTTGTATCGGTTGAAAAAAATAGTCCTGCAGACCGAGCCGGTATCAAAGCGCGAGATATTATTTTGAAATTTGATGATAAAGATATTGCGACTTCAGCTGATTTGCCGCGCATAGTTGGTAACACTAAACCTAATTCAAAGGTGTCAATACAAGTTTGGCGGGATGGCTCGATAAAGACTGTTAAAGTCGAGGTGGGCGAGATACCGAGTGATGATGTGGCTGAAAATCGTAAATCAAAGCAGAAAAGTAAAAAAGAGCCTATCACTAATCGCCTTGGGCTGGCATTAAGTGAATTAACGTCACAACAGAAAAAGCAATTGGATGTTACAAATGGCTTGTTAGTAGAAGGTATTCAACCGGGTATTGCGAGCCGTTCGGGAATTCGGGTGGGTGATATAATTCTTGGGTTTAATAGCAAAGATGTCAAAAATACTGAGCATTTTAATGAAATGCTAAATCAAGTGCCAAATGGTAAGAATATAGCTCTGCTGGTTAAAAGAGGAGATGTAATCAATTTCATCACAATGAAATTAAATGACGACCTTAAGAAGTAACGATTCGTCACTAAAAGGAATCGAACAACCTAGTAGATTCATTGTATATATTCGTGAGGATTGTCATCTTTGTCAACAAATGATACTTGCTCTAACTAATTTACCCGAGCAAGTATCGCTCGATTTTCAAGTAATAGATATTGATTCAGATCCTGAATTAATAGCTATGTATGGAGAAAAAATACCTGTATTAGTATCCCCAAATCATCAAGTGATTTGTTATCATTTTCTTGATGTCTCAGCTTTAGATGATTATCTTGGCAAAATCCGCTAGAATGCTGCCTTTTGTTAATTTCATTTGATTAACAATCTTATCTTCCTAAAAAAGATCGAAGACAACTATCTTGAACTTGTTTTCCTACCCTTTATTTATTCCTTGTATACAATGGACTAATGCAACACATTCGTAATTTCTCCATTATTGCTCACATTGATCACGGCAAATCGACGCTTGCTGATCGCATTATCCACTTATGCGGGGGATTATCGGATCGGGAAATGGAGGAGCAAGTTCTCGATTCCATGGATCTTGAAAGAGAACGGGGAATTACGATCAAGGCACAAACTGTCGCACTACGCTATAAAGCTAGAAACGGACAAACTTATTTGTTGAATCTGATAGATACGCCAGGACACGTCGATTTTTCTTATGAAGTTTCACGCTCGTTGGCGGCATGTGAAGGCGCGTTGTTAGTTGTTGATGCATCGCAAGGAGTGGAAGCGCAAACGGTCGCTAATTGCTATACCGCGATTGAGCAAGGTGTCGAAGTTATTCCTGTACTCAATAAAATTGATCTGCCTGCAGCAGATCCTGAACGAGTCATTCAAAATATTGAGGAAGTTATTGGTATTGATGCACAAGATGCAGTCAGGATCAGCGCTAAAACAGGTGAAAATATTATAGAAGTTCTTGAGACTTTGATCGTGAAAATTCCACAGCCAAAGGGAGATTCAAGCGCACCACTCAAGGCGCTAATTATCGATTCTTGGTTTGATAACTATGTTGGCGTCGTCATTCTGGTGAGAGTGATGGAAGGCATGGTAAAACCAGGCGATAAAATACTATTAATGGCAAGCCAAACCGCACATTTGTGTGAACAGGTCGGTATTTTTATGCCGAAATCTGTTTATCGAGATTCGTTAAATGCAGGAGAAGTGGGTTTTATTATTTCGGGTATCAAAGAGCTGCATGTTGCCAAGGTCGGCGATACTGTTACTTTATTGAATCGCCCTGCTACAGAACCTTTGCAAGGTTTTAAGGAGATTAAGCCGCAAGTATTTGCTGGGCTATATCCGATTGAATCTAATCAATACGATGCATTGCGTTCGGCATTAGAGAAGTTAAAACTCAATGATTCTTCCTTGCATTTTGAGCCAGAGGTCTCGCAAGCTTTGGGTTTCGGTTTTCGTTGCGGATTTCTTGGGCTACTGCATATGGATATTGTGCAAGAGCGTCTGGAAAGAGAATACGGCATGGATCTAATTACTACTGCACCCACAGTAGTTTACCAACTGCTGTTACGCGATGGAACCTTAATCGAGATTGAAAATCCCTCTAAAATTCCAGATCTTTCGAAGATTGCTGAGATTCGCGAGCCGATTATTACCTCAACCATACTTGTACCTGAAGAATATGTAGGTGTAGTGATTACTTTGTGTGTCAATAAACGTGGCAATCAAATGAATATGCAATATATGGGAAAACAAGTCATGTTGACATATGAAATGCCTTTAAACGAAGTGGTCATGGATTTTTTTGATCGATTAAAATCCGTTAGTCGAGGATATGCTTCATTGGACTATGAATTTAAGGAGTTTCGAGTTTCTGACTTAGTAAAACTCGATGTGTTAATTAATGGTGATAAAGTTGATGCGTTGTCACTTATCATTCATAGAAATAGCAGCCAATATAGAGGGCGGGAATTGGTAAAAAAAATGCGTGAATTAATTCCGAGACAGATGTTTGATATTGCTGTACAAGCTGCGGTTGGTGCGCACATTATAGCGCGAGAGACTGTTAAAGCATTGCGTAAGAATGTGTTGGCAAAATGCTACGGTGGTGACATAACGCGTAAACGAAAATTGCTTGAAAAACAAAAAGCAGGTAAAAAAAGAATGAAACAAGTAGGCAATGTGGAAGTTCCACAAGAGGCATTTTTAGCAATATTGCAGGTTGATAATAAATAATGACAATATGCTGTAATTGTAGAAATTTTTTATGCAAATTTGCATTTCATTTAACATATCATTATCCAATGACGATAATTGGATTATATTTGGTTTTTTAAAGGGAACATAATGAATTTTCCTTTAATTTTGTTTGTTTTATTGTTGCTAACCGGTGCTATTTGGTTACTGGATATTTTCTTATTAAGAAAGCAGCGAGCATCTGATCAAAATGAACCTTGGTGGGTAGAATATCCTAAAAGTTTTTTCCCAATTATTTTGATCGTGTTCACACTGAGGTCTTTTGTAATTGAACCTTTCAAAATTCCTTCAGGGTCAATGATTCCAACTTTACTGGTTGGTGACTTTATTTTGGTGAATAAATATACATATGGTCTTCGTCTTCCTGTGATCAATCAGAAAGTATGGGATATCAGTGAACCAAAACGTGGAGATGTTTTAGTTTTTCGATATCCAGAAGACCCCTCGATTGACTACATTAAGAGAGTCGTCGGTATTCCTGGTGATGTAATTACATATCACAATAAACGACTAACAATTAATGGCGAAGCCGTTAAGACGGAATACGAAGAGGATTACAAGTATATAGAGTCGGGTTTTGGCTATATCTATTCGGATCGCTTCTCGGAACATTTGGGTGATGAAGAACATTCTATTTTGATCAACCAAGATGCCAGCGGAGTACAGTATTCCAATATCCGGCAATATCCTTTTCGTGAAAACTGCAAATATAATCGGACAGGGTTTACCTGTGAAGTTCCTGCAGGAAATTATTTTGCCCTGGGTGACAATCGCGACAGTAGTAGTGATAGCCGGTATTGGGGATTCGTACCAGAAGAAAATATTGTAGGTAAAGCTTTTATGATTTGGTGGAATTTTAATGATTTAAGTCGTATTGGTCTGTCTATTCAATAGGGTTTTCTGTGAAGGGGGAGATATGTATTATTTCACGGCAATACAGCAGCAAAAGGGCTTTAGTCTATCTGGTTTATTAGTCGTTTCATTTTTTCTAATCCTTTTGTCGCTGTTAGGTATGAAGTTAGTCCCTGCCTATTTAGAATATTCCTCCATTCAGAAAAACTTAGTGGCAACGGCAAAAGAGGTAGGTATACAAGATTCCGATTTTAATCAAATTAGGCTGGCTTTTGCTAAGCGAGCTCAGATTGATAATATTAAATCCATTACTGCGCAAGACATAAAAATAAACAAAGTCAATGGGCGGACTATTCTAAGCACTCAGTATTCCAAACAAATACCTCTGGTTTCTAACCTATCGTTAAAGATTGATTTTGAAGCTACCAGTGAGTGATGGTCTGATTCATTCCGCCTCGTTCTTAGTATTTTGCTATCATGCAGAGTAGTCTCCGTTCGCACTCACTGCATGCATTCTGTGGTCGACTTGGATACTCTTTTAAGCGATCTGAGTTACTTATCCAAGCAATTACACATCGAAGCCATAGTGCTTCGCACAATGAGCGCCTAGAGTTTCTTGGGGATGCGATTCTGAATTGTATTGTTGCGAACATGCTTTACCAATTTTTTCCACAATTACCCGAAGGGCATTTGTCACGGATTCGTGCAAGCTTTGTTAATCAGCAAGCACTCTGTGAATTGGCATTAAAATTACAAATGAATGATGTGATCAGATTGGGTGAAGGAGAAATTAAAAGTGGTGGATACATGCGGCCTTCCATTCTCGCAGATGCCTTTGAAGCGATTGTTGGGGGGATTTTCTTGGATAGTGACTTTGCTCAAGTGGAAGCTGTTGTGGTTGCGCTATATCAACCTTTGATGAACACCGTTGATATAGGTGTTCAAAAGAAAGATCCCAAAACTTTGTTACAAGAATTTCTGCAAAGCAGGAAAATGACTCCTCCAGAATATATAGTCGTTACTACGACAGGTGAGGCGCACAAACAAAAATTTAAAGTCGAGTGTAATGTGCCAAAGTTTAGCTTGCGAACCTTTGGTGAGGGCACTAGCAGACGAAGTGCTGAGCAGGAGGCGGCAAAGCTTGCCTATGAGAACTTATCGAGATTACAAAATCGATAAAATGTTGTGAATCCATATCATTATATGTCAGAGTTATCATAGTATGTCAGTGATGGATAATTTTCGCACTGGGCATATTGCCATTGTTGGGCGTCCAAATGTCGGCAAATCGACTTTGCTGAATCAGTTGTTGCAGCAAAAAATCAGCATTACCTCCAAGAAAGCGCAGACCACTCGCTTTCAAATTAACGGGATTTTGACTGAATCGAATGCGCAATACATCTTTATTGATACTCCTGGTTTCCAAACACAGTTTTCCAGTCGCCTAAATTCAGCGATGAATCGTGTGGTAAGGCGGTCAATGCATGGTGTCGATGTGGTATTGTTTGTTATTGAAGTCATGCTATTTGGCGAGCGTGATATTGTTGCAATGCGCGAGCTACCTAAAGATATTCCTGTCATTTTAGTGATGAATAAAATAGACCTGATGGCTGATAAAAACCTTCTGTTGCCATTCACGCAGAGAATGTCGAGTGAGTTTGATTTCGCTGCAATTGTACCGGTCAGTGCATCACAAAAAATACAGCTTACTGAGCTTCTCAGCACTATTTATAGTTACTTGCCAATTTCGCAACCATTGTATAGTAGTGATGAAATTACTGATTGCAGTCAATATCTTATTGCTGGTGAATTCATTCGTGAAAAAATGTTTCGTTTAACTGGCGATGAGTTACCTTATTCAACAGCAGTCGTTATAGATCAATTTATTGATCAAGAAAAGTTGATTCGGATTCATGCCACAATTTTTGTTGGAAAAAGCAATCAAAAAGCGATTATCATTGGAAAGAATGGCGAGAAACTTAAACAAATTGCAATGAAAGCGCGTCAAGAGATGGAATTACTATTCGGGAAAAAAGTATTTCTACAGGTTTGGGTCAAGGTTAAAAGAGATTGGGTCAATAATGAGGCGGTTTTAAAGAGCTTTGGATATGAACTATAGTGTGCGGCAGATGGAAATTCATACTGATGCCTTAAAAGAAAAGAAACGAAAAGAATGATTGAGTTAGGTGTCAATATAGACCATGTTGCAACATTACGGCAGGCACGTAAAACGATCTATCCTAGTCCAATCGAAGCTGCTTTGATTGCAGAGACAGCGGGAGCAGACGCGATTACATTGCATTTACGGGAGGACAGGCGTCATATCCAAGATCAAGATGTTGCAATTTTACGTGAACGGCTGAAAACCCGAATGAATCTCGAGAGTGCTGTGACTGATGAGATGATTGACATCGCACTCAAAATAAAGCCGCATGATATTTGCTTGGTACCCGAAAGACGCGAAGAATTGACCACGGAAGGTGGCTTGGATGTGATTAAATATTTTGATCACATCAAGCGGGTATGTCATCGGCTTGCTGATGCAAATATTCGTGTTTCGCTATTCATTAATGCAAATGAATATCAAATTGATGCGGCTGCACGTGCGGGTGCTCCCGTTATCGAAATTCATACTGGTAGTTATGCAGACGCGACGACACCGGAACTGGAAAAAACTTATTTCACCGAAATTGAAAGAGCCGTCCAACAAGGTATTAATCTTGGTTTGAAAGTAAATGCTGGACATGGTTTACATTATAGTAATGTGCAATCGATCGCAGCTATCGCTGGTATTTCTGAACTCAATATTGGTCATGCTATCGTGGCTCGATCAATTTTCGTTGGTTTTGAACAAGCAGTAAAAGAAATGAAAAGATTGATGCTTGAAGCACGGCAATGATCTATGGCATAGGTACTGATATTGTAGAGTCTTATCGAATCAAACAGTCATTGAGTCGCTATGGTGATCGTTTTGCGCGACGTATTCTGGCGGATAGTGAATTGCTGGAATATCATGCTAGTAGCAAGCGTGTCTCTTTTCTTGCTAGTCGCTTTGCCGCAAAAGAAGCATTATCAAAAGCAATGGGTACGGGGTTACGTCATCCAGTTAGCTTAAATTACATAATCGTTACCCACGATGAATTGGGAAAGCCTTTTTTCAAATTTCACCCAGAACTCAGTCAGCTGATCAGCGATAAAGGAATCACGCGGCATCATCTTTCGATCAGCGATGAAGTTAATGTGGTTTGTGCATTTGTCGTACTGGAAAAATAACTATGTCACTATCACTTGAGCTAGGACCGGTAATGATCGATATTGCCGGTACAGAACTAACGCAAATCGATATTGATAGGCTTTCGCATCCACTGGTTGGCGGCGTGATTCTTTTTGCGCGAAACTATTCGAATATCGCACAATTATCACAATTAACCCAGCACATTCATGCACTCAGGACACCGTCGCTATTAATCGCGGTTGACCATGAAGGTGGCCGTGTGCAACGTTTTATACAAGGGTTTACCAAATTACCCGCGATGCGAGAATTAGGCGTGATTTGGGATCAGCGGACTGAACTTGCAAGGCATTTGGCTTTTCAAGTAGGTTATGTTTTAGCGGCAGAGCTCAATGCTTGCGGAATCGATTTTAGTTTTACACCTGTTCTGGATATCGATCATGGCACGAGTAGCGTGATTGGCGATCGTGCTTTTCATAGCGATCCGGATGTTGTTATAAATTTGGCGCAGTGTATTACGCAAGGCCTCAAGAAAGGTGGTATGCTTGCAGTTGCAAAGCATTTTCCCGGTCACGGTTATATTCAAGCGGATTCGCACTTACAAGCTTGTGTGGATGATCGATCTTTGAATGATATCGGCAAAATAGATCTAATACCATTTCGCCGAATGATTGATTATGGGGTATCTGGGATAATGGTCGCACATGTTATTTTCCCAAAAGTCGATCAGAAGCCGGCCGGTTTTTCTGCTGTTTGGTTACAGCAGGTTTTACGTACTGAGTTGCAATTTGACGGTTGCATTTTTTCGGATGATTTAACTATGCGTGGGGCAGGGGTTGAATTTTGCGAAACTATGCTGCAACGTGCCCAAGCCGCATTGTCTGCAGGTTGTGACATGATATTAGTGTGTAATAATAAGGATGGCGTTGATGAAATTCTACAGGCATTGCAATGGGATATGCTAGCAACCAGCCGTTTGCGCTTGGCTCGCATGCATGCCAAGCAGCTTGCCGACTCGATGTTAAAATTACGGGAACAGAAAGATTACATACAAGCTGTTGACGAAATCGATTCCATTAAAAAAGCATAAATAAGAGCTTCTACTCTAAATTAGAACGTGTTAGTGAAAATTTTGTAGGATTAGGGTGAATTATGTCTGATATTTTTGATGTGGCAGTGATTGGTGCAGGACCTGGTGGATATGTTGCGGCAATTCGATGTGCGCAATTGGGTTTGAATACTGTGTGTATTGATGATTGGAAAAATCCCAAGGGAAAACCGTGCCTTGGCGGCACTTGTTTGAATGTTGGTTGTATTCCATCCAAAGCATTGCTTGATTCTTCAGAGAATTACTTTCAGCTCCAGCACAAGTTCTCAGCGCACGGCATACATTGCGAAAATGCTGGCATAGATGTCTCCACGATGATTGCACGCAAAGAGAAAATAGTTACTAGCTTTACAGCAGGCATCGCATCACTGTTTAAGAAGAATAAAATCAAATCGATGCACGGTAAGGGAACGTTACAAAAGCAATCCAACTCCGCAAAAGAGTGGACAGTTGCCGTGGAGGATGCGGGTAGTACACAAACGATACAGGCCAAATATGTCATCATAGCAACCGGCTCGGTGCCAAGGCCATTCCCGCTTTCGATGATTGACAACGATAAAATTCTTGATAACGTCGGTGCTTTATCTTTAACTGAAATACCCAAGCGATTGGGTGTCATCGGGGCGGGTGTTATAGGCCTTGAGATGGGAAGCGTGTGGCGAAGACTCGGTTCCGAAGTAACAATTCTAGAAGCTATGCCAGAATTTATGATGGCAGCGGACGATCAAATCGCTAAAGAAGCAAAAAATATCTTTAATAAAGAACTTGGTCTACAGATTCATACGGGTGTTGCAATCGAATCCGTTAAAGTGACAAAAAATAAAATAACATTACGCTACGCAGATGCAGATAAGCAGAAGCAAACGCTTGAAGTGGATAAACTAATTGTTGCAATCGGTCGGATTCCAAATACAGCTGGACTTGGTGCTGATGAAAATGGCTTAGCATTGGATGAAAAAGGGTTTATTGCAGTAGATGAATACTGTCGCACTAACCTCACCAATATCTATGCGCTTGGTGATGTGGTACGTGGACCTATGCTAGCACATAAAGCATCGGAAGAAGGTATGGCGGTGGCAGAAACGATTGCACATTTAGAAAAAAATCAGACTATTGAGCAATGCGAACCCGTTGATTTTAATGTGATACCTTGGGTAATTTATACATCTCCAGAAATAGCCTGGGTGGGGAAAAATGAAAAACAACTTAAGGCCGCCGATATCGCCTATAAAGTTGGACAATTTCCTTTTATGGCCAATGGTCGGGCGCGATCAATTGGTGACTCTTTTGGATTTATTAAGGTCTTGGCGGATGAAAAAACAGATCGAGTGTTGGGAATTCACATGATCGGCCCTCATGTTTCTGAACTCATATCAGAAGCTGTGATTGCTATGAAGTTTTCCGCTAGCAGTGAGGATATTGCGAGTACCATTCATGCCCATCCGACTTTATCAGAAGCATTACATGAAGCAGCGCTGGGTGCCGATAATCGTGCATTGCATATCTAGAGCTTACTCAAAAATATAAAGGTAAGTTTAGCAATCGTAGTTGAATGTACTAGTATCGAGTGCAGCTGGCCGTTTTGCATATTTGGGATTTAGTGAAGCTCATACTTGGCTAGGGTGTCTACAACTGCAAGTTTTCGTTACAATCAGCCAACTAAAATATGCTACGGGTAATTATTACCGGGTAGGTGAGTCCTTAAAATGGACTCGAAGAGACATTTATTCACTCATTCTCATAGCCGCAATCCCCACAGTTTTATATGACGTTCGCTGGGAGTTCATCTTATATGGTTCACATACCCTTTCTGTAGTGGTTTCCTGGTTTTTATTTCGCTGGAGCGAGTGGGGCCAGCAGCAGGCCACAGAAAACCCTTTTGAAGGCGGCACAAATGATATACCGATGGCTTCGATGAGTCGTACCATAGCAATAGATCTGCGGGATATGCTCAATGAAAAAGATTTACCTACGCTCATTGTCCCAGTAAACAATATTGTGCTATAACCCGAATAATTTTTACATGTAACAAGGAGAATCCATGAACGACACACAACAAGAAGACCGCAGACCAACTCCTGATACGGCGGAAGAAAACGCCTGTTTCCCGTCGCCTTATTCACTTACCCAGTACACTTCTTCGAAGACAGATTTCGACGGTACGACCTATCCTAACCCGTATAAGGGTGGAAAGTGGAAAGTACTGATGATTGCATCGCAAGAGCGCTACCTGATGATGAAGAACGGCAAGTTCTTCTCCACCGGCAATCACCCGGTTGAGATGTTGCTGCCGATGTATCATATGGATCTTGCGGGGTTTGAAGTCGACATTGCCACACCGTCTGGCGATCCGGTGAAGCTTGAGATGTGGGCCTTCCCTCAGGAAGACGAGGTTGTCAAGGCAACGTATGAAAAGTATCGGGCCAAGCTCAAGGCACCGAAGAAGCTGCCAGATGTTGTAAAGGATTTGGATCATTATATCGGCGTATTTATTCCCGGAGGCCATGGCGTTCTGAACGATGTTCCCTTTAGTGAGGATGTGAAGAAAGCGCTATTCTGGGCACGAGACAATGATCGCTATGTGATTTCACTGTGTCACGGACCAGCCGGGCTGCTTGCCGCGAGCCTTGGCGAGAAGAAGGAAGATTTCTTGTTTCGTGGTTATGAGATCTGCGTTTTTCCTGATAGCCTAGATACCGGTGCCAATATCGAGATCGGCTACATTCCCGGTCCGATGCCCTGGCTGGTCGGAGAGCGCCTGCGCGAATTGGGTGTCAAGATCCTTAATTCCGATATTACTGGGAAGGTTCACAAGGATCGCCGCCTACTTACCGGCGATAGCCCGCTGGCGTCTAATAATCTCGGTAAACTGGCGGCGGAGACACTGCTCGCCGATGTTGCTACGCGGTCACTTTAGCGCCGATAGACTGAGATAGATTAGCCGCAATCAATAAGGAGAAATCGGTGGATGTTAGGGTTTAGATGTGGGTGTTTTATGGTGAATCACTGTTAATTTACAAAAAACTCTCGCATCAAAAAATCTTCAAGTCCTTTGGTGTCTTTTTCACGTGCAGATAAAACCACCACACGGTGTAAGCGATGGGATTCCCAATTAAAATCCTCTTTATAATATTCCCGGATCAATTGAATCATGCGCCGAATAATGGCGCGTTCAACGCTACCGTCCGGACCGGCATCTACTTGAATGTATTGCAAACGAGGATTGCTTTGTCCCGTTGTCCATGCGCGAAATGAGAATTCAGCGGTACGAGGTCCTATCCGGAGAATCTGAAATATGCCACTCGTACCGGCTGTTTGTAGATTCCGCCTGACATTGGCCATACGCGCTTCATTAGGCGAAGACAATGCATTATTCGGCGGCATATCATTAAGGTGATCGAAGATCCCAGGCTCACCACGTTTGGCCCGATTCTTATTAATAAAATCCGATAAATCAATGGATCGATCTGGGGTGGTTTTTTCGGGTTTTTTAGAGACGGCTTTATCAGCGACTTTCGGTTTCGGTAGACGTGCTGGTGGCAGGCTTTGAGCAGATGGAGCTGGCATTTTTTGTGCTGGCTTAGGCGCTACTTCCGTTGGTACGGGCTTTTCTTGCGGTGGTGTTGGAGCGCTTGGCGCGGAAGCGGGCAAAGAGTTTGTTGCATCTTCCGTTTCGTTGAGATCAATAAAACTGGCAGCAATTGGTGGAGGTGTATCGATCTCGACTTCTGGTAACGATAGTAAGAAACCTACCCCCCAAGTTATCAGCAACCATATCAGAGCCGCTAGTGGTAGTGGCCACCATAGACGAATCTCTTGAGATCTGGAGCTCGCCATATGATCTGCGCTATTTATGTTTTACAGCAATAAGAAAATGCTGTACTCCAGCTTTCCGGGCTCGAAGCATCGCCTGTACCACAATACCTTGTGGAGCTTCGTTATCAGCCGAAACTATCAGTTTTTGTTTAGAATCCGCAAGCAGCGGTTTAAGTGTCTCGGCTAATGTATCCAATGTAACCGTTTTTTGATTGATATAAATTTTACTGTCCTTGGTCAGCGAAAGTGTTACAGGTTTCTCGGCGCTTAATTTTTCTGCTTCGCCTTCAGGTAAATTGACTTGCAGAGAATCCAGATTTTGCATTGATAACGATGCCAGCATGAACGTGGCAAGCAAAAAAAACATCACATCAATCATCGGAATGATTTCGATTTTACCCTTTGAAACAACGCGAGATTTACGAAGCTTCATGAGAATCTCTCTGCTGATCGAGTCGAATATTGTCGATTAATCGTGTACCCAAGCGCTCCATTTCATCCATTGTCAATGATTGTAAACGGGAAAAATAATTGAAGCCGAATAAAGCCACTAGTGCAATAGCCAATCCCACTACAGTTGCAATCAATGCCTCAGCAACACCACCCGTTACTGCGGTAGGATTAACAACGCCTTCACTTCCGATCACTTGAAAAGCCCGCATCATGCCAACCACAGTTCCTACCAACCCTAATAGCGGTGCTGCGGTAACAATCGTTTCCAGTGCCCAAAGACGACGCGCCAAAGATTCTTCAATGATTTGCGCCTCATCGGCGGCGCGTGATTCAGTCCACCAAGCGGGTTTATGTCGATTGGAAATGACTACCTCGAAGAAGCGTTTGTAATAATGTCGTTTATCCAATCCTGAAAGAATTTTTTCTAAGTCATTCCATTTAAAACCATAAGTTTCTACCAGATTTAACAAATCATTAGATAGTCGCGCATAACGCCAATAAATAAAAGCTTTCTCAAGCATAATTGCCACTGCAATTATGGCTAACGCCACCAGCGGTATGATAATAACGCCACCGAGCTTCAACATCACCCAGGCCTGATTTAGTTCTTCCATAATTAACTTAACTCCAAGTTGAAGATATATAACATTGCTAGCGGTTTGTAACAGTTCTAAAGATTTCCAAAATAAAAAACTTTATAATATGCCTAACTGTGACTATAAAAAAACACAACTATTCCAGATATAATAAAACGTGCATAAAGCACGCTGATCGATATGTAATTTGACATTGGTTGAAGAAAAACTTGGCACTGAGAGACCCGTCGCTAAGAATAGACCAAAGTTTCCACAGTGGAAACTTTTTTATTGCAAAATAATACACTTTTACAACATCCTGCATGAATATTGCATTTTCTTCGCGAAATCTAATACATTCATAAACTAAGCAGCTTTATTCATCGGAATTGTTAACAATGACAAATCGATTACTGATACTATTTTTTCTGACCTTCTTTGCGTTACCTTTACAAGCAGAATGGACTGCGATTGACCAAGGAAACAAACGCGGGGAAAAGCATTTTGTTGATTGGGAAACTATCGACAAGAATGAACATTTTAGAAAAGCTTGGGTATTATCGAGTTATGAGAAACAACAATCCGGTCGGTTTCACTCATTAAAAACGCATTACGAGTTTAATTGTATCGACCACAAAGCCAGAATTCTTACGTTACTATTTTATCCTGATAAAAACGCTGCAACTACACCCAACGGTGCTAGTCATAAGGAATCCGGCGATTGGTTCGATTTTTCTAAGCAGTCCATTTTGTACCATGTTGCAGCAAAAATCTGTAACGAGTCGCTTGATTAAGCCATAGCATGGATATATCTAATTAGAAAGTGATATGGAATGATTCGGCGAAACGGTCAGTCACAAAGAATGCATATTTTGCCAATACAATATTGTTTCAGTTTAATTAAATCCACAATCACAAATTTATGACTATCAAACATCACAAATTGCTCATTCTTGGTTCCGGGCCAGCTGGATATACTGCAGCAGTCTATGCAGCACGCGCCAATCTCAATCCTGTCCTTATTACTGGTTTGGCACAAGGTGGCCAATTAATGACAACCACCGAAGTCGATAATTGGCCTGCCGATGCGATGGGCGTGCAAGGACCGGATTTGATGGAGCGTTTTTTGAAGCATGCGGAACGCTTCAATACGCAAGTTATTTTCGATCATATTCATACAGTCAAACTATCTGAAAAGCCTATGACACTCACTGGCGATCAAGGAACTTATACCTGTGATGCATTAATCATTGCCACGGGCGCCTCGGCACAGTACCTAGGTTTGCCTTCGGAAGAACAATTTATGGGGCGCGGTGTTTCCGGTTGTGCTACTTGTGATGGCTTTTTTTATAAAGAGCAGGATGTTGCAGTAGTCGGTGGGGGTAATACTGCTGTGCAAGAAGCACTTTATCTGGCAAATATCGCGCGTACGGTCACATTGATACATCGCCGCGATCAATTTCGTTCGGAAAAGATTTTGGTTGATCAACTTATGGAAAAAGTTCGCAACGGCAATATCAAATTGGCGCTCAATCATGTACTCGATGAGGTTTTAGGGGATGCATCCGGCGTTACTGGTATACGTATTAAAAGTACCGAAACCGATGCTATACAAACAATCAACCTACACGGTGTGTTTATCGCGATTGGTCACAAACCTAATACCGATATCTTCGCTGAACAGTTAGACATGGAAAAAGGTTATATCATTACGCGCGGAGGTAATCAGGGCAATGCAACTGCCACCAGTATTCCTGGAGTATTTGCTGCTGGAGATGTGCAAGACCATATCTACCGTCAAGCTGTGACAAGTGCCGCAACCGGCTGTATGGCTGCTTTGGATGCCGAGAAATATCTGGATCATTTGAAACAATCCTAACAACGATAATGGCGACAAGCTACAAAGTGGCAAATGAATGATTCTGACGGTGATACAAAAGAAACTGCGATGCTAAGTGATATTAGCGATAATGCCTTATTTCGAAATGCTATGCGGGACGTGGCACCGCTATCCACTCCCAATCGGATAGTTCCGGACAAGCGCTCGATAACATCAATTCCCAGGAAGCAAAAGCCTGGTTTGATCAATATTTCTGTAGATTTAACTACTGATGATTCTCTTATTTCATCCATTGAGTCGGGTGATGATTGGTCTTTTGCTCGGCCTGGTGTGTCACATCAAACACTTCGTCGCCTACGCCGGGGTTATTGGCCAATTCAAGATAATTTAGATTTGCATGGCTATACCCGCGATATCGCCCGTCAGGAATTGATGGCATTTTTGGAAAACTGTACTGAAAACCAATTTCGGTGCGTTCGTGTTATCCATGGCAAAGGATTCAGTTCACCCAATCGCGATCCGATATTGAAAAAACAAGTCGGTCATTGGTTAGCGCAGTGCTCTAGCGTACTGGCTTTCTATCAAGCGAAACCATCGGATGGAGGCGGTGGTGCTGTTCTGGTTTTATTACAAACCAAGAAACGCCACCACCGACACTAGAATGCTTTAACAACAGCGATTTAGTCTTCCTTTGGCACCATAACGCGCTTCCTGGCGCTCACGGAAGAATTCTGGGTATGACATCACCGGTTGCTCCGGGTGAGCTGCTTTCATATGATTCACATAAGCTTCATAATCGGGCACACCCACCATCAGTCGCATGCTTTGCTTTACACGTGTCATTGTGGTATTGAATATTTCAAATATCATTTGTTTCTCCTGTTATTTTTGTGGCATCACATGGGAGGGGAGCAATTCAAAGGGTGTTTCCTGCACTGTTGGCTGATTCATTACACGGGCCTGCAATGCGGTTTTCACGCCAAATATCAGCATGCTGATTAGCACCAACATAAATAAAGCTGCCAATGATGTATTCACGTAATCGTTAAAGACAACTTGCTGCATTTGTTCAATCGACTTAGCAGGCGCCAGTATTATCTCTTGCGCAATGGCTTCTTGGTATTGTCGGGCGTGTGCCAGAAAACCGATACGCGGGTTATCATGAAAAATTTTCTGCCAGGCTGCGGTCAAAGTACACACACTGACCCATGTCAATGGAATTACCGTAACCCAAGCATAGCGATCTTGTTTCATTTTAAATAACACGCTTGTGCATAAAATCAGCGCGATGCCTGCTAGCATTTGATTGGAAATACCAAATAATGGCCATAGGGTATTAATACCACCTAATGGGTCCACGACACCCTGATATAAAAAATAACCCCAACCCGACACACAAAACGCGGTAGCAATCAAACTGGCTATGACCGAATCGGTACGCTTCATTGCTGGAATAAACGATCCGAGCAAGTCTTGTAACATGAATCGGCCGGCGCGAGTACCCGCATCGACCGCAGTCAAAATAAATAAAGCTTCAAACAAAATGGCAAAATGGTACCAAAAGGCCATCATTGCAGTGCCACCAATCACTTCCGATAAGATTTGCGCCATACCGACCGCCAATGTCGGTGCGCCACCGGTACGAGAAATAATACTGTGCTCACCAACATTCTGCGCTGTTTGGTTAATCATCTCCGGTGTGACATAAAATCCCCATTGCGAAATGGTTTGCGCTGCTGATTCCGCTGTTGTGCCAATAATTGCGCCCGGGCTGTTCATTGCAAAATAGATTCCCGGTTCTAATGCCGCTGCCGCAACCAATGCCATAATGGCCACGAACGATTCCATCAGCATGGCGCCATAGCCAATGAAGCGCGCATCAGTTTCATTTTGGATCATTTTCGGCGTCGTGCCGGAAGCAATCAATGAATGAAAACCGGAAATCGCACCGCACGCAATGGTGACAAACAAGAAAGGAAATAAATCACCAGACCAAACCGGCCCGGAGCCATCGATAAACTGTGTTAATGCTGGCATTTTGAGCTCGGGTGAAACGATCACCACGCCAATCGCCAACCCAACGATCGTGCCGATTTTCAAAAATGTCGATAAATAATCGCGCGGCGCCAATAATAACCAAACTGGCAACACGGATGCGATAAAACCATAGCCGATCAATAACCCAGTTAATTGCTCACCGGTCAGGGTAAAAAATTCTCCCCAAACAGGATGTTCCTGTACATATTGTCCTGCTACGATGGATAGCATCAATAGTGCGAAACCAATCAACGAAACCTCTCCAATCGCGCAAGGACGTATGAATCTCGAATAAATTCCCATGAATAGCGCAATAGGGATCGTTGCTGCAACGGTGAATAAGCCCCAGGGTGATTCGGCCAGCGCCTTGACCACGATTAAAGACAATACCGCTAATAGAATCAGCATAATGAAAAACGCGCCAAATAATGCGATCATGCCCGGTATTTGCCCTAGCTCTGATTTGATCAAATCACCTAACGAACGGGCATTACGTCGAGTTGAAACAAATAACACAATGAAATCTTGCACCGCTCCTGCAAACACAACGCCAGCCAGTAACCACAGCATGCCGGGTAAATACCCCATCTGTGCCGCTAAAATCGGCCCAACCAACGGTCCCGCTCCGGCAATTGCAGCAAAATGATGTCCGAACAGTACATACTTATTTGTAGGCACATGATCCAAACCATCGTTATGCTTGTACGCAGGTGTCATGCGTGTTGCATCCACTCTCAACACACGACTCGCAATAAATAGGCTGTAGAAACGGTAAGCAATCAAATATACGCACATCGCCGCTATGACAATCCAAATCGCGCCGATCGATTCTCCGCGGTTTAACGCAATAGCACCAAAAGCAAATGCACCGGCAAGAGAAAGTGACAGCCAGCCCAGCTTTGAGATTAAATTATTCATATACCACCTAGGAAAAAATATAAGACTTTGAGATTAAGAAAATTCTGAGTAATTGTCATTTGGAATAGGATAAAAAATCTACCCTATCGATTGTATAAGATTCTTCACTTCGCTCGGAGTGATGCATGAGGATTATTCAGTAATTTCTTAGAAGAGCCAGATTACCATACTGGAAAAATTTTAAAGAGTAGAAAATTCAGGGACCATATTTTCAAGAAGCGATTAGATACTTGTACGCAGGCATTCCTGCCGGA
This sequence comes from Nitrosomonas sp. PY1, assembly GCF_022836435.1. Taxonomy (NCBI): domain Bacteria; kingdom Pseudomonadati; phylum Pseudomonadota; class Betaproteobacteria; order Nitrosomonadales; family Nitrosomonadaceae; genus Nitrosomonas; species Nitrosomonas sp. PY1. The sequence goes on along the minus strand of NZ_BQXC01000001.1, from coordinate 1,792,504 downwards.
AAAATAGTCTTATCCATTGTTTGATAGAAATCGTAGCGCGGTTAACTGCCGGTGAGGCATAACCATAGAGAGAAAGCGGCGAAAATCAAACCAAAGTCACTGCTGCAAAGATCTTTGTTTTTAGGCTAGTCAATTGCACGACATAAAGGTATGATACAGGCCTCAATTCGGAGGTGTGGCCGAGCGGTTTAAGGCAGCAGTCTTGAAAACTGCCGTAGGGGTGACTCTACCGTGAGTTCGAATCTCACCGCCTCCGCCAATCTTTTATTCGCACAAATCCAAAATAATCCAAGTTGCAACGTGGAGGGTCGTATGTGCAACTTATGTAACAGGATTTGGGCTATCTTCATTCTTTTTGTGGATTTGTCCGCACGACTACTTCACGCTACCGCTAAACCTCACACCTAATAAACCCAATAACTTGGTTGATGCGTCCGGTATCACTGAATAAAATTTTTTAATAAATCATTGAGTATCAAATGATTGCGATGTATTGTGCTTCTGTCATTAACACTGACTGAAGCTAGAACGAAGATCACCTTCCAATGGAGACTTGCGATATGAAAACTTTCTTTGCTTTTTTATCGATGCTACCGCTTATTGCTGCCTGTGCAGGTCCGAGCAAAGCTCAACTGGATGATGAAGTGCGGCGGCTTTGCGCGATTGATGGTGGGATTAAGGTGTATGAAACGGTGCAGTTGCCAGCGGAGAAGTTTGTTCGATACACACAAAAAATTACTACATTTCCATATCAAAAGCTAAATAACGATGATGAATATTACTTAGCTTGGAATGTCTCGAAATTGAAGGAAGGAAATCCTAGTATGCGAAGAGATCATTTTCAAATAATAAGACGATCAGATTCAAAAATACTTGGAGACTCGATTAGCTATGCGAGAAAAGGTGGTGACATACCAGGACCTTGGCATGAATCAAGTTTTAGATGTCCTGATAAAGCTACAGATTCGTTTTTAGTTCAGCGTGTTTTTATCCAAATAGATGAGAGGTAAAGAATGAATCAAGAATACTTTAAACAAGCTGAATTAGCATTAGCAGCTTATGCAAGTTTGAATACCGGGGCACCAGATCGAGCAGCATTGGTATTTGCAAGTTTTTCTGAAGTTCAAGCTATTACCTTTGCAACAACCTACCGCGTAGTAACCCAATACAATGACCCAGCCACCGGCTTGTCAGCGACAGTTTTCGCCGATAAGAATACTGAGTAAACTTTTCTAGCCATCCGTGGCACAGAAATCACAGATCCAGGTGACATCTTTGCTGGTTTACCGATTGCAATCTTCGGCACCACGGTATTGCAGCCACAGTATGCTAGCCTTAAAACCCAAGTTCAAACCTGGTTGAGCGATGGCACATTGAAGCCAACGTTCACGGTTACCCCGGCCACAGCCTAGGCGGGTTTCTGGCGACTGGGCTCGTTTGTGGATACACTGCTGGGATTCATGAGGTTATCAATTCATAGAAAAATGCGGCAGGGAATGATCTTATTGCCGCTTACCAATCAACAAAAGACCATCTTGCTATATTGCTTTTTATCGCCGGTAAGTAGACAATAGCCGCAATTGGGGATAAAGCAGCCTCCCCGCTTTAAGACGATCCTTCGTCCAAGGACTGCTCTATAATTGGGTAATTCCAAGGAGGAGTAATGGACGTACCGAAGCAACAGTTTCTTGATAACACGCAACCACCTGAACAAATTACATTATCGCAGGCTTTCTGGTACTGGCTAAAGCTTGGCTTCATCAGCTTTGGAGGACCAGCCGGCCAAATCGCCATCATGCATCAGGATTTAGTCGAACGGATGCGTTGGATTTCAGAGCGACGTTTCTTGCATGCACTCAACTACTGCATGATGCTACCAGGGCCAGAAGCCCAGCAGCTTGCAATATATATCGGTTGGCTGTTGCATCGTACATGGGGTGGAATCCTTGCCGGAACCTTGTTTGTATTACCTTCTTTATTTATTCTGATTGCACTTTCATGGATTTACATCGCTTTCGGCGATGTTTCAATAGTTGCTGGCCTATTTTATGGCATCAAACCGGCGGTAGCCGCTATTGTGATGCAAGCAACATATCGACTTGGCTCGCGAACGCTAAAAAATAATTTGCTATGGGCAATAGCAGTAGCTTCATTTATTGCAATCTTCGCACTAAATGTTCCATTCCCGATCATTGTCGCGAGTGCGGCATTGATTGGCTATGTAGGTGGACGTGTCTCACCCAGCCATTTCAAGGTTGGTGGCGGGCATGGGCAGGCAAACAAATCTTATGGTGCAGCATTGATTGATGACCACACACCGACGCCAGAACATGCGCGTTTTCTTTGGTCACGGTTGGCAAAGATAGTGATGGTTGGCGGTTTGTTATGGTTGCTGCCGATAGTGCTGCTAACAACCAATTATGGGTGGAATCACACATTGACGCAGATGGGTTGGTTTTTTACCAAAGCCGCTTTGCTGACTTTTGGGGGAGCTTATGCGGTATTGCCCTACATTTATCAAGGTGCGGTTGGATTTTACGAATGGCTCACACCAACACAGATGATTGATGGTTTGGCACTTGGCGAAGCTACTCCGGGACCGCTGATTATGGTAGTAGCTTTCGTAGGTTTCATTGGGGGCTATGTAAATGCGCTATTTGGTCCGGACATGCTATTTCTAGCTGGAGCCGCTGCAGCGACACTGGTGGTGTGGTTTACTTTTCTGCCGTCTTTCATTTTCATTCTCGCCGGCGGTTCGCTGGTGGAATCCACCCACGGTAATCTAAAATTTACCGCGCCTCTGACCGCGATCTCGGCAGCCGTTGTCGGGGTCATCTTAAACCTAGCCATGTTCTTTGGCTATTATGTGCTGTGGCCGAATGGTTTTGCCGGCACATTTGATTGGATATCGGCCTTAATTGCCTTGATGGCGGCTATCGCGCTGTTTCGCTTTAAACGCAACGTAATTGAAGTCATAGCGGCCTGTGCGGTCACTGGGTTAATTTTGAAGATTTTTCTGTGAGGTGAATTATGAAATGGATCACACGCGAGCGCCCTAAAATTGATCGAATCGCCTGTCCCTGGCTGATTACTCGATTTATTGACAAAGAGCCTGAATTCTTATTTGTGCCGTCCGATTGTGTAATAGCTGTGGCTAAATCCACTGGTGCAATTCCATTTGATATACCGAATGTCGAATTGTCCCATGTGGGCGAGGAATGCAGCTTTGATACATTCCTCAAGAAATATAATCTGACTAATCCAACGCTTCAAGATTTGGCTGTCATCGTGCGTGGTGCCGATACGGATCGTCTTGAACTGACTCCCCAGTGTGCTGGCCTATTGGCGATATCATTAGGTTTGTCGCACAATTTTAAAGATGACCATGAAATGCTTTCACATGGAATGGTAATGTATGACGCCCTCTATGCATGGTGTTGTCATGTTCGGGGAGAACGGCACAACTGGAATTATTAGAGATATCAATTGCATGCATAAGTATAACGGTATTATCGATAATCATCATGTTGACCTTGCCGGAATTATGCTTAGATGGGTTACTATAATTCTCAACATATTCATACGGCGATCGATGATGCGGCACCGATAGCACTTGAAAAAGAGCTTAATCCGGTTTTATTTGATCGCAACACCTCTGAGGATTTGATTTTTTCGACTATTGGGAAAAGGAAGGTTGCTTAGAATGCGTATTGCAAGCTGAGCTGTTTGATCCCGCTAAAATCATACATGTTAATCTGGTTTTAAATCTGTATACTCTGCACTGTACTGAGTCATTGTGATTGCTTCTAAGCAACTTTCCTATCATTTGGAGTCTGACATGAAATTTTCTATTTACCGCTATGATCCCGATAAAGATGAAAAGCCTTACATGCACGATTATGACGTGCAGTTATCCAGTACTGACAAAATGCTGCTGGATGCACTGCTACGGATAAAGTCGATAGATGATAGCTTGAGCTTGCGCCGATCCTGCCGTGAAGGGGTGTGCGGTTCGGATGCTATGAACATCAATGGCCGTAATGGCTTGGCGTGCATCACACCGATCAGTAGTTTGAAAGAGCCAGTTGAAATCCGTCCCTTGCCTGGATTGCCGGTCATTCGTGATTTGGTTGTTGATATGACGCAATTCTATCAACAATATCACTCGATCAAACCTTTCTTGATCAATAATGATCCGCCGCCCGAGACTGAGCGATTACAATTTCCGGAAGACCGGGCTAAACTGGACGGAGCGTATGAATGTATTTTATGTGCTTGTTGCACGACATCGTGCCCATCTTTTTGGTGGAATCCTGATAAATTCGTGGGTCCTGCGGGATTGCTACAAGCTTATCGTTTTCTAGCCGATAGCCGTGATCAAGCGACAGCCGAGCGATTGGATTATCTGGAAGACCCTTACCGGTTATTTCGCTGTCATTCTATTATGAATTGTGCGGATGCATGCCCTAAAGGTTTAAATCCAACCAGCGCGATTGGTAAAATTAAGGACATGATGGTTAAAAGAATGGTATGAAAGAGTTTGAGCGGGCGCGCTGGCGTTGTCGGCGTGGGATGCTTGAGTTGGATATCATTCTGCAGCGCTTCCTAGATTCCTATTACCTACAATTAAATAATCAACAACTGGAGCAATTTGAGCGTTTGCTTGACTTGCCAGATAATGATTTATGGGATTTAATCACAGGGCGGCAAGTGTTAAAAGACAATCGTTTACTTATCGTGTTGAATCTACTGCAAAAGAGTTAATTTTTTGCGTGTAGTATTTTGGGGAATTCTTTAAATAAAGTATGCATTGCGCATACTGGTCAATTGTAAGTAACTGGTGGAGAGAATATGGCACAAAAAACAGCAACTTTAAATCTTAATAATGGTTCAGCGCCTATTGAGCTGCCGATTTTATCTGGAACGATGGGCCCCGATGTCATTGATATCCGTGCTTTGCATAAGCAAAGCGGTATGTTTACCTATGATCCGGGTTATTTATCCACAGCCAGCAATAGATCTTCGATTACATTCATCGATGGTGAAAAAGGCATATTGTTGTACCGTGGCTATCCAATCGAACAATTGGCCATGCATTGCGATTTTATCGATGTATGCTATCTGTTGATGAATGGTGAACTGCCAACGCCAGAGCAAAAGAATTCTTTCGATACAATCATAAAAGAACATTCAATGCTGCACGAGCAACTCGTGCGGTTTTTTAACGGTTTCCGTCGCGATGCGCATCCAATGGCTGTGATGGTCGGTGTGGTCGGTGCATTGTCGGCTTTTTATCATGATGCATTGGATATTTCTGATCCGGATTATCGGCAAAAATCGGCTTTCCGATTGGTTGCCAAGCTACCGACCATTGCAGCAATGGCCTATAAATATAACATTGGCCAACCCTATGTTTATCCGAAGAACAGCCTGAGTTATGCGGAAAACTTCTTACACATGATGTTTTCTGTGCCTTCGGAGGAATATGTCGCCAATCCTGTGATTGTGCGGGCATTGGATCGTATTCTGATTTTGCATGCCGATCATGAGCAAAATGCTTCGACTTCGACGGTGCGTTTGGTCGGTTCCAGTGGCGCTAATCCGTTTGCATGCGTTTCTTCGGGTATTTCTTGTTTATGGGGTCCGGCACATGGCGGAGCGAACGAAGCTTGCTTGAATATGTTGGAAGAAATCGGCGATGTATCGCGCATTGACGAATATATCAAACGCGTCAAAGATAAAGACAGCAATTATCGTTTGATGGGATTCGGTCACCGTGTTTATAAGAATTTTGATCCGCGTGCTAAATTGATGCGGGAGACTTGCCATGAAGTTCTGAATGAACTGGGGTTACATAATGATCGGTTATTTAGGCTAGCGCTACAACTTGAGAAAATTGCGTTGGAAGATGATTATTTTATTTCTAGAAAACTTTATCCGAATGTCGATTTTTATTCGGGTATCGTGCAACGCGCATTAGGTATCCCTACTATCATGTTCACCGCTATTTTTGCAATGGCGAGAACGGTCGGTTGGGTAGCGCAATGGAACGAAATGGTTTCTGATCCGGATTATAAGATTGGCCGTCCTCGTCAGTTATATGAAGGAGCGACGATGCGCGATATTCCGGCTGCCTATAGTAAAAGATAGCTTGATTTTTAATAAACTTGTTTAACTTATGAATAGTTCAAAAATCGATCAATCGGTCTTGTATGGGGAAAATGCTGCTTTTATCGAAGCTTTGTATGATAATTATTTGCATGATCCTTATTCTGTGGCGCCGATCTGGCGTGATTATTTCGATACCATGCAGGCTGATCAGGCGAGTGTTGAAGTCAATCTGCAACCCAGCAATGGCGCTTCGGTAGCAGTCGATGAAACGACTGAAGAATCCCCAAAAATTGTTGATGTTGCACCGATTGAGTCGGATGACCGTAAGCAGGTTGCCGTACTGCAACTGATTAACGCCTATCGATATCATGGACTAAGCCAAGCAAAGTTAGATCCGCTTGGATTGGTTCAGCCGGTTGATGTGCCAGAGCTTGATCCGGTTCATTATGGTTTCACCGAAGCGGACTTAGATAAAGTATTTAACAGCGGTTCTTTAGTGTGTCCTGAACATGCGACCTTGCGCGATATACTACAGATTCTGCGCGATACATACTGTAATTCTATCGGTACCGAATATATGCATATTTCTTCGGTGGAACAAAAGCGATGGATACAAGCACGTTTGGAAGGGCAGCGATCAACTCCAAATTATTCCGATGAATATAAGCGTCATATTTTAGAACGGTTGGTAGCCGCAGAGGGGCTTGAACGCTACTTGCACAGCCGCTACGTAGGACAAAAACGTTTTTCAGGGGAAGGTAACGAAAGCCTAATTCCTTTGTTGGATGGCTTGATTCAACGCGCAGGGGCCTCGGGTGTGCAGCAGATCGTCATGGGTATGGCACATCGTGCTCGGTTGAATGTATTGGTCAATACGCTTGGGAAAATGCCAGCTAATTTATTCCAAGAGTTCGAAGGAACGCAACCGCACGATTTACCATCCGGTGACGTCAAGTATCATCTAGGCTTTTCTTCAGCTATTCAGACGCAAGGCGGGGTGATGCGCCTAGCCTTGGCATTTAACCCTTCGCATTTGGAAATCGTCAATCCGGTTGTAGAAGGATCCGCGAGAGCGCGGCAACATGTTTTAAAAGATCTCGTCGGCGATAAGGTGATGCCGATCTTGATTCATGGTGACGCAGCTTTTGCAGGGCAGGGCGTGGTCATGGAAACGCTGAATCTATCGCAAACACGGGGTTTTGGCACTGGTGGTACGGTGCATATCATTATTAACAACCAGATAGGGTTTACCACTTCTGATACAAGAGATAGCCGTTCGACATTTTATTGCACGGATGTGGCGAAAATGATTGAAGCGCCTATTTTTCATGTGAACGGCGATGATCCAGAAGCAGTATTGATGGTTGGAGAGTTGGCATTTGATTTTCGGATGCGCTTTCACAAGGATGTGGTCATCGATTTGGTGTGTTTTCGCCGTCAAGGCCATAACGAGCAAGACGAACCGATGGTTACACAACCGCGTATGTATCAAATCATCAATAAGCATCCCGGTACAATGAGGTTGTATATTGATAAATTGGTTGCGGCAAGTATCATCAGTAAGGAAGATGCCGATGCTATGATTGAGGCCTACCGTACAGCTATGGACGCGGGGACGAATCCCAATAAAAGTGTTCATTATTATGATCATAAAGCGACCAGCGCGTGGGCTCCCTTTTTAAAGCCGGTTAAGTGGAACAAAAGTATTAAAACGGGTATTTCGCTTGCGACGCTAAAGAAGCTTGCCAAGCGTTTAACGGATGTTCCTGCTGATTTCAAGTTGCACTCGCGCGTTGAGAAAATTATGACGGATCGCCGTGCGATGGGCGAAGGAAAGCTATTGGTTGATTGGGGTATGGCGGAAAATTTAGCTTATGCCTCTCTATTGCAGGAAGGCCATGGTGTTCGGTTAACCGGACAGGATTCTGGACGTGGTACTTTTTTTCATCGCCATGCGGTGATACGTGATCAAGTTGTTACGGATCAAGGTGAGCGAATTTATGTACCGTTATGCCATATTGATCCTCAGCAGGCTGATTTCGTGGTTATCGATTCAATGTTATCCGAAGAAGCCGTGCTTGGTTTTGAATACGGTTATGCTACAACGCAACCCAATGAATTAGTCATATGGGAAGCGCAATTTGGCGATTTCGTCAATGGTGCGCAAGTCGTTATTGACCAATTTATTGCTTCCGGTGAGGCTAAGTGGGGGCGTTTGTGTGGGTTGGTGATGATGTTGCCACATGGCTATGAAGGAATGGGTCCTGAACATTCTTCCGCCCGGCTTGAGCGATTCTTACAGCTTTGCGCGGATTATAATATTCAGATTTGTATTCCTTCTACGCCCGCGCAAATGTTTCATGTGTTACGCAGGCAAGTCATTCGTCCATTACGTAAACCGCTGATTATCATGAGTCCAAAAAGTATGTTGCGACTTAAGGAATCCACATCGCGTTTGGAAGATTTGGCTCAGGGGCAATTTTATCCAGTAATTTCTGAGGTGGATGATCTGGATGCTAAAAAAATTAGGCGTATCATTGTTTGTAGTGGAAAAATTTACTATGAATTAATCAATTACAGGAAAGAGAAGAATATCACCAATATGGTGATTATTCGCCTGGAGCAATTATATCCATTTCCGCATCAAGAGTTTCAGGCCGAGATTGATCGCTACAAAAATGCGAAAGAAGTGATATGGTGTCAAGAGGAGCCCGGCAATCAAGGCGCTTGGCATAGAATCCAACATTATCTGTTGCGGCATATGTGGCCTAATCAAATATTGGATTATGCTTTGCGTGTGTCAGCCGCGTCGCCGGCAGTGGGTTATGCAGCCAGGCATAAATTTACCCAAAATGAGTTGATAGAAGCGGCTTTCAGAGACAAAATTTAGTCAAAGGAAAAATTATGCTCGTCGAAGTGAAAGTACCTGTGTTATCAGAATCCGTTGCTGAAGCTACTTTGGTAGCTTGGCATAAAAAAATTGGTGAATCGGTTAAACGCTCGGAAAATTTGATCGATATCGAAACCGATAAAATTGTGATGGAAATGCCTGCGCCTAACGCTGGCGTGCTGAAAGAAATTCGAAAGCCTGATGGTTCGACCGTTACCAGTGGCGAAGTGATCGCAGTGATTGATACGGACGCTGCGGTCGAAGAGGCACAAGATAAAGAGTCGGAAGAAACCAAGCCGATTATGGACATTCAGCCCAAAGAATCTGCAGCATCTGCTGATAAGACGATTACCGCATCTCAGGAATCGCAAACGGAGTCTCTATTGATGCCTGCTGCGCGTAAATTGGCGGATGATTATCGTTTGAACCCTTCCGATATTGCTAACATCAAAGGCACAGGATTAGGGGGGCGTATTCTAAAAGAAGATGTGCAGGCTTTGGTCGATAAGCAAGCAACGAATACTACCGAACAGGTTGCGCGAGCAACGCCACCGCAATCACAGGCGAAATCAGAAGTATTCTTGCCGCAACAATCTACCGATGCGAATCAGTTGCCACCGAGTGATTCTCGGAAAGAACGTCGGGTACCGATGTCTCGTTTACGTCAAACGATTGCGCAACGATTAGTGCAATCACAATCGACAGCGGCGATTTTAACGACCTTTAATGAAGTTAATATGCAGGCTGTGATGAATCTGCGCGCACGCTATAAACTGGAATTTGAGAAAGAATATGGTGTCAAGCTAGGTTTCACGTCATTCTTTGTAAAGGCAGTTGTTGCGGCATTGAAGAAATTTCCTATTGTTAATGCCTCCGTTGATGGTAACGATATTATTTATCACGATTACTATGATATAGGCATTGCAGTGGGAAGTTCTCGTGGATTGGTGGTTCCAGTGATTCGTAATGCCGATCAGTTGACATTAGCAGAGATTGAAAAACAAATAGCAGACTTTGCTAAGCGCGCACAGGAAGGTAAGCTCACGCTGGAAGAACTGAGTGGTGGTACTTTCTCGATCACTAATGGCGGTGTATTTGGTTCGATGCTGTCAACGCCAATCATTAATCCGCCACAAAGTGCGATTCTCGGTATTCATGCCACCAAAGATCGACCCGTTGTGGAAAATGGTCAAATTGTTGTCCGACCAATGAATTATCTAGCACTTTCCTACGATCATCGCATCATCGATGGTCGAGAAGCTGTGCTGGCCTTGGTGGCGATGAAAGAAGCTTTAGAGTATCCAATTAGTCCGTTGTTAGAGGCGTAGATATCTGTGTAATATTTCAAAGCTAGATCTGAGAAGTGTCGATAGAGAGGATAGTCAATCAATCGTAGATTGATTGACTTCAAGAAATGCTGTATGAGCTGGATTCTAGGATGACGGCCAACTTGTGGAAGTTGATCGTGAAAAGCGATTAAGTTTCGATTGATCAATATTCGTTTTCCTTTTTTCTTGCTCGTGTAAGCCATTTTCGTGCTCAGACAAATTACCCAGTTCTATCAAAAGTCGATTCTATCGTTTTGAACGATGCCAGGATTACGCGCTGTTTCTACTTATTCGTCTCCGATTTGGTTGCCTGGAGGGAATCTACAAACTATCTATCCTTACATTTTTAAGCCGGCGAGACTGTTTCAATATCGGCGGGAGCGTTGGGAGTTGGATGATGGCGATTTCGTCGATGTGGATTGGGTCGATGGTACTGCTCATTCTCCTTTGGTGGTTTTTTTTCACGGTTTGGAAGGCAATTCTTCCAGTCACTATATTATTAGTGCTATCAATACCTTGGTGAAGCATCGTTGGTCTGCTGTGGTGATTCACTTTCGTGGTTGTTCTGGAACACCTAACCGGTTAGCGCGTGCATACCATGCTGGTGATTCTGCAGAAATCGAGCAAATGCTACAACGTGTGAAGAGTCGATCTTCGCAACCGTTGTTTGTTGTGGGAGTATCATTGGGCGGCAATGCATTATTAAAATGGTTGGGGGAGCAGAACCAACAAGCAAACAACCTGGTTTCACGTGTGGCTGCCATTTCTGTTCCACTCGATTTGGCAGCGGCGGGGGCTGCATTGGATAACGGCTTTAATCAAGTATATACGAGGCATTTCCTAGCGACATTGAAACGCAAAGCTTTTTATAAGCTTCAGCAATTTCCTGGGTTATTTGATCGTCAAGCACTGAAGAAATGTAACACTATTTATGATTTTGATAACCTGGTGACGGCACCGTTACATGGTTTTCGTGATACCGATCATTATTGGCACGTTTCTGCCAGCAAGCAATGGTTAGGAAAAATAACCGTACCTACTCTGATTATCAATGCGTGCAACGATCCTTTCATGCCAGCTTCTGTCTTACCTAAACAGCAAGAAGTATCGTCCAAGGTGATGCTGGAATTTCCCAAGCAAGGCGGACACGCTGGGTTTCTACAAGGTGCATTTCCAGGCAGATTGGATTGGTTGCCGGAAAGGATATTCAATTTCTTTAATCAGAGTTGAGTTTAAACAATAATCCAGTGAGTGAAATTGCAATATCGCGGATACTCTTATCAGGTGACTATAAAAGGATTGTGAATCTTACCCGCGTAGACTATGCTTATAAATGTATGACTGCAGTAAAGCCATGGTCTTGTTTGTGATATCTATTATTAAAGGAGTATTGATATGGATAGATTTAAAAGTAAAAGCCATTTTCTGCGTATTATCGGTTGTTTGCTTCTAGGATTATTTGGCACATCATTATTGGCCAATCCGCTGCCACCTGTACCAAAACATGTTACGGATGACAAGAAAAATATCGGGCAAACCGAAAAATCTGATTCGACTTTAATCAGTCGCAACAAGAGCGGTGCAGGTGTTTCTCCATCCAATCCTGATGACGCACAGGCTAAGACAGCGGAAGATGCACCCGCAAAACCTCGTGAGGAAATACCCATGATGAGTCCGGCCAATCCATCCGCCTCAAGCATGCCCGCGCAAACTAATCGGTTGAATATAAACAGTCCGCCTCCGGCCAATAGCCAACAAAGAATGTTGAATCCAAGTAGGCCAATGGATTCGGGCTATTAAATGACAAATTATGATTATTCTTATCTGGCTAGTAGAGTTTATTTGCTATCCAGATAAGCTACTTTATGGGTTGTGATTGGTTCTTTTGAGCTGTTTCCTGGTAATGTAGTTGCGCTCAAAAACTTACATTTTTCTAATTCTTTAAAAGACACTTGAAATTCGAGTGTCGCTGTATCGGGTGGCGGTTTGTCGTGCGTAAAACACAATTGCCCAAATTATATCCGCAACCCGTTTCATTTCATGAAACTTTTGGATATTGGTTGAAATTGGGGTTTATCAACTTTGGCGGTCTCTCTAGCCAAATTGCGATCCTGCACCAGGAACTTGGTAGAAAGACGTTGGATCGTTGGCTTTAGTGCGGTTTAAAATTGGCGTTATCCCGGTGATTATTACTTGCGGTGCAATGGGAGTTGTAAGTTGTATTGAATGATGCGCATTTTATTTGAGTATTCATTGAGTTCCAGGATAACGCGTGTTTTTAAGTCGCCATGCTAATTTCCTGAACGTATCTGTATGATTCCGTTTTCTTTTCTTAGAACATACATGTTTCCGTCAGGAGATACTTGAATATCGACAATCATCCCCAGCCCGGAAGCAAAAGAAGAGGATGTTTTCGTTGCAATATCATAGCGGCGAATCCAACCACCGCAGAAATCGCCATAGAAGTAATCACCTACATAATCTCTTGGAAATCGATCATTGATTGGATTGTAAAACGCGCTGCCGACAATTGCGTAGCAAGGCGCAGTATTATTATGCTGGTATGCGAGAATGGGATTACGAAATCGTGTATCGCTACTTTTCCCTTCAACGATTGGCCAGCCGTAATTTGCGCCCTTGATGATCTGGTTGACTTCTTCCCAGGCACTTGCTCCGACATCGTTGGCATAAATGCGTCCGGAGCCGGGTTGTACATCAAAACTATAAGGATTACGTAATCCTCTTGCCCAAATGGCGCGATTGACACCAACGGTGCTTTGATAAAATGGATTGTCGCTCGGTATACTGCCATCTTTATTAATGCGCAGTATTTTACCTTTTAAGTTTGATAAAGATTGTGCATTACTGCGAACGTCTCCATCACCTACCGCAATATAGAGCTTCCCATCTGTTCCAAAACCAATTGCACCACCATTGTGTTTTGTCTGAGAGCCGGATGGTTGAATGTCGAGTAATACATCTTCACTGCCGGATAGCGCTGTGTCGCCATTGGCTTTAAAGCGGCTGACGCGATTATGGATAGTCGGATACTTGCTGGTGTAATAAACGTAGACCCATTGGTTTACCAAGAAATTTGGATCAAAAGCAATTCCTAGTAATCCGCGTTCTCCTTGGCTATCAACGCGTGTAGCGATATTTAGAAATGGTTGTACCTGCAATTGACCTCTTTCCACAATTTTGATGCGCCCGGCTTGTTCGGTAATAAAAATACGGCCATCGGGTGCAATTGCCATCCGTGTTGGATTATTGAGGTTATTGATGATATTGGTTTGCGTAAATCCAGCAGGTACCGCAGCTTGTATTTCGGTGGATAGGGATAACGCAGATAAAATTGCTATTGTGAATGTTACGAAATATTTTTGAGTCAAGAAGCAGGCGTTCTTAAATGTGAACAATTGATTTGAAGCCATAGTTGAATTCCTTTGTGATATCAGAATCATAGAATGCGAAGTCGATTCATGAGTACTGAATTTGAAGAGTAAGTGATGTTATTATTACTTTGAATATCTGCGGTTAATTTACAGATAAGACAAAATCAAATCACAAATATCCCTATTAAAGTAGCAAATTTTAGGTTGAAGTTATCGTTATAGTTTTTTACGAATGAGTTTTCGTGGGAAAATTATACAAGACATGCAATGTGAGTACAGTGTAAAGTTTTATTTTTTAGAAAAATCTAACTACAAATGCATTTTTAATATTTTTTGTAAATGGAATTTGCACCCGATGACCGCTGCCCGGTGCAACTTGTACTGATTGGCCTTTTGAATCGAGCATGTGTGATAGCTCTATGATTTCGTTTCCGCTGGGGTGAATGATTTCCAGCCGATCTCCAATTTGAAAGCGATTTTTAACCAATACTTCGGCTAATCCGCTGTCATTGTCAAACCCAGTTACATGGCCGACATATTGGCTGCGGTTGGATTCTGAATGACCGCGCAGATAATTTTGTGTTTCCTGTGTACTGTGGCGTTGGTAAAAACCACTGGTATAGCCGCGGTTTGCTAATCCTTCCAATTCACCCAGCAGTCGTGGATCGAACGGTTTTTCAGCTGCCGCATCATCAATTGCTTTACGATAGACTTGCGCGGTGCGCGCTACATAATAAAGCGATTTGGTACGGCCTTCGATTTTTAACGAATCGACGCCAATTTTCACGAGCCGTTCTACATGCTCAACCGCCCGTAAATCCTTAGAATTCATGATGTATGTGCCATGCTCATCCTCCGTAATGGGCATCAATTGTCCCGGCCGTTCGCTCTCCTCAATCAAATAAACTTTGTCAGCCAATGGATGGCGTGGAATCGAACCACAACCCTTGCCCGAGATATCTTGTTGATTTGATTGCTGCATGGCTTGTCCAAAATTGAAGTCAATCTTTTCGATAGTTTCGATGTCACCACTGGCATTTTCTTCAGCGGGCTTTACTTTGTAGTCCCAACGGCAAGAATTGGTGCAGGTTCCCTGATTCGGGTCGCGGTGATTAAAATAGCCGGAAAGTAAGCAGCGTCCAGAATAAGCGATGCATAATGCACCATGCACGAATACTTCCAATTCCATGTCGGGGCAATAATCGCGAATTTGTGCAACTTCATCCAGTGATAATTCGCGCGATAGAATCACGCGGGTCAAACCAATTTTTTGCCAGAATTTGACACCCATATAATTTACGGTATTGGCTTGTACCGACAAATGAATCGGCATGTCTGGCCACTGTTCGCGTACTAACATGATCAATCCCGGGTCTGCCATAATCAGCGCGTCTGGCTTCAGTGCCATGACGGGTGCCATATCTGCGAGATAAGTTTTAATTTTAGCGTTATGCGGCATAATATTGCTGGCAACAAAAAATTTTTTACCTAACTGGTGTGCTTCGGTAATGCCTATTTGGATTTGCTCCAAAGCAAATTCATTATTGCGTGCACGCAATGAATAACGGGGTTGTCCCGCATAGACGGCATCTGCGCCAAAGGCATACGCCATCCGCATTTTTTCCAATGATCCGGCAGGAAGTAGCAGTTCAGGTGATTTCAACATAAGGTAAAATAGTGTTCGATTGTATTCATAGTTTAATGCGCTGACTTGAATTGTACATCATGCCAACTTATCCCGCCTTTGTTCACTTACGCATGCACAGCGAATATTCCATTTTGGATAGTACTATCAGGATCCCGGAGGTTATCGCTAAAGCGGCGGCAGACCAGATGCCTGCACTCGCATTGACGGATCTGGCCAATTTATTTGCATTGGTAAAATTTTATCAAGCTGCGTACAAAAATGGAATCAAGCCGATTGTGGGTTGCGATGTATGGATCACCAATGAGATAGATCGAAATAAGCCCTATCGCTTGCTACTGCTGTGTCAATCGCGCGAAGGGTATCTATTACTCTCGCGACTGCTATCGCGTGCATATCGTGAAAACCAGTTTCATGGTCGTGCAGAAATTAAGTCTACGTGGCTTCATGCGACAGAGTGGGGTACGCAAGGCTTGATTGCACTATCCGGTGCGCGCTTGGGAGAGATTGGGATCGCGTTGACACATCAAAATTTTGAGTTCGCAAAAACACTCGCGCAACAATGGTCAATACTGTTCCCCGATCGATTTTATTTGGAAATTCAACGCGATGGTCATGCAAATACAGCAGCCTTGATCCAAAGCACTTTATTGCTAGCACAGCAATGCGATTTACCGGTGGTTGCTACACAAGCCGTGCAGTTCCTGAATCCAGAAGATTTTCGGGCACACGAAGCGCGTGTTTGCATAGCCGAGGGCTACGTTTTGGAGGACAAACGTCGCCCCAAGAGTTTTACCGAACAGCAGTATTTTAGAACGCAAACTGAAATGGTTGAGTTATTTGCTGACATTCCAAGCGCTTTGGCAAATACCATTGAGATTGCGAAACGGTGTAATTTAACTTTGGAGTTGGGCATCAATCGGTTACCGTTGTTTCCTACGCCCGATGGAGTTAGCTTGGAACAGTATTTGCGCGAACAAGCCAACGCAGGATTGCAACAACGTTTGACGCAATTGTTTCCTGAAAATGAAGTACGTCAAAGTAGGGTGGCAGTATATCAAGCGAGACTGGAATTCGAGGTCAACACGATCATTCAAATGGGATTCTCCGGTTATTTTCTGATCGTCGCTGATTTTATCAATTGGGCAAAGCAAAATAATGTTCCGGTTGGTCCTGGAAGAGGATCTGGCGCGGGTTCGTTAGTAGCTTACTCACTCGGTATTACGGACCTCGATCCATTACGATACGATTTATTATTCGAGCGTTTTCTCAATCCAGAGCGTGTATCGATGCCGGATTTTGACATCGATTTCTGCCAAGATCGACGTGAATTGGTCATTGAATACGTAAAGCAACGTTATGGCACCGGTAAAGTCTCGCAAATAGCTACTTTTGGTACGATGGCTGCAAAAGCGGTGATTCGGGACATAGGCCGGGTATTGGACTTGCCTTACAATTTCGTTGATCAATTGGCCAAACTGGTGCCCTTTGAAATCGGCATGACCTTAAAAAAGGCACGTCAATTGGAACCGCAACTCAATCAGCGTGCCGACCAGGAAGAAGATGTGCGTAACTTGCTCGAGCTCGCTGAAAGTCTTGAAGGCGTGACGCGCAATATTGGCATGCATGCTGGAGGTGTGTTGATCGCATCTAGCGATATTACCGATTTTTGCCCAATTTATTGTACTGAATCGGCTGAGTCGGCTGTTAGTCAGCTTGACAAAGACGATGTCGAAAAAATTGGCCTGGTCAAATTCGATTTTCTGGGCTTAAAAACATTGACTACACTCGACCGTGCGGTGAGTTATATCCGTGAATCTCAGAAGCAATCAGAAGTCAATGCAGTACAGCATAGCGATATTTTTTCTTTGCAAACGTTGTCGTTGGAGGATGAAAAAACCTATGCATTGATGCGCAAAGGTAATGCGGTCGGCATATTTCAGTTTGAATCGCAAGGCATGAAAGACCTGCTTCAGCGCGCCAAGCCGGATTGTTTTGAAGACATCATTGCGCTGGTGGCATTGTACCGGCCCGGTCCGATGGATTTGATTCCGGAGTTTGTTGAGCGCAAGCATGGTAAAAAACAGATTGAATACCTTGATGCCCGCCTCGTGCCGATCCTGGGTCCTACTTATGGCATCATGATTTATCAAGAGCAAGTGATGCAAATTGCCCAAGTCATTGGAGGTTACAGTCTCGGCAGCGCAGATTTGCTGCGTCGCGCGATGGGCAAGAAAAAGGTCGAAGAAATGGCGCAACAGCGTGATATTTTTGTGGCAGGCGCAGTTAATAATGGCTTGGATAAAAGCAAGGCGACCGAGCTTTTTGGATTGATGGAAAAGTTTGCGGGTTACGGTTTCAACAAATCTCACGCAGCCGCCTACGCGTTGATTGCTTTTCAGACCGCCTATCTGAAAGCGCATTATCCAGCCGAGTTCATGGCGGCGTGTTTGTCTGCTGATATGGATGATACCGATAAGGTTCATGTTTTTATTGAGGATAGCGTGGCGAACAGACTGACCATTTTGCCACCCGATATTAATGAATCGACATATCACTTTGTTCCGGTGAATGACAAAACCATTCGTTTTGGTTTGGGCGCAATCAAAGGATCGGGCGAGTCAGCGATTAATATGCTTGTTGCAGAACGTGAAAGTGGCGGTTCTTTCGATGATTTGTTCGATTTCTGTAACCGAATTGACCGGCGCATTGTCAATCGCCGCGCCATAGAATCTTTGATACGCGTCGGCGCATTTGATTTGATTGATGGCAACCGTAATAGTTTGTTGGCTTCGGTCGGAATGGCGATTGAATCAGCCGAACAAATGAATCAATCGTCCAATCAAGCTAATTTGTTTGCTGAAACCAGCGAACCGTTGCCGAAAATGCAACTTGTTCAAACGCAGGCTTGGTCAGAGCGTGAAAAGTTGCACCAAGAAAAAATCGGCTTGGGATATTACTTCAGTGGCCACCCCTATGAGACTTATGCCTCGGAACTCAAGCGTTTCGTTCGCACACGTTTGGATCAGTTAAGCCCACAGCGCGAAACACAATTGATTGCCGGCATTATCCACTCGATTCGCATTCAAATGACGCGTCGTGGCCGCATGGCTGTCATTAATTTGGATGATGGCAACGCACGGGTCGAAGTCGTCGTTTTTAATGAGCTGTTCGATGTTCATCGGGCACGGCTGAAAGAAGACCAACTCCTGATCGTCGAAGTGAAAATCAGTAACCGGAACTATAATAACGAAGGCGACGATGAACTCCGAATTACTGCTGAGCAATTATATGACCTCGCGCAAATTCGCACACGCTTTGCCAAGCAACTTAAAATTCATTGCGATGCCACTACAATTGGATCTGTCGCGAATCTTAAAAACTTACTGGCGCTATACACAGCGGATGTACCGATCGTTGAATCAAATAGTCTTCCAGCCGCTTGCCCGATTACTTTGGTTTACCGTAATGAATTTGCCATAAGCCCGATCGAGTTTGGAAAAAATTGGCAAGTGATTTTGCACAATGATTTACTGCAAGCGTTGCATACGCGTTTCAAAACGGAAAATGTCGAGATCGTTTATTGAATCTTGTTAGTAAAGTAAAACGATTTGCGTTCCATTGACTTCATTTTTGCCACGGTAGTTAGTGCAGCATCTCGCTTGGCTGTGAGGTCAGCGCGCTTATTGCCAGGTAATATCAATTTTTCTATGATTCGAAACACAGTCACGCAGATAGAGATTAATCAGGCTTTGGTATGGAATGCCCTTTTCTTCAGCCATTTCTTTGAAATAACCAATCACATCTTCGCTTAAACGCACCGTGACAGACTTTTTAAGTTTGATCGCATAAGGATTTTTGCGGGATTTCATTTTTGATAGATCGTATTCGGTTTTCATGACTTAATACCTCGATAAAATATGCTTTCGTTCTTTGTGGCTTTCCGTGCTGAAATGATTCGAATGGTATTGCTTCGGTCATGCTCGCAATGGCAGACAATCAGGAGGCGTGCTTCATGGCTAAAGCCAAGCATCAAGAATCTATCTTCCGATGTGGAGTTGTCTTCATCGAAGAATTGCACGGCGAACTCATCGTAGAAAACAGATTGTGCTTCTTCAAAGGAAACGCCGTGTTTCTTCTTGTTTGAATCCGCCTTGGTCGCATCCCATTCGAATTTAATCATAGATATACATTGTATGTGTGGACGGGGCGTTGTCAATAAGCCCTACGTATCTTTCACCGGAACGAGTGAGGTGTACGGTCTAAAGTGGCACTAAGAGACGAAGTAAAAGCATAATTTTTGCGCAGTCCCGCTTGAGCGTAAATTAGGTATATTTTGCTACCAACATTTCAGTAGCTCCTTTTTGAAACTCATACCCAACGGGAACCAATGAAATACTAATGCCAATGTCGGTTAAAGCCATTGCCACAGGTTCGAGATGCGGTGACTTATTGTTATTACCAATTGAAAGTAATGGGTATACAACTTCACTGGCTACACGACATAACTCTTTCATGGACAATAAGTGTTGCTCTTGGTTTACATGCTCACTATATAAAAATAGATAATGTGAGCACAAGGCTAAAGTATTATTTTCAAATGGCAGTGTTGGTAACGAGGCTGCAATGTATCTTCCTGATTTTCTACCTTCTTCGTAGTCGTTGAGGAACGTAATCATTGCATCCATTTTGATTTTTCCGAGTTCATCAACATTGCTGGAGACCTTTGCAAAATCCCATTTCTTGAAATTTAACATCAATAAAAACAGTAACCTGAAGATCCATCAAAGGGCTTTTGCAAAGGTCTCTCAGAATTTGGTTTCATATCTTGATGTGATTTCAACGAGAAAATTTGGATCGGCAAAGCTGCTTTGCGCGAATTCGTGGACTATGTACTCCAAGTGCTCACGATAGATGCGTTGTCTACCATCGCCTGGATATCGTTTGTTCAGGACTGTGAATATATTGGCATGTGACGACTGCTCCTTGGCGGAGGAGTGAGACGTCACTTTGCCGACGGGAACGTGACCGTAAAGTAGCAAGCAAGACCCGCTGCGACTACGAATAGGTGAGGTAAGGCAACGTGAACCCAAATTCCTACTCTGGCCAAAACCCACCAAGTCTGCGACTCCCACCATTGTTGCCACGTGGTTGAGATCTGATGAGCGAACTCTAATTCGGTTTCGCTTCGGAAGTGGCTTTCGATCTGCTTTAATCGCTCATAGTATCCAATCTGAAAGCTCTTCCAGAGCGCTTCCAGCAACCAGAACATCAACGCGCCGGCAGATGCGAATAGGAAGACCAACTGGCCTTTGCTTGCGAACGCTCCGACCAGTGAAGCCAAGCCGAACGTGACGCTCCAGGCCTTGATGATGAGGATTCGGCCATCGAAGTCTTCGATGGTTTTCTGCAGGTGGTAATACTCAGTCTGCAGTGAACCATCGATTGGCAGAGGTGTGCGTGGTGTCATGATGAAGCCAATTGATGCCTAACGTTTAGCTTGAGGAGCGCGAGAACAGGCGGCGAAGCCGAAGCCAGCTGTTGGAGCGTCCCTCCCGAAGATAGCTTTATCATGCTCTTCCTTGCTTTGCTGATTTGTGTCACGCCAGGATTTCTGTAGCGCGATGCCTTTGCAACTGCGAGGACAATTTTCTCTCGACTGTGTGGTCTATTATGGAGTTGGAGTTGTCCAGTGAAGCGCAAAGCGCTGGACGTACTTGAATGACTTGTTATGTTTTTTTGCATTTTTTCTCCACTGCCCAATAAGCCAAGCCACCTACAAAAACACCAGCAAGGCACAAAACATGCAATGTTTCAATACTGATAATGCCATATAGTGGGCTTGCTGTACTGAATGGTGACAGCGGCGTGACATCAGAATGCATGATACTGTCTATGAATATGTGGCTATATGTGCCAATGAACGCGCTGCCAAATGAAACACGCCAATCAATAGGCAGATAGCCTGGTTTACGGATTAGCCGCAAAAATAACTCGCCGATAGGCTTGCCTGCCAACCCACAAAACAAGCCTATTAATGTTGCGCCCAAAATTGTGTGTGAAAAACCATGCAACTCGCCTTTGTTCGTCAGCATGACAACCAAAGGCTGAATATCTATAGCAATCTGCGATCCGCCAAATACCACCAGAGAAAAGCTGTTTCTCGTTACTGCTTTTAAAGCTACTCCTGCTCCCATGTGTAGTGGCGTGAATGGCATGATCTCACCTTAAGGTATAACGTAATGTATAAGACATTGCCGTCCGCTAAAAAATTACTCGATCAAGTACGGAGAAAAACCGTTCCAAGCATTACAGTATAAGTATGAAAAAGACTTACACTTCAGGGATTAAACACGATATTGTACTGAATGGCAAGCATGGCTGATAGAGATGCGGTTGAAGTGGAAAGGTTTTGAGCCCTGGATAGGATAGTGTCGAACGATCGAAGCTATGGCTGCGCGGAACGCATTGATCGGATTCGAGGACTCCGTTGCAAAGAATAAGTGAATGAGTGCATGATGAATTTTTCACAGGATGTTTGCCTGTGTTGGTTTTCAAAACGATTCTATTTTTGCAACAGAGCCGAAAATGGCTTCCTTAGAAAATTAAGCGATGACTAACTCTAAAAAAGGACTGCCATCGAGAATGCCTATCGATGTAGGATTTGGATTCCAATGATTGTCGATCAAGTTAGCAGCATAGCTCACCGTGTTTTCTTGTAGAAAATCATCGGAGTAGGGTACTGCAGGACTGTCTTTCGCTGCTTCCGATAAGATTGCAAGATAGTCGTCTACATTGCCCAATGGTGGATCAGGAAGGTTGAGAAGTGCACTGAATTCTTCCTCATCCAATACATTTAAGAAATTGATCAAAGTGCCATAGAATATCGATTCCAAATTTTCGGGGGTGGATTGAATATTTCCCAAGTGTGGTACGCCTGTTTCATCGGGCGTATATATACCATCCGCTTCTTGGTAAAGATATTCTGATCGGAAAAAACTCTCATAATCTCCCGGGTCTTCCAAAGATCCCTTAACGAGGTCTCTCAGCGTGGATGTCGACAGAGCTCCTGTGTGATTGTTGAAATCCACCAATTGCTCGAGATTCCCCAGTTTGATATTCGACAGCACCTTGACTTCATCAAGCCATGTGCTATCCAGGTTAGAAGCTGCGAAATAGTTTCTGATGGTGTTGGTTGAGTAGCCTGAAATATCACTGAGATGTTGAACCGTCACGCCATTGTCGAGAGCTGCTTTAAAAATTACCGCAGGATTGTTAACGTTTGCCATCAAAAAATCTACCGCAGTTTTTTGATCTAAATTATAGGAGTTTAAAACTTCTTGCCATGTTGCCATTACTATTTCCTTTTACTTTATTGTGTTAATTATTGAATACGATTTCTAGCAAAATTCCGTGAATATCGATTCACGATAAATTACCGGGGTTTGCTGCAAGAAAATTATCGATGACAATTCAAATCTTGCATTCTCGATCACTTAAACAATGAGCAGTCCGCTGAAAAATATTTTCGAGAAAAGCAGTGCAAGAAAAATAAGCAAAAACGTAGTTTATGTATGATAAAAAAGCATTATGAGCTTGTTTTTAGCGCCGTAGCGGCATCGCAGATGATTTTTCAACGGCCTTGTTAAGGCATGACTGCATGATGAACCCTTGAAAATGATAACACCAAGTTTGCAGTAGAATGTACCTTTAATACCGTAACTTAGGAATTAAAATGTATTGTTCTTCCTAAGCCAAGCTGATGTATTTTATGATTAAGAAGTTTACGTGCACGAGTAGGTAGCTCAGATGCAGTCATGCCCACCGGACCGTGATTTTCTTGCAATAAATCATCGGCGGCGGCGCCATGCAAATAGACTCCCAGCAACAATGCGTGTCCAAGTTCCAAGCCTTGCGCAGAAAAGGCCGCAATCATGCCAGTCAACACGTCGCCTGTGCCTGCGGTACTAAGTCCGGCATTACCTGTGATGTTGATATAACGTTGACCATCGGATAAACAACAAATACTGCCAGCGCCTTTTAATACAATTTGGCAATTGAATTGTTGCGCAAGCTGTAAGGCTGCTTGCATGCGGTTGTTTTGTATTGCAACTGTGGTGCAATTAAGCAGGCGGGCTGCTTCGGCTGGGTGGGGTGTTAGCAAAGTCGGTGCTTTACGCTGATTGATTTTTCGTGCGATTTCGTGCTGCTGGGCTATGAGATTGAGTGCATCGGCATCCAATATTAACGGTACCGGCATGTCGATCGCACACGCCAGTAACTCAAGTGCAAGTTCCGAAGTACCCATGCCTGGACCGGCAATAATACAGCTAAGGGACTCAACCGCGAATAAGTCAGCAGGTGTGCGCAACATCAGTTCTGGTTGCAAAAAGTCTACAACAGGTGCTGATTGTGCAAGCATGCCAACGTATACTCGACCGGATCCTAAATGCAAAGCAGCGCGCCCGGCCAGTAATGGCGCGCCTATCATGCTATCGGATCCACCGATGATGGCAACGCTGCCGTAAGACCCCTTATGACTGTTAGCCACTCGGGGTGGTGGCAATAAAGATTGTATTAAGGATTCAGTTAGTAACCAACTATGCGGCTCGGGAAAATGATCGGGGTGAATATGCAATGTTTCCAAGATCACCCGCCCGCAACAGTCACGGCCAGAGTTCGTGAACAACCCTGGCTTTAAGCCAATAAAAGTCACTGTAATCGTGGCTTGTATCGCTATCCCGTAAATGCTGCCGTTATCGCTGCCTAATCCGGATGGAATATCCAATGACAAGACGGGGCATTTCATCTGGTTGACCGCTGCAATCCATTGTCGGTAAGTGCCTTCGATCGGGCGCGATTGGGATTGATCCAATCCGATGCCGAATAATCCGTCAATAATCACGTCATACACAGTTTCATTGGGAATTGACGTGATCGTTTTGCCTCCAGCGGTTTGCCATGCTTGCAAAGCATTTTTTGCGTCATGCGGCATGGGCTCTGTATCTGCTGTAAATACAACTGTCACTGCATGCCCCCAGTCTTTTAGATGACGCGCTACGACAAAAGCATCTCCGCCATTATTGCCGGGTCCTGCTAATACTAATATTTGAGCACTCGTTATGTTTTTTAGGAAATACTTTCGAGTGATTCGCGCTACTGCATATCCTGCGCGCATCATCAAGTCTGGTGGATGAGGTAATGCGAAAACTGTGTGTTCAATGCTACGTATTTGTTCAGTAAGATAAATGGCACTGTTTTGCATAGAGATGAATTTCGTACTTATGGTTGAATGCTGAATAGGATAAACGGTTGGAATGGCTTCTCGTGTAAAATCACTTCTTTATTACTAATCGACATTCTACTAATGCTTCAATTTCGTGGCGAGCCCGCACACTCTGATTTTCGTTTGCAGAAATTACTGCGGCAAATTACTTCATGTAATCCATCGGTAACAGCGATACACTCTGAGTATTGGTATTTTTGTAACTTGCAAAGCAAATTAACATCGAATGAAATGATCGCTTTGGGCGAGTTGTTAAATGTTAATCTTGAACAACAACATTATCAGTATCCTGGGGAATTCTTTCTCGTGTTGCCCCGTCTCGGTACCATCTCGCCATGGTCAAGTAAAGCTACGGATATCGCGCACCACTGCGGACTTAGGAAAGTTGAGCGTATCGAGCGTGGTATTGCATTTCACTTGCAAGTTACCCAAGTATTTTCTGCGCGGGATAGACATCGACTGATGCGCTTACTGCATGATCGCATGACTGAATCGGTATTTTATACATTGGCGGATGCCGAATTATTGTTTCAACAATTGACGCCGAAGCCGTTGCAGATTATTGACATTCTTTCTGGTGGCGCCAGTGCGATGTATGAAGCGGATAAAGCGTTGGGACTCGCTTTGTCGGAAGATGAAATGGATTATTTACTCGATTATTATCGGCAAATACATCGCAATCCCACCGATGTTGAGTTGATGATGTTTGCCCAAGCCAATTCCGAGCATTGTCGTCACAAGATTTTCAATGCGAATTGGGTAATTGATGGCAAGCCGCAGGATAGATCGCTTTTTAACATGATTCGTAATACACATCGGGCGCACCCGCAGGGTACTTTGGTTGCTTACGCGGATAATGCGAGTGTCATTGAGGGAGGTACGATTGCACGTTTTTATCCGGGAAATGAGCAAACATACCGGTATTCACATGAGAAAACGCACTGGTTGATGAAAGTAGAAACGCATAATCATCCAACTGCGATTTCGCCTTTTCCGGGTGCGGCAACCGGTGTGGGAGGTGAAATACGCGATGAGGGTGCAACCGGACGAGGCGCCAAACCGAAAGCTGGCTTGAGCGGATTTTCCGTATCCAATTTGAATATTCCGGATGGTTTGCAACCGTGGGAATATGATTCCTTGTCAAAAGACAATCATGCAATCTACGGTAAACCAAACCGCATTAGCTCGGCATTGCAAATCATGCTGGAAGGTCCGATCGGTAGCGCGGCATTTAATAATGAATTTGGCCGACCGAATCTGGCAGGTTATTTTCGTACTTTTGAGGAGCGTGTTGCCGGAAAAATGCGGGGTTATCATAAACCTATCATGTTGGCTGGTGGAATTGGGCAAATTTCCGATCACCATGTGCATAAAGAAAAATTTGCAGCAGGCACGTTGTTGGTTCAACTAGGCGGTCCTGGCATGTTGATAGGATTGGGAGGCGGTGCGGCTTCTAGCATGGATACGGGCAGTAATACCGAAACGTTGGATTTTGATTCAGTGCAGCGTGGTAATCCGGAAATGCAGAGACGTGCTCAAGAGGTGATCGATCGTTGCTGGCAGTTAGAAAGCGCCGATCAGAAGAATCCTATTTTATTTATTCACGATGTGGGAGCAGGAGGGCTTTCCAATGCCTTTCCTGAATTGGTACATGATTCCGGTCGAGGAGGGCGTTTTGATTTGCGAAAAGTGCCATCTGAGGAGACGAGCATGTCACCGATGCAGATCTGGAGTAATGAAGCCCAGGAACGTTATGTGCTGGCGATAAAACCTGAATCATTGGCTTTATTTCACGATATTTGCGAACGGGAGCGTTGCCCCTATGCAGTCATAGGTGAGGCGACCTTAGAAGAGCAGTTAGTAGTTCTTGATTCTGAATCTAAGATGGCTCCGGTCAATATGCCGCTATCCGTGTTATTGGGAAAGCCTCCTAAAATGCTGCGCGATGTGGTGCATCAAAACGAGCATTTGCCTGCGATAGATTTGTCAGATATAAGTTTGCGTGAAGCGGTTTATCGTCTATTACGGCTACCGACCGTGGGCGATAAAACCTTTCTCATTACGATTGGAGATCGTAGTGTTGGTGGTTTGACAGTGCGTGACCAAATGGTCGGACCCTGGCAGGTACCGGTAGCCGATGTGGCTGTTACCAGTCAAGGATTTCAGACGAATTTAGGAGAAGCGTTTGCGATCGGGGAACGCACACCGGTGGCCTTGATCGATACAAAAGCAGCGGCACGTATGGCAGTAGGTGAGGCAATTACGAATATTGCCGCGGCATCAATTGCGGACATTGCACAGCTCAAATTATCGGCTAATTGGATGGCGGCAGCGGGACATCCAGGTGAAGATGCCGGATTGTATGATGCGGTTTACAGTATCGGTATGGAGTTGTGTCCGCAGTTGGGGATCAGCATTCCAGTCGGTAAGGATTCCATGTCGATGAAAACTGCTTGGCAAGATATTGACCAGGAATGCGGTAAAGTGACACATAAAGAGGTTATCGCACCTTTGTCGTTGATTGTGTCGGCTTTTGCTAGCGTTACCGATGTACGTAATACACTGACACCACAATTGCGCAATGACTGTGGTGTAACCGAATTGATATTGATTGATTTGGGCGCAGGGCAAAATCGTTTGGGGGGTTCAGCATTAGCGCAAGTATTTAAACAAATCGGAAATAATGCTCCGAACATTGATGGTGAAATTGGCACACAGCGGCTTAAGGCATTTTTTGCAGCAATCCAACGCCTAAACCTTGAAAACAAAGTGCTGGCATATCATGATCGCTCCGATGGCGGATTGTTCGTAACACTTTGCGAAATGGCTTTTTCCGGACATGTTGGCATCACAATTAATCTCGATCAATTATGTTTTGATCCGCATCGCAGCGATTTGGATGGCTCTGAATTGCATCCTGAGCAATCGGGGAGGCATTTTCAGGAAAAACTGCTGGAGGTTTTATTCAATGAGGAACTGGGTGCGGTATTGCAAATTCGTACTGAGCAGCGGTCTGAAGTGATGGCTATCTTGGATGATGTTGGATTGCGCGAGAGTAGTTTTATCATTGGGCACGTGAACGCGGTCGATGAGATTCGATTGATGCGTAATAATCGGTCGTTGCTATCCGAAAAACGCTGTGATTTACACCGTATTTGGTCAGAAACAACGCATCGCATGCAGAAGCTACGCGATAACCCGGTATGTGCACAACAGGAATACGATCGTATTTTGGATGCTGCTGATTCTGGACTTCACGTTAATTTGTCATTTAATGCGGCGGATGATATTGCTGCACCGTATATTCAAACCAATGTTCGTCCACGCATGGCTGTTTTGCGCGAACAGGGCGTAAACGGCCATGTCGAAATGGCGGCTGCATTTGATCGTGCTGGGTTTGCGGCGATTGATGTGCATATGAGTGATATCTTGTCTGGGCGGATATCGCTTAAAAATTACCAAGGTATCGTGGCCTGTGGTGGGTTTTCTTACGGTGATGTATTGGGTGCAGGTGAGGGTTGGGCTAAATCCATTTTATTGGATCCGCGTGCACGTGATGAATTTGAAGCATTCTTTCAACGGCAAGATAGCTTTGCATTGGGTGTGTGTAATGGCTGTCAAATGATGAGTCATTTGCGGAAAATGATTCCCGGAGCCGAGAGCTGGCCACGCTTTAAACGTAACCTGTCAGAACAATTTGAAGCGCGCTTCGTTATGGTAGAAATTCAACCAACACCTTCCATTTTTTTCGATGGAATGGTGGGTAGCCGTATGCCGATTACTGTTGCGCATGGCGAAGGAAGGGTTGAATTTGCAGCCGATGCATCTGACAATGTGGCTAATCTTGTAACGCTGCGCTTTATTGATAATCAAGGCAGAATAACAGAGAACTACCCTTACAATCCTAATGGATCAATGCAAGGAATTACCGGTCTGACTACACCTGACGGGCGCTTCAATGTGCTGATGCCGCATCCGGAAAGAGTGTTCCGCATTTCGCAGCATTCCTGGTACCCCGACCAATCGGTTCAACAGGAAGATGGACCTTGGATGCGATTATTTCGCAATGCACGGAAGTGGATCGGCTAGTTTCAAAAATACTTACTTGCAACAGGATACTGATTATGACATTACATAAAATAACATTCAGCTATAGATTCTTCATTTTAACTGTTTGGCTTCTGAGCAGTTATGGCAATTACGCATGGAGTCAAAATACTCCAAACAAGACATCGCAGTCGGATCAATGCGTTGCAGTGGGAGACTGGATGATTCCGGGTTCAGGTAAAGCATCGCAACAAGCCATCATGGCCCGCGCCGCTAAAGCATCCATCGTATTATTGGGGGAAACGCACGTCAACGCCGATCATCATCGCTGGCAATTGCAAGCATTAATGGCATTGTATGCCGAACGCCCGGATATGGTAATAGGCTTCGAAATGTTCCCGCGCCGCATCCAATCTGTGTTGGATCGTTGGGTCGCTGGTGAGTTGACTGAAAAAGAGTTTTTACGTGCTGCCGAATGGGACCGCGTGTGGAATACCGATGCTAATTTGTATTTGCCATTGTTTCATTTCGCACGTATGAATCGCATCCCGATGTTGGCTTTGAATATCGAACACAATTTACGACATAAGGTTGCAGCAAAAGGTTTTTATGGTGTACCTGTCGAGGAGCGTGAAGGATTGACTCGTCCCGCAGAACCGAGTGAGGCTTATATGGACTATTTGCTACCCATTTATAAGCAGCACGATCGAAAAATTAGCAGGCAAGGCGAAATTACTCGAGACGATCCGGACTTTAGACGATTTGTCGGTGGGCAACAATTGTGGGATCGTGCGATGGCGCAGGTGCTACAGCAGCCTTTGGCAAAATCAGGGAAACATAAATCACCGCTTGTAGTGGGTATTATGGGTTCAGGTCATATTGTGTATGGTTATGGCGTTGCGCACCAATTGCGGGATCTGAGCGTGAAAAATATTGCTGCACTATTACCGTGGGACACTGACCGTTCCTGTAAACAATTGGTAAAAGGGTTTGCTGATGCGGTATTTGGTGTTTTACCGTACGCATCCAACGAGGTTCAACCGCAGTTTCAACGTTTAGGCATTCGATATGAAATTGGCCGTGGTGGTGCTGTTGTGCTACAAGTTGAACAAAATAGTATTGCTGAGACTGCGAATTTGCAAGACTCTGATGTCATTCTAAAAATGGCAGGTATGCCTATCTCGAAAGTTGAAGATGTGATTAACATTGTAAAACGGCAGGCACCTGGTACTTGGTTGCCAATAACGATCAGTCGTAATAATACAGAAATGCAAGTTATTGCTAAATTTCCACCAAAATAATATAGGTAACAATATTTCCTTATGTCATTTATGATGAGTCGCTTTTGCTGTTTTACGCTACTGATATTTTCGATCGGATTTTTTTCACAATGGGTTTCGGCTGCGCCTAAGGTGAAATCATTTGCGGTCAAAAATAATGAGGTTCATTACGATATTGTCGTGCAGATCGATCCAATTGAAGGTACGCTGAAAGGTAAAAGTATCATCACGATTCAAAGACCCAAAGAATTAAAATTAATGCTTGGGTCGGCTTTTGATGTGACTAAAGCATATTTCAACGATGGAGAACTAGGTGTCGGACGGCGACAGGTCGATCAACCGCATATTTGGCATATTCCGTTTATCCTCAACTCACAACATCAAATTGAGATTCATTGGCAAGGTTTGTTGACTCACTCGGAAGGTTTACAATTTCTCGAGCTTAATGAGAAACCAATTGCCTCCTTACAAGATGCGTCTTTATGGTACCCGCGTGTGGTGGGAGAGCTTGCCAGCTATCAGCTAGAATTGAAATTGCCACCAGGCCAACGAGGATTGGTGCCAGGTCAAATCGTTCACGAGCAGGATTCGTTACTAGGATATCGCGCGACTTTTGAGTTTTTGTATCCGGCTGAAGGTATCAACCTTGTTATGGGATCCTATGAAATCAATAAGCAAACGTACCAAGGGAGTAATGGACGTTCGATCCAGTTACGTACTTATTTTCATCAACGAATTGCGCATCTCTCCCAAGATTATTTAGCTTTGGCGAAACGGTATTTGGCGATGTATGAATCGCAGATAGGTGCGTATCCTTATACTGAATTTAATATAGTTTCTCATCTGGAATCGAATAATCTCAGTTTTCCAACGCTCGCCTATCTTAGCGCCGACATGTTGAAATTGTTGTTGAATCATGGCGATATTTTAATTGCTCGTGAAATATTGAGTAATTGGTGGGGTAATGGTGTTTATTCCGAGCATCACCACGGCAATTGGACTGATGGATTGATTATGTTGATGGCGGACCATGCTATCCAAGAGCGGTTTAATGGCGAGCAAGCACGTGGTATGCGTTTAGCGTGGATGTATGATTTAACCTTATTGTCTATCGGGCAAGGCGTTTCTCTGAGTACCGTGATACCTGGTACGGAACATGCAGAGAAATGTAAAGCAGCAATGTTTTTCTTAATGTTGCGAGATTGTTTGGGTGAAGCTATTTTTCAACAAGCAATACAAGCGCTTTGGACAACACGGCGCTTCCAAGCGACTTCTTGGCAGCAATTGCAGCAATTATTTGAAATTATCTCTGGAAGAAACTTGGGAAGTTTTTTTGATCAATGGATTTATCGCGATGGTATTCCAGATCTTTTCATTCAGAACGCAAAAGGCGTATCTCAAGGTTCCGATACTCATGGTTTTACACTCACATTGCATCAAACAAACCCAGTCTATCAGCTCCGTGTTCCTGTCAATATTCAAAGCCAATCTGATACCGAGCTTCAGTGGTTGAATTTAACGCAAGGACAACAAACATTTATGTTAACTTCAGTGAATAAGCCATTGTCGGTTACGCTTGATCCTGATTTCCGAGTGTTGAGGAAATTAGCTGATGATGAAATACCACTTAGCTTACATGCAGTGATATCTAATCGACATACACGAACCATTTTGTTGTCACAGAGAACGGATGTTCGTGAACTGGCTAAATTTCTCGCCATCCGTTTACAAAAACATTCACCTCGGATTGTTACTGTATCGCAGGAACTGCCAGCCAAGCCTATGCTCGTGATCGGTTTACAGTTCGAGATAGAGAAGTTCATTGCCGCACACAAAATATCACCGTTGTCTGATGAAATTAAAACGAATAGCACGGCGCAGGCTTGGATAACAAGATCGCCTAACGGCGCCCCTATCGTTCTAATAGCTGCCCAAGATCTAAAATCGCTTGGCGCGATCATTTCCCAGTTGCCGCATCATGAAAAAAACAGTTACGTAACATTTGATGGACAACAAGCCATGAATAATGGATTATGGTTGGTCGAGGCTCCTAAAATCAGAATCCAATAAAGTATGATTGGAAATAAAAACGAATAACTTGATTCAGTTTTCATTCAGTTTTAAGGCCTATAATTTCTATACTATTTCGTTGTGTAATTAAAAGTGATTCATTATTGTCTAATGAAACGGAAAGTAAAGATTTTAAATATAAGGCAAAAGTATGAAAAATCTCAGATCGCATTTTATTTGCTTGATGAGCTGGTTCATCATTTTGTTGATAGTAATGATGAATACCGTTTGGGCGGGAGAATCTCATCGACACCGACATCATCATCACGTTAATTGGGGGATCAGCTTGGGTAGCGGTGGATATTATCCTGGTTATTATGGTGCAGGGGTATACCGCCCCGGTATTTGGTCTCCAGGGTTCTATAATTACCGTTCTTATTATTGGGATCCATTTTTTATGCGTCCTCCGATTTATACGTCACCGATCGTTACGGTTCCGGTAAGGCCACCCGTTTATATTCAGAAAGAAGAACCTAACGTGTCTCAGCCGCGAGCAGGTTATTGGCACTACTGTCAGAATCCGGCTGGTTATTATCCGACAGTTAAAGACTGCTCACGGAATTGGATACTTGTTCCTGCACGACCATCCGCACCATAACACTTTGAGGTAAAATTATGTTAAAACATAAGCTTATCGTTATCTGTATACTATCAACCATTTTTTTATTATCGGCATGTGTCAATATGCCTTCCGGGCCGAGCGTTATGACTCTACCTGGTTCAGGAAAAAATTTTGAGCAGTTTCGCGCGGATGAGTTTTCTTGCCGACAGTATGCTATTGAGCAATTAGGAGGGAAGTCTGTGCAGTCTGCTTACAATACTAGCGGTTTGCAGAGTGTAGCCGTTGGTAGCGGTCTTGGAGCTGCGGCGGGTGCTGCGATGGGAGGAGGAGAAGGCGCTGCGATTGGTGCCGGAGCTGGATTATTAATGGGTGGACTGATGGGCTCGGGGAGTGCTACGACCTCTGGTTATGAGGCACAGCGTCGTTACGATATTAGCTATATTCAATGCATGTATGCAAAAGGGCATCGCGTACCGATAGATGGCAGAATTAGTAATGACGCTCCAAGTAATAATTATCAAAGATCATCTGCACCAGCACCCGGTTTTACGCCACCGCCGCCGCCATCTGGTAATCCACCACCGCCCCCACCGCGATGATAAGATGAGGGATCAATATTTAACGTGATATGTACTGTCAAAATGAGGTCATGTATTTATGATGTATGCTGATTTTGATGGAGTCCTAAGTTTCATAAAATGAGGGGATGAAATGGAGGATAAGAATGGAATTACCGCGTACGCAGTAAGTCTAGTCAGGAGTTTCGTAAGGAATCAGTAAAGTTTTTCAAAGCAAGTGGATTGACGTTGGTTGAAGCGGTAAAGCGACTGTCATTACCCAATGGGGACGCTAAAGAACTGGGTTTATGCTGACGGGGAGAACTCGCTGCGGTAGGCAAGCGTCAGAAGGCGCTGACTGAAGTTGAACTAGAGCTATCCAGACTGAAACGGGAATTAGCGGAAGTGAAGCTGGAACGTGACTTTATAAAAAAGTGTGCGACGTATTTCGCCAAGGGGTTGCGGTGAGATACGATCTGATTGAATCGATGCGACAAAGCTATCCGGTTACGCTCATGTGTCGGGTGCTTGATGTTTCTGAAAGTGGTTTTCATGCGCGAAGCTCACGTCCGCTCTGTAAGCGTAAGCTGGAGAATGCAAGATTGGAAATAGAGATACTAGCTGCACATCAACGTACACGAGAGACTTACAGCGCACTGCGTCTGCATCGTGATTTGGCCGATCGCGGAGTACAGACCACACCCTACCGAGTTCGAACATTGCGTAAGAAATTGAATTTGCGCTGCAAGCAAAAACTGAAATTCAAAGTGACAACTGATTCCCGGCATAATCTACCGGTTGCGTCCAATATTCTGAACCGGGAATTTACTGTTAGAGCGCTCGGTAAAGTATGGGTCAGTGACATGACTTACATTCCTACCGATGAAGGTTGGTTGTACTTAGCTGGCGTAAAAGACCATATTTAATGGCGAGTTAGTGGGCTATGCGATGAATGAGAGAATGACAAAGAGCCTGGTTATGCAAGCATTATTTCGTGCAGCTGCAAGTAAATATCCAAATCAGGGACTCATTGCTCATTCAGATCGAGGTAGCCAATACTGTGCGCACGATTACCAGAAGCTATTGCAACAATTTGGCATGACCGCATCCATGAGCCGCAAGGGTGACTGCTATGACAATGCCCCGATGGAAAGCTTCTGGGGGATACTCAAAACCGAACTGGTGCATCACCGGAGATTCAAAACACGCCAACAAGCCATTGCTGAGATTACCGAATATATCGAAATATTCTATAACCGACAGCGCAAGCAAGAAAAATTGCGCTATTTATCGCCTGTGCAATTTTCGCAGCAGTACTATGCAAATCTACGCGCTGCCTAAACACATGGACTCAATTTTTGACAGCACATTTCAAATTAGCCAATCTCTTTAAATTTAAGGTTCTTCCAAAAGTGTACGGCTTTTTAGGAGAAGTTGACATATCCTCTAAGTTAGGTGAATAGAGAATCGGAAAAATCTGAGCTGTTGTTCACAAGCTTACTTTGCAATGCTGAATTTTCTAAGCAGCGCATGTTATATAACTAATAGCTATTAGTTAATATATAAACAGTATTTTGTATTATAAGAAAATGCTGTTATCTTTCGCATCCTTCATTACTCGTATTGATAAATAAGAAATCAAATGGATACGCGTTCACCACTTAAAGAAGAAGATACAAATACCGATAATAAATTGCCGGCAACTGTTGTGCAGGAAATTTTGCGCATTGTTTCTAGCATCGAATATGGATCAGTGGAAGTAGTCGTCCATGACAACAAAGTTGTACAAATAGAATATCGAGAAAAATTTCTGCTAAACGATCATGGAATCGTAAGATGCAAGCTATCTCACCTTTAGTGAGTTTTGCGTTAAATAGTCAAATCAAAATCATCTTTCTATTTTTAAAGACAACGTGATACCCGACCAAAACAGAAGGTTGAGTAACTTAATAATAAGTGAATCAACCGGATTGCCAAAGAAGCTACTTAGGGGAATAACAAAATGAGGTTATTGAATCTTTTTTGGAAGATTGTTTTATTGAGCATACTTTTTATAAGCTCTAATCATGCTGCATCCGATCAAAAAAAATCCATTGATTTTCAAGCAATGCAACAGGACATTGTGCAAATTGTTCAAGCAAATAGCGCCAACAAAAATGCAACGGCCGATAAAAAATCTTCACAAGATGCTAAATCTGCTGAGGTTGAAAAATCTCTGCCTACTATCGTACCTGCTGCAAATAAACAAATCACTACTAGCTATCACCAGCGCTCGAATAGCTACGCTACCAATCCAGATTCTGACCCTCCTCGCTATGTGCGGAAATTAAGTGAAATTGGGGTAGAGAGATATAATAATATCAATTGGTTAGAGGTTGGTCTTGAGCACCGTACACGTTATGAGATGCGCCATGATGACATACGGCGTATTGAAGGCGGAACAGACAATCCCTTCTTTTTACGTCATCGTGCGTGGATCGGTATCAAAGATATCCTGGATCCATTCCGGTTTGCGGTTGAGTTCCAAGACTCCAGATCTTATAACAGTAAGTATGTCCGTACGGATCAGGAAAGGAATGAATATGACCTTATTAATGCATACGGAGAGTTGTATTTTAAAAGGGGATTGGGTGTAGATAATCGAAATCAAGACCGCCCAATCAGGTTTCGTGTTGGCCGTTTTGCTTATGAAGCTACCGATCGTCGTTTTATCGCTAGAAATGAATGGCGCAATACGACCAACAGCTTCGAGGGCTTCCGACTTACTCTAGGAAAAGAAGCCAATGACTGGGAGCTTGATTTATTTGGCATGCAACCCGTTCGACGATTGCAAACTAAGTTTGATAAAGCTAATCATCATCTATGGTTCTTCGGTGCCATCGGCACTTGGCGTAAATGGTCTGACATCATTACCATTCAGCCTTACTATTTGGGTCAAAAGCAAACAGCGGATCCGGACGGCTTTACTGCAACCAACCGATTGGATCGAGAGATTCATATGCCCGGGTTCCGCGCTTACGGGAAAGTAGGTAATTTCTTCGATTTCGATGTTAGTTATAACCAGCAACTAGGGTATTCAGGCACTAATCGTATGGATGCACATGGGTATACCATCGAGATCGGTAAAAACTTCGACCACGCATGGAAGCCTCGGGTTGGGTTGTTTTATGGTTATGCCACCGGTGACAAGAATCCCAACGACAATGTCGACAACCGTTTTGATCGCTTCTTTGGGTTTGCACGACCTTGGTCAGCCGATCACTATGTGATCTATGAGAATCTTAAGTCCCCGAAAATCAGGTTTGAAGCTTCTCCGACTCAGAAAATCGGGTTTGAGCTTGGTTATGGTGCGTATTGGCTGGCTAGTAGAACCGATCGCATGTTCGATATTCTCGATGGCAATATCAGTAACACCGTTAAAGACCCCGGATTCAATCGCGACCGCACTGGACAAAGTGGTGATTTCGGTGGCCATGCATTCGAAGGACGCATACGCTATCAACCCACACCACGAATTAATACCATCTTGGGTTACACCCATTTTACGGCGGGAGACTTTGTCAAAAACCGAATTGCAGCAAATTCTTGCGATGTGCTTCACCAACAACCTTGCGTCGACCAACGTTCAGGAGACACGGATTTTCTATACTTTGAAGTATTAATCAGTTTGTTATAGGTACTTTCAAATTTTAATAAAAAGGAAAAATGATGAAAACCAAAATTTGGCTTGCAACAATTTTATTCACTATGGCTTTATTTATTACAAGCAACGTGTTGGCAGAAAAAACACTATTGAATGTTTCTTATGATCCTACTCGTGAGTTATATCAAGAGTTTAATGCGGCATTCGCCAAACATTGGCAGGCCCAAAAAAATGAAAAAGTCACGATTCGACAATCGCATGGTGGCTCAGGAAAACAAGCCAGATCGGTCATAGACGGTTTAGAGGCGGATGTTGTAACGCTTGCTTTAGCAAATGACATTAACGCGATTGCCGAGCGTGCCAAACTGATTCCAGAAGATTGGCAGAAACGT
Organism: Nitrosomonas sp. PY1; assembly: GCF_022836435.1. Taxonomy (NCBI): domain Bacteria; kingdom Pseudomonadati; phylum Pseudomonadota; class Betaproteobacteria; order Nitrosomonadales; family Nitrosomonadaceae; genus Nitrosomonas; species Nitrosomonas sp. PY1. The sequence goes on along the minus strand of NZ_BQXC01000001.1, from coordinate 1,755,301 downwards.
TTAGCTCACAACAGTACGCCATACTCTTCGACGATCATTTTTTTAGTTCGAAAAGGTAATCCCAAAGGCATTAAGGATTGGGACGATCTAGCACGGCCGGGCATTTCCGTCATCACTCCAAACCCGAAAACCTCTGGTGGCGCTCAATGGAATTATCTTGCTGCTTGGGAGTATGGTAAAAGAAAGTACGGGGAAGATAAGGCAAAAGATTTTGTTGGATCGATTTATAAAAATGTCCCGGTTTTAGATTCGGGTGCGCGTGGATCAACTACTACATTTGTCGAGAGAGGTGTGGGAGATATTTTAATTTCTTGGGAAAATGAAGCCTTTTTGGCATTAAAAGAATACGGCGCAGATAAATTTGAAATTGTAGTTCCATCGCTGAGCATTCTTGCAGAACCTGCAGTTTCAGTAGTCGACAAAGTCGTTGATAAGCGTGGCACACGTGAGCTTGCGGAAGCTTATCTCCAGTACTTATATTCAGAAGAAGGCCAAGAAATAGCGAGTAAGCATTTCTTCCGGCCAAGCGATGCAAAAATTGCGGAGAAATTTGCAAGTAAATTTCCCAAAATTGAATTATTCAAGATCGATGAAGCTTTTGGCGGCTGGAAAAATGCGCACAAGCTTCATTTTGCCGATGGCGCAACATTTGATCAGATTTACTTGAAATAGCAACACGCTTCACGCACTCACAAAAAAGGATTAATCATGACCATTCTAATCGTCGGGGGGGATTATATTGCTTCGTTCATACAAGTGTTTGCTACGCAGCACGCTATGCCTGTCGAGCATTGGGATGGTCGCAAAAGAAAGTTTAATAGCCGCGTGTTTTCTAATGAAATACGGATAGTAATTGTGATTTGCGACTATATCAGTCACAGCCTTGCTTACTCAATAAAAAAGAAAGCGAAACAACGTAGTATCCCATTAATTTTTTGCCGCCGCTCTGTTAATGAGCTGAAGCACAAATTACGCAATATGTATGAAACAAGTGAAAAGTATTGTTGTGATTTTACTGACAGCGAACAGACTCAGTTATTGAAGTCCTCATAGGACCATTACTGAAAAATCAAACGATGTTGATAGCAGTTCCGACGGAGAAAGTATCATGAACGCACTTGCACATACTATTTCTAGCAGTAAAGATGAATTTGAACTTATTCAATCCGCGACAGATTACTCGCTAAAACGTGGTGAGAATAATTGGATCAGTGGATTTTTTTACCATTGCGAGCTAACAAGTGTTTTTCAGCCTATTTTTAGCGTTGATCAAAACAAAACTATTGGTCACGCTGCCTATATCCGGTCTAAATCGGATGAAGATGTAGCGCTTTGGCCATGGCAGGTTTTTTTTTCTTTAGCATCTAAAGACGAACAACTTGTTGGATTGGATCGTTTGTGCCGGGTAATTCATGCGCTCAATTATCATCTTAATAATACTTCCAAATTAACCCATTTATTGGTCGATGTGCATCCGCGCTTATTGGAGAGCGTTAAAGACGATCATGGGCAGGCATTTGAGAATTTTCTTGATTTGATTGGGGTGAGGACATCACAAGTTGTCATACAAATCCCGGCAATCGTGAATCGAAATTGGAAACTTCTGCAGCATGTCATCGCTAATTATCGGTCTCGTGGCTATCAAATCGCAGCCAATTACAGCGGCACTCGAAGTGACTGGATGGTGGAGTTAGGAAGCTTATATCCAGATATCGTACGAATCGGCGCTTACGATTTACTGAAACATGAATCCATTAACGAGCTGATAGATACGGTTCATAGCTTCGACGCAAAATTGCTAGCAGGTGAAATTGTAACATCTGCCGAATTAGCCGCTGCGTTGCGAGCAAAGGTGGATTATTTGCAAGGAAATTTACTCAGCGAACCACAACAAGCAATCAGAAGCATTGATGCTTTGCCGGTTTTAGAAACTCTGAGTTCACCATCAATTTATACGCATTTACAACAAAAACAACAAAAGTAATAGGAGTCAGATTTGGTTACTTTAAAGCAGCACAGCATCTTGCCAGGATTTAATCTGGCACTTGGATTCACTTTAGTATATTTGAGTTTAATCGTACTAATTCCTTTGTCGGCTGCATTCTTGCGCACGGCTGAACTGACATGGCCTGAATTCTGGTCTATTGTCACAACACCACGGGTGATGGCTTCCTATCGTTTAACCTTTGGCGCATCATTGGCAGCAGCAACTATGAATGTAGTTTTTGGCTTACTCGTGGCTTGGGTATTGGTACGTTACCATTTTCCCGGAAAAAAAATTGTCGATGCTTTGGTCGATTTACCCTTTGCATTGCCAACAGCGGTTGCCGGTATTGCATTGACGGCTTTGTATGCAGGTAATGGTTGGATTGGTCAATTTCTAGAGCCATTAGGTATCAAAGTGGCATTTACTCCACTGGGTATCTTTGTGGCGCTAACTTTTATCGGCCTTCCTTTTGTGGTACGTACTGTACAACCAGTGCTCGAGGACATTGAGGCCGAGTTGGAAGAGGCCGCAGCCACGCTCGGTGCTAATCGGTTTCAAACATTTACACGGGTGATCTTTCCGGTAATTTTCCCAGCATTGATGACAGGATTTGCGCTCGCCTTTGCACGTGCTATCGGCGAGTATGGCTCGGTTATTTTTATTGCTGGAAATATGCCAATGGTCTCCGAAATCACACCCCTATTAATCATTACTAAGCTGGAGCAGTACGACTATGCAGGCGCTACCGCGCTATCTGTAGTGATGTTAATAATTTCATTTACTTTGTTATTAATCATTAATCTACTGCAATGGTGGAGTCGTCGACGCAGTAGTAAAACATGAGAAAAATATAATGACCACAAGTATCTCTGCACTTCCGCAAACGTCTATTCAGCGGGCAACGCAAGAACCTGATTGGGTACGATGGTTGCTAATCGCTTTGGCGTTTGTGTTTCTAACATTATTTTTGTTTATTCCATTGATTTCAGTATTTTATGAAGCCTTCAAAAAAGGAGTGGATGTTTATTTGGCTGCAATTACTGATCCCGACGCGCTTTCCGCTATCAAATTAACTTTAACGGTAGCAGCAATTGCTGTGCCTTTGAATTTGGTTTTTGGGGTCGCGGCGGCGTGGGCGATTGCCAAGTTTGAGTTTCGTGGTAAAAATTTGCTGATTACTTTGATTGATCTGCCTTTTTCGGTTTCTCCTGTTGTTTCCGGATTGATCTATGTACTGGTGTTTGGATTGCAAGGGTGGTTTGGATCATGGTTAGTAGAACATGATATGAAGATTATTTTTGCTGTTCCAGGAATCGTTTTGGCAACTGTATTTGTCACGGTTCCTTTTATTGCGAGGGAGTTAATTCCTCTCATGCAAGCGCAAGGCACAGAGGAAGAAGAGGCTGCGGTGGTTCTGGGAGCTAGCGGCTGGCAAACCTTCTATAAAGTAACGCTGCCGAATATCAAATGGGGTTTATTGTATGGTGCGATTCTATGTAATGCCCGAGCGATGGGAGAATTTGGTGCCGTATCGGTAGTTTCTGGCCATATTCGAGGAAGTACTAACACCATGCCTCTCCATGTTGAGATACTGTACAACGAATATAACTTTGCAGCAGCGTTTGCTGTAGCGTCGCTGCTCGCTTTACTGGCGTTGGTTACTCTAGTCTTAAAAACACTGATTGAAATTCATAATAAAAAGAATTTAAAAGAACGAGGTGAAAAATGAGTATCGAAGTTCTAAATCTGTCCAGGAAGTTTGGCAATTTTACAGCGTTACAGGATGTCAATTTGCAAGTTAATGCAGGTGAATTACTAGCCCTGCTTGGACCTTCTGGTTCTGGAAAAACCACTTTGTTGCGTGTAATTGCGGGACTTGAGACCGTTGATAGCGGGCAAGTGTTGTTCCATGGGAAAGATGCTACTGATCAACATGTGCGTGAACGCCAAGTAGGGTTTGTTTTTCAGCACTATGCATTGTTTCGCAATATGACTATTTTTGAAAATGTCGCTTTCGGTTTACGTGTTAGGCCTAAGGAATTTAGACCTAACAATAAAGAGATACAATCGCGGGTAATAAAATTACTGCAACTGGTTCAGTTGGATTGGTTAGCTGATCGTTATCCACATCAGCTTTCCGGAGGACAACGTCAACGCATTGCATTGGCAAGAGCATTGGCTGTCGAGCCGCGTGTATTGCTACTGGACGAACCTTTTGGTGCTTTGGATGCGAAAGTTCGGAAAGAATTGCGGTCATGGCTAAGAAGATTGCATGATGAAATGCATATTACCAGTATATTTGTAACTCACGACCAAGAGGAAGCCCTTGAAGTCGCTGATCGGGTTGTAGTCATGAATGAAGGAAAAATCGAGCAAATCGGTACGCCTGATGAAGTATATGAACATCCAGCAAGTCCATTCGTATACGAATTCCTTGGTAACGTAAATTCCTTTCATGGCCGATTACACCGCGGCCGGCTTTGGATTGATGATCTTGAAATTAAAACGCACGGACATTTGGCAAGTGACGAAGAAACCGCTGCTATCGCGTATATTCGTCCGCATGAAATAGAAGTTCTGAGAGCAAATGGCGATGAAACGGGCATAGCAGCCAAAGTGAATCAGGTTACGGCATTGGGTCCGATTGTTAGGTTAGAAGTGACACGTAGTAACGATAGGGAAAAAACTCCTATTCGGGTTGAAATAAGTAAAGAGCAATTTCGTGAACTGCAGTTTGTAAAAAACGACACAATTTTCATTAAACCGAAAAGGATAAACCTATTTTCTCCGAATAAAGAAAAAATACACGTTCCGGATTTTGTAATTTAGATTCTAATTTAATCGCATAGCGAAAAACTTGGTGACAAACCTTCTCAATCTGGGTAATCACTGTAGATTACCCAGCTGGATAAATCTGGGTGCTGAAAATGACTAACTATGATGGTATTGAGCGTATATCAAATCTAATACAGTAAACCTTATGGAAAGTTATTTGGGGTTTGGTTTTTCTTCTTTGCTCCCTGATTGCTAGATCAAAAATCATATGACCAATTAACTTGTAACATCGTGGTATAACGTACATCATGATGGTGATTAATAACGGCCCTTTGCACTAAAGGGCCCGTCTCAAACTTCCCATACCGCAACGTATTATAGCCAATTCCGATATAACTCCAATTATCGTTAAACACGGAATTCCCAGCTCCTGTGAGGTTGAAGAAAAATTCATTGTAAGCATTTAAGTAAAATTTTCCATTCTCTATTCTGTCGCCTTTTAGTGGCATGAGAAATCCAAGCTGATAACGAAGCCTTGTGCTTACTAGCGATTCATTAGGTTCTTCATTCTGAATAAATCTTGTTTCAAGACGCACTCGATGAGTAAACACTCCAAAATCTGAATTTTTTCTATAAACAACTTGCTGGAAGAGTCGGTTCTCATAAGCAGAGTCCTTTAAGAAAAAACCAGATCCTTGATAGGTATAACCTAAAAAGACAAAATTAAAATTAGGACTATATTTATAAATTGGACTGACTTGGAACATTTGCTGCAAATCAGAGAGTGATTTCTCGTGCCCATGAGATTTTTCATCTATGAGAGCGCTATCCGAGCCATAAAAATTCACATCCCATCGACCGGATACAGCTTTGGTTATAGATATTTGGGACCGGATTCCATAATTCGATTGTGTTTCTGCGCAAACACTACCGCTAAAGATCAGAAATGTAACAAATAGACGTAAGCGAACCTTCACAAATTATAAGAGTATCAATGGTGACTAACGTTTTAGTAAAGAGTTTCGATGGATTCCATTTTTATATTTATAAACTCTCTAAAGGTACCAGTACGATATCCGAAAGCTGCTTCAACAAGTCCTGTTTCGGATTCTGGATGGGAGAAAACAATTTCCAATAACATCTCTTGATGTATGTAAGCCTTTTCGACTGAGATAATTTTGTAGCCGGGATAATATGAGGATATTTTTTTGTCAACAGATGTTCTGATACTACGAGGTATATCTGAGAATTCTATTTCTTTTTCTTCTTTTAGGAGTTTTCCATCTTCGCTATATGCGATAGCGAACTTCTCCTTGTCTTTTTTATATTCTATCACGTAACCAGTTACGCCATCTTTTCGTTTTCGCTTATAGACTAATCCTTCCTTGCTGTATTCCTTTGATAAAGCCTGCGAAACTTTAGGAGGTAAGTCTTTTTCATTTATTACTTCTTCAGTTTTTGTATTATGCTTGATATATGGCTCATTTGACGCGCAAGCACTGAGAAAAAAAAGAGACAAAACAACAAGCATTATCATTACAGCGTGAAACATGATGTTTTCATTCTTCCCTATACATGGTTAGTTCAAAAAACAAATAAAAATAATTGAGACATTCGTACCGATTACCAGTTAGACGGGAACCCGCTCAAGTAACACGGGGAGCTGCTAATGCACAAGTTACAAGATAGCAGTTTTTGAAGAATTTTTCTGTAAGAAAAATGTAGTGGGGTAATCCTCCCATTATTAACCGAAGTTAAAAGTAGAGTTAATGTTTTAATTGATCGAGTTTTTGTTTTGGTGTGATTCCTCCAATGGCCATGTTAGGCCGTTCATGGTTATAAATCTACAACCATTGAGTTGCAAAGTCCTGAACATCGGCGATTGATTCAAAGCGGTGATGGCTCAGCCAGTCGTACCGTACAGTTCTGTTGTAACGTTCAATGTATGCGTTTTGCTGAGGTTTTCCGGGTTGTATGAACTCCAGCTGTATGCCGTTTTTTGCCGCCCAGACAGCGAGTACGCCGCTGATGTATTCAGGGCCGTTGTCACAGCGAATCCGTTTGGGTTTGCCGCGCCATTCGATCAGGTGCTCCAGTGTGCGTATGACGCGTTGCGCAAACAAGGAGAAATCCACTTCGATACCTAACCCCTCACGGTTACAGTCGTCCAGTATATTGAGTAACCGAAAGCTGCTGCCATTCCCCAGTTGATCATGCATAAAGTCCATTGACCAGGTTTCATTGATTGCTAACGGTACCGCCAGCATTTCCGGCTTGTCACGTTTGAGCCGCTTTTTCGGCTTGATCCGCATATTCAGCTCCAGTTCCCGATAAATACGGTAAACACGCTTGTGATTCCAGGAAAAACCTTTCACGTTGCGCAAATACAGAAAACATAAACCAAACCCCCAGTTTCGTTGGTGATGTGTCAACCGAAACAGTCAATCAGCAATTAGACAGTTATCCGTACTGAGTTTAGCTTGATAACGGTAACACGTCTCGCTGACACCATAAGTTTCGCAAGCCAGGCGGATACTAACCTTTCCCTGCTGAACAAGCTGTTTAGCCATGTCGCGCCGCCGCCTGGGCGCTACCACTTTTTTTCGAGTGCCTCCTTGCGTAACTCGGATTTTAACCGTTCCTCGGCATACATCTTCTTCAACTGCTTATTCTCTTCTTCCAGTTCCTTGAGCCGGGCTATCATCGACGCATCCATGCCGCCATATCTGCTGCGCCATTTATAAAACGTCGCATTACTCATGCCATGTTCACGGCACAATTCAGGCACCGGAACGCCTGCCTCAGCCTGCTTCAGTATCGCCATGATCTGACTGTCACTAAATCTTGACTTCTTCATCGTAGAATTTCCTGTCTTTATAAATTAATAGAAAATTCTACTGCTTTGCTCCTCTAATTTTGGGGGGATTACCGAAGCAGATTGCCGGGCGCGTGAGATAACCGGATTGGAGTGGAATCGAGTCGATTTAGATCGACATACTGCATGGTTGTCGTACTAAAAATGGCACGCCGAGAGGCGTTCCGTTAAATGCGGATGCGATATTAGTTTTACAGGAACAAGTGGGTAAGCATGAGCAGTTTTGTTTTACTTATCGCAATCAGCCGATTCTTTGGGATTTAACCAATACGGCTTGGATGAATGCGATTAAGAAAGCAGGATTGGAAGATTTCCGATTTCATGATTTACGGCATACCTGGGCTTCATGGCATCGGCAGGCTGGAACGAGCTGTGATGAACTAAAAGACTTGGGCGGCTGGAAATCACGCAATATGGTGGATCGTTATGCCAAGTTTGCGACTGAGAATCTTGCGTTTGCAGCGTCTAGGATTGAAACGGGAAGAGACAGCAAAGTAATTCCGCTGTCACGTTCTTGTCACGCTAAAGATGTTAATCAGAGCTTTAAGTCAGCTAACTCTCTGAGTTAAATGGCTCCCCGACCAGGGCTCGAACCTGGGACCTGCGGATTAACAGTCCGTCGCTCTACCGACTGAGCTATCAGGGAACGGATAAGGAGAGTGATGTTAACGTTTTGATGTTGATTGGTCAATACCGCTTACTTTAAATAAGATACAAAAAACTAAAATGGCGTGTTATTAGGCAAAGCTGAATTATGAATCTTACGACTTCGGTTAACAGTTTTGATAAATTGAACTGTTTTCAAGGAATCGTTGATGAATCAACAAGCACAAAGAGATATTTCTCGTAAAATTCAAAAACAAATTGTACCGCATTGCGCAGCTAAATCTGCTTTCCACCGTGCAAAGGCCTCACGTTTGTGATTCCATCCAAAACCCTTCATATTACGCAAATAAAGGAAACATAAACCAAAGTCCCAGCGCTTGTAGCAAGCCGTCAAACGTAGTAACCAACCGGGATTTCCTTGTTCTCATCGTTGAGAACCGGCCGATAACGATAGCAGGTCTCAGAAATGCCAAATGTAGTACAGGCCAAAACGATACTAACGTGTAGTAATTCAGACGGCTTGTTGAAAAACCCCAAATACTACGTTGAGTTAATAATAAAATAGGAGCTTCACTATCTACTGCCGATAAAGATCAATGCAAGGCAAGCAAACGCATCAACAGGAATTATTCTCGACGATAGATCTGGAAAGCTTCATTCCTAAGGATCATTTGTTACGTAAGGTGGATAAGCTATTAGATTTAGACTTTTTGTATGATCTGACAGGAGAGCTCTACTGTTTGGACAATGGACGAGCTTCCATCGATCGGTATTGTTTTTTCGGATGCAATTGATCAGTTATCTGTTTGGGATTGAGTCTGACCGCCAGCTTTGCCGTGATGTCCACTTAAATTTGGCATATCGCTGGTTTTGTTGGCTCCCCCTTGACCTGCCTGTACCGCATCACTCCTCATTAACCCGCATACGGGACAGAATGGGAGAATCCAGATACCGACAAATATTTAAACTGATACTGCTGCAATGGCAAAAGCAAGGTCGATTTACCGGCAAGCAAATTGTTGCTGATGCGACGCTCGTGAAAGCTAACGCCTCCATGAATTCCTTGGTGAAGCGCGAGGATACCGACCCTGACGCCAGAGTTTTAAAGCAATATGAGAAGCAATATCATGATTTTCAGCATGGAAAACGCAAACGCCGGGTAGCCAATCAGACCCATGTCAGTGCCTCAGACCCGGATGCCACAATGGTATATCGTAAAGGCACTGAGGGCGGTCTTAAATATAAGGTTCACTATAGCGCTGATGTAAAGACGCGAATTATTACCGATTGCTATACCACAACGGGCGCTACCCATGAAGGTCCTATACTTCCTGCCAGAATCGACTATTTATGTAATGAGATGGGTTTTGACGTTCAAGAAGTGATTGCTGATCGTAGATATGGCCGGGGACCCACTTATAGTTCATTCAGGCAACGCAAAATACGCACTTATATACCCCTGCACGATGCTCGCCTTGGTAACGGCAAACTCACGCCCACTACGTTCAAGTATCACGGTCAAACTGATCGATACCAATGTCCAGAAGGATATTTTCTCTATCCGTATGAAAAATTGGATAACGGGCTGATCAAACGATACCGAATCATGGGCGGACACTGCCGCATGTGTCCCAGGCGAACTGATTGCTTACCGGAATCGGCCAAAAGCAGAGCTCGATTTGTCTATCGGAGTCCGCATCAGCAGGAAATCGATAAGGTTCGTGCACGGCAGGAAACCAAGGCCTTTATCTCCAAGATGATACTGCGAAAGTGGACGATAGAAGGGTTATTCGCTGAAGCCAAGCAATTCCATGGACTAAGGCGTGCCCGTTACCGGGGACTACAAAAAGTATCGATTCAAGCTCTGATGACTGCAATGGCCCAGAATATTAAGCGAATCATTAAGCAATTATTTGATATTTATTGGTATCTAAGAAGATATCCGTATTTCAGAAAAGAAATATTGAGTGCACAAAACTATCAGTCCTACTTTAAGCACATATCCGAACTTTTTCTATATAAACCAGCCTGAGCATAAAATCAGCTGTTTTTCAACAGGCCGTCTGAACTACTACAGATTATAGGATCTGGCGTTACAATAATGTTTTAAAACAACCGTATTGAAGCGATGGCTATGAGTTTTTCTGAATATGATGTAACCCGCCGCACCCGTTTGCTTTTTCCATCGCCATTCAGATTCTTTTAAATGCAGCTCAAAGTTAACTGATACGCCGTTAAACTTTGCCAGCCGTCGCTTGGTAAAGCTCCAGAACGATTCGATACAGTTAATGTGGCAGTGGCCATCCCGGGCAAATTCATTGTTACCATGCGATACTCGAAAATGCTTGGAATAACCTACATCTACCAAACCATTATAACCACGCCAGCCGTCACTATAAATGACACTTTCAATAGATACTTTACCCAGTATTACCGCTTGCAAAGTCAAGCGCTTACAATCCGGTACTATCTCGGTGTATACCCTGCCGTCTCTCTCAAAAACACCAAATACGGGTTGTTTTAATGTGCCGCGACCGCGTTTGAGTTTGCCATGATAACCACGGTGACGTTTCGCACCAAAATAGCTTTCATCAACTTCCACTCTACCTAACAACTTGTCTTTTAGCGCTGTCTGATGGCCATATATTGCTTGCCTGAATATGCCATACCAACGATTAATCGTGTTACGATTTTTGCCCAACAGCAGTGCCGCTTTGCTGGCAGGTATATCAATGCAAAAGCATTGAATTATTTTTTTAACTGAATAGTCACTTAATTTACTATTTCTTAACATCTTTCTAGACTAACATATTACTTCTGCTAGTCTAGAGACAATATTATTATCTGTCACTGCGGTGCTTCCTTTTTTATTGGTTGATCTGCCGAGATCTCTACCAACGGGTTACATTGCTTTCTTCTCCTGTCATACACCAGAAATGATCATGGCTCGTCCATTCCATTACTTCGTTTTTTGCGTAAAAGCTATTGATCAACCGCTGTTGCATGGACCACGCGATCTTTGCAAAATGTCGCAACCCTATCGTTCCGGCGTAATTCTGACAGAATGATCGCAACCAATTTTTTCTATCATATGGTCATGGCAATGCAATGATTCTGCATTACACTATGAGATCTATTAAACATGATTGGGTCATTTAGTGAATTTAACAGCACCTTCACCAATTCAACCGACTCCGGCTACGAATGCTATAACACTTACAATTCCTGAATATACGGGGCGACAGGAACTGCATGCGGAACTCAATGCGGTTGTGTATGAACTGCTGGTGCCGCCATTGCAGCTTTCGCATTTGGTTTTATTATCGGACCGCCATTGGATAGAACAAGAGCGGCAGTTGATTGATGAGTTATGTACGCGTTTCCAAGTCAACCCTCCGGGTGCGCATGAAAACGAATTCAGCGTGGATTGTGGTGAGTTTCGCTTACGCTGGGAGCGGCATACCGAGTACTCAACGTATACGATTTATCGCACGCAATTCTTTGAAGTACCTTTCGAACATCCAGCTATTCAATATGTACCGCAAGATTGGTTGAATCGTTTACCCGGTGAATTATTGGTGGCAGCGCATATCGTGCTGGAAGATCGAACACGCCCAAAACGAAGCTTGCATGAATTGTCAGCGTTTTTTACGTCAGGAACGGTGATCGGTTCGAAGGTTGCAGGTGGAGCCGCGACGGTGTGGAGTGACAACCAAATTCATGCAGATGGTTTTGGGCGCATTTTAATTCATGACGAAAACTTGCGTAGTCGCCAGGTGGGGCGGTTGATACAGCGTTTGCTGGAGATTGAAACCTATCGCATGTTAGCGATGTTGCCTTTGCCGATTACCCGAACCATCATTCCGCAGTTGGCGCGCGCCGATCAACGACTGGCTGAAATAACAGCCGATAGCGTCAAAGCAAGCTGTATTGAAGATGAGCAACGCTTGCTTTATGAATTGACCAAATTGGCTGCCGAAACCGAACGCCTATCTGCGCAAACGAGTCATCGTTTTAATGCTTCCCGTGCCTATTACGATATTGTGAAGCTGCGTATCACCGAGCTACGCGAGGAACGCATCGAAGGATTGCAGATGTTGCAGGAGTTTATGATTCAACGGTTATCATCGGCTATGGGAACGTGTGAACTCGTTCATTCTAAATTGGAAATATTGTCGACCCGTTTAGAGCGTGCAACGGCTTTATTAAGAACGCGAGTCGATTTGTCGATGGAAGCACAGATTCGGGATTTGCTGAAATCGATGGATCAGCGCGCGCACTTGCAATTGCGTTTGCAAGAAACAGTGGAAGGCTTGTCGGTCGTGGTATTGAGTTATTATTTGTTGAGTATATTAGGGTATGGATTCAAAGCACTCAAAGCGGCTGGCAATGATATCAATGTAGAATTGTTAACGGGTATCGCTATTCCAATCGTAGTTTTGATTATTTTTTATGGTATCAAGCGTTTGCGTAAAAAACTATAAGCTATAGCAAGAGAATGACCCTATAGTCATTGACATTGGTAAAGGTGGGCCCGGTTGTCACTAAGTCATCTAATCGGGCAAAAAAGGTGTATGCATCGTTGTTGCATAAAAACGCAGTTGGATCTAGCTGTTGCCGTTGTGCTTTTGTTAAGGAATCGGGTGTAATTATTGCGCCGGCATTATTTTCGCTGCCGTCGATTCCATCCGTATCGCAAGCTAATGCATAGACATTCTCGACTCCATCGAGCGCAATCAATAAGGAGAGCAGAAACTCCGTGTTTCGTCCGCCACGCCCATGACCTTTGATCGTGACGGAAGTTTCTCCACCTGATAGTAATGCGATAGGTGCTTTGATATTTTGTTGCGGATGCAAGCGGATTTCGCGCGCTAAAGCAGCATAGGATTTTGCGATTTCTCGTGCTTCTCCGGTGACAGTATCGCCTAATATCAGGGAATGAATACCGATGCTACGAAAATGTTGTGTGGCGGCATTCAGAGACTGGCGGGCTGTTGCGATCACTTGGTTTTTGACGTGATTGAGAACTGCATCACCGGGTTTGGGTGTTTCGTTTGTTGTATCGAATAATACTTCACGAATGTTCGAGGATACCTGAAGATTGTAGCGGTTAATCACAGCCAATGCATCGGCACAGGTCGTCGGGTCGGGTGCGCAAGGTCCCGATGCGATATGTGTGGCAGCGTCTCCGGTAACGTCGGAAATGATCAACGAGAGAATAGGGGCTTTACAAGCAGCGGCAAGCCTTCCACCTTGCATTGCCGATAAGTGCTTGCGGACGGTGTTGATTTCCTGAATATTGGCGCCGCAACTGAGTAATTGGCGAGTGACGTATTGTAAATCTTGTAGTGAGACACCTGAAATAGGTAAAGGTAGCAAGCTTGAGCCGCCGCCACTCCATAAACACAGCAGCAAATCTTCAGCATGAAGTGCTTGGATGGCGGACATTATTTGTTTTGAAGCGTGTTCACCATTGCTATCCGGAATCGGGTGATTGGCCTCTATGATCTTGATTCTTCGGGTGGGTAGCGTATGTCCATAACGCGTGACAACAATACCTTCTAACGGTATGTCTTGTGGCCAAGCATTTTCTGTGGCAAGCGCCATTGCAGCAGAGGCTTTGCCAGCTCCTACGATGAAAGTTCGCCCTTTAGGTGGCCTAGGTAAATACTGTGGAACAAGGAGCAAGGGATCGGCTGCTTTTATCGCCGCAGTAAAACTGTGCAATAAAAAGTCTCGTGGATTCAGATTCATTTGGTAAGAATCGGATAAAGATATTCGCCGGTAAAGCTTTCTTTATTGCTTGCGATAGCTTCTGGAGAGCCTTCTGCAATGATACGACCACCGCCATCGCCGCCTTCAGGGCCCAGATCGATGATCCAATCGGCGGTTTTGATGACATCTAAATTATGTTCGATGACCACAACGGTATTGCCATGGTCGCGTAGCCGATGCAGAACGGTTAACAACAAATCGATATCTTGGAAATGTAATCCTGTGGTAGGCTCGTCAAGAATGTATAAAGTACGCCCTGTATCGCGCTTAGAGAGTTCAAGCGAAAGCTTTACTCGCTGTGCTTCGCCACCGGATAGTGTGGTCGCAGATTGCCCTAGAGTAATATAACCAAGGCCAACCTCTAGGAGTGTTTGTAATTTACGCGCCACAACCGGAACGGCAGAAAAAAACTCAGCCGCTACTTCAACCGTCATTTGCAGCATTTCATTGATGTTTTTGCCCTTATATTGAATTTCCAGGGTTTCTCGGTTATAACGCTGGCCATGGCAAACGTCGCATGTGACGTAGATATCGGGTAGAAAATGCATTTCTACTTTAATGACGCCATCGCCTTGGCAAGACTCGCAACGGCCGCCTTTCACATTGAAGGAAAACCGGCCTGGCGCATAACCGCGTTCGCGTGCTTGCGGTACGCCGGCAAATAAATCGCGGATTGGTGTGAACAACCCGGTATAGGTTGCTGGATTGGAGCGAGGTGTACGCCCAATTGGGCTTTGATCCATATTGATGACTTTATCGAAAAAGGCCAGTCCTTCTATACTTTTATAGGCTTCAGGCTCCACATTACTGCCGTATAAGTGTCGAGCGACTGCTCGGTAAAGCGTTTCATTGATTAAGGTCGATTTACCTGATCCTGATACCCCGGTCACGCAAATAAACAGACCAACCGGTAAATCTAGTGTGACGGCCTTAAGATTGTTTCCTGATGCGCCTTCAATCCGTAACATACGGTCAGTAGCGGGAGGGTGTCGGTGTTGCGGGATAGGAATCGAACGCTTACCCGATAAGTATTGACCAGTCATCGAAGCGTCATTTTGCTGGATATCTTGGGGAGAACCCTGTGCGACCACATAACCGCCATGCTCGCCAGCACCGGGACCCATGTCGACGACATAGTCCGCAATTTCTATCGCATCTTGATCATGTTCTACTACGATAACGCTATTGCCTAGATCGCGTAGTTTTTTGAGTGTTTCTAACAAGCGGCCATTGTCGCGTTGATGCAGTCCGATGGAAGGTTCATCAAGCACATACATTACACCGGTTAGACCTGAACCGATTTGGCTGGCAAGCCGAATTCGTTGGGATTCGCCGCCCGATAGCGTATCCGCAGATCGATCAAGCGAAAGATAATCTAATCCAACATTGTTAAGGAACTGTAAACGACTGGAAATTTCCTTAATGATGCGATCAGCAATTGATTTCTTTTGTCCTGATAATTCAATATGATCAAAAAAGTGCTGTGCTTTTTTGAGTGGCAGTGCGCTAATTTGATAGATGGCTTGTCCTGCAACTTGAATGTGGCGTGCAGATTGGCACAGCCGTGTTCCCTGGCATTCCGGGCATACTTGAGCGTTTAAGTATTTGGCCAATTCTTCTCGTACTGTTTGCGAATCAGTTTCTTTATAACGCCTAGTCAAATTGGGAATGATACCTTCAAATGCATGAATATCTTGGAATTTTTTTCCACTATCCGTGTAATAAGAAAATTGTATTTTTTCTTTGCCGGAACCATACAAAATAATGGTGCGGATGGATTCATCGAGATTCTCGAATGGCGTATTTAAATCAAATTGATAGTGTTCCGAAAGTCCAGCGAGTAATTGGTAATAAAATTGATTCCGTTTATCCCAATTTTTTATAGCACCTCCCGCTAATGATATGTGAGGGAAAGCAACTACCCGTGTCGGATCAAAAAAGGTAATTTGCCCTAAACCGTCACATTTAGCACAAGCCCCCAGTGGATTGTTGAACGAAAACAATCTAGGCTCCAGCTCGGATAATGAGTAACTACAGACCGGACAGCTAAATTTAGCGGAAAAAAGATGCTCAGTATGGGTATCCATCTCTATCGCGAGTGCTTTACCATCAGAATGACGCAACGCTACTTCAAAAGACTCCGCTAGTCGCTGTTTGCTTTCTGAGGAAACCTTGAGTCGGTCGATAACGACTTCAATAGTATGTTTCTTGGTTTTTTGTAACTTTGGTAATGCGTCGATTTCGTATACTTCGCCATCAATGCGTACCCGGACAAAACCCTGCGCGCGTAATTCGTCAAACAGTTCGGTTTGTTCTCCCTTGCGTTCTGTGATTAGAGGCGCAAGGATCATTAAGCGTGTTTCTTCAGGCAATTGCAAAACATGATCCACCATTTGCGAAACGCTTTGCGCCGACAACATAATGTGATGTTCCGGACAATAAGGATCGCCGATGCGGGCGAACAGTAAGCGTAGATAATCGTGGATTTCTGTGACTGTGCCGACGGTCGAACGCGGGTTATGTGAAGTGGCTTTCTGTTCAATTGCAATGGCAGGCGATAATCCCTCGATCAAATCAACATCCGGTTTTTCCATAAGCTGTAGAAATTGGCGTGCGTAAGCAGAAAGTGATTCAACGTAGCGTCGTTGGCCTTCTGCATAAAGCGTATCGAAGGCAAGCGAAGACTTGCCCGACCCAGATAATCCGGTAATCACAATTAGCTTGTTGCGGGGGAGGATAAGGTGAATGTTTTTTAGGTTATGGGTGCGTGCACCGCGTATTTTTATAAATTCCATCGGCTATCTATGTATTGGTCAACCTGTTAATATACCCAACTTTTTAGAAATATCACAATCTCTGATTCATGTCTGTCTCATCTGAAAAAATGTCCCCATTAGAATTGCGCGCAGCCATTGGTTTGGCAGGGGTATATGGGTTGCGTATGTTTGGGTTGTTTATTATTTTGCCGGTATTTGCTTTTTATGCTGAAGATTTGCCTGGTGGAGATAATTACACACTGGTTGGTGTTGCCTTAGGTGCGTATGGTTTAACACAGGCAATATTACAAATTCCGTTTGGTTGGCTATCCGATCGAATTGGGCGAAAACCGGTCATTTATTTTGGCCTAATTTTATTCGCGATAGGTAGCTTGGTTGCGGCGATTGCTGTAGATATCTATTGGGTGATTATAGGCCGTGTTATCCAAGGTGCCGGAGCGATATCAGCTGCTGTGATGGCACTTGCCGCTGATCTAACGCGAGAAGAGCATCGTACCAAAGCAATGGCGACGATAGGCATGACTATTGGTATGGTCTTTGCAATTTCGTTGACGATAGCGCCAACCTTGAATCAATGGATCGGGGTACCGGGGATTTTTATTTTGACCGGAGTTCTGGCTGTTTTGGCAATGCTGGTGGTAAAGCAAATAATCCCTGATCCACAAATAAGCCGCTTTCATTCGGACACAGAAGTTGCTGCAACTCGCTTTCGAGATGTGTTACGCGACAGGCAATTATTACGCCTAAATTATGGCATTTTTGCATTGCACGCAACGTTGATGGCGCTTTGGTTGGTTGTGCCTCTGACTTTGCGTGACGCGGGTATGGGAGCGAATGATCATTGGCAAATATATTTGCCTGTGCTGCTTCTTTCAGTTGCTTGCATTATTCCCGCCATCATTTACGCAGAAAAAAAATCCAAGTTAAAACAGGTGTTTATTGTGGCTATTGCTACTTTATTATTAGGGCAAATCTTATTAGCAATTACTACAGATTCGATTACAGCTACTGCAATTGCTTTGTGGGTATTTTTTTCCGCATTCAATTTGCTAGAAGCGAGCCTTCCATCGCTAATTTCTAAAATTGCACCCGTTGGAGCAAAAGGTACAGCGATCGGTATTTATAGTAGTACACAGTTTCTTGGTGCTTTTACAGGAGCTTCTGTTGGGGGATACTTATTTGGCAACTTTGGCAGTCAATCGCTTTATGGTTTCTGTGGATTGCTGCTGATCGTGTGGTTAATATTGGCCATCACAATGAAAGCACCGGCTGCGGTTCGTTCTAAAATGTATTCCGTGCAAGCTATGGATTTGGGGCAGTCTCAGGAGTTATCACGCAGGCTCGCGGAATTGCCAGGTGTCTACGAAGCTTTGGTAATAGTTAATGAAGAAGTAGCTTATCTTAAAGTGGATGTGCAAGGTTTTGATGAAACCAGCGTCATTAAATTACTTGAGGAAGGAGTCAAATAAATGGCATCGATTAACAAAGTGATACTGATCGGAAATTTAGGGAAAGATCCAGAAACACGGTATATGTCAAGTGGCGAAGCAGTCACGAATATTACGCTCGCGACTACCGATACGTGGAAAGACAAGAATGGCGAGAAGCAAGAGAAAACTGAATGGCATCGAGTGACATTTTATCGAAAATTGGCCGAGATTGCCGGAGAGTATTTAAAAAAAGGCCGTTCGGTCTATGTTGAAGGTCGATTGGAAACACGTAAATGGACAGATAAAAATGGAATCGAGCGCTATACAACGGACATTATTGCAACGGATATGAAAATGCTAGGAAGTCGAACGGGAAGCGGTAGTTTTGAAGCACCTGTCGATCATGAAGAAAATGCTCAAGATCTAAACACAGGTGCTTCCAAAAGAGTCGGTGGTTTTGACGATATGGATGATGATATACCTTTTTGAGTTTTAGATAATAGCTCTTGAGTTTTCTATTATCGTTTGTCTGGTATTTGAACGATACCGATACTGAGATTCGCTCTGGAGCTCATTGATTTTTGCTGGCGTGAGGGTAATGAAAATTCGATACTTTCAATATTTCCACCAATTTCCCTAGCCATATTTCTAAAATCTACCGTCAGCATTTCTTTAGGAACGATAAAAGTTTGTTTAAAACCTGATTTAAAGTTTACAAGGATTTTCATTATTCTCTTCCAAGCAAGTTTAACTGATTAATGGTTGGGTAACGTTGTTGTGGAGCGATTATTCCTAGATTTTAACGACTTGAATTCGCCAAACTTTAATTAGATAAATCGATTTTTAATTGATTTATTTTGGGAGTCACGTATCGCTTCTTACCTATATAAGACAGTGTTTGGCTATTCTAGGGATTTGCTGTGTTATTTTTTCTGCCGGTTATCTCTGATAAACTCTGCGATTAACGAAAATATTGTGACAAGGTAATTAAGAAGGGGAGTTTTGTATGTTTGATAGGTCCAACCAAATTGTTTTTTATCTCAATAGCTGCATAGTACTTTTTGGGGTGCTGGTGGCGCTGTTTACGCCATATGTAGTGATGGGGTTGCTATTTGTTTTAAGCGCATCAGTTTTAATTTATGATCAATTTGAACAAAATAAGTCGACACATACGATTGATCGTTTAAATAAAGTGTTAACCGTGCACGATACGGGTGGCAACAAAGCAACAGTAAGGCAAATCCAAAGGACAAGAGCTTGTTATGTTGGCAGTACTGAATACTGGTTTAGAATTATTCGTGCTATCGGAAGTATTAACAACATTCGGGTGAATGATCGCGATCCTGTCGCGAAAATAAATACTGATGATGGCTATCAAGTTTGTACAAGGTTTCCGGCGGAGATTAAAGTAACGGATGGCTGTGATCTGGTTTTATCTTATCAGTGCGAGGGAGCTTATACACACCCCGAAGGAATTTTCTCGCATGTGGTGGATAGCGATACGCGACAATTGAGTCTGGTTGTGGATTTGCCCAAAGGACGCGCAGTTTCTTCGGCAAGATTGTATTGTAAAAAAAATGGCATTGAGGCAACACTGGTAACACCGGTCGTTACTGGACAAACAAGAATAGAAGCGGATATTGAGAATCCTGAGGTAGGTACTGAATATTGCTTACATTGGAAATGGGAGAGAGAAAGTTTGATTCAGAAACTGAGACGTTTTTTTACATAGTAAGTCACAATTTTTAATCCCAAATAATTGATACTGTTTTTCATGCTTCATAATTGCGTATTGCATAAACTTTGAATCTACTCAAAGCCTTGGCTGCGGTTAGCAGCATGACCTTTATATCGCGTATTCTCGGTTTTGCACGTGATATGATCATTGCACGAATTTTTGGTGCAGGTATGGCAACCGATGCTTTTTTTGTTGCCTTTCGTATCCCCAATTTGTTGCGGCGATTATTTGCTGAAGGGGCATTCTCACAGGCTTTCGTTCCTATTTTGGCGGAGTATAAAAATACGCGTTCTGCCGAGGAAACACGTGATTTAATCGATCACACTGCCACGCTTTTGGCTGTTACATTGTTTGTAATTATGCTGATTGGTATTATTTCGGCACCTTTAATTATCTATGTCAGCGCTCCGGGTTTTTTAAATAACCCCGATAAATTTGCTTTAACGGTTGATTTGCTGCGCATCACATTTCCATATATTTTTTTCATTTCATTGGTTGCTTTAGCCGGAGGTATCTTAAATACCTATGGGAATTTTAGTATTCCGGCGATTACGCCCGCTTTTTTGAATCTGTCTTTTATTGCTTGCTCGCTATGGCTTGTCCCATATGTAGAAATGCCTGTTTTAGTGTTGGCGTGGGCGGTTTTTATCGGCGGAGTACTGCAGCTGATTTTCCAGGTACCTTTTTTGATGCGCCTCAAATTATTACCACGGATTCGTTTTAATGTTAGAGAAAGTGGTGCTTGGCGGGTGATTAAATTGATGGGACCTGCAGTTTTTGGGGTATCGGTAAGTCAAATTAGTTTGTTGATCAATACTATTTTTGCTTCATTGTTGGTTACTGGGAGTGTATCTTGGCTTTATTATGCAGATCGATTAATGGAATTTCCTGCCGGACTGTTGGGGGTGGCATTGGGTACGATTTTGTTGCCTTCGCTTGCACGACATCATAGCGGCAACAGTGCTGATGAATTCTCACGTTTGTTGGATTGGGGATTACGCATGACCATAATGCTAACTTTCCCTGCTGCGTTGGCCTTGGGATTATTATCGACGCCGTTGATTGCAACGCTTTTCCATCACGGTGCTTTTACTGATCACGATGTGTGGATGACGCGTGAAGCATTGATTGCTTACAGCGTTGGGTTAATTGGATTGATTCTTGTAAAAGTTCTGGCACCAGGGTTTTATGCTCGTCAGAATATTAAAACACCGGTAAAAATCGGCATCATTACACTCGTTGCCACTCAATTAATGAATCTGGCATTCATAATTCCTTTTAAACATACTGGATTGGCGCTGGCAATAGGGTTGGGTGCGTGCTTAAATGCCGGCTTATTGTATTATCAATTGCGCAGTCAAAATATCTATCGACCACAGCCGGGATGGGCTATGTATTTTATTAAAATATTAGTAGCACTGGCGGTTATGGGAAGCGTTCTGTGGTTTACAGTTGGTGATCACGCCGGTTGGTTAGCCAATTCCACTTTGGAGCGTGTGGTAAAGCTGAGTTGGATTGTTTGTTTGGGCGCGGCAAGTTACTTTGCTGCACTGTGGGTTTTGGGATTTCGCTTAAAGGATTTTGCCAAACAACAAGCACTATAGCTTAAACGAAATCTCAGGCTTATATATTTATAAAGCTATTAATGGTGTTTTTTGTTTTTTTCGATCAACGCATAAGCCGAGTGATTATGTATGGATTCAAAGTTTTCCGATTCCACCACATAGGCATCAATACGATTGTCGCGATTTAACGTATCGGCAATGTCTCTGACGATATCTTCGACAAACTTCGGGTTGTCATAAGCGCGTTCAGTGACATACTTCTCATCAGGGCGTTTAAGCAAGCCATATAGTTCACAAGAAGCGTTATTTTCTGCGACTCTGATCATATCTTCAATCCAAACGAAGCTATTTGTACGCACCGAGATTGATACGTGTGAGCGCTGATTATGTGCGCCATAACTGGAGATCTCTTTAGAACAAGGGCATAGGCTGGTTACGGGTATAATGACTTTCATGGTGAAAATATATTCATTCTTAACAATCTCGCCAATAAAGGTCACTTCATAATCGAGTAAACTTTTGACCTGAGAGATAGGAGCTGATTTGTTGATGAAATAAGGGAAGCTCATTTCAATATGCCCAGAATCAGTTTCCAATTTCTCTACCATTTCACGCAGAATAGATTCAAAGGATTCTACCGAGATCTCGCGTTCTCGGCTGTTTAGAATCTCGACAAAACGAGACATATGCGTTCCTTTGAAGTTGTGTGGCAAGTTAACATACATGTTGAGAATAGCTATGGTATGTTGAATTCCCCCGTCTTTGTCTGCAACAATAACCGGATGACGTATCGCTTTAATGCCCACTCGGTCAATCGCTATATGACGGGTATCTGGAGTGCTTTGTACATCTGCAATTGGCAGGTCTATTTGTTTATTCACGTTATTTTTCTCCTTCTGATCAAGGCATTCTATTTTTTAATAGTATATTGTCTGAAAAATGGTTTGTGGTACTTGCCGATGTTCGAATATGTTTTTTAACGACCTACTAATGGCTTCGCACGTACTACAGCAAACTTACAATAATGACTCATTCGATAGCATTGAGTTCACTGAGTCGATAATGCCATCTTTGTCTAAGCCACAATTAGCAAGCATTTGCGCATGGTCTCCTTGATCGATAAACGTATCAGGTAAACCTAATTGAAGCATTTTAGTGTAGATTTTCTGTTTATAGAGCGATTCCGAGACCGCGCTGCCGGCACCACCCATGATGGTGTTTTCTTCTACAGTTACTAGCAAACTATGATTGGCTGCAAGTGAGGCGACTAATTCATCATCTAACGGTTTGATGAAACGCATATTGACAACAGTAGCATTCAATTCTTCTGCGGCAGCAAGACAAGGAGTCAGCATGCTGCCAAAAGACAATAAAGCAACCTTTTCTCCCTGGCGGCGAATTTCGCCACGTCCGATCGGCAGCATGCGCATTTCTTTTTGAGTCGGTACACCGCTACCACTGCCTCTTGGATATCTAACTGCCGTGGGCGTATCGGTCTTAAAAGCGGTATACAACATTTGACGACATTCATCTTCATCGGCGGGAGCCATTACGGTCATATTAGGTATGCAACGTAAATAGGTCAAGTCAAAACTTCCGGCATGTGTAGGGCCATCGGCACCAACGAGCCCCGCACGGTCAATGGCAAAAACAACAGGTAGATTTTGAATTGCGACATCGTGAATTAATTGATCGTAAGCGCGCTGTAGGAAAGTTGAATAAATAGCTACAACAGGCTTTAGTCCTTCACATGCAGCACCTGCTGCAAAAGTAACGGCATGTTGTTCGGCGATACCGACATCAAAATAGCGCGTCGGATATTCCTGTGAAAAGCGAACTAATCCGGAGCCTTCTCGCATGGCGGGAGTAATACCAATTAAGCGAGAATCTTGTGCTGCCATATCGCATAACCAATCTCCAAAAACTTGTGTGTAAGTTGGTTTTGCAATGGTTTTGCTGGGAGTGATTCCTTTTTTGGTATCAAATTTTCCGACACCATGATACAGAATTGGATCGTCTTCGGCCTGTTTATAGCCAGCACCTTTGCGGGTAACGACGTGTAGAAACTGCGGTCCATCGAGCTGTTTGATATTGTTTAATGTTTTAATTAAAACATTCAGGTCATGACCATCAATTGGTCCGATATAGTTAAATCCGAATTCTTCAAACAAGGTACTTGGTGTAACCATTCCTTTAACATGCTCTTCAGCACGTTTTGCTAGCTCAAGCATCGGTGGCATGACGCCCAATACTTTTTCACCGGCGCGCCGTGCTGTTGCGTAAAATTGCCCGGACATTAATTTGGCCAGATAGTTATTTAACGCTCCGACAGGCCGAGAGATCGACATGTCATTGTCATTGAGAATCACCAGTAAATTGGCATCCATTACACCCGCATTATTCAGTGCTTCAAACGCCATGCCAGCGCTCATGGCGCCATCGCCAATGACTGCAATGGCACGCTTGCACGTCTGATTCAGCTGTGTCGCTACCGCCATACCTAATGCAGCACTGATAGAGGTACTGGAGTGTGCGGTACCAAAAGCGTCATATTCGCTTTCATCGCGCCGTGGAAAGCCGGCAATGCCTCCATGCATGCGCAGCTTGTTCATGTTTTCCCGTCGCCCTGTTAAGATTTTATGGGCATATGTTTGGTGGCCCACATCCCACACAATTTGATCATGAGGTGTGTTAAAAACATAGTGCATTGCAACGGTGAGTTCAACCGTGCCCAAATTAGAGGATAAGTGTCCACCGGTTTTGGCTACCGATTCAACAAGGAAATTACGTAATTCGTTGGCAAATTGCGGTAATCTCTTTGGGTCCAATTCACGTAACTGTGAAGGTAAATTAATGGTATCGAGCAGTGGATACATTCAGAGTCTAAAAAGTTAAGAAAGAATTGTAATTAGAATTTGCGTTGAATAATAAAGTCAGTCACCTGACATAATCTTAACGCATTATCACCAAAATGATCTAAAGCTTGATAGGCATCATGTTGTAATTTCTGTGCCAATTCTCGTGCTTGGTTAATACCTAGAATACTGACATACGTTGGTTTGTTGTTTTCGGCATCTTTACCGGCAGTTTTTCCAAGTGTAGCGGTCGTGGCTTCGGCGTCAAGCAAATCGTCAACTACTTGAAATGCTAAGCCGATGCATTTGGCAAAATGATCTAATTGTTTTAATTGTGCTTCATTCAGGTGGTTGCTGCAACGTGCACCCAACATCACAGCAGCACGAATCAATGCGCCGGTTTTATGAATGTGCATAAATTCCAGTTCTGGCAAACTCAATGTTTTACCGACACTATCAAGATCGAACGCTTGGCCACCAGCCATGCCGCGTGATCCAGAAGCTCGAGCCAGCTGAGCAATCATCTCTAACTGTATCTCAGGTGTGTCGGATAGCTTTTTTTCTGCAAGTAATTCAAAAGCGAGGGTTTGTAGACTATCGCCCGTTAGTAGTGCGGTTGCTTCGTCAAACTCCACATGGCAAGTTGGTTTGCCACGCCGCAAAACATCATTATCCATGCAAGGCAAATCGTCATGCACCAACGAATATACATGAATGAGCTCAACAGCAGCGGCTGCAATGGTTACACGGGCTTTATCGGCTTGCACTAATTCACCCGCAGCAAAAGCGAGCAAAGGGCGTACTCGCTTGCCGCCACCTAGAACAGAGTAGCGCATGGCTTTATGTAAACGGATAGGAATGCAATCAATGGCAGGAAGCCTGGATGCAAGAAAAACTTCAATATGTGCCTGACAATCACTGGCCCAGTTCTGAAAATCAGCGGTCATCAAGATCGTTTGTGTTTGTAGTATTAAAAGTTTTTAACATGTCACCTTCAAGTATTTTAACTTGTTGTTGCGCACCTTGAAGTTTTTTTTGGCAGTATTGTAGTAGCTCGGCTCCACGTTGATAAGCCACGAGGGATGCTTCCAGAGACATTTGCCCGGCTTCCATATCAGCTACAATTTTTTCCAATTCTTCCGAAGCTGCTTCGAAACTTTCAGGTTCTGTGTTAGCAGTAGTGTTTTTGGAAGGTTTGGCCATAAGAATTAAATGCAGCAAAAAAACAAAAAATATCAACAGGTAGTTTTGATTGTGAAAAAGGAAACAAAAATAGCGCAATTGACTATACTAGGTCAATGCAAATTTGCTGCTGTGATGCAATTATTTCAGTTCGCTGTAAAATAAAAGGATTGACGCAAAATTTACTCTCAATAATCCTACAAGGAATATTGAGTAGGTCAGTGCGTCAGCGCTTTACTTGGCTATAATGACTATCTGTTGATACATCAGTTTCACTGTGGCAAGATAACAAATTACCAATCAAAGCTCATCTGAATAGGAATGGGTATTGATCTCGCTATTCAAACTAATCTAGGAATGAAATAACCTTGAACGAGAATATCAGTCAGATAACCAAATATATCGAAATGGTGCCGTTTTGGGCGATTGCTTTATTTACTTTTGCGATCATGGGAGGGATTCTTATCGAAATCATTAATCGCAAGCGGCGTTCCTATGCGATTGAGAATTTTCGTAATACGATTGAGACAGAGTTTGCGGCTTTATATCCGAAGCACAAAGTTTGGCCTAAGAACATTCAGGAATTTTTTGCAGTACGCATGCCTGAGTTACAACATAATTTTGAAGTGTTGCGATTATTTATTCGCCAAGATCGTTTGCTTCAGTACAATACCGACTGGAATAATTTTCGAGATTTTTGTCGCAATATTACCGATGAACAATGCGAAGCCAATGCTTATAGGCCCAAAGTAATGACCGGCGATCAACAAGAGGTGCCTGCAAAAGACCCTAAAGAAGTTTTTCATAAACTGGTGGATGACCTACTTAAATATACTCATATGTAAGTGGATTAGTTTAAAACACTTACAGTTCGCTTTGACTCTTTTTCATCGCAATGGCTAAACAGTTGGCAGCTAGTAATTCACCGGTAATCGTTCGTCCCGCAATGACCTACCATGATGTGGGTAAGTTTATAAACGTACCTTGGCGTATTTATGCGGATGATCCCATGTGGGTTCCGCCGCTCAGGCTTGAGCGGCGCTTTCATTTATCACATTTCAATCCTTATTCCAAACATGGTGATTGGCAGCTCTGGGTTGCCTATCGAGATGGACAGCCAGTTGGGCGTATCAGCGCGCAGGTGGATAAACTTCATCGCGAGCGTTACGGTTTTGACGCCGGCCATTTTGGTTTTATGGAATGTATTGATGATGCGCAAGTTTTTGCATCGCTGATGCTGCATGCAGAAGCTTGGTTAGCTGCACGGGGTATTCGGTATGTTACTGGGCCATTTAATTTTTCGATCAATCAAGAGATTGGAATTTTGGTGGATGGATTCGATACGCCACCCATGATTATGATGACTCATTCAGCACCTTGGTATGGGCGGTTGTTGGAAGGACAGGGATATGTTCCGGCAAAGGATATGCTGGCGTATAAAATCAATGTCGATTTTGAATTTCCAGCCGTGATGAAGGCGGTCATACATCGATTTTCGTCAAAAATTAAACTGCGTACTTTACAGCGCAATAGGTTGACTGAGGAAATGGAAATTCTCAGAGGTATTTTCAATGATGCCTGGCGTGAAAACTGGGGATTTATACCTTTTACTGAAGAAGAATTTGCCGAGCTGGGCAGTACCTTGAAGTGGCTGTTACCAGATGAATTTATTCAAATTGCTGAAGTGGATGGTGTGCCAGCAGCTTTTATGGTGGGCTTACCCAATTTAAACGAAGTATTGCCTGAACTGAACGGTAATTTATTTCCATTTGGTTGGATGAAAATTATTAAGCGGATCAAAAATAATCAGATCCGTAGCGGCCGTATTCCGTTGATGGGAGTACGCAAGGAATTCCAGAATACGCCCTTAGGCTTGGCGCTAGCATGCTTGATCATTGATGCGCCACGTCACGCTGGACTGGCCCGCGGGATAGATGAAGTCGAATTATCTTGGATATTGGAAGATAACTTACCCATGCGGCATATTCTCAAAAGTATTGGTAGTAAAGAATACAAGCGCTATCGTATTTATCAAAAAAACTTGTGAGTACAAAGAATCACAATACGGATAAGCGATTTGCTGCCATAGTATTAGCCGCAGACCGCACTGGAAAAGACCCGGTTACGCAATTTACCGGTGCTGCGTGTAAGGCTTTTGCAGAGGTAGGGGGTATCCCTATGATTATTCGCGTATTGGATGCGCTGCAGGCTTGCCAGCAAATTACTTCAATCATTCTGTGCGGCCCACCAGAAACACTGCATAATCATTGCCCTGAATTGCAACGGCGAATTGACTCTGGACAGGTGACATGGATTCCTAATCTGGATTCACCCAGTCGCAGTGCGAATAGCGCATTGCAGCAAATACCGGCGGACACTTCTGTATTAATCACCACTGCGGATCATGCTTTGTTAACATCGGCGATTGTGCAGCAATTTCTGCAGCAATCGAGTGTGATCGCCGGGGATGCTACTGTCGGTATCGTGAAACAAGAGCGCATTGCTGCAGTTTCTCCCGATGCCAAACGGACAGTGATACGATTGCACGATGGAGGGTTTTGTGGCTGCAATTTGTTTACCGTTACGCCTCGAGGGCGTGCTCTCGTGAATTTCTGGCGCCAAGCTGAAGATTTACGCAAAAAGCCATGGAAATTGATTGCTCGCGTACTCGGTTTTAGAACCGTGATTGCCTACCTACTAGGGACATTGACATTGCAGCAAGGCCTGGCCGCAGTGTCAGAAAAATCGGGTGTTGCGATACGCGCGATTGAATTGGATGATCCTTGTGCGGGAATTGATGTAGATAAAGTGGCAGATCTGCAGTTGGTGGAATTGCTATTAAAAAGTAAAAAAATGAATGCTTAGGGTGCAGGAATAAGCTGGAATTGTTAATAGATGAAGCTGATCGACCGTTATATCGCACGTGAAATTTTGCTACCTTTTGCGGTAGTCATATTGATTCTGACCGGATTATTTGCCAGTTTCAGCAGTGCAAGACTGCTTGCTGGTGCGGTGACTGAATCACTTGGTATTTTTGCACTCTTCAAGCTGGTGTTTCTTAAGACGCTAATCTCGTTAGAAGTACTAATTGCAATTGCTTTATATATTTCTGTCATCATCGGACTTGGCAGGTTGAATAAAGACCATGAGTTGACAGTGCTTCGTTCAGTTGGAATCAGTACAACTCGTATCGTATGGGTGGTTTTGACCGTTGCTATACCCATAGGGATTATCAGCGGTATTTTGTCCTCTTATATTCGTCCCTGGGCATACGCAGAAAGCTATATTCTTGATGCGCAAGCCGAAGCGGAATTAAATACTAATCGTTTCCAGGCCGGGCGTTTTCACGGTAGTGAGCGTTCCGGCCGGGTGATTTATGTGCAAGAAAAAAATGATTCGATCAAGCAGATGCAGCACATTTTTCACTATGTGAAGAATCCGCATAACAGCGAAATAGTCATCGCTAAGCAGGCTTTCCAAGTTCAGCCGTTATCATCCGAGGAAAAACCTTATATCCAATTGTCTGATGGCATCATTTATAAGATTAGTAACGATGCCAGCGTGGATGATGCAATAGAATTTGAAAACATGACCTATTATATTAATACCGATTATGTACTCAATTACCGTCGTAAAGCTGCACCTACACGAACACTATGGGAATCGGACGAGCCGCGTGACATTGCTGAATTTCAATGGCGTATTTCCCGACCGTTAGCAACGATTCTGCTGGCGTTGCTTGCGGTAACTTTTATTCGCATTTCGCCGCGACGGGATAAGACGGATCGAACCTATTTAATTGCCGCGCTATTGTTTGCGGCTTATTATAATTTGAGTGGATTGGCAAAAAACTGGGTGGAGAATGGTGTAGTAGGAACTTTTCCAGGGATGTGGTGGTTAGATGTGTCGGTGTTGATTGGACTCAGCTTATATGCGTTTTTCTTGAAATATCAGTGGTTCGGGAAGCAGGCATGATACTTTACCGCTATGTGATTATTCAAGTGCTATGGGGTTTTCTGATCGCCACAGCAATTTTGTTGCCGCTATTTGGTTTCTTTGATCTACTCGATCAGTTGGATGATGCCGGTAAAGGTACGTACCGTACGAAAGATGCTTTTTTATACACGACGATGCTGATGCCGCGAAGATTCATCCAGATCGCGCCGTTTGTCGCGCTATTGGGTACGGTCATTGCACTAGGAAGGTTGGCGGTGCACTCGGAACTTATCGCAATGCGTGTGGCTGGCCTTTCACCGCAGCGAATTAGCTTGGCATCGCTCAGTGCGGGAGCGTTGTTGTTATTGAGCGTTGTTGTATTGGAGCAATTTGTTGCGCCGCAATTGCAACAAAAGGCGATTACCTATCGTGCATTGGCGCTAAATTTAAGTGCCGAATTGGGAAGAAATTTGGGTATTTGGGCGCGTAATGAGCATAATATTATTCGTATCGGTCAAATGCTGCACTCGAGGCAGGCTGTTGGTGTTGAGATTCTGCAATTTTCTTTGGAAGGCCGTTTGGCTTCACATATTTTGGCGGAGTCTGCGCAAATTATTGATGACGATCTTTGGGAATTGCATGATGTTATTACGCGAACATTCACAAGCAACGGAATTTCTGCGGCACATTTGAATTCACTCAATTGGCGTTCTTTTTTGCGTCCTGATGATATTCGCACGCTAACCAAGCCACCGGAGAGTCTTTCACCCATTGAGCTTGCACAGCATACTGAATTTTTGCGTGCTACCGGACAAGATTTTGATTCTTATCGATTGGCACTATGGCGTAAACTTGGAAGCGTATTGATGACCGTAGCGATGGTGTTATTGTCGATTCCGTTCGTTTTTGGCTCTATCCGCACCGGTTTAAGTAATAAGCTAGTTTTTGCTGCTTTGATCGGTGTAGCGGTTTATTTGCTGGATCAAATCATTGCCAACGCAGGGTTGATATTGAATCTCAATC
Organism: Nitrosomonas sp. PY1; assembly: GCF_022836435.1. Lineage (NCBI taxonomy): Bacteria > Pseudomonadati > Pseudomonadota > Betaproteobacteria > Nitrosomonadales > Nitrosomonadaceae > Nitrosomonas > Nitrosomonas sp. PY1. Next base: position 1,724,777 of record NZ_BQXC01000001.1, on the reverse strand, counting down.
CGATATTTGTAGCGCTTGCGCCCAGTATTACTATAATTCTGATTGCGAACCTGTGGTTACGCAAAGTCTTTTGATGTGGCTAGTAATGATTGGCTTCTGTTAGTATGTATATTTCCTATCCAATGAGTACTAATCTTTGATAGTTTTTTCATTTCATTTGTAAATCAGGTATAGATCAAGTATGCCAACAACTACTTATATTTATCTTTTTGGTGACGGCGAGCCAAAAATTTGGGGATTGACCGGACAGGAGCGTTTGCGTCGCATGCTCAGCACGCAGACAAATGTTACTTTTGTAGACAGTGTCGACAAGATACCTTCTGGTGCAGCGACGTTGTTTCTCAATGCTAATTTTTTATTTGACGGACGTGTACTTAATGCATTGTTGGGGTTAGACAAGAAGGTCGCATTGTATAGTGTGGATGGATGTCCAGCTGCAATACGTACCGATGGGGATTATGCGCAGCAGTTGCTAAGGAATTTAGATAAAGATAAGGATCATAATTATAAATTTGCTTTGTTGACTATTCCGAGGATTGGTTTGGATGATCTGCAAATTGACTTTCAGCAAAACTTGAAGAAAAAGGATCCACCGTACATTTTGCCGATCAATGAAGCGAATCGGACACTACTGGAGCGAGAGCTGTTTTCAGGTTCTTATAAAGGTGTTACAGACTTCATTACCAAGTGGTTGTGGCCGGAACCGGCATTTTGGGTAACGCATTACTGTGTACGTAAAGGTTGGTCGCCGAATCACGTGACTTATTTGAGCATCATTTTGGCGGTCACCGCTGGGCTGGCGTTTTGGGGCGGTTTTTATGGTATTGGTTTGTTGATGGCATGGATCATGACTTTCCTTGATACCGTGGATGGTAAGCTGGCGCGCGTAACTGTCACATCGAGCAGACTTGGTGATGTTCTGGATCATGGTTTGGATATTATCCATCCGCCATTATGGTATTTGGCTTGGGGGGCAGGTTTGATTGGTACAGCCGAGGCAATTCCAGGATTTGAAATACTGATCTTTTTGATGTTTGTCGGTTACATTGGCGGTCGGCTATGCGAAGGAGTTTTCCAGTTTTCTTTAGCGCCATTCGATATTTTTATTTGGCGTAGATTGGATTCATTTAGCCGGTTGATCACTGCGCGCCGCAATCCAAATTTGCTTTTGCTCACATTTTCTTGGTTGATTGGGCAGCCTGCTTTGGGTCTTGCACTAGTAGTGGTGTGGCATTTGATCTCGACGGGCGTTTTGATTTGGCGTTTGATGATTGCTTGGCTAACTAAACATAAAGAGGGTAGTTTGCGATCTTGGTTACAAGATATTGATCCCGCGCATGATCGCGATCAATGGGCGGTAAAAATATTTACGCGTGCCCCATTGGATATAAGAAGCTTGTCAACGAAGTCATTGCACTGAATTATTAATAATTTTACCCAATGCTGTTGCCACAAAGAATTGATCGTTTAAAAACTGGCTCGGCTAAGATCGGTTGCTTGCTGAATCCGAACGGAGGTCGAGCACGAACTAGGTTGTTAGAAATTCGACAGATTTTGCAGCAAATACCCGCTATCGTACTTCGTGAAGGTACCGATGCGGCTTCTTTTAAAATTGCACTCGATGAATTGCTTCAAGTGCAAATTGATTTACTGGTGATTGTAGCGGGGGATGGCACTACGCATGCAATTTTTGCACATTTATTCCAGTATTTTAAATCCTGTGATGACTGGCCCATTTTACTGATTGTGCCCGGTGGTACCACCAACATGACATCTTTTGATTTAGGAATTAAAGGTAAGCCAGATCAGGTGCTACATCGCTTACAGGCTTATCTGGCTAAACCTTTATCTCCTCAGTTGGTGCAACGTGCTGCATTTTGTATCGAACAAGCGGGTATCAATAAATTGTACGGTATGTTTTTTGCGCTGGGTCTGGTGGCGCGCGGGGTAAAGTTTTCAAGGAGTCCGGTTAAACAAGTAGGAATTACAGGGAATAGTTATACTTTTTTGATTATGCTGTATTCTGTAATGAAAGCGCTGTTTGGCATTCTATTGGGACGGCACCACACCGATTGGATGCCGGTAACAATGAAGCTCGTTGAATCTGAACAGCGCATACATCAAGGTGTTTTTTTGTTTGCGCTGATCAGTGCATCGCATCGAATCTTACTGAATATGCGTCCTTATTGGGGGAAGGAGGCATTACCTTTGCATGTTACTTGGGTTAAGCAGCATCCAAGACGGCTTTTGCGTTCACTATGGCCGTTGTTGACAGGTCAGGGGGGGCAGTTGAAAGAGTCGGACGGCTACTTCAGCCGGAATATGCAAACATTATCGCTTTATGTGAAGGATGAGTATGTGGTGGACGGTGAATTATATCGCTCCGACAACCAAAATGAACCTTTGCGGATCTCAGCGACTCCCCCAATTACGTTTCTAGTGATATAGCGACCATGGATACGAATTTCCAAGCAGCAGATCATCGATTGCCGGCCGAATTGATCGATGCAGTCGCGGCACAAAGCAATTTGTCGGTTCCATTGGAACTGGGATCTTTCGTTACAGCTTTAACGACACGCTTTTCGGATTCATTGGATGCAGTGTTGTTGTATGGTTCGTGCTTGCATTCCGATTGCAGCTTGGACGAAGGCATTGTTGATTTGTATGTATTGGTCGATGATTACCGTAAAGCTTACCCCCAGCAAAGATTGCTAGCTCTTTTCAATGGATGGTTGCCGCCAAACGTGTTTTATCTCGAAGTAGCGCATCAAGGAAAAACTTTACGAGCGAAATACGCTGTCATTTCAACGGCTGATTTTGAGCGCGGTGCGCAGTTCTGGTTTCATTCCTATATCTGGGCACGTTTTGCGCAGCCTTCGCGTTTATTATTTGCGCGTGACGATGCGGTTCATCAGCGGATTCATATGGCGATCGCGCACTCGGTTATGACTTTTTTAAAATCAGGAGTGCCTGCGATCGAGGCCGGAGAATTGAATGTAGAAGAAATTTGGACGCGCTGTTTAATGCTGACTTATGCATCCGAGCTACGTGCTGAGAAGGAGACGCGCGCGCGTCATTTAGCGCAAACCAATCTGCCAGTGTTTATTCGCTGGACGCAAGCGGCAAGTCCGATGCTGACGTCATTATTGCTACAACAGCAAGATGGAGTATATCGCTGCCTGACCACGCCTGCAATGCAACGGCAAGCGCATTGGCGTTGGCGTTTGCGCCGCTGGCAGGGGCGGGTCTTGTCTTTGCTACGATTGGGAAAAGCGGTGTTTACGTTTGTCAACGGTGTCGAGTATGCGGTGTGGAAAATCGAGCGGCATACCGGGGTGCGAATTGAGGTTACTCCGATGCTACGCCGTCATCCGATTTTGCTGGGATTGGTTGCGTTGCGGCAATTATTGCGCCGTGGCGTGCTGCGCTGATTGTTGATTCGTGCATGCTGTATTCAATCGAGGATTGTTTCGCGTATACTTTGCGCACATTTTTTCGGAGATCATCTTATGAATTGCTCGTATCGTTTATTGCTGGCTTCTGTCTTTTTGATGCTGAGTGCATGTTCCACGATGTACTTGGAAAGTTTGGAAAAAATCGGGATTCCCAAGCGTGACGTGATGGTGTACCGTGTTGAGAAAGCACGCGATACACAAGAAGAAACTAAAGAGCAATTCAAGTCCGCATTGGAGCAATTTACGGCCGCGACTAATTTCAAAGGCGGCGATTTGGAGGATACCTACAAACGACTCAACGATGCTTATGAAGAAAGCAGCAGCAAAGCGGAAGAAGTCAGGACCAGAATCGCCGATATCGAAAGCGTATCGAATGCGTTGTTTGCTGAGTGGAAAGAGGAAATTACGCAATACAGCAATCAGAGTTTCAAACAAAGCAGCCAGCAAAAACTTACAGCAACACAAGAACATTACCGTCAGTTAATCGCTTCGATGAAACAAGCCGAAGCCAAAATTCATCCAGTACTGAAAGTTTTTCAAGATCAGGTGATGTTTTTAAAACACAACCTGAATGCTCGCGCGATTGCATCGCTGAAAAGTGAATTGGGAAACATTCAATCCGATGTTTCCACGTTGGTTGCGTCGATGGAAAAATCTATCAATGAAGCGAATGCATTTATTAAAACGATGGAAAGCGAATAATTTTTCTAAGGCTGAATTCATTGCTACGAGAAATTAAATACAAAGAGCGTAAGGAACAAGACTAACAATTGCAAAACACCTATTAAATTTCGATCCGCCGAATAATCTAAATCGTTTCGGTTTTTGTAGTAATTTGAAGGATGAAGGAGATTAACCACTTAATTTTTTTAAGTCTTCTTCTCTCTTTACGGCTTTTAAGATATGCGTGATATATTCATGTACGCTGTGATCCGAGAAATGATCGAGGCGAAACCTTCTCAGTCCCCGAAGAAATCCATGCCAGCGGTCAAGTCGTTTCGCAGCATAATTGAGTGTTTTTATCATGCCATTCCGGTTGAGATACATTTCTATACCGGTATGACGGTAGCCCATCCATATCGGTGGAACACGTGTCACGATATCGTTGTTATTTACCCATCGGTAGTGCGTTAGTTTTGCAAAATTAACGTAGCGGTTGTTACCGACACGTGGACTACCATACGTATAGAGTTCTTTCGGGTTGGCGCATTCATTCGAGATACGACATCGATAAGCACATACCGTGGCCATGGCTGCCCCTAATGAGTGTCCCGTGAACCATAAAGTCTTGTTGAGTCCTTTGATATGCTTCTCAATCAGAGGCCATAAATCATCAGCTTCTTGCTTGAAGCCACGGTGTACACGTCCGGCTGTTTCGGCTATTACGGTTGTCACATTGGTATCTGCGTGAATATCGTTCCATTCATTAGGTTCAGTGCCGCGACAGACAATGACACTATCGTGATCGTTCTCAAAAAAATAACCTTGCGCACCATCATAATCAAAGAAAATGCTAGTGGGAAAGCCCATGAGATTAACAGCACGTTCGGCCTCAACAGGATCGTTATACGCGATCATGGATAATTCCGCGAATAGCAAGGATTTTTGAAGTAGGGATAGGTCTGAAATGGGTTGATTGATATGCGAATGAAGAATTAAAGGTACTTCATCGGGATCGCTAACAATTTGTTGTTTAAGTGAAGATTCGCTTTCTAGCATGTTGTATTTAATGAAAATTTCGATCTTGTGTGTTGAGGTTTTGGTAGATTGTTGATCAGATGTTTTTGCATTAAATCTATATGTAATCGAGTTTTTAATGCCAGTTTGTAAAATTCAATTTATTCAGTTGAATTTTATCAAAAGATAACACGGCCGATCATGAGAAAGATTCGAATCAAATTTATTAAATTGCCAATATCAATTAATCCCGTTATCTGATAAAACCGTGATAAACCATATTGTGTTAACTTGTGATTTCCCGTGGTCTTGCCACGAGGTTGTTTATTAGTTTTTCTAAATCTGGGAGTTTTCTATTCAAGAAATCTATTAGGGTCAATAAGTAATCTATCCTAATAGATTTTACACAAAGCAATGTATATTCCTATTCATTGAATCAGCAGATCGTTTCAAGACGTATTGCGCCAATCTTGATTTTGGCTGTTGAAGAACCACTGATTAGCGTCTTCAGGCCCCCAGCTTCCTGCGGGATAGGTGGGAATCGCAATAGCGGTAGCTTTTTTCTGCCAATGTTTCAGAATCGGTTCGATGACTTGCCAAGCCATTTCGACTTCATCAAAACGGATGAACAATGAACGATCGCCTTCGATGACATCGAGTAGTAGTGTTTCATAAGCATCTAAGCCTTGTTCATTATTTTTCAGGAAATTGGCATCCATTTGCGTTATACGTGTTTCCATGCCAAGGCCGGGTTGTTTGGCGTGAATTTCGATCTTCATTGATTTTTCTGGTTGAATAGAAAATAGCATCCAATTCGGTGCAATTGCTTGTGAAAGCGTTTCACGAAAAAGTTGTTGCGGCGGAAGCTTAAAACGAATGGCAATCATGGAGGATTGCTGTGTTAATCGTTTGCCCGTACGTAAATAAAAAGGTACGTCACTCCATCGCCAGTTATCAATATAGAATTTTACGGCTGCAAAAGTTTCGGTAATGGAATCCTTCTTAACATTCTTTTCCTGTAGATAACCAACAGCTTGCTCTCCATCCATATTGCCTTGTGTATATTGACCTCGCACTGAGTATTCGTCGATTTGGTTGCTATGAATCGGTCGAATGGTGCGAAGCACTTTAACTTTTTCATCGCGTAATTCATCAGCATCGAGTGAACAGGGGGGTTCCATTGCGACTACAGCTAACAGTTGAAGCAGGTGATTTTGCACCATATCGCGCAGCGCACCTACTTGATCGTAATAGTCCGCGCGATTCCCAACACCAGTCGATTCTGCCACCGTGATTTCTACATGATCAATATAGTTTCGATTCCATAGTGATTCAATTAACGTATTGGCAAAACGAAATACAAACAAATTTTGCACCATTTCTTTTCCGAGAAAATGATCGATACGATAAATTTGTTCTTCATTAAACGATTGATGCAGCAATTGATTGAGTGCGCGAGCAGAATTTAGATCTCGTCCGAAAGGCTTTTCCACTACGATGCGACTTGTGCCGCAAGGTTTGTTAAGTCCAGCCAGTTCCAGATTTTTAATCACAGTCGAAAAAACTGTAGGTTTGATGGCTAGATAAAATACTGTTTGTGTGCATGGTGATTCGCATTGTGAGTTATCGGCCAGTTGTCGATAAGCTGCCAAATCATCAAAATTGCCTTGCTGGTAACGGAAACGCTTGAGAAATCGTTTTAGAATAGCTTTGTGTTGCTGCGAGCTGATTTTATCTTTCAGTGAATCGCAGACATGTGCTTTCCATTGATCCAGTGACCATTCGCGCCGGGCAAAAGCAGTGATGGCCATATTCTTTGCTATACGTCCACAGCTTTCCAAATGAAACAAAGCTGGCAAAAGCTTGGTGGCTGTCAAATGACCTGTAGCTCCGAAAATAATAAACGAACATGGTTGTGGTTCGGAGGGTTTTTCCCTTATGGAAGCGATATTAATTCTCCTTGATGGCGTGTCCGCCAAAACTTTGGCGCATTTTTGCTAGAATCTTTGCTGCGTAATCGTTTTTACCCTGCGATGCAAAACGCATTGCCAATGCCAAAGACATTACCGGGGTGGGAATTCCTTGTTCGACAGATGCGAGTGCGGTCCATCGACCTTCTCCAGAATCGCTGACAAAAGGTTGAATGGTATCCAAGGATTGGTCATTGGCCAGAAACTCAGCCGACAAATCGAGTAACCAAGAGCGTACTACGCTGCCATGACGCCATAACTCTGCAATTGCCCCTAAGTCGAGAGCAAATTCAGATTTGTTTTTCATCATGGCGAATCCTTCGGCGAAAGCCTGCATCATGCCGTATTCAATGCCGTTGTGAATCATTTTCACATAATGCCCAGAACCGACGGGGCCAGTATGTAACCATCCTGTGGATGGGGTGGGTGCAAGCGCTTGCAAATAAGGCTGCAAGCGTTCAGCCACAATTTCCGACCCTCCTAGCATGATGCAGTAGCCGTTTTCCAGTCCCCAAATGCCTCCTGATACACCAGCATCGGAGAATTCAATATTGAAATCACTACATCGCTGCGCTCGACGGATATCATCTTTGTAGTGCGCATTTGCGCCATCGACCAACAAATCACCTGGTGATAGCATCGGCAGCAAGGTTTCTAATGCGGTCTCAGTAGCATCACCGGCAGGAAGCATTAGCCATATGATTCTAGGTATTTCGAGTGCTTTCACGAATGCGGCATAATCCACACATGCTATGTGCCCGGTTTCTGCGGCCAAAGTTTCTGCTATGCTGAGCGTCCGGTTCATTAGCGCAATTCTGATGTTTTTTTGGGACAAGCGACGTGCCATGTTTCCACCCATTCGCCCGAGTCCTACAATGCCAAAATTCATAAGTTCAAATCACCACATTAAGGTTTAAAATTATGCAAGGATATTTTAAAATACACTTGCTGGGATAAGAAATCTAATTTTTAAGTATTTCCCAGAAGTTTTCCATTGAGGCATTAATCATAGCCGTCACTTTTACGGTTCATGGAAGCGATCATGCCAAATTGATCGTGCAGATACCTTTCTAAATGTCAGAAAGTGCAATTTGAGTGCTATTAATATAATTATCTTTAAGGTAATCTTAATGAGAGTAATATTTGTTTGGGAATCGTGAATCTCACAAAAATGGTCATTAAATAATAAGAGACAAATATTAAATGGTGAAGAATCTGGTAACAGCTATATCGTTTTTAATTATAACCTCAGGATGTGCTACGGCTTACGAAAAAACCAGGAACGATGTTTTGTCCAGAGAAGACCTCTCTCCAGAGATAAGAAGAACAATCATGAATAAAGACATCATGGTTGGCATGACAAAAGATCAAGTTTTGGCTTCTTGGGGAAAGCCATGTGGCTGGTGTTATGGTACGCGTCAGAGTTCCACCGGAGATATTTGGGAGTACAACAAATTTGGATCTTCTTACATTGGATCTTATCTTGGAGTCAGATCCAATACATATTTGTATTTCGATACCCGCGACATATTACGCTACTGGGTGAAGTAATGGGGTGTGCTCAAGCAACATTATCAGGCAAGAAACCTGTAATGTTGAACGGTTGAGAAGAGTTTTATTCAAGAGGATGAGGCAATAACCGTGTTGGCAATTGCACGTTTAGTAACGATACCGCGAATATCCTCCACGCGTGGTACGCCATCACCAGTAACTACAATGGCCGCTTCTTTGTTGTGCCACTTCATGCGAAAAAACAATCGACCCAGTAGATCATTTTCTTGCACCAATAGTACATCTAGATCAGCCAATTCATCCACCATCAAATTCGGATCTGTAAGCGGTTTAGGCCACAGACTCGAACGTGGCGGCACTAAACCAACAATGTGACTATTACGGGAAACCACCACTGGCGGCATAACACTGGTACAATTCGCGTGGTTCTGCAGTATGTCGATCAACCGCGAACCAGCTTCAACGACAAGAAACTCTGTTTCCATAATATTTTTCGTCTGCTCGACCAGAAACAGGTTGGCATGACGATCTTGTGGAATTTGGTGACCACGATGACGCAACTTGATTGTATAGACCGTATCGGATATCAATGCTTGGCGCACACCAGAGGCAATTGCCACCGTCAAAATGCACGGTACCATAATGGAATAATCGAGCGTCATTTCAAAAATCATCACAATGGCAGTCATGACGCCTCCCGTTCCGGCGCCAACCATGGCCGCCATACCAATCATGGCAGCAACCGTTGGATTTGCTGCATCTGGCGAAAACATGTTGGCTACAACGCCAATTGCACCGCCAAGCGCCGCTCCCATGAACAGCAATGGTGAAAATACTCCACCCGATGCACCGCAACCTAGACTGATCGATGTTGCCGCCAATTTGGCAATAAACAACAGCAATAACAGTTGTACGCCGATCATATGTCCATCCAATACGCTTTGGATCATGCCATAGCCGACGCCATTGATATAAGGATGACCGGTTGCCAAGGTAAAACCATACATCATCAAGCCAATCACCGACATACCTAGCACCACCTGCACATAGGCTCCACCCGGCAGAGTTGGAAAAAAGTCTTCCATATATGCCAAGCCTTTGACAAAAGCCCAGGCGGCAATACCACAAACGCCACCTAGAGCGGCAATTACGCCGATGTCCCAGATCGTTACACCACTGATTGCCGCATGAGTAAGGTCTGGTACCACAAAGGCCGGTGCAACACCGAATATTAATCGCCCTACATAGGTTGCTGCTCCGCAGGCCAGTACCACCGGGAGAAACGTTCTATTGGAAATTTCCGGTAAAAGAATTTCCACCGCAAACAATACGCCGCCTAGCGGTGTATTGAATGTTGCGGCAATACCGGCCCCTGCGCCAGCGGACAATAGCGTGATTTTCTGCGTAGTTGTCAGGCCGAGCATACGTGAAAAGGCCGAACCGAGTGCGGCACCAATCTGAATAATTGGCCCCTCGCGGCCGACGGCCGCACCCGTGCCAATGGAAAAAGCCGAGGCCAGTGATTTGATTACCGCTACCGCACCGCGAATATTCCCGCCCTTGTAGAAGATTGCATCCATCACTTCAGGTACACCATGACCTTTGGCTTCAGGTGCGAAGTTACGCACCAACCAGACGGCCACAATGCCACCGATGATTGGCGATAAAATGATCCATGGCCCCCATGGACTAACTGGATCAAGCAGGTTGGCATCATAATCGAAAGAAAATCGACCTAAATAAAATATATTGTAAATCAGAGCAATCAATGCTCGAAAAATGCCAGCACCGAGGCCCGTAAGAATACCGATTCCAATTGCCAACAACGACATTACCAACATGGAACGATTGCCATTGTCTGCTTCATCTTCTTCAACTTCTTCAACTCGATGCTTGCGCTTAATCATAAAAAATATTGTGCTTACCTTTTGCTTGATGTCGAAAATGGAAAAAATGGTATTTCTATCAATCTGCTAAGAGTTACTCAACACGCCACATGCATTGTATTGCGACGATAGCATCTCGTATCGAATCTATTTTTTGCACTGTATTTTATTACCACAGTACCACAGAGGATCAATCTGACAATAAATTGACATAATTCGTCGGTCAATTAGGCCGGTCGTGGGCATAGAAACGAAAGTACCCGGTTGGTGTACTATGGGGGCACAAGCTATTTTATTGAAGGCAGGCGAGGCTAACGAAGAGATTATTCGTTCATGTGTAAAAAAATCAAATCAAAGTGATGGGTGAAGTGAAGGAAGGTTTGACCAGTTATCCCTTTTCTAAAACCCGGTTGCTTACGGTCGAGTCCTTTATAATAAAAAACTCCCTAACCAAGCGGAGCTACATCTTGTACTATAGCCATACTGATCGACCAGCAATTTTAACAGTTACTCATTCTTAATACATGGACATACTCAATATTAAGCAATATATGCAAACCGTAGGAAAAATGGCGCGCGCAGCATCGCGATTAGTCGCCAAAGCGGATACGGCAACAAAAAATAATGCATTGATAGCAATGGCTAATGCTATTCGCCGGGATGAAGCTTTGTTATTAGCAGCTAATAACAAAGATGTGGATAGCGCACGTGCTCAAGGATTGGAAGCAGCAATGATTGACCGCCTAACACTTTCTACAAAAGGCATTGCGACAATGGCGGAAGGTTTAATACAAATTGCCGCTCTACCTGACCCGGTGGGCGAAGTCAGCGAACTCCGTTATCGACCTTCTGGAATCCAAGTGGGTAAGATGCGTGTGCCGCTGGGAGTCGTTGGCATTATCTACGAAGCACGTCCCAATGTAACTGCCGATGCAGCGGCATTATGCTTAAAAGCAGGTAATGCAGCTATTTTACGTGGGGGCTCAGAAGCTATTCATAGTAATCAAGCGATCGTGGCATGCGTCAAAGAAGGTCTACGAAAAGCAGGTTTGCCAGAAACCGCGGTGCAGGTAATCGAAACGACCGATCGCACTGCAGTAGGGGAATTGATCACGATGCAGGATGATGTCGATGTGATTATACCCCGTGGCGGTAAAGGGTTGATAGAGCGAATAGCAAAAGAAGCACGTATTCCGGTCATTAAGCATCTAGATGGTGTGTGCCACGTGTATATTGATGAACAGGCTGATATCGATAAAGCTATTCGGATTGCTGACAATGCGAAGACACAGCGCTACGGTACGTGTAATACCTTGGAGACACTGTTGATTCATCGAGCGATTGCGGACAAGGTATTGCCAGCATTGAGCAAAATTTATATAGAGAAAGGCGTAGAATTGCGAGGGGATGATACAGCTTGTGGCAAGGTACCACAAATGAAAGCTGCAACTGAACAGGATTGGTATGAAGAATATTTGGCACCGATTTTAAGCATTCGCATCGTTGATAGCCTGGATCAGGCAATTGATCACATCGCGCAATATGGATCGCAACACACGGATGCTATCGTTACTGAAAATTACTCGCATGCGCAGCGCTTTCTCCGAGAAGTCGATTCCAGCTCAGTGATGGTCAACGCTTCAACGCGTTTCGCTGATGGTTTCGAGTATGGTCTGGGTGCCGAAATTGGCATTTCCACTGATAAAATTCACGCTCGTGGCCCTGTGGGTTTGGAGGGGCTTACCAGTCAAAAATTTATCGTACTGGGTAATGGTGAGGTAAGACAGTAATCGATAAAACCGCAACGACCCGGTTACTGTAAATCCTAATCTGTTTACGAAGTACGCAACCCACTGAAATTTAGTTAGAGTTACACATAGTAAATACGGTGCAAAATATGACACGCATGATTGAAATAAAAATACCCGATATTGGTGATTTCAAGGATGTTCCCATTATTGAAATATTAGTCGCTCCAGGCGATATCGTTGAGAAAGAAACAGCGCTGGTTACGCTAGAAACTGAGAAAGCTTCGATGGAAATTCCTTCTCCACAAGCGGGCCAAATCAATGAAATTCAAGTTAAAGTGGGTGATAAGGTATCGGAAGGCTCGGTTTTGTTAACGCTAGCAGTTGCAGAAGCAGATGCTCCCGAGAAACTACCAGAGTCAACGATCCCGGATGCTGATGATCATGCAAAACCAGCGGTCGACCGTACGGTATCTTCCGATACCACACAACAATCTGCTAATACACCGAAGCCTACCATTGCATCCGGGGACATACATGCTGATGTTGTTGTGATTGGTGCTGGTCCTGGTGGTTACACGGCTGCTTTTCGTGCTGCAGATCTCGGGAAAAATGTAGTATTGATCGAGCGTTACCCAACGTTAGGCGGTGTGTGCTTGAATGTAGGTTGTATTCCATCCAAAGCGCTATTGCATGCGGCTAAAGTGATTACCGATACTGAAGATGCAAAAGCCCATGGCATTACTTTTGGTAAAGCAAAGCTTGATATCGATCAGCTACGTAATTGGAAAGAATCGGTTATTGGCAAGCTTACCAAAGGATTAAGCGCATTGGCCAAGCAGCGTAAGGTAGAAGTCGTTTATGGCACTGCAAAATTTACCGATCCTTACTTAATAGAAGTAGAAACGCAGTCAGGTAAAAAAACAATTTCATTCGAGAACTGCATCATTGCGGCCGGCTCCAGTGTTACGCGTATTCCAGGATTTCCATATGAAGATCCACGCATGATGGACTCAACGGCTGCGCTAGCCCTACAGGATATTCCGCAACGCATGCTGATTATCGGTGGCGGTATCATTGGTCTGGAAATGGCCACGGTCTATGCTGCTCTCGGTAGTAAAATTACAGTGGTGGAATGGATGGATCAGTTAATTCCCGGTGCTGATGCCGAATTAGTAAAACCTTTGCAGCGGCGGATCAAAAAACGTTACGAAGCGGTTTATTTAAAAACCAAAGTCACGCAGATTGCTGCGACCGAGCAGGGACTGGAAGTGACTTTTGAAGGTGAAAATGCTCCTGATGCTCAGGTATACGATCGAATTTTGTTGGCGGTTGGGCGCCGCCCGAATGGACATGCAATCGGTGCGGAAGAAATCGGTATTCACGTGAACAAGCAAGGGTTTATTCCAGTGGATTCGCAAATGCGCACCAATCTAAATCATATTTTTGCAATTGGAGATATCGTTGGAGAGCCGATGCTGGCACACAAAGCAACTTATGAGGGCAAGCTTGTCGCTGAAGTGATTGCTGGACACAAAGTCGCTTTTGATGCGCGTACGATTCCTTCCGTTGCTTATACCGATCCGGAAATTGCTTGGATGGGATTGACAGAAAAAGAAGCGATTAAACAAGATATTGATTATGAAAAGGTCAGATTTCCTTGGGCTGCTAGTGGGCGTGCTATTTCCATGTCGCGAGAAGAAGGTTTGACACAATTGATTCTTGAAAAGAATTCGCGCCGGATCCTTGGTGCCGGTATCGTCGGTATCAATGCCGGAGAATTAATTGCTGAAACAGTTTTGGCTTTGGAAATGGGCGCGGATATGCAAGATTTGAGCTTAACGATCCATCCTCACCCAACGCTCTCTGAAACTACTTTGTTTGCCGCTGAAATAGCCGAGGGAACCATTACTGATCTTTTTTTACCAAAGAAATAAATACTGATTTCATTCTTATATTTCTAGCACCCCAAAATCACATAATTTTTATATCATCATGTCGATATTTTTTAAAAAAACATACCACATTGCATTAATATCGTTGATTCTGTTTGGATTTACGAGTCAGGCATGGGCAACGCATATTTCTCAACCGGTCATCGAAAGTTTACAAAGCCAATATACTGCTGGTGATACTGTTGTTGTGCAAGGCTGGGTAATGTATCGAGAAAAACCTACGGCAGATGTGTTGTTAAATTTTAAATTGCTGCATCCTGACGGCCATATCATCGTGGATAAATCCTATCCAAGTGATTCACAAGGCCAGTTTAAATTCAAATTCGATACGCAACATGAAGCACCTGGAGCTTATCAGCTTACGGTTACATCACACTGCTTGGGTATTCATCGTTATGCTTGTACCTATAAAAATGCTACTACGCTGATTAAGTTAACGAAGCCGTAGTATCCAGGTAATTTTCATGCTAGTTTTATCGAATAAAAATTCAATCCATGATCATAGATCGAGTGCCACTCTTAGCAAATTCGTTAATATTTTGGTTGATTCTCGCTGTAATGAATTTAATTTTTATGTGTGCGACGACTGTCTATCGTGCTTGGTCTAACGCGATCCGCTTGTTGATTTTATGTTGCACATTGCCAATATTATCCGCTTGTAATGATAGCGCTCGAGAGGATAGATTGGTGGAACGTGAGGCTTATGTTAATACCAGAGAATCTGAGCTGGTGACCTTATTTGCTGAACTGGTGGCGCAAAAGAAGTCGCTAGAAGATCAGCATGCAGTGAAGTACTCCGATGAATCCGGGGAAAATCCGGATTCGCAGCAGCCTGATTGTTTGCCGACAACCAATGGTAACCCATCCACAAAAACAGATGCAGGATTGCAGCAGATTAAAAATAAAGTCGTATTTGGCAGTTTGGAGTATGTTTACTTGGATCCTCCGGGACTCGAATTCAGTGCACGTATTGACACGGGCGCCCGTACATCTTCTTTAAATGCCATAACACTCACGGAGTTTGAGCGCGATGGTAAGCCATATGTGAAGTTTACTTTGAGAAATCCGCAGACCGATGAGATTATAGAAATTACCCGGCGCTTGCGCCGATATGTAAAAATCAAAGAACGTGGCAACAGGGAAGCACAACAACGCCCGGTAGTAAGAATGCGGGTTACATTAGGCAGCATCAATGAATTAATTGATTTTACTTTGGAGAATCGTAGTAAATTCAAACACCAAGTATTGATTGGACGCAATCTTTTACGCGATCTTGCGGTTGTCGATGTAAGTGAACGGTATATGACGAAAGTCGATAGCGCTATGCCTCCAGTTGGTGCCACTAAGCCATGAACGCCAAGCTGCGGCTCTATATTTTGGTTATTCTGCTGATGAGCCTGGGTATCGGTTTGATTTTATACAAGCACTATGTATTGGGATTTCCTTTATTGCCCGATCATAAAAAGTCCGTTTGGACGGTTGAAGCTAAAATCGACTTTACCGCACGCGGCAATCCGGTGATTGTTTCTTTTGCGCTTCCACCACAAACACCCGGAATCATTTTTACTCAAGAAGAATTTGCTTCACCGGATTATGGGTTTAGTGAATTGCCCTCTACAGCGGGGAGGCGTGCGCAATGGAGTAAGAGAACGGCTTCCGGTCCGCAAACAGCGTACTATCGCTTGAGTATGTATGAAGCTGATCATATTGTCGCATCTCAACAGGCAAGCGATTTGCCGACAGAGCCCGAGAAACCTGAGTTTGACGAACTGCATAGAACGGCCGCTACTACCTTATTGGAGCAAGTGCGTAACAAATCAGCCAATACCGAAATATTGGTTCGTGAATTAATCGTTACACTCAATTCCAATACTCCCAATCAGAATCGGAGTTTATTGTTAAAGGAACAAGCTACTGAAGACTACAAGACACAGCTTATTATTGATTTACTGGCGTTGGAAGGTATCAGTGCCCGCATTGTACGCGGCCTTTATTTGCAAAATAATCGCCGTAGGCAATCGCTAAGTAATTTTGTGGAGATTTATATAGGTAATGAATGGTTGCTGTTTAATCAAGCTACTGGGAAAACTGGAAAACCGAAAAACTTTTTAGTATGGCAACGCGGCGACGAATCGCTTCTCGATGTTGTTGGTGGAAAGGATTCGCAAATTTCTTTTTCGATCATCAAGAATGTGCATTCAACCCGCAATCTGGCGGTAAAGGATAACTTAAGCAAACAAGCTACATTCATGGATTTTTCCATTTATAGTTTACCGATTGAACAACAAAACGCATTCAAGATGATTTTGCTGCTGCCCATTGGCGCACTAATTGTGGTAATCATGCGACTACTGATCGGCATCAGAACATCGGGTACTTTTATGCCGATTCTGATTGCATTGGCTTTGATACAAACGACACTTGTCAGCGGCATTATTATTTTTTTATTGGTGGTTAGTACCGGATTACTTATTCGCTCCTATTTATCGCGCTTAAATTTACTCTTTGTCGCGCGTATATCCGCGGTGATTATTGTAGTCATCATGATTATGGCTGGCATCAGTATCGTCAGTAACAAATTTGGCATCGATCAAGCCATGACGGTGACTTTCTTTCCGATGATTATTCTTTCCTGGACCATTGAAAGAATGTCCGTGTTATGGGAAGAAGATGGGCCGCGTGAAGTATTGATTCAGGGTGGTGGTAGCTTATTAACTGCCATTATTGCTTATCTTTTTATGACGAATCGAACAATTGAGTATCTCACGTTTAATTTTCCTGAACTGATGTTAGTCAACTTGGCTTTCATTCTCGCACTTGGGCAATATACCGGCTACCGTTTGTCGGAATTGTATCGTTTCCATTCTTTGGAAAGACGTAATGCTACTCACCAGCGTTAAGAAACTACGCAGTATGGGTATCATCGGAATGAATCAGAGAAATTTTGGTTTGATCTCTCGCTATAACCCACGTTCCCTCTATCCTTTGGTGGATGATAAGCTGAAAACTAAGCTTCTCGCACAAAAAGCCCAGATTGCTGTTCCAACTCTATTAGGCACCGTTGAATTTCAGCATGACGTGAAGTTATTGAGAGAAATCCTTCAGCCGCATGAACAGTTTGTCATTAAACCGGCTAAAGGTAGTGGAGGGAAGGGAATTCTGGTGATTGTTAAGCATGATGAGCATCAGCAATACTTCAAACCGAGCGGTGAAGTGCTCCAATTGGTCGATATTGAACGTCATGTTTCAAACATCATCAGTGGATTGCACAGTCTAGGAGGAAAGACCGACACTGTCATGATCGAATCGTTAATTCAATTGGATCCAGTTTTTGCTGATTATAGCTATGAGGGTATCCCTGACATTAGGATTATTGTATTCAGAGGCTATCCGATCATGGCAATGCTGCGGTTGACTACGCATGCCTCTGATGGCAAAGCCAATCTGCATCAAGGCGCTGTGGGTGTTGGGATTGATGTTGGAACAGGCCGCGCATTGCATGCGGTGCAGTTTGGTAAAACAGTGTTTCACCATCCTGACACACAGAAAACTTTCTCAGAACTAGTCATACCGCATTGGGATAAATTATTACAACTTGCTGCAGCTTGTTATGAGATGACTGGGTTGGGTTATCTAGGTGCTGATCTCGTGCTTGATCGAGATAAAGGTCCTATGATTATTGAACTTAATGCGCGCCCAGGGCTATCGATTCAAGTCGCCAATTTTGCCGGACTTGCACCCCGTGTCGCATTAGTAGAATCGCTTGAATCGATAGACGAAACACCGGATCAACGAGTGTTTTTCAGTAAAACACATTTTGCTTCTTGGGGAAGTACGTTTGCCTCGCGCCAAGAACGTACCCGAGAAAGTGATGAATAATTCGCGTTATAATAGCCGGACCGTGTAAAGGGATTGTAAGGCGCCCATATTGACATAACCGGCGGATCTACAAACAAGCGAAATCTGTGAATAATTCCGCAAAACAATCCGTGTAAAAATTAGCTCAAATCTGATCCGATAATTCTCTAAAAAATGAGTTACTGACCAACTCAGATTTGAGTCGGTGCATTTAGTGTCAGAATTAAAATTCTTCCCAGTCTTCTCCACCGCTTGCGGTAGTTTTACGAGACGCCGATATTGGTTTGTTGAAATTCGTTGCAGCTTTCATTCCGGTAGATTCTCGGTTCTGAATTTTGGTAACCGTAGCCAGGGCGTTGGAGTGGTTGTTCTTTTTTACAGATGCTGAAGGTGCACGACCATTAGAAATTCTGAATACGCTGACTGCTTGCATTAATGCTCTGGTTTGATCTTGCATTGATTCTGCTGCAGCAGCTGCTTCCTCAACCAATGCTGCGTTTTGCTGTGTCGTTTCGTCTATTTGAGTGACAGCTTGACTGATATGCTCAATGCCGGTACTTTGTTCTTGAGATGCCGCAGTGATTTCACACATGATATCCGTTACGCGCTTTACGGAAGTGACGATTTTTTCCATCGTATATCCAGCTTCATCCACCAAGCGCGTACCTTCATCAACCTTAGCAACCGAATCATTGATTAATTCCTTAATTTCTTTGGCCGCAGCGGCAGATCGTTGCGCCAATGTACGAACTTCCGTTGCAACCACCGCAAAACCACGACCTTGTTCGCCGGCGCGCGCTGCTTCAACCGCTGCGTTCAGCGCTAAGATATTGGTCTGGAATGCAATACCATCAATAACGCTAATAATGTCAACAATTTTTTTGGAACTTTCATTGATGGAACTCATGGTTTGTACAACCTGACCGACCACCTCCCCACCTTTTGTAGCAACTTCCGATGCGCTGGCTGCTAATTGGTTAGCTTGATTTGCATTATCAGCATTTTGTTTTACCGTCGAATTCAATTCTTCCATCGATGAGGCGGTTTCTTCCAAATTTGAGGCTTGTTTCTCGGTGCGTTGACTCAAGTCGGAGTTGCCAGATGCAATTTCGCTCGATGCAGTGGAAATTTGATCGGTGCTTATGCGCACCTGACCGACTAAATTGACCAAGTTATCGTTCATCACTTTTAAAGTTTGCAGTAATAGCCCAGTCTCTGCTTTAGTGTCAGATATCACGACGTTGGAGGTTAAATCTCCTTGCGCAACCTTATGTGCGATGGCGATTGCATCATCTAAAGGATCGATAATCGATTTTGATAACCGTATACCAAAAATAATCGACAGTATAACGCTTATGATTATGGTAGATGTGGATACCATGAATAAGGTATTGAAGTTATTTTGTGATGCGGATAGTTCTTCCGCTGCTACTGTTTCTTGCAAATTCAGTAATGCAAAAACGGTATCTCGCAATGCATCAAACTTAGGTATGGTATCGCTTAGAAAATTTTTCTTGGCATCTGCGAAATTTCCTAAAGTGGCTAATTTTAGGCTTCGGTTAAAGGATTCCATGTATTGCACATGTTGATTTTCTTTCGTTTTAACGAGTATGACTTCTTCGGGGGTTAATTGAGTTTTTAAATATTCTTCCCATATGCCTTCATTTAGCTTAACTAGGTTGTTTGCTGCGTCTAAATTTCTCTTGGCGCTTTCAGTCTCGGTTATATCAATACTGGCTTCCGTCAGTTTGCGGATTTGATACCAGGAATCAAGGATTTTTCCCAACTGTTGCGAAGTTATTAGACGGTCTTCATAAATTCTTTTCAAGGCATTATTGGTTTCATTTAAGCCGTACAATCCTAATATTCCAATGCCAATCATCAGTGTTACAAATATTCCTAGAACAAAATTCAAACGAAACTTTATTGTTGATTTTGCAAACATAACATTCTCCCCAGTGTTATCTGATTGCTCATTATTTAATCTCTATCAAATACACAAAATTAACGGTCAGTCAGCATTCTTCTAATAACCCGATGCTGGCACTATTCATTAATTTTTCTATGTCGATCAGGATTAGCATGCGCTCATCAACGGTTCCTAAGCCGGAGATGAATTCTGTATCAATGACTGAACCTAATTCTGGAGTAGGGCGTATTTGCTCGCTGGTCAAATTGAGTACATCGGAGACGCTATCCACCACGATGCCAACTATTCGGATACCTACATTGAGGATGATTACGACGGTAAATTGATCGTATGTTGGATTACCTAAATGGAACTTGATACGCATATCAACAATCGGTACGATTTCACCACGCAAATTGACAACACCTTTGATAAACTCTGGAGCATTGGCTATTTGGGTAATGGCATCATAGCCACGAATTTCCTGTACTTTAAGTATGTCGATACCATATTCTTCAGCACCTAAACGGAGGGTTAAAAATTCTCCAGACACTGGATTTTCTGTGACTTCACCGAATGATTGGGTCGTTGCACATACAGATTGTTGCGACATAAATAATGCTCCTTTTTGCCTATTATTTAAAACATAGCCATATTGATAAAATCAATGCATTGAGTCATGGTAGGCATTACCAGTTAACTATTGAGTATAGAAAGACTTGCTGATATCAATAGTAGTCAATATTGTAAAATGGTTTTAATTTTAGAAAGATTGAATAAGGCAGTGAAAAACAAACTATTTTGACTATAAGCAGGCAGAACAAGCGCAAGATACTTGCGAGATGATTTACTAAATTATTGAAGACAGGAAAAATATCTATGACAATACAAGGTATGAATCACTTTACCGTATTGAGTAGTGATTTAAATCGCAGCAAAAGTTTTTACGTAGAAATACTCGGCCTGAAAGAAGGTAGCCGGCCGGATTTTTCCTTCCCGGGAGCCTGGCTATATGCAGGTGGTCAGGCCATTTTGCACATCATAGCGGGTAAGCCTATGCCGGAAAGACCTGCTGGTGTGATTGATCATATGGCTTTTAGTGCAAGTCATTTGCAACAAACGGTTGATGTATTGAAACAACACGGCATTCCATATGATCTGCATCGTCTAAAAGGTTTTGGAACATGGCAATTGTTTTTCCATGACCCAGACGGTGCAAAAATTGAACTGGATTTTCCGGCTAATGAGCCTGAATTAAAATGATTGCGTTAAAGCGTGTTATTACTTTTGGCAATTCGGGTTTTTACCGATAGCATGTGCTTGGCGCATGAGTTCCATGCTTTTAGGCATATGTTCACGTAGTTCTTCGATGCGTGTTTCATGCGATGGATGCGTTGACAAAAACTCTACAGGGCGAGATCCTTGGCTGGCTTGCGACATTTTTTGCCAGAGCGTAATGCTCTCTGTCGGATTGAAACCCGCTTTTGCCATCAGATCTAATCCGATGATATCGGCTTCGCTTTCGTGTAAACGACTGAATGGCATAATTACACCATATTCCGCACCTACGCCTAGCAATCCTAGGGTAGCTTGTCCCGCTGCTGTTTGCGGCATCAATATGGAGGCCACACTCATGCCGATTTTGGTACCCATTTGTTGCGACATGCGTTCATTGCTATGCCGTGCAAGTACGTGAGCGATCTCATGCCCAATTACCGCTGCTAGTTGATGTTGGTTATCTACCAAATCGACCAGACCGGTATAGACACCAATCTTACTACCGGGTAATGCAAATGCATTCAATGACTTGTCTTCGAATACGATTACCTCCCATTTTCCACCTACTTCATGTGTGATCGCATCCGCAATGCAGCGTACAAATTCATTTTCTTTCACGTTGTTACTGATCGGTTTTTCTTTCTTTAGATCATTAAATGCTTGCAAGCCCATCGCGTCCAATTCGGCATCGGGCATAAATGCAAGCTGACTCCTTCCGGTGGGAGTGGTCGAGCAACCCACAAGCGTTGCCACCATCAGTAGAATAAACGACATGTTACGTTTAATAGTCATAATCAGAGCTTTCCATAGGAGTAAAAAGGTGCCACATTATTATATTACTTGGAGTGATATTTTATACGTTGATAGTGCGATGACCGTGGAAGTTAATATGGCATTTTAGAGTTCTCAAATCAATACCTATGTAAACTATGATATAAACATTGTTCCTTCCAATAAAACGAAGAGGTATTTGATTATGAGCGAACATGTATACAAAGTCATTGAAGTGGTAGGCTCTTCTACTGTGAGCAGTGATGATGCCATTCGGCAAGCGGTCATCAAATCTGGTAAGAGTTTACGCAATTTGGACTGGTTTGAGGTAGTGGAAACGCGTGGCCACATTGTAGATGCCAAAGTGGCGCACTTTCAAGTGAAAATCAAAGTAGGCTTTCGTCTCGATTAAGCGGAGCAAGTAGTGGGATGCAACTTGTTGATACAGTTGGCGCTATAATAATGCACTTTCCACTAACCATCAAAACCGATTAATTTCATGCAAGAAAAATATCACCCCAAAGAAATTGAAAAAAATGCGCAATCTCGTTGGGAGCAGGCTAACGCATTTAAAGCCGTTGAAAAACCAGGGAAGCCAAAGTTTTACTGTTTATCGATGTTTCCTTATCCCTCTGGCAAGTTGCATATGGGGCATGTGCGTAACTATACCATTGGTGATGTGTTGTCGCGTTATCGCCGTATGCAGGGATATAACGTACTGCAGCCAATGGGTTGGGATGCGTTCGGTTTACCGGCTGAGAATGCTGCGATGCAACATAATGTTTCTCCCGCAAAATGGACTTACGACAACATTGCGTATATGCGCAAACAGCTTAAAAGCTTGGGGTTGAGTATCGATTGGGATCGTGAAATCGCTACTTGCGATGCCAGTTATTATCACTGGAATCAGTGGTTATTTTTACGTATGCTAGAGAAAGGTTTGGCTTACCAAACTACCGGTACAGTTAATTGGGATCCGATTGACCAAACCGTGTTGGCGAATGAACAGGTAATCGACGGATGTGGTTGGCGAACGGGGGCGCCAGTAGAAAAGCGTGAAATTCCAATGTACTACTTGCGGATTACTCAGTATGCCGATGAATTACTCACAGCCTTGGATGCTTTGCCGGGTTGGCCGGAACGTGTCAAAACCATGCAGGCGAACTGGATCGGTAAAAGTTATGGTGTGGATATTACTTTTTCAGCGGATCCGTTATCTGGTACACCGCAGGATGTTAAAGTATTTACCACGCGTGCTGATACTTTAATGGGAGCGACTTACGTTGCTGTTGCGGCGGAACACCCGATCGCACTGTATGCTGCTCAAAACAATCCGGACTTGGCAAGCTTCATCCACGAATGCAAATTAGGATCCGCCAAAGAGGCGGATTTGGCAACGCAAGAAAAAAAGGGCATGGACACCGGTTTATTCGTGGTTCATCCGCTCAGTGGCAACAAACTGCCGGTGTGGGTAGCCAATTATGTACTGATGGGATATGGCGAAGGTGCCGTCATGGCGGTTCCTGCACATGATGAGCGTGATTTTGAGTTTGCAAAAAAATATCAACTCCCAATCAAACAAGTGATTACAAAAGGCCGGGAAGACGGTTTTGGTGATGGAAGTGGTTATGGTGCTGGAACAGGCTCTGGAGCAGGTTCTGGGGATGGAAGCGGAGACGGTAGTGGTGGGATTGATACACCTTTTTCCACTTCTCAATGGCAAGAATGGTATGAAAACAAAGCAATAGGCGTCTGCATTAATTCGGGTAAATACGATGGCCTTGGTCATAGCGCTGCGGTGGATGCGATTGCTGCCGATCTTGAAGCTAAAGGCCTCGGTAATAAACGCGTACAATATCGATTGCGCGATTGGGGCATTTCTCGCCAACGTTACTGGGGTTGTCCGATTCCATTGATTCATTGCGCCGATTGTGGTGTGGTGCCGGTGCCGGATGATCAATTGCCGGTCGTATTGCCGCAAGATCTGGTGCCCGATGGCTCGGGCAATCCATTGGCCAAAACACTGTCTTTTTATGAATGCTCCTGCCCGAAATGCGGCAAAGTCGCACGCAGAGAAACCGATACGATGGATACGTTTGTTGATTCCTCTTGGTATTACGCGCGTTATACGTGCTCGGATCAAAAACAGAAAATGACCGATGAGCGTGCTAACTACTGGTTGCCGGTGGATCAATATATTGGTGGTATTGAACATGCCATTCTGCATTTGTTGTACTCGCGCTTCTGGAGCAAGGTCATGCGGGATTTGGGTTTGTTGAAATTGGATGAGCCTTTTACCAATCTATTGACGCAAGGCATGGTGCTGAATGAAATTTTTTTCCGTAAAGCGGATACTGGGCGCATCACGTATTACAATCCTGCCGATGTCAATATTCAAGTAGATGAGCAAGGAAAACGCACGGGTGCAGTATTGTCAACCGATCATTTGCCGGTGATATCGGCCGGTATTGGCACCATGTCAAAATCGAAAAACAATGGCGTCGATCCACAAAAATTAGTGGATGAGTATGGCGCGGATACTGCTCGACTATTTATGATGTTTGCCAGTCCTCCGACACAAACTTTGGAATGGGTGGATGCTGGGGTAGATGGTGCGTACCGTTTTTTAAGGCGGTTGTGGAGGCAAGTGTATTTGCACCTAGAGCTAGGTGCGGTGAGGGTAGATTTTGCAATACTGCAAGCGTTACCAACTGAACTCAAAATGTTGCGCTGTCAGTTGCATCAAACCGTTGCAAAAGTAACTGATGATTTGGAGCGGCGCCATACTTTTAATACGGCGATCGCGGCGGTGATGGAAATGATCAATAACCTATCCACCAAATGCCAGGGTGATGATGAGAACAGCCGCAATTTGATGCAAGAAGCGTTGGAGTATATTGTTTTATTGCTGGCTCCTATCGTGCCGCATATTTGCCATGAATTGTGGCGAGAACTAAGACCCGGCAGCGAACTTATTGACCAATCCTGGCCAAGCGCGGATGAAGCTGCCATGGCACAAGACCAGATAATTTTGATCGTGCAAGTCAATGGGAAGCTGCGTGGGCAAATCAACGTGGCCAGTGACGCAACAAAAGAATCCATCGAGCAGACCGCGTTAATGAATGAGAATGTGCAGAAATTTATCCATGGACAAAGCATCAAAAAAATTGTCATTGTTCCTAATCGGTTGGTAAACATCGTCATTTAATAGTTTTTTAATTGCCTCTAACTGGCTTGCTAAGGTGTTTTATGGATAGAAAATATAATTTCCAGCAACATACAGGTTTTATTTCGGTATTTCTGATTGCTGTATTCATTTTGACCGCATGCGGCTTTAAATTGCGCGGAGAGACAGTATCTTTGCCGTTCAAATCGCTGTATGTGTTAGCGCCGGATGGACCTGGGCAAATTTTTGGCGTTCACTTGGAGCGGGCGATACGTACGACACCAACTACTAAAGTGGTGATGGAGCCCGATAACGCCGATGCAATGATCGAAATCATCGGCGCTGTCAGTGAAAAGAGCATTTTGTCACTTTCGGGAGGTGGACGTGTGCGGGATTTTAATGTGGTGTATCGCGTTAGTTACCGCGTAGTCAATCAACAAAGGATTCAAATCATTCCACCAACGGAAATCTTATTGGCACGCATTTTACCGTTTTTGGATGAGCAGATTGTCGCTAAAGGCTTCGAAGAAAATTTATTAATAAAAGACATGCAGGCAGATGCAATTCAACAGATTCTTTGGCGTTTGTCTACGTATAAACCGAATCCCGAAGAACCAACTTCTTAAAGCGAAAAGGATAGCTTGCTACTTTCTTTTTGATAGGCATTTATTTGTAACTATGCGGATATCATCGGAGCAACTTGCCGATCATTTGCGAAAGTCGATGGCTTCGTTGTATGTATTGTTTGGCGATGAAATTTTGTTGATGGTGGAAGCAATGGATTTAATCCTATTCCACGCGCAACAGTTGGGTTATACAGAACGAGAAATCTATACGGTCGAACAGCATTTTAATTGGTTGAGTCTACGCAATGCCAGTAATAGCTTATCGTTATTTGGTTCGCGTAAAATCATCGATATCCGCATTCCATCAGGGAAACCAGGCAAAGAGGGGGGGGGTATGATTGAAGCATATTGTGCCAGTATTCCACCTGATACGCTAACGCTAGTGACGCTGCCGAAAATCGATAAAGCTACACAAAATGCAGCATGGTTCAAAGCACTCGAAAATAGAGGCGTTGTCATTCCGTTCAATGCAATTGAGCGCGAGCAGTTGCCTGATTGGATTGCAAAGCGACTTGAGAAGCAACAGCAAAAAACTGATACCGCGACGCTTAGATTTATGGTAGATCAGGTTGAAGGTAATCTATTGGCAGCACATCAAGAAATACAAAAACTGGCACTTGTTTATCCAGCCGGGCACTTGTCTTTGGATGAAGTTCGTGCAGTTATTTTTAATATGGCGCGCTACGATGTTTATCAATTGGCTGACGCATTGATTGCTTTGGATCAAGAGCGCTTTGCCCGCATTCTGAGTGCTTTGAAAAACGAGGGTATGGCGCCGCTTTTGATATTAACTGTGCTAACCGAACAAATCCGTCAATTAATCAATCTTCGAAAAGGTATCAATAGCGGACGCCCTATCGCATCATTACTGCAGACGGAGAGAATATGGAAAAATCGCCAAAAAACTGTCATGAATGCAGTTAAGCAACTCAAATTCGAATCTCTGCGACAAGCAATCCTTCATGCCGCCAGAATGGATCGTATGATGAAAGGTATTGTGGATGGTGATATTTGGAATGAATTGCAGCAGTTTGTTACGATTCTTGCTGTGAATGCCGACGCACCGATGCTTCTCGAGCACTAATCGTAACAAACCTACTGTAATGATCGTTTTCTGGGCACTTCACTCTTTCCCTCCACTATATTAGTTTTTAGAAAAGTCATCTGGAGATGGTTGGTTCATTTATCTTGGAGGTGATGATCTTTGATAGAAATCAATAATTGCAGATAACTAAATGACAGCAAAAATACTTCAAGATTGGATTTTTCTCTTTCGCTATCTGGTTTGAGTTTTACACTGAAATTCTGGGACTTATATCCTATATTCCAACTAGGAGTAAATTGATTTGACCATTTAAACAAGATGATTTAGATTGCGCTAGCTTCTCACAATTAAAAACGCTAGAACTGAAAGTAGTCATCTCCAAAGCGTTTCACTGGCCTCGTGTAATAAAAAGTAGCAGCAATGGGTTTCATAGTAATAATTTTACGAAATTTAAACTATTAAAAATAGAAGGATATATGAAAAAATCGATTGTATCGTCAGTGTTAACGCTGGTTTCAATGAGTTTGTTGTTCCTTGCAGGAGCAGTCAATGCGGGAAAAATTAGCCATGAGAAAGGAGGAGATAAGGCCGCTGCAATTCTTGCTGCCGGCGATGTTGTATGTAAGACTTTCACGGGCGCACCAAAAATTACCATTTCTAAAGAAGGAAATATTTTACTTTTCCAAGGCTCGAATCAACAAGATCATATTTTCGATGAAGGATATGCTTTATGTAGCTCGGGTGTTTCGCGCTATAGCACCAACTATCTTGAATCTGGATTTGGTCCTGCAACCTGCACTTGTGTAGGAAATACCTGCAAAGTCACGCGTAATACTACTGATGGCAAAATGAGTTTGGTTCAAGAGCTTTCTAAACCAACGAATTTGGATCGTTCGTTTAACATCAAAATGACTGTTAAAAATCTAACCGGTGCCAATGTTAACGATGTTATATTGAGACGGCTTACCAATATTGATATCAATTCTATCTATGATGAATGGCATCATTCAGTAAGAGATTCTTCTTCGGCTTTTGGAACCAAGAGTACAAGCATTCCTTATGCGGTTCGCCTCAGACACATCACGAGATCTCCAACATCAACGACTTATGATGCAAAAACGACAGCTCTCCTAGATAATTCTTGTAATCCAAGTGATTTAACTAGTGGTGACCCGCTATATGGAGATTATAACAGTACGATCCAGTATGGCTTAGGAACTCTTGGGCCAAATGCTTCTAAATCCGTATCCGTTCAATATCTGCGTGATTAGTAAAACGATAGAGCTATGTTAGAGCAATTGTGTAATAAATAAGAAAATTTATTGCACAATTAACAGTAGCATAGCGAAACAATTCAATTTTCTCGCTAATATTGGTGCTCAAATTCAAATCATGAATAATAGAAAATTCGTTTCTTTGCAATCAGGTTTGTTTTTTCTTTTTTTATTTTTTCCAATTTCTGTTTTTGCGGAGAGTTTAGTTCTAGAGTATAAGTTTGCATCGGATAATGGATCGATTGTATCCGATACCAGCGGAAATGATCTCAATGGGGATATTGAAGGTGGCGGCGCTTGGCATTTTGCTACAGGTATTTCTGGTGGAAGAGCTCTAAAACTGAATGGAATTGATAATTTCGTTCTGGTTTCTGATAATCCTATTTTCGATTTTAACCATTACACCATAATGGCTTGGATAAAATTCAAGCCCAGCACATGGGATAGACAAGAACTGATGGAGAAAGCGGGTTCTTTCTGGGTTAACATCAGAGAGGATACTCGCAAGGTAAGGGTCGGTGGTTTTTTTGGGGGGTGTCGTAATGGTGCTTCCTACTTTATACTCGATAGTAGTAGAACCGTGCCTATGGATACATGGACGCATGTGGCAGCGACTTACGATGGCACCATCTTGAGGATATATATCAATGGTGTGTTGGCGGGTAAATCTCCTGTACTGGTTCCTGGTCCTGTTTGTGTCAATACTGAACCCTTAGCGATAGGTGCTAAGCATAGGACGATTCCTCCTCCTGAAGATGCGGCTTTTTTTAAAGGCGGTATGGATACTGTGCGTATATTTGACGACGCTCTACCAGGATGGAGAATCAAGAAAGAAATGCTGAAAAATTAGCAACAATTTCAATCAAGAGCAGGAGGTATGATTATATTTCCTCCTGCTCTGTTTGTTCTTGCATGGATGAAGAAGAACGCAATTGATTGCTCTGAGCGTCCGATTAACGTCTTCTTTTGGTATTCGTGCTACCCAATAATGATCCAAGTAATCCTCGAGTAATTTCGCGTGCGACGGATGTTCCTACCGAGCGTGCAGCACTCTTCGCAAACGCGCTGATCATACCATCGCGATGTCCACCTCGTTTTCCTGTTGAACCGAATACCAAACTTCCAAGTCCTCCTAAAATACCTTCAGCTACTTGTTGTCCAACACTGCCGTTTGATTCTTGATTGCTAGGGAAATTTTTTTCCGACGATTTTTCTGGGTGATTTGTACTGCCAATCCGAGCTTGCAACATCTCAAAGGCGCTTTCGCGATCCACAGCCTGCTCGTAAGCACCTGCAACTAAGGAAGATTCGATCAATTGCTTGCGCTCATCGGGCGTGATTGGACCGATTTGACTAGTCGGAGGAAAAATAAAAGCACGTTGGGTTATACTGGGCGAGCCATTGGTATCCAAAAAAGAAATCAATGCTTCGCCTACTGATAGCTCTGTGATGGCTTGTTTGATATCGAACCCAGGGTTCGGGCGCATGGTTTCTGCGATTGTGGCGACTGCTTTTTGATCGCGTGGTGTAAATGCGCGCAATGCATGCTGAATGCGATTACCCAATTGACCAAGAATTTTCTCTGGAATATCCAATGGGTTTTGTGTCACGAAATAAATACCAATGCTTTTGGAGCGGATCAGGCGTACTACTTGCTCGATTTTTTCCAGCAATGCAGGTGTTGCCGTGCTGAATAGTAAATGTGCTTCATCGAAAAAGAAAATGAGCTTGGGTTGTTCGCGATCACCGGTTTCGGGCAGATTCTCATATAGCTCCGATAGCATCCATAGTAGGAAGGTGCTATATAACTTGGGCGAGTTAAGTAATTTATCGGCGGTTAAAATATTGATGACACCTTTCCCGTCTATTGTTTGCATCAAATCTTCAATGTTCAGCATGGGTTCGCCAAAAAACTTGTCACCGCCTTGCTGTTCAATCTGCAATAAGCCGCGTTGAATTGCGCCGATCGAAGCAGATGAAACATTGCCGTATTGTGTTTTGAATTCTGCTGCGTTGTCACCGATGAATTGTAATAATGCGCGTAAGTCTTTCAAGTCCAGTAGTAACAACCCATTGTCATCGGCTATTTTAAAAGCTAGCGCCAGTACACCTTCTTGCGTTTCATTAAGGCTCAAAAGTTGCGACAGTAATAGCGGTCCCATATCGGAAATGGTCGCGCGAACCGGGTGTCCGTTTTCTTGCAAAACATCCCATAAAGTGACTGGATAGCCTTGCCAGATTGGCGTATCGATTTGCAGCATATCTAACCGTTTTTTCATTTTTTCTGAGGGTGTTCCAGGTCGAGAAATTCCACTCAAATCACCTTTGACGTCGGCCATAAATACAGGCACGCCAATACTTGAGAAACTTTCCGCTAGCTTTTGCAGTGTGACTGTTTTGCCAGTACCCGTTGCACCGGTAATGCAGCCGTGCCGGTTCGACATGGCTGGTAGCAGGGCCAGTTCATTGTCATTTGTTTTGGCGATGATTAAGGGATCGAGCATATATAGGTTACCTATAAAAAATTAATAGCCAAGTCATTAAAAATAAACTTATTTATTGATGGAATGTACTGAATGAATACCAGTATGTCAAATGGCGATCACAATCATACGAGCTTTGTACTCAAGGTATAATTCTTAATGTGTATGGATCAATGTTATCCGTTGGCATATGGTTACTTCTAAAATTTTAAAGTGATGGCTGCTGAATTGAAAACTCATATTTTTTATGGCGATATTGGTGGCACCAAAACACTATTGCAGTTGGCTAAAATAGATGATGCAGGGGTTGATGTGGTATTGACCCGTAAATATTCGAGTCAGGAATACATTTCATTTGTTGATATGGTCAAAGATTTTTTGCAGCATGCAGAAATCAATCCAACAATTTCAGCCGCGTGTTTTGCTGTGGCGGGTCCCGTTATCGATCACCAGAAAGCGAAGTTGACTAATCTGAACTGGGTTATCGATAGCTCAGAAATCGCTGCGCAATGCTCGCTTCCACAAGTGATGATACTAAATGATTTTGAGGCGGCGGCTCTTGGGATTGATGCGTTATCGAGTCATGATTTAGAGGTTTTGCAAATAGGGCTAGCGCATCCGCTAGGAATGCGTGTGATTTTAGGAGCAGGCACCGGTATGGGCGTATCATGGTCGGCTTGGGTTGACGGTCGCCGCCATCCTTTTTCATCTGAAGCCGGACATATCGATTTTGCTGCGACCGATGATTTACAAATAGATTTATGGAAAGCGTTGCAGAAAAAATTCGGTCATGTATCCGTGGAACGTTTGTTGTCTGGCCCAGGGTTAACGGATATTTTTAAGTTTCTACAAGACCATCAAAAAGCAGATGATCCGATCGTACGCGATTTACCAGAGGACAGTGGTGCCGTGATTACGAGACTTGCTTTGAAACAACGTCATCGTGTTGCGATACAGGCATTGGAATTATTTGTTACCATTTATGGTGCCTACGCAGGTAATCTCGCGCTTGTGGGGTTGTGTCGTGGCGGTGTTTATATTGCGGGCGGTATTGCCCCGAAAATTCTTGAAATCATGAAGGGCGGGGGGTTTCTACGGGCTTTTTGTGATAAGGGTCGATTTTCCCAATTAATGCGTGAAATTCCGGTGCATGTGGTAATCAATCCTGAAATTGGTTTGCTAGGTGCTCGACTAGCGGCATGTGATTTGCTGAATTCAAATAAATAAACATTAAAAGTATTATTAAATCAGCATTTTTTCTTTTTTAACCTGTTAAGATTGCGCCTAATTTTAAATGAGGAGTATTGCGATGAGTTCTAGGACGGCCTTTATCATTACTATTAATCCGAAGATTCCTAAGCTATTAGGGCGCCTGGAAGAATTGGCTAATAACCTTTGGTATAGCTGGGATCGTGATACTCGCACATTATTTGCACGCATCGACCCTTATTTGTGGGAAGTGGTAGGACATAATCCGAAGGCATTTCTTAAGCGCGTTGATGAATCAGCCTTGCTAAAAGTCACTGAAGACCGTGTTTTTATGGCGTCCTACAAAAGTATTCTATCGATTTATGATTCGTACCATGATAAATCGTCGCTTAAGAAGGAAGCAAAGGAACTCAGCAAACACGATCAAATTGCTTATTTTTGCTTTGAGTTTGGGTTTCATGAAAGTTTACCAATCTACTCCGGTGGTTTGGGAATTTTAGCGGGGGATCATTGTAAATCGGCCAGTGATATGCACTTGCCGTTTGTTGCAGTCGGTTTGCTGTATCGTCAAGGTTATTTTTCTCAAATCATTGATAGCCAGGGTAATCAGCAAGTTACACACACAACCTCAGATTTTGAGGATCTGCCCATTACACCCGTGTTGCGTGAGGATGGAACAAGCGTGCAGATTACCGTTGAGCTTCCGCAACGCAATGTGATTGCCAAAATATGGCAAGTCAAAGTTGGTAATGTTATTTTGTATCTGCTTGATACCGACTTACCAGAGAATTCACCTGAAGATCGTAACATTACAGAAAATTTGTATGGTGGCGACAAAACCATGCGTATCGAGCAAGAGATCATTTTAGGCATGGGTGGTGTGCGCGCACTGCAAGCATTGGGTATCCAACCGACAGTGTGGCATATTAATGAAGGACATGCAGCCTTCATGATATTAGAACGTATCAATAATTTAGTACAACAAGGATTGGATTTCGCTACTGCGTTAGAGAGTGTCGCGGTTAATACAGTATTTACCACACATACTGCAGTACCGGCCGGACATGATCATTTTTCGATCGAAATGATACAAACATATTTCGCGCAATATTATCAACGTTTTAATATTTCCCAAGAACAATTCATGTCGCTGGGACATATTCCCGGTAGCTCGGATTTTAATATGACGGCGCTGGCGATACATGGTTCACGCACGCATAATGGTGTCAGTAAGATCCACGGTGGAGTTTCTGCCAGTATTTGTCGGGAATTATGGCCTGAGATCGAACCAGAAGAAAGTCCGATGGATTATATTACCAATGGTGTGCATGTTCCTACCTTTTTGGCGCAAGAATGGTCTGATTTATTTGATCGCTATCTTGGCCATGAATGGCGTACCAAAATGTGCGAAACCGAGTATTGGTCAGGTATTGATGCAATACCAGATCATTTGTTCTGGAGTGTTCGTCAAACATTGAAGTCAGTAATGTTTTATCGGATTCGTGCACAAGTGACCGAACAAAATACCAGAAATCGTGGTTCTGAAGCACATCTAGATCGATTATTGAAAATCGTCGATCCGGTTAATCCTAATATTTTGACGATTGGCTTTGCCCGACGCTTTGCAACGTATAAACGTGCTGCTTTGTTATTTGATAATCTTGATTGGTTACGTAAGATTGTATTGGATCAAGGTCGTCCGGTATTGCTGCTTTTTGCCGGTAAAGCTCATCCTGCTGATGTGCCAGGTCAGGATTTGATTCGCCGCATCAGTCAAATTGCACACCTTCCTGAATTTGAAGGGCGATTGATATTGATTGAAGGCTATGATTTGGGTTTGGCGCGGCGCATGGTGGCTGGAGTCGATGTCTGGTTGAATAACCCCATTTATCCGTTGGAAGCCAGTGGAACTTCTGGCATGAAAGCAGGAATCAACGGTGTCATTAATTTGAGCATACTTGATGGTTGGTGGGGTGAAGGCTACAATGGCAAAAATGGCTGGGCGATCAAGCCTGGTTTTGAAAATATGGATCCTGTGCAACGCGACAAAGAAGAAAGCCGCGCTTTGTATGAAATATTGCAAGATCAAGTAGTACCGTTGTATTACAGTCATGGAAAAAATGGTTATTCGACAGAGTGGGTCAAAATGGCCAAGCATTCCATGAAATCAATCATGCCACGTTTCAACGGTATTCGCATGGTCAACGAATATGTGCACAAATTTTATCTGCCCGCGAGTGACAAAAGTAGGCGCTATACACAAAACGATTTTGCTGATGCGAAAACTATAGCCGCTTGGAAAACTAAAATACGAAATGCTTGGCATGGTATTACAATACGCCGTATAGACACGCCGCTCGAGCGCGTAAGTTTCGGTGAAGCTATGGCGTTACAAGTAGCTGTGCGATTGAATCAATTGGAACCTCAGGATGTTGTGGTTGAGCTACTAATCAACCGGCAGTTCAAAACGATGCGACTACACAATTTTACGCGTCTCCCTTTTGTTTTTACCAACAAACGAGAAGGTGAAGAGCATTTGTTTGCATTAAAGCTGACACCTGAGCTATGCGGACGGCAAGAATATTTTATCCGTATTTATCCGCATCACCCCTTGTTGACGCATCCCATGGAGATGGGATTGATGAAGTGGCTGTAGCAAACCGGATTACTAGATCGTTGATAATTCTTCAAAGGTAGGATCATGAACCCGTGTGCTACATGCTATCAGTAGCCATGGCTCGTAATTCGATTCAGCAATTCATCTCGGCTTCATTGTAAGTGTGGTTTTTTGGGTATCTGGTTTCGTGTGTATACATAACCAGTTCGAAGGATCAGCTGGTCTGTCATTAGTACAGAGGCTGATTCTTTTGAAATACCCCATTTGTGCACGTAACTCTTGGTAAGCGCGTTGCCCATTATCCAACAATGAATGGAAAACCTTGCTTCAACTCCAATCTAATAAGCAAATGCTTACTCAAATAGTCAGTTGAGATTTCTGATTGGATCATAAATACTCAATTAAACACACATAGAGTCGATATAATTCAATATCATCGAAAAAAAATAACCATAAAAGAGTTATTATTGACTTGTTGAGTTTAATATTTGATGATTCTCATACAAATTTAAATATTGTTTTGATCATTCTCAAACTAACATGAATCAGCGAAGCCAATATCGCAGACTGGTTGACTTTGAATTGCATAATCAAATGCAATTACTTTCCAATCAACTTCAGCTTAAACAGCAAGAATTGGAAAAGTCTCGTAATCGCTATGTTGATCTTTATGACCATGCACCCGTTGGGTATTTAACACTCGATAATAATGGAAGAATATTTTCAATTAATTTAACCGGAGCATCTCTCCTTAAAGCAGAGCGCCACACTCTTATTGGTAAGATTTTTTCGGACTATTTTGCAAATATTGATAAACAAGCTTTTGTGGCCTATTTACAAAAAACTTTTTCTTCATCAAGAAAAACTTCTATCGATCTAAAAATAGGCAATATTGATGATGTCTTAAGCTATGTGCGACTAGAAAGTACCGTAATTAGTAGCAAAAATATGTGCCGCATGATGATGTCCGATATTAGTCAATTGAAAAAAATGATTAATCTTAATCATGATTTGTTGATTGAGAATCGGCAATTAATGAAGGAATTGTTTCGTATTCAAGAAAAAGAGCGTCGTTTACTGGCTCGTGAACTGCATGATGCTCTAGGCCAATGGCTTACCGCTATTCGCGTCGAAAATGAAGTTATTCTCAATCATACCGATAAAAAATCGATCATTTTTACCAGTGCCCAAGCGATTAAAGAATGCACTGAAAAAATGCATCAAGTCATCCGTAACATGCTACATCGATTACGACCGATATTGCTGGATACGCTTGGGCTGCCTGATGCGCTATATGAGCTTAAAAAACAGTGGATATCACATAACGCCGGCACCATTCTCAGGTTTGAACTCAATGGTAATTTATCAGTACTTGGGGAGAGGCTAAATATTAATATATTTCGCCTTATACAAGAAGGATTAAACAATGCCTATAAGCACGCAGACGCATCACAGATTGACGTATTCTTAAGCCGTGAAACTATTATGGACAATCCAATAGCTGAGTTCCTGCTGCTGAAGATAAAAGACAACGGCAAAGGTTTTAACTTCCAAGCAAACTCGACAGGACTTGGGCTTGTTGGCATGCGTGAGCGCGTCATTACATTGGATGGCAGAATGGTGATCAAAAGCGCTAAAGATCTCGGTACAGAAATTACGATTCGATTACCTTTCTTCGCAAAAAACTAACGCTACCTACCATGAACAAGAAAATCACCATTCTATTGATTGACGATCATCCTGTAGTTCGAACCGGCTATCGTAGATTGTTGGAAAGCAATCCTGGCATGCTTGTCATTGGTGAAGCCGATAATGGCGAAAGTGGTTACCAGATGTGGCAACAGTTTACACCTGACGTTACTATTCTTGATTTAAATATGCTCGGAATTTGTGGTTTTGAAACGATGCGACGTATCTTGAGTTACGATGCTATGGCAAGGGTTTTAATTTTTAGCATGCTAAACGACGTAACCATGGTCTATCGTGCGATAAAAGCAGGGGCTACAGGTTTTATCAGCAAGCAAAGCGGTATTGGAGAAATGATACACGCAGTGCAACAAGTCAGCTTAGGAAAAACCTACATTGAATCAGATTTAGCCACAACACTTGCTATGCATGCAACACGTACAGAAAACCATGAAACACTACTAGATGTTCTTACCAACAGAGAGTTTCAAATATTTAAGTTGGTCGCCGAGGGATACTCTAATACTGCTATCGCTAAAAAAATCTCAATTAGTCCTAAAACAGTCAGTGTTCATCAACTCAATTTAATGCGGAAGTTGGATTTGCAAAATACTACGCAACTTATTCGTATGGCTATTAACTACAATATTATTCAAAAATAGCGATTCTCTTCATGGTATTACAAATGCATAATTCCGACTTTTATTTTCACTTAAAAGCGGAATTATGCATTTTCATGTTCTAATAAAATTACAAAACAATATCACTTGCTACTAATGCAGGTGTTCCCGTCAATTGAACTTGGAAATCAGCGGTAAGTACTCCATTAACGTTTGCTTCTAACAGACCATTCGAATAACGTATTTGAGCGGCTGCTGTAAAAGCGGCACTTCCAATAAACACAAACGCTTGATTGCCTGCAATTCCTGAGTTTGCATCAATGGTAAAAAGATCAATGACATCAGAACCACTTTGAAAATCTGCAATAGTATCTTTTCCGCTTGGTAATGATTCACTGACAATAGAATACCTAAAACTATCGTTACCGTTTCCACCTGTCAGTGAATCGACGCCACCCCCACCGACCAGTATGTCATTTCCTTCGCCACCGATTAACGTATCGTTGCCAGTTGAACCGTCCAATGTATTATTAGCAGAATTTCCAGTGATCAAATTGCTTAGCCCATTGCCCGTGCCGTTAATTGCATTTGTACCTGTTAACGCTAATCGTTCAATATTACTAGTCAAAGTTAATGTCGCTGAGCTTTGTACGGTATCAACACCTGAGTTGAGAGCCTCAGTAATCGTGTCAGTATTGGTATCCACCACATAGATATCATTACCTGCACCTCCTATTAAAATATCAATACCGCCACCACCTTCTAAAGTATCATTCCCGGCCAAGCCACTCAAAGTATTATTATTGTTGTTACCGATAAGAATATTATTAGTAGCGTTTCCTGTGCCGTTGATAGCGCCATTGCCAGTCAAAGTTAGATTTTCAAGATTTAGTCCCAAGGTATACGTGACAGAGCTTTCTACGGTGTCGTCTATACCGCCGCCAGTAGTTTCCGTAATCGTATCGGTTGCAGTATCAATGATATATTTGTCATTGCCATTACCACCGATCAGTATATCTAGCCCTCCTAGGCCATTGAGTGTATCGTTACCTGCTAAGCCATAGAGCACATCATCATTAGCGGTTCCAACCAGATTATCATCGGCAAATGTACCAATATAGGCTGTTTTATCAAGGAACTGTATTCGTTCAATGTTACGTAATGTATCGCTTCCGTCATCTCGAGCGCCACCGCCACCGTTGGGTATAATGGTGTGATCGATAAAAATTGTACCTGGAGAGCTATTACTAAACGTCAGAATGTAACTGGAGAAAAGATCCTGATAAACAGCGGTATCTATGTCCGTAGGTGCGGCAGTGTATTTAATCTCACGCACAATCTTGAGTTGATCGGGGCTATATGTCCCTTTCTGCATTGCGCTTTTCAATGTGGTCGTCATATTTTCAAAAGACGCAATTTCAGTATTCGGATTGAGCTTATCACGAACGCTGATCCTGACATTTAACCAAGCATCACCATCGATGATATCGTCACCAGCGCGACCTTGAATCAGATCGCTACCGCCACCGCCCAATAAAATATTACCAGAATTAAAAACAGTTGCTCCTCCCAAGATCGTGCTTAATCCATTAATCTGAGCAATTCTGTCCGCAGCGCTATGTCCGCCACCAGTTGGGTTATTTGCGTTATCCAATGCATTGTTTTGCCCTGATATCGGATCGATCAATGTTAATTCTGTAGCCGTTAAATCATCACCCAGTATCGTGTCATTAAAATTCCACCCAGATGCAGCTTCAACAAAGTTGAAACGATCTGTGGTCGGAACAAAAGGGCCCGGTAGTATAGCCAATGCTAGATCGATATTGGCTGCAGTATTCTTACCATCACTGGATGCCCAATCAAATCCACTGCCTCCATCACTCCGATTGGCGCCAAGCATGCCATTCATAATGTCGTCACCACCTTCCCCGACGAATCCATCGGCATTGCCGCCTCCAATAAACACATCATTCCCACGAATCGGATCCCGTCCGAAAGGATCGTTATTATCGCCTACCTGAGCACCTGCGCCGCCATTCTCAATCCAATCGCTACCTTCGTTACCCATTACGATTCCATTAGCGATATTACCAAAAATGAAATCATTGCCTTCGCCCGCAAAAAGCTCTGAGGCATCGTTACCGGTAATGACAAAATCTTGTCCTGATCCTCCGAAAATAATATTAAGACCAGGACCGGCATTAATCACATCATGACCATCTCCACCCTTGATGGTGTCGTCACCGGAAGCGTCGGTAATGATGTCATTGCCGCTACCACCAAATAGAAAATCGTTATCGACGCCGCCTTCCAATCTATCGTCCCCACCGTCTCCCCAGAGAGTGTCTGAACCCGCATCGGAGCGCATTCTGTCATTACCAGAAGTACCTCCCATGACAACATGTCCTTGACCATTGTAGCGAATGGTTAGCCCGCCTAAAGTATTGTCTCGAACCAGCAACGAGGTTTCATTATAAGCAGTACCAGGATCATTCAAAATGGGGCCACTTGCTCCAACATTAGCTGCTTCGAATGTATAAGTAGGTGTTGAAAACACATTGCCAGGTAAATGTTTTGCACCAGGCAGGTTGTTCATAATCATTTCCGCGAAGGAATTTTGTTCCAATTCGGTCAAGAAATTTAAACCGGCTACTCGATCAAGATAGTAGAATCGGTCCGCATCTTGTAATTTCTCCATTTGTGTTTCAAATACGAAATTAAATGTAGATCCTAACAAGCCACCGAATGGTGCTTGCTCTTCGGCCATACCGCCAATCCAGAAATCTACATCATCAAGGCCAGTGATTGTAGCGCCTGATGGTAAATTGGCCCAATTACCCGTACCATTCATGAAATCATCACGATCAATTGGAGCGTCATCTCCACCATTAACTAATAAATCTGCCGCAGCTCGTTTATCACTCATGGTTATTGCATTCAGGATAGATGGATGCTGGCCATACACAGCAATAAAATTCACCAGAGATTCCGGATGTCTCAATCCTTGCTGAAAATCAGCCCAACTGTCATAAGGCAATAAAGCGCTGTTATGACCGGTATCTTCATAAAACATACGCCGGGCTTCATTTAGCGATGGAATGCCTGTATCGCGGCCGCGTGTGATGTTAATGGCAGCCAAGTCAAGTGGTAATCCGACCAAATTGTTACGCAATGCTTCTGTTACAAATTCGTCGATTTCATTTCCGACTTGTCGCGTCATACCATTAACTACTGCTGCCGCTGCATCAAAATTATTGGCATAGTCTGCACCAAATTCAACTGGATTAAGAAATGCTTGTACCAATCCAATGTCATTATTGTTCAGCGTACCGTCCAAATTGGTTCGGTCAACCGTTTCAGTCAGCATTGAATGACCGAAGCGATATACCACATGCGCGAACTCAGCCATGATGGCAGGATCTATCGTGCTGTTATAACCGGCAAATGCATCAACGTTAGGCTGAACACGGCGCGCAAACTCTTCAAATACCAAATGTTGGTACTGCATTTCCGTGGAAAATTTTGCCGCTTGGAACAAGCGCTCACCATTCCATGAACCATCCGGAAATTTCCATTGTGCAATAAATGCGCTATCACCGCTTGCGGTGACCTGGTCTTTGATGTTCTGAACAGTCCGATTATGCTCCGCATGGAATACCGTATGAACCGCCGTCAGGCCGATGTTTTCATTACCACGTCCATCACCCGTAATAAAATGAGCATTTAGTAATTCATCATCGTATTCGCCCGATGTAACTGGGGTGGTATTAATAATGTTGTCCGTATCAGCGGTTTTCATTGTGCCATTGCTGCTACGCGGCGTGGCGTTATGAGCGATATCGTCCAAGAATGCATGTCCGGTACGAATCACATTGACTGGTATATCAACCCCCAATCCGCCATTAGCCAAAGGATCGCCTTCAACCAAATTATCATCAGGTGTATTTGCGATACCGTCTGTTCCGACGCCGACGATC
The DNA here is from genome assembly GCF_022836435.1 of Nitrosomonas sp. PY1. NCBI lineage: Bacteria > Pseudomonadati > Pseudomonadota > Betaproteobacteria > Nitrosomonadales > Nitrosomonadaceae > Nitrosomonas > Nitrosomonas sp. PY1. The sequence goes on along the minus strand of NZ_BQXC01000001.1, from coordinate 1,684,055 downwards.
ATTTGCGCGAAACCATTGGCACCCGGAATAAATTTGCCATAACTGTCGGTTAGGATTAATGGCAGATTGGTTACATCTGCATCGGTAAGATTAATTCCTAACAATTGGTGTGCTTGCGTCTTAATATCTGCCCAAGTAGCAAGTCCATCTCCAGTCGCACTATTCTCAATCAATCGTCCTGTTGCAACAGGCTTACCTTCCTTCAGCTCATACTCTCGTAAAAACACTTGATGCGAAGGGTGTGAAGTATATGTTTGGTTTTGATCGACGTAAGGCGTTGTTTGGTTGATTTGTTGATGAATATCATCGGCACTTTCGTCGATGCCCAGCGTTGAAGGATCATCTCCAACAATACCATCAGCACCTGGCAAATTAGTTGCACGCGTCACAGCCATAAAATTGGCTGCTCCAGGGGTCGGATTATAAAGTGGATCGTCAGGTTGCAAAGGTACAAATATTGTTCCGCTCTGACCTTTATTTACCAGATCCAAGCCGTGATCGAAGAATTGTCCAAATAAGGTAAACCAGGAATTATAGGGGGCATCTGCTCCGGCATTGGGAGTTACATTTGGAATAAAATGGGTTTGAAAAGGTGTGCCATCCATGCGGACACCATTTACCAATTCCGAACCGTTTGTTTGTGCCGCAGCAGCTACCGCTGCAGGATTGTTGTCTGTTTGGTCAGCTATCAAATTGCTTGCCAAGCGTGGTTTAGAATCAAATACTAAGCCGCTGGTTTGTGAATAAAAAGTTGAACTACCTTCGGGTTGATTCGGATTGAAGCCGAAGCCTACGGGGACTTCCTCACCGTTTTTAAATGACGGTGTCAACAAACGGGGAAAAACTTGATCAGCTGCTCCATACAAAGATTGTCCCGTTATCAGATTATTATAGGTGCCATTTACATTTCTTAAGCCATTCGGTAACAATGGACTCCCGACCAGTATAGGAAGTGTGTCGAAATTACCCACTAATTGCGCAGCTGAATCACTTTCGGAAATAAGAATTTGTTGTAATAGAAAATCAAGGTCTGCTCTATTAAGCTTTGCCATTTAATCGCCTCATTTATTATTGTTATTATTATTGATGCGTGCTAATCTGCTCTTTCGGCGATTTTTAATGTCTTAGCATTAGTCGTATTGCTATCCGTTTCTGTTTTTGCAATTTAATTGATGAACACATCCATGCTCATCTGGATAGCAAAAGTATTGATGTTACTTTGCTCAAATTCTTAAAAATCGCATCCATCGCTACATGTCACAGACTAAAGTAGCTAATGCTATAAATAAATAAGCGAAATGCCTGTTTTTATATAAGTATTTACTTAATTAGTAATTTGTATCAGAAATGAACAAAAACTAAGTCACTACTTATATGAAAACAGGCATTTCGCTTATTTACAGAAAAATCCTCTGCTTATAGGATTCTGCGATCGTCTATCTCGCAATAATTTAAGGTATTTCAAGTAAATAACAAAAACTAAAAAGTAACTCCATTGATTTACATTAATTTTGGTTATTGTAGAGGCGAATTGTAGATCCATAAAAAGAGAGGGATGGAATGAAACAAAAAGAAAAGGATCTTGGGCACAAAAGTACCAATGATTTAAATATAGTAGATACATCGAGGCGCACATTTTTCAAAGCAACTGGTGCTACATTGCTAGCAGCTCCCGCTATTTTAACCACGAGAGAAAGCACAGCACAGGTTGCTCCGCCGGCACCACCGCCAAGTCCAGCAACAACACCATGGTTAGTAACGCTACCTGATGCAGTAGAACCGTTACCGCAAACGGATCTTTTTACGGATAATAATCTTATCCCACAAGGCGGAGCCAACACTGACTTTGATGAGTGCGGACGGAACGATCATCAACGCTGGGGTGAGTTTTTCAATGAGCCAACGCTTCCACCCGATGAGGCGGATACTTATGAGCTAAAAGCTCAGGCTATTACGAATCATGTATTTCATCCAGATTATCCGCCGCAATTAAGCTGGCAATATATGGGCAAGGATGCAAATGGTAATCCTTATGCAAATCCTACCATTCATGCACGCTACGGTCGGCCGGTCATTGTTCGGTTACATAACCAGTTACCAGCTAATCATACGGGGTTTGGCACACCGGAAATCAGTTTGCATTTGCATAATCTACATACGCCTTCTGAGAGCGACGGATTTCCGGGCGATTATTTTAGTGAAACTAAAGCAGGGCCAACACTCAATAAACCAGGAAAATTTAAAGATCAATTTTATCCAAATATCTATGCCGGATTCGATGAGTTTCCAAGAAACCCAAATAGCAATACCAATACGAGCAATCCGGTCGGTGGTGACAAACGTGAAGCATTGGGTACGCTGTGGTACCACGATCATTGCTTAGATTTTACCGCAGCCAACGCAAGTCGCGGTATGGCCGGATTTTATTTAATCTATGATGATATCGATTCGGGGGATGAGCGCGATACTAATCCGGCTGCATTGCGATTACCAAGCGGTCCGTACGACTATCCATTAGCATTCCAGGATAAACGCTTCGATGTCAATGGAATTCATATTTTCGATCAACTTGACCCTGAAGGTACTTTGGGTGACAAGATCACCGTAAATGGCAAAATTGAACCGGTACTCAATGTTGCTCGGCGTAAGTACCGTTTTCGCTTATTGAATGCTGGACCCAGTCGCTTTTATGAGTTTTATTTGGTTAATACTGCAAATGTAGCGCAGCCATTTACCTATATCGCTAACGACGGTAACCTTTTACCCGCGCCGTTGCAAAACCAAACGAGAGTTCGATTAGGCGTCGCTGAACGGGGGGATATCGTAGTAGATTTTTCTCGTTTTGCATTAAACACAGAACTCTATCTCGTCAACCGTTTAACGCAAACTTCGACCCGTGGCCCGGGTGCAGTACAAGCTCCGGGTACTCGGATAATGAAAATTATTGTAAACCGTAATCCTCCAGTAGCAGATGTGAGCCGTGTTCCGACTGCGCTGCGTGCCATTCGTCGTCCAACAGCGGCAGAAATCGCCGCCGCACCCGTTAGGCGGTGGGTATTTTCCCGTAGAAATGGCTTCTGGAGCATCAACGACAAGCTAGTCAACGTTAATTCTGCCGCTGCACGGATTGAGTTAGGTGGTGCAGAAATATGGGACTTGGATAATCCCTCCGGTGGCTGGGCACATCCGGTCCATATCCATTTCGAGGAAGGGCACATTCTAAATCGATTCAGGAATGGAGTAGCAATACCCATACCGACTCACGAAAGAGGGCGGAAGGATGTGTATGTATTAGGGCCGGGTGAAAGGGTGAGGTTATTCATGCGATTCCGAGATTTCCCCGGTAAATATGTCATGCATTGCCACAATATGATCCATGAGGATCATGCCATGATGGTACGTTGGGATATCGTTGACTAAAGAGGGTTATATTATGAATAAAATAAAAAATGCTATATATTCCCGTAGAAAAATACTGACTGGAGTTGGTTTGGGCGCGCTGGGCGCCATTGGTTTAAGCTCAACTTGGGATAAATTCGGCAGCAGTGCCTTAACAAGCACATGGGATGGAGATACTTCTGCGCCGTTTCCAAACGTCACGGTATATACCCATGAAGGGAAAGCCGTTCGTTTCTATGATGACTTGATTCGCGACAAAGTAGTTGCGATTAATATGATGTATGCGCAATGCGGCGATACTTGTCCGAAAACGACTGCCAATCTGCTTGCAGTACAAAATATGCTTGGTGAACGTGCAGGGCGAGATGTTTTCATGTATTCGATCACATTGCAACCAGAATTGGATACGCCGGTAGTGCTTAAACATTATGCCGAAAATTTTGGCATTCAGGGAAATTGGAAATTTCTCACTGGAGCTCCTGGCGATATTGAATTACTGCGCCGCAAACTAGGATTCTTTGATTATGAAGTTGAGCTTGATGTAGTCAAAGACAATCATACCGGCATGGTACGTATTGGCAATGCTGCATTGGATCGTTGGAGCATGGCACCTTCCCTCGCTGATCCCGAGCAAATTATGGCAACCATCAACCACTTAGATCCCAAAGCAATACACACTTTTCATAATCATTTCGCTTAACATACGCAAAATATAGAATCTTTGATGCCAGAAAATCACGCTGGCATCAATTAATTTGGGGGAAGGTACCTACTTTGATTACCTATCTTCTGTTCTTATAATTATTTTGGTGTTAGGTTATACAAAAACTCTAAATCCAGTAACCTAGTGAGTTTTTTATTGCTAGCTCAATCTCGTACAGAAGCTTTATAGCAGATTCAAGCTAAATGGACTAATACAATTGAGGCTGTAAATCGTACAATCTTAATGATAAATCAATGGCATGTATGTTTTTAGTTAAACTGCCAATCGAAATTCTATCGATACCTGTTTCAGCGATTTCACGCACGTTCTGTAACGTTATATTGCCTGATGTTTCTAGAATGATTTTTTTATGTCCATGCTGGTATCGAGTAATAGCAACCGCTTCTTTTATCTGCTCGAGGGTAAAATTATCTAATAAAATCATCTCTGCTCCGGCTGTTAATGCTTGCTCCAATTCATTCAATGACTCCACCTCAATTTGAATAAATGCACCTAAGGGCACGATAGCCTGTGCATCTTTTATTGCCGTTGCTATCCCTCCTGCAGCCAAGATATGATTTTCTTTAATTAAAATACCATCATACAAACCTAAGCGATGGTTGGTGCCACCGCCGCATTTGACAGCATATTTTTGCGCAATACGTAGTCCTGGCAAAGTTTTTCTTGTGTCAACGATAGTCGCTGTAGTGCCAGCAACAGCATCAACAAAGTGCCTGGTTTGCGTAGCTACCGCGGATAATAGTTGCAAGAAATTCAGCGCCGAACGTTCGGCAGTCAGCAATGCTTGCGCATTTCCTTGAATTTGGCACAGCTTATCGTTTGCCTGAACATAGTCACCATCAAATGCAAACCAGTAGATTTCTATCTCAGATGACAATGCTAAGAAGCAGGATTCAAACCACTTTGTACCACACAATACTGCATTTTCTCGAGAAATTACTTCAGCCCGTAATTGTTTATGATTTGGAACTAAAGAAGCTGTTATGTCGCCAATTAAACCTAAATCTTCTCGTAAAGCACTTTGCACATTACAATCAATTTCTTGCTGCAAATCTCTCAATTTTCCACACCTCAATCTTTGAATGAATAGAATTATAGTACACCCTATATAAATCTAATATTCAGTAGCTACTTGCGAGGAGAGTCTATAAAATGCTTTATCAGCATTCGCCAATAATGAGCTAATTTTTTAGATACCTAAAATTACTCACATTTTGAAATGCACTTCTCAAAATTTTACACATCCGTTAACCTAAATTTGTTGTGGAAATTAATCTTCTGCCAACAACATCATTGAGCAGTTAAATGCAACAAGCAGGCTAATTAATTCAAACGCTAAGACTCTGCCATCATCGGTGAATAGGTAATACATATGAAAAGCTATTGCCAGCAGTAATGAAACGATTAATATTCTCTTTGTCATACAAACATCTTTGTTTTTGAGCTTGTTTCATTTAGAGAGGTATTAGTTAGAATGATTCTTTGGGATAATTCTAATAGGTTTGCCGTATCATCCACTGTTGGTATGGGTCTTATATCAACCCATTCAGAGCCTTAATCAAAATTTTTTAGCAATTGAACTTGAATTGATAGAAATACTTAATATTGCTGATCTAGTTAGTCATTGAGCTATAGTCAAATCTGGTGTACGGAGAATCAAGCGGCAACTTGTTTTTGATCTCCCGTTTTTGTTGTTTCGATCACATCTAACCTTCCCTTGGGGCGGGGTCATTCATATTTACCGGCGCCAGCTAAAGCATTAGGATTGATAATGCGAAAAACGCCATTTTCTAAATAATTCGCAGTTTTGCGCCAGTGCGTTCCTTTTTTCGATTTGTTCCGATCGAGCAATACATTGGATATGACTTGCGCACAAGCCTCTTCAAGATTTAAATCCTGTTCACTCATAGCGGCTTCAAAATCACGGGGATAACCATCGGCGCCACGATGTAAATTGAAGCTCTGCTTGGTATAAGCATTAAAATTATTTATCTTGGATCGACCATGAATCAAAGAATATTCGCCTTCATATTCTGGATTCCGGGAAACGTGACTGTCAGAAAATGAATCTTGAATAACATGCAACAAGCTACCTAACGCGATATTTTGCACATTCTTTTTCATTGGCCGCCAATCTGTTTCTGAGCAATCCAGAGGCGTAAATAAATTAGATCCCACTTTCTCTCGAATACACTTTAGCGAAAATAAATAAGCTGGTGTCCATTTTTTACGTAACCCATCATGGGTAAAATGTTTTTTAAAGCTTCGTGCAGCTTCAGGTGACAAAAACTGATGCATTTTATCTAAATGCGTGTGAATAGGAATAAATCCACTCGCTACTTTGTAGCTAAACTCGGACCACATCATAACTGCTTTTAGTGTATCCCCTGCTTTTTCCTGATCCGAAGAAGCCATCGCATGCAAGAATTGTAGATCGTGGTGATGGCTACGATAAAACAAATCGTAATGACTGGTAATGCGATCAGAATTTTCACTTGCGTTCTTAAAATTATCAAACCAAGCTATAGGATGATCCGGTAATAAGTTGAGCGGATCATCATTCCATCGCACACCACGAATTACTGTCTCAATCAATTCATCATTAATACGTTCAAAACCTGGCATTCTCCGTTCTTTGACTAAATTAAATGATCGAACAGTCAATTCCTCATGAACCGGGTGAATAATGATGCTTGCAACAACGCCAGCGGCTTTTTGGGTATTTTCATCATTAAGAACTAGCTCATGGCTGCCATCATATTTTTTGAATGGATTGATGTCAAAAGCATAAGCCTGCGATCCTCCCAATAAGCTTATTAAGGTTAAGATTATTATTCTCATAACTATTTATTTGTTTATTTTTAAATTATTGATATAAAGCTCAATAGCTATTTGGTATTTTGTTGCACCTTAAAAAAGGAAAGTAGTAACCGTGTACCATAGAGTCACTAATCTAATGTTGATAATTTATTAAGTTCCGATACCACATCTGCCAAACTAAAAACAATGTAATCAGCGCCTACTTCACTTAATCGTCTACGATTTTCTTCCTGATCCTCCTCGTACAAGCCTAACCGTCCAACGACAATACGTAAATCTGGAAATCGTGCGGTAATACGTTTACAAATATGACGCACATGCGCAACTCCTCCTGGAGGAACGGATAAAATCACTAACACATCTGGAGTACGCCGTTTAACATCAGCTAAAATATCATACACTATGCCTCCAGGTGAGGCATGAATCTCGAAACGACTGGGATCGAGTAACATCGACAAGGCATCAACCAGCAACTTGTCTGTCGAATCACGCGCAGGAACAGCTAACACGGAAGTTACAGGCAAGGGGGATGTGGCTCCATCGTTGCTTTCTTTTTCTGTTTTCTTTTCTTTTGATTCGATAACATACATTTCACTACGTTGATCTTCCAGAATACTACCACTCAGTTCCACCATTTCTTTATGGCTGAGTTCATCCAATTTGCCTGATCTTAAGTCTGCTCTTGCCAATGACAACGCTGGAATAATAATCTTATCGAATGCATGAACCATGGAGTCATCTTCAATGTATCTTTCAATAATATCGGAAGCCTCATCTTCATCCTTGGCTAAGAGTCTTTGATAGTAACGCTGTGAAGACGATAGAGTGGGTCGATCACCGAGCAAAATATCGAGAAACTTAAGAAAAGGGACGTGTCGGCCTAAAACTGCCAAACAAACTGTCAAAGGAGAAGCCAATATAAGACCAATGGGGCCCCATAGCCACGCCCAGAATGCCACGGTAACGAGTAACGCCGCTTGTGATACACCTATACCACGTCCATATAGCATTGGTTCAGCAATCATGTTAGTAACCAATTCCAACATTAAGAATAGTGCGATAACCATTAACGCAATGCTCCAATCTGGCGAAATCAGTAAACTCAAAGCAATTGGCAGCAAAGCGGACAACCAAGCGCCTAAATAAGGAATATAACGCAACAATGCCGCGAATGAACCCCATAATATGAAGTATGGGACACCGATCAACCATAAACCTATACCCACTGCCATACCATAACAACAATTAATAAATAATTGTATTAATAGGTAACGACTGATCCTGTCCCCTGCATCTTCGAGTGCACGTGTGGTATCGGTCATTTGACCAATGCCGACCAGTGCAATGAACCGGTCACGTAAGTCTTCTCGGTTAATTAGCATAAAAATTATCAGCACAATCACTAAGCCAATGTTTGCTAACGGCTCAAGTACAGGACCTGCGATTCCCCATAACGCAGAGAAATGGAATGGGCTATCCTCAACGATCTTTACTGGTTGTGCATGTGACGCTTCCTGACTTCCTGAAGAGGATATCTTTTGGATTTTAGAGTCTTTCTGAGCTTGCTCTAATTGCTCATACAGTCGCTCTGCTACGCTATGAAATTTATCAAATAGGCCACTACTGCCTTGCTCATTAATTTGAGAAATTTTTGCAGTAATATTGTCTTCATACTGCGGATATGAATCTACCAAGCTGTCGATTTGCTTAGTAATGGCATAGGTAGCTCCCAAAAATAATGACAACGAAATAACTGTCATCAGTATCACTGCGAGTACACGAGGAATATAAATTTTTTCTAGCCAGTTGACTGTGGGTACTAATAAAAAAGTAATTAATATCGATAATGCAACGGGAATTACAATAACTCGCGCCCAGTACATAAATGCTAATACCAAGGCAATACTTATCAACATCGAAATAAATGAATATGATGTATCGGATTTAACAAAAGATAATTTCATTATGATTGTTTCTCTATATAGTGAACTACATAGAGTTAGAGATTACAACAAGAATACAAAAAAGTTTTAATCTTTTTATAAGTTCGCTTCAAGTAAAAAAATCTAGCGCAATGACTATTTTGTATCCAATATTAATCATAGAGTTTCTTCTTTTGTTCTGATATAACTGACCCGACGCTATAGTGCAGTTATATGTAGTTTCTATCATTTAGTGCATTCCATTACTATCATACTTATAGGAGATTTCCATGGCTCAGGAAAAAGCTACACCCAATCCAAGCAACTTAAAAGATCTTAAGGAACTCAAAACTGAAGCAGAGTTAAAACAAGATCTTGCAATACTTAAAGCTCAAGTCAGCGAGTTAATGGAAGATATTAAAAGGATCAGTGAAAAAGGTATTGAACATATTGGCGATAAAATTGAAAGAGAATTTGAGCATTACAGCGAAAAAGCAACCGATAAAATACGTGATACACAACAAGCTGCGGACGATGGCTTGGAAGAAATTAGTGCTCGCGTGAGGAAAAATCCTGTTACCAGTGTCGCTATTGCTTTTTTCGTTGGCTATATTGTCGCTAAAATAACAGGCAGTAAATAATAGTAATAGCTAAGTGAAAGCCATTACTGAAACGATTATAAGGGAAAGCCGCAGATTAGTTTTTTAGCTCTAAAGTTAGGTAGAAGACATTACGGAAAGCTATTGGAGTCACAAAATGGATCAGATCGGAGGATTGTTTGGTTTAATGGTTTTAGGATTAGATGTGTGGGCGATTGTAGATATCCTGACTAATACGTCTCTCAGAAAAGCTATTAAATTGTGGTAATTCAGACCCGATCTGGCAATCCCCGATTTGATGATGTACCTGTTAGATCAAGTTTAGCTATTCAATGAGGTGATTTTATCGTCCCATACCTCTTTTGCGTCAATTAAGTTTGCATTGGCGTGCGCTCGCAGCAGATTTTTCCTTGGTGAGTACATTTCCCGTTATAGTACTTCAACCAGTCATCCAACAACACTGTTGATCGGTCTGAGGCAAGCATTTGGAATAGCTTTCCACAATTCCAAGACACCGTCACCAACCGCCAGTTCGGGCGCACATTCAAGGCCGCGCTGTTTCAAATCCGTTCAACTCGCTTCAGACCCGCGATAACCGCCCGACAATGCCAGTAATTTTTACGCTCCATCTCAGGTAGAATGTGATTACATAAAAAAGTGTGCGACATATTTTGCAAGGAATTACAGTGAGATATGGTCTTGTCGTGCGCTGAATGCTTCTGAAGGTACTTTCATACAATTAGGAGTCTTCTATTTTGTAGGTGTGAGCGGGAGAGTAAGTGGCTGGCAATAGAATTGTTCAAGTATAGCTTCAGTTACTTGAAAACGAGTGATTGTACAATCTATCTGACAAGAATATGCAGTAAGGAAGAAACAGGTGCGATTGGATTGCTTTCTATCCGGAATTGAAACGGAAACTCTAATTTTTCGAATAATCTGTAAAGTAGAATGAAAATACGATATCAAAAGCGAGATATATGCATAAATTGCAAATGATTTGCCATTATCCTCTCTCGGATTAGTCGATGGCTATCGATAAAGAACATACCCCCCATGCTGAGTATCTTGCATTAATGCGGGATGGTGAACTCAAACCTGATCCAGATCAAGCCAGGGCAGTCGATGCCTTGGAGCATCTGCATCAAGCGTTAAATCAGTATTCCCCTCCCAATGCGCAAAGCGGCGGTTGGCTATCGCGCTTATTTTCTCACACGGACAGTGTTTCAAGCTCTCCTAAAGGCGTTTATCTATTCGGTGGCGTTGGTCGTGGAAAATCTATGCTAATGGATTTGTTTTATGAAACTGCACCGTTATCTACCAAACGACGTGTACATTTTCAGGAATTCATGCTGGATATTCATGAGCGTTTAAGAAGCTGGCATAGCCTTTCGATGCAGCAGCGCAAGCTGGCTTTAAAGAATATTGTTTTTGATAAAAAAGTTGATTTTGATGATCCGATGCCCGCTATTGCACACCAAATAATCAGTACAACCACACTGCTGTGTTTCGATGAACTACAGGTTACCGATATTGCCGATGCAATGGTGGTTGCACGTCTTTTTCAAGAGTTATTTAATCGAGGTCTGATAGTTGTCTCCACATCCAACCGAGCGCCAGATGATCTTTATAAAGATGGCTTAAATCGGCATCATTTCACGCCCTTCATTGATCGCATCAAAGAAAGAATGGAGATTATTCCGTTAAATGGTCCGGTAGATTATCGTTATGATCGTTTGAAAGGCGTCGAAACCTATTTCCATCCAGTGAATGAAGAAACAACAGCGAAACTATCGACCATTTTTTTTCGATTGACAGATCGCGATATCGCGGATCGCGACAAAGTACCAAGTGGTGAATTGGTTGTTCAAGGACGTAAATTATTTGTTCCCAAATCGGCACGTGGCGTAGCCGTATTTTCTTTCAAGCGCCTTTGTGCGAGTCCTCTGGGTGCTGCGGAATATCTTGCCATTGCAAAAACTTATCATACTGTCATTATGGTTGCGATCCCGCAGTTTACGGATGAAAACACTAGCGAGGCCATTCGTTTTATGCACTTTATTGATGCATTATATGAGCATAACGTCAAATTTCTATGTTCCGCTGTGGCGCCACCTCAACAATTGTATTGTTCAGGCAACATTGGTTTTGAATTTGAACGCGTGATTTCACGATTAATGGAAATGCAGTCGGAGGATTATTTGATTAGTGGTCATGGTAAGTCATTATCCAAATCTGTTTAAGAATTCATCTTCAGGAGTAATAAACTTGTGATGTGACACCAATATAATTTGAAAAAGAACTTAATAAAGCGTCCGGTTTTATCGGACTGCTGCAACCATGAGCGAATTAATCACCTTCACGCTGTTTACACAAAATAAGAATCACTAGTAATGGCATTGAAAACTTCTGGAATTTCGCTAAACATGTTTGAAGAAGATGCTGTGGAATACCTAAACACAACAGTTAAGAAATATTGAAAAACTGAACTCAGTTTTAACCCGATCTACTACAACCCTTGAATCTATTTTCTGTCGAGAAAATATTGATGGTGCTGCAATAATCAATTAAATTTAATAATTACGAGTAATTGCAAAATCTGCCAAATCGAGCAGGCATTTTTTATTCTCGGATTCTGGTAAAAATTGAATAGCTGCAATTGCTGCTTTGGCCTCCGACTCAGCGCAATTTCTGGCATAATTCAAAGCAGCTGTTTGCTGGATAATGTCCAGGATGGGTTGGAAACCGTCTTGTCCGCCATCTTCTATTGCTTTTCGAATAATATCAGCTTGGCGTTGTGTGCCAGTCTTCATTGCGTATATCAGCGGCAATGTCGGTTTTCCTTCAGCAAGATCGTCACCGAGATTCTTACCGATGTCATTGTTATTTCCAGAATAGTCGAGAATGTCATCAATCAATTGAAATGCCGTTCCCAAATGCATGCCATATACCGCCATCGCTTCTTCTTCTTTGTCAGATACATTGCCTAATATTGCGCCAAGGTAGCTGGCTGCTTCAAAAAGCTTGGCAGTCTTGTAGCGAATAACCTGTAAATAACTCTCTTCTGTAACATTAGGATCGCGACAATTGAGAAGTTGCAAAACTTCGCCTTCGGCGATGGTGTTCGTGGCGTCTGCTAGAACTTGCATGACTCGCATATTATCGATTTCTACCATCATTTGGAACGCTCTTGAATAAAGAAAATCTCCAACTAACACGCTGGCAGCATTGCCGAACAAAGCGTTGGCAGTTTCTTGATTGCGGCGCAGTTGAGATTCGTCTACTACATCATCGTGTAGCAACGTGGCGGTATGAATAAATTCAATAATGGCTGCAAGATTGTAATGAAACTTTCCGGAATAACCAAAAGCGCCTGCTGACAAAATGACTAACGCTGGTCGTAAACGCTTACCTCCGCTGTTAATAATATATTCGCTAACCTGACGGATGAGAGCAACATGAGAGTGGAGTTTTTCTCGGATAACGCCATCAACGATATCCATATCCCGAGCGATGAAACTTTTTATGTATTCGATTGACACAATGTGACCTTAAAGAAAGCGCTATGTTAGAAATGACGATGGCTTAGTGTCAAGCATAAAAGAGAGAAAGAAGGGTTGCAGCATGAATATAAATGAATAACACGGTATATTTTTATGCACAAACAGTCGGTAAATCGTTATAATAGCGCGTTTTGTTGTATGTGGATTTGGAGTTTATACTATGTATGCGGTAATAAAAACCGGTGGCAAGCAGTACCGAGTTCAAGTGGGCGAGAAGCTCAAAGTTGAAAAGCTGTGCGTTGAAGCAGGAAATGAATTAGTCATTGACCAAGTGTTGATGGTTGCGAATAACGATCAAGTATCTGTTGGCAATCCACTGGTTAGCGGTGCAAAGGTGAATGCAACCGTTTTGTCACAAGGTCGCCATGATAAAATTCGCATCTTCAAAATGCGTCGCCGTAAACATTATCAGAAACACCAAGGACATAGACAATACTATACCGAAATTCAGATTACTGGCATCTCGGCTTAGGAGTAGGAGTAAAATAAATGGCACATAAAAAAGCAGGCGGAAGTTCAAGAAATGGTCGTGATTCACATTCTAAGCGGCTCGGTGTAAAACGTTATGGCGGCGAATTAATTCCTGCCGGCTCGATTATCGTTAGGCAACGTGGTACGCAAGTTCATGCAGGTGAAAATGTTGGGATGGGAAAAGATCATACCTTATTTGCAAAGATTACCGGAAAGGTCAGTTTTGCTGTTAAAGGCGCGCTTAAGCGTAAAACGGTCAGTATATTACCAGTATAAAGAATTAACCTTCTATCTCATGAAGCCCTATCTTAAAACGATGGGGCTTTTTATTTGTAACTGGAAAGTGGTATAACCGTATGTATTCAGGAATAAATTGATTGTTATGAAATTCATTGATGAAGCGGTCATCCAGGTGCTTGCGGGTAAAGGTGGTAATGGCGTAGCGAGTTTTCGTCGGGAAAAATATATTCCCCGTGGAGGTCCAGATGGCGGTGATGGTGGTCGTGGTGGAAGTATTTATGCAATCGCTGATCGCAACATTAATACCTTGATTGATTATCGTTTTGCACGTATCCACCGTGCCAAGAACGGTCAGAACGGACAGGGATCTGATCGCTATGGTCGCAGTGCTGAAGATATCGTATTGCGCATGCCGGTTGGAACACTGATCAAGTATCTGAATACTGAAGAGATTGTTGCAGATTTAGTACAGGATCAGCAGAAGGTGTTGCTTGCCAAAGGTGGAGTCGGGGGAGCAGGCAATCTTCACTTTAAATCAAGCACCAACCGTGCACCGCGCCAGTTTACTTACGGTGAACTGGGCGAAGAATTTGAACTGAAACTTGAATTAAAGGTATTAGCCGATGTAGGTTTATTGGGTATGCCCAATGCGGGTAAGTCTACATTAATTCGCGCTGTCTCGGCGGCTCGTCCGAAGGTCGCGGACTATCCCTTTACGACATTGGAACCTAATTTAGGGGTCATACGCATCGATGCCAACCGTAGCTTTGTAATGGCCGATATTCCCGGATTAATTGAAGGTGCGGCCGAGGGTGTTGGTTTGGGGCATCGTTTTTTGAAGCATTTATCGAGAACTCGATTGTTGTTGCATGTCATTGACATGGCACCAATAAATCAAGATACCGATCTTGTTCATGAAGCGCATGCGCTGGTTAAGGAACTGCAAAAATATGATGAATTGCTGTATCGAAAACCGCGTTGGTTGGTACTGAATAAGATCGATATGCTACCTCTGCAGAAGCAAGCTGAAGCTTGCGAAGAATTTGTTCGAGCATTGGGCTGGAAAGAAAACTATTTTATGATATCGGCCCTTACAGGAGAAGGCTGTAAACAACTGACATATGCCATTATGGAGTATTTAGAACAAAACGTATTAACGCCCGAACAACTTGCACCGATAGCGAACACCGAAACTGCTCTTGATAATCTCAATCAAGGGGATGACGTATGCTGAAGCAGGCACGCCGTATTGTGATTAAAGTAGGCAGTAGCTTAGTTACCAATCAAGGAAAAGGACTTAACCATGTAGCATTGGAGGAATGGGCTGGGCAAATTGCTACACTTAAACATCAAGCTAAAGAAATTATTTTGGTTTCCTCTGGTGCAATTGCGGAGGGTATGCAGCGTCTTAGTTGGGATAGCCGACCGACTGCATTGTATGAATTGCAAGCCGCAGCGGCAGTAGGGCAAATGGGTTTGGCACAAGCATATGCTTCGGTTTTTTCTCATTATGGATTGCAAACAGCTCAAGTATTGCTGACGCACGAAGATTTATCCAATCGGAAGCGTTATCTTAACGCCCGTTCAACGCTGACGACGTTGCTAAAACTTAATATCATTCCAATTATCAACGAAAATGATACTGTTGCCACAGATGAAATCCGCTTTGGCGATAATGATACACTCGCCGCTTTAGTGACTAATCTAATTGAGGCTGATATTTTGGTCATTCTCACCGATCAGGCTGGGCTATATACCAGCGATCCACGTAAAAACCCAGATGCACAGTTATTGTATCAAGCCACTGCTGGGGATCCGCTATTGGAGAAAATGGCGGGAGGGGTGGGTAGTAATATCAGCCGCGGCGGTATGCAAAGTAAGGTGATTGCCGCCAAGCGCGCAGCACGCAGCGGTGCAGATACTTTGATTGCTTCTGGGCATGAAGAAAACGTACTCATTCGCCTCAGTCAGGGTGAAGTGATCGGTACACATTTGCAAGCCAAAATTCCGGTGTTGGCAGCGCGTAAGCAGTGGCTTGCCGACTATTTGCAGGTTCGTGGTAGTGTGCGGCTCGATCAAGGTGCAGCGAATGCGCTGATTCTTGATGGAAAAAGTTTATTACCAATCGGTGTCACGCAAGTCGAAGGAAATTTCGAGCGCGGTGAAGCGGTGGTCTGTCTGAATGAAGAGGGTAAGGAAATAGCCCGTGGATTGATCAACTACAATGCCATGGAAACACAGCGAATCTTAAAAACAACTACGCATGAAATCGAAAATATATTAGGATACGTAGCGGAGCCGGAATTGATACATCGGAATAATCTGGTTTTATTGTGATTATCTAAAAATTTTAGATTCTGTCGGTATTTTGTAATTCTCGACAAAACCTCGTCTCTTATTTCATAAAGACCATAATCTTAGCTGTTTAGTCCCATGTTATACCGGTGAGATGTACGTACAGCTACAGAAAGAAGGAATGCGTTGTTTCTTGTAGCATATGCTCTTGCCGCTGGATGATTGTCTTTAGACGCTACAGCCCATGATCCAGCATTTGTTACGGTTTGACTTTGCGTTTCACTATTTACAGACTCTATTGCTGATTACTCGGTAATACGGGATGAGTGGATGCAAAATTGTCATGTCATTGGTGAATTGTGGTACGATTTTTATAGTTTTAGAATTCTATTTTTGTTACATCTATAAACGAGATTGAGCGCTATCTTATATAGCTTAACTTCCTAAGTTTTATAAACACCCCAACTACTGATGAATAATTCTTCCGTGCCAAATACCGATGGGTTACTTGCTGATGAACCCATTAAAACGCTTAAAGTTAATAACAGTACCGTAACGTTACTGGGAACGGCACATGTTTCCAAGGCTAGCGCCGATAAAGTTGAAGAGCTGATTGCTACGGGGAAGTATGATGCGGTGGCCGTTGAGTTATGTCCGAGTCGATACAAGGTGATCGTTAATCCGGACGCAATTGCCAAAATGGATTTGTTTGAGGTGATTAAAAAAGGTCAAGCCAGCATGGTTGCAGCCAATTTGGCGTTGAGTGCTTTTCAGCAACGGATGGCGGAGCAATTCGACATAGAGCCGGGCGCTGAAATGCGCGTTGCGATTAAAAACGCTCAAGCGGCACATTTACCTGTAATGCTGATTGACCGTGAGATTGGTACTACTATGAAGCGGATTTACCACAATGTACCTTGGTGGAAGCGGTTTAATTTATTTGCAGGTTTGCTTGCTAGCGTGATCAGTAATGAAAAGGTCAGTGCTGAAGAAATTGAAAAATTAAAGCAGGGCGATGTGCTAGAAAGTTCTTTTTCACAATTTGCAGAAAATGAGCATGATTTATTTCGCCCATTGATCGGTGAACGGGATGAATATATGTCGGCGCGACTGGTTAAAGAGTGCCAAGAAAATAATTATCAGCATATTCTCGCGGTTGTGGGCGCCGGGCATTTACCTGGAATGGCGAAGCAATTGGTGGAACAATCGGTTAACGATCCAGATGTTACTATTGCAACACTTGACACGATTCCTAAGTCTTCGAAATGGTTAAAAATTATTCCATGGGTCATTGTGGCACTGATCGTCACGGATTTTGTGATTGGTTTTTCCCGCAGTCCGGATATCGGCACGGCCATGCTGATCGATTGGATTGTCATCAATGGAGGGCTTTCTGCGCTCGGTGCAGCGATTGCGTTTGCGCATCCGCTCTCTATTTTAACTGCTTTTCTTGCGGCGCCTATCACTTCGTTAAACCCGACCATCGGTGCAGGTATGGTGGTTGCAGCCGTTGAAGTTTATCTACGGAAACCGAAAGTCGAAGATTTCAATCGACTTAGAACTGATGCTACGACGCCAAAGGGCTGGTGGCATAATCGTGTTACCCGTACATTATTGGCTTTTATCTTGTCGACTTTAGGTTCTGCCATCGGTACTTATGTCGCTGGTTTCAGAATATTTGAGCAACTTACTAGCAGTTGATCTATGTTTGGGTTTTTTGAACGACTCATTGATCCTTATCCGCCGCAGCATCCAGTAGAGCCACCTAAAGGGGTTTATCAGTTTTGTCGCCATTACGTTCGCGGTATTGAAGTTCATTTAGCCATACTCGCAGTATTAACTACGCTTTTGGCTATCAGTGAAGCGATGCTATACAGTGTGCTTGGCCAATTAGTGGATTGGTTGGCAGAGAAAAATACCGTCGATTTTTTTGCTAGGGAATGGGTAGTCCTGCTGATCATGTCGGTTTTCGTGTTATTGGTAATTCCGACATTGGTGTTATTGCACTCTGCTGTGATTCATCAAACATTGATGGGTAATTTTCCGATGCGAGTGCGTTGGCTATCGCACCGTTATTTGTTAGGACAAAGTTATACTTTTTTTCAGCACGAATTCAGCGGACGTATTGCGACAAAAATCATGCAAACCGCGCTGGCAGTCCGCGAAACAGTATTGAAGCTATTGGATGTCATGCTGTTTGTTTCGGTTTATTTGGTTACTACGTTCACCTTAATTATCAATGCCAATTTAATATTGTGTTTACCTTTGCTGGCTTGGTTGATTTTATACATCGCTATTTTGAGTTATTTTGTGCCGCGTCTTAAGCATGTTTCTACATTGCAGGCAGATGCGCGATCGATCATGACCGGACGTATCGTCGATAGCTATACCAATATTTTGACACTGAAACTTTTTTCCCAGAGCCAACGTGAATCGGCATATGTTAAGGCCGGCATGGAGGAATTTATGGCAACGGTTCATCCACAGATGCGGTTGTCGACTGGGCTTAACGTTTGTGTTTGGATTATTAATATGCTTTTGGTATTTGTTACGGGCGCAATGGGTATTCATTTGTGGCTGCAAGGCGATATCGGGCCGGGTGCAATTGCCATTGTCATGAGTTTAGCCATTCGCTTAACGGGCTTATCGCATTGGGTGATGTGGGAAGTCAATGCGTTATTTGAAAACATCGGTACTGTTCAAGATGGTATCAATACACTATCCAAGCCACAGCAAGTCGTTGATAGCCCTGATGCCAAAGACTTGCACATTCAAGATGGTGCGATTAGCTTTAATCATGTGGGCTTTGCTTATCATTCCAATGCGCAGTATTCAGCGCAAATTTTTGACAATCTCGATTTGCATATTGTCGCGGGTGAGAAAGTTGGCATTGTTGGTCGGTCAGGGGCCGGCAAATCAACATTTGTCAATTTACTACTGCGGTTTTACGACGTGCAGCATGGCAATATTACCATCGATGGGGAAGATATTCGCGCCGTGACGCAAGATAGCTTGCGCGCCAATATTGCCATGGTGACGCAAGACACATCTCTGCTGCATCGCTCCGTTCGCGATAATATTTTGTTTGGCAGACCCGATGCCACTGATGCGCAAATGATTACTGCTGCAAAACAAGCGCAAGCGCATGAATTTATTCTGACATTGAGAGATATTAAAGGCCGTACGGGCTATGATGCGCACGTTGGTGAGCGCGGCGTCACGCTTTCAGGAGGTCAGCGGCAGCGGATTGCCATTGCTCGCGTATTGTTAAAAAATGCGCTTATTTTGGTACTGGATGAAGCGACATCAGCCCTGGATTCGGAGGTCGAAGCGGGTATTCAGCACAGCTTATACCAATTAATGGAAGGTAAAACGGTTATTGCTATCGCACATCGTTTGTCTACTATTGCTGCAATGGATCGATTGATCGTGTTCGATAAAGGTCGAATTGTAGAGCAGGGTAGCCACGCCAAGCTCATTGCTAATAATCAACTGTATGCGCAGCTATGGAGCCACCAATCCGGTGGATTTCTAGGATTGTAGAATCTTAATCGCATCGCAAGAATCTTCAGCAGTGATCGAGCGATAAATATGGTCAAGAGAGACTGAACATTTAGGTGCAAGGATACGGGATCAATTCCAAAATCGTAGCGAAATGGAAAATGGCAGCCAGCAGAAATCTAGATTTCATAAGTAAGATATATGAACCGCCTAACTTGCCATATTATTAACTATTGTATAATTCTGTGCATTATTCTAATAATCACTCGGTAGGAACTTCTGTACGTGTAATGGGTGCGATTTCGTTGAACAATTTTCATGGCTATGAGTAGCACACACTCGCAGACATGGCATACGACTTTGGTGTCGGTTTGTTACCGCCAGAGGTATTGGTTGCAAGATCGAGGTTCGTTGACGCGACGCATTCAAGATTGTTGTGAGCAATTTTTTGTTAAGCCGATATTTCAAGCATTTAGCAGAATTTATGGCGATGAATTGCGTGTCATGGGTGCTCGTTCTGATGAGCTAGTGATGGTGCGTGAAGTGTTTCTATATTGCGGTGAAACACCGGTGGTTTTTGCGCATTCGACCGTAACACGTCGAAACTTACGAGGTGTATGGCGCGGGCTAAATGGACTAGGTAATAAATCGCTAGGTACGATGTTATTCAATAATCCACGAGTTAAGCGTACCCCTCTGGAGTTCAAGAAAGTTAAGCAAGGACATTTTCTGTATGACCGGGCTTGTGTGTCACTGCCTATCAAGCCCGCTAGTTTGTGGGCGCGGCGTTCGCTATTTACCCTAAATGGGCAGTCAATCTTAGTGACGGAAGTATTCTTGCCAAGCATTCTAAATTTGCCAATATGAATTTTTCAGATCGAATTAAAATCTACGCGCAATTGATGCGGCTTGATAAGCCGATTGGTATTCTATTGCTATTATGGCCAATGTTATGGGGATTGTGGTTCGCCGCGCAAGGTGTACCCGATTGGCATATCTTGTTTATTTTTATCGCAGGTACGGTTTTGATGCGCTCGGCCGGTTGCGTGATCAACGATTTTGCAGATCGTCACATCGATCCACACGTTGATCGTACCAAGCATCGTCCCATGGCAGTAGGGAAGGTGAGTTCTCGAGAAGCCATCGTACTTGCTTCTGGCTTGAGCATATGTGCCTTTATATTGATTCTACCCTTGAATCAATTGACGATATTATTATCCGTTCCGGCATTATTCTTGGCCGGGACATATCCGTTTACCAAGCGTTTTCTTGCCATACCGCAGGCATATCTAGGCGTTGCATTTAGTTTTGGAATCCCTATGGCGTTTGCGGCTCAGACGAATAGCTTGCCAGTGATCGTGTGGGTTTTATTACTCGCCAACTTGTTTTGGGTGATTGCTTACGATACCGCGTATGCAATGGTCGATAAACCGGACGATTTGAAAATTGGCATTCACACATCAGCCATTACTTTCGGGCGCTATGATGTGTTGGGTGTCATGTTATGCCATGCGAGCTTTATCGCCTTGATGATAGTGGTTGGGCGATTGCAACAAATGAGTTTGGTTTATTACGTAGGACTCATGATAGCAATTGGTTTGATGGTTTATCAATATATGCTCATTCGCCATCACGATCGTGCGTTATGTTTCAAAGCATTTTTGCATAACAATTGGGTGGGAATGGTTGTGTTCTTAGGTATTGCAATCGATTTCCTGGTTTTTCCGCATACTTAATCAAACAAGGCATCCTATATGCAATATCAAGATTTGCGTGACTTTATTGCGCAATTGGAATCCACGGGAGAACTTAAACGTATCCAAGCCGAAGTCGATCCTATATTGGAAATGACCGAGATCTGTGATCGCTTGCTCAAAGCACAGGGACCTGCCGTATTATTTGAACACCCGAAAGGTTATGACATACCGGTACTCGGTAATTTATTCGGCACGCCTAAGCGAGTGGCTTTGGGAATGGGACAGGAATCGGTAGAAGCGCTGCGCGAAGTCGGTCGATTGTTGGCGTACCTAAAAGAACCAGACCCACCCAAAGGATTGAAAGATGCATGGGATAAGCTACCGCTATTAAAGCAAGTGCTGAATATGGCGCCCAAAGAATTAAGCAACGCGCCTTGTCAAGAAGTGATTCTGCAAGGTGACGAGGTAGATTTGCGTCAACTTCCGATCCAAACTTGTTGGCCGGGTGACGTTGCGCCACTGATTACTTGGGGGCTGACCGTAACGCGAGGGCCGAACAAAACTCGGCAAAATTTGGGTATCTACCGTCAACAAGTGATCGCTCCTAATAAAGTTATCATGCGCTGGTTGGCGCATCGTGGCGGGGCATTGGATTTTCGCGAGTTTTGCTTGATGAATCCAGGCAAACCCTATCCCGTTGCGGTTGCACTGGGAGCGGATCCAGCAACGATATTGGGGGCTGTAACACCGGTACCGGATACCTTGAGTGAGTACCAGTTTGCTGGGTTGTTGCGTGGCGCCAAAACCGAAGTGGTTAAGTGCATTGGTAATGACTTGCAAGTGCCTGCCAGCGCTGAAATTGTGCTCGAAGGTGTGATTCATCCCGGAGAAACGGCGCTGGAGGGACCTTATGGCGATCATACCGGTTACTATAACGAGCAAGAAACGTTTCCAGTCTTGACGATCGATCGTATGACCATGCGGCGCAATCCTATTTATCATTCCACCTACACGGGTAAGCCTCCCGATGAACCTGCAATCCTCGGTTTGGCGCTGAACGAAGTGTTTGTACCATTATTGCAAAAACAATTTCCCGAGATTGTCGATTTTTATCTGCCACCGGAAGGATGTTCTTACCGCATGGCAGTGGTAAGTATGAAAAAGCAATATGCCGGGCATAGCAAGCGTGTAATGTTTGGAATCTGGAGCTTCCTGCGTCAATTCATGTATACCAAATTTATTATTGTGACTGATGATGATATCGATATACGTGATTGGAAAGAGGTGATTTGGGCAATTACCACACGCGTTGATCCTGTGCGCGATACATTGTTGGTGGAAAATACGCCGATCGATTATCTCGATTTCGCAAGCCCTGTTTCTGGATTGGGTGGAAAGATGGGGTTGGATGCAACGCATAAACTTCCTGGTGAAACGAATCGGGAATGGGGAAAGCCCATCACCATGGATGAAGCGGTCAAAAGAAGAGTCGACGGTATGTGGCAGGAGTTAGGTTTTTAAAAAAAGCGTATTATCTGAATGAAAGAGATTTGGCAAACGATCGTTTTACTGACTATGAGCAATGTGTTTATGACGTTTGCCTGGTACGCGCATTTGAAAGAACTCAATCATAAGCCCTGGATTATTGCTGCGCTGGTGAGTTGGGGGATAGCGTTTTTTGAATATATGATACAAGTGCCAGCCAATCGGATTGGATTTACGGTGCTCACTATTGCGCAGCTCAAAATTCTTCAGGAAGTAATCACTTTGACGGTATTTGTACCGTTTGCGCTATTTTATTTGAAGGAGCCGCTGAAACTCGATTATTTGTGGGCAGGCTTATGCATGGTTGGCGCAGTGTATTTTATGTTCCGAACTAGATAATTGAGTATTTATGAGTTGCAAGTAGGCGTTTCGCTATGATTTTCTGATCATGAGTAACCGTTCCTAACCCCAAGAATTGCTGCTGTGGATTATAAAGCCTAATAGAAGTGTCCTTCGGTAGTACGTTTTTCAGTTGATCCGAAACAATTCGTCCTTGTGTAATATGAAGCACCGCTGCGTCATCTAATGTGATGGCCTGGAATTTTTGCAACAGACAATCAATAGGCAATAAACATCCGTCACGCGATACGGTATCCAATTTTTCTAACGTTGCAAACGTCTGCGCTTGAGCAATATCAAAACAATCGATCCGAGTGCGACGAAGTTGTGTCAAGTAAGCACCGCCATATCCTAAAGCTTTACCAATATCTTCAGCCAGCGTTCTGATATAAGTTCCTGTACTGCAGTGGATCGTTAAACGCAATTCATATTCTTGTAATGATTCAATATGTAATTGATAAATTTGTACTTGGCGTGCTTTTCGTTCTACTGTTTTTCCGTCTCGAGCGTAGGCGTATAGCGGTCTTCCTTGGTATTTAAGTGCGCTATACATGGGAGGAATCTGGGTGATCGTTCCGATAAATTGTGTCAGTATGCGATCACAGTATTGTCGAGTTGGGGGGCAAAAATCATCATTGATCACTTTGCTGATTTCACCTTCGGTATCGCCGGTTGTGCTGAGGTATCCCAGTATTAAAGTGGCTTGATAGGTTTTATCGGCACCCAACAGCATGGCGGAAAATTTCGTAGCTTCTCCAAGGCAGAGAGGCAATAGACCCGTGGCCATCGGATCCAAAGTTCCAGTATGCCCACATTTGGTGGCAAAGAAGAGTCGTTTGATCGATTGAACGGCTTTGTTGGACGAAGCGCCTAATGCTTTATCCAATAACAAAACACCACTAATGTTTCGTGGATTGGTTTCTTGAGTGTTTTTATTCAGGGAGAGATGTGGATTTAGATGAAAAACGACTATTGATCAGAGTTCTTTTGTTGCAAAACTTTATCTTGTGCGACAGCATCATCAATCAATTTGGATAAGCGCGTACCTCGTTCCACCGATTCATCGTAAACAAAATTTAATTGCGGTGTGATTCGTAACTGCATACGATGCGATAACTGTGAGCGTAGAAAACCTTTGGCATTTTCCAGGCCGTTCTGTGTGAGAAAAATTTCTTCGGAATCACCCAGTATGGAATAGAAAATCTTTGCTTGACTATAATCTCGGGTGACTTCAACCGCAGTAATTGTGATGTTCTTAACTCGCGGATCCTTGGTTTCATGCCGCAGCAGGTCTGCCAATTCACGTTGTATTTGATCGGCAACGCGTAATGTACGAGAATTTTCTTGTCGTGTAAGCATTTATTTTGAATGCAAAAATTATAAAGTACGTGCTGTTTCGACGATTTCGTATAATTCCAGTTGATCGCCTACCTGTATTTCATTAAAATTTTTCAAGGAGATACCACACTCAAATCCTTCGCGTACTTCTTTAGTATCATCTTTAAAACGTTTTAATGAATCCAGTTCACCACTATGCACAATTAAACCATCGCGTATAACTCTGACTTGAGAATTTCTTTTTACAATACCATCCAACACATAGCATCCAGCCACAGTACCAACTTTAGGAATACGATAGATTTCGCGAATATCGACCATGCCCAGTATGTTTTCTTTGCGATCGGGTGACATCATGCCGGAAAGCGCTGCTTTTATCTCATCAACTGCTTCGTAAATAATATTGTAGTAGCGTACATCGACGCCGCTCGAGGTAATCAGTTTACGAGCGCTGGCATCAGCCCGAACATTAAAACCGATGACGACGGCTTTTGAAGCAAGGGAAAGATTAATGTCTGATTCAATGATAGCGCCTACGCCACTGTGAACGATATTGACTTTGACTTCATCTGTGGAAAGTTTTTGTAGTGCATAAGCTAATGCTTCACATGAGCCTTGAACATCCGATTTGATAATCAGTGCGAGAATTTTTACGTCATCTTGTTGATCGAAGATGTTTTCGAGCTTTGCTGCTTGTTGTTTGGCAAGTTTTACATCGCGATATTTGCCTTGTCGGAATAACGCAATTTCACGTGCTTTACGCTCATCATTGAGTACGATGACTGTTTCTCCCGCTTCAGGTACTTCAGAAAGGCCTTGAATCTCCACAGGAATGGATGTGCCTGCCGATTTGATGGCTTTACCATTTTCATCATTCATGGCGCGTACTTTTCCATATACTGCGCCCGCCAATAATACATCTCCGCGGTTGAGAATTCCGGATTGCACTAAAATGGTCGCCACTGGCCCACGTCCTTTATCTAATCGTGATTCGATTACGACACCTTTTGCGGGAGTAGTGGTAGGGGCTTTCAACTCCAGTACTTCAGCCTGCAGTAAAATAGATTCTAATAACGAATCGATTCCGGTACCCGCCTTTGCAGATACTTCGACAAACATCGTATCGCCACCCCATTCTTCCGGAACAACTTCATGATTTACCAGTTCATGGCGGATGCGCTCAGGATTGGCTTCCGGTTTATCAATCTTATTGACGGCAACAATGATTGGGATCTTGGCTGCCTTTGCGTGGTGTACTGCTTCAATAGTTTGTGGCATAACGCCATCATCTGCAGCGACAACTAGAATGACGATATCGGTTATTTTAGTACCGCGTGCGCGCATGGCAGTAAATGCCTCATGTCCCGGTGTATCCAAAAACGTGATCATGCCATGATCCGTTTCGACATGGTAAGCACCGATATGCTGAGTGATCCCTCCTGCTTCTCCGCTTGCTACTCGAGTGCGTCGAATATGATCCAATAGTGAGGTTTTACCATGATCTACATGTCCCATAACGGTAACAACTGGCGCACGAGGATCCAGCGCCGCTTCTGTATTTGAAGCTTCATTATCAGCTAGAAAAGCTTCTGGATTATCAATCTCCGCATATTTCGCGATATGCCCCATTTCTGACACAACAATCATTGCGGTTTCTTGATCGAGCATTTGATTGATGGTAACCATGCTACCCATTTTCATTAGCACTTTGATGACATCGGCGGCTTTAATGGACATTTTCTGAGCGAGGGCGGCAACAGAGATGGTTTCAGGTACCATGATGTCTCGAACGATTGGCTCGGTCGGTGCTGAAAATGCATGTAGGTTAGATTCATCTGTCGTAACTTGCTTATTGTGCTTGTCTTTGCGTGGTGATGCGCGCCAGCCTTGGTTATTTGCGACTTCTCCGCGTGTCTTGAAGCCGCGCTTCTTGATACTATCATCTTTCCAAACACTTTGTTCTTTGGCTTGTTCTTTGATTTGCTTTTTCTTTTTCTCGGTTGCTGTAACTACCGGTTTGTGCAATGTACCTTCGGAAGAAAGATTACCGGATGAAGGAGCTGAAACCTTGGATTCTGGTGCTTTTTCTGATGATACGGCTGCTGCAGGTTCTGCAGATTGATGCGATGATTGGTCAGCGGATTCATTGGGAGCGGGAAGATTTTCTGTGCCAGAGATCGCTGATTGTGGTTCTTTCTTGATGTCATCCGATTTTTCAGATTTCTTGCGAGTTTTCTTTAGCTTAATTTCTTCTGTTTGACGAGCGATTAGTTCTGCTTGTTTTCTAGCTTCTTCCTGGCGCAGAGCAAGTTCTTCTGCGTCGATCACAAACTCTTTGTTTTTTTCCTGGGTAGGTGGTGTTGAAATGCTAACAGCTACTTCAGGCACTGGTTTTGGATTTTCTTCTAAAGCTTGCGTGGTCACTTTTTGTAATACGCGTTTTTTTCTGACTTCGATTTGAATCGTTCTAGGACGTCCGGTACTATCCGATTTTCGGATTTCCGAGGTTTGACGATGCGTTAAGGTGATTCTGCTTTTTGATTCTGAGGCGCCGTGTGTCTTCCTCAGATATTCAAGAAGTTGTGTTTTGTCCTGCTCGGTTAAAGCATCCTCTGCCATGATTTTTTTTACGCCAGCAGCTTTAAGCTGTTCTAGTAAAACGGTTGGTTGCAGGCCTAGTTCATTAGCAAACTGTTCTACACTGATTTGAGCCATTTGTAATCTATAACCTCTCTGTAATCAAAATTATCAGCAAATCCTATAATATTCAGTACGTATTATTTATTGATGATATTTCAATATTAAGTAAACCACGGTTCACGTGCTTTCATAATAAGCTGATTAGCGCGTTCAACCTCAATACCTGTCATTTCAACCAAATCATCTGCAGCCAAGTCAGCCAAATCAGCTTGGGTACTAATACCGTTCGACGTTAATTGGCGAACGATATCATCATCGATGCCTTCGAGTGCCAGTAAATCGCCGGAGATATGTTCGACTTTTTCTTCTTTAGCAATAGCATCGGTCAGCAATACATTGCGAGCTCGATTACGTATTTCATGAATGATATCTTTATCGAGGGATTCGATTTCTAACATCTCGTTTATAGGAATGTAAGCAACCTCTTCTAGCGTAGAAAAACCTTCTTGCACCAATATTTCTGAAATCTCTTGGTCGACATCCAGCTTCTCCATAAAAATCTGGCAAATTTGTGAAGTTTCTTTTTCGTGCTTGGCTTTAGATTCGTCAACAGTCATAATATTCAGATCCCAACCTGTCAATTCGGAGGCAAGTCGAACGTTTTGTCCGCCTCGTCCAATTGCCTGTGCCAAGTTGTCATCGTCGACGACAATATCCATACTGTGCTTTTCTTCATCAACCATAATGCTGCTAATTTCTGCAGGTGCTAGGGCGTTAATGATGAAAGTGGCAGGATCATCTGACCATAGAATAATATCGATACGTTCACCAGCAAGTTCACTGATGACGGCTTGTACACGTGAGCCGCGCATTCCAACGCAAGTGCCAATCGGATCGATCCGTGGATCGTTTGATTTGACCGCGATTTTTGCGCGTGAACCTGGATCGCGCGCAGCTACTTTAATTTCAATCATCCTTTCTTCTATTTCGGGAACTTCCAGCTCAAATAATTTTGTCAAAAATTCCGGTGAAATGCGCGAGAGCTTGAGTTGCGGGCCTCGTGCGGCTCGATCAATTCTGTGTAAGTAGGCGCGAACACGATCACCTACACGCAGGTTCTCTTTCGGAATCATTTGATCACGCGATAACTCAGCTTCAATTTTTCCAGATTCAATTATCGCATTGCCACGTTCAATGCGCTTTATGGTGCCAGAAATCAAGTAATCTCCTCTTTCGAGAAATTGATTGAGCGTTTGTTCCCGTTCCGCTTCACGAATTTTTTGAAAAATGACTTGTTTTGCTGCTTGTGCACCAATGCGACCAAATTCAATCCCTTCAAGAGGTTCTTCAAGATGATCATTTAATTGAATAGCGTTATGTATTTTCTGCGCATCATCAAGTGTAATCTGACGTGTCGGATTTTCGATTGCTCCATTATCTACTACTAGCCATCGACGAAAAGACTCATAATCACCCGTTTGTCTATCAATGGAAACCCGAATGTCTATGTCTTCTTGGAAGCGCTTTTTGGTAGCAGATGCCAATGCGAGTTCAAGTGCCATAAAGATTATTTCTTTTTCGACAGTTTTCTCGTGCGCTAGTGCATCTACCAGCAGTAAAATTTCTCGGCTCATAGTTCTCCATTCAAATCTAATGCGGTTAAAGTTTTGGAACCAAGCGAGCTTTCATGAGGTTGCTCAATTCAAGATTCAATAATTTTCCTTCCACTTCAAGCTTAATCGCACCATTGTTAACTTCCCGCAAAATTCCTATAAAATTTCTTTGCCCCTCAAGCGGAATGCGTAGTTTTAACTTGATCGTTTCTTCTTTAAAACGAGTAAAATCAGACTCCTTTCGTAAAGGCCTGTCTAGCCCCGGCGACGATACCTCCAAGCGACCATAATCGATATTTTCTACTGTTAGTAAACGAGTAAGGTGATTGCTTATTAATACGCAATCATCAATACCGATTCCTTCATTTTTATCCACAAATATTCGCAATAATTTATTATGTGCAGATTGTTCTATTTCTACCAACTCATAACCCATTCCTTCGAGAGTTGATGCTATTAATACTTCCAATTCCATAGTTGTGACTACAAATAAAAAATGGGCTCAAAGCCCATCATTGATTATACTTGTTATGATTATCCGTTCCAGTTGGATCTTACCAAAAAAATAGAGGTTAGGAAATATAATCTTCCCTTTGTTTTTTCTATGATGAGGAATTTATGAATAATAATTTTCACAAATAAATGACCAAGCATTAGAATCTTTTTCCTGGAAAGCGTAATAAAAACATTGTGGAAACAGAAATTAGATTGGCTTGTTTTTTGAGAAACGTAATTTTTCGGAAGTTATTAATCAATAAATATAAGGATTTGCAGGATGGAAGAGGATTGTACAGAGATCCTGGTTGTATAAACAGTCAATCGATCTAAATACATTAAGTTTCATAACGCCATCAATTTTTTGAGTTCTTGTACCATATACCGGTTTCTTCAAGGCTTAATTGGTTATATTTTTCAGTGATAAAACTCCATAATTTAGGTTGTTTCGTTGGAATGAGGTTTTCGTATTCCTTGCTGATAAATAAATAAGTGGGCGGCTTATTTCGGAATTCCTGATAGAAATTTTCCCATTGATAATCTAGTTGATATTCTAGAATCCAACCATTAGTGCTTAATTCTGGTAGTCGTGATGTGATTAAATATTTTCTAGGGTTACCGCATACATAAATAGTATCTTTTTCTTTCAATAGGTTGAGAACCGATAGTACATGGTTTTTTGCATAATCATAGCCGAGCAATCTTGCATAATTTTGGGAGTATAGACTAATCTCCAAGGATTTGAATTGGTTGTGAGTAACAAAAGCTATAATAATCAGAATAATAGGGATTCTTTTGAGTGAATTGTTGAGTTCCACATAAACCAGTAAGTGATAGATCAAATAATCCAAAGCAAGTACAGAAAATAACGCAATGGGTACGTACAGCAGTTGAAAATGGTAAGACCACCAAGAAGTCTTTTGTATGACAATGAGTGCAAATCCGATGATTCCCCAAGCGATGATCATGCCAAAAAAATGTAATTCTTTTTTGGGAGTCAGAAAAATACCGATAGCAGCTAATATTAAATAAATAATCATGAGCTTGCCGAACCATTTGATTGAGTTCAATAATCTTTCTGGATGTACTTGGTCTCCTAAGTTGATAACCTGTGTAGGTATTTTAAAAAAGATATCAGTGACTAAATTCTCGATGTGGTGCGTAAAAACATAATTCAAGAAAATGATGA
This sequence comes from Nitrosomonas sp. PY1, assembly GCF_022836435.1. Lineage (NCBI taxonomy): Bacteria > Pseudomonadati > Pseudomonadota > Betaproteobacteria > Nitrosomonadales > Nitrosomonadaceae > Nitrosomonas > Nitrosomonas sp. PY1. The sequence continues at coordinate 1,653,668 of NZ_BQXC01000001.1, read as the reverse complement.
TTGGAATAACAAAACCAATAATTATTGGGGGCAATTGTGTAACCAGAATGTGCGTTAACCCTTTATTCTTCAAGCAAAATATAAAATGAATAAGCATGAAGGCAAAAATAATCGGGATATAAATTAATTTACAAAGCACCACGATGCCCATCAATAATCCTACTAAGAAGTAAGCTATTAATAAATTAATCTTGTTTTTGTATGCTTTATCTAGTAGCCAGACAATTAGATATAAGGGAACATTAATCAGTGCCTCAAGTTGCGTGAGTTGTAATGCGGCAGCATTGCAGTAATAAACGCCAATAACGAATAGTGGAAATAAGCTGCTACTTAATTCGTTTTTATAGAAGAGTGAATATTGTTTAATAGAAAAATAGAGAACTAGCGAAAATATTAACCAATAGCCTAACTCGAAATAATGAATGCCAACATCGCTCCACCCCAGTGTTTTTCCAGCGAAAAAATAAAAAATAAAAATACCTGGTTGCTTGAAATCGAATAAATCTTTATACAAAATTTTTCCGGCATCGAACATTTGTGCAATGACAACAAATAAGGATTGGTCTCCGCCAAGTACGGTAAAACTTTTGATAGAGCCTACTATGGCGATGATGCTCAGTACGGTGATCATCGCAATCCTGTTTTTTATTTCTCTATAAATCATAAAGTTATTTTTTAATGATGAATTGGTTATTATTTAATTAATGGAGGAGGCTTTAATTAAAGTAAATATTCGTTTACGTTCAAAGTTTCCACCATAACTTGCTTTATGATATCGCTTATTAAATTTTATGTTTGTTTGAATAACGAAGGTTTATGCTGTATTTCTCAAGGCTTTTGACTATTAAGTTAGTCATATCTGATGAGCTATCTAGCGCACCGGCAAGCTTATCAGAATGTTTTTCTAGCACTATTCCGATTCTTTAAATGTATTTAAGTTGGTTGGCGTACTCTTAAGCTTTGCAGGCTACCGTTTGGTGAAGGCTAAAACGACTCGGTATCGTTGAGGAAGCCGCGCTTATCCCGATGTCGCCATGGATACCAATACGCGATCTTGGAGTATCTTGCACCTGTCAAACTATTATACCCGCATCAATTTTCACTATCACAGCAATCTACTCTTAAGGGTTCAATAGATTACTTCTTTAAAATGTCATACCATCGATTAATTGCGTTGCGTTATGATTCTTAATTAGCAACAGAGCTACTTTGCTAGCAGATTGTCAATGTAGAAGCTGGATTGTTTTCTAATGTAATAGTTACAATTTTCTGTTTCTTTAACATCCTACCGGACTAACAAATTGCTTATGGTAGCCTAGAGCCTTTCAATTAATAAAAAATGTGCTCACTTCTTGGAATTGGCATCGATAGCAATGAAAAACGCTACTCCTCGCAGAATTGCTCATCTGGACATGGATGCTTTCTACGTATCGATCGAACTGATTCGCTACCCTCAGTTACGCGGTTTGCCCGTTGTTGTGGGCGGACGAACGGAGCAACAACCTACTACTAAATCTGATGGTATGTTACGTGTTCACCGGTTACATGAGTACGTTGGGCGTGGCGTCATTACAACGGCTACTTATGAAGCGCGAGTAGCCGGAGTGTTTTCTGGGATGAGCATCATGAAAGCTGCTCAGCTGGTGCCCAATGCGGTTTTATTGCCTGCAAACTTTGCTGATTACCGATACTATTCTAAGCTGTTCAAAGCTGCGGTGGCAAAATTAACAACTCAGATCGAAGATTCCGGCATTGATGAAATCTATATTGATTTGACGCAATCTCCCCATGATTCGAAGACGCTGGGCAATTTGCTTAAGCAAACAGTGAAAGAGGCCACCGGGCTTTATTGTTCTATTGGTATTGCGCCGAATAAGCTGTTGGCAAAAATTTGCTCGGATCTGGAAAAACCAGATGGCTTGACGATTATGGAAATATCGGATATCCCTGATCGAATCTGGCCATTATCAGTCAAAAAAATCAATGGAATTGGCCCTAAAGCTACTAAAAAACTTGCGGTTTTAGGTATTTATACTATCGGAGAATTAGCACAGGCAAGATTAAGCTTTCTTAAGCACTATTTCGGGCATAGCTATGCAATATGGTTAGCGGAAGCGGCGCAGGGAATCGATGACCGTCCGATTATTACCAACCCAGAAACCAAATCGATAAGCCGAGAAACAACATTTGAGCGTGATCTCGATTTATATCGTGACCGTGCTACATTGACGGAATCATTGAATAATTTATGTGAGAAAGTGGCGCAGGATTTGAAACGTAAGAACTATATTGGTAGAACGATTTGTATCAAATTGCGTTTTGCAGATTTTCAGACATTGACGCGAAATATCACTCTTTCGACTTATACCGATGATGAGATAAGAATTCTTGCAGCGACAAGAGAATGCCTGCGACGTATTGTTATTCAGAAGAAAATTCGTTTGTTAGGTGTCAGGGTAAGCTCATTATCTCCTTTTCATTACGAAAATAATGCTTCCGCTATACCATTACAGGCAGAGCTACCGTTTGATGTTATTTAATAACTCTGGGTGTACGCCCAAGAACAATAGGTCTATTGGAGAGTTCATTTTTTTTACTGGTGCCATGACAGGGAAAATGTTCGTTCAAGTACATGCTAATGCAATGAATTCCTTCGATCACGCCGGTTTCAAATTGCTGCTGTACAAACGCCCGTTCCATTTTTTGGCAAATTGCTTGCCATTGGATGTCGGTTATTCTGGTATTTAAACCCCGGTCTGCAACAATTTCCACATCTCGATCAGCTAATAACAAATAGATCAATACACCGTTGTTGCACTCGGTGTCCCAGATACGTAATAGAGAAAACACTTCAATCGCTCGCTCGCGCGTGGTTTGATTATTGAGTAATGCGGTTGTGCTCAGCGATGCTTCGACAGCAAAACAAATTTCTCCTTCATGGTTCGATTCCGCGCGTTGTATAGATTGCTCAATTGCTGCTAGAGCGGTATCCGTAAAAATTCGCCGTAATGAGAGTTGACCTGTTTTAAAATGACGTAGAATACGCAGTAAATTCATTTACCATCTCCCAGATGCGCCACCACCACCAAATCCGCCACCCCCTCCGCTAAATCCTCCGCCACCAAAACTTCCGCCACTCCCTCTGTATGAATCGTTTGGCCAATGACTACGCCCACCGCGGTAAATGCCTGTGCCAGGACTGTGAGAAAGCCCCATTATTAATGCAAAAATTGCTACGGTAATGGCAATAGCAATGGAGGCCATTAATAACCAACTGATAAATCCTGCGCCAATGCTCGTAATAACAGCTCCCCCCAGGCGTCCTAGTGGCGGTTCCAATATTTTTCCCAGGATAAAAAATCCGATCAGTATGGGAACGATGATGTCCAGAGTTTTTGTTGAATCCGTGAAACCCCCTTCTTTTTTTGGAGTGATGGGAGATGGAAGCGGCTCCCCTTGTATCAATTGCAGCATGGCGTCAACACCCGCTTCAATTCCTTGTACGAAGTTATCATTTTTAAACTGAGGAATAATGATTTGCTCGATAATCTGTTTGGCTTTAGCATCGGATAGCACACCTTCCAGGCCATAGCCTACTTCAATTCGAAGCTTGCGGTCATTTTTAGCGACGACAAGCAACGCGCCATCGTCGGTATTCTTTCGTCCCAGCTTCCAGCTTTCTGCGATGCGTAGTGCATATTGCTCAATACTTTCTGGCTGTGTGGTTGACACGATAAGCACAGCTATTTGACTACCTTTCTTTTCTTCAAAATTACTGAGTTTTTGTTCTATGAGCGCCATTTCGTTAGACGATAGCGTCGCAGTCAAATCAGTAACACGAGATTTGAGCTCGGGAATGGCCAATTGTGCCCAGGCATTCGCGCTTGCTATGATCGCAATTAAACTGATTGCTAGCAAATATCTGTGCCACATTCGTATGATTAGAACCAACCTATTTCGCATATACATAAACCACCGCTAAAGGGTTATTGATACACTATTGGACAATGCATTACTTCTCAGGTGCAACTTTTGAATTAAAATCGACTATTGGTGGCGTGACGATTTCTTGTTCATTTTCAACTGAGAAAGTCGGTTTTACCGTATATCCAAACATCATAGCCGTCAGGTTGCTGGGAAAAGAACGCACAGTAACATTATAATCTTTTACCGCCTGAATATAGCGGTTGCGAGCAACAGTGATGCGATTCTCAGTACCTTCAAGCTGCGCTTGTAAATCACGAAAATTTGTATCTGACTTGAGTTCCGGGTATTTTTCTACAATTACCATCAAGCGCGACAGGGCGCTGGATAATTCTCCTTGTGCATGCTGAAACTTGGAGAATGCATCGGGATTGTCGATCAACTCTGGGGTTGCTTGAATGGTGCTTACTTTGGAGCGTGCCTCGGTAACACCGATCAAAACGTCTTTTTCGTGTTTAGCAAACCCTTTTACCGTGCTAACCACATTGGGAATCAAATCGGCGCGCCGTTTGTATTGGTTTAATACCTCTCCCCAGCTTGCCTTGATCTGCTCATCGGTTGATTGCAATGTGTTGTAACCACAACCACTCAAGATAATCGAGCCGATAAGTGCTAAGCCCAACGTCCATCTATACATAATCATCTCCTTATCATTGCCATGCAAAATAGCTCATAAGTTCAACTTATTGACGCTATTTTACTTTGCTTCGGTTCAATTTTTCTAAAAAAATCTTCCTGTTTTTATAAAAAATTCGTATACTGTTAAGCACAATTTATGTGGTTCTGATTATATTAAACTACTATATATTGTATGTTTGTGTTATATATTGGAAAAATGAAATTTCATTAATTTATTCCAGTAAATTCTTGAGATTTATTTCCTTCTTTATTCATCAGGGGAGATCGCTTATGCAATGCGTAACGGAAGATACTAGTCTCAAACCTGTTTCTGCAAGTCAAATATATCGCGGTAACGGCACTCAAAAAGTGCATTTTTTACAACATAAAGTCATTCGTCGTAATGGTGCGGTAGTATCGTTTGAGCCGAGCAAAATATCCATTGCTATGACCAAAGCATTTATTGCTGTAGATGGCGGTCAAGGTGCGGCATCGGCTAGGGTGCGTGAAGTGGTAACTTATTTGACTAACGATGTGGTGAACGCATTGCTGAGGCGTCAACCGGATAGTGGTACATTTCATATTGAAGATATCCAAGATCAAGTCGAACTGGCGTTGATGCGTTCGGGTGAACATGATGTGGCGCGTGCGTACGTACTATATCGTGAGGCACGCGCGCAGGAAAGGGCATTGCTAAAGCAGAATGAAGCGACTCGAACGGAAACACGTTATGTTACGGATAATGCTCGGCGCATTCCTTTGGATATTGCAAAACTATCCGCACTCATTGAGTCATCATGCTATGGATTGGAAGGCGTTGATGCTTCATTGATATTACAAGCGACTTTAAAAGATCTGTATGATGGCGTGTCACTGGATGAGGTTAGAAAGTCGACGATTTTATCGGCGCGCATCTTAATTGAGAAGGATCCCGCATATAGCTATGTAACCGCGCGACTTTTGCTGAATAACATTCGTCATGAAGTATTGGGTGAAGAAATTTCCCAAGAAGCGATGGTTTCATCTTATCAAGATTATTTCCCACTCTTTATTAAACGTGGTATCGAAGTAGATCTTTTGGATGAGCGGTTAGGCCAGTTTGATTTGAAACGCTTGGCTGCAGCTCTGGATGCAAATCGTGATTTGCAATTCGATTATTTGGGTTTGCAAACACTCTATGACCGTTATTTCTTGCATGTCAAAGAGCAGCGCATTGAATTGCCGCAGGCCTTTTTTATGCGAGTTGCCATGGGCTTGGCTTTGAATGAAATAGATCGCGAAGCCAGTGCGATTGAATTTTATCAAGTTTTGTCCAGCTTCGATTTTATGAGTTCAACACCTACATTGTTTAATTCTGGTACATGCCGTTCACAACTGTCTTCTTGTTATCTCACCACGGTTCCAGACGATCTTGATGGTATTTATGAAGCCATTAAGGAAAATGCTTTGCTAGCCAAATATGCAGGCGGATTGGGTAACGATTGGACAGCAGTGCGTGCTTTGGGTGCGAGAATTAAAGGTACTAATGGTAAATCGCAAGGGGTGGTGCCATTCCTTAAGGTGGTTTCCGATACCGCAGTCGCTGTCAACCAAGGTGGTAAACGTAAAGGAGCGGTATGCGCCTATCTGGAGTGTTGGCACCTGGATATCGAGGAATTTCTCGAGTTACGTAAAAATACCGGTGATGATCGCCGCCGCACGCATGATATGAATACTGCTACGTGGATTCCGGATTTATTTATGAAGCGCGTGATGGATGGCAGCGATTGGACGTTGTTTTCTCCTTCAGATGTACCCGATTTACATGAAAAATTTGGTCAGCAGTTTGAGCAAGCTTATTTGGCGTATGAAGCCAAGGCGGAAAGTGGTGAATTGATGCTGTACAAGAAAATTCCTGCGGTACAGTTGTGGCGCAAGATGCTCAGTATGTTATTTGAAACGGGCCATCCGTGGATTACCTTTAAAGATCCGTGCAATATTCGTTCGCCACAAAACCATATGGGTGTTGTACATAGTTCCAATCTATGTACGGAAATTACCTTAAATACCAATGATAAAGAAATTGCTGTATGTAACCTGGGTTCGGTTAATCTGGCGGCGCACTTGAAAGATGGGGTGCTAGATATGGATAAACTGAAGCGCACCATCAGTATTGCAATGCGTATGCTGGATAATGTGATTGATATCAATTTTTATGCGGTTGCCAAAGCACGCAATGCAAATTTGAAGCATCGCCCAGTTGGGTTGGGTATCATGGGGTTCCAGGATTGCCTGCATCAACTGGGTATTCCATACGGCTCCGAGGCTGCAGTGACGTTTGCGGACCGCTCGATGGAAGCGGTTGCGTATCAAGCTTATTGGGCTTCCACCGAACTGGCACAAATGCGTGGAAGCTACAGCAGTTATAAAGGAAGCCTTTGGGATCGCGGCATTCTACCGCATGATACCTTAGAAATTTTACGTAAGGAGCGTGGCGGCTTTGTCGAAACAGATTTATCGACAACGTTGGATTGGGATGCTTTACGTCAGCGCATTCAACAATATGGTATGCGTAACTCAAACTGTTTAGCCATTGCGCCGACGGCAACCATTTCTAATATCGTGGGTGTTTCGGCTAGCATAGAGCCGAGCTATCAGAATCTTTATGTCAAGTCTAACTTGTCCGGTGAATTTACTATCACCAATAAATATTTTGTTAACGATCTGAAAAAACTTAATCTCTGGGATGAGGTGATGATTGCCGATCTGAAGTATTTTGATGGTGCGGTCAGTAAAATTGATCGCATTCCGCAAGAAGTTCGTGCATTGTATGCCACTGCTTTTGAAATCGATCCGCGTTGGTTGATCGAAGCGGGTGCAAGAAGGCAAAAATGGATTGATCAATCACAGTCACTGAATATTTACATGGGAGGTGTATCAGGTAAAAAACTCGATGAAACTTATAAGTTAGCGTGGGTTCGTGGTTTGAAAACAACGTATTACTTGCGCTCTATGGGAGCCACTGCTGCCGAAAAATCGACAGTGCGAGCAGGCTCATTAAATGCGGTACCTGCTGATAGCGGTATCAAAAGTGGGATGAATGGCATTGCAGCAGTCAATACCTCAATGGAGATGACCTCGGTTGAAATCAAATATTGTGCGATTGATGATGAAAGTTGTGAATCATGCCAGTAATTCAATCAATCATTCCAATAAAACTTAAGGAGCAATAAAGCATGCTGACATTTGAAGACGAATCGACTCAATCCGAAGCTTCGGTAGCGAACAAGATACATTCTTCCATAATTAGTCGTAATGAAGAGGTGCAATCGTCTTTACTGCAACGAACAGCAGTAGGCCATGAGGATGTAACTGCAATGGAGAATATTGCTGAAAATGCTAATCGACGCGTTTCGGTGGAAGATAAGCAGATTATCAACTGTAAATCCGATGTGAATCAATTGGTGCCTTTTAAATATAAATGGGCGTGGGATAAGTATCTGAATGCTTGCGCTAATCACTGGATGCCGCAAGAAATCAGCATGAGCCGCGACATTTCGCTCTGGAAGAACCCAGATGGATTATCTGATGATGAACGTCGTTTAGTAAAACGCAACCTGGGTTTTTTTGTAACGGCTGATTCATTGGCGGCGAATAACATTGTGTTGGGTACCTATCGTCACATTACCAATCCAGAATGCCGACAATATTTGTTGCGTCAAGCATTTGAGGAAGCCATTCATACGCACGCATATCAGTATATCGTTGAATCACTGGGCTTAGATGAGGGTGAGATTTTTAATGCGTATCATGAAATACCTTCGATTCGTGACAAAGATGAATTCTTGATCCCGTTTATCGATAGTTTGACGAATCCAAGTTTTAGAACCGGCACACTGGAAACTGATCAGCAATTGCTAAAAAGCTTGATCGTGTTTGCCTGTATTATGGAAGGATTGTTTTTCTATGTGGGCTTTACACAGATTCTTGCATTGGGTAGGCAAAATAAAATGACCGGTGCGGCTGAGCAATATCAGTATATTTTGCGTGATGAATCGATGCACTGTAACTTTGGCATTGATGTGATTAACCAAATTAAAATGGAGAATCCACATCTATGGACAAAAGCATTCCGTGAAGAAATCACTAGGCTCATGCAAAAAGCAGTGGCATTGGAATATCGCTACGCCGAAGATACCATGCCGCGTGGTGTGTTGGGTATGAATGCTGCAATGTTTAAGGAATATCTACGTTATATCGCCAATCGACGCTGCCAGCAAATTGGGTTGGATGCATTGTATCCGAATGCCAGCAATCCATTTCCATGGATGTCTGAAATGATTGATTTGAAAAAAGAGAAGAATTTTTTTGAAACTCGGGTCACGGAATATCAAACAGGCGGAGCATTGAGCTGGGATTAATGCATTGATCAAATTAGGAAGGGGATCAAAGTTGTGAAATTTCGAAAAGAAAAGGATGCGATGGGCGTTGTGGAGGTGCCTGCCAACGTATTATGGGGAGCGCAAACACAACGCTCGTTCCAGAATTTCAAGATTTCTACCGAGAAAATGCCGGTTGCGCTGATTGCTGCGCTGGCAAAGGTTAAGCGTGCGGCTGCCACTGTCAATCATGATTTGGGATTATTGGATGCTGCTAGCACTGCAGCCATCATTCGGGCGGCTGATGAGGTCATAGCAGGAGATCATGCAAGTCAGTTTCCATTGGCGATATGGCAAACAGGCTCCGGTACGCAGACTAATATGAATGTCAATGAAGTGCTGGCAAACCGGGCTTCTGAGTTGTTGGGAGGGGGGCGTGGCGCTGATCGTAAAATTCATCCGAATGATGATGTTAACAAAGGTCAATCGTCCAATGATGTGTTTCCTACAGCAATGCATGTGGCTGCCGTCGAGGAATTGTCTCATCGGCTGTTGCCAGCTATAAGATTGTTGCGCGAAACGCTTGCGGCAAAAATGGCAGCATTTTCCGATATCGTGAAAATAGGGCGCACACATTTACAAGATGCTACACCGCTGACATTGGGACAGGAGTTTTCAGGCTATGTCGCACAGCTCGACCATGGATTGAAACATATTCAAGCCTCAATGAACCATCTGTTTGAGTTGGCCTTGGGAGGTACCGCTGTTGGTACTGGATTAAATGCACATCCGGAGTTTGCGCAGCAAGTAGCGAAAGAAATCTCACGTTTAACTGAATTGCCATTCATCAGCGCACCTAATAAATTTGAGGCCTTGGCTAGTAACGATGCGTTAGTGCATGCGCATGGCGCGTTAAAAACATTAGCCGCATCATTAATGAAAATTGCCAATGATATTCGTTGGCTTGCTTCGGGTCCTCGCTGTGGTATTGGCGAATTGCAAATTCCCGCGAATGAACCGGGTAGTTCAATTATGCCGGGAAAAGTGAACCCAACACAGTCAGAAGCGATGACAATGGTATGTTGCCAAGTCATGGGAAATGATGTTGCAATCAACATTGGTGGGGCTATGGGAAACTTTGAATTGAATGTCATGAGGCCGATGATTATTCACAATTTCTTGCAAAGCGTGCGATTGCTATCGGATGTTATCGTGAGCTTCAATAGTAACTGTGCAGTCGGCATAACTGCCAATGAAGAGCGTATTGATCTTTTGTTGCACAACTCCTTAATGCTCGTTACTGCACTTAATCCTCATATTGGTTATGACAAGGCCTCTGAAATTGCTAAGAAAGCATATCGCGAAAGTACATCGCTGAGAGATGCGGCGATTGCAACGGGATATACGACTGCTGCACAGTTCGATGCTTGGGTTGTACCAGAAAAAATGGTTGGAAAATAAGAGTCACAATATATCTTGTGATTAATCGGATATAGCATGTCATCCTATCATGATTGTAACCCGGTTACGAAACGCGAGCGCTTTGCTTGGTGTATGTATGATTTTGCTAACTCGGGTTACACCACAGTCATTTTGACTGCTGTTTTCAATGCCTATTTCGTTGGGGTAGTCGCGAGAGAGGAAGGTAATGATCAAGCGACATTACTGTGGACGCTCGCAATGGCTGCTGCCAACGCATTGGTATTGGTCAGTGCGCCCGTGATTGGCGCCATTGCGGATTATTCGGGTACTAAAAAGCGTTTTTTGTTTATTTCAACCGTAGGTTGTGTATTGTTTACAGCGCTACTTAGTACAATTGGGCCTGGCGATATTTATTGGGCCATCGTGCTGGTTGTTTTAGCTACTTTCATGTTTGCCAGTGGTGAAAATCTAATTGCTGCTTTTTTACCGGAAATCAGCGATGTAGAAACGATGGGGAGGTTGTCTGGCTATGGCTGGGCATTGGGTTATTTAGGCGGTTTGTTCACATTGATACTATGTCTCGGTTACGTGACTTATGCAGAACAGCAGGGATACGATGCTACGCATTATGTTCAGGTTTCTACTTTGATTGTTGCTGTTATATTTGGTTTAGCTGCATTACCGACACTTCTGTGGTTGCGAGAGAGGGGTGCTATTCAGAAAATACCCATCACTGCGCAGATTCTGACTGCGGGTTTTACGCGCATAAGAACAACATTGCGGGATACCAGCGCATACGCCGATTTATTTCGGTTCTTGTTAGCGTTAACGACATATTATGCCGGGATTCATATCGTGATTGTGCTGGCTGCTGTATATGCGCAAGAAGTTATGGGATTCAAGACACAAGACACGATTGTCTTGATTATAGTGGTGAATATAACGGCTGCAATTGGCGCTTTATTTTTCGGTTATTTGCAAGATAAATTTGGTTCGGTTCGTTGCATTATGATTACTTTGTTGATCTGGTCGGGAGCCATTGCCTGTGCTTATTATGCCACGGACAGTATGCTGTTTTGGGTTGCGGCGAATTTAATCGGTATTGCGTTGGGTGGTGCGCAATCTGCAGGGCGTGCATTGGTAGGGAAATTAACTCCCTTGGGGCGGCAAGGAGAGTTCTTTGGATTGTGGGGGTTAGCAACGAAATTATCCGCAATTATTGGCCCAATCACGTATGGTGGAATGGTTTATTGGTTTGAAGGCGACCACCGCATAGCATTACTTAGCACTTTAGGTTTTTTTATAAGTGGTTTTCTGCTAATGACTACAGTCAATGAGGAGCGTGGGCGAAAAAAAGCGGAAATTATTTTTTGAAAACTTATCTACAATAAGAATCTTAGGGTCTTAGCGCCTGTAGGAACAGAAATAGCATTCCTACAGGTATTGCCTGGAAGTTTCTGAATGATGATTCTGATTAATGATTCCAATCGTCATTTGGAGAAAACTTCTAATACTGACTCATAATATTAAAACGTATACTTACTTAAAAACTAAAGAAGTTATCTAAGTAGTCTGTTGATTACTTATTTATTACTTGGAAGTTCATTGCGACCTTCGGCTGGCTTGCCTTCGTGCGTTGTTCCATAGTTATCAGAACTCGCGCTTTCAGGTGCGGTTGGTTTGCCACAAGCAGCCAGCGAAATTGCAAAAAATAATGCGATAAAACAAATTGAATATTTCATGAATGTTTTTCCTTAGTAGTTATAAAAAATAACAATTTTATGTACATTGTATGTACCTGGTTACTATAACATGAATTGTATTCGCTATTTGATGCTGATTGGCGCAAGGACTATCTAGCCCACGATGTACTGGGATGGACCAGAAATAAAACATTCTGGTTCCGTTCAGATTTTGGTTTCTTCGCTACCCTATGCTTGGCTCTTGGTATTCGACCGAGAATCGATAACCCGTGCCTCGCACCGTTTGCACTAAGCTTTCTTTGCAAACGGCTTCTAAAACTTTGCGTAACCGACGGATATGTACGTCGACAGTGCGGTCTTCGATGAACACATGATCTCCCCACACTCGATCCAATAGTTGCGCACGGGAATGAACGCGATCCTTGTAAGCCATCAAAAAATGCAGCAAGCGGAATTCGGTGGGACCCAAATTAATTTCGGTCAGTTGTGATGAACCGTTATTATTTCTGACATGCACTCGATGTGTGGACGGATCAAGCCTTAATCCGCCGAGTTCAATGATTTCTTCGGACATTTCCGGTAAGCGCCTGCGCAGCACCGCTTTGATGCGGGCTTGTAATTCGCGGGGTGAAAAAGGTTTGGTGATGTAATCGTCGGCGCCGGCTTCCAATCCGGAAATTTTGTCATTTTCCTGAGTGCGGGCTGTCAGCATAATGATAGGAATCGATTGAGTACGCTCTTCTTGCCTGAGTTTGCGAGCAAATTCCAGTCCGCTTACATCGGGCAACATCCAGTCTAACAATACCAAATCCGGTAAAACATTATTGATTAGTGATTTGGCTTGATCGGCTCTTTCGGTGCAGAGAACCGAATACCCAGCACGTTTCAAATTTAGCGCGATAAGTTCTTGAATCGCCACTTCATCTTCAACCAGTAGAATTGTTACAACCATGACTTGCTCCATGAATAATCAATAAATAATAATTCAAATTTTTGCCATCTTATAAATAAGTCATTGCAGTTTTATGACATTACCGTGTCAGTTATTTTACAGTGGCTAATTCTAATTCTGCTTCATAGGCTGATTGATATTAGTAGTGCTATCAATCAAGTAGGTATGCACAAAGGCAGTTACTTTGCTGACATAAATTCGTCATTAAAGTGACATATTCAATCGATAGTATTCGTAATGTCGACTATCACAGGTATTTGATATTTTTGATCCGACATCCTGTAATTTTAATTTCATCAAATAGTATATGGGTATACGTATCGTTAGAAGTGTTTCAAGTGGTATTTTATTGATTGCATTGATTCTTTTATCTTTTCCATCAATGGCCAATAACTTGGAAAATCTTGCAAAATCATTGGCTAAGATTCGTGGAGAAGTCGAAACGCTGCAAATACAGCTGGATATGGAAAAAGAAAAGCATAGCAGCCGGACGGTGGCATTGAATTCGCAATTGGCAGATTTGAGCGTGGAAGAAAGAAGGCAAAAGCTGAGTGTTGAAAAGCTGCAAAACTCTCTCGAAAAATTAACAGAAAGTACCCAAAAGGCGGAACAATCAAGCGATAAGCTGAAGCCTGTGCTACTAACGATTTTGAATGATTACAAAAATTATATTCAAGCAGGATTTCCATTCAAAAAGGACGACCGGCTTAAAGCGGTCACCAATCTTGAAAATAGTATCAATAATCAGCTAATCGACCCCAATAAAGCGATCAATCAGGCATGGGCCTTGGTGGAAGACGAGGTTCGTTTGAGTAAGGAAAATGGTATTTATCAGCAAACCGTCGAACTGAATGGGGAGAATTTGCTGGTGGATATTGCCAAGTTGGGCACGGTATTTCTTTTTTTTCAAACGAGGGATAACCGTAGCGGTATGGCTAAACGCTCGACAGAAGGTAACTGGAAATTTGAAGTGGTCAATAGTGCCGATGATGTAGAGCGTATCAAAATCTTGTTCGATTCCTTGAAGAAACAAATTCGTCAAGGCTATTTCGAAATTCCGAACCCGTTAAGAAAATGAAAAAAAACATCATCATTGGATTACTACTCGGTAGCATTTTTGTTTCAGCGCATGCTCAAGCACAAAATAATCCACAGCAAACTGAAAAAGCTTCCGCAACGGCTAGTGGAGATAGCAACGAAACCACAACACCGAAGAAAAAGAATAATGCGCCCAAACAGATTGATTTGGAAACTGCATACAAGCGTGAATATGCTTTCTTGGAAGCACAAAGACGTGAATTAATCGATCGATTGAAAAATTATCAAGCTAGCGCGAGTCGCGAGGAACAAGCACTGGGAAGCAAGATTGGAGTACTGGAACGCGCATCCGTGGAGCGTTCTGCCAAGATCGATCAATTGACTAGCCAGCTAACCGAAAGCGAGCGTAAAGAAGCGGCAGTTACCGAGCGCAATGATGCATTGGAAACAATGTTTCTACAAGCTGAATCCACACTGAAAAATCATGCGATCGAGATGCCAATCGAGCTTAAAGATAGCAAAAATAGAGATCTAGACAAAGTAGGTTACTTTTTTACACGGGCACTGACGCTGTTGAGTGAATTGAGTGCGATTCAAACTAGGCCCGGTCATTTTTATCTGGAAAATGGCAAAAAAACGCAAGGCAATATTATTCATTTAGGCAATATCGCAGCTTTTGGTGTTAGCCCGGAAGGTAAGGGGAGCCTAGTACCAGCGGGTGGTGGAGATTTTAAGATATGGAAAACTTCGGGTGCTGAGACTGCTGCGGCTTTGGATAACGATCAACAACCTGATGCGCTGCAATTGTACTTATTCGAGTCACGTACCAATGCAGTGCAAGAAACACCGGAAAAAACCATCAAGAGCGTCATCGATTCGGGTGGACCGATCGGTTGGGTCATTGTGATATTGGGGTTTATCGCTTTACTGCTGATCATGGCCCGGAGCTATTGGTTGCGCAGTAATAGCGCAGATACCGAGTATATGACGCAGCAGATTCTTCAGCAATTGGATGCCGATGATTTGGTGGTTGCAAAACAGCAATGCGAAGATGGTTCGTCAGCAATTGGTCGAGTATTGCACTATACACTGCGTCATTTGAAAGATGATCGTGATCACATGGAGAGCATTGTATATGAAGCGATTTTGCAGGAATCCGGTCCGCTAGATCGTTTTGGATCAGCTATTCTTGTCATCGCTTCGATAGCGCCATTACTGGGCTTGTTGGGGACCGTGACCGGCATGATCGAAACGTTCGACATGATTACTGAATTTGGTACCGGCGATCCAAAGCTGCTGTCTGAGGGCATTGCGATTGCTTTAGTTACCACAGAATTGGGCTTGATTGTCGCCATCCCGACTTTATTGTTGGGCTCGTTGTTGACTTCGTGGTCGCGCAGCATCAAACGCGATATGGAATATTCGGCATTACGGATAATCAACGTATTTCTAGGTGGAAGTAGTACTGAGCAGGTTATGGAAAAATCATCCGAAAGCTCTATTACTTTAACTCCATACCCGGCCTGATATGACGATTGCAGAACTTATCGTATTGATCAAAGAACTGTTTGCAGCAGGTGGTGTTGTAATGCCACCGCTGATGATCTGTATCTTATTGTTGTGGTATGGATTGGGATATCGTTTTTGGCTGATGAAGCAACCCAAACCTAAGCGCATGGGTACTCGCGATCTGTTGCAGTACTATCAGCAGCAGCGCGATGCACCTTTGTCTAGCAATATCGTTGTACAAGCCATACAACAAGGTCTCCAACTCAAGCATCAAGGCGTTAAAAATTTGCGACGCCACTTGGATGCGGCTTTCTATGGTTATGAGAAAGAGCTTGGGAAATTTTCAGTGCTGGTGCGAGTAGTGATTCTCATTGCGCCGCTGTTGGGATTATTGGGTACTGTAATTGGCATGATCGAGACATTCGATTCATTGGCTACCATGACATTGTATTCTCAATCGGGTGGCATTGCCGGTGGCATTTCGCAAGCACTGTTTACTACACAAATGGGATTGACCGTGGCTATCCCAGGTTTATTGGTGCATAGCATACTAAACCGCAAGCAACAGCAGATTGAACAAGATCTCGCACAAGTAAAAGATCTATTGTGTCATCAAACGCAGCCATCACAATCACACGGAGCATAATTTTATGAGAAATCAAGAACCCGTTGAAGCCGAAGCCACCATCGATATGGCGCCACTGATCGATATTGTTTTTATTTTGTTGATTTTCTTTATGGTAACAACGACTTTTGTCAAAGATATGAAATTGGAATTGGAACGACCCAAAGCCAGTAGTGCAGTTACCGCATCCAGTAAGGCGATTCGCCTGTTTATTGATCGTAATGGCGATACTTATATGGATGGTGAGCCGATTCGCTTGTGGTTGATACAGAGCAAATTACGTGATTTGTTGAGCACATCGAGCAGCAAGGTAGTTTTGGTCGTGACGGATGAAGGTGTACCTGCGGGAAAACTGGTGGAAGTGGTCGATCAAGCAAGATTGTCCGGCGCTGAAAGTGTCGGTGTTGCAACGAAAAAAGAAGCGGGGTAAATCAAAATGATGACAGGAACGATGAAAATGAGTCAACACATTGCAGGGGGTGTTGCGATGTTGTTTGGTTTGGTGTTGGTATTCGGATTGGTGGTGTTGATGAACCACTTTATGGGAAAGATTGAGAAATCGCTTCCCCAAGAGGTGACTGAAATCAGCATCGATAAAGAAATTAAACAGGAACCTAAAAAAGAAATTAAAAAAATAGAACCTAAGAAACAAGTAGCTCGCCCTCAGGCACCGGCACCCTTTAAAGGTCTGGATACTGCTTTGTCTGGCATCGATCTAGGGTTGCTAGGGCTTGATAGTGGCCAAGGCGGGGACTTAGACGATCGCTTGCTAGGCAAGACTGGTAATGCAGTCATGACGGCCGATTTGGTCGACATTCCGCCCAAGCCAATTACACGGGGGGCGTTTAAATACCCACCAACTGCTAAACGAAACGGTATCAAAGGCTATGTTGTGCTGTCAGTACTGGTAGAGACCGATGGATCGGTCAATCAGGTGCAAGTGCTGGAATCGAGTCCATCCGGTATTTTTGATACAGCAGCCTTGCAGGGTATTCGCTCATGGCATTTTGAGCCGGCCAAATATAAGGGTGACACCGTGAGAGTTTGGGCCAAGCAAAAGATCCGCTTCGATCTGTCTTGATAGGTGGATGAGCATAATAGTTTAAATAATCATGAACTACCGGATTTTTTTCATTACCGTCTTATTGCTGAGTTGTTGTAGCAATTTTAGCTGGGCAAAAGAACCAAAAGATGGAATCGATCATATTGAACTGGCTGCGGTGATGCTCAGAGATGGTCATCATGACAGAGCATTACTGGCTTTGCAAAGCGTTGATCTGGAAGATAAGAAGGTTGATCTGGCGCGGTTCTATACACTGCAAGGTTTGACATACATGGGCCTGAATGATCTGGAAGCGGCTAAAGGCAGCTTGCAGCTTGCAATCAAAAATGGACAGAATGACCCAGCGATTTATGTTCATTTGGCTCAAAGCTATTTTGGATTGAAAGACTATCAAAATACCGTTGATGCTATTCAGAAAGCGGGGAATCAGGTCAATACAAATCCCACATTACTAAGTATGAAAGCGGAATCCTATTGGCATTTGCAAGATGTCGGTGCCGCCATTAATGCTTTAAATGAAGGGCAACGGCTATTTCCTACTGATTTTCGTTTTCAAAAGCGCCAAGTGTTTTATTTTGTGGAATTAGGACTTTATCAGGAGGCTGTGCGGTTAGGGCGGGATTTCTTGAAACGCTCCGAAGCCTCTGCTGCAGATTATATTGCGCTTGGAAATGCGCTGAGAATGAGCAAGGAATATGCCGAGGCGCTCAATATATTGGAAGTGGCAAGATTACAGTTTCCAGACAATGAAATGGTTGCGAAACTTCTGGCGCATACCTATCTGGATCAAGGCAAGCTTAATTCAGCGGCTTTTATTCTCGAACAAGCAGCTTTGCTTAATCCAAAATTACAAGCGGAAGCCGCAGAGCTTTATCGACGTGCAGGACGCTTTCATGTTGCGTTGACACTGAATGAAAGTATCAACGATCAGAAAGTAAAGCTTAAACAGCGGCTATCCATATTATTGGCGCTCAAGCGATTTGAAGGTGCTGCCAATATGGAAGCCAGTCTCTACCGTACTGGATTGCTAGAAGACCAAGATGTGCGCTATGCCTTGGCATATGCCTATTTTTCTAATCGACGCTTTCCACAAGCGGCTAAACACTTGGACCATTTGACCAATGCAGAGTTATTCCGGAAGGGTACCGAACTGCGTCGCTTGATGGAGATTTGCAAAGATGAACCTTGGCAATGTACATAATTCGAAGATTACTATCATCAATGACATTTCTATTTTCTCTTCATCGCGCTAGTACTTAGCTAGAAACAATCTACCCATTAATCATAAAAATACTTTCACGAGCACATAGTGTGGCCGTGAAGAAGGGATTAATTTGCCTCATGAACGCTGATATAAAGAATTTTTTAGAATTAAATAGCAAGAAAATTGTAAGTTATTTCTTTAGGACTGTAATGATACCGCTGGTTGGGTTGACAGTAAGTTCGTCCATTTATGCACAAGCCAATCAAGACATGGCGGAATTTGCCATTCATCTATTCCAAGATGGTCTTCCGATCAAAGATGCAGAATTGATTATTAGTAGCGAATCGGCTGAGGAAACTACCGCAAAGCTTATTTTTGAAGCATCCCCTTCGACTTATAGCTGGAAAGCGGCAGATAATGCGCCGCTGAAAACAGATGTCAACGGTAGTCTGGCAGCAAAATTGCCGCCCGGCTCCTACCAGATCCATATCAAAACCAAAGATCAAAGCTTTTCTTTTAAATTACCGCTGCGCACGGTTGAGAATGTGCAAATACTAGTGACTTTCTTTTCAGGGAGTAAAAAACCGCTATTGAATATTGAAAGCTCTGTTGCTGGCACAATCGCTGGTGCGGATGGCAATGATATCGTCAAGCGCGATTTGGGCAAGGGTTTTTTGCGAGTGCAAGTAGTTTCGGTCGAAAACGGGAAGCCGGTTAAAGATGCGCAAGTGTTTTTGAGTGGCCTGAAAGAAAAATTCCGTACCGACGAGCACGGTATCTTATTGGCTACGATACCTGTTGGAAGTTATAGCGTGTCTTTGCTGCATAGCGCTTATAGCAGTCAAACGCAAGACGAAGTTAAGATCGAAAAAGATCTCAAAACGAATCTGAATTTTAAACTTACACCCGCCGGTGTTGAGTTGGCTGAATACGTGGTATTAGAACCGCATTTGGCCGGTACCATTGCTTCGGTGATTGAGGAACAGAAATCGGCAACATCGGTTGCAACGGTTATAGGCGCTGAGCAATTTAGCCGGGCGGGCGATAGTGATGCCGCTCTTGCATTGCGGAGGGCTTCGGGGCTGACTTTGGTGGGCGGCCAGTTTATCTTTATTCGTGGCTTAGGAGAACGATTTTCTACTACGCTAATCAATGGCGCTGCAATACCAAGCCCAGACCCTACCCGTCGGGTTGTTCCACTCGATTTATTTCCAACGAATATTCTTGAAAGCGTGCTGGTGCAAAAAACCTATTCGCCCGATAGACAAGGGGAATTTGCTGGTGGAACAATAGAAATGCGCACCCGTGGCATACCGGATCAATTTTTCTTTAATGCTAATCTGCAAGTGGGTATCAATGATCGAACGACCTTTCAAGATGGTTTGACCTATAAAGGCGGAGGCATAGATTTTACCAGTTATGATGATGGTGCGCGCGCATTGCCGGATTCGATTGCTGATGCGACTCAGAATGGGAATTTACAACCGGCGTCTGTGTTTAATCCCAATGGCGTTACTTCGACTCAGCTTGAAAGCATGGGTGAGGATATCTCCGGTGTTTGGGATGTGAAAAAGAAAAAACAAGCGCCGGATACGGGTTTCCAAGCTTCCATGGGAGATAGTTTTTCACTGGGGGATTTTAGATTGGGCTATATTGCCGCAGGTGGTTGGAAACAAGAGTTTAGGAAGCAGAATGAAATCAATCGTGAATATGTTTCCGAGTCTTTAACAAAAGTTCAAGACCTCGATGTGCAGCGTTCCTTACGTGAGATCCACATAACGGGCTATGCAGCGACGGAATTGGAATACAAAGATACGCATAAGCTCTTTGCTAGAACGATGTTTTTGCGCCAATCCATTGATGAAGCAAGAATTTCGCAAGGATTTACCGATGCTGAAACGACCGATGTTCGGAAAACACGATTAAGATTCTTTTCTAACGAGTTATTGATGAATCAATTTGGTGGCGAACACCGGTTTGATCGATTGAAAGATTTTACGATTAACTGGTTATATACCGATGCCACAGCCAAGCGAGACGAGCCCAAAACTCGCGATTACCGTTACGATGAGAGTCAACAAACGGGGCAGTTTATTTTTGCTCAGCGGGTCGACAGTAATACCCTTTCGTACTCAAACTTGACCGATAAAGATAATAGCTGGCGCGTTGATGGAAAATTACCGTTGCAACTGTCACATCAACATAAAGTCACCTTTAGTGGCGGCTTTATTGATCAGTCTAGAAATAGAGAAGCCGGTTCCCAACGATTCAGCTTTTTCCGATTCGGGCCCGACGCTAATAACTCTCAGGTATATTCACAGCCTTCCTTGGAGAGCATCTTGACTCCCCGGTATATAGGTCCCAATGGCTACCAGCTTAGAGATGTGACACGTAAAAGCGATCAATATCATGCTACCCAAAACCTTTTTTCTTATTATGGTAAGGTAGATTTATTGTCATATGATCGTCTCAACATTACTGGTGGATTGCGTTGGGAAGATAACGATCAGAAAGTACATACCGTGTTGAGTAATGGCCAAGCGACAACGGCTGCACTCAGCCGAGTGGATATGTTGCCATCCGTTGTGGCGACGCTTTTCCTGAGTGATAAACAGCAACTGCGCGCAGGGTTTAGTCAAACATTGTCGAGACCAGATTTTAGAGAATTAGCAGCGGCACCATTTTTTGATATGAACACTAATCAGGAAACAATCGGTAATCCAAAATTGAAACAGACAGCTATTACCAATTGGGACGCACGTTGGGAATATTATTTGTCTCCAACCGAAAATATATTTGCTGGTTTCTTTTGGAAAGATTTGACGAATCCGATTGAATTGATCGCTGTTCAAGGAACGGCTGGCCTCAATACTTACCAGAATATCGATAAAGGTAAGGTTTATGGGGTAGAGTTGGAATTGATGAAAAAACTCGATATTATTCATCCGGCGCTGCATCATTTTTACATCGGAG
The DNA here is from genome assembly GCF_022836435.1 of Nitrosomonas sp. PY1. Taxonomy (NCBI): domain Bacteria; kingdom Pseudomonadati; phylum Pseudomonadota; class Betaproteobacteria; order Nitrosomonadales; family Nitrosomonadaceae; genus Nitrosomonas; species Nitrosomonas sp. PY1. Next base: position 1,632,219 of record NZ_BQXC01000001.1, on the reverse strand, counting down.
GGAACTACACGTGGTCTTTATCGAATGCGCAACTCAATGCCGAAAACTTGCAAGCGCAAACAACCAACAATAGACCTTTGCAGGGACATTCTGAACATATTGTGAATTTACAATTAGGCTATGACAATCCCGTTTGGAAAACACAAGCAACTCTACTGTATAACGTTGCCAGTGAAAGAATCATGGCGGCAGGAATACGAGGCGCGCCGGATAAATATGAGCGACCTTTCAATCAGCTTGATTTCGTTGTGAGCCAGAATTTATATAAAGGATTGTCCGGTCAATTATCCGCACATAATCTTTTGGATGATGATGTAGTTATCATGCAAGGTGATGAAATTGCACGCCAGTTTCGTCGTGGTCGAATATTTAATCTGAGTGTACGGTTATCTTTTTAGAAAAAACTTCTATATATACATGCGTTTGACGCTAAATTGACAGCATATTTCACAAATATTTTTGGCATATGGCTTCTGCAGACGAGGGCTTTCCAAAATAATAACCTTGTGCATAATCGCATTGAAGTCGAGATAAAATATTCAACTGATCTACATTCTCAACGCCTTCAGCAGTAACTTTGTAACCTATGCCATGTGTCATGGTGATGATAGAACTAACTAAGTGCTGACTCTGTGTATCGGTTGTTAGATTTTTGATGAAGCTGCGGTCGATTTTAATCATGTTGAATGGATATCGGTTTAAGTAGCTTAATGAGGAATAACCCGTACCAAAATCATCCATAGTTATCATTATGTCGTACGCTCTGAGCCGGGTCAGTGTATCAAATACATGTGAATTTTTACTCATTAATAGTCCTTCGGTAATTTCGATTTCCAAACTATTAGCACTGAGTTTGTGTTTTGCCAGTGTGGTTTCAATCATACTGAACAATGATGGATCGTAAAATTGGCGTGGCGAAAAATTAATTGCCATCTTTAATGGTTGGCCTTGCATCTTCTGCCAGATTGAAAGTTGCATCAATGCTTGATCCAAAACAAATTCACCGATCTGAACGATTAGATTAGTTTGTTCCGTTAAGGGAATAAATTCATCTGGCGGAACTTCACCTAATTCTGAATTATGCCAGCGTGCTAACGCCTCAAATCCAATTAATTTTCTTGAAGCGATGTCAATTTGAGGCTGATAAAATACCTTTAATTCGTGAAGCTGCAAAGCCTTATTAAGCTGTTCTTCGAGCTTTACTTGATATTCAGCTATTTGATTCATCGATTTTGTATGGAATGTATAGGTATTTTTGCCATTTTGTTTGGAATGATACATTGCCGTATCTGAGTTTTTAATCAAAAGCGACGGAGTGTCGCCATCTTCAGGATAAATGGCAATTCCCATGCTTACAGATATCAGGAAATTGCGATTCCTAATTTGACAACCTTTGCTGAATAAATCACTAATTCTGATCATTAGCTGTTGAATAGACGAAATATCACTCGTATTTTTCATCAAGATGATAAATTCATCCCCCCCAAATCGACCCAGTGTATCGCTTGTACGGAGGATGGTATTTATCCGACCAGCGATATTAACGATCAATTCATCACCACTCTCGTGTCCCATGGTATCGTTGATTTTTTTTAAAATTATCAAAGTCGAGAAAAATAACAGCTACTTTTTGCCCATTCTTTTGAGCATCTTCGATTAGTTGGTTTAACCGATGAATAATCAGCCTACGGTTTGGTAATCCAGTTAACTGATCGAATAATGCAAGCTGGCGGAGCTTGTCTTCATGTATTTTTTGTTCGGTGATGTTTTCTCGGATCAGCAGATAGTTATTGGGGCTTCCAGATCTATCCAGAATACTGCTGATTCGTATATGTTCCCAATGTTGGCAGTTGTTCTTATCCAGATTTTGAATTTCCCCTTCCCAATAATTATTGGCAAGTAATTCGCGTCGGATAACTTCTTCAGTCAAGTTAGAAATTTGATTTTTTAATAATCTCTCCAGCATCTTATCAGATGCTTCATTATTGAAAGACATAGGTAATTCTTCAAAACATTGGTTGGTGTAGATAATATTCAGTTCCATATCAGTGATGGCAATAGCATGGGGACTTTGTTCCAATGCTTGCAACATGATATTAAGTTTTTCATTGGCTGTATGCGCTTCTTTCGCGTAATAATTTTTCTGGTAAATGGTTTCCAGTCCATAAAGTACGCTTTGTTGGAAGCGCTTTAATATTTGAAAGTATTGTTGACAATAGGCGTTTTCCTTATTATCGAGTATGCAAATAGTTCCAAAGATTTCTCCGTGAGGCCAAGTAAGCAGCAAGCCACAGTACGAAATCATGCCAAGGGTAATTTCGGGATTTTCTTTCCATTTGGGATCTTTAAGTGCATTGGGGATTAGCAGCTCATTTCGCGTAGTCATGACAGTTTCGCAATAATGATTCATATCTAAAGGTGATTTTACACCTCGTCGAAAAACATTCTCCTTATTGCCGCTTGCAGTAAATACTTCAAGGTCTCTTGCGTGGACTCGCATAATGAGCGCAGTAGGTATCAAGAAAATTTCAGCCATAAGATTTACGGTTTCTTGCCATGAATTGAACATCAATTCAGGAACTTCCAGGTCGTCTATAATAGGGTACTTGGATATCGACATGGAGCCTCCTCACATAAAATACGATTCATTATCATGATTGATTATCAACGGTAGAATAGCCATTCTCGCCTAGCTCCATTGTACACATTGATGAAAATAATGCTGCGGTTAATGATCAGTAGCCTGTACAATTTTCGCAGCAGTATTATGCATATCTACTCGCTCCTTAAACACATCGATTCCATTTTTGACAGCATGCCTCAAGTCTTCGTAGATCAACCATTGAAGGGAACAATCCGTCCAGATGTTGCATAAGGGAGGAAACCTCTTCTGAAAAAGAGAAAATTTCACTTTCTACCAAAATGACGTGTAACAACTGTCATTTGGATATTTCTCTCATTAGTCAAAACCCAATTTACGCAGTTATGCAGAGGCCTTTAGAATGAAGCAATATCCCTGGAAGATTCTGATTAAATAAGGTTGATTGGTATTTTGAAATACGCAACGCCATTTTTTTCGACCGGCGGTAATTTTCCGGCCCTGATGTTTACTTGGATCGAGGGTAATAACAAATTGGGCATCTCTAACGTGACATCGCGTTTATTACGCATTGTTACAAACTCATCCTCTTTGATGCCATGATGTACGTGGATGTTATGAGCAAGTTGTTGTGCAACTGTGCTTTCCCATTCGGCAGAGCGATTGGCGGGCGGGTAATCATGGCACATCAATAGCCTTGTTTCCGGTGGGAAAGCCAGTAATTTTTGAATAGACCTGAATAACTGACATGCATTGCCGCCCGGAAAATCGGCGCGAGCAGTGCCAATATCCGGCATGAAAAGTGTGTCACCTACAAAGATGGCATTGCCAAATTGATAAGCCATGTCAGCAGGTGTATGACCTGATACGGAGATAGCTTTAGCTGTTAATTTACCCACCTGGAATAATTCGCCATCAGCAAATAGGTGATCAAAATCATGGCCATCCGTAACAAACTCTTCGCCCATGTTAAAGATCGCTTTGAAGGTTTTCTGAACGATAGGGATATTATTACCAATAGCAGTTTTGCCACCCAGTTTATTCTTAAGATAATCTGCAGATGATAGGTGATCTGCATGCGCATGTGTTTCAAGTATCCATACCACAGATAATTGTTGTTGATTAACAAATTCAATCAGTTTATCGGCTGAGCGGGTGCTTGTTCTACTTGATTTTGGTTCGTAGTCCAGAACTGGATCAATAATAGCGCAACTTCCCTTTGGCTCATCAAAAACAACGTAGCTTATCGTCCACGTTGCCGAATCAAAGAATGCTTTAATGAGAGGTATCATTTTTGATTTCCTGTTATTCAACGAATTTTTATAAGAGCTGAAATCGTTGCCGAAAGAGAAGAATAGTGAGATTACTAACTAAAAAATGCACTCCAAACTACTTTGACAATCAAGCCAATTGCAACACTAATTGAATCGCCCCGGTCTGGAGACTATTTGCCTTGAGTTAAACCGCATTAACTGACACCCTTAGTTGGCGATAATATGCCATTTCAAATTCTGCTGGTGGAATATTTCCAATCGGCTCCAGTAACCGGCGATTGTTAAACTAATCCTAGATGCAATCGATTTGATCGCAGACCATTGCGATTTATGCTCTTTTTGCTGGACGAATACCAACCTAACCGCTCGTTCCCGTATTTCCGGTGAATAACTGACTTCTGGGGTCAGTTCAATACCGGGGCGATTCATATCAACTTAAGTGCAGTATGAATGGTAAGAGTAATTGTTATGATAATGCCGTTTGTGAGAGCTTCTTTCATATGTTGAAAACAGAACTAGTATATCGGGGCAGTATAAAACGCGTAATCAAGCAAGGCGTTCAATTTTTTGGTATATCGAGGCGTATTACAATCGCATCAGGCGATACTTTGGTATTGATTGCATGAGCTCGGTAAACTACGAGCGATATGCTTTGAAAAATAATCTATTAACACGCCGTTTCCTTGAGGGCAGATCAAAGTTACCGGGTACATATACACCCCATGTTTCGATATACTAGAACCGGATAATTTTCAACATTAAGTATCGTATCTCACCTGCATGAGTATTCCGAGCGAGCGCGAAAAGATGGTTGGTGGTCAACTCTATGACCCAATGGATCCGCAATTGATCGCGGACCGGTTACGCGCCTGTATGCTTTGCTACGAATTTAACAATTTGCCGCCTGGAGCAATTGCAAGAGCAACCGCCATACTTGAAGAACTCATGGATGCACACGAATCCGTCACGATCAATGCGCCGTTTCGCTGCGACTATGGATACAATATTCACATAGGTCGGAACACTTTCCTGAATTACGACTGCGTCATTCTTGACATTGCTGCTGTGAAGATCGGAAGCAATGTGCTGTTGGGACCTGGTGTTCATGTATATGGCGCAACTCATCCGATGAATGCAGCCGAGCGATACAAGGGGATTGAGTCGGGGAAGGCTATATCTATTGAAGATCATGTCTGGGTTGGCGGCAGGGCAGTCATTTGTCCTGGAGTTACCATCGGTGCTGGTTCTGTAATTGGCGCGGGAAGCGTTGTTACACGGAATATTCCTGCGAGTGTCTTTGCTGCTGGGAATCCGTGCCGGGTCATACGTACCCTCGAAGCAGGAACAGAAGAGGCATTATAACTTCTAGTTCTTCGCTCAATTGACCTGCTATAAAAGATAGCGAGATTCTTTCTTCCAAATCACAGATTCGATAGAAATACAAGTCTGCTTACTGCATAAACTATCAATGAATTCCACTTTTTATTCCAGACAATCGCTATTTACCAGCGTTCGATGTGTTTAATAGGCACTTTAATGCGATAGACAATCAATAAAACCCGTGAAAAGATAGGTGACACTGACATATAAGCGTCACATGATTGTCATGTTGCTTTGTTACATTGACTCACCCTAAATATAACAACTGGAGGTGAGTCAGTCATGTTTGAGTTAAAACGAATAAAATCGAAAGTAGTAACATCGTCCGCAGTTTTATTAAGCGCAATTGCTTTCAATACACACGCAGCAACGGCTACTTATGATCCGGCAACGGGCCTGGTGGATATGCCGGTAATTGAAGTGCTCGGCGACGGAGCGTCGACCTTTTATCATGCGCAACTAGAATTAGTTGGCGGTCAATTGCAATTGGTAAGTGCGCAGCCTATTGCTGCGGTTACTGGGCAACGTAATGTATACGACGGTGATACTCAGTCTGTGCATATCCAAGAGGTGGAAGTGGGTGCGGACAAGTTTTACGTCAAATTAAAGTATGTTCCAGGATCCAATCCTATGAGTTTCAGCATTGACCAATTGGCGAATAATGCTTTTGGAGGCTGTCCCACTTTTGCGCAACAAGGGCCGACGGCAAATTCTTGTATTCTGAGTGGTACGATTACTTCGGATGCTACTCTGACAAAGAACATCGAGTGGTTGTTACAGGGGCCTGTATTTGTCGGTGGCGATAATGCACAAAGCGCCACTTTGACGATCAATCCAGGAACCAAAGTGGTCGGCATGCCAGGACAAGGTGATCAATCCTCTTATCTTTGGATTCGAAGGGGTTCAAAAATCATGGCAGAAGGTACGCCCGATAATCCTATCGTGATGACCGGATCAACGGAACAATCTGCCGGAGATTGGGGTGGATTTCTGATTTCTGGCAATGCGCCGGTGAATGGTTGTAATGACGGCGTGCCTTTATGTGAAATTCCATATGAAGCGGTTGTTTCAGAATTATTTGGCGGTAACAATCCTGCTGACAACAGCGGTGTTATGAAATATGTGCAGATTCGTTTTGCTGGTACTGCTGTGCGCCCAGATGAAGAACTCAACGGTTTTACGTTAAATGGCGTTGGTTCTGGAACGGTGATTAATTATGTCCAAGTGCATGAAGGTTTGGATGACGGTATCGAGATTTTCGGCGGTACGGCGCAAATGAAACACTTGGTGATCACCAATGCTCAGGATGATTCTTTGGATTGGGCCAGTGGCTGGAAAGGTAAAGCACAATTTGTTTTGATTAAACAGAACCCCAATGTAGGTGACCGTGGAATCGAAGCAGACAATAACGAGAAAAATCACGACAGCCTTCCAAAAACGCAACCGATTTTGTCGAATCTAACCATTATCGGTCGTTCTGGTGAGTCTGCTACACAAGGCATATTGTTGCGCCGTGGTACTGGCGGTAATATTTTGAACGCGGTGATTGTAGGCTCTCCGGTCTGCTTAATGATTGATAGTCCAGCTACCTTTATTGGCGCAGGTGCTCCAGGAGCCTTATCCGGTACATTAACCATGCAAAACTCATATGTGAACTGTGCGGTCAATTATCAAGAGGGTGAAGGTGCCACATTTACTGTTGAAAACTGGTTTACTTCGCAGTCAGGCAACCATGCTGCTGATCCCGTGTTGAGCGGTTATTTGCCGACAGCCGGTTCACCATTGACGTTAGGGGGCATAGCGGTTAACGATCCGTTCTTCACGTTGGTTGATTATATAGGTGCATTCAAGGACCAAAATGATGATTGGACTCAAGAATGGACTTTTCCCTTCAATTAAAAGTATTAACGTAACGTACCACGTTGTAGATAAGTAGTTCTCTCATTGTAGCCTCAATCGCTGGAACTTCCCCGGTTTCAGCGATTTTTTTGAACGTCACTGCGGTTCGAAGCCGCTGACGCAAAAATATCACAAAAGATTCATTTTGCTGACATCAGAAATTCATATAGTAACGCTAGAGTAGCTATGAGGAAAAAGCCCATGGTGCTTACTTATCCTTCTCTTTTTTCAATGCGATTGCGAACTTATCGGAGAAAATTCATGAAGAAGTCAATTTTAGCGTTGCCCGCTTGCATAGCGCTGACAACAATGGTTTATGCAGATGCAGTATTTGTAAATGGCCCGATGAAATTCCGGCCAATAGCTGCTTCCGCTTACGAACAAACAACATCGGACCCAGCAATTCTCAACAGTAAGCCTTGGGTGATTCCGAAAGGATTCACGCAACGCATTATTTCTGATGAATCGGATCTAGATATCTACCCAAATTCTGGCGATTGGACTGACATGAATACCGTCAACGAAACCGGAAAGCACGCTGGTAGATATCTTTATCGTACTCACGAAATGCGCCCTGGAGCAGAGCCTTTCTTAGGAGGTGCAGTTTCAGTTGTGGATTTGAAAACAGGAAAGGCAAAAATTCTTGCTCAGCGTACCGATTGGGAAGCACTCGATGGTCTTGTGTGGACACCTTGGAGATCCATCCTGTTTGCTGAAGAAACCATTACTGCACAATTCCCAGACCCTGATGCACCCAGAGCACAAAGTGGCATGCTGTATGAAATGAAGTTTGAAAAGGATGCGCCAACCGAGATCAAGGAAATTAAAGTACGGCCAATGTTGGGATCATTAGCGCATGAAGGCATTGAAGTTGATGAAGAAGGTAATGTGTACGTCATTGACGAAGATCGAAAAGGATCGATCTATAAATTCGTTCCAGACAGTTATGGTGATCTGAGCAGTGGCCAATTGTATGCGCTACGGGTTAAAAATGGAATGAAAGTCGGTCAGGCTGAGTGGATAGCTTTGGACATGAATCAGGTTCAGATTAATGCCAGAGTGGCTGCTCAAGAAGTCAATGCGACACCTTTCTGTCGCCCAGAAGATTTAGAACGTATTCGAAATACATTATATGCTGCACTGACTTGCGAAGATGCCACAGATCCTAATAACATCGATGGCCCAGGAGCCATACTTGCAGTCAAGTTAGGAGTTACGCCTAAAGTGAGTTATTTTGTGCAGCCCGGTGTAAATGTTCCTTTCGAGATCAAGCCAACGAATACAGTCCGCGGCGTGACTGGATTCAAGCGTCCAGATAACTTGGCCTATGGTCCGGATGGCAAATTATGGATTGTTGAAGATAATGACAACAGTGACATTTGGGTTGCAATGCCTGATGAAGACGGAGATGGATACAGTGATGGCGTGCATTTATTTGCATCGTTAAAAGACAAATCGGCTGAAGGTACGGGCATTTATTTTGGTAAGGATCCGCATACGTTGTTTGTAAACATTCAGCATTCAGGAACAGGTAACGATAAAACCATTGCGATTACACACAAATCCTATTACCAATCTAGAGATTGATGGAGATATTTGCAAAACCATTATTTTCCATTGCAAATTCTATAAATTCTGGTAGTTTTTTTGCAAGAAACCAAGAGATAAAGGCGCTATGGCGCCACTTCTTGGTTTAGGCGGTAAAGCGATTATGCTGTAACTGCCACAAAGTCAACAATCTGTTTTTTAAAACCATACCCTGAAACTTGTTTCGATTTTGGTTTTATCAAGCAATATTGATCGCAGCTTGCCATCATGGCAATTGGCAGTCATGGTTTCAACGGTATCGATTCTTAATCGATCAATCGGCTCATCTGGTTAAAAAAATTTTAAGTTCGTCAATGGCATGAAACAATAAACGAAAATCAGGGACAAGTCGTCGTTTTATTCTCCGTACACTGCATTTGATTATTTCTCACACAGAATTAGAGGTTGCCGGTTGCTCATATCGGATTCAGTAATTGTCAGTTTTATCAAGTTGATTTCGTTTCTTTCATAACCTGACCTCATATAAACCACCTAAGCAAAATAGAACGTCATTAATTTGAAAGCATGGCGTGTTTGGCTATGCTTATTCATTATTTTAAGAATCTTCAGGAACGAAATCCCATTAAAAAGATCTTTTTATTAAGGGATTTATAGGATGTTTTTACTATTAACTTTCTGACAACTAGACTATTTGGGAGTTTTTATGGTGTGGTAGAGTGATCAATGGTCAATGAAATAGCCCAGAAAATCAATATGTCCAGGCTATTCATTGATTTACTAACTTATAAAAATAAAAATAAAAATGACTACCAAAAATAAATACTATTTCCGCTCTCGAATCAAAGAAGCAAAATTTCGTAAGCTTGTACGTTGCTATGCATTGGATCTAACTGCAACAAAAGCTGCGCAGTTAACGCGCATTTCTGTACGGTCGGTTAATACAATTCGTGCTTATCCGGTTGTCTCCCAAGCCCACTACCGGTAGTATGTTGAGCATCTGCGCCAACCTGAGGTGGTCATGGTTATCGACGTGCTTGAGCGAGACGATTTGCCGTTCCCTCGCTCGCTTCCTGATTTTCAGCGACTGTTCCCGAACGAAGCGGCCTGCGCGGCCTATCTTGAGCGCGCCCGATGGAGCGACGGATTCGTTTGTGACTACTGCGGCACACTCGGAGAGCCTTATCGCTTCGCCAATCGCCCCAGCGTTTGTCGGTGCCGTCACTGCAACCGAGACACGAGCCTCACTGCGGGCACCGTCATGGAACGCACCCACACACCTCTCTCCGTATGGTTCTGGGCAGCCTACTTGGTTGCCAGCCAAACACCCGGTATGTCTGCTGCCCAATTCCAGCGGCAACTCGGGCTGTCGCGTTATGAGACTGCTTTCCAGATTCTCCACAAACTGCGGGTCGGCATGGTGCGTCCCGACCAAGATCGGATTGGTGGCAACCCCTTCGATGCCGTCGAGGCCGATGAAACCTACGTCGGAGGACGTACTCGCGGCAAGGGTCGAGGCGTTCACGACATGGTTCTCGTCGCCGGTGCGGTCGAGGTTAAACAGCGCAAGCACGGTGGCAGCCTCAATAAGCGGAGGACTGGGCGTTACGCCGGACGTGTTCGGCTCGCTGTGGTGCCAGACCGCAGTGCCAAATCGTTGGGCGGTTTCATTGAGCGCGTCGTTACGCCAGGCGCCACCATCATTACCGATGACTGGAGCGGCTACGCGGCGCTTGAAAAGCGAGGGTATCTTCATACCGCCGTTGCGGAACGTGGCGACATGCAAGTTGCCGAAACTTTTCTGCCCATCATTCACCTCGTGTTCTCCAATCTCAAAACATGGTTACGTGGCATTCACCACGGCGTCAGCCCGCAACACCTGCAAGCCTATCTCAACGAATTCACGTTTCGATTCAACCGCCGTTTCTACCCTTTCAACGCATTCCGTTCCCTGCTTGGCATTGCTGGTGATGTCACTGCGCCGACGTATGCTGAACTTTATACAAAAAAATCACGGCCCACTACTACATCTAGCTACCTTGGGAGTTAACCGGATAAGCACGATACAATTTATCTTAAGATACGCCAGCGTATCAAAGAAAACAATGAAATTCTATATCAGAGTGCTACAGACATACATGCGGATTTGACGAAAATACCGGCCATGCCATCTCAGTCGATTGATAATAACGCTAATTTATTAGGTGTTTACGGGATTCTAAAGCAACAAAATGATATTTTTACAGTGATTCTTCCTTCTCAAGTGGAATCTGATATAAAACTGCTAGAATCCGATAATGTTGCCTCGAAGGAGGGTGTTATTAAGCAACTGGGGTTAAGTGGTTATGAGGCTTTGATTGGTGTATACCAAGGTATGCGTATGCAATTGTATCAGCTTCATTCTGTCGATAGTAATCGTGCTCAGACGGGTGAAAATGATATAGAATCCTTCTGGGTTTATACCAAACAACGATTAGCAAAATTCAACGGAATACCGATGCAAACATTTTTTTTGCACTTAAAAGAAACGGAGTTTCGTTTTAATCACCGTCATGATGACCTGTATGACGAACTGCTTAAAATATTGCGTGCCAATCCACTCTAATGTATTGCTGGATTAAATCTAAGGTGGTTAGCGATATTTCCATATTTCCTGTGTTATCGATTTCTAATTACAATATGCTCAGAATCAATATCCGATATTCATAGAATTATGGAAAGTTATGAGGCCTTGATGGCTACGCTTGCATTGATGCTTGGAAGCTCATGGGCAAGCGGTATTAATATTTATGCAGTGATTGCCATTTTGGGGTTGGGTGGTTCTACCGGTCATATTGATTTGCCTAGCGAACTGTCCGTACTACAAGATCCTCTGGTAATTGGTGCGGCAGCGGTTATGTATGTTGTTCATTTTTTCGTGGATAAAATCCCAGGTGCTGATACGGCTTGGGATACCATTCACACTTTTATTCGTATTCCTGCCGGTGCAATGCTTGCTGCTGGAACGGTGGGTGATACCACGCCAGCATTAGAGGTTGCCGCAGGACTCTTGGGGGGGAGTGTTGCCGCTACTACACACGCTACAAAATCGGGTGCGCGTGTAATGATAAATACTTCTCCAGAACCCGTATCTAATTGGTCTGCGTCTTTGACAGAAGATGTTTTGGTGCTTTCTGGGATGTGGGCTGCTTTAAATCACCCAGAAGTTTTTTTGATTTTATTTGTCATTTTCATGGGATTTTCGGTGTGGGCATTACCAAAATTATGGCGGTTCATCAAATTATTATTGAATAAACTGGCAAAATTTCTTGGTGTCAAAACATCACCTATTGCTGCAAATGACACGCCACTATCGACGCAAGCTCATGAGAGTAAATCATTACAAACGTCCAAACAGTTGACAAAACGCACTGATTCAGAATGATGTTAGAAGGTCTTTGCACGGTCATCTTCTCGATTATAGGATCTGGCGTTTTAATCTCTACCGGGTTTAATTCCTCGCCGCTTGGGGGCGTAAAATATTTGCGTGAGCGAATATATACATAAGTGGGATAACGTAACAACGTTGCTTTATCACCTGGTATTTCCGGCGAAATATCGTCGAGCTGTGTTCGATGATGCTGTAGATAAGACACTGCGAGATGTTTGTCTTGAACTGGAGAAGCGCTACCAGTTGAAATTTCTGGAGATTGAAACAGACGAAGATCATGTTCATTTTTTAGTGCAAAGTGTTCCTTCATATAGCGTAACGAAACTGGTAACAGTAATTAAGAGCAATACAGCAAGTGAAGTATTTCGCTTGTGTCCTCATGTCAAAAAGCGACTCTGGGGCGGTGATTTTTGGAGTGATGGCTATTTTGCGAGTACTGTTGGTCGTCATGGTGATGAACACACGATACGGAACTATGTTAAGGGACAAGGGAAAGAGTATCAAAAACTACATGAAGATAGGCAACTTGCACTTTTCTAACTTCCCACATATCACAGCTCTGATACCTCGCCCCTTGGAGCGGGGTCATTCATTAAGGACAATTTTTCACAGATTGCTAGGGCAATCATGACATGATGGCGAATCTGGTAAGACCGTAAATAGCTTAACCTTAACGAGACCTGGCACTTCGAGTGCGCTGCAATCTAAACCAATTCATCATCAACAATCGAATCCCTTGCAAATTGTGGGCAATGGAATGGACTCCTCCCTCCAGGAAGGGGTACGGTAGTATCTTTAACTAACCGAGGAGACCAAAATGAAACAAGTTGCTGTAATAGGAATTGATCTTGCCAAAAACGTTTTTCAAATACATGGCACTAATCCGTCAGGATTTACTGTCCTGAAGAAGAAGCTCTCTCGCAGACAGATGATTGAATTCTTCACACAACTTTCCCCATGTCTGATCGGCATGGAAGCTTGCTCGTCTGCCCATTATTGGGGCAGATGCCTATCGGATATGGGACATACAGTACGATTGATGCCACCTCAGTTTGTCAAGCCTTATGTCAAAACCAACAAGAATGATGCTCGTGATGCGGAGGCAATTTGCGAGGCAGTGACACGTCCGAATATGCGTTTTGTACCGATCAAAAGTGAGGAACAGCAAGCAGTGCTTGTGTTACACCGCGTACGTGCCGGCATCGTCAAACAACGCGTTGCACTCGGCAACCAGATTCGTGGCCTATTGGCTGAGTTCGGCATCACTATTCCGCGGAGCTTCAAGCAGCTCAATACACGGCTGATACAGATCATCAGTTCACAAGATAGCCAAATACCCAGGGATCTCAATGTAATGTTTTCCTCACTCTTTCAGGAGCTGACCAATCTCACTTGCCGGATCAAGGTATTCGATAAGCAGATCGAATCGCATCTTCGTAGCAGCAAGGAATGTCAGCGTATCCTGCAGATCGAAGGAGTAGGTCCGCTGACTGCTACGGCTGTAGTGGCATCGATTGGCGATATCCAGAACTTTAAGAGCGCCAGCCAGTTCGCAGCCTGGCTTGGGCTGGTTCCGCGACAAAATTCCAGCGGCGGCAAAACCCAGTTGCAGGGCATCAGCAAACGCGGCGATATCTATCTGCGTTGCCTGCTGGTGCATGGTGCTCGTGCAGCCCTGAGCTATGCTAAACGTATCGACAAGCTCAACAGTTGGCAACAGGCAATGCTGCAACGAAAGACTCTCAACAAAGTGGTGGTGGCGATGGCACACCGAACGGCAAGGCGTATCTGGGCGGTACTTACTAACGACTGCGCTTATGACCCGAGTTATCCACAGCGACTTGTCGCTCAGCACTATTGAGGGTGCAGCGTCAAGCCACCATGGATAACTCTAGACAACATTAGCATACGGTATTGGCTTGCCACCAATATTAGGGTAAATAGAGGTATGCTACAAACGTAATAGATTTCTTTGATTTGCAGTGTGATTTCGAGTGATGGTAAAGCGGGTACATCCGCAGCTGGGAAGCCTGATACATGGACAGTGGCTTATGATCACGAGTGGGCGATGAGGCCCCAGCAGCGAATTTCCATCAAGGTCAGGGATATAATAAACAGATCCCATTACAGGCCGGATATACGAGTGCAAGTGCTTCAGCTAAAACCTCATCAAAAAATCTCACACAAAACGGAGGAGTCCATATACGTCCATGTAAGGTCTCTCATCAATCTACCAGCTATGGCTGGCTTGTGATGCCATCTGATACAGCTCAAAATGATACTGCCTAGGTCGTGTCGCTATTATGGAATTCGAATTTTTTGCAGCAGAGCCGGCGGTTTAACTTTAAAACGGTATCAGCAACTATCGAGTAGTATTGAGTATTGAGTATTGTAGTATTGTACGGTGACGTGCCAAGTGGAGCGGTGTTCGATACTACTCAATCCGCGAGAAAAGAAGCAAGTACTGCAAGTGCCTATGTGAGTGGTGTTATTTTGTGGTTCTTCAGCGGCTTATGGTTGTTCGCGGAGTATCAATGGCTTGATGGTTACGGTTCTAGAAAGTTATTTGCGGGAAGGGTTTCCCGGTAGCGAAATTAGAAACGGTTCACAGAATAAGTCGATTAACGAAATCGCCTCTATCGTTCGATCCTATCTGCGGTAGAGGCATCAAGATGCCCTCGATGAGGGTAGATAATTAGCTAAAAAGGAAGCAATATCATGAAATCACGTGCAGCAGTTGCCTTCGAGCCTGGAAAACCGCTGAAAATCATCGAAATTGATGTTGAGCCGCCGCGCAAGGGCGAAGTTCTCATCAAGATCACGAATACCGGCGTTTGCCATACCGACGCTTTCACCTTGTCGGGCGATGACCCAGAAGGTCTTTTCCCGGTCGTGCTGGGTCATGAAGGTGCGGGCATTGTCGTGGAAGTGGGCGAAGGCGTGACCAGTGTGAAACCTGGTGATCACGTCATTCCGCTCTACACCGCCGAATGCGGCGAGTGCTTGTTCTGTAAGTCCGGCAAAACCAATCTGTGTGTCGCGGTTCGCGCGACCCAAGGTAAGGGATTGATGCCCGACGGGACAACTCGTTTTTCATACAACGGCCAGCCACTTTACCACTACATGGGCTGCTCGACCTTCAGCGAATACACCGTGGTGGCCGAGGTATCGCTAGCCAAGATCAATCCGAATGCCAATCCTGAGCATGTCTGCCTGCTGGGTTGCGGTGTGACCACCGGCATCGGCGCTGTTCGCAACACGGCCAAGGTGCAACCGGGTGACTCGGTGGCCATCTTCGGTCTCGGCGGCATCGGTCTCGCTGCGATCCAAGGTGCACGTCAGGCCAAGGCGGGTCGCATCATTGCCATCGATACCAATCCGGCCAAGTTCGAACTGGCCCGCACATTCGGCGCGACCGAATGCCTGAACCCCAAGGACTTCGACAAGCCGATCCACGAGGTTCTCATCGAAATGACGGGCTGGGGTGTTGATCACACTTTCGAGTGCATTGGTAACGTCAACGTGATGCGCTCGGCGTTGGAAGCTGCTCATCGGGGCTGGGGTCAGTCGATCGTCATCGGTGTTGCCGGTGCAGGCAAGGAAATCTCGACCCGTCCGTTCCAGTTGGTCACTGGCCGGGTCTGGAAGGGCTCGGCTTTCGGTGGCGTCAAGGGACGCACCCAACTTCCCGGTATGGTGGAAGACGCAATGAAAGGCGAGATCGATCTCGCCCCGTTCGTTACCCACACCATGGGTCTCGACGATATCAACAAAGCCTTCGATCTGATGCACGAGGGCAAATCGATTCGCACAGTGATCCACTACTGATCCATAGGCCACTCTAATCATCCATTCTCAACATCAAACACTAAGCATAAAGGAGACCAATCATGTCCAATCCAGTTATCTCCGGTGACGGCGCTTTCTCGCACGTTTTTATCGGCGCCATCGACGTTCAGAAGTCGGCCGCGTTCTACGACGCCGCTCTGGGTGTCCTTGGTATCAAGAACCTCGGTCCTTTCAACAACGGCTGGGTGCTTTTCGGTCGTGAGAAACCTGCTTTCATCATTGCCCGTCCTGGCAACGGTGAAGCACCTTCTAGCAATGGCGTAACGATCGGCTTCGCTGCCGCAACTCCCGCCGAAGTAGATGCATTCCATGCCGCCGGCCTTACCGCAGGCGGCACTGACGAGGGTCAGCCTGGTCCGCGTGGTCACTTGCCGGGTGCTTATGCGGCCTACCTGCGTGATCCGGCGGGTAATAAGGTTTGCTCGTACACCTTCGTCTGAAAACACAGGCATTGAGGCGTTCTGAAAGGGCTGGCACACGCGCCTATACCGATTGTTGTTTACGACATTGGGTACCGGTCACGGCGATTCTGGTGCCTATATAGTGATTGGTAGGTCGTGTACAGGATTGAGCACGCCCGCGACACGGAAGAGAAATTTTTTTGACGGATTGCCGTCCTGGCGCGCGATTGCAGCGCTGCTCGTTTTAATACAGGAGAACAACATGGAACGCGTCGAACATCACGCCAGCTTTGATGGTTGGCAGGACGTCTACCAGCATGAATCCACGGTGCTTAGTTGCACGATGAAGGTCGGTGCCTATCTGCCACCGCAGGCACGGCACAGCAAAGTACCGGTGTTGTACTGGCTGTCGGGCCTCAGCTGTACCGAACAGAATTTCATCACAAAAGCCGCAGCCCAGCGCTATGCGGCCGAACATGGCGTTGCCGTCGTCGCACCCGATACCAGTCCTCGTGGCGAAGGCGTTGCCGATGATTCTGGCTATGATCTTGGACAGGGGGCGGGTTTCTACGTCAATGCAACACAAGATCCTTGGGCTGCGAATTATCGGATGTATGACTACGTCGTGCAGGAATTGCCGGCACTGATAGAAGCCAATTTTCCAGTGACGGCGGAACGAAGCATCAGCGGTCACTCCATGGGGGGGCACGGTGCTCTGGTTATCGCCTTGCGCAACCCGGGCCGCTATCGAAGCGTCTCAGTTTTTTCGCCGGTCGTCGCTCCCACTCGGGTTCCTTGGGGGCATAAGGCCTTCGAGGCTTACCTGGGTAGCGATCGGGAAACATGGAAGCAGTACGACACTGTGGAGTTAATCCGCACTGTGCAGGAGCGTTTGCCGCTGCTGGTGGATCAGGGTTTGGACGACGAGTTCTTGGAGCGCCAGCTTCAGCCCGATCTACTGCGCAAGGTCTGTGACGAGATAGGGCATCCGCTCACGTTGAATCTGCGCCCAGGCTACGACCACAGCTATTACTTCATTGCCAGCTTCATTGGCGAGCATATGGCATACCATGCATCGGCGCTGAAACGTTGAACGAGAGGAGATCAGGTCATGGAGACCACTAAAGTTCGGCATCACGTCGTCATCATCGGAGCGGGCTTCGGCGGGATCGAGGTTGCCAACCAGCTTGCGGGTGCCGAGGTCGATGTGACGATCATCGATCGGCGCAACCATCACTTGTTTCAACCGTTGCTTTACCAGGTTGCAGGAGCGTCTCTCTCGACATCGGAGATCGCCTGGCCTATCCGCTATCTCTTTCGCAATCGCCCGGAAGTGAATACTTTGATGGCGGAAGTGGAAGGTATCGACCAGGACACGCGCGAGATCATTCTGGACACTGGATCACGGCAAATTTACGATACTCTCGTGCTCGCGACAGGCGCTACCCATGCCTATTTCGGACATGACGAATGGGGTGCTTTCGCACCGGGGTTGAAGACGTTGGAAGACGCTGTGACCATTCGAGGCCGCATCCTCATGGCTTTCGAGGAGGCTGAGCGCACGAGCGATCCTCAGCAGCGTGCCGCGCTACAGACCTTCGTCATCATCGGTGGTGGCCCCACTGGGGTTGAATTAGCCGGAACCATCGCTGAGCTTACACGAGACACGCTGGCGCATGACTTCCGTTCAATCGACCCGAGCACGTCGCGTGTTGTACTGATCGAGGCTGGTCCGCGTCTGTTGTCCGCTTTTCCGGAGGAACTTTCGGCCTATACGCGCCAGGCGCTTGAGAAGCTCGGAGTCGAGGTCGTACTTGGTACTCCGGTTACCGAATGCTCGGCGGACGGCGTGGTGTATGGTGGCCAGTCCCTTTTGGCCAAGATCATCATCTGGGCCGCCGGGGTTCAGGCGTCCCCAGCGGCCCGCTGGTTGGATGTGGAGTCTGATCGTGCTGGCCGAGTGATCGTTGGCCCTGACCTGACGGTGGCTGGTCATCCGGAGATCTTCGCCATCGGCGATACGGCCTCATGCGCCATGGCCGACGGGAAGCTTGTACCGGGCATCGCCCCGGCAGCCAAACAGCAAGGTAGGTACGTCGCCAACCTCATTGGACGGCGCTTGAAGGGAAAGCCCGTTGACGAACCCTTCAAATACCAGCACCAGGGAAACCTGGCAACCATCGGCCGCAGCTTGGCAGTTATTGACATGGGACGGGTGAAGTTGCGTGGTGCCTTTGCGTGGTGGGTCTGGAAGCTTGCGCATATCTACTTTCTGATCGGTGCGCAAAATCGCCTCAGTGTCGCCTTGAACTGGGTATGGAATCATAGCATCGGTTACCGTGGCTCTCGCATCATCATGCAGGCAAGCACCGACAAACGCCGTACATCAGCGTCCACGACGCTAGATAACTCCGGTTCCCTGGATTGAAGTGCCGATGTTACCGGGTCAACTATCAGAGATGTCAGGAAGATGAACTTGAACGATCTATTCGCGGCGAAATCTAGAGCCTGTTAACACTATCTAAGAGCTCCGCGATAAGAACGAAATAGGTGAATGAGAGGGAGTGATATTTAATTGAAGGTATCACGAATTTTGTGTAAACGGTGCTTGTATCAACTTGCGATTTCCCGTGGTCTTACCACGGGGTCGTTTATTTCTTGCGCTTGTTGCTTGACACACCGCTGCAGATTCTTCTCACTCGTATCAACCCTTGGACTGCTTGCAATAGTGTAGCCGCGCTCAGTAACCAGTGATACAGCTTCCTTCTTGAATTCCTCTGGATAGAGACTTCGCTTTCCTGATTCTTTCATCCTTCACCTCGCTAGTTAATAGTAAGCTCTCTTAACAAGGTATCTGGTTTTATTGAACCACAACAGTATCGTCAAACCTCATAAGAGTTGAACAATGTTACCTCTTATGAAATACTTGGCACTTACTTTTATTAACCACTTTGTAAGTAATCCTGCGTTTTCTTACAACTAAGGTTAGTTTTATGTTGTATCCATGAATCGAGGGTGAATCTAATTCTAATTGCTTGCGAGCATTGAAAAACAATTCAACCAGGTTTGGTTTATCGATAGATCAATGAAAAAGATAAGCAAGACAGGAGAAAATATTTCCTCGAATCACGAAACATCTCTATCGATCCGAAGAATTACTTCAAAAATTCGCACCTTGATGATCACGTGGATGCTATTGCTTTCCATGATCAGCACGGTTGACTTCTTTCTATATCGTCATCTCATCAACGCCAAGAGCGAAACCTCACATTTAGTTAAGCAGATAACGAAACAAAAAGAAAGTTTCACTCGTATCTCGCAAATACTTGTCATGCTCTTAACGGCATTCCAAAGGGAAGAAAGGCCCAGCTATCTCATCAAACAAGGGCAAGAGGAGCTTGGCAAGCTAGCCGAGGAAGTTTCATCGCGGCAACTGCATATTGATCAACATCTTAACAAACTCAATGAATTATCGTTCCCAATGATAGCTTCGGATTTTTTATTGCCGGATCTGGACGGGTTGAGGACAACTATTGACAGACTAACTGTCAATTTAAGCCAATTGAGAGAAGTCGACCCTAAATTAATCGAATGGCGATTTTCCTTGTGGGCACCCATTATCAAAGATCTCGCCCCCGATGGCATCATGCAGCAGCAATTGGGTGCCTACTTAACTTTACTGAATAAACGGTCTTTTTTATATATCGAAAGTTTAAATAAGTTAAATCGTATCAACTTGATCGGAAGCTTCGTCCTGCTCGCAATGCTTTTCTTCAGTTCAATCAGACCGCTGCTTCAAAAATTGAAAAACGAGCACGCCAAACTGGAGGCTTATCAAAATAAGTTACTGGACTTGGCTTTGCTCGACCCGCTGACAAACATTGGAAACCGACGCGCCTTTCTCTCATTTTACGAAGAGAAAGTGAAAGAGTCGCCTCGCGAGTGGATAATCCTGCTGATCGATTTGGACGAATTCAAGTCCACTAACGATGTTTATGGTTATACCGCGGGTGACTCCTTGTTACATCACGTTGCCCAAGCTATCCGTTCTCAATTCTCCAAAGGCTCTTATTCCTACCGTTTGGGTGGAGACGAATTCTTATTGTTGATTGATCGAAATGAAAATAAAATAGATGTCGATGAATATCTATTGAGTTTATCGTCGGTCTTGTCGTCACCGGCGCTGTTCAACGGGATTGAAATTCCATGTCACGTATCTATCGGGGGATTCATTAAGCATCCTGATCTACGTGACAGCGCCGAGAACGCTCTGAGCAAAACCGATTTCGCTCTGCGGTCAATCAAGAAGAACAAAAAAGGACATTATTACATCTACAGCAAGAGCGATTCCTCGACGAAAGCCGCCAGAGAAGTCAAAGCACAGCAACTGCTATCGGCCATTCGAAAAAGCGATATCATCCCCTGTTATCAACCCATCGTTGATCTGACCACATTTCGGATCGTCGGATTTGAAACATTGGCGCGATGGCGAACGGACAACGGCCTGATAGCCGCGGGAAGATTCATAGACATCATTATTGATTTCCAGTTGGAGTATGCGCTCACGGAAACCATTCTAAAACAAGTCGGCAATCATCTCAATCGATTGTCCAACTTACCTTTGCAGGGTTTTAGGCTACACGTAAATATGCCACAATGCTTCCTTGTCGATAAGCGAATGATCAACAAAATAATGACGTTAACAGGCACACGGGATTTAAGTTGGCTAAGTATCGAAATTCTGGAGCATGTATTTTTTCAGCGTTCTCACGACACCGTCATAGACAACTTGAATGAATGCATCCAGCTAGGTGCCGAGGTGGCCTTAGACGACTTCGGCACGGGATATGCATCGCTCGTTCACTTAAGAAATTTTCCCTGCAATGTAATAAAGATCGACAAATCGTTCGTACGAGACATGATTAACGATGTCAATGCGGGAAAAATCGTTAACAGTATAGTAAATCTGGCTCACACGCTAGGGATGTCGGTCGTGCTCGAAGGTATTGAAACTCCCGAACAGTGCAAGTCATTTTCAGGATCAAGTGGTCTATATGGCCAAGGTTATTATTTTTCCGAAGCTATGGAAATCGATTCGTTAATACAAGCGCTTCCTGACATGGAGAAGCGCTGGTGCGCACGCGCTACTCTAAGGAAAACACAATGACTCTTTCTCCCAGAGCCGTCGCGATGATCATGTTGCTGATGTTTTTGTGGTGCACCCCACCATTCACGCCATTCTCCAATGCGGAGGCTGCTAAAGAATCGCCAGTAGTCGATCTTCTTCATTTTTGGATATCCCCGGGCGAGATAAGCGCCCTCAATACTATTTCCGCCCAAGTAAAGAACCGGGGTGGTATTTGGTATTCGTCCAGCGAAGCGGACTACCAGCACATGAAACGGGATCTACTCATGCGTTTCGCCGCAGGTTTTCCACCAACAGCCGTGCTATTGCTAACTGGTGAGGATATTACCCACCTCTACAATTTAGGTATTACCTATCCATTGAATAAAGTAGTTGAACAACAGCAATGGCAATCTTTCATGCATGACTTCGTCATGGATTTGATAACAGTCGGTAATCGAGTAGTCGTTCAACCCGTAACGATACACAACGAGAACTGGGTGTGGTACAACGCGGAGTTATACCGAAAATTCAAATTGAAACCACCGAAAAACTGGGACGAATTGCTAAAACAAGCGCAGCTATTTCATGAGCACAACATCACTCCTCTTGCCATCAGCGACGATCCATGGACGACTCGGTTTTTGTTTTCGAATCTTGTGGCCAGCATCTTGGGTCGTTCAGGTTATCAGAGACTCTATAAGGAACAGGATCTCAGCGTTCTTTCATCGAAGGAATTTCAGCGTCTTCTCGATATTCTCTATCAACTTCGTCACTACCGCCCCTCGCCTGGACTAATGAAATCTTGGAGCGACGCGACCAAGTTCGTAATGGATGGAAAAGCCGCAATGCTGGTCATGGGAGATTGGGTGCTCGGTGAATTTGTTGCGGCTGGATTGACGGTGAATCGCGATTATCTTTGCGCTCCAGTACCAGAATCGGACGGACAATTTATCATCGCGCTCGATTCGATAGCCTATCCGCGGCTAACGCAGCCATCCTTGATTGACGGCCAAGCCCTCATGCAGGCATTTCTGCTTGATCGTCAGCAGCAAGTCACATTCGCGAACCACAAAGGCTCAACGCCAGTGCGCAAGGATGTCAGCGCCAGCGAATTGCTACCATGCATCAGGGACCGGTATGCCTCGCTGGGTATTCCTTCTAAACGGATTTTCTCCACAAGAATTACCATGAAAGAACATTTGCGAACAAAATTGCAGCATACCATCGCCGAGTTTTGGTACAGCGATAACATGACAAAAGCACAGCTGCTAGAGAAACTGCTTGATTTGAAATGAAGTATGCTGATTTTCATGGAGTCCTAAGTTTCATAAAATGAGGGGATGAAATGGAGGATAAGAATGGAATTACCGCGTACACAGTATAATCAGGAAGTTTCGTAAGGAATCAGTTAAGTTTTTCAAAGCAAGTGGATTGACGTTGGTTGAAGCGGCAAAGCGACTGTCATTACCCAAGGGGACGCTAAAGAGCTGGGTTTATGCTGACGGGGAGAACTCGCTGCGGTAGGTAAGTGTCAGAAGGTGCTGACTGAAGTTGAACTAGAGCTATCCAGAGTGAAGCGGGAATTTACTATTAGAGCACCCGGTAAAGTATGGTTCAGTGACATGACTTACATTCCTACCGATGAAGGTTGGTTGTACTTAGCTGGCGTAAAAGACCATATTTAATGGCGAGTTAGTGGGCTATGCGATGAATGAGAGAATGACAAAGAGTCTGGTTATGCAAGCATTATTTCGTGCAGCTGCAAGTAAATATCCAAATCAGGGACTCATTGCTCATTCAGATCGAGGTAGTCAATACTGTGCACATGATTACCAGAAGCTATTGCAACAATTTGGCATGACCGCATCCATGAGCCGCAAGGGTAACTGCTATATAATGCGCAGATGGAAAGCTTCTGGGGGATACTCAAAACCGAACTGGTGCATCACCGGAGATTCAAAACACGCCAACAAGCCATTGCTGAGATTACCGAATATATCGAAATATTCTATAACCGACAGCGCAAGCAAGAAAAATTGAGCTATTTATCGCCTGTGCAATTTTCGCAGCAGTACCATGCAAATCTACGCACTGCCTAAACACATGGACCCCATTTTTGACAGCACATCTCAGCATTGCTCGGTTTTGATTTTAAGTTGCTTCAAAATGGTGTTTTCAAACTCAATACCTATCCAGACTTCTTCTGGCAATGCCCATAGTACCTCAGTGGCAAAATTTTGACACAACAGAGCTTTTTTTTCAGACATGAGGATGACTTCATTCGGGGGAAAGTCGAAGTCATTTGCTACAAATCGATGATGTTCCGAGAATGAATGTAATATGGCACCAGTATTTAGTCCGGCTGTTTGTATCGCAGCAAACATCCACTCTTCGTCACTTTCATCGACTATTACATGTATCGGTATTTCTTCGAAGCTTGATAATAATCGACGGTTTTCGGGTTTAAGTACGTTATACACTGTTTCTGTGATCCATTTAATTGGATACTTTGTATGCCAATTATCGGTGATCATTGTAAAATTATGTTCTCCTCCGGCTACGAGAATAATACTGTCTTGATTTAGTCGCCGAGGGTTAGTGCGTAATGGACCAGCAGGCAATAAAAGTCCGTTGCCGTAGGCATAATCGGAAAAATCAACCAAGGTTATTTCGATATCCCGCTCGAGTTGGTGATATTGCAGTATGTCGCTAAAAATAAGCACGTCGCAATTTGGATGAGCATACAGTAGTGCTTGGGCCGTTTGAATGCGATCATTGCCTGTCCAAATCAGGCAAGTGGCGCCGAGATGGTGTGTAAATAATAGTGTGTCACTATCAGTGGTTTCAGGTGTCGTGGCGGATGTAATGGCAATAGGCGGTTTTGCGCTAAAGTTTCTGCGAATCACAATTCCGGGTGTGTAGCCGTGTCTCGCCAAGTTATTGACTAACCAGAGTATTAACGGTGTCTTGCCATTAGCCTCAATGCTGATAGCATCAACACTGATAACTGGAACGGGTAATTTAGTGGACGGAAGAATATCCAGCCAATAGCATAATTTTCTAGTTATCAGGGACAACTCGTAGACTAGGCTAATCGGCCATAAAATAATGTGCAGAGGAGTAAATCGATGCCAATAAAGCGCGGATAATTTCATGTTTTGAAAAGCTGAGAGTAGCGTGAGTCTAGAAACATCGGTGCAGTATATGAATAGGTATTTATTCGGATAATCTGGTTAAGCTGATTCATAAATGAAATGACCTTTCCACTAGCTAGGTGATTTGCTACGTTTTGCTGAATCATTAGCTAACGTATTGAGTGCATCGACTAGGAAGCATAGTACAACACAATCTTTTAATTTAAAAATAATCTGCTGAATATCGAGACTTGATGGCCCTGTAGCATACAGTACCTCATCCGCTATAATAGCGGTTTTTATCCGTCGCATTTATTCTTCACTCCATGGAACTTGAAAAAAGCTTTGATCCAAAACGAATCGAAGATCGTTGGTATTCGATTTGGGAGTCAGCCGGTTATTTTAAGCCGGAAATGACAGAAAACTCTTCTGCCTATTGCATTATGCTGCCGCCTCCGAATGTCACCGGCACATTACATATGGGGCATGCTTTTCAGCATACGTTGATGGATGCATTAACGCGTTATCATCGCATGCTTGGCGAAAACACTTTGTGGCAACCAGGTACCGATCATGCTGGTATTGCAACGCAAATCGTGGTTGAACGTCAATTGGATCAACAGAATCTGGATCGCCGCAAAATGGGGCGGGAAGCTTTTCTCGAACGTGTTTGGCAGTGGAAAGAACAATCGGGCTCAACTATTACGCGGCAAATGCGTCGGCTCGGGAATTCCTGTGACTGGACGCGCGAACGATTTACGATGGATGTGGCGTTATCGCGCGCTGTCGTGGAAGTCTTTGTGCGTTTGTACCGTGAAGGATTGATTTATCGCGGTAAGCGGTTAGTGAATTGGGATCCGGTACTACAAACGGCAGTTTCCGATTTGGAAGTTGTCGCGACGGAAGAAAATGGCTCACTGTGGCATATTCGTTATCCGTTAGCATCAACGAGTCCAGCCGATAGCACTCACCAAACCGAGTCGCTGGTGGTGGCTACCACGCGACCTGAAACAATGCTTGGTGATGTTGCGATCGCTGTGCATCCGGAGGATCCACGTTATCAGCATTTGATAGGGATGCAAGTACAGCTACCGTTGTGTAACCGAACGATTCCGATTATTGCGGACAGTTATGTCGACAAAGAATTCGGTACTGGCTGCGTTAAGATCACTCCAGCACATGATTTTAACGACTATCAGATTGGACAACGACATCAACTCGAACCCGTTAATATCCTGACACTAGATGGCAAAATCAATCAAAATGCACCAGTCACTTATCAGGGGCTTGATCGCTTTGATGCACGGAAGAAAATTGTTGCCGATTTGGATGCACAAGGCTTGTTGGTTGAAATTAAAGATCATAAATTAATGGCTCCGCGAGGAGATCGCACGCATACAATTATCGAGCCGATGTTGACTGATCAATGGTATGTGGCAATGGAAGGTTTGGCAAAAAGCGGTTTAGACGCAGTGGCAAAAGGTGATATTAAGTTCACTCCGGATAATTGGAGTCATACTTACAATCAATGGCTGGAGAATATTCAAGACTGGTGTATCTCGCGCCAGCTTTGGTGGGGACACCGCATTCCTGCGTGGTATGACGATCGAGGCCATGTATTCGTTGCACACAACTTGGAAGAAGCGCAGAAATTATCCGGTACTCATCAATTGAAACAGGATGAAGATGTATTGGATACATGGTTTTCATCCGCATTATGGCCATTCTCAACCTTGGGTTGGCCAGATGAAACTGCCGAGATCAAAGCATTTCTACCGACTTCGGTGTTGATCACAGGTTTTGATATCATTTTTTTCTGGGTTGCGCGCATGGCGATGATGTCGTTGCACTTCACCGGTAAGGTGCCTTTTAAAGAAGTGTATATCACAGGACTGATTCGTGATTCTGAAGGTCAGAAAATGAGTAAATCCAAAGGCAATGTGTTGGATCCACTCGATTTGATCGACGGCATCACGTTACGGGAACTGATTGCCAAACGTACGACGGGCTTAATGAATCCCAAGCAGGCCGAGGCCATAGAAAAAACTACCCGTAAACACTTTCCAGAAGGAATTCCGGCATTTGGTACAGATGCGTTACGCTTCACGTTTGCGAGTCTGGCATCGCATGGCCGCGATATCAAATTCGATATGCAGCGTTGCGAGGGCTATCGCAATTTTTGTAACAAATTATGGAATGCGACTCGGTATGTCTTAATGAATTGTGACGGTGAGGATACCGGCTTGGATGAGTCACAGCCACTTTATTATCATGCGGCAGATCGTTGGATAATCGGTCGTTTGCAACAGGCTGAGTACAACATTGCACAGGCATTCAGTGATTTTCGTTTCGATCTCGCTGCGAGAGAGATTTATGAATTGGTATGGGATGAATACTGTGATTGGTATGTGGAATTGGCCAAAGTACAACTGAATAATAAGGATGCTGCAGTGCAACGCGCTACTCGCCGGACGTTGGTGCGTGTGTTGGAAGCTATGCTGCGATTAGCGCATCCGATTATTCCCTTCATTACCGAAGAATTGTGGCAAACTGTTGCGTCGCTTGCTGGAAGAACGGGTACTAGCATCATGAATCAACCATATCCACAAGCAAATCTAGAGCGAATTGATTCGCTTGCGGAAGAATCAATCGCCTTACTGAAAGATATGGTGAATGCGTGCCGTACATTACGCAGTGAAATGAATTTATCTCCTGCCACTAAAGTACCGCTGTGGGTTACTGGTGATCCTAGAACTTTGAATGAATTCTCACCTTACTTATCTACTTTAGCGAAGCTTTCTGATGTGCATATTTCAGAAAATTTACCGAACGTCGGTGCTCCGGTTTCAATTGTTGGAGATTTTCGACTGATGCTTAAAGTTGAAATTGATGTACCAGCCGAGCGTGATCGTTTATCTAAGGAAATGACTCGGATACAAGCAGAGATAGCCAAAGCGCAAGCAAAGCTTTCGAATGTGAGTTTTGTTGAACGCGCTCCGGAAAGTGTGGTGCTTCAGGAAAAAGAGCGACTACAAGCATTTACAGAGAAATTAAGCAAGATAAACGAACAATTCGTTAAATTGTCTTAGTTCTTTCTAAGATATTATAATTTTCGATAGAGCGCATAGAGCAGTATGATATTAATTATCAAGTTAATAAATTGGTTTATTACTATTCCGCCTTATGATCAAAAAAGTGAATGTTAACGAAGTCTGCCTCGGAATGTATATCCATGAGCTGCGTGGGAATTGGTTGGAACATCCATTCTGGAAAAAATCCTTTAAGTTGGATGATCCTAAAGATTTACAAAAATTGATTCATTCTGGAGTCCATGAAATATGGATTGATACGAATAAAGGACTTGATGTCGCGGCAGTAGCGGTGGTTTCGGAATCTGCTAAAGAGCCTGAATTTGAGCCTGAGAAGCCTGAATCTGAACCGGTTAAAATGCAACCAGCGATTAAGAAACAAGTATCATTTGACGACGAATTGGTTGTTGCAAAAAAAAATACACACTAAGGCTAAAAAGGTTGTAACGTCGATGTTTGGCGATGCTCGTTTAGGGAAGGCGTTGGATGTTCAGGGAGCAGAAGGATTGGTGGAGGACATTCAATCTTCGATCGAGAGGAATCCAAGTGCGCTACTGAGTTTGGCGCGATTAAAGAATGCTAATGAGTACACATACTTGCATTCGGTTGCGGTGTGCATGTTGATGATTGCATTGGCGAAGCAATTGAAGCTGTCTGAGAGTCAAACACGACAGGCGGGCGTGGCGGGGCTATTGCACGATGTAGGGAAAATGGCAATTCCTAGTGAAGTATTGGACAAACCTGGTAAATTGACGGATGAAGAATTTAATGTCGTAAAGCGGCATCCGCAGCACGGTTGGGAAATACTTAAAGCGAGCTACCAAGTTGACAATGTGGCTTTGGATGTGTGTTTGCATCACCACGAGCGCGTTGATGGTCGAGGTTACCCTGAGAAAATATCGGGCGACGACTTGAGTTTGTTTGCCCGCATGGGTGCGGTGTGTGATGTCTATGATGCGATCAGTTCCGATCGATGTTATAAAAAAGCCTGGGGGCCAGCCGAATCGATTAGCAAAATGACGGCATGGAGAGAAGGACATTTCGATGAAACAATCTTTCATGCTTTCGTCAAAACTATCGGCATCTATCCAAGTGGCACGTTACTGAAACTCAAATCGGGCCGTCTCGGTGTGGTGCTTGAGCAATCGAAAAAAAGCCTGGTTACACCGATTATCAAGGTATTTTTTTCAGTGCGATCTAATATGCATATACCTATAGAAATTATAGATCTATCGAAGGGCTCGGATAGTATCGATAGTATTGAAGATCCATCTAAATGGCAATTGAACGTTGATAGATTGCAAGGCATTGTTGAATAGACCGGAGAAGCCCCGGATAAGCTGGAGTCTGATCATAACGATTCTAGAAGCGATCTTGATGATGAGAGTGTTTTTCTGGGGTTTAAAATTTAGATAAGCAGTCCTTTCTCAGTACTGCTTCTTCCTTTTTTAGGTAGTGAAGTAAGCTACACTCGGTGCCTAACTTACTTTATTTCTGCGGGGGCGGTTCATGAGCACAGCTTTACATGAGATAGATGAACGTACTAATCTAACGGCCAGCAATAAATTTGAATTGTTGTTGTTCAGGTTAGGTGAGGCTCCAGGAACAGATCACCGCGAGTTATTTGGTATTAATGTTTTCAAAGTTCGGGAAATTTTGGTGATGCCGACGATTACCGCGCTTACCAATGTACACAGCAGCGTGATGGGTGTTGCTAATATACGCGGCCAGATTATCACTGTCATCAATCTGCCTAAAGTAGTTGGATGTGTGCCTAAAAAAGATACTCCAATCCTATTGGTTACCGAGTATGCGCGATCTACACAGGCTTTTGCTGTCGAAGAAGTCAGTGAGATCATACGCCTGGAATGGGATCAGGTCATCCCGGCCGAGGGAAGGGGGGCAGGTCTGGTTACCAGTATCGTACGCTTAGATCGTAATGCTGATTCAGCTCTGGTGCAGGTATTGGATGTAGAGCAAATTTTGCGTGATGTTTTACCAAATGCCACGGGTGATTTGGTGCAAGAAAGAAGTGTTGTTAAGGCTAATATACTGGCAGGAGCTTCAATTCTTGTTGCTGATGATTCTCCGCTCGCACGTGGTATGATCGAGAAAGGACTTGCTCAGCAAGGTGCGTCATTTATTATGACCAAAAGCGGGCGAGAGGCTTGGGAGCGAATCCAAGCAATATCGGATGCAGCAGTCGCTGAGGGTAAAACAATCAAAGATAAAATTGCTTTAGTGTTAACCGACTTGGAAATGCCGGAAATGGATGGATTTACTTTGACACGTAAACTTAAAAGCGATCATCGATTCAAATCTATTCCGGTGATGATCCATTCATCATTGACGGGTGAGGCCAATGAAAGCCTCGTTAAATCTTCTGGTGCAGATGCGTATGTAGTTAAGTTTTCGGCTGAAGATTTCACTGAAGCCATTCGTAAGGCGATTGAGAATAATCGTGGGTAGTTTTTTAGGGGATTATTTTGATAATGTGTTTAGTACATTGAGTGTCCCGCTAACGAGTAAATTCATTTCGTGCTGATTGATAATATACGGCGGCATAAAATAAACTGTTTTATCCAACGGACGCAGCAGTAATTGCTGTTTTAATGCGGCTTGAAAACACTGTGTTGCGAAATCATGTTCTTCAGTTTCAAACTCAAATGCCCAGATCATACCGCAATTACGAAAATTTCGTACTCTGGGATGTGTGGCAAGCGGTTCGCAAATTTTGTTTAAATATGTTGTTTTTCCACGATTGTTTGTGATTACATCTTGCTGCTCAAATAAATCTAGTGTGGCTAAAGCGGCTCGACATGCGAGTGCATTACCAGTGTGTGAATGAGAGTGTAGAAAGGTGCGAGATGATTTTTCATCATAGAAGGGTTGGTAAATATTATCGGAAGTCATTACCACGGAAAGTGGCAAATATCCACCGCTAAGTCCTTTGGCTAAGCATAAAAAATCAGGTACAGCATCAGCTTGTTCATAGGCAAATAAAGTTCCTGTTCGACCGAAACCAACCGCAATTTCGTCAGCAATCAAATGCACCTGGTATTGTGTGCAAATCTCTCTGGCGCGTTGCAAGTAAACAGGGTGATACATACCCATGCCAGCAGCACCTTGAACCAAGGGTTCGAGAATGAATGCAGCGGTAGTTGCATGGTGCTGCGCCAAATAATTTTCCAACATACTTGCGGCGCGAAGCGCATAATCTTTATGTGATTCCCCAGCGTCTGCATAGCGCCAATCAGGAGTTGGCATGGTAGCGCATTGACGTAGTAAGGGAGCATACATTTGTTTGAAAATTACAACGTCTGTTACAGATAATGCACCGAGTGTCTCACCGTGATAGCTATTTTTTAGATGAATAAAATTGGTTTTTTGTTGCTTACCGGATAATTGCCAGTAGTGAAAGCTCATTTTTAAAGCAATTTCTGTAGCAGACGCACCGTCACTGGCATAGAAACAATGCCCGAGTAGGTTCGCAGTCAAGCTTTTTAATTTTTCCGCTAGTTGTATTGCTGGTTCGTGCGCGAACCCGGCTAACATCACATGTTCTAGCTTATCGAGTTGATCACGTATTGCAGCATTAATATCAGGATTGCAATGTCCAAACAGATTAACCCACCAAGAACTAATTGCATCAAGATAGCGATTGCCATCGGCATCATATAACCAAGTACCTTCTCCACGTACAATCGGAATCAAAGCATGATTTTCATGCTGCTTCATGATGCTACATGGGTGCCAAACCGCTGCCATACTTCGTTGCTGTAGATCAAAAGAATATGCAGAAATGGCTTTCATAGACGAGGACTATATTCAGTTTAGTAAACTAGCAAAACACAATTTTTAGTTTAGAGGGGCGTTAGAAAACAAGAAATCGAGGGGTTATTCTCTTATTATAAGAGATTTTGCCAAACTATAGGGAGTAGGATTCCAAGCTGAAACTATTGCTCAAAGCTTTTCTCGATCAATAGAGATACTTTGCTTAATGACAACAACATTATGTGATCTGAGAATCAATCGGGGTATCACAAACTCGCTTTACTGGCGGTGTGGGGCCTCAATATTACGAGTTTGTTTCTATCTATGAATGAAATATTTATTTCAAAAGCGTCTAGAGAAAATCTTCCTCAGTTTCTACTACCTTCAGATCTAAATTCTTATTTTTCTCCTATTGTGCTTGGTAAATCCAAAAATTAAACCTAACCCTATCAGTAACATTGCATAGGTTTCAGGCTCCGGTACAGGGCTTACGTGACTGATGTTGGTAAAGAGGAAAGATTCATCATTATAATCAAGATCGCCCCCTCCATAGATATCTTCAAATCCAATATATGTTCCAGCCGGAATGTGCTGAGCGGAATCTCCGTTATAAGAGGCGGAATAAATGTGATTGCTATGATCAGTATTTTGAGATGTGTTTGAAGACCATGTTTGCCCTGTGTCAGATACATTTAACTGGAACGTTAGCGTATCTCCTGCATTTACATGTCCAAAAACGATATAGTCACCAAAATTAGAAGTGTGGTTATTAAACAAACCGGATGATGATTCCGGAGTAATAACACCGTTTACCAACAATGAGACGGTATTTGTATAAGCTGCCGAACTTCCTAAAAAATAAGCACCGATTTCTCCAGTCGATGTGGCAGTAAAAGTATAGGTTTGTGTATTAGCCGATCCCATATTAGGATATGAAACAAAATCTGCTTGTGCAGTAAATATTGAAAATGGGTTGGTTAGCAAAACAAATGCGAGTGATATAAATTTAAACAGCTTTTGCATGATATATCTCCAGAGGTCAATTTATGAGAAAACAAAACAGTTGCTTCTTGAGAGATATCTTACGGATTAGGGCTTAATTACCCTAGGTACATATGTGTTGGGTTTTGCTAAAAGATATACTGGTAATGTACTATAGGATTTGTTGGCATTTCACATAGATAACCACAGGCATTCACACCATAGTTATCATACCTTCATAATGCCTCCTCAGTTTATCATATCGTATATATTGTTCTACTTTTCTATTTTCCGCTGCTGAATTCAAATCTTTGCGTTGGTGGTGCTTTGTTTGTATCGGAAAAAACAGATACAAAAAGCCCGGAAATGGAGTATCTGCCATTTCCGGGCTTTTTTCGGAACTTGTTCTAGATTACGATGATATCGGTATTGGTTATGTCCAACCCAACGCCTACAATAGCAACCTGAGTCGCTGCATTGGCCCCATTTCCATCAGCATCGTACAGCAAAGCGCCGGTTGTATCGTTGTAGATAACAAAGTCATTGGCATCCGCAGCTTTCGTTCCCACCCTAAATTGATTAGCAGCCAATACACCTGTGTCCGTTAGCGCCTTGAATACGCTGCTTTCTAGTTGGATGGTATCGTCGGCCACACTAAAGTCGGTGACCTTATCAGCGGAACCATTCACGGTGAATTTGAAAATATCGCTGCCGGCACCGCCGGTCAGCGTATCCTTGCCTTGCTGTCCGTCGAGGGTGTCATCGCCATCACCCCCCTTGAGCGTATCATATCCACTTCCGCCATCCAGACTGTTACTTTTATCGTCACCCTTCAGAGTATCGCTAAACTTACTGCCTTGAACGTTTTCGATTTCCCGTAACGTATCGTTACCAGCACCGCCTGTTGCAGTTTCTGCAGCAAGATCTACCGTCACGGCTGAAGTGGCATCACTATAACTGGCCCAATCGACAAGTTTACCTCCAATCAAAGTATCGTCTCCTTGTCCTCCAGTCAGCCAATCGTTGCCATCTCCCCCGTCTAAAGTATTGTTGCCAGCATCGCCGATCAGAATGTCATCGGAAAAACTTCCGGTAGCATTTTCAATTCCTTGTAAAGTATCATTTCCTTCTTCTCCTGTGGCAGTTCCATTAGCCAAGTTGACAGTTACACTGCCATAAAAAGAGGCCCAATCAGTACCCTTGCCTCCGGTCAAGACATCATCTCCCCATCCACCAGTGAGCTGATCATCACCATCTCCACCTGTCAGCGAGTCATTACCATCTGCGCCTGTCAGTGAATCATTACCATTTCCTCCCACTAAAACATCGTTTCCATCATAGCCAAATAGAGTATTATCGCTAGAATTACCTATTAAAGTATCGGTAAACATACTACCTTCAACGTCCTCAATTCCTTTCAGAATATCGTTTCCTCCTCCTCCAGAGGCTGTTCCATTTTCCAGATTAACCGTTACTGCAGAAAGTGCTCCAAAATAAGAAACGGTATCGGTTCCCCAACCATCTCCACCAACCAGGGTATCCGATCCCAATCCCCCAATGAGTGTATCATCGGCAAAGCCTCCGATTAACGAGTCATTTCCATTACCGCCATCCAGTACGTTGAAAGCGTTATCGCCTCCCACTATGGAATCGTTGCCTTTGCCACCAGATAAGACATAATTGCCGAAATCGGAAACATCAATTCCACCAACCAAAGTGTCGTTGAAGTCGCTGCCGATCACTTGTTCAATACCTGAAAGCGTATCTTTTCCAGCGCCCCCAGTTGCTGTTCCTGTCCTGAGGTTGACGTTTACCGATGATGTGGCATCGGAATAATCGGCTGTATCGTAATTACTTCCTCCTGTTAAGACATCGTTACCTGCGCCTCCTTTCAGAAAATCAGAACCGGTGTCTCCGACCAGTGTGTCATTTCCGGCGCCGCCAAATAAAATACTGGTATTGAAGCCGGTACCACTGCGCAACGTGTCGTTGAATTTACTACCGGTCACACCCTCAATACCACTTAAAGTATCGTTGCCATCTCCTCCGCTAGCAGTACCAGCCGCAAGATTGACTGTCACTGCGGCTGGTGCATTGTCATAATGCGCCCAGTCCTTTGCAAATCCATCACCACCAATCAAAACATCATTACCTAACTTACCCGTCAAATCATCGGATACGTCATCCAGACCAACCAGAGTATCGTTTCCATTTCTACCAATATAAATAGCCATAATATTTCCTTAGTATTGAGTTACTTGATTAACAAATTAATGGATGTTTTATTTCTAACTTTCTAAGTATGCAGTCAATACACGGTCATTAATCCGTCATTTTCCAATTCCTCCTCTCAGTTGGTTATACTTCAAACAGGCTTTACAGTAATATTCCGTCCAATCAATCGCCTTGATATACGAGCGATGACCGGGTTGTGATAAAAATCATCAGCAACGATGCCGTTTTCATAACAATCCATCCACTGCCTGGTTTGAGGGTCGCACAAATGCTGCCGACGCAGACCTTCTTGAGTAAACCCAATAGCTACTGTACTTCGCTGTGAATGAGGATTATTGGCCAACACGAGTGATGTCAATTTATGCAATCCAATCTGATTAAAAGACAGATCCATGATGAGCATCATGACAACAGCCGTTGCTCGCTGGCGTTCGGCCTGATCGGGGATGCCGATGAGCAGTTCGGCCCGTCTGTGGGCGATTTGAATATCCACCAGACTCGCTAGTCCGATTGGTTTTAAATTGAATTGAGCAAGGGGTTGTTCAAGATTGGAACACACCGCTTTTTTGATGATTCGGTGCATGCTCCGGTAATGCGCAACGGAAAATTCACTTTTCTTGAGTGCATGCAGTATTGCTTCGGCGCTTTGCTTTTTTCTTCCCATTGGTAGCAGTTGCTGCATGAATGCTTCATTGTCATAACATTGCTGCAAAAAGGAAAAATCACTTTCTGTCGGTATGGCGAGATGAATTCCTCGACTGACAATCGGCTTACTCCAGTGAGGATCCACCATGAGCAGCCGATCCAGAAGTACAGCATAGTTTGGAAAAATCAATAACGCCTTCAAAATCAAATTACGGGCCTGATGGTAGTCTTGTTTCCGGAATTGCTCATCAATCAAGGCTAACCATTCAATCGCGTTCGATTTCGGTTGTGTTTCACTTACATTCTGTGTATGCGACTTTGACATGATTGAATTCGTTTTTTATGTTGTTCGTGAAACCCAAGGATATTAAAAAAGAATTAATGGAAGCTGAACAACATATTTTTGCTTTTATTTGATAAAAATACTTAGGAAGAATACGATATACCCTATACCGCTAATCTGTGTTGTGACAAAAAACACAATGACATTCTTCAGTTGATTATTGAACTTTTGTTTCTTCTTGGTTTTGCTGTCAAGTTGCTTATTGGATTCGGTTGAAAATATTCCATATGCAGAATTCGAAATGGCATATGATCGCCAGTAGGAAGGGTCAATTGATGCGGTTGACTTAGACCTGATAATCTTCGAGAAACTCTTAGAAATTCAATTACTATTCGATTGAAAGGTAATTAAAAAGGGATGAAGTACTAATTAGCGGTTGGATAAGTGATTGTATTAATAACAGTTAATCACTTATTCGGGTTACATGGGGAATAATAAATGAAAAATCGCCCACATGGGGTTATTTTATGCGGTGATCTTGGGTATTGTAGGACTTCCCTTTGCACCTGGTGGAGTTTATCTGATTTCGCTTGATGAATCTTGGTATGACACGCTTGCAGGTTTTGGGTTGATGGTTGCTGCTCACGATTATTCTATCTACGATTGACACCTGTCTTATATCGTTATGTGCTTCGGATGGAACAGTATGCGAAGACAGGTGCGCAGATTTGGGCTTGGGATCTTGGCAATCCATCTATTACCAATCTACCTCTTCCTGGCTATTATTATGGAGGGAAAAGACGGGATTTCGATGACGAATATAACTCTTCCATCATAGCGCTTGATCTTGATACAAGTCGCCGTATTTGGGGCCAATCATGATATTTGGGATTGCGATCTGCCAGTGCAGCCGATGTTTGTCGATATGCCCGATGACAATGGCGGTACAATCCCGTTGTTGATTCAGGTAACCAAGCGTGGTAAAAATCTTTGTACTTGACCGCCGTACAGGTGAACCGGTAACTAAAGTTGAGCAGTGCTTTGCACTCAAGCGAAATGAGACTTCGAATGGTGAGGATTATGCCGAGACGCAATCATTCTCAGTCGGAATGCCCGCAATTGGAACGAAGTCCTTGAGTGAAAAACGTATGTGGGGAGCACGCCAATTGATCACATGCTGTGTCGAATCAGCTTTAAACAAGCTCGCCATGGGGGATAATTTCCGGAATCGATTTGGTAGTCGACAACTCATTTGACAACAACCTACAGACACTGCAAAAGATTATACTATTAGTACTATCCAACCGAGTTTAGGTTTTTTTGTTGGTATGCCAAGCCTTGGACGGCCGATGACAACAAGGGTGTGTGTGTTTTTCATGGAAACACACAGGATTATTATCTTCGCGCGTATGATGTGGAAATAGGCGAAGTTCTTTGGCAGGATAGGTTACCTTCGGGCGCGCAAACGACCCCGATGACTTATATTGATGGATGCACAGGATGCTAATTCGTAGTTACGACGGCTAGTGGCGCTCGTTACAACCCGAGTGATTAGAGGGATTATATTGTTGCTTTTGCGTTACCCGTTAAAAAAATAAGCTCAGAGATTTGATTTCTTTGCTCGAGCCAAATTTGTTTTTAGCGATAGATTCTTCGTCTTAAAAGATGAGGAGTAGAATCCAGACTCATCGGGTTCAGCGGACCACATCATGCGAAAGAGATATATTATTTTTAAACGGAAAGGATTTTACTGAATATTATTCAGGATTGATCAATTGTTGCTTAATTCTTTGTATTTGGTTAATCATGTAATTTAATTATTGAATCACAAAATGACGTTTAACTGTATGAATCAAATAAAGTCTTTGTTTTTTGTAATGATCTTTCTGGTTTTCACTAACTATACCCATGCTGGTGTTCTTGAAAAAGCGTTGGAATCCAGGCAACTGCGCGTTGGCGTTTCGCTGTACGAACCTTGGGCTTTTAAGAACCAAGCGAACGACTTAATCGGATTTGAAATTGAGTTGGCTAAACAGCTTGCGAAAGATCTGGGGGTTCAACCTGTCTTTGTTACTCTTGAATGGTCACAATTGATCGATGCTCTTGAGGCAAAGCAGATTGATATTATCATATCTGGTATGGCGATAACGCCGGAGCGTGCATTGCGTGCCAATTTTTCCAATGCATATGCATCTGCAGGGTTTGATGTCGCAGCTTCGCTTTCAAAAACAGCCCATATTAATTCTTTGAGTGAATTGAATCACCCTGAAATGACAATCGGTGTGGTAAGCAATACTGTTCCCGAGCAATTAGCCAGAAAAATATTTGAGAAAGCCACCATAAAATCATTTAAACAACACTACGATGTCAGAAAAGCCATATTGAATAATGAAATTCATGCGTGGTTCGATTCGACACCAATTCCACGCTATCTGGCACTTGAATATCCCGATAAAGTAGACACCCCGCTTAAAGAGCCCTTGCTTGGCTACAAAGCTGGAATGGCCATCAATAAAGGCGATCAGGAATTCCTGAATTATCTTAATTCTTGGATTACTGTTCGTGATGCGGATGGATGGATTTCCTCCAGACATAAGCATTGGTTTGAATCGCTAGACTGGAAAAAGAAATAATGGCAGCCGTTTCATTCGATCGGATCGCTTGCACGATATGTGATCGGAGAGTATTTGCCATATTGCTAGTATTATTGGTTTCTATAGTCATGGCAGAAACAAAGCTAAAGCTTGATTTTCCAGATGAATTTTATAATAAGCGGTTATCCGATTCAGAATTCAATCGTCGTACCCAGTCACAAAATAACCCCGGAACCAAGACACCTAATCCCGGAACCAAGGCACGGCAATGGCCCGAGCATACCGATGAGCCGTCTAGGGTATATCGCTGGAAAGGGATTGAATTTCACCACGTAGATAATAATGAACAACATCCAAGTAGGATTCTCGATAGCTTCGATAAGCTTTCCGCACCGCAAACTGATCTGAAACCTCAGTTTGAGTTCCGTTTTTAAATCAATCTGATATATCAAAAAAATCAATATTCAGTACCCATGCAAGCAACTATCGTAAAACAATCCACGGCTAAAGTTGATTTGAATCAGATTGGCACGAATGAACTGAATATTGTGTTGACGGGTAGCTGGCATATACAGCAGAATCATCCGTCGTTTACTGATATTGAGTCATTAGTGCGCGATACGACACGCACTCGGGTAAGTTTCAATAGCCAAGCATTGGCCGACTGGGATACCAGCTTACTGATTTTCCTTTCTGGGTTATTTAAATTTGCCCAACAGCACCAAATGGAAATTGATCACTCCGGTTTGCCAGATGGCGTGCATCGTTTGATGGATTTGGCAAGTATTGAAACTCCCAATCCTAATACCAACAAAAAAAAGACTTCCCAAAACTTCGTTACGCAATTGGGTAATTCAACCTTAGATTGGTACCGTGGCGCAATAGGAATGCTCGCCTTTCTAGGTGAAATAATATTGTCTTTTCAGCGTTTTTTGCTTGGCAAGGCACAATATCGGAAATCCGATTTTTTCATGATTGTGCAAGAAGTCGGACCGCAAGCATTCGGAATTGTATCGCTTATTAGCTTTCTGGTTGGATTGATTTTGGCTTATATGGGAGCAATACAACTGAGTCAGTTTGGAGCGCAAATCTTTGTTGCTGATCTTGTGGGTATCGGTATGGTACGCGAGGTTGGTGCACTGATGACAGGAATTATTATTGCAGGCCGTACTGGTGCCGCATTTGCCGCACAGCTTGGAACAATGCAAGTAAATGAAGAAATCGATGCATTTAAAACTTTAGGAATTTCACCTATGGATTTTTTGGTGTTGCCACGCTTGCTAGCATTGATTTTAATGATACCACTGCTGACAATTTATTCTGGAATTGTCGGTATCTTAGCCGGGGCGATCATCGGTTACACTGTTTTTGATATTGGAGTCTTTGAGTATTACCATCAAACGGTACGTGCGCTTGATCTGAATCAGTTTGCGGTTGGAATCGCCAAAGGTACGGTTTATGGCATTTTAGTCGCATATGCAGGTTGCCTCAGAGGAATACAGTGCGGTCGTAGCGCTCAAGCAGTAGGACAGGCGGCAACATCGGCAGTAGTGACCGGTATATTATTGATTGTGATATTTGCATCACTGCTTACCGTGCTATTTCATAATCTGGGAATTTGATTGAATGACATCACCTTCTGAAGTCCACCAAAAAGGCACTGCTGCTGTTCGACAAAGCGCTCGTCCGCATATTGAAGTATGCGATCTTACCATGGCTTATGGAGATTACGTTATTCAACGTAATCTCAATTTCACGATAAATCGAGGTGATATATTTATTATCATGGGTGGTAGCGGTTGCGGCAAAAGTACTTTGCTGAAACATCTGATCGGACTCAAGCCACCTGCCAGCGGCGATATATTC
Source organism: Nitrosomonas sp. PY1 (assembly GCF_022836435.1). Classification (NCBI taxonomy): domain Bacteria; kingdom Pseudomonadati; phylum Pseudomonadota; class Betaproteobacteria; order Nitrosomonadales; family Nitrosomonadaceae; genus Nitrosomonas; species Nitrosomonas sp. PY1. Next base: position 1,592,113 of record NZ_BQXC01000001.1, on the reverse strand, counting down.
ATTGGTGATGAGAATTTCTGGAAAGCACAACCGGATCAACAGGAAGAAATCAAGCGCCGTTTTGGTGTTATGTTTCAGGCGGGAGCGCTCTGGAGCTCGTTGACACTGGCAGAAAACATCGCGCTGCCTTTGGGGGAATATACGCGATTATCCAAAAAGGAGATTGCTGAAATAGTCTCCTTTAAATTAGCACTGGTTGGTCTATCGGGATTTGAAACTTTCTATCCCTCTCAGATCAGTGGCGGTATGCAGAAACGAGCAAGTCTAGCGCGTGCCATGGCATTGGATCCAGAGATTCTGTTTTTTGATGAGCCTTCGGCAGGGCTGGATCCGATCAGTTCATTACGATTGGATCATCTGATTTTAGAGTTAAGCAATAGCTTGCGAGCAACAGTTGTAGTTGTGACGCATGAGCTAGCCAGTATTTTTACTATTGGTAATAATTCAGTGTTCCTGGATGCTGAATCAAAGACAATGCTAGCCACTGGTGACCCCAAAATTCTGCGCGATAAATCCGATATTCCGCAAGTGAGATCCTTCTTAAATCGAGGAGAAATATGAGTAAGCAAGCAAATCCCGCCATCATCGGGCTTTTTGTGTTGGGTGGTTTTATTCTGAGCATTGTGACTATTGTTTTATTGAGTAAAGGAGGGTTTTTTAAAGAGAGGCATGATTTTGTCATGTACTTTTCAGGCTCTGTCAATGGACTAAGTGTTGGAGCACCGGTTACTATGCGCGGTGTACAAGTGGGTATCGTTAAACATATATCTCTGGTTCAGGATTTTACTAGAGGAGAGATAATCATTCCCGTCGTTGCAGAGTTTTATCCCGGTAATGTTATACCTGTCGGGAAGAAAAAAACCGAACCGGTTAAGGAAACCGCAAAAAAATTAGTAGAAGAATTCGGCTTGCGTGCTCAGCTGCAGACGCAAAGCATAATAACAGGCCAGTTTTATGTACAGTTAGATTTCCATCCAAGAACCGCGTACAGGTACTACGGTGGGAATGACGATGATGGTGATGATGGTGATTATGACTATGATGACAAAATAATCGAGATTCCCATTATACCATCCACGCTGGAACTGCTGGAAAAGAAACTGGAGAAGTTTGAATTGTCTTCACTGGTCGAGGATTTGTCCTCAGCTGCCAAGGCAATTTCCCACTTGGCTAACAAACCGGAATTGGGTCAATCAATTCGAGAACTTGAAACGACACTGGCAACGATACATTCCCTAGCGCATTCAGCCGATGCTAGACTCATCCCTTTGTCGAATAAAGTTGAACGGTTGCTGGATGGATTACAAGGCACGCTATCTAGAATTGATACTGCAGCGACCAACTTCAAGGAGCTAAGTGATACAGAATCACCAACAATTTATAAAGTAAACACTGCAATGGATGAATTGATACGAGCCGCGAAATCGATACGAACGTTGGCTGATATGCTGGAGAATCATCCAGAAGTATTGATACACGGAAAAGGAACAGGAAAATAAATGGTACTCTCAAGAATTCGGCTTTTAATATCGCACATTGTTATCTGTACATCTGGTTTAATCCTGATAGGGTGCGTTTCTACACAGCCTACTCAATACTATATGTTAACCGGTATTGAGGATAATACCCGTGAAAATGCCTCTTCAACAGGTGCCTCCAGCGTACGAATTGGTTTGGGACCGGTAAAATTCCCGGAATATTTGGACAGATCGGCAATCATAGTACGAGGCCGAGACCCTGGTGCGGAAATTGTTATCAATGATTATCACCGTTGGGCTGAACCGCTGGATAAGAATTTTCTGAGAGTGCTATCCGATAATTTGGAAATACTGTTGAACAATGCATTTGTTACCACACTTCCTTGGAATAATTCAAAAGATATTGATTATCAGGTGATTATTCAAGTTGCACGTTTTGATGTGGATCTTAGCAACAAGGTTCAGCTATCCGCGCACTGGACCATTCGAAGAAAATCAGACGGCAAGACCGTACATGCACATAAAAGTGCTATTACACAGACAGCCGGTAGTAATGACTTTGCCGACATTGTCGAAACACAAAGTAAAGTAACCGGAATCTTCAGTCATGAAATAGCTTCCGAATTACAAAAAATTATCAATTAAAACTTAGTTTTTATTTTCAAAATTTTCTGCTGTGAGCGAATGTGAAATAGATTCGAATAATGGACTCGAATGATGCGTAGGTATCGAAAAGAAAAAGGAACCGTAAATTCTGTAAGCTAGTCCAAGTGTTTTTATTTTTTCTTGATAATGATTCCATCCTTGATCAATTGTTCTGAAATCACACTAGCAAAGCTTTTAGCAAAGGATTCCAGATTATCCGGATTGGTAGTTTCAGATTGAGCGGACCAGATCAGAGAGTCTGTTTCTACATCGTACACGTTGGCTTCTAAGAAGTAATTTTTATCGGTGGTATAGTATCCAGGATCATACATCATAGGGCTATAATAATTGTAATATCCCCAATAAGAACCATAATATCCGCCATATGCCATGGGTGGAGCATACATTGCAGTTCCAGGCACGTATCTGGTTTCAGTGGTTTTATCCAAAAGAGCAACGGTCAAAACTGCATCATGCCCCTGAGCTTGAAGGGTTTTGATGAATTTTTCCTTTTCAAATTCGATGAGTTTTTTGCCTTGAGGAATGACTACAGAAGAATTGGATGCTTTGATTCCATCCTGGATCAATGCATTTTGAATGTGATTTTCAAAGGCTTTTCGGCTGATGATATTTTCTGAAATACCGAAAATTACGATGTCATGATACTCGCCTCTTTTCTTTTCAGGATTGGTCCAGGAGCCTATCATTTTGGTATTTGATGTACAGGCGACTGCGATTGAGAAAAACACGACCATGATAAAGGCTATGACGACTCTGTGCATTTTTTTCATATGGTGAATTTATTCGTTGATGTTTATAGATAGGCAAAACAAATACTCTTTCCGATTCGAAATATACGTTAAGGTTGTATACTCAGTCAAATCTGCTGTTAAATGCTTAAGAAGCATCTGTTTTTAGTTAGGAAGCAATATATTCAGTGATCAGATCAAAAGAATGATCAAAACCTTATAACTAACAAAATAGAAAATTTTCTCAATCTCCTTTAAATTAATAAAATGCGCATATTACTTAGTAATGATGATGGATATTTTGCACCCGGTCTTATTTGTCTTGCGGAACATCTTGCCAAAATTGCAGAAGTTATTGTAGTGGCACCTGAACGAGATCGCAGCGGTTCAAGTAATTCTTTGACGTTGGATCGTCCATTGAATCTCCATAAATCGCATACAGGTTTTTATTTTGTCAATGGAACGCCAACTGATTGCGTGCATTTAGCAGTAACAGGAATGCTTGACATCATGCCAGACATGATCGTATCAGGAATCAATGACGGAGCTAACATGGGCGATGATACCATCTACTCTGGAACCGTTGCTGCAGCTACAGAAGGATTTCTACTTGGAATTCCTTCATTGGCAATCTCGCTAGTAGATGCGTCTGATGGTAATTTTACAACAGCTGCTCGCGTTGCAGTGGATATGGTTACGCGTTTTAGCAGAAATAATATTGCCGGTTCGGTATTATTGAACATCAATGTTCCCAATGTTGATTATGATCAAATTAAAGGTATTGAAGTGACGCGCTTAGGTCGCCGTCACAAAGCAGAACCCGTCATTAAAACGAAAAGTCCTCGTGGGGAGTCTGTTTATTGGGTTGGTGCGGCGGGACCTGTTCAAGATGCAGGGAAGGGGACGGATTTTTATGCTATTGAAAACAAAATGGTTTCTGTAACACCATTACAAATTGATCTTACTCGCTATGATCAATTGGATCGAATCAATACTTGGTTAAATAACAAGATATAATAGTTAATAGATTTCAGTAACTTAAAAATTCTTATGGGTGTTCATTGGTGAGTGTTCGTCATTCTGGAATTGGTATGACGTCGCAACGTACGCGGTTGCGAATGGTCGAACGGCTACGTACACAAGGTATCGCTGATGAGGTCGTTTTATCAGCGATAGGTTCTTTACCCCGGCATATATTTGTGGAAGAAGCTCTGGCAAGCAGAGCCTATGAGGATGTTTCACTGCCAATCAACTATGGACAAACAATATCGAATCCCTGGACTGTAGCGCGCATGAGTGAGTTGCTGCGCGCTAATGAACCATTAGGTAAGGTACTTGAGATCGGTACCGGTTGTGGTTACCAAACAGCAATACTGGCATGTATCGCTGAGAAAGTTTACTCGATTGAACGCATAGGTCCTTTGTTGACTAAAACGCGCATACGCTTGCAAGAACTGCAGATTAAAAATATTCATTTAAGGCACGCCGATGGTTTGCATGGTTTCGCAGAAGCAGCTCCATTTGATGGTATTATCATGACAGCAGTTGCTACACATATCCCGTCTTCGTTATTGGAGCAACTGAATATTGGAGGGCGCATGGTTTTTCCGAAAGGGACGCAAAAGCAGAATTTATACATGATTGAACGTACTAGTACAGGTTATTCTGAAACAATATTAGAAGAAGTGAATTTTGTACCTTTGCTATCAGGTGTGGTTAAAAAGTAATGATACTGAGGATATCCGATATGACGAATAGTTTAGGGCTACTAACAATCAACAAAAAATATCGAGATGCTACTTTAAAGATATTTGGAGGATTGATTTCCATCAAAAAGCATAACCTACCTTTTTGGGTGGCTATTTTTTATTTGATTGGATGTAGTACTACACAAAAGCCTGCACCTGTTGTCGATCGAGAAAGAGTAAGCGCAGTGCAATCTGGAACGAGTAGAATCGGGGATTTAACTAACCAATACCACATCGTGCAAAGGGGCGACACCTTGCATAGCATTGGTACGACTCATGGTATTGATGTGCAAAAACTAGCAGAGTGGAATAATATTTCTGATCCTCGTTCACTTAAAATCGGTCAAAGACTTAATTTATACATTCCAAAGCCTGATTCTCAGCCCACGTTATACGCTTTGACCGATCAACCCATTCAGAGCATGCCAGAATCAGTGCCGTCATCCAGCGTAGCCATGCCACCAGAAAATGCTGTTAGTAATGCAAGCGTTACTGCTCATCACGATAATATTAAAAGAACACCCAAGGCGATTAAATTGCCTTATTCAGAGCAAAATATGGCACAGTTAAAACGGTCGAATACACAAGCGGGAATGATGCCCATGGCTGCTACATCGAGTGCCGCAGCAGTATCATCCAATAATACATCAGAACTAACTACCCCGCCGGTCGAGAGAAATACTCGAATTGTGCCAGCGCCTTCCGCGGAAGCTCAAAAGAATGAAAGAACTTCCCATGATTTGTCTGCCGACTGGATTTGGCCAGCCAATGGAAAAATCCTTTCGACTTTCTCCAAAAATTCTAAAGGTGTAAAGATTTCTGGGCAACTTGGAGAGGCTGTTCTAGCTTCGGCATCTGGCGCAGTGGTTTATAGTGGTAATGGTTTGCGGGGCTATGGAAATTTAATCATCATTAAGCATAACGATACCTATCTTAGTGCTTATGCGCACAACAGTAAAATATTGGTGAAAGAAGGTGACTCGGTAACCAAAGGACAGAAGATTGCGGAAATGGGAAATACGGATTCAGATACAGTGCAATTGCATTTTGAAATTCGTAAAAATGGTAAGCCCGTTGACCCATTAACATACCTACCGAATCCGTCCTAACGATGCCCGTATTGACATGCAGCATAAGTTTGATTTCTATCGTTCCCATCCATGGAAGTAACGTTCTTACTTCCTGAATCTCTCCTATTTTACAATGTCAGCTTTAGAAGAATCTTATGCGGCTATAGACTTAGGTTCGAATAGCTTTCATATGGTTGTCGCCAACTTTGTCGACGGCAATTTGCAAGTTATTGACCGCATGAAAGAAATGGTGCGACTAGCCTCTGGGCTGAACAGCAAAAAAGATTTATCGGAAGAATCCATACAACAAGGACTCGAGTGCTTGCAGCGATTCGGTCAGCGTATCAAAGAGATCCCAACAACTAATGTACGTGCGGTTGGAACAAACACCTTGAGATTGGCTCGCAACAAAGAATTATTTTTATCGCAAGCACATGAGGCCTTAGGGCACTCAATTGAAATTATTGCTGGACGCGAAGAAGCAAGGCTCATTTATTCGGGAGTTGCCCACAGTACATATGACGAAACGAGTAAACGATTGGTGATTGATATCGGAGGTGGGAGTACTGAACTTATTATCGGTCAGGGTTATGACACCTTCCAAACTGAGAGTTTACATATGGGATGCGTCAATATGGGGCAACGGTTTTTTGAAGACGGGAAAATCAAATCCAAAAAAATGCGCAAAGCTACTTTATTTGCAATGCAAGAATTGGAATCGATTGGCAATCTATATAAGAGCGTTGGTTGGGATTATGCATTGGGATCTTCCGGAACAATTTTGGCGATTCGTGACGTCGTTCAATCTCAAGGTTGGTGCGATTCTGGCATTACTGCTTCAGCGTTAGTGCGCTTGACAGAGCTTTTGATTGCAATTGGTGACAGCGAAGCGCTAAACCTAGAAGGATTATCCGAGCGTAGGAAGCCTGTTTTTGCCGGCGGTATGGCTATACTACTGGCAATTTTTGAAACATTTGGCTTAGAGAAAATGAATGTATCGGATGGAGCGCTACGCGAGGGATTATTATACGATTTGATTGGCCGAACACATAACGAAGATATTCGTGATAAAACCATTACTGCCGTTGCTAATCGTTACAATATTGACATACAACAAGCTAATCGTGTTAAAGGTACGGCTAAAGCACTGTTTGATCAGGTACGAGAGAATTGGCAATTGGATGAAAAGGTCGATTTAAAAATTCTAATGTGGGGAGCGATGATTCATGAGATCGGTCTATCCGTTGCACATTATCAGTATCACAAACATGGCGCATATTTAACTGCTAACTCGGATCTGGCAGGATTTTCTCAACAAGATCAAAAAAAACTCGCCATGCTTGTTCGAAGTCATCGGCGTAAATTTCCAACCGAAGAATTTCAATCGATTGTCGCTCCCACTAAAGCGTCATTGATGAAACTTTGCGTACTATTGCGACTTGCAGTTGTATTGCATCGCGGAAGAACTGCTCTTGATCTTTCAAAGATCGCAGTTAATACCAATAAAGATAGCATCGATTTAATATTTCCTGATGCCTGGTTGGAGCAGCATCCACTTACTTTATTGGACTTAAATACCGAGCAAAATTACTTGCAAGCCACTGATATTAGATTATCAGTTCATTGAGTTATTTTCTTCATAAGCAGCTCTGCTCTGAGAAAAATACTTTGTTTTTATATGATTGCATCGGTAGGTATCCTCTACAAATATTGATATCACGCCTACTTTTCAATCGACTTATTCTTTATGGGACTTAGTCCGATAGCAGCAATAATCATCCCAAGGATTGCTAATCCCGCTAGAATCGGAAACATACCCAAATAGCTTCCCGTAATGTCTTTAATATTGCTGGATATCAGCGTTCCTAGGATAGCTCCAGCACCAAATGCAGTGAATACCACTCCGTAATTCTGTGCATAATGCTTCTTTCCGAAAAATATTCCGGTCGATGTGGGAGCTATTGCAAGCCATCCTCCCAAACACATCCATAATATGCAGAATGTAAATAGGTACAGTATCGTGCTTCCTTGTTCAAAAAAAGACACGAGTAGAGATACACTTAGTATCATGGCAAATGAGATAATGGCGGTGTATTTCGGGCCCAGTTTATCGGTCATGGCGCCAAAAAGTGGTCGCCCCAGGCCATTAAATACCGCAAATAAGGAAACAGCGAGTGCCACCATGGCTGCATTTAGCTTGGTAATTTCTGTTCCAATAGGGAATGCTATTCCAACGGCCATTAATCCAGACAGGCAACCGATCGTGTAAGTAGCCCATAACGCATAGAAATGACGTGTCTTGAGCATTTCTTGTCTGCTAAGATCCGAGGTTGAGGTGGTGGTCGTTGCAATTACTGCAGTCAGTTTTGTTCCTGCGGGTATCCATCCGGTTGGTGGAAAACTCAATAACTGCGCTAAGAGCAGGATCACGATTCCCAGTGAGATTCCTAAATAAAGAAATGTTTGAAGTATTCCAATATCTGGATGATCGATCATTGCTTTCATGAGTGGGGCCATTACCAATGCAGATACACCAAAGCCCATAACCGTTAAGCCAATTGCTAAACCACTTTTTTGTGGAAACCATTTTGCAACAACCGCAATCGGGCAGCCGTAAACAATGCCGACCCCTGCGCCGCCGATGACACCATATAAAAGAGTTAGGATGGTGATATTTGGAGAAAAGCTTGCAGCAACCCACCCTGTTCCAACGAGTAAGCCACCAAGCATCGTGGTTTTCTTGGGTCCCCATTTTGCCATCAGGTTTCCTGCCAGTGGCATCGTAATTGCGAATATGGCCAGGAAAACCATAAATGGATAACCGCTCTGACTTGAAGTGATCTCCCACAATGATTCCAAAGGTTTTCTAAAAATACTGAATGCGTAAATAGATCCAAGGCAAACATTGATTAATAGTCCAATAATTACCAATAACCACCTGCTTTTTTCTGCTGCTACACCAAATAATTTTAAGTTTTGCTCAATCATTTTATTTTTTATCATTATTCTCATTGTTATTCGTTTTTTATACCGTGATTATGCTGTTTCTAGTGTTTGCTGGGCTTTTATCCGAATAGCCATAATACGATAAGAGGTCTTTGCAAAAGTCCTTTGGTATATTTTCATATTATTTCTTTATTAACATTAAATTTTAAGAGGTGGGGTTTTGCAAAGGTCTCAATAAGTAAATATGTTTTTTTATTGATTGACATGCTTATCGATTAGTACGAACATTTGTTCATATCCAGTTTTAACGGCACAGGCATTCTTAGGTGTTTAGTCGAATTATGCGGTGCTTTAGTTAAAGAAATAACCACCTGGAGGGAAAAATGAAAATCAAAAATTATTTTTGGTTATTAATACTTCATATTACGGCAGGAGCGACATTCGCTCAACCGACTCTAAATCTAAAGCCAATCTCTGATACTCACTCTATTATTGCTTCAAGACCTGTAAGTTGCCCAGATTCAGCCTTAATAGCCGATGTGGTGGCAATCGATCATCCGATGATTTTTAATCGCTTGGGTGCGCAGAATGTTGATTGGATGATGTATGCCTTACGGCACGATGTCATTGATTTAAAAAGCCGGAAAACACTTGATTACGATAAAGAAGAATTATTTGAACAGGTAAAAAAACGAAATGAGAGTCGTGATATCGCTTTACGCCCCGATTTGAGGCCACGCCCATTAGTGTTGCGTGTAGCAGCAGGTGGCTTTTTAAAAGTGAATTTTACTAATTTGTTGCATAAAAAATTGAAGCATCTTCCATTTTCTCAACCCAACTTTGCCAATCCCTTTGATTATCCTGATCCGCTAAAAGAGATTGATCACCCGCTGGAACATGCGCCTATCAACAAGCATATAGACCCAGACACGAGCTACCCATTGGGCATTTCCGATCTCCACAAAATCTATACCAGCGATGATCAGGTAGCGAGCCGTAATGCCGGTTTCCACCCACAAGGACTGGAGCTGGTTACCAGTATTGATGATGACAGTTCCTACGTAGGAAAAAATAAAAACAGTTTGGCTTCGCCCGCTCCCGGTGAAACCAGAACTTACTGCTTCCGTGCGGAAAATGAAGGCGCTTATCTCGTTAGCAGCGATGGTGCTGTTTTTGGCGGTGAAGGCACTTCAGGCAATAGCGGAGTTGGATTGTTTGGTGCGGTAACAGTACAACCAAGCAGTAAAGAGAGCAGCCAAAAAACGCGTTTTTATCGCGCCCAAGTAACAGAAGAAGAGTTACGGCTAGCAACTAGCGGAACGACATCAGACGGACATCCTATTGTCAATTATGAAGCAACCTATCCCGATGATTGTGCAATCAATGGAGTTTGGTGTCAGGAAGGAAAAGCTGGCAAACCTATTTTGAATATGGTACGGGAGAAAGATAATCGTATTATTCATGGCGATATCAACGCAATGATTATCGGCCCCAATGCTGATGGTAGTTTTCCCAATGATACTTATCCACTTGAGAAGATCGGGGAGCGTAATCCTACTTTACCCAATCGCCTGGAACCTTTCCGTGAATTCGTCTCGATTTTTCACGATGAAAATGCCGCAACGCAAGCTTTTCCATATTTCTTCGAACATCCTGAGCTAGGGCATACGCTCCATGGAGTTCGGGATGCATTTATGATTAATTATGGTTCTGGTGGCATTGGTGCGGAAATCATAGCCAATCGACTAAAAGCCGGTCCTATGCACGATTGCCTAGATTGTGCTTACGAGGAATTCTTTTTATCGTCTTTCGCAGTGGGCGATCCAGCTATGTTAGTAGACAAACCGGCTAATCTCGTGATCAGCCAATGCCAACCTGAATATATTCGAATGGTCAAAAACCCGGATGATCCTGAAGGCAATAAAATACCGGACCCTCATTATGAAGCAGAAAGGAGGAAGTTTTGCGAACAACCAGCCGATCAATTCGCGACAAAAGCCTATTATCCGCATGATCCCGCAAATGTGCACCATAGTTACATTGGCGATTTCGTAAAGTTTCGTAATTTGCATTCTGGTAAAGAACAACATATTTTCCATTTACATAATCATCAATGGTTATTCAACCCCAATGACGACAACTCTAATTATATCGATGCACAAGGCATAGGGCCAGGTTCAGGTTATACCTATGAAATTGCTTTTGGTGGATCAGGCAATCGCAATAAAACCGTAGGCGATGCTATTTTCCATTGTCATTTCTATCCACACTTCGCACAAGGTATGTGGTATCTGTGGCGTAATCATGATGTGTTTGAGGCAGGAACGAAATTAGCCGTCAGCGAAGACTCTGCTGAGCTTGATCTCACAAAGCATTATCATAAAAAACCATTTGAATTAATGTCGGGTGAACCAGCAAAAACTGCTCGCGCATTGCCCGATGGCGAAATTGTAGCAGGTGTTCCGATTCCGGCAATTGTTCCATTACCTGGAAAAGGCATGGCACCCATGCCGCTTGATGTGAGCGTTAAACCTCGCATAGGAAGACTGGATGGCATGGAACATGGATCGGTTGCGGTCGTCGATATTCCTCCAGATGAGAATGCTGAGAATATTCCTCAAAATGATGAAGATGACAAACAAACAGAGAAAAAGAAAACGGCGGGAATTAAACTTCCCAATCCTGGATATCCATTTTGGATGGCAGGTGTAGCCACTTATACAGAAGATGGAAAGGAAGTCGATAAAAATCAATTTGTATCAGTGGGCTCGCGCCCAACCACGCCTCCTCTGGATATGTGCAATGAAAAAAAATGTCCGGAATTCATCGGTAAAACACTTGGGCTTGAAGGTGGCGATGGAGGGTTACCTCGTCACGCCCTAGCAGGTTATTCAGCAAATGGATTGTCGTATTCGGAATTTGATCGTTTCTCTGCTTTAAAGTTGATTAAAGAAGCCATGCCAATTTATTACCCGGAACAAGGTACAAAACTTGAGCGAATGGCAATGGCCTATCATGCAGAGCGTGAGCATGCCACACATAAGATTGTAGTGAGCAAAAAAGAGGGTAGTGAAGAGAAAGAAAGCAAGGCTATTCCTTCAGTTTTTGTTACCAATGGAGCGGAACCAATTCCTGGAGCTCCATTCAATGAGCCATGTATGGATGATCATGGCAAACGCTTAGAAAAAGGTAAAGATGGCCGGTTTTTTGGTGGAACCTATGTCGGGAACAATCAATACATTAACGTCAAATCATCGCTATCCGGAGGAATCGAGTTCGGTGCTGATAGTCCACGTATTTATAAAGGCGCCAATATACAGTTAGATGTGGTTTTTAATAAACTGGGGTATCACTATCCGCAGCAGCGGATTTTGGCGTTATGGGAAGATGTAGAGCCATTACTCAATATAATGCTTCCAGAAAGTGAATTAAAGGGAAAGCGCCCGAAAGCGCCTGAGCCGCTTGTCTTGCGGATGAATACTTTTGATTGTGCTATGTATGCGCACACGAATCTAATACCCGCAATTTTTAACGCCGATGATTATCAAATTACAACACCAACGGATGTCATCGGGCAACATATTCATTTGCCGAAGTGGGATTTGACTTCGGCGGACGGTAGCGCGAATGGTTGGAATTATGAAGATGGTACATTCTCACCGGATACGGTTCGTGAGCGTATCGACGCGATTAATAAATGGAATGAATTTAATAAGAATAATAAAGTGATCCCGCCTTCTGATTATGGGGCCAATGGAGAATTAATTTCTCCAGAATTTTTGGAACCGAAGATTCACGTCTATTTCAACGGAGAAAAAATCTCTAGCCATCAAAGAAATAATTGCCTGACACTATGGCGCGACACCTTAGATAAGGCCACAAGAAAAGCAGAAACTTTGTGTAAGGAAAAATCTGAGAATGATCAAAAATTTAATGAATGTATGCGTAAAGAAGATAAAGGGTTGCTCGAATTCCAGGTCAAGTATGGCATACCTGGTGCTTGTGATTGGTTGGGGGCACGCACGACTTTGCAACGTTGGTTTTCTGATCCAATCGTGAATCGTCAAGGGATCCATCGAGGATTAGGGACGACTTTTACACATGATCACTTAGGACCTTCTACGCACCAACAATTAGGGCTTTATGCCACGATGTTGACGGAACCACCGGGATCTGAATGGCGGCATAATGAAACTGGTGAAAAGCTTTATACACGTACCGACGGTGGCCCAACTTCCTGGCAAGCGGCTATTATCGATAAAAATGGCAAATGTATCGATATTGATAAAGATGGTGATTGCAGCTTGAAAGGCGATGATTCGCACCGTGAGTTTTTCCTTCAATTCGGTGATTTCCAGCATGCTTACTTAAAGGGCGCTTATTATGGCGTCAATAAAAAAGGAGTTGGTTGGTTATTTGATCCTAAAGAAGAAGCAAAACCAACACCCGATAGCTTCCGTTTTGCCATCAATCCTTCGGTTAGAAAACCTGCTCAACCGGTATTCCCCGACATTCTTGCATTTGAACCGATTTGCCCCGGTGGTAAAGGATCAGAGGTATTGCCTGGAGCGATCTATAATGTTGACACAAACTTTAATGATCTAAGTTTATACAATTCCAAAGAACAACCGCTTCGCCCATGTCCTGAGGCGATTTCAGCCGACGATGTCGGTATGATGGTGGTGAATTATCGTAATGAGCCGATCGGTGCCCGTGTTTATGATCCCAACAAACTTGGGCCGGACGGTAAAAAAGGAATGCAGGCTGATGGTAAGCAGGGTGATCTGGCTTTTGCAATGCAAACCAGAGATGATCGCGCTATAGCAGCATTGAATACAGAACTGGGAAATACGCCATATGAGCCTTTAACTTCTGGCGGATATCCTGGCGACCCATTTACTCCACTTATTCGGGCTTACTCTGGCGATCAAATTAAAATTAAAATTCAAGGCGGGTCACACGAACACGAACATAATGCTTCAATCAACGGGCTTTCCTGGTTGCAGGGAGGTTCCGGTTACGGTCAATCACCGCATTCAGGCCGACGTAACGCACAAAACGCAGGTTTGTCGGAGCAATTCAATTTCCAAGCAGGAATAATTGATTACGAATCACCGGTTGGCATTAATGACCGCATGTATACAGTTGATGCCAGCCAGGACGGATTTTGGAGTGGTGTATGGGGCGCAATTCGAACCTATAATGTAACGCCACCTAAAAAACAGTTGTTGCACGCATTGCCTGTTAATGATGTGCCGACTATCCTAGCCGTTGGCGTTTTTAACAAAGACAATCCGCATGAGAGGTTAGACAATGTCTGTCCGTCGGATGCACCTATAAGGTCTTATCAAATTTCTGCTGTTTTAGCGAATAAGGTGCTTAACAATGATCTTAAGGTAAAAATCCCTGAACAAAAATCTGATTCGTATCCATTTTCATCGAACTTAGATATTAAAGGCGGATCGCTAGTTTATAACCCACGGGCAACAGAAATCAGCATCGAGATCGTGGATGAGTTTGGAAGAGTCGTTGAAACCAAAAAATATGGTGCCGGGCCATTACATGACCCAACTGCAATTATGTTTGTTCGCGATGAGGATTTGAAGAATGGTTATTTAAAACCAGATGCTCCATTAGAGCCATTAATATTGCGAGCAGCAGCCGGTGATTGTATCCAGGTTACACTCACCAATCGATTGCCGAAAAATCCGAATGATATGCCGGATCTTGATGGCTATACCTCCGTTTCTGGAATTATTCCCCGGAATTGCCCCGATTTAGGAAAAGAATCTTTAACTCACAGAAAGGAAAAAGAAAACTGTGATCAGAAAGAATATATTGATAACTCATTAACATCATTTAATAATAATCTGATTCGCCCATCCAATCATATTGGCCTGCATCCACAAATGGTCAGTTACGATGTACAAGAATCTGATGGTAATAATATAGGATTTAATACTGAGAGTACGGTAGCCCCCGATAACATTAAAAGGTATACATGGTACGCAGGTAAGATAGAAGTTCCACAGAATGCGTGTGTAGTTGATAGCGATATTGAAAATCTTAGTAGCTTTACTTATCCGTACATAAGCTCTTTGTCTTCCGGATCCCTTAATTTTGATGATTATGGTCAGTTTATTGAAAATATTCTCACACAGATGGATGACCGGATTGCCGGAAATTTTGCAGCCAGTTTTTTTCAAAAGAATATAGAAACAGAATATACAAAAGACTCTATTTGGAGATTGTATAAATTATGGCGTCAAGCAGGAACAGATGAATATAACCGAGTGCACGACTTGACAGGTGGGATACGAGATCAATGGGATTTGTTCCGCAATTGGATATTAGCCAAGTTCATGAGAAGTATATTGTTTGCAAAATATGAACTTGGATTGGGAGAGGTAAAAAAAGATTGCGTTGGTAATGTCCTCAAAGAACTGCAGCTTGAGAAGCTTAAAGATAAAGATCTTATTTTGTTTGATCGAGTGAAAATATTACATGCCATGAATAGCTTGGCCGAGTGTAGAGGTCGCCCAACAACTATTGTGAAATTCCAGCAAAAGAATTCAAATGAAGATGGAAGAAATGATAGAAATGTTAGGCTGATACACATTGCAAAAAATGGAATTCCTGTACCAAAAGATTGCAAGCCTGAGCAAATGGCGCATTTCGTTCCGATTGAATACGGTGGCGTCAACCTAACTCCACCTGATCGCATCAAACAAGGTCAAAAAGGAGCGATTGGCGCGCTGGTGATAGAACCGGAAGGCGCCACATGGGCAGAGAAAACAGATCAGGTTTTTGATCGCCAACAACATCTGGATGTCGGGAGGGTTAATCTGCGCTATACCAGAACCATGGCTGATGTGGCATATCGAACCGCAACAGAAAAAGAGAAACGTAAATTCCGCGATCTAGTGATGGTGCATCAGAAGGGACTAAATTTACGTTATAAAGATGGATCTGCGATCGCGAATTTAGCGGCCGAGAAAGAGAAAGCCGGTGAGAATCCAGCACAGACGGCTCCCGAGGACGCGCATGATTCCGGCCATATGGCGATTAATTACGGCGCAGAACCGCTGTGGTTCCGCTTTGGATTACCGCCCGATGCGCCATTCGGAAAGGCTGGATTTGGTGGGGCTGATAGCGCCTGGCAAGCGTTCAGCAATACTTGCTGTAGCAATGGAGAAAAAGTTGTGACGGCGCATATCGCAGAAGATGGTGTCTTTCGTATGGGCGCTAGAATCGGTACAGTCATCAGTGCCGACAAACCAGTTAATGAACCCTATGTACCGATCATGAAAGCCTATGCCGGTCAGGAGATGCGCATTCGTGCTTTGATGCCGACAGGCACGGGACGTGGTTCAACGGTGGAATTGCATGGTCATAGTTGGATGCGCGATCCCTACCTGGCAGAATTTGTCCATCCTGAAGGATACCCTAGAGGCGGTAATCAATACGGATTCTATGACGGCGAATGGAAGTTCCATCCGGGCTGGGGTACGCCATCCAAGTGTATCGGTGAGAATGCGCTAGCCATGCACTTAGGTGGTCAGGAAAGTTTGACGCCAATGGCGCATTTTGATCTGATCTTTCCAAGAGCGGGTGGCAAGTATGGTGTAACAGGAGACTATCTCTGGCGCGATCATGGTGGTTTTGGTATTACCAATGGCTTATGGGCATTAATCCGAGTCGAAGATGCTCCAGAAAAAGCCGGGTATGGCGGATTCGGTCCTGAAACGCTAAGAACCAATTGCCATGTTGTAGCCGCTAATACAGTGTCGCCATGAAACGTTTGATTTTGATTTGCCTGATGCAATTGCTCTCGATGGCAACTGCACAGGCAGATTTGCCACGTTACGTTGACCGGACAGTTGAGCGAGAGGGCATACAACTAAATGTTCGTATCGAGGCGCTTGAGGAGGTTGCTCCAGCGGTACCACAAGCGGGCCAATGGGTAAGATTATCGCTTGATGGTAAACGCCTTGCAGATGATCAACCGCTGAGCAATTGGCGTATTGGCGCTTGGTTGGATCGCGAAACCGATGCAATATCCGGCGCTGTACCCGTTTGCAGGCAAAGAGTGGCGCGTTATCTCAGCGGTAACCTGATCGAAAGACCGTTGTTGGATCTGACCGGTTACTATGTGCTGAGCCTGGACGCTGAATCCAGCGTATCAGTATTGGACCCGTCGGTCAGCTTTAGCGGACGTAGCAGTTTGTATAGCGCAATGAAGCTGGACGGAAAAGGATTCGATTGGATCAAAACCAGTGATGATATGCGGTTATTCGTGGCATTGCCCAATGAAAAGAAGCTGGCGATCGCCGACTTGCAGACGCTGAGCGTACTGAATCATTTGGTTCTTCCCGGTCAACCTACACGCTTGGCATTGCAACCCGATGAGCGTTTGTTGTGGGTTGGTTTGACCGGAGCAAGTGCGCAGGAAAATGCGGTGGAAATTATCGATACAGTGAATGATAAATCCATAGCGCGAATTCCCTTACCTTCCGGCTATCACGAAATTGTTTTTTCTGATAATGGCCAATATGCCTTTATCAGCAACCGACAAAGCAAGTCGATGACCATCGTCGATGCAGTCTCCTTAAAAACGATACGTGAAGTTGATCTGGGTTTTGAGCCACTTGGATTACTTTTTGTAGACAAGCAGTCATTGCTGTGGATTATCAATGCTAAGGCTGGGCGAATTCATCGCTTTGATGCGCGGGGAAATCCAATCGATGACCTGGTATTGGAACCTGGTTTGGGGCCGATCAAATTAACGCCAGATATGCGCTATGTATTGACAGTCAACCCCAGTCAGCACTGGATTCATGTGCTTGATATCGAAACCGGTAAGGAAAGACACCGCATTACGCTTTCTGGGCAGCCATACGATATTTTGTTTTCTGAGCAATATGCATATATTCGGACATTGCAAAGTGAGCAAATTGGATTGTTGTCGCTCAGTAGCCTTGATAGTCAGCAACCGATTGTGAAGTTGATACCTACAGGTGCAGATGCATTGTCGGAAACGCAGAATCTTCCTCGCGCTTCCAGTATGTCGCTGACATTGGGTCGTTCTGGTGCCTTTTTCGCAACACCTTCTGAGCGCACACTTTATCACTATATGGAAGGTATGAATGCACCCAATTCCGGATTAAAGACATTTGGGCATACACCCATGTCAGTGATGGTAGTGCAGCGTGGATTACGCGAACTAAAGCCTGGGCAATATTCAACGGTAATTCGCTTGCCTTCTGCGGGGCGTATGGTATTGGCTTTGGCGAGTGAAGCACCGGTATTGCGAGAGTGCTTAGGATTAAAGGTTGATACGACTACAATCGCGGGTGGCGATGATGCCACAGCCGTATACTGGCTCAGTGACAGTGTGCAAAAAACGAGCACTGATTTGCCGGTGAGTTTCCGCGTCAAAGTTAAAAAACCAACTGCTGATGCGGTATTGCTTGTCGATCAATTGAAATTACGGATTGTTTCTGCGCAAGGTGGAATCTCCACAGTCTGGTCAATGCAACCCGACCCTGAAAAGCCGGGAGAGTGGTTTACCAGTGGGAGACTTACGCAGAGTGGCGGTTATTACGTTCATATTGAAGGAAATAGACCATTAAAATCCACTTTCTCCACCGTACTCGTAGAAAAATCAAAAAACATTTCGGGGAATTAATGTTTGCAAAGCTTAGCGTTATCTTGATTGCCTTGATAGCAACTACGCTATGGGCGCAGCCATCCGAGAACTCAAAAAAACCAGAAAAAATAAACACCGCACATCGAACGCATCTTGTTTTGCCTAACATTATCGTTTTGGATGATCAGAATCAAGAACATCGGTTTCTGGATTTGTTACAAAGTCAAGTTGCACTTGTGAATTTTGTTTTTACTTCCTGCGTGACGATTTGCCCGGTACTCAGTGCCACTATGCAAGCTATTGAAAAGCAATTGCAGGATCAATTGGGGAAAGGCGTTATTTTGGTTTCTATTTCTGTCGATCCCGCGAAGGATACGCCGGATAAATTACGCGCATACGCGAAGAAATTTAATGCGGGGCAATATTGGTATTGGTTGACCGGAAGACCATCCGAAGTTAATCAGCTATTGAAAGCGTTTGGGATGCCAACCGGACGTCCCGAAGATCATCCACCAATTATTCTGGTCGGTAATGTTGATACTGATAATTGGTTACGCTGGATTGGTATTCCATTGCCGGAAAATATCATTGAAGCAATTAATATACTTGCTAAAGATAATTTGGGGAAATGATGAAAATAATAACGCTATCAATGCTGTTGGGATTGATTGATCTGGTATCGACAACCATTCAAGCCTCGACTGTTGATGCGCAGACGGAGAATCGATTGGAACGTGCGCGTACTTATTTTGGCGATGATCTTTTAATTGACCAGCATGGCGCGTCACATCGATTTGTCAGCGATTTACTGAGCCATCATGTGGTATTGATCAATGTCATTTTTACGAATTGCCGAGATGCCTGCCCAATACAAACACAAAAAATGCAAGTTGTTCGTAGGCAATTGGGAAAGCATTTCGGTACTCAGATTGCTTTCTTGTCGTTATCTGTGGATCCCAAACGGGATAGTCCAGTAGCATTAAAGGCTTTTGCGGAGAAGCAACAAGCAAATATTCCTGGATGGTGGTTTCTCACAGCGGATGAAGTAACCATGACAAAAATTTTGAGTCGCCTCAATCAGTGGACTGGCAATCCAAGCAATCATAGTACTATGTTAATTGCTGGCCACGCACGTAACGCCCACTGGATTAAATTGCGACCGGATTCGCCACCTGAGCGTATCGTGGCTGATTTACTTCGTTTGGCTGGGGAGTAAAAGTGCCGTGGCTACACACTGTTACGCTTTTGCTTGGTTTCTACTTAATTAGTGATATCAATCTTGCATTGGCAACCGATCCGGTAGATCTGGGGCGTTCAATTTATGAAAAAGGGATCGGACGAGACGGTAGAGAAATAGGTGCAGTGATACATAAAAGTATTTCCTTGAAAGGTGCTGCAATTGCGTGTATCGGTTGTCATGGAAGCGATGCGCGCGGTGGTGGAGAAGCATTTGTTCAGGCGCCTGATATTCGTTGGTTGAATCTGAGCAAACCCTATCCAGCAAGACGTATAGCTGCTTCCAGCATGTCCTACGATCAATCAAGTTTTTCTAAAGTACTGCGAACGGGTTTAACAGCTACTGACAGAAGATTGGATCCGATAATGCCTCGTTTTGATTTGGCAGACGACGAAATAAATGGCTTAATCGTTTATCTTGGTACTATTGATCAACCAGAACATACAGAACAAAACCGGTTGATTATTTTGGGTCTGCTTCCAAAATCAGGACAGAATACACTCGCCGATGCATTGGATTCAAAGCTTAAAAATTGTCCTACAACAGAAAATGGTTCTCCAATTACGGCCATCGATATGCTTTATTTCGATACGCCGGAAGATGCAATGATTAAGTTGAATAACCGTTTGTCAAAAAATATGAATGCATTGGTTCTCGCACCTTTCTTACTAGGTTGGGAGCAACAATATGTCGAAGCAATGCAACACAATAACGTACCGACAGTTCTACCATTCTCGGTGTTAAATCCACCCGATGAAAGTAACTGGGTGTTTCCCTTCCCAGGTCTTGAGTCTCAAATACTGGCTTTGTTAAAATCTGCTAAAGCAGAAGGCTATATGCAATTACGTATTTATTCTGAACCGAAAAATTCCCTTAGTACAAAGCTTGCTGCTGTTGCTGCTAAAATGGCTAGTACTTATGGGATGCTAGAGATAATTAATAATTCAGAGGCGATCTATCAGAAAAATAAAATTGCCATTTTATGGCTAAAGCAGTTTGATACTGATCAAATTAACCAGAACTCACTAAAGGATGAATTAGCGCTTATACCAGCGATATTTATCAAACCAAGTCTGGCAATTGGCAACTTCCAAGGGGACTCTCTGCAAAAAAAATATATAGCCTATCCATATAATCCTAAAATTGCTGGAAGTAGTGTGTGGCGGACACCGATTGATGTTTGGGCAGGTGCGGTTTGTAAGTTTTTATCATTGGTTGGTGAAAAATCTATCAGTCGCAATAAATTGCCAGAAATTTTGCAATGGGAAAATGATTTTTTTTTATATGACAAGCCTGGTCTTGATTTGTTGTCTAATCAAGTATTTATTTATAAGGGTATAAAATACTTGCAATAATAGTTGAGATCATTCTTCTCGAAGACAAGCATACTTAAAAAATGACCTTGCGGCTTTAAGGCAAGATGATAGGGAGGTATTACATCAATGAAGGTTGCAGTATTTGGAGCTAAGTCTTATGACCGAAAATACTTGGATCAAGCCAATAGCGAATTTAATCATGAGTTGACTTATTTCGATGCGCACCTGAATACGGCGATAGCGCCGCTGGCAAAAGGATTCAAAGCAGTTTGTGTTTTTGTGAATGATGAGATCGACGAGAGTTGCCTTAGAAAATTATCGGATTTGGGAATAGCCATCATTGCGCTTCGTTGCGCTGGCTTTAATAATGTAGACCTGGGTATTGCTGCTTCACTGAATATTACGGTGGTTCGAGTTCCGGAATATTCGCCACATGGTGTGGCAGAACATGCCGTTGCGTTGATACTGGGCTTAAATAGGAAAATTTATCGCGCATATAATCGGGTAAGAGAGAATAATTTCCTACTAGAAGGTTTGCTGGGTTTTAATCTGAATGCCAAAACAATTGGAGTCATTGGCACGGGGAAAATTGGCTCGGTTTTTTGTAAAATCATGTCTGGTTTTGGTTGCACGGTGCTCGCTTATGATCCTTACCCCAATGAGCGGTGTGCGACATACGGCGTTAAATATGCCGATTTAGAGAGTCTCCTGAAACAATCCGATGTTATTAGTTTGCACTGCCCGCTGACACCCGAAACCTATCATTTAATTGATGACAAGAGATTGGCGTGTATGAAACCAAACGTTATGCTGATTAATACGAGCAGAGGTGCGCTTATTGATACTGTAGCGGTAATAAAGCATTTGAAGTCCGGAAAAATTGGATACTTGGGGCTTGATGTGTATGAAGAAGAAGGCGACTTATTTTTTGAAGATGTTTCAGACAAAATTCTAGAGGATGATATTTTTGCGCGGTTATTAACATTTCCAAATGTTCTGATCACTGGACATCAAGCTTTTTTTACCATCACCGCTTTAGAAAATATTGCAATGACAACACTATCGAATCTTACGGACCTTGAGCAAGGCAAACATTGTCTCAATAAGGTTTCTGACCAATTCATACAGACAGCTCGGAAAAAATAAAAAAATTCCCCAGTATGGGGAAAATATCATTTTCTGCGAATTCAGTTATGCCATGGATGAGCAAAACAGGGCCTCCTTCGCCGACGCTATTGGAAGCGAGTCGCAATTCATTTGTTTCATCAGGATTACGATATTTCGACCGGCTCGGTGTATTGCTGTCCATGACTGCACATCCACCCAAACTTAGAAATCCAGATAATGCTGTAAGAATAATTGCTCTTGTGACGAGATTTCAATCATCTCAAACATCATGTCACGGCGAGCATTAATGATCTGAAAGAAACTCAGCGTAGTGTTTGGCAGCCCATAGTGCTGCCAGTAAAACAATCGGAAAACCCTAATTTATCCATGTCGATTCTCCCTTTAGCAAAGAAGACGGCAATAAAGGATTTAAGGCAACACTAACTAATCAGCGTTTGGAGCTTGCAGATGGCTCCATCCTATTATTGCATCAATTTTTCGTGCGTCGCTTGCAGATTCTTCTCTATGGCGGTAATCATCTGAAAGATTCATCTGTGGTTATACGACTTCTGCTTTTTCGATAACGACATCTTCAACCGGTACGTTCTGATGTCCGGCAGCGTCTCCCGTCTTTACTTTTTTGATTTTATCGACGACATCCTGGCCTTCAACAACTTTGCCAAAAACGCAATAGCCAAAGCCTTGCGGTGTTGCAGATTGGTAGTTTAAAAAACCGTTATTGGTTACATTGATAAAAAATTGCGAGGTAGCTGAATGAACATCGGTAGTTCTTGCCATGGCGATAGTGTAAGCGTCATTTTTTAGGCCATTCGCTGCTTCATTTTGAATCGGTGATTGCGTGTTTTTTTGTTTCATATTGGATTCTAATCCACCGCCTTGAATCATGAAGTCGTCGATGACGCGGTGAAATATCGTATTATCGTAAAACCCGCTATTGACATAACGCAAGAAATTTTCCACGGTTATGGGGGCTTTTTCTTGATCTAATTCCAGAGTGATAATGCCAAAGTTAGTATGTAGTTTGACCATAGTGCTTCCTTAATTGATACAGTTTGTTATTGAATTATTGATGAGTTTTTTCTGGATTCGAGATACGAGCGATATCCTGAATGATAATACCGGTTTTAGGAACATCTCTTGAAAATGGACCAGAAGGACCTGTCGGTATCGAGGCGATTTTATTCACCACATCCATACCCTTGGTCACTTTACCAAAGACCGCATAGCCATAACCACTGGCATTAGGTGCTTTGAAATTCAAAAAATCATTTTTGGCAACGTTAATGAAAAATTGTGCCGTCGCTGAATTGGGATCAGCAGTGCGTGCCATAGCTATCGTTCCGATGTCATTTTTTAAACCGGTATCGGATTCGATCGGTATTGGCGGGCGTGTAGGTTTTTGATTCAGATCGGCATCAAAACCGCCGCCTTGCACCATGAAGTTTGGAATAACACGATGAAAAATTGTATTTTTGTAAAAACCATCGTCTACATATTGTAAGAAATTCGCTACTGTTTTGGGTGCTTTGTCGGAATCAAGTTCAATGACGATATTTCCCAAGTTGGTTTTTATTTCTACAGTGGTATTTTCTGCATGACCATTTGATGATAAGAACAGAAAAGAGAAAAGCAATACAAACAGACTAACGCGGTTATACATATTTTTTCCTGTTTAAGTGAAGAAGAATTGGCCTAAGATTATCGGTTGTAAACGTGATGAAAGCCTCAGTTCCGGCGGTATGCTATACTTATCGTGCTATGCGAGTTTCGCTAATTTAGCACTGAGTGTCTAGAATTTTACCAAGAAGTAATGCAATTCTACAATTAATCCGCTTATTTTTTTATGCTCAAAATTTTCAACTCAATTGCTCGAGAAAAACAGGAATTTGTTCCATTGGTACCGGGAAAAGTAAAAATTTATGTTTGCGGTATGACCGTATACGACTATTGTCATCTGGGGCATGCGAGGGTTCTAGTCGTATTCGATATGGTCATTCGCTGGCTAAAAATCAGCGGATTTGAGGTGAACTATGTTCGTAATATCACGGATGTGGACGACAAGATTATTAAGCGTGCGCAAGAAAACCAGGAATCAATCGAAGCCTTGACGGATCGCTATATCCAAGCCATGAACCAGGATGCAGCCGCGTTAGGTGTGTTGCAACCTACACATGAACCCCGTGCGACTGCTTATATTGAATCTATGATTCGTATGATCAGCACCTTGGTCGAGAAAAATTTGGCTTATCACGCATCCAATGGCGACGTATATTATTCAGTCCATGATTTCCCCAATTACGGTAAATTGTCCGGAAAATCACTGGAGGATTTACGTGCAGGAGAGCGGGTTGGAATCGACTCCAATAAAAAAGATCCGTTGGATTTTGTTCTATGGAAATCAGCCAAACCTGACGAACCTTTTTGGGATTCGCCGTGGGGAAGAGGAAGGCCGGGGTGGCATATTGAATGCTCGGCGATGAGCGGTCAACTGTTGGGTGCTCAGTTCGATATTCATGGAGGCGGTCAAGATTTGCAATTTCCGCATCATGAGAATGAAATCGCGCAGAGCGAAGGAGCACATGATCATCCCTTTGTAAATTACTGGATGCATAACGGTTTTGTACGTGTTGACAATGAAAAAATGTCAAAGTCGTTGGGGAATTTCTTTACCGTTCGGGAAATTCTTAATTACTATCAACCAGAAGTCGTGCGTTTTTTTATATTGCGCGCGCATTACCGCAGTCCGTTGAATTATTCCGATCAGCACTTAAAAGACACCAAGCTGGCTTTGGATCGTTTGTATACAGCACTCAAAGAAGTTGATTTTACTAATAACCATTCATCGGCGGTCGACTGGAATAATACTTATGCTGAAAGATTCAGAGCTGCGATGGAAGATGATTTCAATACACCGGAAGCGATAGCGGTATTGTTTGAATTGACCAGTGAAATCAATAAAAGTGGCACGAAGGAACTGGCAGCTTTATTAAAATCGCTAGGTGGCTTGTTAGGATTGTTACAGCAGCACCCGCAAGATTACCTGCAAAGTAGACCATCTGGCAATGACTCAAATGTATTAACCGAAGATGAGATTGCACAATTAATCCGTGAGCGTGTTTCTGCACGCGCAGAGAGCCGTTATTCCGATGCGGATAACGTTCGTAAGCAACTGCTTGCCAAAGGGATTGTCTTGGAGGATAGCGCACAAGGCACCACGTGGAGGCGCATATAGCTTTCCAGGAGAGGAGGGCCAAGCCAGTCCACACCAATCATCCATAAATCATGAAGAGTATTACATCTAAGCAACTGAAATAAATGCGGAGTTGTATTTTCTGCTTTAGCCGCATACTGAAATTGCTTGCCAAACCGGGTACATCTCTATATTTTAAATACTGGCAATATTTAATTACGAGGCGCTTAGATGCAAGACTTGCCGCAGTACATACACATCTATCAGAACCATCACTTCGACAGTACGCGTTGGGATTATTTCGAATCGCGCGAAGATGATATCGTCATTACGACATCGTACAAGGCAGGGACAACCTGGGCGCAAGCAATCGTTGCGCATTTACTGTTTCCGGATGGGAATTTTCCGGCTCCACCCGCGCAAATGTCTCCGTGGCTGGATATGCGGATTGTTCCGCTCGAAGTGGTTCTGAATAATTTGAAGTCGCAGCAACACCGCCGCTTTATCAAGACGCATTTGCCGCTCGATGGCCTGCCCTATAATGAAAAGATCAAATACCTCTATGTTGCCCGTGATGCCCGCGATGTTTTCATGTCGTTGTGGAATCACTACACCGGTATGAATGACGAAATGTTTATGCTGCTGAATGCGTTGCCTGGGCGAGTGGGAGACGAACTTCCGCAGCCATCGGGCGATATTCATGCCTTCTGGCGGAATTGGATGACCCGTGGTTCGTTCGTGTGGGAAACCGACGGTTGGCCATATTGGTCACATCTTGCGAATGTTCAATCTTGGTGGAATTTTCGCCACCTGCCTAACATTCAGTTGTTTCACTATGCCGATATGCTCGCGGATACCGAACGCGAAGTTCGCCGCATCGCCGCATTTTTAGAAATTGACGTACCGGAGCAAGCCTGGGATGGCATCATCAAAGCGATTTCCTTTTCGGAAATGAAACGCCAAGGAGAACTGTATGCACCGGGGGGAGGGCGGTTCTGGAAAGGAGGCGCGAAAACTTTTATGCACAAGGGAACCAACAACCGTTGGCGCGATACACTCTCCGATGAAGAACTGGCGCTCTATGACGCTGCTTGTAAGCGCACATTGACCGCAGATTGCCGTCAATGGCTCGAGAATGGTGGAACGGTCTGACGGTTTTTTGTGCGGGTTCTTAAAAATTGGGTTGAGGAATTTAAGTCGATTTTATTTCGTATCGGGTGTATTCAAAGCTTGTTGTAATAGTTGCTTAGCAAAATCCAACTTCCAATTGAAAAGCTGCGGGGCGTGTTGGGCAAGCGGCATCAACAGTTCTATCGCTTCCTTCAAATAAATTTCTGCTTGCTTGGGTTGCTGCCAGTGTAGGTGCGCATAACCAAGTGCGCCTAATGTATTCGCTACATTAGGCAGATACACCGCTGGATTGGTTTTGGCCAGTTCACGACGTATGTTTAAAGCGTGCTTATCCGGTTAACTCCCAAGGTAGCTAGATGTAGTAGTGGGCCGTGATTTTTTTGTATAAAGTTCAGCATACGTCGGCGCAGTGACATCACCAGCAATGCCAAGCAGGGAACGGAATGCGTTGAAAGGGTAGAAACGGCGGTTGAATCGAAACGTGAATTCGTTGAGATAGGCTTGCAGGTGTTGCGGGCTGACGCCGTGGTGAATGCCACGTAACCATGTTTTGAGATTGGAGAACACGAGGTGAATGATGGGCAGAAAAGTTTCGGCAACTTGCATGTCGCCACGTTCCGCAACGGCGGTATGAAGATACCCTCGCTTTTCAAGCGCCGCGTAGCCGCTCCAGTCATCGGTAATGATGGTGGCGCCTGGCGTAACGACGCGCTCAATGAAACCGCCCAACGATTTGGCACTGCGGTCTGGCACCACAGCGAGCCGAACACGTCCGGCGTAACGCCCAGTCCTCCGCTTATTGAGGCTGCCACCGTGCTTGCGCTGTTTAACCTCGACCGCACCGGCGACGAGAACCATGTCGTGAACGCCTCGACCCTTGCCGCGAGTACGTCCTCCGACGTAGGTTTCATCGGCCTCGACGGCATCGAAGGGGTTGCCACCAATCCGATCTTGGTCGGGACGCACCATGCCGACCCGCAGTTTGTGGAGAATCTGGAAAGCAGTCTCATAACGCGACAGCCCGAGTTGCCGCTGGAATTGGGCAGCAGACATACCGGGTGTTTGGCTGGCAACCAAGTAGGCTGCCCAGAACCATACGGAGAGAGGTGTGTGGGTGCGTTCCATGACGGTGCCCGCAGTGAGGCTCGTGTCTCGGTTGCAGTGACGGCACCGACAAACGCTGGGGCGATTGGCGAAGCGATAAGGCTCTCCGAGTGTGCCGCAGTAGTCACAAACGAATCCGTCGCTCCATCGGGCGCGCTCAAGATAGGCCGCGCAGGCCGCTTCGTTCGGGAACAGTCGCTGAAAATCAGGAAGCGAGCGAGGGAACGGCAAATCGTCTCGCTCAAGCACGTCGATAACCATGACCACCTCAGGTTGGCGCAGATGCTCAACATACTACCGGTAGTGGGCTTGGGAGACAACCGGATAAGCACGGTTTAAAGTTTCCTGATAAAGTTTCTCCGCTTCAGTGTACCTGCTACTGTCATCTGCTACCAATATTCCTAGATTATAGAGCGTCATCGCCACATTCGGCAGATACACCGCCGGATTGGTTTTTGCTAGCTCGCGGCGGATGTTTAAAGCTTCGTGGTAGAGCTTTTCGGCTTCATCGCGCCTGCTACTGTCATCTGCTACCAGATTACCCAGATTATTGAGCGTCGTTGCTACATACGGCAGATACACCGCCGGATTGGTTTTTGCTAGCTCGCGGCGGATGTTTAAAGCTTCGTGGTAGAGCTTTTCGGCTTCATCGCGCCTGCTACTGTCAGCTTTAACCAGAACACCCAGATTATTGAGCGTCGTTGCTACATACGGCAGATACACCGCTGGATTGGTTTTTGCTAGCTCGCGGCAGATGTTTAAAGCTTCTTGGTAGAGCTTTTCGACTTCATCGCGCCTGCTACTGTCAGCTTGAACCAGATTACCCAGATTATTGAGCGTCATCGCCACATCCGGCAGATACACCGCTGGATTGGTTTTTGCTAGCTCGCGGCGGATGTTTAAAGCTTCTTGGTAGAGCTTTTCGGCTTCATCGTATCTGCTACTGTCAGCTTGAACCAGAATACCCAGATTATTGAGCGTCATCGCCACATCCGGCAGATACACCGCTGGATTGGTTTTTGCTAGCTCGCGGCAGATGTTTAAAGCTTCTTGGTAGAGCTTTTCGGCTTCATCGCGCCTGCTACTGTCATCTGCTACCAGAATACCCAGATTATTGAGCGTCGTTGCTACATCCGGCAGATACACCGCCGGATTGGATTTGGCTAGTGCACGGTATGTGTTTAAAGCTTCGTGGTAGAGCTTTTCGGCTTCATCGCGCCTGCTACTGTCATCTGCTACTAATAATCCCAGATTATTGAGCGTATTCGCTACATTAGGCAGATACACCGCCGGATTGGATTTGGCCAGTGCATGGTATGTGTTTAAAGCTTCTTGGTAGAGCTTTTCGGCTTCATCGCGCCTGCTACTGTCATCTGCTACTAATAATCCCAGATTATTGAGCGTCATCGCCACATCCGGCAGATACACCGCCGGATTGGCCTTGGCCAGTTCGCGGCGAATATTTAAAGCTTCGTGGTGGTGTTTCTCGGCTTCATTGCGCCTGCTACTGTCGTCTGCTACCAATGCGCCCAGATTATTGAGCGTCGTTGCTACATCCGGCAGATACACCGCTGGATTGGATTTGGCCAGTGCACGGTATGCGTTTAAAGCTTCCTGGTAAAGCGCTTCTGAATCTGAAAATTGATTATTCTCTTGTAAAAAGTGAGCATAAGCAAACAACCGCTCCGGTGTTCTGCCAAGCGCTAACGCCCTTTCAAAATACTGGCGCGTTTGAGGTATGCGCTGTTCATTCAATTGGTAGTCAAACGCAGTAAGTTTGGCTTTTAGAAGGTAATCGGCAGCCAAATCATCCAATTGTGCTTGGTTTTCTTCCTCTTGTTGTTTTAAAAGCTCCTTTTTTCTTAAAAGTGCCTGCATTTCAACATCCATTTCCTTTTCATTCAGAATGTCGCGAGCGGCCTGATAGTCTCTCTGTTCAAAGTATGTTCTAGCTTTTTTGCCTCGATCGCTATTGATCGGCATTGTGTTGATTTCTTCAGCGAGTTTAATGATGCCTTGCGTAAAATTTTCTAGATTCTTTTCAGCTTGCCGAAGTTCCTGAATAAAATCCGGATCTCCTGGAAGCTTTGCGGCATTCCTTTTAGCCATTTCCAGCTTTTCTTTTAGAATTTTATAATCCGCAGTTTGCTGGATGCGTGATTTTGCTTCATCTCGCTCTTGTTGCGTTGCTTCTAACACTTTGATGAGTTGCTCGGTACGTATTGGCAAAGCATAAATACGTTTCTCCAACTGTTCACGTGAGGTAACCGTTTCATAAAGTGCATCAAGCCCGCGGAGCTTTTCGCGGTGTAACCGTTGAAGAGTCTTTTGCGCTTCACCCTCAAGGGAGGGAGCATCGTAAGGAAATCCTTCGTTGCAGATGAAAACATAGACGGGTTTGGCCAATTCCTGCGCAATGTCATATTCCATTTGCGTGTAACTGCGCCGAGGCTCACCCGCTGATCGCTGCTGCGGTTCATGGCCATAGACTTCGCCCGCCACATGAATGACAGCATGGCAATCGGTAATTCGCTTGCGCAGCATGGCATGCACCGAACCTGCCTCAGGTGGAAAATTGGTTTGCTCCACAGGGGTGCAGCCTAAGGTCAACAACACTTCTTTGATGAGTTGTCGGCAGGTTCCGAGATCGCGGGTGGTTGCGCTGATGAAGATTTCCGGGCGTGAAGGGGGCATGTTTTGGGACGTTTGTTTTTATGATCGACAGCAATCAGCGATATTCAATAAAATAAGCCCTAAGATTAGCAGCTTTTCAGGAATTTTTCCGTGAGAAAAATCACACTTAACGGTCAACCCGCCCAGTTTTTTAACCGTATAACTGACGCTTCAACCCGCAACGATTCAGTATGATGGCGCTGATTTCCTCAATAGAAATATGCGTCGTATCCAGATAAGGAATATTACATTGCTGGAACAGCGATTCTTGCCATGAAATTTCTTGCTGGCACTGTGCCAATGACGCATACCGGCTATTGGGGCGGCGTTCTTCGCGGATGAAATGCAATTGTGCCGCGCTCAGCGTTAGTCCGAATATTTTGTTTCTGAAATTTTCCAATACCGTGGGCAGTTGCAAAGCGGACATATCTTCTTCGGTCAACGGATAGTTGGCAGCCGCAATGCCGTATTGCAGCCCTAAATACAGGCAGGTAGGGGTTTTTCCGGAACGGGAGATTCCAATTAAAACAATATCCGCATGATCAAAATTTTTAGGATTGACGCCATCGTCATGCGCCAATACATAATTGATCGCAGCAATCCGCTTGAAATAAGATAAATGGTGTTGTAAGCCATGCGATCGCCCGGCCATACGGGCAAAAGGCAGGTTTAATTCTTGTTCGATAGGATTGATAAAGGTCTCAAAAAAATCAAATACGCGGCAGTTCGTTTGTTTGATGACTTCTAGGATTTCTGGTTTCAGTAAAGTACTAAATACCAAAGGGCGATAACCATCGCGTTCGGTCGCATGATTAATTTGTATCAATACCGCCCGAGCTTTGTCCAGATCGTCCAGAAACGGTACATTAACGGTTTCCCATTCGATGCCATCGAACTGAGTCAGTAAACTGTGTCCCAGTGTTTCCGCCGTGATACCTGTACGATCCGACAAATAAAAAACCGTACGCTTCTGCTTAGTCACGATGCAATTTTGCCAAATCTAACCATGTTTTAACCACGGAATCGGGATTGAGCGACAAGCTGCTGATTTTCTGCTCGAATAACCAGGAAGCAAAATCCGGGTAATCTGAAGGTCCTTGTCCACAAATACCGATATATTTTCCTTGCTGATGACATGCATCGATTGCCATTTTCAGCAGTTTCTTGATGGCCGGATTACGCTCGTCGAACAAATGCGACACCAAACTGGAATCACGGTCGATACCGAGCGTGAGTTGGGTCATGTCATTCGAACCAATAGAAAAGCCGTCGAAATATTGCAGAAATTCTTCTGCCAATACCGCGTTGGAAGGGATTTCGCACATCATGATCAAGCGCAAACCGTTCTTTCCGCGTATCAACCCTTGTGTCGCCAGTAATTGCGTTACTTGCTCGGCTTCTGTCAGTGTGCGGCAAAACGGGATCATGATCTCAACGTTGGTTAGTTTCATGTCATCGCGTACCGTTCGCAAAGCCTGGCATTCGAGCTCGAAGCAATCCCGGAAAGCCGGCGCAAGGTAGCGCGATGCGCCACGAAAACCGATCATCGGATTTTCTTCGTCCGGCTCATAACGGCTGCCAGCAATCAAGTTAGCATACTCATTCGACTTGAAATCGGATGTGCGTACAATCACAGGATGTGGATAGAAAGCGGCTGCTAATGTGGCAATGCCTTCGGTCAGCTTATTCACGTAAAAATTGACCGGATTTGCATATCCCGCGATGCGCTTGCCAATTTCAGTTTTCAACGTATCGGGTAATTGATCAAACTCCAAGAGCGCTTTGGGATGAATGCCGATCATGTTGTTGATGATGAACTCTAATCGGGCAAGCCCAACTCCTTGATTGGGGATGCGGGAGAATGCAAAAGCATGCGACGGATTGCCGATATTCATCATGATCTTTACCGGTAAATCCGGTAATTTGCCGGTGTTGGCGGTAGTGTGCTCGTAACGCAATAATCCAGCATACACGTATCCCACATCCCCTTCGGCACAAGAAACCGTAACCGTGGAATTATCCTGAATACGCACCGTTGCGTCGCCACAACCCACCACCGCGGGAATTCCCATTTCACGTGCAATAATCGCTGCATGACAAGTGCGTCCTCCGCGATTGGTCACTATCGCAGAGGCTCGTTTCATAATAGGCTCCCAGTCCGGGTCGGTCATATCGGTCACTAATACATCGCCGGACTGAATTTCATGCATCTGATCGGTACCCGTGATCAAGCGAGCTGTGCCCTGGCCAATTTTATGGCCTATCGCGCGGCCTTCGACCAGCACGTTTCCTGGGTCATTTAGCTTGAATCGTTCGATGACTTGGCTGGAGCGGCTTTCAACCGTTTCGGGGCGTGCTTGTACGATGTATAACTGTCCATCCATCCCGTCCAAAGCCCATTCAATGTCCATCGGACGGCCATAATGTTGCTCAATAATCATGGCTTGACGCGCCAGCGCTTCCACCTGATTGTCCGATAAAGAAAAACGGGAGCAGCGTTCGGCTTCGACATGACGCGTCAGCGTGAATGTATCATTGATGTTTTTTTTGTCGCCATAGATCATCTCGATGGCTTTGGTGCCGAGCCGCCGGGAGAGAATCGCAGGATGACCTAGTGTCAAATTGCGTTTATAAACATAGAATTCATCGGGATTGACAGTGCCCTGCACAATCGTTTCACCTAAACCATAGGCGGATGTAATAAAAATAGCATCCCGGAATCCGGATTCGGTATCGAGCGTGAACATTACGCCGCTGGCACCCAGGTCGCTGCGCACCATTTTTTGAACGCCAGCCGATAGAAGTACTTTATCGTGTGGAAATTTTTGATGGACGCGATAAGCGATCGCCCGGTCATTATATAGTGATGCAAACACAATTTTGATCGCAGCAATAATTTGATCAATTCCGTGAACATTCAGCAACGTTTCCTGCTGACCGGCAAACGATGCATCTGCCAGATCTTCAGCAGTTGCCGATGAGCGCACCGCAAACGAAATATCATCATGATTGCCGCTATTGGCGACAAGCTCTTCATAGGCTTGTGATATTGCATGAAAAATGGCGTCCGGTAGTGCCGCGTCAAGCACCCAGGAACGGATTGTCTTACCTGTGGTTGTCAGTGCATTGATATCGTCAACATCCAAGGTATCTAATGCACGATTGATGCGATCAATCAGTCCATTATCAACCAGGAATTCCCGATAAGCTTGGGTCGTGGTGGCAAAACCCGTTGGTACATTAACGCCTGCTTGAGAAAGATGACTGATCATTTCTCCCAGCGAAGCATTTTTCCCGCCGACCAAGTCTACGTTTTTCATCGTCAACTGATCAAACCATACAATGTATTTTGACACAAGAAAACTCCTATCAATGAACAATCAACAAATAATGCTTTTATTGTTGGTTATATAAAGATTTAGTTTCGTCGTCTTGAATCATCGCGTGTTTTTCGAAGGCTATTCACACGAATTGATTCCTCTCGCTAATGATAATACGCCAAATCAAACTCGACGGGAGAGATATTGCAGGTAATCCTATTATTGGGCGAATGAATATTGAATATAAATTTTTCATAACTTGATTGATCGCAATTGGCGTATGCGATGAGTTTCTGGCGATAATCAATGCGTAAATATCGATGCATGATTCAAGGATGCCATTGGGATGTAGGTGTCGCGTATCGTCTGGTTTACTGGATATGATGCCAATAGCGTTTGTGTAATGCCCGCCAATGATCGACGCTATGGTGATTGTCAGCGAAACGTATCAAAACGGCACCGTGTATGTCACTGCGGAACGAGGGTATGTTTTCATTGAGATAGCGCATTAAAACATCAGGGTGTGGGTGGCTATAGCGGTTCTGGTATCCAACTGGAAATATCGCAAGCTTTGGATTCACTGTCCGTATAAAAGTTGCTGACGATGATGAATTGCTCCCGTGATGCGGTGCGATCAATACCGTCGCAGGTAATTTCTCAGAAAAATGATTTAACAACGCATGCTCCTCTTTAAAGCCAATATCCGAAGGTAATAATACACTCCCATGAGAGCTGGTTATTTTTAGCACGCAACTTCGATCATTCGTTTTACCAGTTACTTTGTTGTAAGCCGTAATAGATGGATGCAGCCATTCGAACTGGACGTTATCCCATTCCCAAATAGTTCCATTGCTGCATCGTGCATGATCGGGGAATTGTTGTTGCAGTGGGTGCCCAATCTCTAACGATGATGTTATTGCTTTAACGTCGATTGCTTTGATCACTGACAAAACACCGCCACTATGGTCGGAATCAGCATGCGATATGACCAGTGTATCGAGCTGATGAATGCCTTCTCCGCGTAGATAAGGAACGATAATTCGGCTACCGCTATCAGCTTCACCGAAATTGGGACCCGTATCGAACAATAAATTATGATTTGCGGTGCGTACCACTACCGATAATCCCTGTCCGACATCCAGTACGGTTAACCATAGTTCCCCATTACGAGGCTTGGATGGGGGTGTTGTAAAGAGTGGTAATAGTGCGATTAGTCCCAACCATCGCGCAGGAAAGCCATTGAACCAATAGAGCCCTATACTTCCCGGCAGTAGCATCCAGATTATTCCGATCATTGCAACAAATATTGCCCAAAGCGGCGGCATATACTGCTGCCACATGACATCAGGAATATCGCTTAGCCATTGTATCAATGTCATACCGAAAGACAATACAGCGTGTGCTAACGGTAGCAGAATTTGATCGAGTAAGGGGAGCGTTGAGAGCAGCGTCAGCGGAATGACCACTAAGCTCATAAAAGGAATGGCAATCAGATTCGCCAGTGGAGAAACCAATGAAAATTGTTGAAACAATCCTAATAACAATGGCATCAAACCTAATGTAATAGCCCATTGAATACGAAACCATTGCTTCCATCCTTGAATAGCATCTAGTCGATTTACTGTAATCCATAAAATTATGGCGATTGCTCCGAACGACAACCAGAAGCTTGTTGATTGGATTGCCCAAGGATCCCATAACACGACCAAAAACAATGCCCATAGCAATACTGTCACCGGCGAAATCATGTGACCACGCCAGACGGCAACAGCTACTGCAAAAAGCATCCAGAAAGCACGTTGTGCCGGAATTGCGAAACCCGACAGCAACACATAGCCTAAAGCTACCAGTAAGCCACCAGCAATGGCTGCTTTACGTGCTGGGAGATACAATGATAAATAAGTATTTCTGCGCCATAAAGCCAGCATCAGTGCAAAAGTTAAACCTGAAACCAGCGTGACATGTAATCCTGAAATCGCCATCAAATGAACGGTGCCTGTACGAGTCAACGCTTCCCACTGATCTCGCGCGATTACAGATTGATCGCCGGTTGCCAATGTTTGCAAAATACCGACATAAGGGCTATTAGGCAGTCGTTCTTCAAATCGTTGTTGTATTGCTTCTCGCAAGTGTTCAATCCAGTACTTTGGGTGATGAACGATTGATTGTAGTAATTTATTAAATGTTGAGGAGCGAACATAGCCGGTTGCACGAATATTGTGTTCCAGTGCCCAAGCTTCATAATCATATCCATGTGGGTTTGCATTGCCATGTGGTTGTTTGACGCGAATAGTGAGTTGCCAGCGTTGTCCTGCTTTTAGTTGCGACAATGTGACGATATCGGATGGTGACTCTTGGTGTGCATACCAAGACAACGAGATATGTTTTGGAACGTATGCGCCTTCAGTGAGAGTATGCTCTATATCAAATTTGAAACGCACGGAATGCGTGTGTCGTTGCGGCAAGCTTGCGATGACACCAATGACTTGTATGTCTTTGCGCTCCCATTCGGCAGGTAACGAATCTGCTAGACGCCAATGAGCGTAGCTTGTTGCCCAAAAAAAGCCTAAGGCGAAAAAAATAAACCATAGCATTACTTGCTTGAGGCGTATTAAAGCAGCCGATTCATTAGAATATTGCCATAAGCCAATGCACAATAATGTGACTGGCAATAAAATCCAAAGCCACTGTAATGATAGTAGTTCTGCTTGTAGCTGAAGCAATCCAGCCCCTAAAACAAAAGCTAAAAGTTTATTGCGCGTTAACACCAATCGCTACCTGAAGGTATGGAGAATTAAAGCATCATAAGCGCGATCATGTCTTATTGGAATTGAACAAAAGGTCTATTGTTTTCGAACGCTATATTTGCGTGGTAACGATTATCTAATAAAAGTCCTTAGTTTCTTATGAAGCGCTACAAACCAATACTCAATCCTGGAATGCCAATACGTTGAATGTGAATGGCATTATTACCTTCTTCATATGCAAGTAATTTGCCTTTTTTATCCCAAATACGAAATGCCAGAGAATAAGCAAGAACTCGGATAGGATAATCACGCGGTAGCGTTTGCAAATACGGTTGTATCGTGATGAAGTCGGTGGCTCCGTATTGTTGCATGATAAACCGTAATCCTCCGTTTGCAGGGCCGATGTTATAGGCCAGTAGTCCCAGAAACAGGTCGTTATTCATTTCTGCCAAGTAATGTTTGAATGTGGCGGCAGCGACAAAAGCATTGTGGCGATCATTTTTCAAATTAATTTTTTCTAAGCCGAGACCTTTTTGGGCTTCTGCAATAACTGGAGTTGGAATTCTGGTAATTTGAAACAATCCTTTGCCACCGTCGTTGCTGTTACGTGGAATAAAAGATGATTCCGTCGCGGCAATGCCGCGTAACAGATTGACATCAATGTTAAAAGAACGAGCCGCTTCTTCAATTGCCCGTCGGAATTCTTGTGAACGATCAATCATTTTTTGTAATTGTGCTGAATCATGCCGGCGGTAAGCTGCATACACTTGATGCGAAATCGTTATGCGTCCTACTTCTGCCTTGCCGCCAACCAATGTGCGAAAATGACCGTAAGCTAATGTAACTTGATCATGCGTTATCAACCAGGAAACCATCAGCATTAATGCCAACGATAGAGTCGGGCTGAGAAATTCCGAGTGCTGGTTAAGCCATTTTTTTAATTTCCACCAACCGACCAGAAAAATACTTGCTGTCACGATTAAGCCTAATATACCGACTGCAAACGGTAATAGGTTGTTCCAAAAGCTAGTACCCGAGAGGCGACTGGCGGAGTGGCCAAGCAGCATGATAATGGCAAAAATAGCGGTGACGCTCAAGCTGATCATTTCGATGATAGTTAGCCATATTTTCTTTTTTAGCCCAATGGGTTGTATTTTTTGGTTTCTTTTTCTCGGATGATCGTTTTTGTAATCGCTATGATTGTTTCGTATGGTTGCGACACGCCTACGCTTTGGCTTTGGTTTGGTATTTTGGGGGGTATGCGGCAGTGTTGTTTTATCCATTGGAATAAGTATCTAGGATACTGTTGAATTCATCAATGCAATCTGTGGGTATGGGGTTACTACAATTCAACGGGGTCTACATCCAATATCCAACGGATCTTTTGAGCGGGTACCATGCTAAGCTGCTTTTGCCATTGGAGCAAAAAAATCTGCAACTGCCTACGTGAAGAGGACTGTACCAGGAGATGACCGCGCTCCATACCTTTCAAACGCAGCATCTGTGCAGGAACTGGATCGAATAGCTCGATTGACTCATGGTCTTTGGCAAGTTTTGCAGCAGTGCTTAAGAAATCTATAACTGTCTCAATACGATGTGCTTCGGCTCGTAATATTGCTTGATGCGTATAGGGAGGAAAGCCAGCGATTTTTCGCTCCATGAGTAAACTTTTAGCCAAAGCATCAAAATTTTGTCTTTGCAGTGCTTGATATAACGGGTGATCGGGGAATTCTGTTTGAATCAAGACTTGTCCTTTGTTATTGGAACGCCCGGCCCGACCGGAAATTTGCATGAGTTGCGCAAATAGTCGCTCGCTGGCACGGAAATCGGTACTGTAGAGCGAATTATCCGAATTTAAAATCCCTATTAGTGATAGATTCGGAAAATCATGCCCTTTAGCCAGAATTTGAGTGCCAACCAAGATATCGATTTCCTGTTTGTGGATTTTTTGTAGAATGGAACGCCATGCATCTTTGCGGCGAATACTGTCGCGGTCAATACGCAAGATACGTGCGTTTGGGAAGTAAGTGCTCAATGCTTCAGTCACGCGCTGTGTGCCCTGCCCAAACGGTGTGAGGTCTTGATTACCGCATTCAGGACAGTGGATTGGTAGGTGCTCTTGATGGCCGCAATAGTGGCAACGCAAATCTTTGTCTTGCAGATGAACAACCAAACGGCTGGAGCAACGTGCACAGGTTGCTGCCCAAGTACAGGATTTACACAGCAGGGTTGGTGCATAACCGCGGCGGTTGATAAAAATAATGCTTTGTTGCTGTTCGGATAAATTGGTCCGTAGTGCTTGCAGCAAAGGCTGCGATAACCCGTTGAATGTTTTGTGAGTTCGCGTATCGATGGTTTGAATGGTTGGTAGTGTGGCGTTTTTGATAGCGCGAGCAGTCAATTGAATGACGCGGTAACGTCCGGTAATAGCACTGTGATAACTTTCCAGTGAAGGCGTGGCGGAACCCAAAATTACCGGAACACTCATCTGTTTGCCGCGGAATATCGCTAAATCGCGCGCGGAATAACGCAACCCGTCTTGTTGCTTGAATGAGTGATCGTGTTCCTCATCGACGATAATAAGCCCCAAATTCGGTAGTGGTGTAAAGATAGCAAGCCTTGTTCCCAATACAATTTTCGCTTCGCCGGATTGTGCTTGTAGCCAACCTTGTAAGCGTTCCGTATCATTAATTCCGCTGTGTAAGCTGATTAGATTTGTGCATGGAAATCGATTGTGAAAGATGGTTTCGAGTTGCGGTGTTAAGTTGATTTCCGGTACAAGCACCAAAACTTGTTTATCATGCATCAACATGGCAGCGATTAAACGTAGATAAATCTCGGTTTTACCGCTCCCGGTAATGCCGTGTAAAAGACTGACATGAAAGTGATTCTGGGCAGATAATATCGTGTTGACTGCGTGATTTTGTTCTACTGTAAGCGTTGGGATGCTGCTGTCGGTTACTGTGTTATCTCGTTCAGAATGGTGGGTATCTGCGCCGATCCATCCTAATTCTAGCCATTGTTGAATGAGTTGCTTGATGCGCGAAGAATCTTCTTTAAATACTTCACCGGGTATCGAATCGACTTGTTGAAAACGGACAAGTAAGCTGCGTGCAATTCGTTGACGCTTCGGAATACTGGATAAGGCGATTTGCTTTCCGACATCGGTTAAACTTAATTGTGTATCGCGCCATGTTGCAGAACGATCTTTTTGCTGCTTAATGGGCTTGGTGGTACGCAAAGCGGCAGGAAGTCCATTTATGATAACCATTCCGATCGGATGATGGTAATACTGACTACAAAAAGCGAATAAATCCAGAAGTTCTTTCGGTAATGGCCTGCTATCAGTGAAAATATCTCGAATTGCTTTGAGTTTCTCAGGAGAAACCTTTGTATCGGCAGTCACTTCCATGATAATGCCTGCGAGTTGTCTTTTTCCGAAAGGTACGCTAACGCGCAACCCTATGTTTTCTTGACTTGCACGTTCTGCATAATAGTCGAACAGTGTGTTGACAGGAACATTAAGTGCGACCCGGACAATGGGCATAAGATTAATGGATATTCAGTTTCAATCGGATTAGTGTTTTTAAGGGGGTTGATTACTAGCTTGGAACTTGGAATCGATTGTTACAGATTGTGCATTGGGTGCTCCAGAATTGAATAATTTCAAGAAACAACGCAGCGAGTAAATTCCAAATAACGATATTGGTATGATGGCGCAATCAGGCAATCGGTGAAGTAATTGTAATGTCATCGGTACTCAAAGCATTCACCCACTAAAAGTTGATCAATTTTTAGTGGGTGACGAGCGATATTGTATGACTATTTGGAATATTTTAATGAGAAACTCTATAGAGTGTTATAGCATCCTCTCCAGGTTTGCTCAGCTTTGCAGTGCTTCCATCGGATTGAATAACCAGATCGACGGCCGTATCCAGATCTGAAAAACCGGCGCATCCATTCGTGTTATACGTAAAACTGGTCAGATTGAGTTTACTTGCTCCTTTATTGTAAGCATAAGAAGAAAACTCAATGCCCGGTTTTGCGCATTTTTGCTGCTCGGCTTTTTGTGTTTCACCGGTCGGGTCAATCATCATGAATTTTCCGTTCGGGAAAAATATCAATGTCGGTGTTTTGATGGTTTCCTTGTCATAAGCCCAAGCACCGACGATTCCGGAAGCATCATTATCCATTTTGGCAAAGCGCGTTTCTTTAATTTCTTTTTCTGCTACTTCTTCTTCATTGCTGAGTTGGATCGGTTTTGCAATGTGAAAGAGCTCACCAAAAACACTGGTTTTTTCACGCGCTCTTTGTACGGTCACAATATCGGAGTGGATTAACTCAGAACCGTCAGTACGCATCCGGCGCGTTGGGCCAGGATTGGAAAGTCCGCCTTTTAAATTGGTGTCTACTGAGGGTTTACTGATTAATTTAAATCCTCGATTATCAAAATCGGTTGCTTCTGCGATACCGTATTCAACACCGGATTGGAAAATAGTTTTTCCGCCGCACACGCGATTTTCATCGCAGGAGTCATCCACTCTTGCGTCACCGTGTAAATATTCTCCGCTACCATCGCCCGCTACACGTAAAACACTCGCGTTTTGATTATCGAAGCTGACCCAAATTTGCGCATTCAATAAGGCCACACCTTGTGATAAGAAATGTTTGCGCGCTTCATCAGGAGATCTTACGCTTCCAGTGATGTTGCTTGCTTCCATGATACTTTGCAATTGCGCAGTTTCAGCAAAGGTTGTTGGATCGCTGTCTAAATTGATCTTGTTGCTGACTGCGTTGGCTGTTTCTTGTGATATCGATATGCCGTTGGTAAGATCGCTATCAGAGTCTAATGACTGCAATAAAACAAGTAGATTTTGTAATTTATTATCGCTGTCTCCGGCGAGTTCGATTGGCGTGACGATCAATGAACCTGGGATATTACCCAGAGTCAAATTGCCGAGTTTGAATTCAATTTTGTCGCCATGATTAAAATTGAACTGACCTTTGTCGTCGGTTACGCCTGATTTCCCAGATGACGCACTATAGGAAATGCCCGAAACAGGAGAATCGATTAAAATACCGGTCGCTGGACCTGTTTGTGTGGTTCTTTTAACCGAAGCAGTGGCATTGGAATTGGATGACGAGGTAGCATCCTGGTTTTTTTCACCCCCTCCATCACAAGCGGTTAAACTAGCGATTAATGCAGCAGGTAGAACAGTTAGCCAGGAAAGTTTTGTTAATGAGTGAATAGATTTCATTCAGATGCTCTCTTTTGGGTTAAATTAAATAATTCAGTTTTGTACAATTGTTTTTTTGAATTGTTTCGGGTATTTGTGAACACTGATATTTTACTATCAAGATTGTTATTATAACCAAGCAATCTATTTTCTTTTGTATTAGTCCTATTATGGGCTGTTTTTATTCAATTTTGGAGGTGGTTAAAGGTTTTATATGTCTAATATGGCTGAGATCTCACGGTTGTCAGAAATGACAACACAGCTTCCCATCGAATGGTATTTGAATCCCGAAATTCTCGAAATAGAAAAACGTATTTTGTTTGATCAAGGGCCTGGTTATGTGGGCCATGAAGTAATGGTGCCCAATATTGGGGATTACTACGTACCTGAATGGACGAATGACGCCAAAGTATTGGTGCGAAACAATCATGGCGTCGAATTACTCTCTAATGTTTGTCGTCATCGACAAGCGCTTTTACTTAAGGGGAGAAGCAACACAAAAAGCATTGTATGTCCTATTCACCGATGGACATATGCTTTAGATGGCAAATTACTTGGTGCGCCGCATTTTGAACGTAACCCTTGCTTGAATCTGGATAAAACGCCTTTAAAGAATTGGAATGGATTGCTATTCAATGGCAAACGCGACATATCCAGAGACATGGAAAAACTGAGTGTACTAAAAGCTTTTGATTTTTCTGGCTATGTTCTAGATCGTGTACAAACAAATCACTATGCGTGTAATTGGAAAACTTTTATTGAAGTATATTTGGAAGATTATCACGTAGAACCGTTTCACCCAGGCTTGAATGGATTTGTTGATACGCATCGATTGAATTGGGAATTTGGCGAATGGTATAGCGTACAAACGGTGGCGATCGATCGTGCGCGTTTCCAAAAGCCTGGTAGTGCGGTTTATGCTAAATGGCATGACCAAGTATTGCAGTATACGGCAGGCGAGTTACCTTCGCATGGTGCGGTATGGTTACTTTATTATCCGAATATTATGGTGGAATGGTATCCATATACCTTGGTAATTAGCTCGATATGGCCTACCGATGCGGAAAATTGCAGAAACACCGTGGAATTTTATTATCCGGAAGAAATTGCACTATTTGAGCGTGATTTTGTCGAAGCGGAGCAGGCAGCCTATCAAGAAACGGCTTTGGAAGATGACGAGATTTGTAAGATGATGACTGCAGGGCGTCGTGCTTTATTCGAGCAAGGCATCAATGAAA
The DNA here is from genome assembly GCF_022836435.1 of Nitrosomonas sp. PY1. Classification (NCBI taxonomy): domain Bacteria; kingdom Pseudomonadati; phylum Pseudomonadota; class Betaproteobacteria; order Nitrosomonadales; family Nitrosomonadaceae; genus Nitrosomonas; species Nitrosomonas sp. PY1. Next base: position 1,549,507 of record NZ_BQXC01000001.1, on the reverse strand, counting down.
TTGGACCCTATCAAATTCCCATGGAAGAGGGGTTAGAACAATTTCATCGATTCTTACGACAGAAGATGCAACGCTACGTGTGATTATTCTTTATTTTTTTACGGATTTGAGGGAATGATTAATTGAGTTCGCTATGGATGTTATTAGCTGCATTCTTGTTTGCTTGCATGAGTGTATTGGTTAAACTGGGCGCAATACATTTTTCCAGTATTGAGCTTGTATTTTATCGCTCTCTGTTTGGCGTATGGGTTACCTATGCCATTATTCGTTCGCATGGTTTTTCTGTCATGACACCGCATTGGCGTATTCATTGTTGGCGTGGTGTAACAGGTTTAATCAGCCTGCTTATGTTTTTTTATTGCTTAACACAGCTTCCATTGGGAACAGCAGTTTCGTTGAATTACACTTGGCCGTTATTTGTGGCTTTGTTTTCCACGCTAATCTTAAAAGAGCACCTTCAATGGTCGCTGGTTTTTGCTATTTTACTTGGTTTTATGGGCGTGATCGTTTTGTTACGGCCAGCATTGCCTGAAGATCAATGGTTTGCAGGTTTGATTGGAATTGCTTCGGGCTTCTTTGCTGCATTAGCCTATGTGAATGTGAAACAACTCGGAAATCTAGGTGAATCCGAATGGCACGTAGTATTTTACTTTACCTTGATATCTACCTTAGGTACCGGTGCATGGTTGTTGTTGACTACATTTAGTATGATAACTTGGCATGGATTACTGGTAATATTGGGTATTGGGATCACTGCAACACTTGCGCAAATAGCAATGACCCGTGCTTTTCATAAAGGTGTTACGTTGGTTGTGACCTCTCTCGGTTACAGTACGGTGCTATTTGCAAGCTTATGGGATCTCTTTCTTTGGGATCAAGCGGTGACACCCATTGCTTGGCTAGGAATTGCCTTGATCGTACTCGGCGGATCGATGGGAGGTATCTTGGGTTCTCGGAATATTTCAGTATCGCTATCTAAATAATATTTAAATATCTTTTGCTATGGATGGATTGGTTTTTGCCAGAGTATTGCATGTTCTGGGAGTAGTTGTCTGGATAGGGGGCGTTGCCATGGTGACGCTTGTTTTGCTGCCATCTTTATCGCAAATGCAATCGCCAATTGAAGCGATGGGGATTTTTAAGCGTATCAGACGACGCTTTGCTGCACACGCACGTTACGCAACATTATTGGTTGGCTTAAGTGGTCTCTACATGACTTATGTACTCAATGCATGGGAGCGATTCACGCAATGGCAGTATTGGTGGATGCATCTGATGGTATTGATCTGGTTGTTTTTTAGTGTGATGTTATTCATCATGGAACCGCGTAGTCGTCGAAATCAATCAACTAATTCTGGCGAAAAAAATATCACTTCAGAAACATTCGATAACATTCAGCGCAAACATCTTTTTTTGTTGTTATTGAGTTTCCTGACGATTGCCGGTGCAGTGGCTGGTAGTCATGGTTGGTTGATTTTCGGGCGCTAATCAACATGAGTTATCTATTGTTAAAGATGATCCATGTCAGCAGCGCCGTAATCAGCTACTCGCTATTTTTTTTGCGTGGCATTTGGTTGATGCAGGATTCAAATAACTTGCGGCAGCGCTGGGTTAAAATTTTACCGCATGTTATTGATACTATTTTGCTTGCCAGTGCTATTGCATTGGCCATACTCATTCAGCAGGACCCGCTGAATAATGCTTGGTTGACTGCAAAAGTGATTGGCTTACTGATCTATATTTTTCTAGGGATGATTGCAATACGATTCGGTCAAACAAAAAAAACACGTATTGCAGCATGGATCGGAGCCCAATGTGTTTTTATTTATATAGTATTGGTTGCGTTGAATAAAGATCCACTGCTAGGGTTAGTGTAAGTTGTAAGGTTACTGTGTTTGTTCTTGCACTATGGGCTTAGTCGATCCTTGCGATTTGCTTTTTCAAAAAGCAAATGCTAGCCAAGCACAGGAAATTTGTGATTTGGTTAACTTGGCTTATCGCGGTGAACAAGGGTGGACCAATGAGTCATCTATTATTCGAGGGAATAGAACAACCCTTCAAGAAATAGAATTAACCTTGATGGAACCGAATACACATTTTTTTGCGATTAATCAGTTGCAACGATTAATCGCATGCGCTCATATAAGAAAGCACATAAACGCTGTTGCTTACCTGGGTTTTTTCTCCGTTCATCCTAATTTTCAAGGACAAGGACTAGGGAAATATATTTTGGATCGAGTTGAAGCTTTTGCTGCAGATCAAATGCAAGTACACAAGCTTGTGATGTTTGTCGTATCGCAAAGACCAGAATTGATCGCATTTTATCGCCGAAGGGGTTATTACCCAACAGGTAAAATTGACTTGTGTCCGGTAAATTTGGGCATCCCGAAAGTTTCCGGATTAACAATTACGTATTTTGAGAAGAAGCTAACCTAACGAATGTCTTTTTTGTAAAGTATCAGAGCTTGCATGGTGTGAGAAATTAGAAAGGTATAGCTATCCAATTTTCATATCGCTTTGATATTATTTACCTATATCTCTTTATCGTGTGTTCTCATGCCCGTGACGATATGATGATTGATTCATACAAAATAGGGCAGTAACACTTTTAGTTTTCATTTCGATATTTCAAATATAGCAAATATAGTTTAGGAAGCGATATACTTCACGGTTTTTCCAGCTTTTACGAATATATCGCCCCTTATTTCTATGAATAATTATCTTTTTACCTCTGAGTCGGTCTCAGAAGGTCATCCTGACAAGGTTGCAGACCAAATTTCTGATGCTGTCCTAGATGCAATTTTGATGCAAGATAAGAATGCCCGAGTGGCATGTGAAACGTTGTGTAGCACGGGCTTAATCGTGTTGTCGGGAGAAATCACGACACACGCATCAGTTGATTACAATATTATTGCGCGCGAAACAATTAAGAATATTGGCTATACCAGTTCAAATGTTGGCTTTGATTCGACTACGTGTGCAGTTTTAACAGCCTTCAATAAACAATCTCCGGATATTGCACAAGGTGTCGATCGTTCTAAAGAGGAAGAGATGGATCAAGGTGCTGGTGACCAGGGCCTAATGTTTGGTTTCGCTTGTGATGAAACACCACAATTCATGCCAATGCCGATTTTTTATGCGCACCGTCTTGTTGAGCGGCAAGCGGAATTAAGGAAAAATGGTCGTCTATCGTGGTTACGCCCGGATGCAAAATCGCAGGTTTCTATTCGTTACCAGAATGGCAAGCCGAAGTGTATTGAAACGATTGTGATTTCAACACAGCATGATCCTGAAATTGCTTATCAAGATTTAAAGTCCGCTGTGATTGAGGAAATCATTAAACCGGTATTGCCAGAAGAAATGATCGGTTCTGACATTCAATATTTGGTTAATCCAACTGGTCGTTTTGTGGTGGGTGGGCCAATGGGGGATTGCGGGTTAACAGGGCGCAAGATCATCGTTGATAGTTATGGTGGTAGTGCACCTCATGGTGGGGGTGCATTTTCTGGAAAAGATCCTTCTAAGGTAGATCGCTCTGCAACCTATGCCGGACGCTATGTTGCAAAAAATATCGTTGCTGCGGGCATTGCCAATAAATGCCAGATACAAGTTGCGTATGCGATAGGCGTTGCAAAACCAGTTTCATTAATGGTAAATACTTTCGGAACTGGTAAGATCGATGATGAAAAAATAATACAGCTGATCGAAAAGCATTTTGATTTGCGCCCACGTGGAATTATCCATGAGCTTGATTTGTTACGTCCTATTTACACAAAAACAGCCGCTTATGGACACTTTGGTCGTGATGATGATGACTTTACATGGGAACGTATCGACAAAGCAGAACAGCTCCGCGCAGATGCGGGGTTGTAAGCTCCGATTGTTTTTATCAATTTATCGAGGTTATATTTAGTGCAATAACCCCTGAAGTTTTTCTGACATATCAAGGAGCGCTGCAACGGTTTTTCTCGTGAGGCTTGGTATCGAAGATATCGTTACAACGGCGCTCGTTCATATTGTTAAGGAGATTAATTATGAACGCTGTGCTCAATCCTGAGGTTGGTTCATTTATTGACTATAAAGTTGCCGATATATCCCTGGCTGAGTGGGGGCGTAAAGAAATAGCGATTGCAGAAACTGAGATGCCTGGTTTGATGGCATTACGTGCTGAATACGCTGATCAAAAACCGCTGACTGGCGCGCGTATTGCCGGTTCTTTACATATGACTATTCAAACAGCGGTACTTATTGAGACGCTTGTGGTGCTTGGCGCGCAAGTGCGCTGGGCTTCCTGTAATATTTTTTCTACGCAAGATCATGCCGCTGCTGCGATTGCAGCAAAAGGTATCCCTGTTTTTGCTTATAAGGGTGAGTCGCTAAAAGATTATTGGGATTATGCGCACCGCATTTTTGAATGGGGGGGGGGTGGACAGACTGAAGGTGCCAATATGATCTTGGATGATGGGGGTGATGCTACTTTATTGTTGATTCTTGGTGCCCGAGCTGAAAAAAATCCGACTCTCATTGATCATCCTACTAATGAAGAAGAAACTGCGTTATTTGCATCGATAAAAAGCAAATTGACTTCTGATCGCCATTGGTATTCGCGAAATCTGGCCAGAATTCGTGGCGTAACTGAAGAAACGACAACCGGCGTGCATCGTTTATACGAAATGCAAAAAAATGGCGAACTTCCCTTTCCTGCATTTAATGTCAATGATTCTGTTACAAAATCTAAATTCGATAATCTCTATGGCTGTAGAGAATCTTTGGTTGATGGTATCAAACGAGCTACCGATGTAATGATTGCAGGAAAAATTGCTGTCGTATGCGGGTATGGAGATGTCGGTAAGGGTTGTGCGCAATCATTACGCGGTTTAGGTGCAACAGTTTGGATTACCGAAATTGATCCGATTTGCGCTTTGCAGGCCGCTATGGAAGGGTATCGCGTTGTTACTATGGATAGCGCTTGTGAGCAAGCCGATATCTTTGTTACGGCAACCGGTAATTTGCGCGTGATCACCCATGATCACATGCTAAAAATGAAAGATCAGGCGATTGTTTGTAATATAGGTCATTTTGACTCAGAGATCGATATCGCTTCGATTCAAAAATATTCGTGGGAAAATATCAAGCCTCAAGTTGATCATGTGTTGTTTCCTACCGGTCGCCGTATTATTGTTTTAGCGCAAGGTCGCCTGGTTAATTTAGGTTGTGCAACGGGACATCCGTCTTTTGTGATGTCAAGTTCATTCACTAATCAAGTATTGGCGCAAATGGAGTTGTGGCAAAACGGCGCGAAATATGAGAAAAGTGTGTATGTGTTACCTAAATCCTTAGATGAAAAAGTTGCACGCTTGCACCTTGGGAAGCTTGGTGCAAAGCTAACCGAACTCACAGATGAACAATCCAAGTATCTCGGATTGGATAAAAACGGGCCCTATAAGCCAGCAATGTATCGTTATTGATAATTTCGTACTTGTCATTTTGTTACATTGATGATTATGCGAGTTAATTTAAGGCTCGCATAAAAGGTTTATGGAAAATGGATTCACAAAAAAAATTCCCTGTTACATACAGCTTTGAGTGTTTCCCGCCTCAAACAGCTGAAGGAGTCGAAAAGCTTCGATTAGCTTGCAGTCGACTTGCTCAGTATCACCCTAAGTTTTTTTCGGTAACTTTCGGTGCTGGAGGATCGACTCGAGAGCGTACTCTGGAAACTGTACTGGAAATGAAAGCAAAAGGTTATGTGGTTGCACCGCATCTGTCTTGTATTGGATCGACCCGGAACAATATTCTAGAGATATTAGAGAAATATTATCAAGCGAGCATTCGGCATATTGTGGCGCTGCGAGGCGATCTTCCATCTGGAATGGCGCAAGCAGGTGAGTTTCGTTATGCAAGCGAATTGGTTGCTTTTGTTCGGCAAGAATTTGGAGATTGGTTTCATATTGATGTGGCAGCTTACCCGGAATATCATCCCCAAGCTCGTTCGGCTCAAGCTGATTTTGAAAATTTTAGGCGAAAAATTGAAGCGGGAGCCAATTCGGCCATTACTCAGTATTTCTATAATGCAGATGCTTATTATCATTTCATAGAGCTGTGTGAAGTTGCTCAATTAAATGTTCCGGTGGTTCCAGGAATCATGCCGATTAACAAGTTTTCTCAATTGACCAGATTCTCAGATACATGTGGTGCGGAGATTCCGCGATGGATACGTAAAAAATTAGAAAATTATTCTGATGATATCGATTCGATTCACGCTTTTGGATTGGATGTAGTCACAGATTTATGTGAGCGATTATTGGCAGCGGGTGCACCAGGATTGCATTTCTATACGTTAAACTCGGCTGGCTTGACTTCTGCGATTTGCCAGCGACTTAATCTTAAAAACGATTAAGATTAAGTCATAGCGCGATCCAGATATTAATTTTATTATTTAAGCTCGACCCAGAGATCATTTTCGATCCCTTTGTGTTAACTTTGATTCAATCCATAAATTATTTTTTCTAAGTATCGAGATACTTAGCCGGTATATAATACAAATCGTCTCTGGGGACAGCAATGCATAGGAATTTAAATGAAAAAAGAAGTAATTAGTGATTCTGGTAAATCAAATGAAGGGCAATTGAATCCTAAGGTTGTGGTGGCGGATGCATCAACGATCAGTCAATGTATTGAGCATGCGCAAGCGGTTATCGCAAAGCAGCTTGAGCGCATTAAAGATAAAGGCTACGATTTTGCGCCCGAGTTTCAAGGATTGATGACGCAATTGTACCTGTTAGGTGTGATGTGGCGTCATGCTGAAACTTTGGGAAATAACTCAAATGATGCGCGCGAACTGGCGTTTTCAGCGCTGAAAGCTAATTTGATTCAAGATGGCTTAAGTAAACGTCAGGCGGATAAGCGGATTGAGTTTCTTCGAAAAATGTCAAAAGTAGAAGATGATCGCAACGCCTTGGCAGTCGCAGTTGGTTATGAATCTGAACCAGATGATAACAGCTTGGCCGAAATATTCGATCATTATGTGGATGACATGCAGGTTTCAGGCGATTTCTGGCGGATATATGATCGATTTCGCAAAATTATGCTCTATGGCGGCTTATCGATTGCATTCGTAGTGATTTGGTTTGTTACTTTGTTTATGCCAGGAAATAGTGCGATCGCAATACTCGCCGCTGGATTGATAGCCGCAGCATTATTCGTGATCCCGGTATTTTTAATTGGCATCTTGATGTACCGCTCAAAAATTAAGAAAGCGCAACGGTTGAAACAAGATGCTTGATATTTTGTATTGTGCTAATTTATTTGTACGTTGTTGAATGATGGCATTATCAATTAATTGTACATTCTAATAATAAATGAATAATGTGCAGATTATCGACGGTAAGAAATTAGCTGAATTGGTTCGCCTAGAATGGAAGTCTCGTGCTGAACAGTTAATAAAACAAGGTATAAAGCCGGGTTTGGCTGTTATTATTGTGGGTGAAGACCCTGCATCGAGCATTTATGTCAAGAACAAGGTGAAAGCGTGCAGCGAAGCCGGAATTTATTCGGAAGTACATCGTTTTCAAAGTGACGCATCGCAAGCCGAGGTTTTGCAATGTATTCATTCACTAAATGAGAATACCAATATTCATGGTATTTTGGTTCAATTGCCGCTACCGATGTATTTCGAAAATAATCGGGTGATTAGTGCGATTGCAGTCGAAAAAGATGTCGATGGATTTCATTTGTACAATGTGGGTGCTTTGGTGACGGGCAATAGCCTTTTTTCACCTTGCACGCCAGCTGGTATCATGGAAATGCTACATCGCAATCGTATTCCGATCGAGGGTCGCCATGCAGTGGTCATCGGTCGTAGTAATATTGTTGGTAAACCGATGGCATTTATGTTGTTGGAGCAAGGTGCTACTGTGACAATATGTAATTCCAAAACACGTAACTTACCTGATTTTACTCGCAGCGCTGATATTCTTGTTGTCGCGGTCGGTAAACCTCGCATGATTAACGCCGCAATGGTAAAACCAGGTGCTGCAGTGATTGATGTAGGTATTAATCGATTGCCGGACGGGAAGCTGTGCGGTGATGTGGATTTTGAGTCTGTGAAAGAAGTGGCCGGTTATATCACTCCGGTTCCGAATGGTGTCGGACCTATGACGATTACTATGTTGTTGGGCAACACGATTCTAGCAGCTGAGCGCGCAAACATCACAAGAAAATAATTTAATTTTAAATATTATCAAATATGGAACAACAACCGGATATTGACCCGCAAGAAACACAGGAATGGCTGGATGCGTTGGATTCTGTTATTGCTAATGCAGGGGGGGAACGCGCGCATTTTTTATTGGAAATACTAATTGAGAAAGCGCGACGTTCTGGCGCTTATTTGCCATATACCGCGACCACTGCTTATATCAATAGCATTCCGGTTGGCAAAGAAGTGCGTTCAACAGGAAACAATGCGATTGAACATCGGATTCGTTCTTATGTGCGCTGGAATGCTCTGGCAATGGTATTACGCGCTAATAAAAATACCAATGTCGGTGGGCATATTGCTAGTTTTGCTTCTGCTGCTACATTGTATGACGTTGGTTATAATCATTTCTGGCATGCGCCATCTGAAGGGCATGATGGTGATCTGGTTTATGTACAAGGCCATTCTTCCCCAGGCATTTACTCCTATGCCTTTTTGCTAGGAGAGCTCAGCCAGGAACAATTGGATAATTTTCGCCAGGAAACGGGGGGTAACGGCTTATCCTCTTATCCACATCCATGGCTAATGCCTAATTTCTGGCAGTTTCCAACTGTTTCAATGGGATTGGGTCCTCTGATGGCGATTTATCAAGCCCGTTTTATGAAATACTTGAATAGTCGCGGATTGATTAAAGCTGAGAATAGAAAAGTATGGGCGTTTATGGGCGATGGGGAAATGGATGAGCCCGAATCTATGGGGGCGATTTCGCTGGCGTCTCGTGAGAAGCTTGATAACCTCATTTTTGTTGTTAATTGCAATCTGCAACGCTTAGATGGTCCCGTGCGTGGCAATGGCAAAATTATTCAAGAACTAGAAGGCGCATTTCGTGGCGCTGGCTGGAATGTAATCAAAGTAATCTGGGGGTCATACTGGGATCCGTTGTTGGCTAAAGATACTCGAGGATTGTTACAGAAGCGCATGATGGAATGCGTGGATGGGGAATATCAGACTTTCAAATCCAGAGATGGTGCGTATGTGCGAAAACATTTCTTTGGTAAATACCCAGAGCTGCTAGAAATGGTGGCCAATATGTCGGACGATGACATTTGGCGCCTCAATCGTGGCGGTCATGATCCCTATAAGGTTTATGCAGCTTATACGGAGGCAGTGAAGCATACTGGCCAACCTACCGTTATTCTTGCCAAAACTATCAAGGGGTATGGAATGGGAGAGGCTGGTGAAGCGCAAAATATCACACATCAGCAAAAAAAAATGGGCACCACATCATTGAAAGCTTTTCGTAATCGATTTGGCTTGGATATTCCTGACGACAAGATCGATGAAATTCCTTATTTGACCTTAGCGAGCGACTCGCCTGAATATGTTTATATGCAAGAACGTCGAAAAGCATTGGGGGGAGCGCTACATCGCCGTAGGACGCATGCGCAGCCACTAGAAATACCGCCATTGTCCGATTTTGAGGCGCTCTTAAAAGGCAGTGAGGCAGGACACGAGTTTTCGACCACGATGGCTTTTGTGAGAATTCTCAATACGTTAGTTAAAAATAAGAAAATCGGTAAACATGTTGTCCCTATTGTGGCCGACGAATCACGTACATTCGGTATGGAGGGAATGTTCAGGCAGTTAGGAATTTGGTCGTCCGTTGGGCAATTGTATACGCCGCAAGATGCAGATCAATTGATGTACTATAAGGAAGATAAAAACGGGCAAATCTTGCAAGAGGGTATCAATGAAGCAGGCGCTATGTCTTCTTGGATTGCTGCCGCAACAGCTTATAGCACACATGGCGTACAGATGATCCCTTTCTTTATTTTTTATTCTATGTTCGGTTTTCAACGTGTCGGTGATTTGGCATGGGCGGCGGGCGATCTGCGTTGTCGAGGTTTTTTGTTTGGTGGTACGGCTGGACGTACTACCATGAATGGTGAGGGATTGCAGCATGAAGATGGGCACAGTCATTTGGTTGCTTCCACTATCCCTAATTGTGTATCGTATGATCCCGCATTTTGCTATGAGCTTGCAGTCATTATTCAAGATGGTCTGCGTCGCATGTATCAAGAACAAGAAGACATTTATTACTATATTACGGTGATGAATGAGAATTATGAGCATCCTGCAATGCCTGAAAATACTGAAAATGATATTTTGAAAGGCATGTATTTGTTACGCGAAGGAGGTAACAGTGGTGAGTTGCATGTGCAACTTCTAGGAGCAGGAACTATTTTGCGTGAAGTGATTGCGGCGGCTGAATTACTCGAGGCAGAGTACAATATTACTGCGGATATATGGAGTGTAACCAGCTTCAATGAATTAAGGCGCGAAGCGCTAGATGTGTCACGTTGGAATATGTTGCATCCTGATCAATCGGCACGATTTTCCCATGTTGAGAATTGTTTGAAGAACCGGCAAGGTCCTGTGATCGCCGCAAGCGATTATATGAAAATTTATGCAGACCAAATTCGCGAGTTTGTTCCAGGAAAATATCGAGTGTTAGGTACGGATGGTTTCGGTCGTTCTGATACACGCGAGAAATTACGCCATTTTTTCGAGGTTGATCGATATTATATTGTTGTTGCAACACTCAAAACGCTTTCGGAAGAAGGGAAAATCCCTCATGAGAAAGTCGTTCAAGCGATTCAAAAGTTTGGCATTGACCCTGATAAACCAAATCCAACTACGGTGTAGACGGTAAAATAAAGTAAAGACAGAATGGCTGAATTAAAGAAAGTACTGATACCAGATATTGGGGATTTTGAAGATGTCCCGGTGATTGAGATATTGATCAAAGTCGGTGACGAAGTGAATAAGGAAGATTCTTTAATCACACTTGAATCGGAAAAAGCCACGATAGAAATCCCATCACCGTATTCCGGCGTAGTCAAAGAAATTTATATTAAGGCCGGTGATAAAGTATCAGAAGGCAGCGCGATTCTGGCTATTGAAGCTGAGCAAAACGCCACAAATGAAGCGGTACGCCAGGATGAAAAAAAAGAAAGCGCGCCGGAAAAAAAACCAGCGATGCCATCACAGCCGGTGGTAGCCGAAAAACAATCTGTACCATTAACCCAAGCAGCGCTGCCGCAAGCAATAGAATCATCCACTACACCATTAAACATACCGGTAAAAGCACACGCTAGCCCATCGATTCGCCGTTTGGCGCGTGAATTTGGTGTCAATCTGGAATTGATCGTTGGTAGTGGACCTAAGCAAAGAATTCTGAAAGAAGACGTACAAGCATTTGTAAAAGCGGAATTATCTAAATCAAGAAATACAAGCAGTACCACTGGTACCGAGCTTAATTTATTACCTTGGCCGGAAGTTAATTTTGCTAAGTTTGGCCCAATCGAATTGCAGCCTTTATCGCGTATTAAGCAAATTTCTGGTTCGAATCTGCACCGAAACTGGGTTATGATTCCACATGTGACGCAATTTGATGAAGCCGATATTACCAATTTGGAAGATATGCGGAAAGAATTCAATGAAAGTAACCGGAAAGATATGGTTAAGCTCACTTTCCTTGCGTTTCTGATGAAGGCATTGATCGCGCCACTAAAAAAATTCCCGGAATTTAATGCATCGTTAGATCATTCTGTAGAAGGTAATACTGGACTAATCATCAAGCATTACTATCATATCGGATTTGCAGTCGATACGCCTAGTGGATTGATGGTTCCTGTCATCAAACAAGTTGATCAAAAAGGCATTATTGCAATTGCGAATGAATTATCTGAACTGGCAGCTTTAGCGCGGGACGGCAAATTAAAACCAACTGATATGCAAGGTGCGAGTTTTACGATTTCAAGCTTGGGTGGCATTGGCGGAACCGCATTTACGCCTATCATTAATGCACCAGAGGTTGCTATTTTGGGCGTTTCAAAAGCGCGCATCCAGCCAGTTTACCGTGATCAACAATTTGTTCCCAGACTCATGCTGCCGTTATCGCTCTCCTATGACCATCGTGTGATTGACGGTGCCTCAGCAGCAAGATTTACAACGCATTTAGTTGAGGTTTTGACCGATATGCGCTTGGCTTTACTATGATGAGCTCTTCGAAAGGGCATTTTTGCAGAAGCGAGCGTTTTAGTTAGTGGATGCTGACAAACCTTCTTTGGTGGGAATTTATGGTGGAACGTTTGATCCGATTCATTTTGGTCATCTGCGTGTTGCCGAAGAATTAATTGATTCTATAAATCTGCAACATATTATTTTTGTCCCATCAGGTGAGCCTCGCTTGAGGGGGGCACCGATTGGAACAAGGCACCAGCGCACAGAAATGATTCGCTTAGCCATTCAAAATAATCATCGATTTTCGATTGATGAACGTGAAATCAATCGACCTGGAATAAGTACAACGGTTGAATCACTCCGTGAATTTCAACGTGAATCGGTCGACAACCGCATTCTATGTTTTATATTAGGGATCGATGCATTTATCAAAATCAATCAGTGGCATCAGTGGCGTGAAATTTTCAATTTATGCCACCTACTTGTAGTTGCGCGTCCGGGTTATGACGCTATTTATGACAATCAAACTGTACCGCAAGAAGTTGTGCAGGAGTTCATGTTGAGACGCACTATATCGGTCAATTATTTAACTCAGCAATCAGCAGGTTTGATTTATATTGCTCAAACATCGCTACTAGAAATATCGGCTTCGCAAATTCGCCATCTCGTCAGTGTGGATAAAAGTGTGCGTTACCTGCTTCCGGACAGAGTTTCTGATTATATTTCAACGAATCATATCTATACAGAGAGAATATGAATTCTCAAGAGCTTGTAAATATTGCGGTTGATGCACTTGAGGATATTAAGGGCTACGACATAGATGTCATCGATGTATCAAAAATAACATCGATGTTTGAGTATGTGGTGATTGCTAGTGCGGATTCGACGCGACAGGCCAAATCCCTTGCTCGTAATGTGGCGGAAAAAACCAAAGCAACTGGTGGAGTAGTTTATAGCGTAGAAGGCGAGCAAACGGGTGAATGGTTGTTGGTAGATCTAGGGGATGTAATTGTGCATGTGATGCTTCCGGCAATACGTGAATATTACGATTTGAAAGCACTATGGTTCCGTTAATGAAGATAGATATGGCATTAAATCAAAAAATATTTTGATGACTGTTTCAATCGAACATGAAAGTTTTCATTATCGCGGTCGGTAACAAAATGCCGAGTTGGATTCAGCAAGGTTTTAATGAATATATTAAGCGGTTACCGCATGAAATATCCTTACAGTTAATTGAAATCAGGCCTGAAAAACGCAGCAGTGGAAAAACGATAGAACAATTACTATGTTCTGAATCGGAGCGAATTCTTGCAGCGCTGCCTACTGCTTGTAGAATGATTGTGTTGGATGAGCATGGAAGTCAATGGACAACTTTAGAATTTTCTCGGGCCATCAATCAATGGTTATTGGATAGTAGTGCGATCGCATTTGTTATTGGTGGCGCGGATGGACTGCATTCAAGCCTCAAACGTGCTGCGCACAAAACATTCGCTTTATCTCATTTAACATTACCGCACGCAATGGTGCGTGTGGTATTGGCTGAGCAACTTTATCGCGCTGTTTCGGTGCTGCAAGGTCATCCTTATCATCGAAATTAATTGAGTATAAATTGAGATAAGCTATTGCATTATTAGATCGTGCGGTAATATGATCGCACTCAATTCATTTACTGTTTTTTATTGATTTAATAATGTTTTCTGACAAACAAATTTACTTGGCTTCTCGAAGCCCGAGACGACGAGAGTTGCTTAAACAAATTGGAATTAAGTTTAACCTTTTATTAATGCGAGAAACCTTAGGTCGTCCCATAGATGTAGATGAAAAGCCAGTTATCGGTGAGTCACCGACTGACTATATTTATCGGATTGTTCGAGCAAAAGCAAGTGAAGGGTATAAGCGGATATTACAACGTAAATTTCCGATTTTACCGGTATTGGTGGCTGATACGATTGTTATTCTAGATGGCATTATTCTAGGTAAACCAAAGAATATTCACGAAGCTGAAGAAATGTTGAAGGCCTTGTCTGGCAGATCCCATCAAGTTTTAACCGCAATAGGACTGGGAATTAAAGATCAAATACAAATCCGTTTAACAGCAACAACTGTTCGTTTTCGACAAATTACTGAGCATGAAATCCATAAATACTTGGCATCAAACAATTTTCTAGATAAAGCGGGCGCCTATGCGATCCAAGGACTGGCGGCGGTTTTTATCGTTGAAATATCTGGTAGCTATAGTGGTGTAATGGGCCTGCCTTTATATGAAACAGCGCAGCTATTAGAAGAAATCGGCATTGAAATTTTTGCTTGATTTGTCACAATGAATAATGAAATTCTTGTCAATATTACGCCTCAAGAAACCCGAGTAGCTATTCTAGAACAGGGCATAACACAAGAACTTCATATTGAGCGCACGAGCGGTCGCGGTATTGTTGGAAATATTTATAGCGGTCGTGTCAGTCGCGTATTGCCGGGTATGCAATCAGCTTTTATCGATATCGGTTTAGATCGGGCAGCATTTTTACACGTTGCAGATATCTGGAGCTTGTATCAAAGCGAAGCAACCAATATCAAACCGATTGAGAAACTGCTGCACGAAGGTAGCAACATATTGGTTCAAGTAGTTAAAGATGCTATTGGAACTAAAGGTGCGCGATTATCGACACAAATTAGCTTAGCAGGGCGTTTATTAGTCTATTTGCCACAAGAATCACATATTGGAATTTCTCAACGTATTGAAAATGATGGTGAACGTGAATTGCTGCGGGAGAAACTACAACAGCTGCTTCCAGAAGAAGAGAAAGGAGGATATATCATCCGTACTATGGCTGAGACGGCTGATGATAAGGATCTGTGCTCCGATCTAGAGTATTTGCATAAGCTATGGCACGATATCCAGCAAAAAAGCACGAGCATATCTGCACCTTCACTGCTCTATCAAGATTTGGATCTGAGCCATCGGGTGCTGCGTGATCTTGTGGATGAAGATACGGCTAGAATATTAGTGGATTCACGTGAAAATTATCAAAGATTAGTTAATTTTTCGCAATATTTTATGCCGTACATTACCGATCGAATTAGTGTTTATACGGGGGATAGACCATTATTTGATTTGTATAGTGTAGAAGAGGAAATTGAGAAATCCCTAGCTCGACGAGTCGATTTAAAATCAGGCGGATATTTGATTATTGATCAGACTGAAGCACTAACTACCATGGATGTAAATACCGGGGGATTTATTGGTATCCGCAATTTTGCAGATACGATTTTAAAAACAAACCTGGAAGCAGCACAAGTAATCGCTCGCCAGTTACGATTAAGAAATCTTGGTGGCATTATTATTTGTGATTTTATTGATATGGATTCTGAAGAGCATCGCAATGCCGTTTTGACAGAATTCAATAAAGCCTTATCAAAGGATCGTGTACGAGTGAATGTTAGTGGCTTTAGCATGCTTGGACTTGTTGAAATGACCCGCAAACGGACTCGTGAAAGCCTGGCACAGGTACTTTGTGAAATGTGCCCTTCTTGCCACGGGCGAGGTGAGATTAGAACTGCTCAAACCATTTGCTATGAAATTTTGCGTGAATTGTTACGTGAGTCTAGGCAGTTTGAGGCCAATGAGTTTCGTATTTTAGCTTCGCAGCCAGTAATTGATTTGTTTTTGGATGAAGAATCACAAAGTCTGGCCCAATTAGAGGATTTTATTGCTAAACCTATCAGATTGCAGGTTGAGGAATCTTACACGCAGGAGCAATACGATGTAATCTTGATGTAATTTCAATTTTGCATACCCTTATTGAGAATGAAGGTTACAAGGTTAACGTAGGTTCTACATGGTTGCGCTGACTAAGACATTAAAGGATAATGCCATATTTTATAGGTTTGCTTTTTATAAGCGATAGGTCATATCTCATGAAAGAAAATATTCACCCTGATTATAACGAAATAACAGTAACTTGCAGTTGTGGAAGCGTGTTCAATACACGTTCTACTTTGAATAAGCCTTTACATATTGAAGTATGCTCGCAATGTCATCCATTTTATACCGGTAAACAAAAGATTGTAGATACCGCGGGGAGGGTTGAGAAATTCCGTCAGAAATATGGTAAACAGGTATCGCATTAATTCAGATTATTTATGAAAATGCGAGTCGCTCCTTAATAGTGAATGGCAAGCCAAATTGTTTTATTGTTTGGATCTACCCAACTCACTTTATGTCTCACATGAGCGGGGATATTGATGTAATCTCCCTCATCGAGATGAATTGTTGGCTGATTCTCAAAAGATAACGCTGCTCTTCCTTTCAACACTATTACCCATTCATCTTTTTCTTGATCATACCAATCATCGGATGGTTGGTATGTTTGACTTGCTGAAATAATCCTTTCTATTCTGATGGCATCATTTCTTATTAGAACTTCAAAGAGCTCCTCTTGTTGAACGACTGGGATATTTGAAAAAATATTATTCACCTTCATATTTCACTCTTATGTTTTATTCAAGTATTCTAAGGAATGACTCTTTGTTAGATCAAAATGAAACTCGATATTGAAATAAAAAAAGTTATCAAGCGTACATTGGCACTAACCAATCGATATGATGCCATGACTATGGATACTTATTTATTAGGTAATATTCCAGAACTCGACTCGGTTTCTATAGTATCGATTATTTTAGCGCTAGAAAAAGAGTTTTCAATTTCAATCCATGATGACGAAATCAGTGCTGCGACGTTCAAAACACTGGGGACTTTGGTTCAATTTATTCAAAAAAAGATTACGGAAAAAACAACAACTACTACTGCTGTTTAAGATTACAGATAAATTATGCTCCTTAAATCTTATTTTGAAATTCTTCTTTATTTTTATGAATCTCGATTGGTACTGGCGTTATCGATCAAAATGGCTTCAATAGCGAATTGAAGAGCACAATCGCAATTAATATTCCGCCACTTACGGTGGGCGATACTTTATTTTGATGTGAACTATATTGCAGAATGGCATTGAGAATTTATAGATGATTGAAGTAGCTGAAACTGCTGCATCAGTACGAGATGTAATATTGGATTCACTGGTATCAACTTTTGGTGATTTCCGTTACTCTAACCAAATAGCATTAACTGAACCCGGTATAAAAACTTCAAGCTTTATACCGAATGGCTAGTGATTTTTAAGGGAATTGTGTTTTGCGAAAAAATGAAAGGCTATAATGCTCCAACAGGTGAAACATTAGTTAATAATAATATGTCAAGATCAGTATTCCTCAGAACACCTTTTTTGAATGGTAATAACCCCGAGTTAAAACGCAAAGAGATTCAGAAATACTTTCACGCTACGCTCGATTGTTATGAGCGGCTTTTTGAGACGTTGCGTTCTGATGAAGCGTATTATATAAAACCGATTTCATTGCGCCACCCACTCATTTTTTATTTTGGGCATACTGCAACCTTTTATATTAATAAGCTTATTCTTACGGGCTTGATATCCGAACGTATTAATCCCAAATTAGAATCGATGTTTGCGGTTGGTGTGGATGAGATGAGTTGGGATGATCTCGATAGTACACATTACAACTGGCCTACGGTGCAAGCGGTGCGCGAATATCGCAACGCTATGCGCACTCGGATTGATCAACTAATTACGCAGATGCCATTAGTACTGCCGATTACTTGGGAAAGTCCTTGGTGGCCGATCCTAATGGGTATTGAACATGAGCGTATTCATTTAGAAACTTCATCAGTGCTAATTCGTCAGCATGCACTTAAATTTGTGCAACCGCATGCTGATTGGAAAGCTTGCCAGAAATCTACCCAAGCACCTCAAAATCGAATGCTTCCGGTTGCGGCAGGGACAGTGATGCTCAATAAAAATAAGAGCGATTGCGAGTATTATGGTTGGGACAATGAATTTGGTTTGCATCAAATCGATATTCCAGCGTTTCAAGCAAGCAAATACTTAGTAACTAATCAAGAATTTCTCGCTTTTATTGAAGCACAAGGTTACCAATCTGAAAAATATTGGCAGGAAGAAGGACGTTCTTGGCAAAAATTTACGCAAGCAGTGCATCCTGTTTTCTGGATTAAAAAAGGTGAGGATTGGTATTTGCGTATCATGACCGAAGAAATTCCTATGCCTTGGGATTGGCCTGTGGAAGTGAATTATCATGAGGCCAAGGCATTTTGTAATTGGAAGGCAGCAGTTACAGCGCAATCTGTCCGTTTGCCGACTGAAGATGAATGGTATCGATTGTACGATGTTGGACAATTATCCGAAGTACCGATCGATGCGCCTGCGAACGGCAATTTGCATTTGGATCACTACGCATCTAGTTGTCCGGTAACGGAATTTAAGCATGGTGAATTTTTCGATGTGGTTGGTAATGTATGGCAATGGACCGAGACACCGATTTATCCTTTCCCGGGCTTTGATGTGCATCCGCTATACGATGATTTTACTACGCCAACTTTTGATGGCCAGCATAACTTGATCAAAGGTGGCTCATGGATTTCTTGTGGTAACGAGTCGTTACGAAGTGCACGCTATGCTTTTCGTCGACACTTTTTTCAACACGCAGGTTTTCGTTATGTAATTTCTGAAGCACCGGCAATACAGACAAGCTCACGCTATGAAACGGATAAGTTGTTATCCGAATACGCTGAGTTTCATTACGGTGACACCTATTTTGATGTGCCGAATTTTGCTAAAGCTTTAGCAGAAATCGCAATTGCAGCGATGGGTGATCGACCTAAGCGAAAGGCATTAGATTTGGGATGCGCATCTGGTCGAGCAACATTTGAATTAGCGCGCGCATTTGAGTCTGTTACTGGTATCGATTTCTCCGCGCGTTTTATCGGTCAAGGTGTTCAGCTTGTTCAGCACGGTATTTTGCGCTACGTGCTTACTGATGAAGGTGATTTAGTCAGCTATAAAGAGAGTACATTGGTAAATCTGGGTTTAGATCGTATCAAGGATAAAGTCGAGTTTTATCAGGGTGACGCTTGCAATCTGAAATCCATTTTAACTGGCTATGACTTAATTCTGGCTGCAAACCTGATCGACCGTTTGTACGATCCTGCAAAATTGCTCAATAACATTCATACGCGCATCAATCCATCCGGTTTATTATTGATTGCTTCGCCCTATACTTGGTTGGCAGAACATACCAAAAAAGAATCTTGGATCGGTGGATTCAAGCGAGACGGAGAGAATTTCACTACGCTGGATGGTTTAAAGGAAATTTTAGGTAAGCATTTTAGGTTAATTCAAGGCCCACAAGCAGTGCCTTTTGTCATTCGTGAGACCAAACGGAAGTTCCAACATACGTTCTCTGAAGTGACTATCTGGGAGAAAATCTCTTGAGCGGCAGCTTTGATTTCGATCAGGAAATTAACCGAGATGGCACCAGTAGTACAAAGTATGATGGGCGTTACAGCATGTTTGGGAGGAGCGATATTATTCCGGCTTGGGTGGCCGATATGGATTTTTCTGCGCCACCCGCAGTGACACAGGCGTTGATACAGCGAGCAGCGCATCCGATTTATGGTTATACGATGTTCCCTGAGGGATTGTATGAGGCACTGATTGTATGGATAAAACGCCGTTATCATTGGGACATTCAGCGTGATTGGATAGTTATGTGTCCTGGTGTTGTGCCATCGATCAATGCTGCGATTGTTGCACTGACTCAGCCGGGTGATGGCGTTATTGTGCAACCGCCAGTTTATTTCCCTTTTTTTTCTGCAGTTACTCAAGCGAACAGGAACTTGATTTATAATCCGCTGCGCATAGAGAATCAACAGTATAATCGCTATATCATTGATTTTGATCATCTCGAGCAGTGTGCTAAAGATGCTAGTTTCTTGTTACTATGTTCCCCGCATAACCCGGTAGGGCGTGTTTGGTCTCCCGAGGAATTGAAGCGATTGCTGGGGATTGCTGAAAAATATAATTTGATTGTTTTTTCAGATGAAATTCATGCCGATCTGATTTATGCGAACAATCAACACTATCCTCTGGCAATGTTATCAAACGATGCTGCTAAAATCATTACTGCTGTTGCACCGAGCAAAACGTTTAATATTCCCGGTCTCAATTTGTCCGCATTGATTATTCCTGATAAGCCTACACGTAATGCTGTCAAAAGCGTATTTAGTAACTTACATATCAATCCAGCTAATCCTTTTAGCATTGTTGCATTCGAAGCGGCCTATCGCGAGGGTGAGGAATGGTTAGAAGCATTGTTAGCTTACTTGCAAGATACTCGTGACGCCGTACAAAAAATTCTATACGACCATTTGCCTGAGGTTAGAGTCACACCGATTGAAGGAACCTATTTGATGTGGCTTGATTTTCGTGCTTGGAGCATGACTGACGCACAATTGAAGCATTTTTTTGTACATCAAGTGGGTATTGGTATGAGTCCTGGGATTTTATTCGGTACGGAAGGAAGTGGTTTTATGCGTTTAAATATCGCTGCACCACGAAGAGCGGTCAATGAATTATTGAAACGATTGCTGTGCTTCAATAAGAGTGAATCTCGGGTTAAATGCTAGACTACTAGCTTATTACACCTAAAAATTATCCAGAAATACGAAGTAAATGCTTTATTGCTCTTTAGGATAGATTGAGAGTTTGATGGGATTGTGGATGAGTTTATTTATACAAAAAGATTCATTTATAGAAATAGAGTGGATATCATGTTTTTTTCCATATTTTTCTTAAAATTAGAGAGTTTATAATTGGCTCGGTTATTTACAATAGGTTAATCGCGACGTGTGTAGGCACGAGTAGATACATCTGAATTATTGTAACTTCTTAAAAATGAAGGATCGTGTAATGCAAGCATTAAACTGCACAAATCAATTGAAATTGATTGTATTGATAATTGTATTTTTGCTGTCGGCTTGTGGTGATGCTAAGGAAAGCGCGGAAAAGAAGCCAGGTCAAGCGTTAGCAAGCGTTAATGGAAATGAAATAACCATACTTCAGCTTAATGATGAACTAGCGCGAGCGGGCATACGCGCGGAGCAATTTGAAGCAGCAAGTAAGCAAATACTAGAATCATTAATTACCCGTCAATTGATTGTAGATGAGGCCGTACGTACCAAGCTTGATCGAACACCCGAAGTAATGCAAGCGCGCGAACGAGCTAATGCACAGGTCATTGCGCAGGCTTACTTGCAAAAAATTACCAGTAAACTCGGTAAGCCGAGTCAAGTAGAAATCGAGGCGTTTTATCAACGTAATTCAGAGTATTTTGAGAAACACAAACAATTTGATCTGACAATTGTTCGAATTGCCTTAAATGATTTAAATAAAGAACTAGAGGCAGTACTGGATACTGCAAAATCTATCGATGAAGTTACTGCTTGGTTGGATAAGCGAGGCATTCAATATACTCGTAATTTGGTGCTACGTAGTACCATCGATTTGCCATCGAATATAGTGAATAGGATACTTGAGAAGGGTAAAAATCATATTTTTGTTATGCAAGAACGCACTCATAATCTTCTGATTGCTGTTAATGCGATTAAAGAAAATCCACTATCACTTGATTTAGCTACACCTCAGATTATTAAGTTTCTAGCTAATCAAAAATATAAGTATGCATCGGAAGAGGAAATTAACCGGTTACGTTCTTTAGCGAAGATAGAGTATTTTGGAAAAAATGCACCCGATTTAAGCCTGAAAGACGCCAATACGAATACACCGTCATCGGAGTCTTTCTTGGAGAAAAAAGGTCTTGAGAATAACAGTAATAATTTAAATCAGTCCAATTCAATGCCAATCGAACAATCAATCGAACGTGGTATGATGGGTTTAAAATAGATCATGTTTTGAATGCGATATTTTATACTGACCAAACAAAATTAAATACATTTAACCAGGAGCGTAAAATAATGTTGCTTGTGACAAATAAATCAAAATTGTATTTGTTGATGTTCTTTTTGCTTTCATGGCTTTGCGGTAATACTGTGTTGGCAGCAGGCAAGAAGGAAAGCGTACTAGGGCCAGGTGACCCCATCAAAATCTTTGTATATGGACATCCAGATTTAACTACCGAAACGAAAGTAAATGATGCAGGAAATATTACCTTCCCATTGATTGGAGAAGTGTTAGTTGATGGCTTAACACCCGCTGCAGCCGAGAGAAAGCTTGCAAAGTTACTTGAGAGCCGGGATCTTATTCGTAATCCACAAGTTAATATTTTGACTTCTTCATTACAAAGTCAAATGGTTTCCGTGTTGGGTAACGTGCGTAATCAAGGTCGCTATCCGATCGAAGGTAAACGTAGCTTAACGGATATTCTCACCATGGCGGGAGGAATTCTTCCCGAAGGAGAGGAAGTTGTGACGCTAATACGATTGGATGGCGATAAATGGACCAAGCAAACCGTTGATGTTTTGGATATGGTTAAATCAAATGATATGGCGGGTAATATATTGGTAAGAAGCGACGATCTCATTTATGTTGAAAGAGCGCCGCGCTTTTATATCTATGGCGAGGTACAGCGAGCTGGTTCTTATCGATTGGAACGCAATATGACAGTGACTCAAGGTTTATCAGTGGGAGGGGGCTTGAATCCAAAAGGGACTGAGCGCGGGCTAAAAATTCAGCGTCGTGATGCGAATGGTAATCTTGAAACCTTGGATGCTAAGCCAAATGATCTGATACAACCGGATGATGTGATCTATGTCAGAGAAAGCCTATTTTAGTGCTAAGAAAAAGATTTGAAAGGAATGTATTTATTTGTTAATCGAGGTAATTATAATTTTTCAATGGGAATGAGATCTTAAGATGAACTATCACCGATTTTTTTTGATTCTAATAGCTCGTTGGAAGATTATGCTTTTTACGCTATTGGTTACAGTAATGACTACTCTAATTGTTAGCCTATTGTTACCTAACAATTACAAGTCAACTGCAACAGTATTAGTGACTACCCAGAGTCCCGATCCGGTATCAGGGGTGACAATCATATCTGCACCCATGATAGCCAGTCATTTGGCTACGCAATTGGATGTGATTAGAAGCACCCAAACGGCATTGATGGTGGTGGATCAGCTAAAGCTTGATCAAAGCGATATCGCAAAGTTTTATTATCAACAAAGTGAAAGCAATCTGGATATTCGTAATTGGTTGGCTAATTCTTTGATAAAAAACCTGTATCTTGATATTGCGCGCGATAGTACGGTTATTCATATCAACTATACCAGTACGGATGCTGAATTTGCTGCCGCTGTTGCAAATGCTTTTGCATATGCATATCAAGAAATAAATGTTCGATTAACGGCTGAGCCCTCGCAAAAGGCTGCTGGCTATTTTACTGCGCAATTAAATGACTTACGCAGTAAAGCGGAGATTGCCCAGAAAAAACTGACACAATATCGTGATGAGAAAGGGATTATTGACGCCGACCTTCGCTTGGATGTGGAAACCAAGCGATTAAATGATTTATCGACTCAATTGGTCAATGCAGAATCTGGTTTGATAGGAGGAAACCAAAACGATGAAGCAACGTCAATGGCGAATAATCCTATTATTACTAACTTAAAAATAGAATTGTCACAAGCAGAATCTAAGTTTTCTGAGATAGCTCAGAAATATGGGCGTAATCACCCTAGCTACAAAAGTGCAAGCGCTGAAATGAGTAAATTAAGATCAGAACTTAACAATCATCTTAAGTTTACCAACAAGACTTCAGCCGGCTTAATTTCAGAATTACGTGCAGCTCTAGAAGTGCAAAGAAATAAGGTGCTTGCATTAAATCGTTCTAGAGATGAGTTGCTACTGTTAACAAGAGAAGTTGAAAGTGCTCAACAAGCTTACAACAGTGCTATGCAGCGATTGAGTCAAACAGATCTTGAAGGAAAATCCAATTTATCAAGTGTCTCCATATTGGATACCGCAAAAGTTCCAGATAAACCTGATAGCCCCAAAGTATTGTTGAATGTTTTTGTATCGATATTTTTAGGCACTTTACTGGGCTTGGGAGTTAGTCTAATTGTTGAAATGGTTGATCAGCGTGTGCGGTCTGCGGAAGATTTGGTCGATGTGTTTCAAGCTCCGGTGCTTGGTGTGGTACAGTGGGGGAAACCTAAGCAAAAGGAATCGAAGTTGAATTCTTGGTTGAGTTTTTTCCAACCCCGTAATTTAACCTCTAAATAAGGAATGACGAATGAATACACTAAGTTCCTCAGAAACAGAGCAATCAAATAATTCCGGATTTGCTAACATGAGTCCGTCTACTATGCATAAATATAGTATCGGTCGCATTCTTCTGGATATGGGTAAGATTACACCTATCGAGGCGGAACATATACTCCTTTTTCAGAAAGAAAATGGATTACGCTTCGGTGAGGCTGCACTTCAGCTAGGATTGGTTACCGAAGGTGATATTCAACAAGTACTAGCCCAGCAATTTGATTATCCCTATTTATTACCTGGTGAAGGAAATCATTCTCCAGAATTAGTCGTTGCGTATCAGCCATTTGGAAATCAAATAGAAGTTTTTCGAGCTATTCGAAGTCAGTTGGTATTACGATGGTTTGCCACGGGCCATAAAGCCTTAACGGTGGTTGGTTGCAACCCTAACGACGGTATTAGCCTCTTTACTGCAAATCTTGCCGTAGTATTCTCTCAATTAGGAGAAAGGACACTTTTGGTCGATGCAAATCTTCGAAGCCCGCAGCAACATGAGATTTTTAATCTAAAAAATAAAAGAGGATTATCTGACGTTCTTGCCGATCGCGCTAATATTTTTGAAGTCATTTCTAGGATTGATTCTTTCGTAGATTTATCGGTTTTGCCTGCGGGAACTCTCCCTCCCAATCCTTTGGAGCTTCTGAATCGCGCTTCATTTGATGAATTGAACGGTCAATTGGTTAAACAATTCGACGTCATTCTTTATGATACATTGGCTTTTTCAAGTGGTGTTGATGCGTTAACGATTACTTCTAGGATAGGAGGAGCATTAGCGATTGTACATGAGAATAACACACGCCTAACAGATGTGAATATCATGAATGAACAAATTAATCGTAGTGGTGCAGAGGTGGTGGGATCCGTATTAATTGATTTTTAACACTGACAAGAATGTCGATTTATCAGTTTATTGATTCGAGATCAATTGCTGCTAATTGGCTGCCTATTGCAGTAGGTCTGTTAGTTTTGTATGTGCCTACTTTCTATAGCCTAGCGACGGGGTTATGGACGAATGAAGATCAAGCACATGGCCCAATTGTTTTATTACTATCGATCTGGCTAATGATTCGTCAGTGGCCAAGTATGTTAAAAGTAAGTGATGGTCGGTCAGTTACAAGTATTGGATGGGCTGTTTTTTTTGTTGGCCTCTTGTTTTATGTCATCGGACGTTCGCAGCAAATACTGGTATTCGAGATTAGCTCATTTATTTTGATGCTGTCCGCCATATTACTGATAAAGAAAGGATTTGTGGCTCTAAAGGTAATGTGGTTTCCATTATTTTTTTTGTTGTTCATGATTCCGCTGCCAGGATCCTTGGTAAGTTTTCTAACCATGCCAATGAAAATGGCAGTTTCATATGTTGCCGAGCAAACTCTGTTTTTGTTTGATTATCCGATAGCTAGGAATGGGGTTGTTTTGCAAATAGGGCAATACCAGCTTCTGGTGGCGGATGCTTGCGCAGGCCTGCAGACACTACTAACACTAGAAGCGCTTGGATTATTTTATTTGAATCTTGTAAATCATAGCTCGGTTTATCGTAATGCCATATTGGCAATCCTGATCGTACCCATCTCTTTTTCTGCCAATGTTATTCGGGTAATAGTTCTTACTTTAATCACATATCATTTTGGTGATGCGGCAGGACAAGGCTTTCTTCATGATTTTGCTGGAATGGTTTTATTTGCCAGTGCATTGATACTTATTCTTAGTGTCGATGGAATTCTGCAGTACTTTGTTAATAAAAGATACGTTAGTAAGGAATTGCGTCCTTACGCACGATAATTGCATTATCATAATTATCGCCTTTGGTGCATGTTCTTAGGGGGGAAAAGTGATGAAGAAGTCGATGATCACGAGTTTGTTTCTAGGCATATTGATGATATTCTCAGCCGCACTAACATTAGCGCTGACGCCAACAGAGAAGATAGCGGATTTGCAGGAAAAGATTAATCTTGATGCGATGATTCCACCACAATTTGCTGATTGGAAAATCGATCAATCGATAGTACCTCTTCAAGTAGATGCAGATACTCAGGCTAAGCTTGATAAGCTGTATAATCAAATATTAGCTAGGACATATATTAATTCGCAGGGTAATCGTATTATGCTTTCCATCGCTTATGGAGGGGATCGAGGAGATAATCTGTCATTACATAAACCCGAGGTATGCTATTACGTTCAAGGGTTTGAAATTTCAAATAATTCTTCTAAGCAATTAAATACTGATTTTGGGTTATTACCAGCAAAACGACTGTTGGCCGTGAAAGGAAATCGTAATGAGCCCATTACCTACTGGGTGACGGTAGGAGATAAAGCGGTGTTGCCTGGGTTAGAGCAAAAAATGCAGCAACTAAAATATGGCCTAACAGGGAAGATTCCAGATGGTATGTTGGTAAGAATCTCTTCAATAGATCAAGATACTGATAGCGCATACAAAGCACAAGATTTTTTTATTCGGGATTTACTTCGGGCTGTACAAAATAAAGACAGACTGAGGCTGATCGGTGTATTCAAAACCGCATGATGCTAATAAATGGCTCTGGGCAAGACATAGGGTTATTTATCAATTTCATTTGGTAAAAAGTACTAAGGAGCGTTCACTTAACACCTCTTACACGGGCTCGTCGTGTGATTGCAGTTTCTCAACAGGCCAATTTACTAAGACGCTACCATAGAAGCTTGGTCATTCTCTCATTCATGGCGGCCCACCAGATCGCTATTAAATAGGTAAATAGGTCTTTTACGCCAGCTAAATACAACCAACCTTCATCGATAGGAACACTACCCTATACTTTATTAGGTGCAACACACTAAATTCTCGATTCAGTATATTGAGTGCAATGGGGAAATGATGCTTAGAATCCGTCGTCACCTTGAATTTCAATTTCTACTTAGCAACATAAACCCAGTTCTTTAACGTACCCTTGGGCAGCGACAGTCGCTTTGCCGCTTCAAGCAATGTCAATCTTCCTGACTATACTGCGTACGCGGTAACTCCATTCCTATCCTTCATTTCCTCATTTTATGAAACTTCGGATTCTTTCTTTGAATATCAGCATATCTCAGTACGTGATGTTACTCAAGAGCAGATTGCCATTGATGAGTCGTTCTGATAAAAGGATGCATGCTATTGAAATTCTTTATTGTCATTTCTAAGTGCTGACAGATATCGTTGCCATTCGAAATAGGGCCCTGGATCTGTTTTTCGTTCTGGAGCAATATGGCAGTGCCCTGCGATATCTTGAATCGGGTATCGTTGGTATAGGCACTGTGTAAGCGCAATTAACTGTGTGTACTGATTATCAGTAAAAGCAATCGTGTCGCTGCCTTCCAATTCAATGCCAATCGAGAAGTCGTTGCAACGTTCTTTCTTTCGCCAATATGAAATACCGGCATGCCAGGCACGCTTATTGCAGGAGACGAATTGAATTACGGCACCGGTACGGCGAATAAAAAAATGTGTTGAGACTTTTAAGCCAGCGAGTGTTTGATAATAAGGATGTGCTTGTGGGTCAATTTGATTGGTAAATAGATCAATTACGCCATTGCCGGTAAAATCATTGGGGGGTAAGCTGATGTTATGGATAACGAGCAGATTGATGTCTATTCCATGGGGTCGATCGTCATAGTTGGGAGAAAAAATAAAATGTGCAGTATTTAGCAAGCCATCGGCATCAATATACATAATATGTATCAAGATATTTTTTATTTTGGGATTTCACGAAATTTGTATGCTGCAGCATAAAAACCTACTGATGCTCGAGTTTGAGATAATACTAGAAGAAATCTTGGATTCTGTATTTCTGATTGTCATTATCATCTATTCTATCAAATTTTCAGTAATATGCCTTTGATTATAAGTTACTTTTTAAGGATTCTCTTAGATTAAAAGCGAATGCAAATGCTTATACTTGACATGCTAGCTATAATAGCAAAGTTGATAACTGGTTTAGCAAATGACGTATGAAAGGTAAGTTCATTACGGTAGAAGGTATTGATGGTGCTGGAAAAACCACGCAACTTGCTTGGCTTGCTGAGATCCTACAACGTCATGGTATAACCTATATTGTAACTAGAGAGCCTGGAGGCACTGTATTAGGTGAGCAGTTGCGTCAATTGTTACTGGATAAAACGGTTTTGATGCATGCAGAAACTGAGGCATTGCTAATGTTTGCAGCGCGGAGGGAGCATCTTGATAAAGTCATTTTGCCGGTTTTGGCGAATGGACAATGGATCATATCGGATCGATTTACCGATGCGAGTTTTGCTTACCAAGGCGGCGGTAGAGAACTGGAGAATAGCAAATTAGTTACCCTTGAGCAATGGGTGCAAGGCGATTTACAGCCTGATTTGACACTGTATTTTGACGTTCCGGTGGAATTGGCACAACAGCGTGTTAAGCAAGTCAAACATGCAGACCGTTTTGAACAAGAACAATTTGATTTTTTCCAGCGTGTGAGAGAAGCCTATCTGGAGCGCGCTAATTTGTATCCACAACGCATTTGTAGGATTGATGGTGGCCTCAGCCTGGAAGCAGTAAAGATTGCAGTTGAACAGGCTTTGCAACCCTTGTTAAAGCATGTTTGAGCTTTATCCATGGCAGCAAGAAATCTGGCAAATATTGCTGAAAAATCAGCAATATTGGCGTCATGCTTTATTGCTTACCGGAAAAAGGGGAATTGGCAAATATACGTTTTCGCGTCAACTGGCTAAATCTTTATTGTGTCATTCAACTACAACCGAACATATCGCTTGTGGTGCTTGCTTAAGTTGTCGATGGTTTGAACAAGGTGGACATCCTAATCTTCACTGTGTGATTCCAGAAGCACTATCCACAGACACCATTGCTATAGCTGATCAAGAAAATAAAGGATCGAGCTCACTATCGAAAAGTAAAAAAAACCTTAGCCAACAAATCAGTATTGATCAAATTCGTTACTTAAACGATTTTATTTACCTGACCAGTCACCAAAAGGAATATAAAGTTGTTCTCATCTATCCTGCTGAAACGATGACGCATGCTGCGGCCAATGCGTTGCTGAAGAAACTTGAAGAGCCACCGGCGAATGTTTTGTTTATTTTGGTGACACATCAAATACAGCGCTTGTTGCCAACCATCCGTAGTCGCTGCCAGCAAGTTGTGATGCCGGCACCTAGTACCGAAGTGTCGATTGCGTGGTTAAAGCAGCATAGTATTAACGATTCAGAACTAATTTTACCGTTAAATGATTTTTCGCCTTTGTTGACATGGTCATTTGTTCGAGAGCAACTCACAGTGCCTCATCAGTATTTTGTTGATTCAATAAAACAAGGACAAAACTTCGATCCATTTGCTTTGGCACTATCGTTACAACAAATTCATTTATCAACGGTAGTGGGTTGGTTGCAAAAATGGTGTTATGACCTTGTGAGCTATAGAGTCACTGGTAGAGTTCGTTACTATTTAAAACTATTACCGGCCATCCAAATTTTAAGCAAGCAAGTTGATTTGATCGCTTATACGGCATTTCTCAGAGAATTGAGCACTCATCAGAAGCTATCGTATCATCCATTGAATGCCCGATTATTTCTCGAAGAAATGTTTATTCGGTACAGCGTTATGCTATGCAGTAAATAGTTCTATATTATTTTTTTTCATAGACTTCTTCCGCTTTTAGTACTTTTAATCCCACTCTGGCACAAGCTTCATCGAATTCAATACCAGGTGCGCCACCGACACCAATGCCACCAACGATTTCGCCACCTATTTTGATTGGAAATCCACCACCAAGTAATAGAATGTGATCGTTCAAATGTGACAAACTTTGTAATTCAGGTCGTTGAGCGATTAAAGTTGCATATTTATGGGTAGAATCTCGCAAACTACTTGCAGTGTAAGCTTTGCGCCGACTGCTATCTAAAGTATGAGGACCAGCGCCATCTGCTTTTAGTTGTACTTTAAGTAATCCTGATTGATCAACGATAGCGACACTGACTTTAAAACCATCATCATGGCATTTTTTAATGGCAGCCATTGCCGCTTGAGTGGAAAGCTCTAGTGGCAGCAGCTTTTGTGTAGGCATATCTTGTGAAAAACCTGGATTGGCTGCCATACACAGTAATAAGCTAGAAATTATGTATGAAAATCGCTGTAAAGTATTCGTCATAATACTTTCCTCCTTAACTAATAAATAACGTACTGACATCGTACATCGAATTGAGCTTGAAGTTACAGCAGATTTTCTGTCGATTATAGATGGAGAAATTTAATTGACGGAGCAGAGTCGCTATTTTGATTACTGCTCCTTGGTTATAAGATGTGGTTGTTAAATGGTATTATCGTTTGGTTGCTTTGTTTTGAGAGTCGCTATCATCTGAATCATCATCGGATTCGTCATCCTCAGGTTTGTAGCCGGTCATTGTTGTATTATCTTTCAAAAAAGTAACTTCCCAATTAGAGGAATTGCCACGTCGATCCATATTCACAGTAAGGTAATTATCATTGAATTTTACACAAGGAATTGTCAGTACTCCTTTCTCCATATCAACTGTTGAGATGCACTCTTTAACCGGGATATTTTTTTTATCAAGGCATTTTGAAACATCGACAATAACGGTATCCGTGGTTGTGTTACCTTGATCATTAGTAGGGTGTGTTGTCACCACGGCAAGATTACGTTTAATAACAACATCTGTGGCGGTTGATAATAAATTGGTAACATCATTGCCGCTGGGATCTAATAATGGAGGGATAAGACATTGATTGGATTGTCCTGTAAGCAGATTTTTAGCGGTTAACCCTTTATCAGCAATAAATATTTGATTATCTTTGATTGCAATGCTATCACCGAATACTGTGCTATTTATGCATGATAGAATAACGATAAGGAATGTTAAAGACACTGTTTTTTTTGAAGACTTCATTGCAAAAGCTCCTTCTGAGTGGTTGAAGATGTACAATTTCCGACATAAACACAACTAACTTGTATTGAATGTCAAGAATTCTTATTGCTGATACCCCGCGTACTAAAGATTTTAGTGTTAGTGGCGAAGCGATAAGACAAGACTGTTAACGAATTGGATTTTTATTTATTGAATTTTTCCGCAAGAATTTCATGAATGTTATTAATAGAAACCAAAAAAGGATGAAGCTATGATTACTAAAACAATCGATTATCAAGATGGTGATACAAAGCTGGAAGGTTATCTGGCTTACCATGAAAGTGATGCGAAGAAGCCGATAGTACTAGTGGCGCATGACTGGGTAGGACGCAGAGAATTGGCTTGTAAAGGTGCCGAAAAAATTGCGGATATGGGATATGTAGGTTTTGCCTTAGATATGTATGGTAAGGGTATTTTCGGTGTAGATGGTGATGTAGAAAAAAATAGTGCGCTAATGGCTCCGTTTGCACAAGACAGGGTTTTACTTCGACGCAGAATTGGTGCTGCGTTACATACTGCGAGAAAGTTACCGCAAGTCGATGCCAATAAGATCGCTGCGATGGGGTACTGTTTTGGAGGTATGTGCGTATTAGAACTGGCGAGATCTGGAGCTAATGTAGCGGGAATTATCAGCATACACGGTATTTTGACGCCGGGAAAAACAAGTAATGAAAAAATAACCGCTAAAGTGCTTTGCTTGCATGGACATGATGATCCCATGGCACCTCCGGAACAAGTATCAGATTTTCAAACCGAAATGACCGAAGCTTGCGTGGATTGGCAAATGCATATCTATGGTGGAACGGTGCATGCTTTTACCAATCCAAAAGCGAACAATCCAAGTTCGGGAACGATGTACAATGAGGTTGCAGCAAAAAGAGCCTATCAATCAATCGAAAACTTTTTACAAGAAATATTTTAAATGACCTTGCTTGCAATGATCTGATTTTGCTCTGCTAATGATGCTTTTCATTCAATGGAACAGAAAAAGTATAAGTAAATAGCAGTAATAATTGTGGTAACGTTTTTGTATTCGAATAGCGGATTGCAAAATGGGTTTCATAAAAAGTCTTCATTCATTTGATACTATTTTCATGAACTGCGAGTAATAATTATGCTAATTGGCAAAGCGTTGTTAACTGATCCAGTGCACACTAAGTCCACTGCATTTACACGTGCTGAACGTGAGCAATATGGCTTACGTGGACTGCTACCTTATGACGTGGCAAGTATGGATAAGCAAAAAGAACGCGTTCTAGAAAGCATGCGCAGCAAAAGCAGTGATATCGAGAAATATATTTTCTTAAACTCATTGTTGGAACGCAATCAACGACTATTTTACCGTACGCTGATTGATCATATCCAAGAAATTATGCCATTGATCTACACTCCTACGGTCGGTGAGGCATGTAAGCGGTTTGCACATATTTTTAGAAAACCCCAGGGATTTTATATTACCCCTGAGGATCGCGGTAATATTGCGGAGATTCTAAAGAATTGGCCTGAAAAGGATGTGCGCATTGTGGTTGTAACAGATGGTGAGCGAATTCTTGGATTGGGAGACCTTGGTGCGAATGGTATGGGTATATCGATAGGAAAAACTGCACTTTATGTGGCTTGTGCGGGGTTGAATCCAGCGCATTGTCTGCCAGTAATGTTGGATGTGGGTACCAATAACAAGGCGTTACGAGAAGATCCACTCTATTTGGGGTATCCACATTCAAGAATCCATGGGGATGCTTATCGTTCATTAATTGATGAGTTCATTCAAGGAGTGCAAATAAGATTTCCTGGTGCACTAATTCATTTTGAAGATTTTGTAACACCGCATGCCTTTGAATTTCTAGATGGCTATGGATCCAAAGTGTGTTGTTTTAATGATGACATACAAGGAACGGCTGCGGTTACCCTGGCTGGCATCTACGCTTCATCCCGTATTACCGGTAAGAAATTTACCGATTTAAATGTCATGTTTTTGGGTGCTGGTTCTGCTGCATGCGGAGTAGCGGAGCTATTGGTGGCTGCATTTTGTACGGCAGGCTTAAGCGAATCGCAAGCACTCCAGCGTATTTGGATTGTTGATCGAGAAGGATTGTTAACAACTAAGAGTACGAATGTTAAACCACGTATCGTGAAATTTACTCGGGAGTATCCTGAGTACAATTTCGAAGATGCGGTTGATCACATTAAACCAGACGTACTAATCGGTGCCACAGGTGTTGCCGGAACATTTACTGAAGCTATTATTCGGAAAATGACCCATGCTAATCAACATCCGGTTATTATCGCCTTATCCAACCCAACATCTAACACTGAATGTACTGCTGAACAAGCTTATCAATGGAGTGAAGGGAAAGTAATTTTTGCTAGCGGTAGTCCATTTGAGCCGGTGCGTTACGCTGATAAGTGGTTTCGGCCCGCGCAAGGAAATAATGCATATGTTTATCCTGGCGTGGGGCTTGGTATTTACGCTAGTTCAGCGCGATTTGTGGTACAAAAAATGTTTTTGGTGGCGGCTGAGATTCTTGCGCAGTCTGTTACTGATCAAGAATTAAGCGCGGGCGCAATCTATCCTGCAATCACGCGAGTACGTGCAGTATCACATACAATTGCGGTGGCCATTTGCAGAGTTGCCATACAGGAAGGTCTCGCTAAAACTCAATTACCCGAAGATCTGGATAGTTATGTGAAGTCGCTGATGTACGATCCGAGTTATTGAGGTATATAAAATATATGCATAGATTGAGAAAGGAAGCACTTAGTCGAAAATGGTAGGGGATTAGTATCTAAAAAATTAAGAATAAAGAGCGGAAGGGTATTTAAACTGACTCACATAACTCTTTGGTCTATTGTTTAATTTCTAAAGTCAGCTACAGAATTTATTAAAAAGGAGTAGTTAATACTTTGGCTAAGTTGCAATACCACCAAAAAAAAAGTATGATCGTGACCATTTTATTATAGGAATTGAGGTTTATGGCTAATAGTGCTCAAGCTAGGAAGCGTGCTAGGCAAGCAATCAAAAAAAGAATTCATAATGTAAGTTTAAGATCAAAATTGCGTACTGCTATTAAATCTATTAGAAAGACGATCCAATCTGGAGACAAGGCAACAGCACAAGTTGCATTTAATACTTCTATTGGTATAGTCGATTCTATTGCAAGCAAGGGAATTATTCATAAGAATAAAGCCGCACGCTACAAGAGTCGATTATCGATTGCAATTAAGTCAATGGCTTAAATTAAAAAGGGGGAGATGGGAGATGGCTATGAAGTTATGGCTGAGGGCACAGGTGGTAATGTTAGGCTGTATGTTTGTTGGGTTAGTGCAAGCGAACAGCATGCCGAGTGTACCGAACGAGTTATTTGAGGCATTGAAGATAGACCGTGCGAAGGTAACGCCGAAGGAGTTGCATGAGGCGTTAGTGAAGCGTTACAAGGATCCGGAGCAAGGTGCTGGCAGGGGTACGCTAGCGCAATATTGGGAGCCGATACCGTATGGGATTTATTTAGATCCGGCGACATTTTACAAATCACCGACGACGAACAAAGAAGTAGCGAGCCGCAAGGAATGTGTGGAATGTCATGCGGACGAATCGCCGGTATGGGTGCAGGCATGGAAGCGCAGCAGTCATTCGAACTTAGACAAGATTCGGAATTTGAAACCGGAAGACCCGACCTATTACAAGAAAGGCAAGTTAGAAGATGTTGAGAAGAACTTGCGTTCGATGGGGCGACTGGGACAAGACGAGCAGCTGAAGGAAGTTGGTTGTATAGACTGTCACGTGGACATTGGTACGAAGAAAAAAGCGGACCATACCAAAGACATACGTATGCCGACGGCAGACGTGTGTGGTGTTTGTCACTTACAAGAATTTGCTGAGCGTGAATCGGAAAGAGACACGATGATATGGCCGCACGGTCAATGGCCGGATGGACGTCCATCGCATGCGCTGGACTATAAAGCGAACGTAGAGACGACGGTATGGGCTGCGATGCCGCAACGTGAAGTAGCGGAAGGCTGCTCTATGTGTCATACCAATCAAAACAAATGTGATTCTTGCCATACACGCCATGAGTTTTCAGCGGCTGAATCACGCAAACCGGAAGCTTGCGCGACCTGTCATAGTGGTGTAGACCATAACAACTGGGAAGCGTACTCGATGTCTAAGCACGGCAAGATGGTAGCGATGCTGGGAGACAAGTGGAACTGGGAAGTTCAACTGAAAGATGCATTTGCGGTAGGCAAGCAAAATGCGCCGACCTGTGCTTACTGCCACATGGAATATGAAGGTGAGTTCACGCACAATATGGTTAGGAAGATTCGCTGGGCGAACTATCCATTTGTGCCGGGTGTAGCTGAGAACATCAAAAGCGAATGGGCAGAGACTCGTTTAGACTCATGGGTTGTTACCTGTACGCAATGTCACTCAGAACGTTTTGCGCGTTCTTACCTTGAGTTGATGGACAAAGGCACTTTGGAAGGCTTGGCCAAATACCAAGAAGCCAATGATGTTGTGCACAAGCTATACGAAGAAGGCTTGTTGACGGGTCAGAAGACCAACCGTCCGGCACCTCCGCCACCAGAAAAAGAAGGCTATGCATACTTTGCCCAATTATTCTGGTCGAAAGGCAACAGTCCTGCGGCATTGGAACTGAAGGTATTGGAAATGCATGAAAATGATCTGGCTAAGATGCACGTAGGCCTAGCCCACGTGAATCCGGGTGGATGGACTTACACAGAAGGCTGGGGACCGATGAATCGTGCGTATGTTGAAATTCAAGATGCAAACACACGTATCCGCGAGATGATTGCCTTGCAAGAACGTGTTAAAAATCTTGAATCATCAAGCAAACGAAGCCTGTTAGACCTAGACGGCACGACCGAGAAGATTTCTCTGGGTGGTTTGGGAGGCGGTATGTTGCTAGCGGGCACATTGGCCTTAGTAGGCTGGCGTAAACGTAAACAAAGCGAACAAGTTTGATAGACGTGAACGCGACTGACCGCACGGGAAAAGCAGTGCGGTCGGGAGACAAATTTCTCCCGTCACTGGGGATTATTCTAGTGACGGGAGGTTTGCTTTTGCTGGGGTGGTTTTTTTATCTGTGGTTTAAACCGCTGCCAGTTTTTTACAGTTATGAACAGATACCCTTAGACCAAGGCGACAAGAAGCGGATATCGAAAATAGACCTGAGTAACTGGCCGGAACTAAAGCTAGAGCGATATCAAGTTAAGACAATCGATGTAGAAAAGCCGATTGCGGAAATGATAGTTGCTCGAAAGGGTAGCGATGCACCGGTATTACTGGACTGGAAAAACAACACCGCAGAGGTACTCTATAATTTAGAAAAGAAGCCCAGTGAGCTGATGGAGCTAGTGACAGTCATTGGCAAACATGCGGCGCCGGAATCACTGATACTATCCTGGTGGGACACAGCGCGGCAAATCAAACTTCTAACGGGCCGAGACACGCTGTTTACCGACCATTTAAACGAACCGCTGATACTGCCGTTACCGTGGCTTGAGCAAAGTAAGGCCATACAAGCCTACGAAGCGGCATTTTGGGGTAATACGACAGATTCGCAGGAACAAGAAAATTTCAAGCGGTTTAGTGCTGCTTTAGCGCTTCCTGCGCAACAGGGCATTCAGAAACTACGCGAACTGATTGGCCGTGACCGAGAAGCGTATCTGGTTATTCATGTCACCGACTTATACAAGCTGGGTCTCATGTACCCGGATAAAATTGGCGTTGCCTATAAGAACTTCCCATTGACTGGCAACATGCACGGCATGATCAATCACATGAAAGTGCAACTGAAAGAAAACGATTTCCACACCTATACACTCCAATCGTTAGCGGACGATGAAATTCGCGTATTCTTTTTAAGTGATGAAATGAGTAGTGAGACACTGATAGCGAGGCTATTGCCGTTTGTGGACAAAACGGCGCCGACTGAGCAAGACATTGCGCCAGTGGCCTACCAGCAAGGTGGTTATTGGGTTTACAAGATACCGTAAAGCGCTAAAAGGCAATTGAGGTCGCGACAAAATATTTACACAATCTGACGATAGCGTACAATACACGGCGTAGTGGCAAATAGAAAAATAGAATAAGACAGGCACAACAAGGAGGAAAGATGAAGCACACAGTGATATATGGTTTTGTTGTACTAGCGTTGAGCGCATTTTTTACTGGCACAGTACTAGCCGACACATTTGAAGGTCGTACCAAATGTAGTTCATGCCACAAATCGCAAGCCAAGTCATGGAAAGATACGGCGCATGCTAAGGCGATGGAATCGCTGAAGCCGGGCGCGCGCAAGGAAGCCAAAGTGAAAGCCAAGCTTGATCCGGAGAAAGACTATACACAAGATAAAGACTGTGTAGGTTGCCACGTAGATGGGTTTGGCAAGAAAGGTGGATACACCATTGAAGCTGCGAAGAAGCCACTTGCTGCGGTTGGCTGTGAATCCTGCCATGGACCGGGCAAGTCCTATCGTGGAGATCACCGTAAAGGTGGGCAAGCCTTTGAAAGCAAGGGTACCACCATGCAACGTAAGGTATTGGCTGATAAAGGACAAGACTTTCAGTTTGAAGAAGCATGTAGTGCATGCCATCTGAACTATGAAGGTTCACCGTGGAAAGGAGCGAAAGCGCCGTATACACCGTTTACACCGGAAGTTGACAAGAAATACACATTTGATTTTGACAAGATGGTGAAAGACGTGAAGGCGATGCACGAGCACTACAAATTGGACGGGACTTTTGTAGGAGAGCCTAAATTCAAGTTCCACGATGAATTCCAAGCGAATGCTAAGGAAAAGGTTGCGGACAAAAAAGATAAGAAAGGGAAAGAGTAATGACAGGATTACAGAAAGGTGCGATAGGTACGCTCCTGACAGGAGGACTGTTGGGGATAGTACTGGTTGCGGTAGTATTTGGAGGGGAAGCGGCGTTATCGACGGAAGAGTTTTGTACCAGCTGTCATTCGATGACGTACACGCAGAAGGAGTTGAAGGACTCGACGCATTATGGTGCATTGGGGGTAAATCCTGGATGTAAGGATTGTCACATACCGCAAGGATTCAAGAATTTCCACTTAGCGCTCTATACGCATGCGGTAGATGGTGCGAGAGAGTTATACTTGGAGTTGGTTAACGATTACTCGACGCTAGAGAAATTTAACGAACGTCGGTTGATCATGGCGCACGATGCGCGGATGAATCTGAAGAAATGGGACAGTGTGACTTGCCGAGATTGTCATAGGGACCCGAATCCACCTGGAGCGGACGCACAGGAAGCGCATAAGAAGTTGAAGACGGAAGGTGCGACGTGTATAGATTGTCATCAGAATTTGGTGCATGAAGAGGTAGCGAAGACGGACTTGAATGCGAGTTTAGCTGCGGGCAAGATGGTGTTGGCGAAAGAGGAAGAAGGTAGTGAGGGAGAGGAAGAAGAGGACGATGAGGAAGAAGAGTCCGAATCTGAAGAATCATCCGATTCGAGTACTGGTGACGCCGAATCGTCTGACGACGACAGCGATGATGAGGATGATAGTGACAAAGATCAAGAGGAAGACGAAGACGACAACGGCTTCAGTGAGCCTATTAAAAAATAGATAATTGAATTGATCAATGTGGAATTTTTTTAATAAAGCTATTTGAGCTACTTGATTAATTAATAAATATTTTTCAAATTAAATTGATTAAACTATCTTTAATAAAAAACCCGCTATTGCGGGTTTTTTATTAATTTGACATCTAAACAAAATAAGTAATGCTAGATCATTTTCCGAAACCAGATATAAATTATCCACATCAAAATCGAAATTACTTTATTGCGGGTTTCACATTCTTTTGTGTGGGCGTAAGCCTGGTGATTGATGGCAGCGCTAGCTTTGAAATTCAAAATTTATTGGGGGTTATCGCCTGGATTTTTTTAATTGGGTTATTAATTGGAGAGAATCGTGAAGTAAGGATGCAAGTAATCATAGCCGTTGCATTTGCAACTGCTGGTGAGCATTTTGCATCCATTTATATGGAAGGTTATACCTACCGCTTTGGCAATGTTCCTTTGTATGTACCGCCAGGCCATGGTATGGTTTACTTAACAGCTGTTGCGCTTGCACGTTCTAGATTCTTTTTGATGCACGCAAAAAAAATAGCAAGTTTTGTTTTTATAACAGGTGGATTATGGTCTTTATGGGGGATTAGCGGTATACCTGAACAGGGTGATCAAGTAGGTGCATTTTTATTTTGTATTTTTATTCTTTGTATTTTCAAGGGAAGATCACCATTGGTGTATTTGGGTGCTTTTTTTATTTGCACATGGCTGGAAATTGTCGGAACAGCTTCTGGAACCTGGCGATGGGCACCAATTGAGCCAGTTTTTAATTGGACACAAGGAAATCCACCTAGCGGGGTGGCTGCCTGGTATTGCTTGGTTGATGCTGTTGCGATTGGTTTTGCACCTAAAATCTTCCGTGGTTTACAAAAAATGAATAATTGGTATAAAGCAATACTGCATTGAAAGAGCGTTTTATTTTGAGCAAAATATATACCTTCTTTTGTGTTTTAGGGTGCGTTTAATCAATGATTATGGAAAGAGAAAAGGAGTTTTTGTGACAGAAATTCGTTTGCCAGATGGATCCGTACGCTCATTTGAGCAGTCTGTTAGCGTTATGGAGGTTGCAATGGCAATCGGGCCGGGTTTAGCACGAGCAGCAATCGCCGGGAAAGTGAATGGAAAATTGGTTGATGTGGACAGTCTAATTACTGAAGATTCAGATCTTTCCATTATAACTGAGAAAGATCCGGAAGGATTAGAAATCGTTCGTCATTCGTGCGCACATTTGTTGGCTCAGGCGGTAAAAGAATTGTTTCCTGAAGCTCAAGTGACAATTGGTCCTGTTATTGAAGACGGATTTTATTATGATTTTTCATATCAACGCCCTTTTGCGCCTGAAGATCTTAATGCAATTGAACAACGAATGTTTGAGATCAGTAAACGTGATCTTAAGGTACGGAGGAAAATACTGGAGCGCACAGAAGCAATCAATTTTTTTAAAGAACAAGGTGAGCACTATAAAGCTCAAATCATTGAGGCTATACCCAGTGCTGAAGCTTTATCACTTTATTCTCAAGGTGATTTTACAGATCTTTGTCGAGGACCGCATGTGCCCAGTACGGCAAAGTTGAAAGTCTTCAAGTTGATGAAAGTAGCTGGAGCATATTGGCGCGGCGATTCAAAAAATGAAATGCTGCAGCGTATTTATGGTACAGCTTGGACTAGTAAAGAAGATCAGAAAAACTACTTACATCGATTAGAAGAGGCGGATAAGCGCGATCACCGAAAAATTGGTAAGCAATTAAGTTTATTTCATACCCAGGAAGAGGCTCCAGGTATGGTGTTTTGGCATCCAAAAGGCTGGTTATTATGGCAGCAAGTTGAGCAGTATATGCGAGATTTATTAGATAAAAACAATTATCAAGAAGTACGTACCCCGCAAATACTGGATAAAAACCTTTGGGTTGATTCTGGACACTGGGAGAACTTTAGAGAAAACATGTTTACAACTCATTCAGATGAACGAGAATTTGCAATTAAACCAATGAACTGTCCAGGCCATGTGCAAATTTTTAATCAAGGTTTGCGAAGTTATCGTGAATTACCCATTCGATTAGCAGAATTTGGTTCCTGTCATCGCAATGAAGCATCGGGCGCATTGCATGGTATTATGCGTGTCCGAGCTTTTACTCAGGATGATGCGCATATTTTTTGTACCGAAGAACAGATACAAAGTGAAGTTGTTAAATTCATTGATCTACTTAAAATTGTTTATACCGACTTTGGGTTTAATGAGCTGTTGGTAAAACTATCGACTCGTCCCTTGAAACGAGTGGGTTCAGATGAACAATGGGACAAATCAGAAGACGCGCTTAAAGCTGCTTTGGGTGAAGCAAAACTAGAGTGGGAATTGCAGCCTGGGGAAGGAGCGTTTTATGGGCCTAAAATCGAATTTTCATTAAAAGATTCTATCGGTCGGGTATGGCAATGCGGTACGCTACAATTAGATTTTTCAATGCCAAATCGTTTAGGTGCAGAATATGTGGCAGAAGATAACACACGCAAAGTTCCTGTAATGTTGCATAGAGCTATTTTAGGGTCATTGGAAAGATTTATTGGTATTTTGATAGAAAATTACGCAGGTGCTTTCCCCGTGTGGTTGGCGCCTGAACAAGTGGTGGTAATGAATATATCTCGGGGGCAGAGTGAGTATGCGCAATCGGTGCATACTCACTTAAAGCAAAGCGGGATCAGGACCAGTTTGGACTTGAGAAATGAAAAAATAACCTATAAAATCCGCGAGCACAGTTTGCAAAAGCTTCCTTATCAAGTAATTGTCGGTGATGAAGAGATGAATACTGATAAAATATCTGTTCGTAATAGGGGTGGTGTAGATTTAGGTCAAATGACCGTACAGGATTTTGTGAATAAATTAAAGGAAGAGATAGCCACAAAGAAATAATTCTTAATTTGATAGGAGAAATGTCATAGTTCAGGAAAAAGCAGCACGCATTAATCATGAGATAGATGTGCCGGAAGTACGTTTAATTGGTGCAGATGGGGAACAAATTGGAATTGTTAAACTAACTGAAGCAATTGAGCTGGCCGATGAAGCTGGTGTTGATTTAGTAGAAATTGCGCCGACAGCCCAGCCTCCTGTGTGTCGCTTAATGGATTATGGTAAGTTTCGATATCAAGAAAGCAAGAAGAAGCATGATGCGAAACAGAAGCAAAAACAAGTACAAATTAAAGAAATTAAATTCAGACCGAATACTGACGAAGGAGATTATAATATTAAACTGAGGAACGTAACCAGTTTCCTGAATGAAGGCGATAAGGTTAAGGTAACACTACGCTTCCGAGGCCGGGAGATGGCGCATCAGGAATTTGGTATGCGTTTACTAGAAAGAGTAAGAATTGATCTGGAACCCTACGCAATAGTAGAGCAATTTCCTAAGATGGAAGGGCGCCAAATGGTGATGGTATTGTCGCCTAAACGGAAAGATGGGAAATCCGAAAGAACATCGCCACCTAAAGCAACTGTAAGTGACCCTAGCTTGACGACCTAATGGTTAATATAAATTAGTTTTTAAAAAATAGTGATTACTGGGTTTTAAAAATTTTCTAATCTGGAAATACCTAGTTTCATATAAAAGGAGTTCGTATGCCAAAAATGAAAACCAAAAGTGGTGCTGCAAAGCGCTTCAAGTTTCGCCCGGGGGGGAGTATTAAGCGCCCACAGGCTTTTAAGCGCCATATTTTGACTAAAAAAACAACCAAAAACAAACGACAATTGCGGGGTATTGTTGGCGTGCATGCTACCAACGCTGATTCTATTCGCGCCATGATGCCATACGCATAATTAGGAGAATTCATTATGCCAA
This sequence comes from Nitrosomonas sp. PY1, assembly GCF_022836435.1. Lineage (NCBI taxonomy): Bacteria > Pseudomonadati > Pseudomonadota > Betaproteobacteria > Nitrosomonadales > Nitrosomonadaceae > Nitrosomonas > Nitrosomonas sp. PY1. The sequence continues at coordinate 1,506,704 of NZ_BQXC01000001.1, read as the reverse complement.
GAGTTAAACGTGGTGTTACAGCGCATGCGCGCCATAAAAAGATACTAAAGCTTGCCAAAGGATATCGTGGGCGTCGTAAAAACGTCTATCGGATAGCTAAAGAGGCCGTTATGAAGGCAGGTCAATATGCGTATAGAGATCGCCGTCAACGTAAAAGACAATTTCGTACATTATGGATTGCAAGGATCAATGCGGCTGCACGAGAATTCGGTCTATCGTATAGTGTGTTCATGAATGGATTGAAGAAAGCAAGCATCGACATTGATCGTAAAGTATTAGCCGATCTTGCAGTATTCGATAAAAGCGCTTTTGAGAAAATTGTAGCGCAAGCAAAAACCAGTCTTGCTGCTTAATTAAGTATTGGAAGTCATATTAGGAGGTCGGGATAAATACCTTACCTCCTTTTTTATTGTTCAAATTTCTTCTAAATTACTTGTCGATATGAGTAATCTACTGATATGGAAAACCTGGAAGCAATCGTTAGCGAAGCTACGCAGTTATTGAATCGTGTTGAAGACTCCATTGAGTTGGAAAATATCAAAGTACACTACCTTGGTAAGAATGGCGTACTGACAGGACTTCTTAAACAGCTTGGTAAAATTCCGGTTGAACAACGCCCGCTTGTGGGAAGTAAAATAAATCAAGCAAAAAATCAATTAGAAGAAGCACTCAAATATCGTCGTGAGGCTATTTACGCTCAACAATTGGCTATTAAGCTTAATGAAGAAGCTTTGGACGTAACTTTACCCGGTAGAGGAATGCGTAGCGGTGGTCTGCACCCCGTGACTCAAACTTTGCAAAGAATTGAAAAATTATTTCATTCAATCGGGTTCGATGTTGCTTCTGGGCCAGAGATTGAAACAGATTTCTATAATTTTACTGCATTGAATATTCCTGAAAATCATCCTGCGCGTGCAATGCATGACACATTTTATATCGATAATGGTAATTTATTGCGTACACACACTTCACCGGTGCAAATTCACTATATGCAGAATCATCAACCTCCAATGAAAGTTATTGCTCCCGGTCGAGTGTATCGTTGTGACTCGGACGTAACTCATACGCCAATGTTTCATCAAGTCGAAGGGCTATGGATTGATGAAAATGTTAATTTTGCTGCGCTGAAAAGTGTATTAGCTGATTTTATGGCGCATTTCTTCGAGCAAGATAATTTATCGGTAAGATTTAGGCCTTCCTTTTTTCCCTTTACAGAGCCTTCAGCTGAAATGGATATTGCTTGTGTTATGTGTAATGGAAAGGGCTGTCGTATTTGTAGTTACACTGGCTGGTTGGAGGTTCTGGGGTGTGGCATGGTGCATCCAAACGTGCTTAAACATGTTTCAATTGATAGTGAACGATATGTGGGATTCGCTTTTGGTATAGGTGCTGAACGTTTAACCATGCTGCGTTACGGTGTCAGTGATCTGAGGTTATTTTTTGAAAACGATTTACGGTTCTTGAAACAATTTAATTAAGGTTATTTTTGTCTTGGCATTCCAATACAAATAGGTTGGTATGAAATTCTCGGAAAATTGGCTACGCACATTTGTTAATCCATCGTTGTCTAGCGAGCGACTTGCGCATGTATTAACCATGGCGGGTATCGAAGTGGAAAGTGTAGAATCTGTTGCTGCTACTTTTAACAAGGTGGTAGTGGCAGAAGTATGTTCAGTAAAAAGTCATCCCAGTGCAGATCGTTTGAAGGTTTGTCAAGTTAAAGCTAATCAACAGGCTGATTTATTACAGATTGTCTGCGGAGCACCTAATGTTAGCGAAGGAATGAGGGTTCCGTGTGCATTAATAGGGGCTAACCTACCTGGAATACAAATCAAATCAGCAAAATTACGCGGTATTGAGTCTGAAGGTATGTTGTGCTCGGCGAAAGAATTGGGTCTGGCTGAAATAGCCGATGGTTTGCTGGTATTACCGGAAGACGCCCCGGTAGGCAAAGATTTTCGTAGTTATTTTTCGCTTGATGATCGCATTTTTACTCTGAGTTTAACGCCGAACCGTGCGGATTGCTTAAGCGTACTGGGAGTGGCACGTGAAGTAGCTGCGATTACTGCTAGCGAATTAATACCATTAGAATCACCTGCGACCTTAGTTGATATCCAAGATGTCTTGGATGTGCATATCATGGCTCCTGAGGCATGTCCACTATATTGTGGCCGAGTAATCAAAGGAATAGATATTAATGCGAGGATTCCTTTGTGGATGACACAGCGTTTGGAACGAAGTGGTATTCGCTCAATTAACCCAATCGTTGATATTACCAATTATATTTTATTAGAGACAGGTCAGCCGCTGCACTCATTTGACTTGAATAAAATAAATGGATCGATACAGGTGCGCTATGCGAAGTCAGGTGAAAAGATAACATTACTCAACGATAATATCGTTAATCTTACGCCTGATATGCTTATTATTGCAGATGAAAGTAAACCGCTTGCTCTGGCGGGTATTATGGGGGGATTAGATAGTAGTGTAACCGATGGCACCGTGGATATCTTTCTGGAAAGCGCATTTTTTATGCCATCGATCATTAGTGGCAAATCGTTTCAACTAGGCTTTATTTCCGATTCTGCTTATCGCTTTGAGCGTGGTGTCGATTTTGCTGCAACGCACGACTTTATTGATCGCGCATCATATTTGATTCAAACTATTTGTGGAGGACAAGCGGGGCCTATTGTTGAAAAGCGTTATCAGCTTCCTGCCAGATCTCCGATTCAAGTGCGAAGAACTCGCATCCAACGCATACTAGGAATCGAATTAGATGTACAGCAAATCAAGACTTATTTCCAACGATTGAAATTCAAATTCTTGGAGATAGATGGTAGTTTTACTGTAACGCCACCCAGTTATCGGTTTGATTTGACAATCGAAGAAGATTTAATCGAAGAATTGGCGCGTATCTACGGTTATGATCGGATTCCGGCGCATTATCCGCAAGCTCGTATGGCAATGTTGCCGGCAATCGAGAATATTCGCCCTGTCGAGCAGATTAAACAATCATTAGTAAATCGTGATTATCAGGAAGTTATTAATTATGCCTTTGTTGATGCAAACTGGGAGCTGGATTTCGCAGGCAATGACACACCAATCAAGCTAGTAAACCCACTTGCAAGTCAGATGGGCGTAATGCGAAGTACATTGGTTGGTGGACTGATCGCTAATTTGCAATTTAATTTGAACCGCAAACAATCACGAGTCAGGATATTTGAAATTGGACGTTGTTTCATCAGATCCACTGAAATTGATTGTGTACAAATAGAGAAATTAGCGGGGCTGATTTATGGTGATATTGTTCCTGAACAATGGGGTATACCTGCTCGAAGTGCCGATTTCTATGATATTAAAGGTGATATTGAAAATTTGTGCGGTAATTCAGCAATACTTTTCAAGAAAATTTCACATCCTGCTTTGCATCCCGGTAAATCCGCACAAATAATTATTGCGGATAATTCCATCGGCTGGCTAGGGGAATTGCATCCCAAGTGGCAAAAAAAATTCGATTTGCAAAAAAATACTGTGTTGTTCGAAATCAATTTAGAGCATTTGCTTCCTCAAGCAATTCATGTAACCAAGGAGATATCTAAATTTCCCCCTGTACAACGCGATATTGCCATCATTGTAGATAACGATATTAATGTACAGACATTATTGTCCTGTATGAATGAGGAAAAATCTCCTACAGTGATCGATATTGCCTTATTTGATATTTATCGCGGTAAAGGTATGGAAAATAACAAAAAAAGTCTTGCATTCCGTATATTGTTACAAGATACTGAGAAAACATTGACTGACATAGAAGTGGATTCTGAAGTATTAAAATTGATAAAAATACTAGAAAATCGATTCTGTGCAACGTTACGTAATGGATAAATAAGTGTTGTTTCGATCATGGCGGCATTTCGCGTGAATCGGGCTATAAGCACAAAGCTTATAGCAATTATTATCGAAATGGAGTAAAAATATGGCATTAACCAAAGCTGAATTAGCAGATTTATTATTTGAAAACGTGGGCTTGAATAAGCGCGAAGCAAAAGATATGGTGGAATTCTTTTATGAGGAAGTGCGAATTGCGTTGCAGAATAATGATAGTGTAAAACTATCAGGATTCGGTAATTTTCAGTTACGAGAAAAACCCCAACGTCCAGGTAGAAACCCTAAAACGGGAGAAGAGATTCCTATTACAGCACGCCGTGTCGTAACATTTCATGCTAGTCAAAAACTAAAGACTTTGGTTGAAAAAAATTACCATGGAAAACAAAAAACCACATAATGCTTTACTTCCTATTCCGGCCAAGCGGTATTTCACGATTGGAGAAGTTGGTACATTATGTGATGTTAAGCCTCATGTATTGCGATATTGGGAGCAGGAGTTTGCACAACTGAAGCTGGTTAAGCGTCGAGGTAATCGACGCTATTATCAACATCAAGAGGTGCTGTTGATACGTCGAATTCGAGAACTTCTCTACGAACAAGGATTCACTATCAATGGGGCACGTAGTCGATTGATTAATGCCGACACAAAATCAAAGAATTTATCCTCGATACCACCAGCATCTAAAGTCAATAACCCTTCGATGTCCACAGTAGATTTAAACTATATTCGACATCAGGTTAGAAGCATCATGTCTATTCTTTCTTCATAGTACTTTCAACTGGCAATAAATTCTTTAAAGTAAGTTTTTTATAAAGTAAGTTTTCTAGTTTGCTATAATTTTCTGTTCGGGGCGTAGCGCAGCCTGGTAGCGTACTTGCATGGGGTGCAAGTGGTCGGAGGTTCAAATCCTCTCGCCCCGACCATTCAATCAATAAGTGAGAAGCTATATCAACTTTATCTTGAATATTTTTGCACCGCAATTTTTCTTCGATTTCGGTTCAAGTAGTTACTAATCGATAATTCTGTACTACTCATGTGATCAAAAATTAAAGCTACCTTTCTCATGAATTCATCGTTAAATTCTGTACTACTCATGTGGTCAAAAATAGTAGCTTTAGGTCCGATTCCTTTCTCCTCGCAATGCCTTGCTTATTCAATTCTCCTAACGTATCGTTACAGGCCATACCAGCAAGTTTTTTTGTGTCGATAATTTTCTTTCCACTCATGCTATAAACTCCTTGTATGTAATGTTCATAATTACTAACTCTTTTTATACTGTTCAGGTTTAACAAATATTTAACTATATTGAGCCAATAGCGTCACGCATACCCTTTAGAATCTGATAGTCGTCATCATGTATCCATAATTGGTGTCAGCCGAACCTGGGCTTTGTGCCACTTTATCGAAGTAATCACCTTTGAATATATGACTGTAACCGACATCAAAACTTACGCGTTTCAAATAACTCCATTGCGGATCCCAACCAACACTGACATCAAGCATGTTACCCAGAAAAGTTCCTGCTCTACCGGTTGTATCTTGCAGACCGCTACCGACATAAGCGCCATGTTTATCAGCCAGCCAATAGGCGCGATGCGACATTGTAAGTTTGACCGTTGGCGTTGGTATCAGCGTTGCACGAAAACCTACGGGTGACATAAGATTGGAAGGGAAGAATGGTCCAAACATTCCGGTTGGCCCATATTCCACTCGTCGCTTTGCATACAAAATATCAAAATTCTTGTCAGGGTCACGGTCTCCGGAAGCATAATCGAACAAATAAATCAGGCGGAAAGGCATAGCTGTTTTGAAGGAATAACCCACCTCGCCATGATGACGATGCGCAAAAAGGTGTTTGTCACGAGTATCGCCAAACTGATACATGGATTCGATTTCATAATCTAGTTTACCGGTAACGGGTTTGGCAAACAATCGGAAACCTGTCGTTGATAAATTACGCTGCCTCATTTTATTACCTTCATTTAACTGGAAAAAATAAGCATCTACATTAGCCCAGGATATATCGCGGTTGGTAATTTGCGCACCTGAAAAGTATGTTGCCGGAGTATTCCAATCGAGATGCGTCGGCTCACGATTAACCGGGCGCGTACCGAATACACGCAATCCCCATTTCTCTCGTTCATTGCCGACCGTGAATACCATGCCGTCGAAGGTAGGCGATAAAGTACCCCACCGATGTCCACCAATCAAACGCGCTTCACCATAATCCATAACAAAACGCCCAACCTCGAACTTGGCGGCATACCCTGTTCCCAGAAAGTTTTGAGAATTCAAACCAACGTGAAGTTGGGTAAAATCAAAGTGGTTGGCGAAAACATTTGAATGAGCTTGACCATAATTAGCGAGTGGTGCGCGGATATCTGTGAGTTCTAACGTAAACTTCAGGGGATCCGTAGCCTTAAAGACTTCAAATAAAAACCTTGTGCGCTGATGAACCATGTCGTTAAAGCCGGGAATATTTCGAGTAAAACCATTGTCATATAAGGAATATCGTGTCCGATGCTCAATGGCTACATTGAGCCAATCAGGCATAAGTGCCGCTAGCGGAGTTTTATGTTCTTCCATCAAATGTGGTAGGTTATCGAAATCAAACACTGTACGCCCGGGTGATTCTGTTGTGCTGAATGATCTTGCGCTCCCGGTTGTAGGGTTTTGCGCAATAACTGGTACTTGATCGAGTTTTTTTACATCCGCATTAGCAACTTGTGTTCGATTAGGTTTCTTCTTTTTCGTATCCTCTATTGCAGCTGCGAGTGAATCGTTGCTCGATAAAAATCCCATCAGCAATAAGGCAATTCCGTAAGTGAGGCTACTTCTAGGGGGGGACATATAGATCTTCTCCTTTATAATTATGTTATGCCAAATCACAAATCCAATATTGTCGGTTAATGTTTTTGAATATACTTCGAAATATAAGGTGGAAAAATTCGGGTGACTACCTAAGGTGAAACACTTAGGAAACTTTGCGAAACGCTATTTATTGGAACTTAATGCTAATAAAAACAATATATTGAGTGGTCTCCAAAGGATCTTCGTAAAAATTATGCTTAGTAAAAAAACGCTTAGATACTGCCGTGTTAAAAACATCACTGAGTTTGATGAGTGTTATTAGAGTTACTTAGCAAAGAAAATGCATTGAGAAAATTTGATCAAACCAAATTGGAGTCGAATGAGGAATGAGGAAAATCAAAACTAAATGGTTCTTCGGTGCGTAGTGCTTCTGGCCGTTGAAATACTGTTACGACATTTTCCGATCATCGAATGATCTATTCGTCACCACTGAAGTTGAGTGTATGCTTCAAACACAGCAAGGAAACCAACTAGGCGGATCGGCAAATACAAAGAAGCCGACCCGCAACAACCGCATAGTGCTGTGTCGAAAACACTAAAGGAGAATCTTGTCATTGATGCCCACTTCCTTTACTACTTTCTGATGATCTTTATTCAAAAGCAAGTACAAGCCATTCTTCAATGCCAACGTCAGACCACGGTAGTTGGTTTATCAAGTAATAGTACCGCCAAGCCAAGAAGTGACTGATTCTCCATATTTCGATGAGGATAATATGAATTCTCAGAGAGTTGCGCGACTCTAAACTCCCCAGAGAGGAGTTTGAGCATTTTGCATGAGAGACATACAGAGGCCTTTGCAAAACCTCATTTCTTGAAACTTAATATCAATAAAAACAGTAACCTGAAGATGTATCAAAAGGTTTTTGCAAAGGTCTCCAACAATTTATTTTAATCTTCATTAATAAGATGCTTTTGGTCCTAGAACCCAATGGCAATCAGTTAGCACACACATCCCTCCAAAGTTCTTTAGCTCGGGTTGCAATTTCAGAACAATCTTATCGGCTTGGGCTTCTTCGCATGTTAATACTAAAAAAGCGTTCGATTGCTCCAAAGCAAAAGCATCTGGATCTCGCTCACCGGTTGAGCCTAATCCTCCAACACCTTTTATAACAGTGTATCCGCGAACATCAACATTTCGCAGCAATTCCAACATTTCCTCAAGAGAATCCTCGTTAATGACGATCTCAATGCGTTTCATTTTTTTTAAAATTTCAGATCCTAGTGGCATAATTATCTCCAAAAGAAAGTTTATGTATATATTCCTGTTTTTCAGACTTCGAAAACTATTAGAGTCATTCAATTCTTATAGATTGCATTTTTTAGACACATCCGGCAGTTGATAGATTATTGTTACAATCAACTGCCAAATGTTAGAAACAAACCTTACCAAGGATAATAACTTTCATGCAGATATTGGGCTGCTGCATAATAAGTAGGGATACCAACTACTACATTAAATGGAAAGGTTACTCCAAGCGATAAAGTCAGATAGAACGATGGATTAGCTTCAGGAACCGCAAGTCGCATTGCCGGAGGGACCGCAATGTAGGAACAACTGGCTGCCAATACCGTCACCAATGTAATGCCCCCCACTGAATAACCTAAGACGAAATGTCCAACGACTAATCCGCATGCCGCGCCAATCAATGGCATAGCAATCCCAAAACTAACAAGGAAGACGCCTACTGATTTGAATTCCGATAGCCTTTTACCTGCTTCCATTCCCATGTCACAGAGAAAGATGCATAGCGCACCCATAAAAATAAGCTCAAAGAACGGTTCAATCTTGTGGTAGCTGGCTTCGGAAACCGCTGCACCAATTGCCATGGAACCGAACAGCAGCAAAATACTACCGTTTGTAAAAGCATCGATTAACAAATGCTTCATCATTCCTTTTTTAGCTGCTGTGGATGTCTCACTCGATGCGCCCATGATCCTTCGAGAGTAACCGGCGAGTACTAAGCCAATCATGATCGCTGGTGACTCCATAATAGCCAACATAATTACAGGGTAGGGTTCATAAGTCACACCAATCCCTCCCAAGAATGCGACTGCGGTCATGTAGGTTCCTGCGCTTACTGAACCATAGTGTGCAGAAATGGCTGCGGAATTTAAAGGATCAATTTTTCCGAGCCAACGTAAGATTATATAAGCAATGATGGGTAAGCCTACACCAAATCCTAGTGCTGCCCATACTGCAGGAATAGCGTCTGCCAGATGAGATGCGGCAAGCTCTTTGCCGCCATGAAGCCCGATACCGATCAACAAGTAAATCACAATCATCTTGTGCATATCAGGTGGGAATTTCAAATCAGACTTGATTATGCAAGCGAACATTCCCAGAGCGAAAAATAATATTGCTGGTACGAGAAGGCTGGAGAGTGACATTTTTATATTTTCCTCATTATTGTATTAATTGAATGAAAGTAATCAATTTACATTTCCCTTCGAAATGCGGTGTTTAGATTGATTCGTATGTTAAAAAAATACAGCTATCATTGGGTTAACTACCTTCTGCTGTAGCACGGTTTCTCAATGAATTTTTACATTTGTAAATAAACTCGATTTGAGATTTATAGGTTCGTATTCCGACTCTACCTGTTCATTTTCGAGGTGTTTTTAAATTTTTGATCCCTTACGGTTAAAGTGAGCTTCGAATAAAGTAAATTTCCACTAAATGTCGTCATATCCATTCGTACAAGGATAGTACCTAAGAAAAATAGCTAGCAATATTCGTATAAATACCTATGGTAAAACCCTAATACATTGGAAGATTCATAGAAATGTACGTTTTTTTGGCGTAAGCTTTAAAAAATGCTGAATGTTATTTAGTGAGAATTAAATGTGATTCATGAACTCAAACAATTAAGCTTTGAAACATTCTTTGATGCAGCAGTGGATGCGCTGCTGCTAATTGATGATTCAAGTCAAATTGTGCAGGTGAATCCGATGGCACAAGCGATATTTGGTTATAGCAAGGATGAGCTTGAAGGGAAAAACATCGAATTTTTGATAGTTCCAAGGTATCGCAAGCAGTATCACCACTATCGAGAGCTATTTTTAAACACCCCGCTCAAACATCCAATCAGCGCCGGTAATGGATTCGCTGTACAAGATCGTAATCGTAAAGAAATATTACTGGATACCGGTTTTAGCCCTATTAAACTAAAACAAAAGTTGTATGTTCTTATTACATTCAGCGTGGCATCTCGTCGAATAGAGGCTGAAGAAGCGCTTCGTGCCAGTGAAGAACGATTACGCCTAGCAAAGCAGGCAGCAGGGTTGGGTATTTTTGATTACGATTTCAAACACAATATCGTTTATTGGGACGAGCAAATGAGCATGTTATGGGGCAAGCGTGCGAGCAAAACCGTAAGTTATGACGAATTTATCGCTAGAATTCATCCGGAAGATCGTGTTTCTAGGCAGTCTGCCATTAATCGTGCAATGGATCCGAACAGCAGTGGTGAATTCGAAGTGGAATATCGTGTCGTCAATTCTGTTAATGGGATTACACGCTGGATAGCTGCACGAGGGCGAGTTTATTTTGAAAATAATCAACCCTACCGACTCATTGGCGTTACACGAGATATAACCGATCAAAAAAATCTACAGAAAAGATTGCAAGTGCAACGTAACGAAACAGAAAACATCTTTAAACAACAAGTGGCCTCACTGACGGCTTCCGCAATTGCTCATGAGCTCAATCAACCACTCGCGGCCATTTCCGCTTATAGCGAAGTGGCGCTGCATGAGCTGCATAACAAAGTTCCTAATTCAAATGATTTAAAGCGAGCGCTGGATGGCTGTGTTAGTCAAGCGCAGCGTGCTGGTAGAAGCTTGCATGAACTCATGGCTTTTCTACAAAAAGGAAAACTGATTACCGAACGGTCGAATCTCAATGAGCTTATCAATGACGCATTAAGTATTGTCAATTTTGATAATTATGGCGAATTTGATCCGGTACTGAATCTGCAACCAGATCTTCCAGATGTTCAATGTAACCGTAATCAAGTACAGAAAGTTCTGGTTAATCTGTTCAGAAATGCTATTGAAGCCATGCATGCTATTGAATCACCAACACTAACAATTACAACCGCCATGCATATTACGATGGATACGCGAATGGCGCTAGTAACCGTGCAAGACAATGGATCGGGGTTTGATACTTTAATTGCGGAACGAATTTTTGAACCATTTTTTACCACAAAACCAACAGGTATCGGCATGGGGCTTCCCATTAGCCGGGCTTTAATTGAAATCAATGGAGGACAGCTTTGGGTGAATTGCAATACTCAAGCTGGAACTAAATTCCATTTCACGCTACCTTTTACATTATGAATACGTATAATAAACCAAGTGTTTTTATTATAGATGACGATATAGCCGTGCGGGATTCCCTTGCTATGATGATTGAACAGGCAGGTATGAGCGTTCAGTCATTCGCTAGCGCAAGAGCATTTCTAAGTGTTTACCACGCAAGTTTTTTGGGCTGTATCATTGTGGATATACAAATGCCGTTGATGGATGGATTGCAGTTTCAGGAAGAATTATCGCGGCGAAAAATTGTATTACCCATTATTTTTCTGACAGGGCATGGCGATATCCCGATGAGTGTGAGAGCCATGAAAGCTGGCGCACTAGATTTTTTGACAAAACCTGTAATACGAGAAAAATTACTTAGCAGCATAAACATTGCTTTTTCAGAAGCGGAAAAAAGAGTCAGTGCCCTGGTACGTAACGAGGAAATGACGTCGCGCTTGGCGAAGCTAACCAAACGCGAACGTGAAGTCATGGTTTTAGCGATACAAGGGCTTTCAAATAAAGAAACTGCTTCGTGTCTGGGAATCAGTCATCGCACCGTGGAAATTTATAAATCGCATATTATGTATAAAACCGGTGCGCAAAATTTTCTCGATCTTGCTCGTATTATTCGAGAAAGTGATTTGGATTAATTGCATTCCATCTGCGCCATATTTGTCAACAAATTGGGAGATAGGTTTACTGAAGAGGTTCTCTTATTCTTGGAGTTGGGAGGGAAAGATTTACTGAAAAGGTTGGTTTGATATATTCATCTGAATTTAAATCAGAAGGAGGAGGTCCATTGGGTGGTTCTATCGCAAATTTTAGCGTGTGGTGTTAGTCTTGGTATTTTCCTTGTCACCGCCATCCATCATGCTCACTTTCAAAGGTTGCCACTACCCAGAAGCTGTCGTTCTCTATGCCGTTTACTTTTATGTCCGCTACAGCGTGTCGTACCGGGACCTAGAGGAGATCATGGCTGAACGCGGTGTCACTCTTGATCACACCACACTTAACCGCTGGGTCATCAAGTATTCCAGGGCGCTTGCCCAGGCAGCGAAGAAAAGGAAGCGCCCCGGTAACCCGTCATGCTGGACTGATGAGACCTATATCGAGGTCAAGAGGCAATGGATTTACCTGTACCGTGCCGTCGACAAGTACGGCGATACCTTGGATTTCATGCTATCCGAACGCCGCGACGAAGAAGCAGTCACCCATTTCTTTCTACACACGGTAGGCTCAAACGGCCTGCCAGAAAAGGTCGTTATCGACAAAAGTGGAGCGAATTATGCCGGTTTGTTGAACCTCAACCTTCTTCTTTTGTGGCTTGGCTGGCACCACCTGGTTGAGATCCGCCAAATCAAATACCTGAACAACATCGTCGAACAAGACCATAGATTTATCAAAAGAATTACTCGGCCTATGCTGGGTTTCAAGGCATTCCATTCTGCCGAGGCGACCCTGGCTGGCATTGAAACCGCACACATGATCCGTAAGGGGCAGCTGAACCTACAAGGGTTGCCCGGATTTCAGCAGTTTGCTAGCCTTGCAGGATAACTTTGCCTGAAGGATGTGCTCGCTGCACCTCGTTTAAATATTTGCGACAGAATCCTGTAATGTATTATCTTACAAAATTATTACTTCTTAAGCATGTTAGGTGTGCTATTGTTGAAAGCAAGCAGCAATACCTTGAAATTCAAGGCCATCTATAAAGCGACCGGCAGTAGCAATCGGTACTGTCCTGAGTAGAACGCCAGCAGTAGTGTAATGATAGAGTTTGTTTCTTGCTCCAAGCCATAGAGTATTATCTGTTGAATCAAAAGCTAACCCTCCCACTAAATCATTTACTACACGAGTAGGAAACTCAATTCCGGTTGGTATTCCTTGTCGAGTAAATTGAACGATTCGCTCATCCATAAATAACGACCATCCCAAGCTATTCCGATCACATAGAAATCAGGTACAAACGAAAAAACAACCGAACCTGTTATAGGATCAATTTTTTGTACTTCTCTGTTATTAACATCTGTACGCCAAATAAACTTTCCATCAAAAGCCATATCACTGCCAATAGAAACTGGTGGATTCAAGGTTTTGAGAGTTAAAGCCGGATTATTGAGGTCTCGAGCCGTAATTTCTCCTGTATGAACGCCAAAAAATATTAAGTTCTTATTCTTATCTATAGCAATTCCTGTTGCTTCGGCATTAAAAATTCGGCGCAATATTTTCCCATTCCGATCAACATTCAGTATTCCTAAATCAGCGACTTTATTATTTCCCAACCAAAGAGTATTATCGAATTGGCTGGTATGTGCAAAAAATGGAAAGTATAAGAACGCGACCAAACTTAATCTAATTAATTGATTAATCACAATATCCTCCATAATAATTTTCTCTAGATAGTAACTATTTTTTCCATTCCTTACCGGCATTATTTTTAAATATCCATAAGTATCTAAATTTAAAGTTTAGTAATAATTGCCGAACAATCTAAATTGATATGTTTATGGAGTTAAATTAACTGTGTAATTATTAGAGGTTCCTATATATTTTTCGCGGAATCCTACAATTCTGGAGTTGGTTGAACCAGTGTTAAGGCACCAATCAAAAGCGGTGCTGGGTACGTAAGTATTATATGCTCCACTCCATACAGATCCGTTGCTTGATTCAGCGTACCAATAATAATACCTATTACCTGTGCTCTGTAAATCTGATCCAAAAACTATTTTAGTTTGACCAGGAGCTATACTATACCAACCTTTTGTTTCCCATAATCCACCATCATGCTGCGCATCATTAGCGCAAGAATTTGGTGAATACCATTGAAAAGCTACCCAAACAGTACTTGATGTACTGTTCTTAAACTGAAACCATGCGTGAGCATTTGTAACTAACAAAAATGAAATAAAAATTGTTACGACTAGATTTAGCGTATATTGCTTACACATAATTAATTCTCCAAAAATTAAAAGCTGGGTACTCGTCGTGCTGTATCTCTAGCTTGTTTTTTATTAGTTTCATTTAATTGAAGATTTCTAGGATCTTGTTTTCCTGGTGCAATATCTTTTTTATTGGTTATTACTGGTCTTTCTTTTTCTTCACCAAAATTTACTGTAGGGCTGACTTGGGCATGTGTTTTCTGGGAATCATCATCCATTGCCCAGCTTGGGCTATTAATAACCATTATTCCTACAAATATTAATGTAGAAGTTTCTCTCATGATGTTCCTCCATATTTAAAATTAAAGTATTTTCACTGCGCTACGGAATTAATTTAGCAATTTGTGCGTTACAGATCTGTTACTGATTGGCAAATACTGGCATTTATCTGGATGAAAAATTAGGGTAACAAATGAAAAAATTTTGATTTCCATATGAGAAAATAAGCAACCAACTTCTGAGTTGTTAAATCTAACAAATTCACCTAATACTATGAATTATAATACTATTATAAAAATAATGAATTTTTCTGACGAAAATGTGATGTCGTTAAATGCTGTTTAACTGAGTTTTCTCTTGAATATGGCATTACACCTGATCATGTATCAACTGCAGGTTGCTGTGCTTATAATTTGGCTGCTTGGTATACCGCTACATATCAAGAATGATCAAGGGGATATCTGGACAAGAGCGGCGAATTATCATTCACCTACTCCAAAGCTCAATAGAAGGTATCATGATGTTTAGATTTTGAGATCAATTATGTGGACTAAGTGGTTTGAAAGAAACAATTTTTCATTAAATTTCCCAAATAAATAAAGTATTCACGTATTAATTTGTTTGATTCATGCAAGGTTTTAGCTCTAATTATCGATTTATGTCAATATTAGACATGAATCGACATGTTGAAGGGGTTGATCTGTGCCAAGACAAATAGCGCTTGCAAAGCTGACCCAACCGAGGATTTCGGGTGTTGCTGGCCGAGACCGCTTGCATACTCAGCTAGAAAAGGGGTTATCAAATTATCCTGTGGTGTGGATTGCAGGTCCTGCGGGAGCAGGCAAAACAACGCTTGTGGCAAGTTATTTAGATGCGCGTCAATTAACCGCGATCTGGTACCAGGTTGATAGTGGTGATGCGGATCTGGCGACATTCTTCTATTATATGGGTTTGGCAGGGCAGGTAGCGGCGAAACGTAAACGTTCGTTCTTGCCGCTCTTAACACCTGAATATCTGTCGGATCTTCCTGGATTTGCCCGCCGTTTTTTTCGTAAGCTTTTTTCTACGATTACAGAGCCATTCATATTGGTACTGGATAATTATCAGGAAGTTATCCCTGAGTCCTCATTTCATACCGTCATTGATGTGATCATTTCTGAGCTCCCGCTTGTACACAAGTTGATTGTTATTAGTCGTACAGACCTGCCACCGCAACTAGCTCGTGCGTTAGCAAATAATTGGATAGGGCAAATCAATTGGGACGATCTTCGTTTAACGTTAGAAGAAACGAGAGCAATCGTGGCGGCTACAGATCTGCTTGATTCAACTGAAGAAACATTAACTCTACTGCAAGAACAAACCAATGGCTGGATAGCCGGGTTAGTGCTGATGATGGAACGCGTTAAAGAAGTTGGGACGATCAACCAGATTTCTCAATCTGACACTATGGAAACCGTGTTTCATTATTTTACTGGCCAGGTATTTGAGCAATTACCGGCAGAGATGTGTGAGTTCCTGATGCGCACAGCTATTTTATCGCATTTGACCATTAGAACAGCAACAGAAATGGGTAAAAGCGCAAAAGCGAAAGAATGGTTAAATTATCTCTATCGCCGTAAATTATTTACCGATCGGCGTATGAGTGGTGACGAGATTAGTTATCAGTACCATGCGTTATTTCGTGAGTACTTGCTGGATCGGGCGCTTAACCACTTCACTAAATCAGAGCTACAAGAATTAAGATGCGTTGGAGCTAGTATTGCTGAACAATCAGGCGAAATCTTGGTTGCCGCAGAATTACTAACAAAAGCGGAAAAATGGCAAGAGTTTACCAAGATGACAAATAGGCAAGCATCGGCCTTACTTACTCAAGGGCGACATCAGACCCTGCAAGAAGCTATTGCTATGCTGCCTGCAGAGATTGTTAATCAGGAACCTTGGTTGCTTTATTGGCGAGGAATAAGTTCTGTATTGTTTACTCCGCAGGACGCTAAGAATGACTTTGAAAGGGCATTTAATGGTTTCCAAGTTAAGAATGATTTTTCGGGCCTTTTTTTGTCTGGTGCAGGAATAATAGAAGCATACACTTATTCAGAAGACAATATCAAACCAGTAATAGTTTGGGCAGAAAAGCTGCAATCTCTTTTCCGAGAATGCGGAGATTTTCCATCACTCGAAGTTGAATTAAAATTCTTATCTAGTATTCAAGGACTTATTTATGCGGCGCCGCATCACCCCTTTCTAGAAATACTTGAGCAAAGATTTGATAATTTACAATATTTTGCAGTAGATCCTTCCCTTAGGATAGCCGCTGCAGTTTCCATTATATGGTTACCTCTATGGCGTGGTGATACGCGGAAATCTCGACGTATCATTGATGAAGTTAATCTCCTGTTGAGGAATATATCTGTACCTCCGATATTGCACATTCTTTGGGGAGTTGTTGAAGGTGCATATAATTGGTCAACAACAGCTACCCATAAAGATTCTGATCAAATATTCAATAAAACACTTCAAATTGCAGAAGAAGCGGGTATACCTGTATTGAATGTACTGTTGTGGGCCACAGGTGTCTACGGTGGATTAGCTTCTGGAAATGTTATTTCAGCACAAATTTGTCTGGATGAACTTGAAAAAAATCTTTCTGTGCATCGTAAACATGAAGTTGTTCAATTCCATTTTTTGAAAGCAGGGATTGAGTTTTTGAAAGGCGACTTTTTCTTTGCACAAGAGAAGATCACCTTAGCGCTTCAGCATCATGAAGAAGTAGGAAGACCATTTCTAGTAGAATCTACTCGCTCATGTTTGGCACAAGTGTTGATTGAAATCAATGAAATGGAAGCTGCTCGTACTCACCTTCATCAGTCTATTCAATACGCACGCCTTTTCCGAAGTCCATTTTTAGAACATCATTGTTTGTTGATAATGGCCTATTCGTATTTAAAGCAATATGACACAGAAGAAGCGCTCATTTCATTACGTGCGGGTTTGCGAGTTGCTTGTGAGAATGATTTTCTATGTCTCAATTTATGGTGGCGTCCACAAATGATGGCGCGATTATTTTCGTTAGCGCTAGAGCATGGCATCGAAGTTGAGTATGTGAGAAGCGTGATTCGGCGTCGTAACATCAAAGCTGAGTCCGCCGAGGGGGATTTTTGGCCATGGCCGATTAAAATTTTTACACTTGGAAGCTTTGAGATACATCTCAATGATGTACCGCTTCGATTTCATGGAAAAGCTCAGCATAAACCATTGGAACTCCTGAAGTACTTATGTGCTCATGGTAGAAAAGCAATCAATCAAGCGCGAATAATAGATGCTTTATGGCCAGATTCTATGGGGGATGCCGCGGAACAAGCGCTCAGGACAACTTTGCATCGTTTGCGTAAATTGCTGCAACTTGATCAGGCAATTATTTTGGAGGACAAATATTTATCCCTAGATTACGGCTACGTGTGGACAGATTGTGGGGCATTTGATCACATCGCACATCAGCAGAACGTAGTAAGCGACCGGCTATTGTTGCAAAAAGCACTGGATTATTACCAAGGTCATTTTTTAGAGGGGGAAACTTCACCTTGGGCAATTACTTCTCGCAATCAATTACGGGCACATTACACACGGATAATTGAGCAATATGCGAAATTGCTTGAACAAAATAGTGATTGGGAGGGTGCCATTGAATGTTACCTAAAAGCCATTGATATCGAGCCTTTGGTAGAAGTTTTCTACACTAATCTCATGAATATCTATATACAACTTAATCGGCATAATGATGCAGTGTTAGTTTATCAGCGTTGCCGTCAATCTCTTCAGAATCGCCTGAGTATTAACCCATCCGCGGGTATTCAAGCCCTCTATCATAAGATCGCCAATATTCAATAAAGCAAAAATACAAGAACTCACTTCTTCAAAAAAATCTCCTGCCAATTATCCTCCAATCTGTAACGGATCTGTAACGCGAGTATTGATAAATTAATTTGTGTAGCACCAATTAAATTTTATTCTAAACAAATTGTTTATTAAGAAAAATGGAGGCTCCAAATGGCACTAATCAATGGTACTAACGCAAATGACAATAATACTTTTCAAGGATCAGGGTTTTTTTGGTTTTATTATCCTGAATTAAAAGGGACTAGTTCTGCAGATACAATTTTTGGTAAAAATGGAAATGATATCTTGCAAGGATATGCTGGCAATGATTATCTGGACGGCGGAACTGGTGCTGATACTATGTATGGGGGAGCCGGTGACGATCAATATGTAATAGATAACTCTTCTGATAAAGCAATTGATTCTTTTGGAGGTTTTGATACGGTTAATAGTTCTATTGACTTAACTTTACCCAACAATATCGAAAACCTCAACTTAACGGGAAATACTGCTTCTAGTGGTCAAGGGAATGATCTTAGCAATTCAATACAAGGTAATAGTGTAAGTAATACGCTCAAAGGAGCAGGTGGGGATGATAGATTGTATGGTGGAACTGGGGACGATCATCTGGTAGGTGGCGGAGGCAATGATTTCCTTGATGGAGGAATTGGAAACGATTTTCTAGAGGGTAGTGAAGGCAATGATACTCTCGTAGGGAGATTAGGTGATGACAAACTTATAGGCGGTTCCGGTGCGGACAGATTCGATTTTGAATCTTATACGGGTATTGATACTATTTCATCGTTTAATGCATCAGAGGATCTAATTGGTCTAGACAGAGGTTTAGGAATGGTGGGAGTATTTGACAGATTAGTTTTTAATTCAGATAAAACATTAAATGCTGGTAATTATTTCGAAGGTTACGGTTTTAATGGCAATGGTAGTCAATTAAGTGGCATCTATGTTGATACTGCAAGTGGAAATATATGGTATAACCCAACTTCTAATATAAGTGGCGACAGTTATCATTTTGCAACTGTTGATCCTGTAAATATTGTAGGCGGTGTTTCCTCTCTTTCTGCGGGAGATTTTGTGGCAGTCATTTACCACTATCTCCAATGATAATTCTTATTGTGTACTTATTATGGTTTTTGTGACCTAAGGGAATGGACGCTCGCTATCTTAAATGGTATCTAAGTGCCTATAAAGACCGCTAAACAGCATAGGAGGGTCCACCTGAAGATTGCAAAGATAGGCATTTAAAATCTAGCTTGTTGTCTTCTTGCTATGCAAAATAACTCCTTAATACATACACCTGACATTCAGCTCTTATCTGGACTAAAATCTGCGCAAGCACTTGGTCTGATCGTTAGTTATTTAATGACAAAACCTGCTTTTGCGGGCTTGCCATTTGGCCATTGGTCTCGAATTCTAGTTGGACAAATTAATCGCGGCCATTATCTAATTGCTTCAGATAAACAACAAATTGTTGGCTTTTTGGGCTGGGCACTAACTACACAAGAGAAAGGAGAGATGTGGCTTGCCGGAACAAATGAGCTTTCTTCAGAAGACTGTAAAGCTGGGGAAATTCTGCTTATTAATGCATATGCTGCTGAAACTCATGAGGTAACACTTACCATTTTAAAGCAACTCAAAAAAATTGGTAAAACGCAGAAGATGGTTTATTTTAAACGTTTTTATGCGAATGGGCGCATTCGTCCTGGGCGTCTTACAGTTAATCGGTTATGTCGCAAATATTTAAACGAGGTGCAGCGAACACACCCTTCAGGCAAAGTTATCCTGCAAGGCTAGCAAACTGCTGAAATCCGGACAACCCTTTGTCGGTTCAGCTGCCCCTTTCGGATCATGTGTGCGGTTTCAATGCCAGCCAGGGTCGCGTCGGCATAATTGGCTCCGCTTTTGTCGATAACGACCTTTTCTGGCAGGCCGTTTGAGCCTACCGTGTGTAGAAAGAAATGGGTGACTGCTTCTTCGTCGCGGCGTTCGGATAGCATGAAGTCCAAGGTATCGCCGTACTTGTCGACGGCACGGTACAGGTAAATCATTGCCTCTTGACCTCGATATAGGTCTCATCAGTCCGCCATGACGGGTTATCGGGGCGCTTCCTTTTCTTCGCTACCTGGGCAAGTGCCCTGGAATACTTGATGACCCAGCGGTTAAGTGTGGCGTGGTCAAGAGTGACACCGCGCTCAGCCATGATCTCCTCCAGGTCCCGGTACGACACGCTGTAGCGGAGGACATAAAACTAAACGGCATAGAGAACGACAGCTTTCGGGTAATGGCAACCTTTGAAAGTGAGCATGATCGGTGGCGGTGACAAGGAAAATACCAAGACTAACACCACACGCTAAAATTTGCGACAGAACCGTTTTTCAAATCAGGCCGCCATTTTCAAGATTGATGCGGGTCTTTCCGCATTTTTCTCGATCTTTAACCCAGGATACCAGCGTTCGAAATGACGGTGTAAATCGTTATTCAGAACCGCCGTTCTCGTTTGTAACAGATAATGGACACATTCGGTCTCAATCTCAATTGTACAGATATTCAATAATACTTGTTAAGCCAATACCGCCGCCCGGTAAAAGAAATGCAAGCAATGCCGGTCGCTGTAGGATTTGCACAAAAGTACTTTGCTTCACATTGCGGATCTCGGTCAGCAAGTTATCTATTTTGCTTAACTGATGAAATGAAGTTGCCACCAAGCGCATCCGATAGTCTTCATAGTATTGCAATACCATTCCGCATTGCTTTTCAGCACTTTTTCTCAACAAATACAAAATGGCGATTAGATATGCGGATGCCGAGATATATACAAGGATTAACGCCGGTGAGAATCCCAGGTTGTCGAAAATATCACTGCGGCCAATCGCTATTATCAGCATTAGAATAAATGGTAGATAAATGATGCTATTGATACTTTTAATCAATTTGGTGATCAATAAAAAATGCAAATAGGGATTTAGTTTGTCTACCGGAAGTCCGGTCATTATTTTTTGTCGTTTGCGCATTTCCGACGACCATGCCGTTTTGTTTGGGTTGGCTTGGTCAATTTCTATTCCTTCAATAAGCTGTCTGCATGCGATTGCTTCATAAGCAACCCAGAAAACCAATCCCCATAATATAAAAAACTGAATAGTTACAATGATATAATGAGAATAGAATGTAATAATACCGCGTGCTGGAAAGTTTAAATAACCCAGTCCCCAAAAAGCATATAGGGTAAATCCCAAAGAAACTGCACTAACCAGAAAAATCCAAAGGTATCCTTTTGATTCTTTACATTGAATAGCGCTTTTGTACTCAGGCCATAA
This sequence comes from Nitrosomonas sp. PY1, assembly GCF_022836435.1. Taxonomy (NCBI): domain Bacteria; kingdom Pseudomonadati; phylum Pseudomonadota; class Betaproteobacteria; order Nitrosomonadales; family Nitrosomonadaceae; genus Nitrosomonas; species Nitrosomonas sp. PY1. The sequence continues at coordinate 1,485,279 of NZ_BQXC01000001.1, read as the reverse complement.
ATGATCAATATGCGTTCTTTTTGTCTCGGGAAGATTTAAGAATGGACCATTCCGAACAGCTACTGGCCAACTTCGCAAGCAAGTTTTTTTACATAGCCCGAAATTATTCTCGATGGCTTCGATCTCTTGTTTTCTATCGTGGTAAAAAAAATATATAAAGAGAAGAATCATCACAATAACTCCCAAAAATCGGATAACCAGATTGGGCCAGACACTCACCCTTTCCAACCATAAGAATGGTTCTCCGTCCGCATGAGTCGGATAATTATCTTTGTAGATCGAAAACAACAAAAGAAACAGCAAAAGAAAAGCAAATAGTAATGTCGCTACGGTTTTAAAAACAGACTTAACATATTCATTTATTACGTATAAACTGTGTTTCCTTGTCTGTTTTTGCTTTGTATCGGCCGGCTTGAAAACGTTTCTCAACAGCCTGTTAAAGAAGCCACGGGAAATATAAGCAGCGAAAATGAGTAATATTGAAGTAATGTAAATGATAGACCAATCAATCTGTTTAGTACGATCCGGTTCGATGGTGTTGCATGCTATGAAATTGTTTACCAAACAATTACTGTTAATAATTTCCTTAGACTCAGTAAATTTTAGAATAGGATTAGTTACCCACTCATCGAGAAATTTATTGGAAGGCGATGCTAAATGAATAGCCTGTGTTCTACCAATTTCAAAAATTTGCGGAACTAACAACGCATTGAATTGATTATTTAGAATTATCCTGGATTGAAAATTGTTGCTATATTGAATCATCCAAATATTTACCCAATCTTCAGTTGCCTGCGGATTGACAGCCAACAATGTAGCCAAATACATCGAAGTCTGATAGCTGTCTCTGAAAGGCATCGTCGTACCTTGCAATTTTGGATGCAGAGCAAAATCAAAATTGCTGGCGACTATTAAATTACGTGCCCATGTAAATTGATCTTTGTGCAGAAAACGTGCATCCAGATCCGTGGTAAAGAAAATTTTATGTTTGAAACTATCCTTTAATGCGTGCAGAATCAGAAGCTTGTCGTAAACATCGATTCCGATGATTCCGATTGCTTTGATGGGATCCCTATTGTCATCAGCGGAACCCAACTGTTCTATTTTGTCGACCAGTCTCCTCAAATAATCGAATTGATTGCGGCCTTCGGCATGCTCGGGTGATGCATCGTCGAATGGGGTCAAAAGATTTTTTTGTTCTTGGGTATTCTTTTCACTCTGCGATTTTTTATTCGATTCATCGAGTCCAGGTAATTTTCCGTCTAAGCCCCGCAAATAAGTAAAATTTGTCATCAATCCTTCTTTTCCGCCACATTGTTTCGCTAAACTGGAACGAAAGTGCTCAACCAGGCTTCTGGCATACAGAGAATCTTGCTCGCTAATGAGTATCAACTGATCTTTGCAGTCTTTTTTAAAGATTGGATTCTTACGATTAACGCCGCGTTGTTCCAATTCCCAAAGAAGTGCTGTTGCTAGGTTTCTGTCTTGCCCAATCGTACGTACAATCGAACGTTCATCCAATAGGCATTGAATTCTTGCATCTTCTGGTTTATTGGAACAAGTATGATCGATGCCATGCTTAATTTCTTTTGATAAAACATTATTGGAGATCGTTGCACTGGCTGAGAAAATCCTGAATGATTGCGCATTTTTCTCTATCGGATCGTTATTTATTAGCTCCATCAATAAAGCCGTATTGGTTGGTCCAATCAAGGAAAAATCGAATTTTTTAACTTTTGGCTCGATTTTCTTCGATTCTTGATATAGAAAACCAATAAAATCTCGATATTTTCCTTTCGGAATCCTGTCTTCGTTCAACCAGATAACCAATACTTTTTCTGATTGGGAGCTACTCTCGTACCATTCATAAGGTAAAGTAATCTTGGCGTCGACGCCATTAACACTGCAAACACCGCAACTGGGGGACGGTTCTGGTTCTGTGTCTAGATGAAAATATCTAATATGCTCATTGTCCTGCGGTGTATATTCACTTGAACCCAATGCAGATGCAACCGCATAGCGATAGCGAAGCCGGTACTCAACCGGTTCGGAGTAAGAACTACCCGGTATGCTTACGGCAATTACTTTCAAGTTAGTTTTATCACTGATTTCCTGCCCAATTTCTCCAATAAAATTGGCAATCGAATGATAAGTACGATGGTCATTTTCCTTTGCTTTTTTACTGTTATTGAGAAACTACTCGGTTGCCACGATTGGGTCTTGCCAAAGCCGGGCATCTATCTTTTGCTCATCCAATAATGGCAATTTTTGATTGAACGGGTCGAATGGCCGTGAGCTGGTTAACGGATTAATCAGTGTACCGGTCGCGAGCATGATCAATAACAGAATCGAAATCAGGCTATTCTTGGAATCTTGATTATTGTCGTTTCCCATGACTCTTGGCTCATCATTGATTATTCAGCATAATGTCACATCGCCGGTATGATTCCGGTGTTATGTGGCTGGTCTCAGCACACCCATAATATTTGATATGATGCGGAACATGCAGTGAGCAAAACCACATTGCACTGCAAATAATTTGGAATCTCCGATCATCATCAGAGGGTTCTGTCGCAAATTTTAGCGTGTGGTGTTAGTCTTGGTATTTTCCTTGTCACCGCCACCGATCATGCTCACTTTCAAAGGTTGCCATTACCCGAAAGCTGTCGTTCTCTATGCCGTTTAGTTTTATGTCCTCCGCTACAGCGTGTCGTACCGGGACCTGGAGGAAATCATGGCTGAGCGCGGTGTCACTCTTGACCACGCCACACTTAACCGCTGGGTCATCAAGTATATCAAGGTCAAGAGGCAATGGATTTCTGTACCGTCGTCGACAAGTACGGCGATACCTTGGATTTCATGCTATCCGAACGCCGCGACGAAGAAGCAGCCACCAATTTCTTTCTGCGCACGGTAGGCTCAAACGGGCTGCTAGAAAAGGTCGTTATCGACAAAAGTGGAGCCAATTATGCCGGTTTGTTGAACCTCAACCTTCTTCTTTTGTGGCTTGGCTGGCACCACCTGGTTGAGATTCGCCAAATCAAATACCTGAACAACATCGTCGAACGAGACCATAGATTTATCAAAAGAATCACCCGGCCTATGCTGGGTTTCAAGGCATTCCATTCTGCCGAGGCGACTCTGGCTGGCATTGAAACCGCACACATGATCCGAAAGGGGCAGCTGAACCGACAAGGGTTGTCCGGATTTCAGTAGTTTGCTACTCTTGCAGGATAACTTTGCCTGAAGGGTGTGCTCGCTGTACCTCGTTTAAATATTTGCGACAGAATCTCATTTAACCTGCCTAGATAAATCCCTCACATACATAGTCTCTTAATGTTCTTGGGATTGGTCAAAACCAGTTTGAGATTAAGCAGCATAAACATTACAGCGATTCAAGAAATTTAATTAAAGCATCCCGATCAGAAGAGGAAAGTACGCGAAAATATTCTTTGGAAGATTCTGCTTCACCACCATGCCAAAGAATGGCTTCTGTTAAATTACGTGCACGTCCGTCATGCAGAAAAAAAGTATGGCCATTGACAACTTCAGTATAGCCAATTCCCCAGAGTGGAGGAGTTCTCCATTCTTGCCCATTCGCGATAAAATCATTCCGGTCGTCGGCAAGTCTTTCACCCATGTCATGAAGTAATAAATCAGTATAAGGATGAACAATCTGGTTAGAAATTTCTGGAACGCCATCAACAACACCGGTTGTTACGGTAGGAATATGACAAGCGGCGCAACCAGCTTGATCGAATAGTATTTGCCCTTTTTTTACGACAGGATCATTTATATTGCGACGTGCAGGTACCGCTAATGTTTGTATATAGAATGTTACATCATCGAGAACGCCAGGCTTGAGTTCCGGTCCATCGTTCGCGCTATTATTCTGGGTTTGACCAACAGTACTTTCTATCGGGAATAGCTCATTGGTGATACCCATATCACTATGATATGCGCCAGCATTTTGGACCAATACTGAAGGATTGTTAGCTTTAAGTCCAAAGCGGCCGATTACAGTCGTTTGCGTAACCACATCCCAAACTCGATTAACACGACCGGATATGCCATCGTTATTCAAATCATGTTCGTCAGCCCAACCAAGCAAAGTCTCATCAGAAATAGCTTCTAGCAGGCCGCGCCCAAATACAGGCGGAGCAACACGAGGCGAAATTAAATACACGCTCGGCAAGTCGATATAAGGGTCAGTAATAGTAAAGGTTGGCTTACGTAGTTGATAGGGAGTTTCATCACCGAATTTTCCATTGACTTCGGTATATGTTGTCTTAACGGTGGCTTCCGGCTGAACACCAAATACCGCTTTATCAAAAAGCTGAGTGCCAAACCCAGGTACAGCCAACGATCCTCCAGTTTTTGAATCAACTCCAGGAAGGCTAACGCGGAGGAAAAATGAATTAGATATTCCACCCTCCTCAGGGGGGCGCCCACGACCATCTTTAGGATGGCACGATATGCAGCTATTGCTATTAAATGCCGGCCCCAATCCAGCATTGATTAATGCGGGAGCCGTAACGAAGCTTTGTTCAAATTCTGAGTCACCTGCTAAGTGCCGAGACAATCCTTCAGGACTAAGATTCGGAGCTGGATTACTAAAAGCAGAACTGCTTTCGTTGAAAATAGTTGTGCTACCACCAGAAAGCTCATTATTAATAGCAATGACTTCTATATTCGAAAAAGCACTTTCTCCATCCTGATTATAAGCAGTTAAGGCAACATAGAGCATAGTCCCATCGTCCAATTCTGCAGATATTTGTGTTTCACTTCCAAGATCCATGCTATTGATCGATTCGATTGGATTAGGCATCGGATAAGGAAGCCAATATAACCTGTATGCTCTAGAGCCATCGACTGGCAGCCAACTGACGCTAGCGCGATTACCTTCGACAGAAGAAGCTATAATGGGAGCTAACGGGGGCGCAGCTTGTACGATTGAACCGCAGCACATTAATATGATTAAAATAATAAAAATACGGTATTTCATAGTTTTATCAAAAATAACAGAACAGGAATTTTATTTTACTGGCAGCGTTTTAACGCTTATCTTTAAATGAATCTCGATACTCAAGTTCAGTAAAACACTGCCATTTTGTTAAACCGCGGGAACCAATGGCAGTAACTTATCTATGAGTATTGATAATAATGCCTTCACTTCGTCAACGGCGGCTTGCACTTGTGCACGATTATTAATAATAGATTCACTGAATGGTTGAGGTATTGCGTAAATTGCAGCAATGGATTTTTCAATTTGATCACGAATGGCCTCATCTAATGCTGGATTAACTGATTTCACCAAAGCATCCAAACCGGGGCCTTCGGATAACATGTAGTTCCCAGTATATACATTTAGAAGGCCTCTAATATTATTCATAAAATCAGATCGCGAATTGGCGCTAAACCGAGACTCAATAAAGTTAGCATCCTGTTGTGTAAGTGGCCTACCAAGCTTTCCATTGGCCACCTCATCTGCAATTCCAATCATGCCAATAAGCATTTCCTGTAGCGCAGCAGTTTGGCTAGGATAAGCCGTACTACCTGCGCCAGCCTGAGAAAATACAGAAAGATAATTTCCGTCATTAGGATTCCATGCATCAACTAATGCTTGAGCATCGTTAGAAAGTACACTAGCTGCTGCAATTAGGTACGCCAGCTCTCTATCCGTTAGTTCTGAAGCTGCTTTATTGCTATTACTACCAAATAATAAGTATTCAATGACATGAAAGCCTTTTAATGTGGGGTCAAATGTACTAACAGCTTTTGTCGTTAGGGGAGTATCACTCTTTACAATATTTTGTATATCCGTAGCATTTATTGGCCAACTATCTAGAGCAGGGTCCAATTCGTTAGTGTCCACGGGACCAAATACAAATGCTTCAGATTGCTCCCAAGGAAGGCGCGCGTTGCGCCATGCGTTTTGGGCTTTATAGAGATTCTTATCTGTTTTCTCAAATTGCAACTCGATAATCGCCGCACGCAGTATTTTTGTTTGCTCGGCCAAATCAGAGTAGGTATTCAATATTACATTACGTGCGTAATTTTGAATCACCTGTTCTATTGAGGGCGCTGCTGTAGAAATAGATGGAACCACCAGTGAGTGTGGTATTGAAAAATTACTATTTCCATCCGCATTTTCTGCGCGGATCGAAACAAAAAACCCGGATCCCTCAGGCAAAGGAGCATTCAATCGAGTACCGGCGCCTAAATCAAATTGGCCAAAGGGCGATCCATCATCTAAATTAGACGCGATTAAAATATAATTATCAGCCTTGGAAACCTCATCCCAGTAAAAGCTAACTTGCGGACCATTGGTGGAAATATATAGCTTTGGTGCTTCTGGTGGCTCGGCATGTGAAGCGGCAGCGAATATTGAAGTTGCGACCCCAATTAGCATTGGTTTTATCCGTTTTTTCATAAATTGATACCTTCTCTGGTTGTTATGTAATAAAACTACAAATAATAATCATTATCATTTTTAGAATGATATCATGAAAATAATTTGGTTTGATATCTTGTTATCGCGAGTTAGACGCGATTGGCGCGAATGCTTAATAAGTGAAACTTACTATCAGAAAATGAGCTTATATTGTTCTTTACAATGATCAGAATTGCGTAATTTCTCAAGAAAAAATTGCATTGATGTAGATGATTTGATTTTTCCTGCTTACTCGATTTTAGATCCCTATTTGATTAATTCTCGTGGAGTGGTTGCTATCGTTCAGGTTCTTCCTGATTCCTATCAGTAGCACATTTTGAAAACAGCAACTCAGAATACGCGGAATGACTCACACATCGTACCGAAGAATAATAAACTTCGATCGCTTTTTTTATAGGATCTCAGTCCAATAAATGAACAATTTACCTCAAGAAATTCCCTTTCCGGGTACAACGCGTTACATCGTATCCGAGAAACTCATGCGCGACACTTCAATACCACTGCCTTAAAGAAACAATCATAAATCTTAGGTGGTTAATCAATATTAAAACCACACAAAAATCCCCAACATTCGATAAAAAAGAGTGCCAAAACAGGCTCTAATTCACTCATTGGAGCTTAGTGCAGCAAATTATTATGCTTTCTACTTCAAAGGAAGAAATAAAGCCCTTTAATCCAATGAAAGCAATGAGATATCTACGTTGCACAATAAGCTGAACACATTAGTGACAAATTCTTATATTGAAGAGTATTTGTCTCTTTTATTTTCGATATCGATTAGCTTCTTTCTATGGTAAATCAATAACTACACCTTATGAAAAAAAACAAGAAATGCTATTTAATACATCGTTTATATAGCTTCTTAATATTTTTTCTTTTAGCAAATACAGTTATTGCAGGAACTAATAAGAAACAAGATATTTTTGATCTGCCGCTTACTCAACTTGTAAATGTAGAAGTGCAAAGCGCTTCTCGATTCAAACAAAAATCTTCAGAAGCGCCATCCTCGGTTGAAGTTTTGACGGCAGAAGATATCCGTAGTTTTAATTGGCGAACTTTGTCAGATGCGCTTAACGCTATACGAGGTTTGTACGTGCGTAACGACCGTAACTATACCTACCTCGGTGTTCGAGGCTTTGGGCCAGTCGGTGAATATAACTCACGGATTCTGATTATGATCAATGGAAGACGTATGAATGATGCCATTTTTGATCAAGGCTTCCTTGGCGAAGATTTCATGCTAGACATGAACATCATTGATCGTATCGAATATATACCTGGTTCAGGCTCCTCCATTTACGGTGCTAATGCTTTACTCGGCGTAATTAACGTCATTACCAAGCAAGGAAAGGATATTAATGGACTGAGATTAACTGGCGAAGTAGGAAGCCAGGATACTTACCGCGGTCGCTTCACTTATGGCAAACAATGGGATAATGGTGTTAATTTACTGTTCAATGCCTCGCAATTTTCAAGCCGGGGAAATGGAAGCTTATTCTTTCCGGAATTCATTGATACGAATAACGGTATTGCACGTAACCTTGATCGGGAACGTAGTAGTCGTTTGTTTGGCCAACTTAGTTACCGGGGTTTTACACTAAGCGCAGGTTACGTAGACCGTTCTAAGCAAATTCCTACAGCTTCGTTTGGTGCCATTTTTAATGATAAACCGTTTACCATGGTTGATCGACAAACATTTGTCGATTTGGACTATAACACATCTATTAATGCAAACTTAGCGTTACAGTTACGCGGCTTCCATCATTGGTATGATTATCATAGCAATGAAGTTTATCTCAATACCAATAATGAAGCCGCATCATATCGAGCCATCAACAAAGATGCAACTTCGGCACGTTGGTGGGGTGGTGAGTTCAAATTGATTGGAACTCATTTTGAAAATCATAAATGGATAACCGGCATTGATTTTCAATACGATCAACGCCAGCGAATGACCAACTTCGATTATGTACCTGAGTATCTACTATTTAATCAAAGCAATAATCATGGTGTGAGAGTGGGTGGTTATTTGCAAGATGAGTATCGAATTTCAGATAACCTAATGTTGAATCTTGGTATTCGTGTAGATCATCATCATTTAATAAAAAATATCCAGGTAAATCCAAGAGTCGGTTTAATTTGGAATATCACTCCAACTCTCACCGGCAAATTATTATACGGTTCGGCCTTTCGCGCCCCTAATATTTACGAAAGAGATTATATTCTTTTGGATACGAACGTGAGTAACCCAAATAACCGTCAAGAATTGATCAAAAGCTATCAAGCAATTGTTGAGTGGTATCCTACCGATGGAATTAGGTTTTTAAGCACTTTGTTTTTTAATGATTTAAGTAAGCTCCTAATACAAAACCCCTATCCTGATCCAGACCCCGATTCAAAAAAATTCATGAACGGCGGTGGCGCAAGAAGTTTAGGTTTTGAATTACAAGGTGAGAAAAGATGGGACAATGGTCGCTTGTTTAAAATATCTTGGACGTATAATAATACAGATATGCGTGACGATTTTCTCAATAACCATTGGTCCAAGGCTATTAATTCACCACAAAATCTAGTTAAAGCGCATTATGCAGAACCGCTATTCAATAATCGATTGCGTCTCGGTTTCGAGGAAATATTTGTAGATAACCGACAAACCTTGGGTCATCATTCTGCCTCGGCTTATCACATATTTAATATCAATCTGTCGTTGACTAAACCTATTTATGGTTTCGAAGCGTCCTTGGGTCTTTATAATGTACTAAACCAACATCCTCAGATGGTGGGTGGTCCCGAGCATATTCAGGATGTGATTCGAATGGATGGCCGCACTGTAAGATTCCGACTGGAAAAATCCTTCTAAATATGTTGCGACAATTCCGGATTATTATTCGGGCAATTATTTTTGTGCTAGCCCTGGTAACTATTAATATTGCCCATGTCTCCATATCTATGGCATCAACTACTGCTAGCGAACAATCCCTTATAGCAGCCTTTCTTTTTAATTTTCTTAAATTTACTGAATGGCCAGATGGAATAGTTACGGAAGAATTAAAACTCTGTGTTACCGAAGATCAAGTTTTCAAGGAACTTGATACCATCTCAGGACGATTGATTCAAAGTAAGCGAGTAATAATTCAGCGTGTTAATTTCCGTGAATTTCAAAGTGACTGTCAGTTATTGTATCTATCACGAGAAGAAAATATAGACCAAATCCAACAATGGCTCAAGATTACAGATCATAAACCGATATTGATAGTCAGCAATGCTAATAAATTTCTCGATATGGGCGGTATGATTATCTTAATCAATAATGGCAAAACATTAAGCTTTGAAATTGATCTCGAGCGTATTAAATACGCAGGACTTAAACTTAACGCTCAACTCTTACAAATAGCTCGCGATGTAAGAGGACGTTAAAACCATTAAATGGTCTTATTCTGGAATCCAATTTAATCTAATAATGATAACAAGATTATTATCACGGAAGAGTCGTTCTATCACTGATAAGCTATTATTAATTATCTTTATCAGTCTAGCTTCTTCAATGCTATTAGTCTTTGCTCTGGTGACAGTTAATAAAATTAAAAATTCACTTAATATTGCGGAAGAGCAACTTACTGGACTTGCGCGAGTAACAGCCAATAACTCGCAAGCATCTCTAGCGTTCCTGGATAATAAGAATGCTCAAGAAACTCTAAATTCATTGCGACAAATTCCTTCTATCATTGAAGCATCGCTAACCACGCATGATGGCGAAGAAATAGCCAGCCTAACTAATGAAAATCAAATATGGATTCCTGGTTGGTTGCCATTTCAAGATCTGCACATCATTCAACCCGTTGTAGTAGGAGAAGAATATGTTGGGAATTTGAAAATTAAATATGCATTAGGAACAATGTGGAGGCAATTAGGATGGAGTCTTATGGTTTCTGCCCTATCAATGCTAATCGCTTTCATAGCGGCCGCATTCTTAGCAAAACGTATGACATCTAGGGTAGTACAACCTATTTATGATTTATCAACAACAGCAGAAAAAGTTTCTCGTTCAGGTCATTATTCTTTCCGTGTTACTCGGCATATTGAAAACGATGAGGTTGGTACTTTAGTAGATGCCTTTAATAGTATGCTTGAACAGATACAAATTAGAGATAAGGAATTGGTACAGTATCATTCTGATCTGGAAAATAAAATTGAAGAAAGAACCATTGAATTAAGGCATGCAAAAGAAAATGCTGAGGCTGCCAACCTAGCAAAATCTCAATTCTTGGCTGCAATGAGCCATGAGATTCGTACTCCAATGAATGGCGTGCTCGGAATGGCCGAATTATTGTTGGATACACCACTAAACTCGCAGCAACTTCATTTCATAAACGTATTACATAATTCAGGCGAATCATTGTTATCGATTATTAATGATATTCTCGATTTTTCTAAAATAGAGGCTGGTCGTTTCGAATTAGAGAGCATAGATTTTGATTTATATAAATTAATTGAAGATGTTAATGAGCTTTTTTCTGAGAGAGCGCATAGTAAGAATCTGGAGTTAAACTATCGCATTGATCCAAGTGTCATTGAATGGGTTAAGGGAGATCCTACCCGAATAAGGCAAGTTCTCGGCAATTTAATTGGGAATGCTATTAAATTCACTGAATATGGTGAGGTTGTTGTTGATGTAAGCTTAGATTCGACTTTCAGTGCCATCAAACAAAATAGCAATAAAAATATCGACCAAATTGGAATTTGTTTTACTGTTATTGATACCGGAATTGGTATTAACCAAGACATAGTACCGCACTTGTTTCAAGCGTTTTCTCAAGCAGATGGATCTACCACCCGCAAGTATGGCGGTACGGGGCTAGGTCTTGCAATATCAAAACAACTGGTGGAATTGATGGGTGGAACTGAAGTTAAAGTAAATAGTCACCTTGGTAAAGGATCCACGTTTTCTTTCACTTTGCCTTTACTGATAGGAAATTGTACTGAATCGCAGAAATCAGTGAAACAAAATTCCGAGCTAACCGGAGTTAGGCTTTTAATTGTGGAAGATAATGCCACCAGTCGTGGTATTTTAAGTGCCTATACAAAATCTTGGGGAATGCTTGTAGACTCGGTATCCAGCGCACAAAAAGCATTGGATAGATTATATGAATCTACTATAAATCACCAAGCTTATGATCTTGTTTTGATAGACATGAAAATGGCCAATATGAATGGCTTAGAGTTGGGACAGAAGATTAAAGCTAATCAAGATTGGAATAAAATTCCCCTCATCATGCTGACTTCAACACATTATAAAGGTGAAGCTGACGAGGCAAAGAAAACTGGGTTTGCAGTTTACAAAACAAAACCCATTAGAAAAAATGATCTATATCAATGCTTAGTACAAGCAAAGTCATTGCAAATAACTGATAATACGTTAAATACGTTATTGCAATCCGTAGATTCTACTTCTCAAAATACCGCGAAGCAATTTGACACGCAATCTTCATCTACAACGCAAGGGCATTTGTTATTAGCAGAAGATAACCCTGTTAATCAAGCAGTTGCTTTGGGAATGCTACGTAAATTTGGTTACATCGTTGATGTAGTAAAAAATGGATTAGAGGCAATAGATGCCGTACAACATAAAGCTTACGATTTGGTATTAATGGATTGCATGATGCCTGAAATGGATGGATACAAGGCAACTACCGAGATTAGGCGTCAACAAAGCGTTGGCAGATTGCATCACTTCCCAATCATTGCGCTAACTGCCAATGCGATAGAAGGAGATCGAGAAAAGTGCCTGACAACTGGTATGGATGATTATTTAGCGAAACCCATAAAAGCTAAAGACTTGGCCAATATCATTGAATTATGGCTAGGTCATTCAAACTCAATTCGATCAAAAAATAATCCTTCAGAGTTAGAACCATCTAATAATCAAGGTCATATTGATCCGAATGCTCTAGCATCCATTCGTTCTTTAGAGGCTGATTATGGTGATGAATTACTTAAACAAGTTATCAGTACCTATCTTGATAATTCCAACAAATTAATGCAAAACCTTGAGCAGGCTTGGAACATCGGTGATCTTAAAGCCATACGAATGACATCTCACACACTTAAATCAAGCAGCAGTCAGGTAGGTGCCCATAGCTTGGCTGAGCTATTTAGAAACGTTGAAAATGAGGCTCGTAATGATATTTATGACGTATCTGGTCAAGCCTTAGTTGTAATTAAACAACAATTTTTACAAGCTTGCAAAGCGCTGAAATCTTATCTAGATTCATTACCAATCAACTCTGGAATACATTGATATGTCATCCCAATCAACCGTCATTATTATTGATGATGATCCTTTGATACGATTGGTTGTAGCAAAAACGCTGCAAGCTGTTGGTATGAATACACTTGAAGCTTCAAGCGGCGAAGAAGGATTGCATCTTTTTAAAAATAATAAAATTGATGCAATACTTCTTGATGTAATCATGCCAACGGGGATAGATGGATATACTACTTGCTATGAACTGAGAAATACGCCCCAAGGAAAACACTTGCCAATCCTGATGATGACAGGATTAGAAGACATCGAATCAATTAACAGAGCCTATGAAGCTGGAGCTACCGATTTTATTACTAAGCCAATCAACATCCCTCTGCTAAGTTATCGCGTTCGGTACATGCTTAAAGGTAGTAACACTACCCAGCAGTTGTTGCAAAGTGAACAGCGTTTGCACCAAATGGCATACTTTGATGACTTAACTGAATTGCCTAATCGGCATCTCTTTAAAGAAAGCTTGCAACAAATGATTGGTTTAGCACAACGCAAAAAATTGAAGTTAGGGGTATTATTTCTAGATCTCGATGGTTTTAAGCGTATTAATGATACATTAGGTCATCACTTAGGTGATTTGGTTCTGCAAGCAACAAGCGAGCGCTTACAAAAAAGTATTCGAGTTAGCGATACATTTGCGCAACCAGTAGTTACTAGTTCAAGCGACATTTCACTTGCACGATTAGGGGGCGACGAATTTACTGCATTGTTACCGTTAATCGAACGTAATGAAGATGCGGCTATTGTAGCTGAGCGCATTCGAATAAAACTGGCGCAACCAATGATTTTTGGTGAACACGAACTTACAACTACCACCAGCATCGGCATTGCAATCTATCCAGATGATGGTGAGACTACAGAAGATCTCCTTAAAAATGCTGATCTTGCAATGTACTATGCCAAGCGATCAGGCGGAAACATGTACTGTTATTTTTCCAACTTCATGATGGAGAGAGCAGTACGAAAATTAACCATGGAAAGCCATTTGCGTAAGGCAATTGAACGTGAAGAGTTTTATTTGCACTACCAACCGCAATTTGATATTGAAGGAGGCAGTTTTAATGGTGTAGAGGTCTTGCTACGTTGGGAAAACAAAGAATTAGGGAAAATCCCACCTACTGAATTTATTCCTCTTGCTGAAGAAACGGGACTTATCATTCATATTGGTGAGTGGGTTTTAAGAAAAGCTTGCCACCAAACTAAAGTATGGTGTGATCAGGGAATTCCACTTACTCGTGTCGCAGTCAATGTTTCAGCTGGACAACTTCTTCATAATGGCTTTGCTTCCATGGTAAGTGGTATATTAGCTGAGAGCATGCTGGATCCAGGCATTCTGGAGTTGGAATTGACTGAAAGTGCATTAATCAATGATGTAGAGCTTGTAATCGAGGTATTGAAACAACTCAAAGAAGTCGGTGTGCAGCTTGCCATTGATGACTTTGGAACTGGTTATTCAAGCTTAAGTAGACTAATGAATTTTCCTATTGATCGATTAAAAATTGATCAGGCTTTTGTTCGTAACTTAGAGCAAAACTCGGATAATGGAGCAATTGCTACGGCAATTATCGCGATGGCTACTAGTATGAATATGAGAGTAACAGCTGAAGGAGTGGAAACTAATACGCAGTTGAATTTCATGAGAAATAAATCTTGTAATGACGTTCAAGGTTATTATCTAAGTAAACCATTACCTACAGATCAGGCAGAAGAATTTTTCAAACGAAAGTGTAAGTAGTCATCCCTAAAAATAAACAACCCCGTGGCAAGACCACGGGGTATTAGAAAAGCTCAAGTTGATGCAGTTCTTTTTTTGGTTTTCCTTGATTCTTTACATAACGCTCAACTACACCCCAATCCGATCTTTCCCCAACAGTTGCAACAGATTCCGGTTAAGTGTGGCGTGGTCAAGAGTGACACCGCGCTCAGCCATGATCTCCTCCAGGTCCCGGTACGACACGCTGTAGCGGACATAAAAGTAAACGGCATAAAGGATGATAGCTTTCGGGTAATGGCAACCTTTGAAAGTGAGCATGATCGGTGTTGCGGCGATAAGGAAAATACCAAGACTAACACCACACGCTAAAATTTGCGACAGAACCCAACCCAACCCAACTCACAGATACTTCGAGCTTGGATGCCTATTACTCAATAATTTTGGCAGAAAGTTGAAGGAGAAAAATCAAATCACAATACGAGTTCCTAGGGTAATTCCCCCGAAAAATAACAGGGTTCAAAAGTAGAATTTTCTATTAATTTATAAAGACAGGAAATTCTACGATGAAGAAGTCAAGATTTAGTGACAGTCAGATCATGGCGATACTGAAGCAGACTGAGGCAGGCGTTCCGGTGCCTGAATTGTGCCGTGAACATGGCATGAGTAATGCGACGTTTTATAAATGGCGCAGCAGATATGACGGCATGGATGCGTCGATGATAGCCCGGCTCAAGGAACTGGAAGAAGAGAATAGGCAGTTGAAGAAGATGTATGCCGAGGAACGGTTAAAATCCGAGTTACGCAAGGAGGCACTCGAAAAAAAGTGGTAGCACCCAGGCGGCGGCGCGACATGGCTAAACAGCTTGTTCAGCAGGGAAAGGTTAGTATCCGCCTGGCTTGCGAAACTTATGGTGTCAGCGAGACGTGTTACCGTTATCAAGCTAAACTCAGTACGGATAACTGTCTAATTGCTGATTGACTGTTTCGGTTGACACATCACCAACGAAACTGGGGGTTTGGTTTATGTTTTCTGTATTTGCGCAACGTGAAAGGTTTTTCCTGGAATCACAAGCGTGTTTACCGTATTTATCGGGAACTGGAGCTGAATATGCGGATCAAGCCGAAAAAGCGGCTCAAACGTGACAAGCCGGAAATGCTGGCGGTACCGTTAGCAATCAATGAAACCTGGTCAATGGACTTTATGCATGATCAACTGGGGAATGGCAGCAGCTTTCGGTTACTCAATATACTGGACGACTGTAACCGTGAGGGGTTAGGTATCGAAGTGGATTTCTCCTTGTTTGCGCAACGCGTCATACGCACACTGGAGCACCTGATCGAATGGCGCGGCAAACCCAAACGGATTCGCTGTGACAACGGCCCTGAATACATCAGCGGCGTACTCGCTGTCTGGGCGGCAAAAAACGGCATACAGCTGGAGTTCATACAACCCGGAAAACCTCAGCAAAACGCATACATTGAACGTTACAACAGAACTGTACGGTACGACTGGCTGAGCCATCACCGCTTTGAATCAATCGCCGATGTTCAGGACTTTGCAACTCAATGGTTGTAGATTTATAACCATAAACGCCCTAACATGGCCATTGGAGGAATCACACCAAAACAAAAACTCGATCAATTAAAACATTAACTCTACTTTTAACTTCGGTTAATAATGGGAGGATTACCCTAGCAACCTTATCACATCAAGATCAACGATTACTTAATCTTGATGTGATAGGTAGGTAGGCATGAATTATGCAAAAATCCCAGTCAATTTTGTTATTAATCCATTTGCAATGGGTTGGAATACACCTAAAAAATTATCGAGCTGTAATATGCCAATGATAAAAATCAACATACCACCCACTACTATCCCATATTTAAGGCCTTGAGTGAAATTGGCTGATGCCGGTGCGCGTGTATAAGTATCATTAGAAAATCCTAGAAAAATTCTTAAGATCCCTAACAAAAAACCAGCGGCAACACACCCTAAAAACAAGTGGATGCCACATAAAATCCTTTCTGCTAGACTTTCTCCTGCTTGCTCAAGGCTAGCAAAACGTATACAAACAATTACCACAAAAAGCAAAAGGAGCGAATTCCAAACCCCTCCAAACTTCGCCCTCATCTCACTTTCCATACTCATATCTTTCTCCCTTTTAGTTTCTGACGAGAAAAAAAGAAGCTCGTCAATTGTCATTTATAAAGAACTCGATCGTAAACGATCAAGTTTTAGAAGAGCGATAATTGCTTAAAAATCTCTTCTGTTTCATTCATTACATTGAGTTGATTTTCTATATCCTAACGAATAGCCTCCTCATTAACATTGCCTATGTTTCAACAAAACACTCCTGTTAGTTTTGTACTCTTAACCCATCTTATTAGAAATATTTCTTCTTTATTCTTAGATTCTTAGGGCTGATATATTTTTCCAAATTTTTGGGTATCCATGGAATCGATCCAATAGAATTTCTAATGCCATAATCTTATATTCCTATCTTTCTAGCCCGAGAGTCTGCTTCTAAGGTTTTCGCGATGTGGTTAAGTACAAAACCAAGTACAATTCAGTCCAAAGATTTCTCTACTAATACATTGGTTTTTCTGAAACATTTATCGCTAAAACATTAGCGCTATTGATTGCTGGTCAATGCAGACAGTATAAATTTATTTTATACACACTATTTCAATATTTGCCAATTTCACTTTGTCGCAAGAGTTCAATGAAATTGTAACTCACTGCGATTTTTTAGGAGAATATGTTGTGCGCTTTTATGAAATCACGCTCCACCAGCAGCTACTAGTGTTATGGCGCGACCACATAACTTACTTAAACCTGAAATCGTTCTCTCATTGACAAACCAGTATTAGGGGCTCTTAAATCGCTGTATCCGTTAAACACGGTCGGTTGGTAATCCCCCCAAAATTAGAGGAGCAAAGCAGTAGAATTTTCTAGTAATTTATAAAGACAGGAGATTCTACGATGAAGAAGTTGAATCGCCCCGGGTTTTCCGGAGATAAAATGATTTGAGAGGAGGAGAGATGAAAAATCAAATCAGTTATTCAGCGGAAGTACGGGAACGAGCGGTTAGGTTGGTATTTGAGCATCAGGCAGAGCATGAATCGCAATGGTCGGCGATCAAATCGATTGCATCGAAGATTGGCTGTACAGCGGAGACGTTGCGCACTTGGGTAAGAAGAGCGGAGACGGATCAAGGAATTCGAGGCGGTATGTCGACATTGGATCGTGAACGACTCAAGGAATTGGAACGGGAGAATCATGAATTAAAGCGTGCCAACGAAATATTGCGTAAGGCATCGGCCTATTTCGCACAGGCGGAGCTCGACCGCCGACCGAAATAATGGTGACATTTATCGATAGCAACAAAGCAAAATACGGGGTCGAGCCAATCTGCAATGAAATCTGGATTGCCCCGTCGAGCTACTACGCACATAAAGCGCGCGAGCGAGATGCGGACCGGTTGCCTGACCGCATCAAGCGCGACATAAAATTGGAACTCGATATACAGCGGATATGGGAAGGCAATTTCCGTGTTTATGGTGCTCGCAAAGTATGGCGGCAGTTGTTGCGAGAAGGTATTGATGTTGCCCGCTGCACCGTCGAACGATTGATGAAGAAGCTTGAGATACAAGGTGTCAGGCGCGGCAGGAAGTGTTGGACAACCGTTGCAGATGATTCGCTCTACCGGCCATCCGACAAGGTCAACCGGCAATTTACGGCAATCCGGCCCAATCAATTGTGGGTGGCAGACATTACCTTTGTTGCAACGTGGGCGGGGTTTGTTTATGTAGCTTTTATAACCGATGTTTTTGCCAGATACATTGTTGGCTGGCAGGTCAGCCGGTCATTGCAGACCGGTCTGGTACTTGATGCACTGGAACAGGCACTGTGGGCTCGACGGAAAATCGAGGGGTTAATTCATCATAGTGACCACGGTTGCCAATATTTGTCGATTCGCTATACGGAACGCCTGATTGAGGCCAATATTGAAGCTTCTGTTGGCAGTGTCGGAGATTCCTATGGCAATGCGCTGGCGGAAACAATTAATGGACTATACAAGACCGAGGTGATTAGGCATCGCGGCCCGTGGCGCAATATCGACGATGTGGAGTTTGCAACCTTGGAATGGGTAGATTGGTTTAACAATCGCCGGTTACTGGAGCCGATTGGAAATATTCCACCGGCAGAATTTGAAATGGCATATTATCGCCAACTAAGAGAGCCAACCGATGCGGTTTGACTCAAGACAAACAGTCTCCGGAAAACCCGGGGCGATTCATATGGACGCTCCTCTCTGGGTTAGTGGGCTTTATTGCACCACTACTTTGGCACTTCGATGCCGTTTAGGGTAGTGGGCGTCCATTCCATTATCTCACCATAAATTATTGACTATTGTTTCACGAAAGCACCATCCTTTTTGATCCAGAGTTCTTTGGCGAATGCATCGTAGATCGACTCAGCGTCAGTAGCAAAACAATCTGGAACACTCTGGTTGATAGCTGTACTTTTAGTCGCTAGTGTAATCGGTGGAGTAATCGTAATTCCAGGAATGTTTTCATATTGATCACCAAATTGTGCAGTCATGTCGTAGCAGACATCGGAGTTTATAGTCAAGTTGGCTCCTTCTGCGGGAATGTTGATGGTGCAATGTTTGCTCTTGGAAAAATTATTAGCATAAGACTCGAATGGATTTGGAATACCAGGGATATCAATCTTAAATCCTTTGAATTCAGACGAGAGCACCTCGTAGTTCGTCAATACTGAAATTCCAGTTGCTGCTGCTTGTTGGGGTACCTGACACAAGTTATTGTTGGTGGGTAGTGAAATACATTTGCCGTTGGTGGTGACATTGATGACATTGCCGCTTTGTGTATAAACTAATCCAGCCGGTGCGGTAGCAGTATCGCACGAAGGAATGCTATTATTGCCGGAGTTTGCCAGCACCATCAAATTTGGCAGTGTGTCGATTAGTGTCGGACTATCTGCCCAAGGTCCTCCCAGTACATAGACATTGTTATCGTTTCTGTTCACACCAGCATAAATACCCGTATCAGGGTAAAACCTAAAAATCCAAGGATCAATTTTCTGTGTAACCTGATGGTTTGAAAAATATTGTGAATAATTATTTTCAGCCCAATTGAGCAATATTTCGCTATCACTGTCAATATCGGCCGAAGCAAAATGGATATTTCCGAGCAGTAAAAATGTGTACGTAGATAAGATAATCTGCTTCATGTGGTGTTTCATAATAAAGTCTCTCTCTGTTTTTGAAATAAATAACTTCCTGTATGGATAGAATATCGTAATCCAAGTGACAACTTAAGATACTTGTAAGCGTCTGAATTATGAGATACTTTAGTTCGACGGCTGTCATTGAATAATCTAAGGGCCATCTGATGCCTTTTTATCATCGAGGCAATCTTATTCTGAATAAACGTGAAAAAATAAAACGACAAACCTTAGTTTTGCGACGCCAGTTGTTCTGTGCTAATAAAACCTATTAACCAATCGCGATGAACTACCACCTCTTAATTACTATCTTGGCTCAAATTAATTTGACGAGGTACACTGCTTATTAGCTACCAAAGCAAGCAAATGCCGTGATATGCGCATCAAATATAAGAGATTCAGGCTATTGTAATGGCACCGATTCCAATTTGCATTCCAGTGTGTGCAATGCTCTTCTGATCCTTTTGCTCATATTTCTTCGTAACCTCAGTTAAGAAATACATTCTTCATTCTTATAAGGCGCGTTAATTTTGCAAGGCCTTAAAAAATGACTTAGAAGACTGAATATATTTAGTTGATTTTGCGAGAATTAATCAAACAATAATGGCTGCTGCAACGCGTCGGCCTTCTTCAACTAGAATATTATAAGTGCGGCAACATGCTTGCGTAGTCATAACTTCCACTCCAACGTTCATTTTCAGTACATCGATCATTAGTGAATGCTTTGGAAATTGATGGGTGGCGCCTGTACCTAATAGGATAATTTCCGGATGATAAGATAGTAAATGCTTAAAATGCTCAATAGTCATATCAGATACAGATTTCACGGGCCATTGATCAACCAAATGATCAGGTAATACAATCAAGCTTTTTTCATGGCGGATTTGGTTAATTGATACATAGTTATCTCCATATCCGGTAAAAATGTTTTGTTGAGCAAAATTTGCTAAATGCAGTTTCAAGGGATCGGTATTTTATGGATTATTGATGCTTCAAGCATAGATACCTAATTTTATCTTGTCAATCCGGCATATAGAATCGGTAATTTTTCTGGTAATCGCTCCACATGATCCACTACTAAGTAATTACGTTCACCGAAAATACGTGATACATACTGATCTGCGCGTGGATCCAAGCTCATGCAATATGTAATGATACCTGCTCGACCTACTTCTTCCACAGCTTTCTTGGTGTCTTGACGTAAATACTGCGGGTCACGTATATCAACATCGGCAGGCTCACCATCGGTAATAACGAGTAGCAGTTTTTTCGCTGATTTTTGTAGCTTTAAATAATGACCGGCATGTCGCATTGCAGCACCCATTCGAGTTGAAAGCTGACCTGTCATGCCTGCCAAGCGTGCTTTTGGAATTTCGTCATAAGGTTGATCGAAGTCTTTAAAGCGATAATATTGAACGTCATGCCGTCCGTCTGAGCAGAAGCCGTGAATGGCAAAAGGATCACCAATTTTATTGATGGCATTGGCAAGCAGAACGGTTGCCTGGCGTGTTAAATCCAACACGGTATAATCTTGGTCGACCACCTTTTCATTGGTGGATTCGGATAAATCTAGTAATACTAATACAGAAATATCTCGAACTTTGCGTACAGAACGCATCATAATACGAGGATCTGGTTGCATACCCATACGGATATCGATCATTGAACGGATCGCCGCGTTGATATCTATTTCATCACCATCTTCGAGTTTTCGGATGCGCCGTGTTCCTTGTGGTTGCATAGCGTCTAGCAAAAATTTCATGCGTGCAATTTCGCGCTTGTACTGTTGAGCAATCGCGTCGATACATTGCATATCACCCATCGGTGTGCGTTTCTCTTGTACGGTGGCCCAATCTGGCCGTTCTAATTGGATTTGATAATCCCATTCGGAATAATGATATGGCGCGGAGACCGGCTCTCTACCCTCTGTTTCGTTATAGGAGATACCGCTGTCTTCGTAAGGGAAAAATTCACTACCCATTACCCAAATCTCTTGAGCATCATCACCAGCGGTTTCTACCTCGACTTCATTGGCAAACTCCATCACATTGACATATTTGCGGATTTGTTTGGGAGCATCATAACCAGCGGATAGTGATTTGTTAAAATCAAATTCTTCAAATTCCCAGAAATAACGATTGTCATCTCGGTACGGCGCAGTCAATACATCGGTTCGAATATTAAATGGTATATTTTTACTAGTAAAACTATGTGCTAGTTGTACACCAATATCCCAAGAAATTTGTTGCGAGTCGATTGCACTATGAGCGTTTTTAAATAACTGACGTCCTTCTTTGATCCATGGATCTTTGTCTTGATATTCCGGGTCGAGCAATGCACGTGCTAAACGATCCAGATAATTTCCCATGGTAGTATCCATGTCAGAAGTCGCAAAATGTAGTGCGGCCCAAGTTTTGCGTAAACCCGGAAAGCGTCGGATCGATAGTTCCTCAATGCGTGCATCTTCAATGACAGCAATAACAGCCATTTGCATTGGATTTAAGCTTTCTGCAGAGATGGGCTGTTTGGTTTCAACCAAATGAGCCGCCGCATGGGCGGCCGCCGCACGGTATACTTCGACAGCGGTAATATCGCCGACGTTATCGTAAGCATCGGGTAGGTGGATAAAATAATTTTCTATGAATGGTTTATAGCCTTCGCGTGTTTCAAAATCGCCGGAAGTGGGTTTCATGAAGAAATCACGCCCCCAAAGGGCTCTCAGGTACATATTGATGCGACGTTGTACGTCGACAAATAGCGTCCCTTTGCGTTCTTTTTGTAGTAGCGCGAGCGATTCCTTGGAATCCAAACCAAAGTAGCGTATTTGTTCTTCGTAATCGGTTCTATAGGCGTGTGCACCCCACAAAGCCCAACGACGCAATCCACCCAAAGTCAATTGACTAAACAAAATATCCAGCTTATTCAGCATCGGACGAATACCACGAGGTGCTTGCGCAACAAGTGTATTCAGAAATTGCAGGTAATTTTGGAACAAATGCGCATCGCCAAGTCGTTTGGCAGCGGTAGGTGAGGTCGCAAGTACCAGTTCGATGACTGCGCCAGAAGTCCTGGAGGCTAACGATAGCACTGAGGTTGCCAAATCACCGATGATATCTTCACCGATTTCCTTAGCAACTAATGGTATCTCATCAATCCAGCAATCCACTAGGCTGCGTCCACGTCCTAACCCCCGTAGTGCAGAAACACCTTTTAAGTAGTTATCTAAGCCACGTGGTGAAAAAACTTTGACGGCCTCCGGCCAGGCATGATGAAGCAATTCGGTGGATTCTGGTTCTAAGTCTTCCAGTAATTCTTGATAGTCATCTAGATTGATACTCATAAAAACACCCGTTAGTTGTGCGAATCAATAACTGATAGGGAATCAATTTTTTAGTTAAAGAATGTGCTGACAGCGGCATCCAGCGCGTCACGCATATCTGGATCATCTGTGATTGGGCGCACCAAAGCAACGCGGCATGCGGCATGCGCTTCCACTTTGTTAGCAATTAAGCTACCGGCATAAATAAGCATACGTGTTGAAATGCCTTCGTCCAAACCATGGCCTTTGAGATTGCGCGCACGCTCAGCGATTGATACTAATTTTTCAGCGATTTCATGTGAAACTCCCGATTCATGCGCAACAATTTCGCTTTCAATATCATGACTAGGGTAATTAAAATCCAACGCACCAAAGCGTTGCTTAGTGGATTGTTTTAGATCCTTCATCAAGCTTTGATAGCCTGGATTGTAAGAAATGACAATTTGGAAATCAGCGTGTGCCTGAATTAATTCTCCTTTCTTCTCAAGCGGTAGAACACGACGGTTGTCGGTTAAAGGGTGAATCACTACAGTCGTGTCTTGACGCGCTTCAACCACTTCATCAAGATAGCAGATAGCGCCATAGCGGGCGGCAACAGTAAGGGGGCCATCTTGCCAACGTGTACCATTGGCATCCAACAAGAATCGCCCAACCAGATCGGATGCGGTCATGTCTTCGTTACAAGCAACCGTAATTAATGGCTTCTTCAATCTCCATGCCATATATTCAACGAAGCGGGTTTTTCCGCAACCGGTCGGGCCTTTTAGCATCATTGGCATGCGTACTGAATAAGCTGCTTCGTATAGCTTTACTTCATCAGTAACCGAGTGGTAGTAAGGCTCTTTAGTAACGCGGTATTGGTCGATGATTTTACTCATGGTGGACTCCTTATGAATACCTTTTTTAGTTTTTTCTTGAATACTTTGTAATAAGGTTCGATTAATATCTTTTATAGTTCTTATACTAGAAACGTATGGCGGAAAAAAACCCCAGCCTCTTATAAGAGGAAATGGGGGTTTCAGGGTTAGAAACCCGTTTCCGCTTAAACCGTTTTTCCGCGATATATCACCATTGAAGCGCCTTGGCTTTGAGCAAAATTATCGTATCCAATCAAGCGAACATGATTCTTGGGGTTGGCTTTATGGCAAGCTTCAGCTTCGGCTAGAATGCGCGCTACATCGGTTTCGCCAAACATCGGTAATTTCCACATATACCAATAGTTGTCCATCAAGTATTCAGGTTCCGTGTGCTCAATAGCTGGATTCCAACCTTTTTTGACAATATATTCCACTTGTTGTTTGATTTGCTTGGTGCTCATTGCTGGTAGATAAGAAAATGTTTCAAATCTACGGCTTTCTGGCTCACTGAGACGGCTCTTATAATCCAACATTTCTGACATTTATACTACTCCTAATTAGATGATTTTTTTGGTGCAATCTCAATGCGGATTTGAAAGTGCACCGAAAGTAAGTTTTTATTTATGGGCTACGTCTAG
The DNA here is from genome assembly GCF_022836435.1 of Nitrosomonas sp. PY1. Lineage (NCBI taxonomy): Bacteria > Pseudomonadati > Pseudomonadota > Betaproteobacteria > Nitrosomonadales > Nitrosomonadaceae > Nitrosomonas > Nitrosomonas sp. PY1. The sequence goes on along the minus strand of NZ_BQXC01000001.1, from coordinate 1,460,727 downwards.
CTTATCAACGGTATCAAACTCAAATTTGATTTCTTTCCATGTTTCCATAGCAATTTTAAGTTCAGGACTGCTTTTTGCTGCTGCAGTCAAAATTTCTTTACCTTTTTTCTCAATCTCAATGCCTTGGTTACGAGCTTCTACGCAAGCTTCCAGCGCAACTCGGTTTGCCGCTGCACCAGCAGCATTACCCCATGGATGTCCGAGAGTACCACCACCAAATTGTAAGCAAGCATCATCACCGAAAATGGCTACTAATGCAGGCATGTGCCAAACGTGAATACCACCGGAAGCAACTGGGAACACGCCAGGCATAGAACCCCAATCTTGATCGAACATAATGCCGCGGCTACGGTCTTCTTTAATGAAGCTGTCGCGCATCAAATCGATCCAGCCCAATGTGGCGCCACGATCGCCTTCCAATTTACCGACGACTGTACCTGAATGCAGGTGATCACCACCGGATAAGCGAAGAACTTTGGCGAGTACACGGAAATGAATACCGTGATGCGGGTTACGATCAATCACAGCATGCATTGCACGATGGATGTGCAGTAATATGCCATTGTCACGACACCAATTTGCTAGACCTGTGTTAGCACAGAAACCGCCGGTAATATAGTCATGCATAATGATCGGGGCACCGATTTCTTTAGCATATTCTGCTCGTTTATACATTTCTTCCGGGGTTGGTGCGGTCACATTCAGATAATGACCTTTGCGTTCACCAGTTTCACGTTCGGCTTTGTGAATGGCTTCCATAACAAAATCAAAACGTTGGCGCCAGCGCATAAAAGGTTGGCTGTTGACGTTTTCATCATCTTTGGTCAAATCCAAACCGCCGCGTAAACATTCGTAAACAGCGCGACCGTAGTTTTTAGCAGACAAACCAAGTTTCGGTTTGATCGTGCAGCCTAATAAAGCGCGTCCGTATTTATTGAGCATGTCTCTTTCAACTTGAATGCCATGTGGAGGACCCCCGCAAGTTTTAACATAGGCGATGGGGAAGCGGACGTCCTCCAGACGCAATCCACGAATTGCTTTAAAGCCAAATACGTTACCAACGAGGGAGGTAAACACGTTGACAACAGATCCTTCTTCAAACAAATCGATTGGATAAGCAATAAAAGCGTAAAAGCAAGTATCGTCACCAGGTACATCTTCAATGCGATAGGCGCGGCCTTTGTAATAATCTAAGTCGGTTAACAAGTCTGTCCAAACTGTTGTCCAGGTACCTGTGGAAGATTCAGCCGCAACCGCTGCAGCAGCTTCTTCGCGATCTACCCCGGGTTGTGGGGTAATTTTAAAACAAGCCAGAATATCTGTGTCTAAAGGGGTGTATTCGGGCATCCAATAAGTTTGGCGGTATTCTTTAACACCTGCGTTATACGTTTTTGCCATGATATTTTCTCCAATTCATTCTAATTTAGAGTCAGCATAAAAGCACTGACTGTCGGATTTGTATTACAACTGTGACTAAAATTACTACAACCTGATAACTGACACTATAGCGATAAATATCTATAAGAACAAATCAATATTATTGATACAAGCAATAAGGTTATACTTATACTAATAAAAACTGATAAGGCTATTATATTATGTTGCATGTTACTTTAAGACAACTGAAAGTGTTTGAATCTGTTGCAAGAAATTTGAGTTACTCAGGTGCGGCGAATGAGTTGTACTTAACTCAACCCGCTGTTTCGATGCAGATTAAACAACTTGAAGATAACATAAATTTACCGCTGTTTGAACAGCTTGGTAAACGTATTTTTTTGACCGAAGCGGGACAAGAACTGTATCAGTATAGTCGAGCGATTTCACAGCAATTAGCTGATCTGGAAGTGGCTTTGGATGAACTCAAGGGAATGGAGCGCGGTAAGCTGAATATTTCTGTGGTGACTACTGCAAATTATTTTGCTCCTCATTTATTGGCGAAGTTTTGTCAACGTTATACAGGTGTGACGGTTAGCTTGAATGTTTCCAATCGCGAAACGGTTCTGAAACAACTGAACGATAATTTGATCGACTTGGCAATTATGGGCCAACCACCCGATCACTTGGATATTGATAGTCAGTCATTCATGGAAAACCCATTAGTTGTCGTTGCTCCGCCAAGTCACTCTTTATGCGTGGAAAAAAATATTGCAGTGGAGCGATTGGCGAGTGAAATATTTTTGGTGCGTGAATCGGGTTCAGGAACACGCAGCGCAATGGAGCGTTTTTTTGCCGCTCATGAAATAAAAATTAACAAAGGGATGGAAACAGATACCACCGAAGCAATTAAGCAAGCTGTTCAAGCAGGTATGGGGTTGGGTATTATGTCGAAGCATACCGTTGAATTGGAGCTTGAAACCGAGCGATTGAAAATTCTCGATATCCAAAACTTTCCAATCATGCGTTACTGGCATGTTGTTAACCGGAAAAATAAGCGACTTTCAAATGTTGCTAATACGTTCCGAGATTTTTTATTGCGCGAAGCCGAAGTATTAATGCATGAGTCAAAAACGTGAAGCAAAATCGCAGTTCTCGATTTTATCTAAAGATTACGCTTATTCTTATGGATCATTTCAGTTTTACGGTACTATTTCAGCATTTAGATGAAATGCTTTTGAATTACAGGCGATCAATGAAAACTAAAGTATCTTCGATATTGTGATAAACCGTATCATTTTATTAGGTGCGAGTAATTTGACGCTTTCGCTGCGATTGGCAATCCAAATTGTACAGCAGCGGCTAGGTAGTCCCAGTGAGGTATTGGTGGCGCTAGGGCACGGTCGTGCGTATGGTATTTGCAGTAGTATCATGCAACGTAGATTACCGGGGATTCTTGATAGTGGATTGTGGACACGGCTTGCCGCCAGTGAATCGCTACCCAGTTATGCATTGCTGACAGATATTGGCAATGACATATTGTATGAATTATTACCTGGGCAAATTTTGGGTAGTGTTGAGCGATGTATCGATCAATTGCAACAACAATCTGCGCAAATCGTTATAACCAACCTACCACTTGCATTAATTGAAAGTCTTACTGAGAGACGGTATCTGTTTTTTCGGAATATTTTTTACCCTTTTTGTCGGTTGCCACGAGACATTACGGTGCAACGTGCGCGTGAATTGCATGCGGGTTTGATTGCGCTGGCGCTGCGCAAAGGTATTACGTTGTATGAACAAGATCCACATTGGTTTGGACCGGATGGTATTCACGTGGATTATTGGAAGCGTCAGGCTTTTTATCAAGATGTTGCACGGTGTTTCCATGCCCCTGAGCCAGAAGTTGCGAAGACCAATCCGACATCACTGATTTGGCAGCAGAGGCCTACATTCGCTTTTAAAACGCTATTTGGTTATGATTTATATTGTCCACAACCAAGCGGATTGTTGATAAATGGATCAAGTGTTTGTAAGTATTAGCATACTTACTAAGAGTTTGTGAAAGTATAAGGGAATAAAACTGGTCAGCTGACTGTCAAAGCAGCTGACCTCAGTGCGGTTTTATGAAGGTTTTACGAAAATGGTATCAGATGTTCAATAAAAATAATGCACTTAAGTAAGAGGAATTGATTAAAAATGTCTACGCAGAATTCTAATAATCAACATAAACCTGTTGTGTCCACAGGTCTGAATATTACAATTATGATTGCAACGGTGATATTTCCGGTAGTAGGGCTTCTCATGGGGTTTGCTTATTTGCGCAAGGATCACCCGGATGCCAAAAAAATGGGAAAAGTCTGGTTGATATTTGGCGTGGTAATGGTAGTAGCAAACATTGTCTTAATCAGCATGATGCGACAACAGCCATCGACTTAATATCGTAGCTTTGCCGCTTTGCTTATTCAAACAGAAGTCTCGATAAATTGGAGAGTCATACTAGAACATGGGTTTATCTTTGGTGGAGTTGAAGCGTTCAATTCCTGAGGTAATTTCTAGTTTTGCGGATTCTACGCCATCCCAACCTTCGATTCTAACCCATTTTCCTGTTTCCAGATCTTTGTAATGCGAGAAAAAATGAGAAATCTGAGAACGAACAAGCTCGGGTAAATCTTCGCAGGATGCGATTTTTTCGTAGAGATTGCATAGCTTTGTGATGGGTACAGCCAGCAATTTAGCATCTTCACCCGCTTCATCGCGCATTCGTAATACACCCAATGGTCGGCACCGGACAACGACGCCTGTGATTAACGGTACGGGTGAAATTACTAAAACATCTACAGGGTCGCCATCATCCGATAGCGTATGTGGAATATAGCCATAGTTGCAAGGGTAGTGCATACACGTTGACATAAATCGATCAACAAACATTGCTCCAGTGGTTTTATCGACCTCATATTTGATAGGATCTGAGTTCATTGGAATTTCAATAATGACATTAAAATCATTAGGAATATCATTTCCAGAGCCTACACGATCAAGATTCATTTTTTCTCCACATAAATATAGATAATTGTTTCATCAATAAAAGCCTATTTGAATTAAATACCAAGTATGTTCAATTAAACCGATTGATAATTCTATACAGTTCAACTGAAAAGTATTCAGTTATGAAAGTATTTTTAACCATGCTTTTTTGATGCGCGATTCATTTTACAGGGAACAGTCAAGAAGTTGCTTACATAAGACTACATAAACCGCATAGAAGCGAGTGAATTCTGGTAACTTTTAAAGCTATGGCACATATAGAATAATACGAAAGATAATTCCTTCATGAACTTGGTATAATAGCTTTTAAGTTATTTGAATAAATTTCAAGCGATCATATTTTAACTTACAACTATTTAATTTTTAGGATCGTTATTTCACTTTCTGTTCTTTACTGTGAGAAAAATAATGATAACAGACTCGCAGAGCAATACTGTAAGTGTGGTAACGATACGAAATCTTAATCTTTTTCGTTTTTTGATATTTTAAGGGGAATTAGCATGTCGCAAAAACACCCGGTTATTGCGGTAACCGGATCATCAGGTGCAGGTACTTCAACAGTTAAAAACAGCTTTGAACAGATTTTTCGCCGTCAGAAACTTAAAGCAACTATCGTAGAAGGCGATAGTTTTCATCGCTATGACCGGGAGGCCATGAAAAAAGCGGTGACGGAATCTGAAAAGAATAATGGACGTTCGATCAGTCATTTTGGTCCAGAAGCGAATGAGTTTGAGAAATTAGAAGCTTTATTCAAGGAATATAGCGATAGTGGTAAAGGACAAACGCGTCTATATTTGCATAATGATGAAGAAGCCGAACCCTGGCAGCAAAAAGCAGGTACTTTCACTCCTTGGAAAGACATTGAGCCGGGTTCCGATCTGTTATTTTACGAAGGATTGCATGGCGGTGTAAAAACTGATAACGCGGATGTAGCAAAGCATGTTGATTTACTCGTAGGTGTAGTACCTATTGTAAATTTGGAATGGATTCAAAAAATTTACCGCGACACCAGTGCGCGCGGTTATTCTGCCGAAGCTGTCACGCATACCATTTTACGGCGCATGCATGACTATGTGCACTATATAACACCTCAGTTTTCACGTACACATATTAATTTTCAGCGCGTCCCGACTGTTGATACTTCCAATCCGTTTATTGCGCGTGCCATTCCAACTTTAGACGAAAGTATGGTGGTGATTCGTTTTAGAAACCCACAAGGGGTCGATTTTCCTTTCTTGTTGAATATGATTCATGATTCTTTCATGTCTCGCCCCAATACGATTGTCGTTCCTGGCGGCAAAATGGGGATGGCGATTGAATTAATTTTAACGCCATTAATTCTGGATATTGTTGCAAAAAGTAGAGCATAACAATCATTTTGATGTCTTTGTTTGAGTGTTCTTAAGGATTGTAGAAACTCCAATTTTTGGAACATTGAATCAGTTATTTTTTTCAACTACTTCATAATAATGGCCGGGATTTTCTCGGCCATCTTTATTTTATGAGCTCGTTATTGTCTGATTTAAATCCGCAGCAACTAGAAGCAATCACACTACCACATCAGTCAGCACTAGTTTTGGCAGGAGCTGGCAGTGGTAAAACACGAGTATTGACAACACGCATTGCTTATCTCGTTCAAACCGGGCAAGCCAGTCCTCATAGCGTTTTCGCGGTAACTTTTACGAACAAAGCTGCCAAGGAGATGCTGGCACGGATTACCGCAATGCTGCCGATTAACCCAAAAGGTATGTGGATCGGTACTTTTCATGGGTTGTCCCACCGTTTGTTAAGAACACACTTCCAAGATGCCGGTTTACCACAAGCTTTCCAGATTCTGGATGCTTCCGATCAATTGGCATTCATAAAAAGGTTGATGAAAGATTTATCTGTGGATGAAAAAAAGATTGCTCCCAGACAACTGCAATGGTTTATTAACAATGCCAAGGAAGCAGGTTTGCGCGCTGCGTTTGTGACCGTGGATGATACTTTTTCATCTCGTTTGCTCGAGCTTTATCAAGTATACGAACAACAATGCTACAAAGCTGGGGTGGTCGATTTTGCGGAATTATTGCTACGCAGTTATGAATTGCTACAACGCAACCAGATTTTATGCGCACACTATCGTGAACGATTTCGTCATATTTTAATCGATGAATTTCAGGATACAAATACATTGCAATATCAATGGATTAAGCTTTTGGCTGGCGTGCAAGCTGCTCAAGGAGTAGGTGCGGCGGTTTTTGCTGTCGGCGATGACGACCAGAGCATTTATGCGTTTCGCGGTGCTAATACGGGTAATATGAAAGAATTTGAGCGGGATTTTAATATCTCGAAAATCATCAAACTCGAACAAAATTATCGTTCGCATGGCAATATTTTGGATGCAGCCAATGCATTGATTGGTAATAATGCGAATCGCTTGGGTAAGAATCTCTGGACGGAAGAAGGTAAAGGTGAGCCCGTAAGAGCCTACAATGCGCTGAGTGATTTTGACGAAGCGGCCTTTGTCGTCGATGAAGTAAGGGCTCTGCGCGCTGAAGGTATTGCGCTGTATGATATGGCATTGCTGTATCGATCGAATGCGCAATCGCGCATACTAGAACATAGCTTATTTAATGCGGCGATACCTTATCGGGTATATGGCGGCATGCGTTTCTTCGATCGACAGGAAATCAAACATGCGCTCGCTTATTTGCGCTTAATCGCTAATCCTGAAGACGATAACGCGCTATTACGGGTAATCAATTTTCCAGCGCGTGGCATTGGAACGCGTAGCCTGGAACAACTACAAGCTATGGCTAAAGTGAACGGTATAAGTCTATGGGCAGCGGCTGTTCAGCAATCAGGTGGGCAAGATTCCTTAATGCTGCAAGAAGGTTCAAAAAAAACGCTCAAAGGTATTGCCGGATTCGTACAGCGCATAGTGGCACTACGTGAGCGCTGCGCTACTTTATTGTTACCGCAAATTGTCGAACAAATGCTCAATTCTAGTGAATTAATCACGCACTATGCCAAAGAACGTGAAGGCGCAGAGCGGCTGGAAAATCTCAAAGAATTAGTAAATGCTGCTACCAGTTTTGTACATGAGACGGGTAATGATAGCTTAACGGAATTTCTTGCACACGCATCGTTGGAAGCTGGAGAACATCAAGCAGGAAGTGGCCAAGATGCACTGCAGTTGATGACTGTACACGCCGCAAAAGGATTGGAATTTCATACTGTATTTTTAAGTGGATTAGAAGAGGGACTTTTTCCTCATGAAAATAGTTTGAATGAAAATGACGGTATTTCTGAGGAACGACGCCTAATGTATGTGGCGATGACGCGTGCACGTCGTCGTTTGCATTTAAGCTTTGCGCAAAGCCGCATGCTGCACGGCCAGACGCGCTACAATGTTGTATCGCGCTTTTTACATGAAATTCCTGAAGATTGCATAAAATGGTTACAGTCGCAGCCTGCGATCAATACATTCAATTCCAAAGCAGGCAATACGAAACCGAAAGAGTGGAGTCGCTCAACGATAAATGATTTATCGACTTATCCATGGAGAATGGGTGAAAAGGTTGTTCATGCCAAATTCGGCATCGGTATTATCGTTAATTTTGAAGGTACCGGTAACGATATGCGCGTGCAGGTTAATTTTGAAAATTCCGGAATCAAGTGGTTGCTAGTGGAATATGCAAAGCTTGTGACAATTTAGGAAAATATTAATATTTTTGATCGGATCGATTTGTTCCGTGGCGGTTTGATAAAACACATCATGCTGACAAGCATAGATAATAAGGTATGCTGATTCCTAATTAATCCGAAGTTTCATGCAATGAAGGATGGAGGTGGGACTACCGCACGTACAATATAGTCAGAAGTTTGGAGGCAATCGTAAGTTTTATAAGCGAAAACGAGAGAACCTGCATTGATAGGTGAGGACCAGAAGACACTGATTGAATTTGTGTTAGGGATTTCAGAATTAAAGATGGAACATAGCCTTATAAAAGGTGTGTGGTTGTATTCAAAGAGGGAGCGGTGAGGCACCGCTCGATTGAGTCAATGCAATGAGGCTATTCGATCGCATACGTGTTGTTGTCAAGCACTATCTAATTTTTTTGAGAGTGCCTTTCATGCCCAAAGTGTTCATTCACTTTGTAAACGCAATGGAGAGCTTGCAAGGTTAAAAAATAGAAATGCTGATCACACATCAGCATACATGGAAGAGACCCACAGTAGCGAAATACTTGCATCACCGAAAATTCAAAACGCGATAACAAGTCATTTAAGAAGATTACCGAATTGCTTAAATCACAATGGGTGCTTCTTTGGCAATATCATAAGATGGAAGATAGCCAATCTTGAAACAATTTACGTGAGAATTAATCGCGCAGATATCCCGAAAGAACCAAAAAGAAAAATGAGTCGCAAGACAAAGACACAAAACAGGAGACAAAATGGCCTTGAAATATAAAATTTTAGTATTGATGTTTTTGGTTGTTATGCTGACAAGTTATAAAATATCTTCTAAATCTTCGTTTGAAGCTGGCGTGGGACCCAATCCTCATTTACCAGAGCCAACCACCACTTTGATTCCTACCATTAAGATAGCCGAAGCAGTAGGGTGGCCTGCAGCGACAGCGCCATCTGCTCCGCCAGGTTTTCAAGTTACTGCTTTTGCGCGTGATTTAGCTCACCCTCGTTGGCTTTACACAATGCCTAATGGTGATATTCTTGTGGCGGAGAGTAATAGACCTCCTAAGCCAACAGATAATCAAGCTAATGATAGTGGACTTTATGCTTGGATTCGAGGAAAGGCTCAGTCAATTCTGATGGGACGCGCTGGAGCAAATGTTTCCAGTGCTAACCAAATTACCCTTCTTCGCGGGATCACGCCTGAAGGAACCGCAAAGCTCCGATCGGTATTTATGAAAGACTTAATGTCACCTTTTGGGATGGCGTTGGTTGGCAATGAGCTTTACATTGCGAATGCAGATGCCGTTGTCAAAGTTCCATATTCTGATGGCCAGACCGAGATCAATACTGTACCCGTCAAAGTCACAGATCTGCCAGCTGGCATTAATCATCATTGGACAAAGAATATAATCGCCAGTACAGATGGCAAAAAACTATTCGTGACAGTAGGCTCTAATAGCAACATTGGCGAAAATGGATTAGAGATCGAGGAAGGTAGGGCCGCCATTTGGGAAATAGATATCCAGACCAAGGAGAAGCGTCTGTATGCTAGTGGATTGCGCAATCCTAATGGATTGGCTTGGGAGCCAGAAACTAATACGTTGTGGACAGTCGTCAACGAGCGAGATGAAATTGGAAACGACCTTGTTCCAGACTACCTAACTTCTGTAAAGGATGGAGCATTCTATGGTTGGCCATGGAGCTATTTTGGTGCGCACGTGGATTCGAGAGTTAAACCACCTCGTCCGGATAAAGTAGCTAAGGCAATTGCACCAGATTATGCGCTTGGTACGCATGTTGCCCCCTTGGGGCTTACTTTTTCGAGTAATTCAATGCCATCGCCTTTCGATAAAGGAGCTTTTATTGGCGAGCATGGATCATGGAATCGCGATCCTCTAGCTGGATACAAGGTGGTGTTTGTTCCATTTAATAACGGTAAGCCGAACGGTATGCCCATTGACTTTCTCACCGGTTTTCTAAATGCAAAAGAGGAAGCACAAGGACGGCCGGTCGGGGTTATACTCGATAAAACAGGTTCGTTGCTCGTGGCCGATGATGTAGGCAACATCGTTTGGCGTGTCTCACCAATTGAAACGCCGCATAAAGTACACACCAATGAATAAAAATACTGAGTTTCGGTGAAATTGGTATTTGCATTTATAAGTCTTTTGGCGCATTTTCAACTTACTCGCGTATCGGTGTTAGATTCTAAGAAATGGAGTTTTGTAGAGACAATTGGTTACGGATCAATCCTCGCCACCCAATACTTCGATTAGATCTGAAATGAGCTGGCTGGCTTCGGCTGTCATCAATATAAAATCGCTGGCAAATAAATCTTCGTCGCTTTCGGTAGATTCTCTGAGGATATCTTGGGGTGCTATGCGACGGATTTGTAGGTTGTCATATAATAAAAATGATATTTTATTTTGCCAGGTTAAAGCCAGTTTGGTAACTCTTTTACCCACTCGAATGTGCCGTGATGCTTCTTCCGTACTCAATTCATGGTGCGTATAACGAATTGTGGCTTTTTCGTCACTCATGCTCTGTAATTCACAATCACGATCAATGGTAAAAATGGATGATAAATCCTCGCCTGAGAGCCATTGTGTCATGGCCGTGGCAGGGGAGATTCTGGTTTCCAGAGGTGCTAAAGCGATACTGTGCATCGCTTTTAGAAAGCTCTCGATAAATTCATCTGCTTTACTTGGGCTGACTGTATCGATAATTAAGCGATTGTTAATTGCATCAATCCAGGCGTATATTTTATGTCTTTGCGTAAATGCACGGGGTAGTAGTTCAATCAGTGTTGCTTCTTTGATATCGCGGACTTGTTTTTTCCCGGGTTTGTATCCTTGTATATGCTGTATGTTTGCAATCCGATCTTTGGCATGCTGATTCACAATGGAGTTAGGCAGCAATTTTTTCTCTGTTCCCAATGCAATTAGCCACTGTTGTCCCAAGGCATAAACAAAACTACTGTGTTCTTCGTGTGGTTGAACCCAACCACGGCTTTGCATTTCGGTTTGCATGCAGGCTTGTAACGGACATTGGGAAATAGCTTCCTCAAGTTCGTTTAGCGTAATGTTGCCGCTGGTAATGCGATAGACTAGTAAATTACGAAACCACATATATTTTTCTTAGTTTGTTTGTTCATTTTTAATATGAAAAAAGTATACTCGGCCAATGATTTAATAGAGGCGCAAATAGTACTGAATCTGCTTGAGCATGCTTTTATTCCGGCGAGATTGTTTAACCAATACGCACAAGGAGCAGCAGGGGATATACCTTTTGTTCATGCTTATCCTGAGGTATGGATTATAAGGGATGAAGATTATGAACGCAGTAAACGTGTGGTGCAATCGTATGAGCAGGCAACAGTTAAAACAAATAATATTTATTGTCGGCAATGCGGTGAAGAAAATCCCGATAATTTTCAATTATGTTGGAAATGTGATGCGGGACTAGAATAACATTACAGTCCTTCATTGTTCTCAATTAAAACGTATTGGCTTAATCACATCTAGTTGTTTACAGTAGCAACTTAAAAACGCGAAATTTATAATTATTCAATCGATATGTCGAACCATTATTTTCAAACGCTGATTATTGGCAGTGGATTAGCCGGGCTTACACTGGCATTACGTTTAGCGGATCATCAAAAAATCTGTATTGTTACTAAGCAAACCATCCATGCTGGTGCGAGTGGTTGGGCACAAGGCGGCATTGCTGCGGCTTTATCGGACGATGATTCCGCTATTAAGCACGTTCAAGACACTTTAATTGCCGGCGCTGGATTATGTGATGAAAACGCCACGCGCTATGTGACCGAAAATGGGCCGTCAGCCATTCGATGGTTGATAGAGCAGGGGGTTGATTTTACTCGAAGCTCTGAGCATGAAACTGGTTATCATCTGACGCAGGAGGGTGGGCATAGTGTGCGACGAATCATTCATAGCGGTGATGCAACAGGTAACGCGGTACAGAAGGTTTTGATACAAAAAGTAATGGCGCATCCCAATATCACAGTATTTGAGCATCATATTGCGGTGGACCTGATTACTAGCGATCGTTTGAGTGTTACTACACCGGACCATGAAAGGCGTTGCTTGGGTGCTTATATTCTTGATAAGCAAAAAGGCCACGTTGTTACTTTTACTGCGCAGAATACCGTGCTTGCTACCGGGGGCGCTAATAAGGTTTATTTGTATACGACGAATCCCGATACTGCGACCGGAGACGGTATCGCAATGGGTTGGCGTGCTGGCTGCAAAATTACTAACATGGAATTTGTGCAATTTCACCCGACTTGTCTTTATCATCCGCACGCCAAATCGTTTCTGATCAGTGAAGCGGTTCGGGGCGAGGGCGGGCTTCTGAAATTGCCAAATGGCGAGCGTTTCATGCCTTGGCATGATGCGCGCGCTGAACTTGCGCCACGTGACATTGTGGCACGCGCCATCGACTTTGAAATGAAAAAAAGAGGATTGGATTGCGTATATCTGGATATTTCACATAAATCAGCAGATTTTCTTAAGTCGCATTTCCCAACAATTTATGCTCGTTGCTTGGAACTTGGGATAGATCTTACCCAAGAATCCATCCCTGTTGTTCCGGCTGCTCACTATACTTGTGGTGGTGTTGCGACGGATAAATGCGGGCGAACGGATTTAAACAATCTTTACGCGATTGGCGAAACTGCGCATACCGGGTTGCATGGCGCTAATCGGCTGGCCAGTAATTCTCTACTCGAATGCCTGGTGTTTGGTCATGCCGCAGCTGACGATATCGTGAATCAACAAATTAATGTACCTCCTAAATTACCCGATTGGGATGAAAGTCGAGTAACGGACGCCGACGAAGAAATAGTTATTGCACACAACTGGGACGAATTGCGACGATTCATGTGGAATTACGTCGGAATAGTCCGCACTACTAAACGTCTGCAGCGCGCTCAACGAAGGATTGAGTTATTACGTGAAGAAATTAATGAATATTATATGAATTTTCGCGTCACCAGCGATCTTTTGGAGCTTAGAAATCTCGTGGATGCAGCCGACTTAATTGTACGGAGTGCCATATTGCGTCACGAAAGTCGTGGCCTGCATTTTAGTAAGGATTATCCGAATATCCTGCCGCTGGCTGAGAATACAGAATTAAATAAAAGTTGTGTTGATCAATAAGTAAAAGCGATGTTAATGATCAAATTAATAAAGATTGATTCATATTTAGTGCAGTAATAGAAAGCTTAAATAGTAAAAAAATATCCTATCTGCATGGCGAGGATTCTATGGTTTCCTTATTTTTTACAGAAGACGTTCAAAAGGTGTTCTTTGGCATTGCAATTAATACCGGATTTGAGAAAAATTTTACATCAGGGTTAGTTTGAATTAAAAGTAGTAAGCTACGGATTGATCAGTGAAGGTTTAGCGATACAGTAGAATCAGAAGAATGGAGAAAATAACTGTTAGAATCGCTAACTTGCTTTGTGTATATTTATCTCATAGAAATGTATAGCTAATACTAGCAGGCTACAATTAGTCTATTACGAAAGCTAGTTTGAGCATAAAATAATCATACTGAAGCAGCTAAAAAAATAAAATCAGGAAAACTATCATGCAAACTTGCTACGAACGATTCATATTTTTGCTAATACCGTTGATTATGTTATTTATGTTAACCGGTTGTGAGAACTATGCCGAGAAAACCCATAAATCTTGGGTGCCACCGCCTTCTGCTCCGGTCTATGACGATTCCACTATCTATGCCAGAATCATGGCTGCAATACAATCTGATCCTACTTTGCAAGGAAGTAATGTTGAAGTCAAAGTAACCGATGGAAATGTATCGCTGACAGGTTTTGTTATTAGTGAAGATCAACTTACACGTGTGAATATGCATAGTTGGATCATTGATGGTGTAAAAAAGGTTGATAACCAAATCATAAAAAAATAATTGGTGATTATGCCGATTATTACGATGAAACGAGAAGATATGCGGATAATCCGCACATCTTCTGTTGTTCTTGATCTCTAACTAGCTATTTTATTGCACGCAAGAGCTATAAGTACTTGGGCAAGTAGTGCTTAATCCGCCAGCATCCTTGTCTTTTTGTGCACTCCAATTGAGCATTTCGAGTACGCCCTGATAATACTTGGGGTCGCGGGTCCAGAAAATGTAATTGGCTTTTAAATCATCTCTCAAAAAATCAAGTAACTCAGATACGGTAGGTTTATACCCGGATGAATCGCTTTTAGTGTTTGCATAGTTATGATGCATAACTGTAGGGGCTAGCGGTATGATTCCTGAGAGTTTTGGATAGTGTGTATAAACACCCGGCGGAGTATATTTTGTTCCTTCCATTAATAATCCACGTTCTTCAAGGTATGTGTCGGGATGACTGAGACCCCCCCCCATTTTCTTCAAAGTTTCCACTAATGGAGCAATAATTGGTCTCGGATAATTTACTGATTGCATCACCATGGTATTGGGGAAGGCTTTGCGAGCCTCTTGTAATACCATATGTAAGTTTTTATAGAAATCGTTAGTCTGAGTGCCTGTTACAGGATTCAATGGGGCACCTAAAGCTGTCTCTGACATTCCGATACCTTCAAAATAAGGATGTGCGTTGTAACGTTTTCCAAGGGCACGAAATAACTCGGACAAACGGTCACGAACCAAAGGGTTCCACAACTTTAAATTTTCACCCGTAGGTTTGTTTGGACCTGAGCCAGAGAAAGTAAAAACGCCGCCATCATACTCAACGCTTCTTAGATAAGGTGGAACATAGGTTACTGAATTCGCACTAAAAGACTTTGTTTGAATCATAATGACCAAACGTTTATTTCGTTTCTGTAATTCTGCTAAATGCTTATCAATTGATGCAAAATTATATTGACCCTTTGCGGTTTCAATATCTCCCCACATATAGCGCACTTGAATTCCTCGTAATGCTGGCGTATTTACTAAATCTTTATATACTGCATCCATCATAAATTTAGGATTGTTTTTTGCTCCACCTAAAAGCTGATAATAATGCCCAGGATGCCACTTAACGCCATCAGCAGCATGGATAATTCCCGAAGAAAATAACACTATAAACACTATAAAAATAAATATTGCTATAAATGCTGCCTTAAGTTTATAATTAGAACCAGAACCGTAAGGGGCCATCGCTAATGGGATAGTGGATGGGAACTCGAAGTTGGTTTTCATAGAAAATTCCTCCTTAATGATAAGAAAAGGAAGAACTGCGTTGTTACGCATACAGATCGTTTCTTAGAAGCACTAAAATATACACAGTGCCTGTGAATCGAATGCGCTCTTGGCAGTCCTGCCATCATAGGGATTTAACCCGTTAGATCAGTGACTTTGCGCCCTCCGCTTTCGCAGAGTTTGCCTTTTTGATACAACACTCGCTTTTAATCAAATGCTTGATATAAGCGTTAGCCGTATTTTAAGCAAGCATAAAATCTAAATAGGTGTTAACTCAAAAGACCAGTTAATCAAAATGCCGTTTTGCATTTAGCTATGCAACATTTGATAAGTTTTCTGCTACTTGTAGATACCTATTTCTCGGAATGCTAATGACCTATCGCATTCTGAGCTATCATATTAGCTGATAGGATGCCGGCTCTAGGACCCAAAGAATGGGGAAAATATGGGCCATTTTGGAATAATCTTAGGAAGCTGAAATGGGTTTGAGTGGCGTCACTCAAAGGTTTCAAGGTTTCATAATAATGTTGATTATAAATAACAATATCGTTTTCTTAGATTGCTTGAGCCGAACCCGATCAAGCATGATTTAATATTTCTGGATTATTATTAAATAGTATTAGGTAGTTTATTTTTCTCAAAAATGATCACATACACTCAGAATCATTCTTTTTGGAAATCAATATTGATTTTGGTCGTTGTTATGCTTATCCCTTTTCGAGCAGCTTTTGCAAGCGATGGCGTTAAATGGCATCCTGGGCACTATTATGCAACGATGGGGCACGGAAAAAATAATCCTGCCTACATGAAGAATGTTTATGCAGAGCTTGAACAAACACAAGCGTTACGAGGATTACAAGTTCGATACGCTTGGTCAGAATTGGAGGCTTCTGAAGGAGTATATAATTTTGCGCCAATTGACGCTATCCTTAATGAATTGGCAAAAAGAGGAAAGCGTCTCTTTATTCTGATACAAACAAAATCGTTTAATCCGAAGTATAAATCTGTACCGGATTATTTAAAAGCGGATAAATATGAGAATGGTACTTATATTTTTGTAACTTATGGAGAAAAAAAACCAAAAGGTGAAAATATTAAATTGTGGAATCCTTTGGTTCGTGATCGTTTGATTGCCTTGTTTCAAGCACTTGGGGAGCGTTACAATGCGCATCCTTATTTTGAAGGAATTGGACTGCCTGAAACGGCTCTAGGAGAGCCGCTAACAAAATTTACCACAACGGAAACGGATCAATTTTTTATAAATCTCCTGACTGTGCATCAAGCAATGCGTCGATCTTTTCCTAACACGGTTACATTACAATCTGTCAATCATCCTAGGTCAATTCTTAAGTCATTTACAGATAGAATGAAATCAATAGGAACAGCACTCAGTGGGCCTGATATTTTCCTTGAAGACCCGTCAATGAATGCACCAGAAACCAAAAATACCAGTAAGGGTATTTATCACTATTATCCGGAACTTTCTGGAATTGTTCCAATAGCGCCTTCTGTGATGCAATCTAATTACGTAATGACACAACACAATAAAAAGACTAGAGAGCCTTCAATTCAAGAACTGCTTTCATTTGCTAAAAATAATTTGAAAGCCAATTATATTATTTGGACTCGGGAGCCCCGGCATTTTTCAAGATTGTTACAGGTTTTAAACGAACCGGACCAAACGAGAGAACCTTCAGGCGGATTAATAGCGACTTGTCCAAAAGCATTTAGATCATGTAAAAGTTGAAGTTGATAGCCCGCCTCTTGGTTTCAATAGAAACTATTCAATATAAAAATATACAAAAAAGATTTTTAATCATTGGTAGTTAGTAAATGTAAGGCTTCTTGGTATTTTTCTATCGTTTGTTGCAGAACCTGCTTCGATAGTTCTGGTGCAGGTACTTTTTTGTTCCAATTTTGTTGTTCCAGCCAATCACGCACGAATTGTTTATCAAAGCTCGGTGGATTTTCCCCGGTATGATATTGATCCGCTGGCCAGAAACGTGATGAATCAGGTGTTAATACTTCATCAATCAAATAAAGTTGACCGGCATTATCAAGACCAAATTCAAATTTGGTATCCGCAATGATAATGCCGCGTTGTATGGCGTAATCTGCCGCTTCAGAATATAACTGGATGGCTTTTTTACGTACTAATGCAGCCAGTATGTCGCCCAATTTTTTTTCAACGACCTCAAAAGTAATGTTTTCATCATGCGTGTTGACAGGTGCTTTGGTGGAAGGTGTAAAAATAGCACCACCAGGTAGCTTTTCTGCTAAATCTAATCCAGGATGAATTGAAATGCCGCAGATCTCACCGGTTTGCTGATAGTCTTTCCATCCGGAACCGGCCACATAACCTCTCACGATGGCCTCAATCGGCAATGGTTTTAATCGGCGAATGACAAATGCACGGTCATGCACTTGATGTCGCTCGTTTTCGGCTACTACTGATTCGGGATCAATAAATGTTAAGTGGTTAGGTAGTATGTGTGCAAGTTTCTTAAACCAGAAGGCCGATAGTGCGGTGAGAATTTTTCCTTTACCAGGAACGGGAGTTGGCAGGATGACATCAAATGCGGATAAACGATCGGTTTGAACGATTAATAGATGCTCGTCATTAACAAAATAGATATCTCTCACTTTACCGCGATGCACCAGCGGCAGGCTTTGAATTGTGCTTTCAAATAAAGCGTCGGTAGTTATCATGTGATGTGTTTTATTAGTTTAAGTTAAGACTGTTTTTGATGGCAATGGCCTGCTGTAATGCGGTTTCTAAAGAGTTATTTAGGGTTATGAAATGTCCCATTTTTCGGCCCGGTCGAGCCTCAGTTTTTCTATACAAATGCAATTTTGTCGAAGAGTGTTGCAATACATGATTCCAATTCGGTTCACCGTTATGCCACAAATCTCCCAGCATATTGACCATAATGGCAGGCGTATGTTGCGTGGTTTCGCCAAGTGAGAGGCGGCATAATGTTCGAACTTGCTGTTCAAATTGCGAAGTGATGCAAGCATCCAGGGAATAATGCCCGCTGTTATGCGGGCGTGGAGCAATTTCATTAACAAGTAACTCACCATTGACTGTGGCGGACACAAAAAATTCCACACACAAAACACCACAATAATCAAGTTTCTCAGCAATCTGGCAAGCTACCATTTGCGCACGATTAGCCAGGGATGTTGTAATGCGCGCTGGAACGATGCTAATGTCAAGAATACCATTAACATGTTGATTTTCTGAGACTGGGTAAATTTCTATTTGTCCAGTGGCGCTTCGAGCAACCACAACAGAAACCTCTAAATTCAACGGTATGAGTTTCTCTAGAACACAAACAGAATGATTCAGTGCTTCGAAAGCCAACTTAAGATCAGCTGCATTTTCAACGCGTTTCTGCCCCTTGCCATCATAGCCAAACTGACTGACTTTGAGTATGCCTGGTAAGTAATTATCCACGCCTTGTGTTAACAAATCTTCAGCGTGTCGAATGACACAATAGGGTGCGATTGTAAAACCATTTGTTGCCAGAAACTGTTTTTCAGTAATTCGGTTTTGCACTGTACGAACACTTGCCGCATCAGGACTAACTTGGCAATGAGCAGATAGTGCTTCTAATACATCGGCAGAAATGTTTTCAAATTCTGTGGTTACCGCAGCACATTGGTTACTAATTTTTTTTAATGCCGATTGATCGGTATAGTTTGCACAAATAAAATCGTCTGCAATGCGTCCAGCCGGACTGTCCGGAGATGGATCCAATACTGTTACAAAATAACCCATTTTCTGCGCAGCTGTTACAAACATACTACCTAGTTGGCCGCCACCTAGTACGCCGAGCATGGCTCCAGGCATTATTTTGTTGCGCATTATTTCAAATCGACCGTCAGTACTGATTCGGCTTGTTTTTGTCGGTATTGATTGAGCCGTGCGTTCATTTCGCTATTGTTATTCGCTAGTAGTGCAACAGCAAATAATCCAGCGTTAGTTGCGCCGGCTTCACCAATAGCAAACGTGGCAACAGGAACCCCTTTTGGCATTTGTACGATGGAAAGTAATGAATCAACACCTTGTAGATATTTTGAATTAACTGGAACACCTAACACAGGGAGTGTGGTTTTCGCTGCAATCATGCCAGGCAGATGTGCTGCTCCTCCTGCACCGGCGATAATGCATTGAATGCCACGTGTTCTTGCCTGTTCGGAAAATTCGAACATTAAATTAGGTGTGCGGTGTGCTGAAACAACTTTTACTTCGTAATCGATACGAAATTCTTTCAGAATATCAACAGCATGTTGCATGACTGGCCAATCACTTTTACTGCCCATCACCACACTGACTGATGGTTGAATCACACGTTTTTCATCCGTGGAAGAAATTAATGATAGGTTTTTGTGGGCCATTATTTTCCTTATTAAAAATACAGCCAAATATTTGTCAGTTGTTTATTAATGCTTGTTGCCCGGTAATTTTATTGGATTCACTTTAACCAGAAGCATAATTGGTATTATACTAGATGGATTGCAGTTGATTTCTTTCAATCACTAAACTTACAACAATTCAAACTGATTTTTCTTCATTTTAACAACATTATAGATAGTTTTATGAATTTTCAGCGCGGTAAACAAAATGATGAACCAGAAATCAATTTAGTACCTATGATTGATGTTTTGCTGGTGATTTTGATTTTTCTCGTAGTAACGACGACTTATTCAAAATTTGCGCAATTAGAAATCAATTTGCCACAAGCGGGAACGGAAGAAGTCAATGAGAATGTTGAAAAACCAAATACGATTGATATCACCGTAAGTGCTACAGGAGAATATACTATCAATTTAATCCCCGTTAAATTTATTAGTATCGAAAGTTTGCGCGATGCATTGCAAATTGCTACGCAAAATATGACCGATCCATTCATCATCATAAATGCTGATGCAAAAGCAGCACACCAATCCGTCATTACAGTCATGGAAGCCGCTCGCTTAGCTGGGCATAGTAAAATTACGTTCACTACAGAAACAAGTTCACAAGAATAAACTAATTCTGCTTAAGTTTTTTCTTCTTGCTTGACTAACTTAATGGAATACTGTGTTTACAATGAATGATATTTGAAGAATCAGAATCGGCTTTTTTATAAGGAGAAAATAATGTCTAATTACAATCTTGGTAATTTTTCTAAGGCTGCGCAATCCGGCTCACAATACATTTTGGCACCATTACCCTATGCTAATAATGCGCTTGAGCCTGTAGTATCTGCGAATACTTTGAGTTTTCACTATGGCAAGCACCATAAAACATATGTCGATAACTTGAATAATTTGGTTGCAAATAGCGATTTGGCAGGTAAATCTCTCGAAGAGATTATCAAAGCTTCTGCTGGACAGGCTGATAAGGCAGCAATTTTTAATAATGCTGCACAGGTCTGGAATCATATGTTTTATTGGCATAGCTTGAAGCCTAACGGCGGTGGTGAACCGACTGGTACATTAAAACAAAAAATTGAAGCTTCATTTGGCAGTATAGAGAATTGCAAGAAGGAATTTGCACAAGCTGCTGTTACGCAATTTGGTAGCGGCTGGGCTTGGCTAGTGGTTGATGGCGGAAAAATTACTGTTGCTAAGACCGGTAACGCTGAATCGCCAATCACCAAAAACCTTCGTCCGTTATTGACCATTGATGTATGGGAACATGCCTATTATCTTGATTATCAGAATCGTCGTGCAGATTATGTGAACATGATACTGGATAAGTTGGTTAACTGGGATTTTGCTGCAGCCAATCTCGAGTAAGATTCTAGTTTTATGACGGATATCACCATCGCCTTATCAAAAGGGCGGATTTTCGAGGATACTACGCCGCTACTTAAGTCGGCCGGAATCATTGCTAGCGACGACCCAGAATCATCGCGCAAACTGATTTTGTCCACCAATCGTTCCAATGTTCGATTGATCATTGTGCGAGCTACGGATGTGCCGACTTATGTGCAATATGGTGCGGCCGATCTCGGTGTCGCGGGTAAGGATGTGCTATTGGAACATGGCGGGGCAGGGCTTTATCAGCCGTTGGATTTGAATATTGCACGCTGCCGTCTAATGGTAGCCGTACCAGATGGATTTGATTATGAGTCTGCAGTACGACAAGGTGCACGACTGCGCGTAGCTACGAAATATGTCCAAACTGCGCGAGAACACTTTGCTAATAAAGGTGTTCATGTCGATTTGATCAAATTATATGGATCGATGGAGCTGGCGCCTTTAGTCGGACTAGCTGATGCAATTGTTGATTTGGTATCCAGCGGGAATACTTTGAAAGCTAACCACTTAAAAGCAGTGGAAGAGATCGTACCCATTTCGGCGAGATTGATTATTAATCAAGCGGCGTTAAAATTAAAAGCTCAAGCGATTCAACCTATTTTGGATGCATTTAATGAAACGGTTAAAAAATAATATAGAGATGTTCATTATTTACTGATGGTGCAGATAACACAACTCAATTCAACCGATACTGATTTTCAGCAAAATCTTGACAAGCTGCTGGCTTTTGAAAACGCGCAGGATGATGCAATCGATGTTGCCGTTGCCAAGATTCTTGCCGATGTCCGTGAATTAAAAAATAGTGCGGTCATAGAATACACCAATCGTTTTGATCGACTTTCGATTAATGCTGCACAAGACTTGGAATTAACACATGCTGATTTGCAACATGCTTTAGCGATTTTGCCGATTGAGCAACGTACAGCTTTACAGCAAGCAGCCGACCGGATTCGCGGCTATCATGAAAAGCAACTGTTAGCTTCATGGCAGTATCAGGATGGGAATAGTCTATTAGGTCAGAAGGTGACGCCCCTCGATCGAGTTGGCTTATATGTTCCTGGGGGCAAGGCCTCTTATCCTTCCTCGGTTTTGATGAATGCCATTCCAGCTAAAGTTGCCGGGGTCAAAGAACTTATTATGGTAGTGCCTACACCAGATCGGGAAAGAAATGATATGGTTTTGGCAGCCGCAGCAATTAGTCAGGTGGATCGTGTATTTACCATTGGTGGTGCGCAAGCGGTTGGTGCGTTAGCGTATGGTACGGAAACCATACCACAAGTCGATAAAATTGTCGGTCCAGGCAATGCTTATGTGGCCGCTGCTAAGCGGCGCGTTTTTGGTATTGTCGGGATCGATATGGTAGCGGGTCCTTCCGAGATCTTAGTAATATGTGACGGTAAAACCGATCCTGATTGGATCGTGATGGACTTATTTTCTCAAGCTGAGCATGATGAAATGGCACAGTCGATTTTGCTATGCCCCGATCAAGTATTTTTAAAGCAAGTTATGCAGAGTATCGAGCGGTTGCTACCGGAAATGCCTCGGCAGGAGATTATTCGTACATCATTGAAAAATCGAGGCGCCCTAATTCAAGTGCGAAGCTTGGATGAAGCATGTGAAATATCCAATAAAATTGCACCTGAGCATCTAGAGTTATCGATTGATCAACCAGAAAAATGGCTTGATAAAATCTATCATGCAGGCGCTATTTTTATTGGTAAAAATACCTGCGAAGCATTTGGCGACTATTGCGCGGGACCCAATCACGTACTGCCGACTTCTCGTACTGCCCGCTTTTCCTCACCACTTGGCGTGTATGATTTTCAGAAGCGGAGTAGCTTGATACAAGTAGGACCACAAGATACTGCCAAATTAGGTAGGATTGCCTCGGTATTGGCTCATGGTGAAGGTTTACAAGCTCACGCACGATCAGCAGAATATCGCTTTAAAGATTAGTGGCATAGCTGATTTTAATATTGATCGGTTGCGATGATCACTTCTCGTCAGCATCCATTGATTAAACGTTTAATCAAACTAGAAGAATCCACGCATTATCGCAAAGAAACAAACTTGACATTGCTTGATGGCTTGCATTTGATACAAACATATCGAGCCGCTTGGGGCTTTCCTGAGCAAGTCATTGCCAGCGAATCCTATCTTCGACATTGCGACAATTCAAAAAGCTTACATGAGCTTTTGGGCGTTGCTTTGCCAAAGATTGTGGTTGTAAGTGATGCGCTAATGCGGATAGTTTCTCCGGTTAAAGCGCCCACGGGTATATTAGCAATCATTGCTAAACCGGTGGTAGAGAAAGTTGACAATAATGTTGTGGAAGATTTTTCCCTGTTGCTAGAAAATATTCAAGATCCTGGCAACCTTGGTTCTATTTTACGTTCTGCTGCTTCAGCTAATGCCAATAACGCTTATTTATCGAATAACTGTAGTGATGCTTGGTCGCCCAAAACATTACGTGCAGGTATGGGGGGACAATTCTTTTTAGATATCTATGAAAATAGTAATTTAGTTAAAATTGCCCAAGGCTTCCCGGGTCAGGTGGTTGCTACTTCGCTTACTGCAACAAAAGACCTGTTTGATATTTCATTACGAGGCCCAGTAGCTTTCGTGTTTGGTAATGAGGGTAGCGGGATATCTTCCGAGTTGATGCAACAAGCTGATGAGGTTATTAGGATTCCAATGCCTGGTAAAACAGAATCATTAAATGTGGCTGCAGCAGCTGCGATTTGTATGTTTGAAAAAGTAAGGCAAGACAATATTGCTGCAGATAATAGGATTGATGCTAAATAACGCCACAGTGTATGATACGCAGATATTATCTATTTGTAACTTTCGGAGTAGTGCTTATGAAGATTTCTTTTTTATCATTAATTACCTTGTTGATGTTTTATTCATTTAATGTCATGGCGTTGCATCATGAGCCGCAAGACGCGCAAAATATACAATTATCCAATGACAGTTCGGCGAAAAATGAAGGTGTGGTGGTTGATGTGATTGATACAACTGGTTATACCTATATGGAGCTGGAAAATGCAGGGGGGCGTTTCTGGATCGCCGCACCTACTACGCAGGTCAAGAAAGGCGATCATATTCG
Organism: Nitrosomonas sp. PY1; assembly: GCF_022836435.1. Classification (NCBI taxonomy): domain Bacteria; kingdom Pseudomonadati; phylum Pseudomonadota; class Betaproteobacteria; order Nitrosomonadales; family Nitrosomonadaceae; genus Nitrosomonas; species Nitrosomonas sp. PY1. Next base: position 1,436,492 of record NZ_BQXC01000001.1, on the reverse strand, counting down.
TTATGTGAAAAACATGACGATGAGCAACTTTACCAGCAAAACGCTGAATCGCACATTCACTACTTTAATTTTTGTGACATCTACAGAAATCAAAAAATAAGCGAGTATCCACCATACAAGAATACATATAGTTTTCAGTCTGATTGGATATGTCTTAAATTTCCGGAAGAACGTCTTAGCATTCCGTGATACTGACGGCTAAGCCTCCTAATGAAGTTTCTTTATACTTTACTGACATTTCCAATCCGGTTTGTTTCATTGCTGCAATGCAATTATCGAGTGACATGAAGTGTTGACCATCTCCACGTATGGCAAGCGACGCAGCGGTATAAGCTTTGATTGCGCCAAAACCGTTGCGCTCAATACAAGGTACTTGAACAAGGCTACCGACTGGATCGCAAGTCATTCCCAAATGATGCTCTAACGCGATTTCAGCAGCATTCTCGATTTGCTCCGTGGATCCACCTTTAACAGCACATATGCCAGCCGCCGCCATCGCCGAAGCAGAGCCTACCTCGCCCTGGCAACCCACTTCTGCTCCTGAAATTGAGCTATTGTGTTTGATTAATCCGCCAATTGCACCTGCAACTAGCAAAAAATCACGCACTTGTTCGAGAGTAATACCTTCGTGTTTAACTAAATAATAAATGACTGCTGGTATAACGCCGGCTGCTCCGTTGGTTGGAGCAGTAACAACCATATGGCCTGCAGCGTTTTCTTCATTTACAGCCATTGCGTAAGCACAAAGCCAATCGTTCATATTGGCTTTGTCTGGTTGGTTTTGTAGTTGCTGATATAAAGCAACTGCACGACGCTTGATATTGAGCCCACCCGGTAACCTTCCTTCCGTGATCAGTCCTTTTTCTAGACAAGTGCGCATGGCATCCCAGATCGCATCGAGACCTTGATTCAGTTCTATTTCACTCATCCGCTCTTGCTCATTGCTACGTTTCATAGAGCTCACCGAATACTTACTATCGAGTGACATTTTCATCATTTGATTGGCGCTCTCAAAAGGGAAACCGCACGACTGTACTGGTTCAATTTTGAGAGGTGCGACGATTTGTCCAATTTCAGCAATGGTTGAAATAAAGCCTCCACCAATTGAGAAATAGGTTTCGCTAAGTAGCGTTTTACCTGTGCCATCGAGCAACTGAAAGATCATACCGTTAGGGTGCTCAGGAAGCGGGTCACTACGATCAAAAACGATGTCTTCGATAGGCTTAAAGTGAATTAATCTATCGTTATCGGTATAAAAAGAATTCTGTTGCCAGAGTTCTTGGAAAAGTGTGTTGACATCTATTTTTGCCAGAGCCTGCGGAGTATGTCGATACATACCTAAGGTAACAGCTCGGTCGGTGGCGTGACCCTTACCAGTAAAAGCAAGCGATCCTCGCAACGTGCAACGGACATGAAGAAAATCGGAAACGGTATTGTTGGAAATAAAATTTTCCAGAAGATCACGGAAGTTCTTAGCTGCTACCATCGGACCCATAGTATGTGAACTGGATGGGCCAATACCAATTTTGAAAAGATCAAGCGTACTAATAAACATACAGTAGTAACCTGTGAATAAAAAAAACATACTTAGAAGTTTACTACCAGCTTCTAAATTATCATGAAAGTGTGGATTTTACCGCAATGTGACAAAGATGTATGAAAAGGAATAAAGTTCGCTCGGCTTAAACTTAAAACAACTGCTCCAGCTAAACCTGTAATTTTCACTATGCACTCTGTTAGAAGGTGGTTATGATTTTTTTATGTGGTTGTTAATTAAATATATATGATGTGTTAATCTCAACTATTTGCTACATAGTATTGTAATCGATGTGTTCGGTATAAGCTTTTAATCATTAAATAAAGGGATGAATGCTTAACGATGAAACCAGATTTAGGTCATTTACTCAATCAAGATTCCACTAGTTTCAGAATACGTGATAAGCGCTTTGATGATTTTATCAAAAGCGTTCCCGGTGTTGCTTTTGAGTTTTGCGTTGATGAAGAAAAATATCGATCTTTACCTTTTATTAGTGAAAGTGTTGTTGACTTGATTGGTTATACTGCAGCTGAATGTATGGCCAATGTGAAAATTATTTTCGATAAGGTCCCTCTCGAATTTATTCCAGCTTTAGAAGCTTCTTTGCAAAATTCTTTAGAGAATTTAGTACCGTGGGTTTATGAATATCCTATTGAAACATCAAGCGGTGAGAAATGGATATGGAGCTATTCTATTCCGCAGCGCAATAAAAATAAGGCGACCTGTTGGCGTGGCATTATTATTGATATTACCCAACAAAAAAATATTGAAAAAACTTTGCGCGACAATGAGCAGCTTTTTCGTAGCGTAGCAGAGCTAGCGCCCATCGGTATCTTTAGAACCGATGCTGCAGGGGAATATGTTTACGTGAATGAACGATGGTGTGAAATTGCCGATGTGTGCGATGAAATGGTGTTGGGGTCCGCGTGGATTAACTGCGTTCATTCCGACGACAGAGTGCGCGTTCTATACGAATGGCGTAATACCGTACAGCAACAAAGGCAATTCGTTTCGGAATATCGATTCCAAACTCAGCAGCAAAAAATTAAATGGATTGTTGGGCGCGCGCAAACAGAACGTGATTGTCGAGGAAATGTGTTGGGTTATGTAGGTACTATTGCGGACATTACCGATAGGAAGATGAAGGAGATAGCGTTAGTCGAGTCTCGCAATCTTCTGGAAACAATTATCGATACGGCTCCCGTTCGAATTTTCTGGAAAGATAATGAATTAAATTATATCGGCTGTAACTCAGCTTTTGCTAAGGATAATGGGGCGGAATCGATGCAGCAAATTATTGGTAAAAACGACTATGATTTGCATGGCAAGAAACATGCGGATATTTATCGTAATGATGACCGCCATGTAATTGATACAGGTCTCTCAAAGCTGGCTTACGAGGAGCCCCGTAATTCGCCCGATGGAAGGATTCTGTGGCAAAGGACATCGAAAGTACCGCTGCGAAATCACCGCAATGAAATTATTGGTGTGCTGGGAACTTATCAGGATATCACTAAAGAAAAGCATACCTACGATTCGATGCGCTTGGCCGCAACCATTTACCAATCGAGTAGCGAAGCGATTATGGTGGCCGATGAAAATGATTTGATTATACAAATAAACCCAGCTTTTACACGAATGACGGGGTATACCTTAACGGATGTTCAAGGTAAAAGTCCGGAATTTTTGCGTTCTGGGTGTCATGATGCCGATTTTTATCAAGAAATACGCCGAACACTTTTTAACGATGATCATTGGCAAGGTGAAATCTGGGATAAACATAAAGATGGTACGCTACATGCAAAGTGGGTCAGCATTAGCGTGATTCGCCACAAAGATAATTGCATTCATTATTATGTATCGCAATTTACCGATATCACCGAAAAGAAAAAGAAAGATGAGTTACTTTTGTTCCAGGCGAATTACGATTCACTGACGGGATTACCAAATCGTAATTTATTTAAAGACCGGCTTGAGATGAAAATTCAAGAATCTCGCAAGAATGGTTCGTTGCTAGCATTATTATTTTTAGATTTAGATCATTTTAAAGATATCAATGATACTTTGGGTCATGATAAAGGCGACGAATTATTAAAGCAGGTTGCTATCCGTATCAAGAATTGTATCACGGAGCAGGATACCGTAGCCCGTTTGGGAGGGGATGAGTTTGCCGTAATTTTATCAATGATCGCTAATCGCACGCAAATCAGACTAATTGCGCAGAGTATTATTCAGAGCTTGAACGAGCCTTTTAATTTTGATCGTAACCAAACGGATTATTATATTTCGACCAGTATCGGGATCGTGTTCTATCCAGATGATGGCATGCAGATGAAAACTCTAATGAAGCACGCCGATCAAGCAATGTATGCCGCAAAACATGAAGGGCGTAATCGTTTTTCGTGTTTTACTCCATCCATGCAACGCGAAGCGCATGAGAAAATGATATTAATTCGCGACCTGCGTCAAGCTATCGAGAAAAATGAACTGCAAGTGTATTATCAACCTATCATCGATCTATCAAGTGGTTGTTTTGTGAAAGGAGAAGCGTTGGTGCGTTGGAATCATCAGCGCCGAGGGTTAGTTAGTCCGAGTGTTTTTATTCCTCTGGCAGAAGAGAGTGGTTTGATCTTAGAAGTGGGTGATGCGGTATTTAAGCATGCCATCGCGCTGATTCAGCAGTGCTCTGAGCGGTGGGGTTGTAATGTACAGATCAGCGTCAATATGTCACCGCTACAATTCAAGTTTATGAATAAGTTTAGCTGGTTAAAGGAGCTAGAGCGGCTCGGATTACCCGGTAACAGTATTAATGTTGAAATCACCGAAAGCCTTTTATTAAAGGACTCATCGGTTGTTCAAGAGCATCTACTCGAGTTCCACAATAATGGTATTGAGGTATCGATCGATGATTTCGGTACGGGTTTCTCGTCATTATCCTATCTCAAGAAGTTTGATATTGATTATTTAAAGATAGATCGGATTTTTATTAATCAATTGATGGAAAATGAAACTGATCGCACTTTGGTCGAGGCGATTATTGTGATGGCGCACAAGCTTAAAATTAAAACTATTGCAGAGGGAGTTGAGACAAAAGCGCAACAGGAGTTATTGATGCGTCTCGGGTGTGATTACGGGCAAGGTTTTTTATATTCGCAGCCTATTAAGGCAAAGGCATTTGAAAAATTATTGATGGATAATAATTGTATATTTCCGCCCAAACATCCTGCGCATTAGGCAGCAGCGAATATTTCAACATATTGATATCATTGCAAAAGTCCTTTGACACATTTCCAGATTATTGTTTTTATTGATATAAGATTTTAAGAAATGGGGTTTTGCAATAATGGAATGGACGCCCACTACCCTAAACGGCATCGAAGTGCCAAAGTAATGGTGCAATAAAGCCCACTAAACAAGAGAGGAGCGTCCGACATGAAGATTACAACGATAGGCATTGATTTGGCAAAAGAAGTATTTCAAATTCACGGTGTGGATGCGCAAGGCAGAGCTGTGTTACGCAAGCAGTTGCGCCGAAGTGAGATGGCGAAATTCTTTGCTAACCTTGAACCCTGTTTGATCGGCATGGAAGCTTGCGGCAGCGCACACCATTGGGCTAGGAAATTGGAATTCTACGGTCACACGGTGAAGCTTATGGCACCACAATTTGTCAAGCCATATGTCAAAACGAATAAAAATGATGTAGCAGATGCGCAAGCCATCTGCGAAGCAGTAGGCCGGCCGACGATGCGTTTTGTCACCAAAAAGACCGTTGAGCGACAATCGATTCTGTCGGTACATAGAGCAAGGCAAGGTTTTGTGAAAGCCCGGACGGCGCAGGGAAATCAAATACGTGGTTTACTTGCTGAATTTGGCATTGTTTTATCTCATAGAATTTGCACGATCACTCAGAAAATACCGGACATACTAGAAGATGGTGAAAACGGGCTGACACAGACCATGCGACAATTACTAGCACGCTTGACTGATCACCTGAAAGAACTAGATAGGCAAGTCAATGAACTGGAAATACAAATTCAGCGCTGGCACCAAGATAACGAAGCCAGCCGGAAGCTGGCAAAAATCCCTGGTCTTGGCCCCATTACCGCAAGCGCCATCGTAGCCACCTGAGGTAACGCACGAGAATTCAAGAACGGCAGGCAATTAGCGGCTTGGCTAGGTCTGGTTCCCAGACAACACTCAAGCGGAGGTAAGCAAGTCTTGCTCGGTATCAGCAAACGGGGTGATAGTTATTTGCGTACCTTGTTAATTCATGGTGCACGCGCCGTAATCCGGTATGCCGATAACAAGGAAATATCTGACAACTGGCTTGGAAAAATATTGACCAGGCGCAATAAAAATGTAGTGGCAGTCGCTTTGGCCAACAAAAATGCGCGTATTATTTGGGCACTCCTGACCAAAGGCACTTCCTTTAAGGCCAACTGCGTACCAGTGTAACTGGTATTGGAATTAATTTGATTAACAATCGATAAAACAGACTGGTATTTTAAATAGGGACAATTTTTCACAGATTGCTAGGGCAATCATGACATGATGGCGAATCTGGTAAGACCGTAAATAGCTTAACCTTAACGAGACCTGGCACTTCGAGTGCGCTGCAATGATCAGGGGCTATTTAGCGAATTCCATCAGGGATAGGAGAACCTTCTCCAACTATAATCCGAATGTATGGCTGCAATCTAAACCAATTCATCATCAACAATCGAATCCCTTGCAAATTGTGGGCGCCCATGTAAGGTCTCTATTAATGATTTTAATTGGATATCAAATAAATATTCTCACATAATCGACTCAAGCCTCTCTCTTGAAAGCGTGGGTTCTGCAGTAAAACATCGTGTTGTGCCAACAGCTCGATATTGGCATAGGAGCAGTAGCTTGTTAAGACTTCTTGCGATGTTACAGCAAAAGGTGGCCCTGACATTTCCAAATCCGGGTAGTCAAGTGCGATCAGGAGAATAGGGGAGTTTTTCGGTAAAATAGCCAATAAATGATTGACATACCGCTTACGCATTTCAGGTGGAAGTGCAATCATCGCGGCGCGGTCATAAACAGCTTGCACATGCTGTACATGCTCTTTTGTTAGATCGAAGAAATCGCCACATAAGATCTGTAAATGATCGTATTCTAGCTGAATGAATGGAGCAAATTCCGTACGCGTGAGGGGTAGATTATTTTCTTGGAAAAAAGATAATGCGGCTGAATCGCTCAATTCAACACCTAAAACTGCCTGTTCTTGTTGATAAATCCAAAGCATATCGTGGCTTTTGCCACACATCGGTACAAATACTTCACTGCCAGATGGTATGGCGAGACGATGCCAGTATTTTTGTAGATAGGGATTAATATCGGTTTGATGAAAATCAATTTCCTTACGTTCCCAACGATCAAGCCAATATGTTTTATGCATTTTTAATGGATTTTATGCGTGGAGCAAATTAAAAAGATTAAACGCCACGCTCGTAGAGATTAGAGATCGTTGAAACTTCCTCCTTTGAACGGGATGCTTGAACAAATTATTATAAAAAATTGACCAGAAAAGAAGGACGATTTATAAAAGATTTTTCTTTTATCGTACAAAATTATCACGAATCAGAGCGATTACTTCGTCCGTGCGCCCGTTTAGTACGGCCTTAACACCAAAGAGAGCCGTCGATGCAACTTGGGATACTTTAATTTCCGGTGGCATAACAAGCTCCATTCGATTGACATGAACATCCAGGATGCCAGGTTTATCAGAGGCAAGCCATTCTCTCATAGCGGGTTCTAGGTCACTGGTTCGTTTGACCTGCCAGCCTTCTAATCCACAGACTTTTGCTAGTTCTCCGAAATTTGGGTTTTTCAAACCAGTAAAATTATCCAACAGTCCCTCGACACGTTGTTCCATTTCAACAAATCCTAAAGAATGGTTGTTGTACACCAACAACTTTACCGGGATATTTTCTTGCGCAAGTGTTAATAAATCCCCCATCAGCATGGTCATGCCTCCATCTCCGCACATTGCGATGACTTGACGATGAGGATATGCCAACGCGATACCGAGCGCTTGTGGATAGGCATTTGCCATCGTGCCGTGCGATAAGCTTGTCAGGAAGCGCCGTTGCCCGTTAGCCGTTAAGTGACGTAACAACCAAACTATTGGTGAACCGCCATCGGAAGTGAAAATAGCATCTTTTGAAGCCAATTCGTCCAGCATGTGTGTGACCGTTTGCGGATGAATAAGATCCTCGCCGGATTCGGCGTGATGGCTATAAGCTTCTATATCTTTTTGCCACTGCTTGCGAGCGGATATTAAGAAACCGTCATCATTTTTATCTAGAATCTTGGGTAAAATAGCTTTCACGGTTGCAGCTACATCACCAACCAGTCCTAAGTCTACAGGTGTGCGGCGACCAATGTGCAATGGTTCAGTGTCAATCTGAATAATTCGAGCGTCTTCTGGATAAAACTGCGTATAGGCAAAATCGCTGCCCATGCACAGTAGCAGATCGCAGTTCTGGAAAACGTGAAGTCCGGCTTTATTGCCGAGAATACCTGTCATTCCAACGTTATATGGGTTGTCGGGTTCGATAAATTCTTTAGATCTAGATGTGTGAGCGATAGGTGCTTTGATTTTTTCAGCCAGCATCATCAATTCTTTTCTAGCGTTTCGCGCGCCAATCCCAGCATAAATTGTGACTCCTTGGGCGGCATTGATCATTTCTGCCATTTTTTCTAGGTGATTTTCGTCTGGATAAATGACTGGGGTAGAACGATGTACAGCCCAAGGGATATCGTCATCGGAGATTTCATTGAACATATCACCGTTGACCACAATTACGGCTACGCCGCGTTTCATGAGTGCAGCTTGCGCTGCCATTACGGTAATCCGTCGCGCTTGATCAGGGTGGCGAATACTTTCACAAAACACCGAGCACTGCTCGTATATTTTGACTTGATCGACTTCCTGTGGGTAGTTTAGCCCTTCTTGAATACGATCAACCTGGGATGCAACGAGAAGAACTGGTGCGCCATTGCGATGGCTTTCATAAATGCCATTAATGAAGTGCAGGCTACCTGGACCACAGGTGCCTGCGCAGACTGTTAGTTCTCCGGTCATGTAGGCTTCGCCACCCGCTGCAAATGCACCAACCTCCTCATGACGAACATGCACCCACTCAAGACTGGTTCTACTGATCACATCAGTGAAGTGATTGATTGTATCCCCAACAATACCATAGCATCGCTTTGCTCCAGACTGAATGAGAACATCGACGATAATTTCTGAGACAGTTTTACTCATATTGACTAATCTTTTTATTTATTGAAGAATCGTTTTTTTGTTGTATAAGTACCAAGATTCTACGGTCTATTAACATTGGATGGTAATATTCGATCAATGATGAAGTTTGGTCGAGGCTAGAGAAGATTTTGCTTGAAGAAGCCGTTTATAACAAGTGCAATTTTCGGCTTGGTGATAGATGGGGGTAGTTACCGTATAATATCGAAGGTGTATTTTCTATTTTGATATTATGTAACTAGATAATAAAAAGCCGCTTGTAAGCGGCTTTTTTATTTAAAGCGGTAGTTCTCTATTAATTAGCTTGTGATGCGTTACCATTACTGGCAAATGTCGTTGATTTATTTTCTTCAGCAGCTAATTTGTAATGCAATTCTGCTTGAGCCCTGTGCTCAGCTACTTCTTTTTCGTATTCACGAATATTAGCAGTTTCGTGAGATTGGAATTCTTGGCCTCTTCTACCATAATATTGGAAATTCGATTGATAGTCTTCTAAAGCCACTCTGTGCTCTTCAAGCTTCGCTTCGGCTTCTTTCAACAAAGCTTCATGATGTTTAGCAAGTTGCGTATGATTGCTTGTGGTAACTGATTGCTCCGCGCTTGCAGAACCGAAAGGCAAAGCAACAAAAAATAAAGCAGCTATTAATGCGATGACGGTAACAGGTTTTTGCGTTTTCATGATTGTTGCCTCCAAATTAAAATTCTTAACATGGTTCTATAGTAATCACTCCAATGCCAGAGATAAATTGGGGAAACCTTGGTTTTAATCTAAGGAAAACTATTAGATGAGACAGGAATCATGCTTTTAGTCGTCATCCAATCTATCAATATCAAAAAACGTTTAAACTTCTTTTGTAATGCAATTAAACCTAGTCTAATTCGATCAATTATAGAATTCTACGGAATTTTCTCAATACAATACTTTAATTAACTTCATCGAGTGTCATTTCGTCGTGTTGACGATCATATAATTAATTGTATGGCCTTGGTATTGTCTTGATTTACGCAGCTACTTATCCTGTCTCTTTGACAGCGTACTGATCAAAGCATGGCTAATTACTAAATATATAGAAATCTTCAATAGCCTTTCCTGCAAGCAGGAAAGGTTGCCTATGCGCTAGCATAACCTATACGTGGCGATACTATGCAAAACTACTTGAATTCAATGAACTTCATTTTTAGTAGCATACCTCAATTAATACTCCGCAGTTGGTGGGGTATTTTATTTCTCTGCTAGCCGTTTTGGTGCGCAAAGTTTGTTAAAAAGCGTTATTGCTGGGAACATTTTCTCTTGTGTCTTACTTTTAATAGCTTGATCATGAATATGCGTAACTTGCATTTTATTGTCTTGCTTTATTAGCTTAGCAGTATAAGCGTCAAAGCCAATATTTTTGCTAAAATCAATCCAAGCGATGGGAACAGAAAATACGACTCCGTTTGTAATTCGGCTCATCGCTACTGTTAAATCTTTTTCTTGAGTCGATGAGTAATCTTGCGATAAGGATAGATCGGGGTTCTCTAAGGATGTTTCATAAATTGACACGATACTTTCTTGTTGTGTATTAAGCGGTACAACTAAAAAATAATGCTTGTTATGTAACATACTTAAGATAAAGTAATTATTTTCATTGCCTTCGGTTGACTCCCCTCTATTTCTTATCCGGAATAACAACTGCTCATCATTGGAAATATCGGTTGTAACCCTCAGTATATCAAGCTCTGGCGATATTGAATTATCCCGAAAAGAAATGATTGTGCGAGGATCTCGGTTAATTTCCATTGCGTTAATATTTGTTGCTGCGAGTAATAATATTGCTATGATCAAGAGAGATTTCATTTTGAGAATAATGTTCGTTTATCAACAAATAAGCGAGTAATATTATTGGCATCTTTAAGTGCATCAAACATTACTCTTATTTTTCCTTCCGGGTCTATCAAAAATGCTGAGGTACTATGATCAACCTGATAATGATTGAGATTCCCTTCGTTCTTGGTATAAAAAATGGTTTCGACACCAAAAGTGGCTTTGAAAGAATCTAATTTCTCTCCTTCCAATCTTAGGTATCCTACATTGGGACCAAAGCTCTCTGTATATTGAGATAAAACGCTTGCCGTGTCTCTATCCGGATCGATTGTTACAAAAATACCGTCTAAGTTGATTTTCTCTTGTGCCGCAGCTTTTACGATTAAAGCTAAATTGGCTAGCGATAAGGGACAAACATCTTTGCAATGAACAAACCCAAATACGACAAGTTTCCATTGTTGCTTTTCCGCTCCGTGCGCTTTATTTAACAAGGAGATCACGTTATCTTGCAAGGCTATTGGGCGGGTTAGGATAACAGTAGCTGATTGAACATCAAGTTGTATCAATAATCCCCAAGCGGTCATTATCAGTAGCAACAGGATCTTTTGCTTTTGAATCGAGGTTTTCATTTGGCAATCCTTTTGTGGTTTGCTAATTCTGGAGTTCAGGAGACCCGGCTCATGGGAATTTTGCACAAGCCGGATCGAGCTAATACAACGTGAGTTTAACGCAAACCGCCGGACGCATAGATACCATGTGGTTTAACCAAGCCATCTTCCGGGCCCCAAACTTTGACGACAGTATCTGTCGCTGTATCGATTTTTACGACATAACCGGATACCCAACTGGCTACCAACAAGAAGCGATTGTCTGCTGTCGGAGCAATGGTATGAGCTACTGCATATCCAGGAGGAAAGCCTTGATTGGGTCCTAGACGTTTGATAAATCTTGGATGATTGCGATCGGATAAATCAAATACCGAAACATATCCATCCTCAGCAAACGTATTGTCCAATGAGTCTTCTTCCGCGATATATAGCTTTCCATTGACAATAGATATGTCAGAGGGTGAACGAAAAACGCCATGTCCATTAACGTTTTTTGCTTGGGAAACAATTTTCTTCGCTGTGGCTTCCTGTGTATCCAACAACCAAACACTTGGTGGAATAATTTTTCGTGTATTAGAAGGGGTCAGAGAAGTTTTATCAAATTGCATTGTAGCAGTGACAGCATAGCGTTCATCGATCCAATAGGTGAAGTGCGTTAATGCAGCATATTGTTTTTCATCTCCTAACATAATTTGACCAACAGCACGTAATTCTCCTGTTTCGCGATTTGGCTTGTAGATATCAATGATGTTGTTATCGAAAAAATACCCAGTTCCCAAGCCTACACTTCCAGAGCGATTAAAATTTACCCCATGCGTTTGCTCGGTATATCCCGGTATCACAATAGGATCTACACCACTTACTAACTCATTGGTTTTGTGGTTAACCACACGCACTCTATCCGAAGTAAATTCGGTAAAGTATATGTAGTCAGAGTAAGGCAGTATTGTTGGACCGTGAATTTGCGTACCACGACCTACTAACCAATTTGGAATCGGTTGTCTGTTATTGATCGCTTCAACATGCGGCAATTCACTTGGATTGTCCGGAGTATCCGCGGCCATTACTGACTCAACCGTTATGACAGCGCTTTTATTATCCCAATCAATGCTATTAACTCTTAAAGCAATGATATAAGAAGGATGCTCTTTCGTATTGTCAGAGGTTACGTAGAATTTGTTACCCTCTGGCAATACCAGCGTATGTTGCAAAGGAACATTACCTGGCCATCCATTTAAACTGGTTGGGTTGATGATGATCAGCTTATCATTGTCATAGTTGATCAGATACAACATACCATTATAGTAGTCGATGGCCGTTGCTACTGGCTGAAGATAATTGTTATAAACGTTCGGATATTGAGGTGGTGCAATGTTCAATTGATCCGGCACTGCGGCTCTCCCCGTTTCACCAAGAGCAATTCCAGTTGCGAATATTGCTATACCCAATGCTGATAATATAGCAATAATGTTTGTCAAGCTCTTTCTTTTGGTCATGATTAAACTCCCCCATTTAAATTTATCAATGACTTATCTAATAAAAAATTCTGGTATCGATAAGTCAGGTGTCAGTATATCAATATAAATTTCCTAAGGAGGTGATATAAATCACAGATATGTTGTATCTTGAGATTTATATTAGATAGATAAGTTTAATTAATTGATTATTAATTAGTTAATTTTTATTCCATTATCATTTATAGATAAGATATAAGAATTTTTATATTTTAAATTCCTTAGGAAGTGACATAAACCACAGACCGATTTATTTTGTGAATTGATACTAAATAAACCTATTTTTCTAAATTAAAGGGGTGTTATTTATGTGTCAAAGAATTGCTAGAAGCTTAGTTTTTGGCTTGTTATTTTTACTAATACCCATTGATTATGCTGTTGGGACCAAGTTAGTAATCACTGGGCGTTTACAGTCGGAATACCATGCGGTGCATGTCGAAGGATTTTCTAGTCAAACAGCTTTAAATGATCCAACCTTTTTTTCATCCTGGGGGCTTCGTATTTCAGAAAATCTAGGAAACGGACTAAAGGCGATTGGCATGATAGATTGGGGTTTTAGTACCGGAACAGGTAGTCCAACCGGGGCGCGAGAACAGTATGTCGCTTTTTCCAAAGACTCGCTTGGAATTCTAAAGTTTGGGAGAATTCATTCACTTTTCGCTGATTATATTGGCGGTTGGACCATTGATCCACTTGTTTACACTGCTTTACAAGCTGCTGGAAGCGGTGGAGCGATGATTGCCAGCGCAAATGGATTGGGATCTGGAGCTTATACTGCTGTCAACAGCGTTTTACGATTCGATTCAGTGAATTTCAATGGCTTTACGTTTGCTGCCATGCTTATGCCGGGCGATTCCAGTCGCTTAGAAGCAAATCTAGGCGGATTACTTGGGGGAGCTGGCAATAACATTGGAAACACGGGTGGAGCTAATGGCGAATGGGATGTTCAATTAGGCACGAAATATGAGTTTCATTACTTGGATCACAGGTTAGCTATATTCGGCGGATATTCCAGAGACAACGCCAGTTCTCAGCAAAAACACAATCCTTTCGCTCACCTTAGAACCGAAGAAGTAGGTCGAATCGGAGGGGTATGGGCATATAAAAATTACCAACTTCAGGGACAATTTGAAAGGATAAGCAATGCATTAGGTGCGGCAACGTGCTCTAACGCCGCAGCCCTTGGTGATATTGGAGATCCCACTCGGCAATGTAACTCTGCTATGAATCCCGGCGGGGATGGTTACACCTGGTTTACGAGCGGTCAGTATATGTGGGGTAACACTAGCTTCGTTGCACAAGGAGGGATGACCATCGCACATGCGGTTGATGCGCTGCATAAGAAAAATTCTGAAAATTTTACCCTGGGCGCTATCCATAATTTATCTAAAAGAACATCCATTTTTGGTGGTTACCAAAGAGTCAATGTTGACGATCAAAGCAATATCAAGGATCGCGACAGAAACACATGGACTGTTGGTATACGCCATAGATTTTAATGGCATTAATAAGAAATATATTTGCAACTAATTGTTAAAAAATAAAAAAGCAGAGATGGTCATGACAGAACTATCAATTGCTTGGGTCCGGTTGAAAATAAAGTGCCTCTCGGAAAACAGCATCTCGAATTTCTAGAATATTTTTTACAGGAGAAAAATAATGTCCATTAAAATCAGCAAACTAGGAAAAATAAATGCTAAATTTAACACAATGATATCCTTGTCGCGGGAAGAAATCATGCAAGTTCCTGGTGGAGAGTCCTATATTAACAGTAAAGAATGTAATCTTTTAAGGTCCGATAAAAAACATTCAAAACAGGATGCAATCAGTTCAATCACAAAAAATTCTAACAAATAATAGGTGACATCTTGTTGGAATATTTAAGTATTTTTATTGATTTTTGTACGCATCTCATAGGCATGATTTCCTGGACCAGTCGCTGTGCTGACGACAATCTGTATCGACACAGACATAAATTTGCAGGGTATTATTCATAATAATGGAGCCTATTGATTACCACTAAACCGATAAATCATCCTCGAAGGAATCGGCGCTATCTTGAGCGGAGCACACCGTAGATGTAGGAAGCAAACTGGAGGACTCCAGGTCTAAATAGCAAGATTTATCTTCAAGGAGAAAAATGGCTACTCTGTAGAATTGAATAGCCGCGAGCAAGGCATGTATTAATCGTTATTCCCTACGGCGAATCCAAACCGTATCTTATTGATGGGTTTGCAATGCACGATAAAGCCTCCTTGCTTCTTCTTCCTTCAGCGTGTCGTCGATTTCGCGTAGAACGCTTTGAAGGTCGATTGGTTTCTCGATGGGTTCGAAGTGTCCGGTCAAAACACTTTCCGGATGGAGCTGTCCGCTTTGGTAGAGTGACCATATCTCCATGCCATAACGGGTGGCTAGCAACTCAGGTGCAAACTGACCGAAGTAAACTGCCAGGTTCTCGACATCACGCAACAGCATTTTACACGCTTGGTTATTGGCAGATGCATCGATAGCTTGCGGCAAATCGATGATCACAGGCCCGGTGCTGTCGACCAACACATTATATTCAGACAGATCGCCGTGGATAATCCCTACACACAGCATGCGAACTACTTGAGTAATGAGTATGCGATGATATTCACGAGATAGCTCTGCAGTCAGCACAAGCTCGCTGAGTCTCGGAGCTGCGTTGCCATTGCAATCGGTTACCAAATCCATCAGTAATACGCCCTCATGAAAATGATGTGGCTTGGGTACACGCACACCCGCAGCAGCGAGCCGATAAAGGGCGTCTACCTCGGCACTTTGCCAGGATTCTTCCTGTGCTTTGCGTCCGTATCGAGTTCCTTTCTCCATGGCGCGTGCGCGACGGCTATTTTTTACTTTGCGACCTTCGGTGTAATCCGTACTTTGGCGGAAACTGCGTTTGTTAGCCTCTTTGTACACTTTAGCGCAGCGTATCTCTTCGCCGCAACGAACCACATAAACTGAAGCTTCCTTGCCACTCATTAATTGACGGATAACCTCATCGATAAAGCCATCCTGGATCAGCGGTTCAATTCTTTTTGGAGTTTTCATAGGTGTAAATACTAAGTTTATATTTTGATGCTCATTTAAAGGACGCTGACTAATTCACTGCGCGAGCGAATCGCTTTGTTACGCGGTTCGTTCCTTCGTTTATCGTGCTTCATCGCGTTCGTCTGTGCCACCATTATGGTGTTAAAACAGGACTTGGGTGGTGCAATTCGGAATGCTGAATTTTATATTGTATCGATTCGCTGGTTTTTCAATGGCTCGGGTTATTAATCGCCACGATGACGTTCAACTCAGGCAAGCTCAAATAATCGGCTACAATGTGGTACCGTAAAATGTTATCGCGATTAAGCTGATAAGCCATTGTCAATTCGTACATGCCGATTCCTTTCGAATTCTGGTTGCATCATGCCATATTCTATGCGTTACTTTTTTTGATTCATTATGCGTGCGGATTACTGGTCATTCATCGGAACGTTAAAGTTAACTACACGCGTAAAGTTAATCATTTCGCATTCTTTTTTCTTCCTTCGTTACTGTCGTTAATCATTGAATACCCGTATAGCCCATCAACATTTCTCATCGATTTAATCTGCGCATTTGTTTATCTGACATTTTTCATCGAACCTATGCGAAGTAACTTCCGGGTACTCGCCATCATGTTCAGTTCGTTCGATCGGCCGGAAGATCGGCCATTTACCTTGACCTGGTTATACACCCAGTTTATTGCCAGTTACTTGGTGTTGATTCCGTTGCTGATTTATTTCGAAAGCCGTGAGATGCTGCCGCTCGTTATGATCATCATCATTGCCAACGGTATCGGCGATGGGCTTGCAGAACCCGTCGGCATACGATTTGGCAAGAAAAAATATACCACATATGCACTTTTTACCAAGCAAAGATATGTTCGAAGCTATTTAGGCAGCGCATGCGTATTTGTGACAACGGTGATTGCAATACTGGCATTTCAACCATATTTCAGTGCTAATCAGCTATTGGTTGCTCTATTAGTAATGCCGGCCTTGATCACGCTAGCCGAGGCGTTTTCTCCTCATACCTGGGATAGTCCACTCATTTATGCAACCGGAGGCGCTTCACTGATTGGTATTTTTCATTATCTGTGATTGGATGATCGTCGCGTAAAACGATGGCGCATTAAACCGCAGCGTGAATTATTGCAGGTGGTACCGGATAGATAAAACCAACCGTTGGATGGGCTGAGATTCCTAATATCATTCTTAACTTATCGTGCTGATTCTGGTGATATGTGTTAATTCAAGACCGGGCATGTTATCTAGGTGGAGCACTTTCATCCGACGGAGCGTTTTCAATTTTCACCTTATGCGGATTTTAGGCCACTTGCATATTAATCACGAAATGCCGCTTCGATTGCGGCAATGTCGATTTTCCTCATCGTCATCATCGCATCAAACGCTCGTTTGGCGGCAATGCGGTCAGCACTGGTGAATGCTTTCGTCAGGACAACTGGTGTAATCTGCCAAGAAATACCCCATTTGTCCTTGCACCAGCCGCAATCGCTCTCCTGGCCACCGTTGCCGACGATCGCATTCCAATAGCGATCCGTTTCACTTTGATCTTCGGTCGCAACCTGAAACGAGAATGCTTCAGTGTGCTTGAACGCAGGCCCACCATTGAGTCCGAGACATGGGATGCCCATTACGATGAATTCGACAGTCAAGACATCCCCTTCTTTACCCGATGGATAGTTCCCTGGAGCGCGGTGCACCGCGCTGACTGATGAATCGGGAAATGTCTGAGCGTAAAATCGCGCAGCACCCTCGGCGTCATTTTCGTACCAGAGACAGATCGTGTTCTTTGCAATTTTTGCCATGTTATCTCCTTTTTACGTGGGTTAGCTGCACCAATACTCAGACTACCTTAATAAGACTGTCGTCGCCTCAAGCTTAATCGTAAGAAAGTATTGTGTTCATACTCGAAGATTCTATACTTGCGAAGCATACCCATCAACCTCAGTTCTATGCAGTTGATATCAACGCAACGTCCACCATAATCCAGCAGTTCCATTGAAAAACGTTTAAAATATGTACCCCTTTCTTGCAACCATTATCTGTAGGTATCCACTTTGATTACAACCGCCAATATCACCATGCAATTCGGCGTCAAGCCGCTATTTGAAAATGTTTCCGTCAAATTCGGTGGGGGTAACCGCTATGGGTTGATTGGCGCGAACGGTTGCGGCAAGTCGACTTTCATGAAAATTTTGGGCCGCGATCTTGAGCCATCTGCTGGTAATGTTACGGTCGACAGCGGTGAACGGGTGGGCAAGCTGCGCCAGGACCAATTTGCGTTTGAAGAGTGTTTGGTAATCGACACGGTGATGATGGGGCACGAGGAATTGTGGCGTATCAAACAGCAACGCGATGCCATTTATGCCAACCCGGATGCTACCGAAGATGATTATATGCACGCCGCCGAATTAGAATCTCAGTTTGCCGAGTTGGACGGTTATTCAGCAGAAGCGCGCGCCGGAGAGTTGTTACTTGGGGTGGGTATTTCCTCCGATCAGCATCAGGAACCGATGAGCGCGATTGCTCCCGGATTCAAGTTACGCGTGTTGCTGGCACAGGCTTTATTTTCTAATCCGGAAATTCTATTACTGGATGAACCGACCAACAATCTCGATATTAATACCATCCGCTGGTTGGAAGATGTTATCAATGCCAGCAAGAATACCATTATCATTATTTCCCATGACCGACATTTTCTGAACAGCGTATGCACGCATATGGCTGATCTGGATTATGGTGAATTGCGAATCTATCCTGGTAATTACGATGACTACATGACTGCTTCGACCCAAGTGCGCGAGCGCATGCTGGCTAATAATGCCAAGAAGAAAGCACAGATTGCCGATTTGCAATCGTTTGTCAGCCGTTTTTCTGCGAATGCATCGAAGGCTCGGCAGGCAACCAGTCGCGCACGGCAGATCGAGAAAATTAAACTGGAAGATGTCAAACCCTCCAGTCGTCAGTATCCGTTCATTCGCTTTGAAGTGGATGACAGAGATAAGTTACATCGTCTGGCGGTTTCCATTAAAGCAATCGGCAAGGGTTTTTCTGGCTTGGACAAACCGCTATTCAATCATTTAAGCATTGACGTCGAAGCTGGCGAGAAGGTCGCCATCATTGGCCCTAACGGCATCGGAAAAACCACGCTGTTGCGTTGCCTTGCGGGTGACCTAATACCAGATTCCGGCGAGATCAAATGGGCTGAGAAGGCACGTCCCGGTTATTTTCCACAAGATCATGCGGCCGATTTTGAAGAAGATCTGTCATTGACCGAATGGATGGATCAGTGGCGGCAAGGCAGTGATGACGATCAAACGATACGTGGTACGCTGGGGCGATTATTGTTTTCAGGCGATGAGGTAAAAAAATCCACCCGTGTTATTTCCGGTGGAGAGCAAGGCCGTATGCTCTTTGGTAAGTTGATTTTGCAGAAACCGAATGTTTTATTGATGGATGAACCGACCAATCACTTGGATATGGAATCGATAGAATCGCTGAATAGCGCGCTGGAAAAGTTTACCGGCACATTGATTTTTATTTCTCATGACCGAGAATTTGTTTCGTCACTGGCTACGCGAGTGCTTGAAATGACGTCGGAAGGTATTAACGACTTCAAAGGTAATTATGAAGATTATCTTAGATCGCAAGGGATTGAATGATAGGAGAGAAGGGTGGATATACTCTGTTTCTTTCTATGTCTGTCAGTGCTAAATTGATTCAACAAGCATGATTAGGGATGAACAAGATCATTTGATGGCTTTATGAGGCGATAAAATTTCATGAAATAGGATTGAAAATTTATTCCTTATGAGTTGCAATCCTGGATTGCAAGCATAAACCTGCTACACTTTATTCATTCTAAAGTCATATCAGCAAAACAAACAAATGAAAGATGAGACAATCGCAATTCACGCGGGCTATAACACCGACCCAACAACTAAATCGGTGGCAGTCCCTATTTACCAGACCGTTGCCTATGAATTCGATAATGCACAGCATGGTGCAGACCTATTTAATCTCGCCGTACCGGGCAATATCTATACGCGCATTATGAATCCGACCAACGGTGTGCTGGAGCAGAGGGTTGCCGCACTGGAAGGGGGCGTGGCAGCTTTGGTACTCAGTTCTGGCCAAGCGGCTATTCACTATTCAATCATCAATATCGCTGAGATGGGCAATAACATTGTTTGCGTGCCACTGCTTTATGGTGGGACGTATACGCTATTTGCGCACATGCTGCCTAAGTTGGGTATCGAGGTGCGTTTTGCCAAAGACGATGATCCCGCGAGTCTCGAACCGTTGATCGATAATAAAACAGCGGCGGTATTTTGTGAATCGCTGGGTAATCCGGCAGGAAACATTCCGGATATGGAAGCTATTTGCACGATGGCACATCGATACGGTGTTCCAGTGATTGTCGATAACACGGTACCCACGCCGGTTTTGATGAAACCTTTCGAATTTGGTGCAGATATTGTCGTGCATTCGTTAACCAAGTATATGGGTGGGCATGGAACATCCGTGGGTGGCATCATCGTGGATTCCGGTAAATTTCTCTGGGAGGATCATGCGGACCGTTTTCCGATGCTCAATAATCCAGAACCGGCGTACCATGGTGTCGTTTATACACAGGAATTCGGTCCGGCGGCTTATATTGGGCGTGTGCGTACCGTCGCATTACGAAATACCGGTTCGGTTTTATCACCAATGAATGCTTTTTTGCTTTTGCAAGGTATAGAGACCTTGTCGTTGCGTATGGAACGGCATACCGCGAATGCGCTCAAGGTTGCGCAATACCTTGAACGGCACTCTGGTGTCGCATGGGTTAAATATGCCGGTTTACCATCATCCGAATACTACTCGCTCGCACAGAAATATATGAAAGGCCGCCCGTCGGCATTAATCACTTTTGGCATTAAAGGGGGATTTGATGCCGGTGTGAAATTCTATGATGCACTAAAATTATTTAAACGACTGGTCAATATCGGAGATGCTAAATCTTTGGCTGCGCATCCAGCATCCACAACTCACCGTCAATTGACCGATGTAGAGCTTATCAGCGCGGGAGTCACGCACGATATGATTCGGCTTTGCGTCGGTATCGAAAATATTGACGATATTTTGGCGGATTTGGAGCAATCTTTAGGTGTTTGTCGGAGCTAGATTATCTTCGGTAGATGAAGGTTTGCTCATTGAGTTGCGTGCTTGGTTTGCCACCAGCCTCGGACTATTCTCAAACTTACTGATGATGTCAGTCACGAATCTCTCAGAGAAACCGGCAACAAATGATCAGAATATCATTTTTGCATAATCTACCGGTTTCCCATGCACGGCGAAGATTTCTGAGAATCTTTTCTGGACTCGGGCGATAGATTTCTGACAAAGTAATTGATAATTGCTTGAGGCATTTGCCTAATGCTACCAACTCCACCATCTACTGGCGAAACTCAGGTGATGTAAGCAGACTTGTAGTTTTGCGCCATCTAATTCCTGGTCATACTTGGTCATTCTCGAAGTTCCTTCAATTTAAATTAAAAGACCCCGCTAAAATGTGGACACATTAGTTACAGTTGCTTCTTGTAAATTGAAAATGATATGCTGAAGCTGGAATGTTATTGTTATACAGATGGGGCGTATATTATGGCAAGTAATAAACCAATAATTATTGGTGTTACGGGTGCAACAGGTATTGTTTATGCGGCGCGCACATTGGAAATTTTACGGTCGCTGAAGGTCGAGACGCATTTGGTTGTATCACGCTCTGCCGAATTGATGCGCGCCTATGAGAGTAATATTTCGCGCGAACAATTTGAATCCCTCGCAGATCACGTTCACTCCATCAATGACGTTGCAGCTGTGATTTCGTCAGGATCGTTCAAGACGATGGGTATGATCATCGTGCCCTGTTCCATGCGCAGTCTTGCTGAAATCGCTTCAGGCGTAACTTCGACTTTGCTAACACGCGCCGCCGATGTCGTACTCAAGGAGCGCAGGCGTCTCGTATTGCTCGTGCGCGAATCTCCGCTCAGTACGATTCATTTGCGCAATATGCAAACTGTGACGGAAGCGGGCGGCATTATTTTTCCGCCGGTTCCTGCTTTTTACACCGCGCCATCTTCGGTCGACGAGATCGTCGATCACAGCATTGGCCGTGTGCTTGATCTCTTCGATCTTCATACCGATGTTTTTCCACGCTGGACTGAGGAATTTCGCCGCAAGCGTCTGGGCAAGGATCCGCATAACGCCGCACACGGAATTTCGTAAGCTTTTTATAATCGACTTGTGTGGAGAAAAACGCTATGACAGCCATTCATGATCTTAGTGAGGTGTGCTGTCAAAAATGGAGTCCATGTGTTTAAGCAGCGAGTAGATTTGCATAGTATCGCTGCGAAAATTGCACAGGCGATAAATAGCCCAATTTTTCTTGCTTGCGCTGTCGGTTATAGAATATTTCGATATATTCGGTAATCTCAGTGATGGCTTGTTGGCGTGTTTTGAATCTCCGGTGATGCACCAGTTCGGTTTTGAGTATCCCTCAGAAGCTTCCTCCCATCGGGGCATTGTCATCGCAGTCTCCATTGCGGCTTATGGAGGCGGTTATGCCAAATTGTTGCAATAGCTTCTGGTAATCGTGCGCACAGTATTGGCTACCTTGATCTAAATGTTTACTTGCAGCTGCACGAAATTATGCTTGCATAACCAGGCTCTTTGTCATTCTCTCATTCATCGCATAGCCCACTAACTCGCCATTAAATAGATCTTTTATTCCAGCCAGATACAACCAACCTTCATCGGTAGGAATGTAAGTCATGTCACTGACCCATACTTTACCGGGCGCTCTAACAGTAAATTCCCGTTCTAAAATATTGGGGACAATTGGCAGATTATGCTTAGAATTAGTCGTCACCTTGAATTCAAGCACCCGGCACATGAGCGTAACCGGATAGCTTTGTCGCAGCGATTCGATCAGATCGTATCTCACCGCGACCCCTTGGCGAAATACGTCGCACACTTTTTTATAACATCACGTTCCAGCTTCACTTCCGCTAATTCCCGTTTCACTCTGGATAGCTCTAGTTCAACTTCAGTCAGCGCCTTCTGACGCTTGCCTACCGCAGCGAGTTCTCCCCGTCAGCATAAACCCAGTTCTTTAGCGTCCCCATTGGGTAATGACAGTCGCTTTACCGCTTCAGCCAACGTCAATCCACTTGCTTTGAAAAACTTTACTGATTCCTTACGAAACTCCTAACTATACTGTGTACGCGGTAATTCCATTCTTATCCTCCATTTCATCCCCTCATTTTATGAAACTTCGGACTCCATGAATATCAGCATACATCAAAAGCTCAAAAACATAGTTATGCAGAGGTCTTTCAAATGAGTTCTATTTGATAATGGTATCCTTGATCAATATCAAAGTTGCGTGGATCACTACTATCGGAAATTTAACCGCATAGCGAGAAGCTTGATGGTTTGCCTTGAGTTATAGAAAAATGATCATCATTATCCAAACTTATGTTACCTATTGACGAGAAAGGCATTCATTAATCCGGAATGAATTTTAATACATTACCATTGATGCAATAACGTTTGTTACTGGGAGGAGGGCCATCGTTGAAAACGTGTCCAAGATGAATACCGGAGCTGGCGCTACGGACTTCTATTCGTTTCATACCATGCGAATTGTCGTCATGGAGTGTAACAGATCCTTCCACTGGATCAAAGAAACTGGGCCAACCGGTCTTACTATCGAATTTGGTTTGACTAAGAAAAAGTGTGGCGCCAGTAATCGGATCGACAAACTTACCTGGGCGTTTTTCATCTAAATTGGTTGCCGTAAATGGCGGCTCGGTGCTTTGCTCAAAAGCAACTTTCTGCTGTTCGGGTGAGAGCAATTGAAATCCCAACCATTTCCAAAAATTGGATTTTTCTCCGTTATACCCTGTATAACGGGCTAGTTCTTTACCGTTCCTGAATAGTACGATGGTAGGAGCTGCAAATAATGGTTTTTCCAATATCCACCCGACAGGGGGGGTAGTGCTTTTTGTTGCAGTAATAGGTAGTTCTGATTTCCAGTTACTAGAAATATCTTTCTCAAATTGTTTGCAAAACTCACAATTTTCAGTTTCGAAAACAACCAGTTGTTGTGTGAAGTCTAAATCTTTACCCACTAACGGATTGATATGATCGGTTGTGGTAATTTTATTTAAGGGTGCGTTTTGTGAGGATTTTCGCTCTGATATTGGGTATTTTATGCCAGTACCACCAAGACCGCAGTATCCATTGGGATTTTTCTGAATGTAATCCTGATGGTATTCTTCAGCAGTAATATAATTTTTCAATGGTAGGATTTCAGTTGTAATTGTACCGTGTCCTGCGATATTCATTGCTTGCTGATAGGTTTCTCGGGATGCTAGCGCTAAGTCTTTTTGAGTTTCGTCATGGTAATAAATAGCGCTTCGGTAGTTACTACCCACATCATTACCTTGGCGATCACCTTGTGTCGGATTATGGTTTTCCCAGAATTTTGCTAAAACAGTTTCCAGTGTTATTTCTGTTGGGTCAAAAGTTACCTTGACGACCTCGGCATGGTTGCGGCCATTGACTTTCCCAAAGCGAAGCGCTTTCTCGTAATCTAATATTTGTTGATAATTGGCGTCAGGAATATCGCCACCGGCATAGCCGCTTTCTACATTAAGGACGCCAGATATTTCGCTCATGCGTTTCTCGGCTCCCCAAAAACAACCCATTCCCAAAACAATATATTCTGTTTTTGAGTTAATTGTTTGATTTGATTTTAAAGTTTTTATCTCTGATATAGCCATAATAGGTAACATCATAGTTGCTAGACTTATGATGCTTGTGATAATTGTTTTCATCGCGTGCCTTTCCTGATGTTATTTTCTTTCGACACTTCAGATATAGCTGCGTTCGATGTTAAAAGCCTCTTCCATAATTATGGAAGAGGCTTTTAATTAAAAGTTTTTTAAAGCAGATATTGTTTAGGTGAGTGTCAATTTAATTCGACCAATATTTGGATTTGCTTGCTGCGAACAGAAACATCCACATTACCAGAACGAATGGGAACGTTAGTGTAGGTAATCCGATGGGGGTTAAGAAGCTACCCAAGGCTCCTTGGCAAATGACTGTTAGAATTCCTGCAAGCAATGCAAGTAATGCAGTTCCAGTAGTTGGTTTAAGAAAAACCCAGCCAACTGCCATCATTGTAAGGACTGGATTGAAGCCATACAATCCCATTTTAATAACACCTGCATCTGCACCGAGCAGTATTGGAAATACTACACCAACGATAGCACCAAAGAATGCCATGACTGCGCCGCGCATTGAGGTAATTGCAATACCGATCAAGAACAATATACCAACGATGATACTATCAGCAAACATGACTTCTGCAACACCTTTGGTAATAGCTGTGTACCAGTCTTGTATTACTTCGCTGGTGAATGAGCCAAACCAAGCGCCAATGGAGCTTGCAGACTCTACTGCAGCGGCGGCAGTATCCGCTATTTCAGTTGGTGTGGTTGCTGCAGGTAGTGCCGGAGCACGTGAAAAGCTATCAAAAGCGAATACGGCAACCATAAACATCCAACAGGTTAAAACAAACGGCGATGTAGATGCAGGGATATTATAAGGTTGTAGAATTCTCATCAAGGCAGCTAAAACCACAGTCGATAATATAGAGGCAAGTACAACGTACAGCCAGAGCTGTGGTGTATTTTCAAGAAACAAGAATAAACAAGGACCGACCAGAGTTCCATTGAAACCGTATAACCCCGCATCGATATCATCTTCTGAAAAACCTAGCACATAAGCAGCGACAGTACTGGAAATTACACCTACGGTTGCAGCCAGACCCGCAGTGATGCCACCTACATACAAAGCAATTAAAAATATCAAGCCGGTTACAGCATTGCAACAAAAGAATACTTGTCCAACACCTCTTAAGATGACACGTAGAGGCCTGGGTAATGCTTTGTCAATCGATAAAGACCAATCCATTGTGATTACTCCTAAAATTTTTAAGAAAAGATAATTAAAATTACAGTTATACAAATAGAATTTTTGAATGGTGCCTGGTTTCTGGTTTGATTAAATAACAAGCTCCTTATGCGCGATGTTTTATTTCATCTAATAAGCCTTGCTTAACAATGAAGTTTACAATTTGATCGACACCTTCTCCTGTGTGTAAGTTGGTAAATACAAAAGGTCGATCACCCCGCATTTTCTTGGCATCACGTTCCATGACTTCTAAACTGGCTCCGACATAAGGTGCTAAATCTATTTTATTAATAACGAGCAGTGCCGATTTTGTGATGCCCGGTCCACCTTTGCGGGGTATTTTTTCTCCCGCAGAAACATCGATCACATAAATTGTTAAATCCGAAAGCTCGGGGCTAAATGTTGATGCAAGGTTGTCGCCACCCGATTCAACCA
This sequence comes from Nitrosomonas sp. PY1, assembly GCF_022836435.1. Taxonomy (NCBI): domain Bacteria; kingdom Pseudomonadati; phylum Pseudomonadota; class Betaproteobacteria; order Nitrosomonadales; family Nitrosomonadaceae; genus Nitrosomonas; species Nitrosomonas sp. PY1. Next base: position 1,410,200 of record NZ_BQXC01000001.1, on the reverse strand, counting down.
AAATTAAATCTAGATTGGGAAAATCGGCTGTCATGCGTGCGATAGCTTCCAGATTAATTGAAGCATCTTCGCGAATCGCTGTGTGTGGGCATCCGCCAGTTTCAACTCCCATCAAGCGTTCTGGAGGAAGAGCGTTGGCACGTAACAAGATTTCCATATCTTCTTTCGTGTAAATATCATTTGTAATGACAGCCATTTCATAGCGATCACGCATTTTCTTGCTGAGTGCTTCACATAGCGCAGTTTTCCCGGACCCAACGGGTCCTCCAATACCTACGCGAAGTGGATTTGATTGATTATTCATAATATTAGTATAGTGAGGTTATGAGCGGTAGACTCTACTGTATTGCATCTCATGCTGCATCGATAATAGCGATAACCCAGGTGCCCAGTTCGATAATTCATCGTCTTCGAGTTGTTGCGCATGCTGAGCGATCGATTCAATGATTGGGTGTAGTGAAAATAATAGGTTCTGGCCCGATACTTGTCCCAATGGAACTGATTTGACACAAACGAGTACTTGATTTTCTACCAATGAAAATAACATTCCCAGTAATGCAGCTTCATGCGGCACGCCTAACGCTTCTGTGGCGTATGCGAAGGCGGTTGGTAAGGGAATTTCTGATTGATGTAATAAAATTGATTGAAGAGATTTATCCGCAATCTTTAAATCGGTAATAAGCTTGCTTAAGGAATACCCCATCTGAATTGTTTCAGCACGGAATTCCGAGGTATCTCGTGCCGCAATAAAACATTCTGTCCAATAGATAATTGCTTCAGAATCGCGGCGAGAAAAAGCCTGCATGAGTCGCCAAGCTATCGGAGCCTCAAAATCTCCAATGATATTAAGTGATTCGGTAATCCATTCGCGTGCAGATTGTTCATGATGCACAAATCCTTTTTCGATAGCTGACTCCAGTCCTTGTGAATAGGTATAAGCACCGATAGGTAGGGAAGGGCTTGCGAGCTGCAATAATCGAAGTAAAAGAGTCGATTGCATGATTCTAATCCTTTTTCGATTGTGAATCAGATGGTCGATGTATTTTTTGTCTAATGGGAATCGGTGCGAGAGGACCATGCGCATGATAATGCCCATCGTGATGATGGTGCTCGTCGTGGTGACTATGCTCGTGGCTATGGTGATGACCACCTGCTGCTCCACTATAGGCTCCAGATTCAGGCTCAAATTGCGCGCTTTCATCAACGACTGTTGCGCCTAGTCCTTCCAGCATTTGTTTTAATACAGAATCGCAATGGATGCGTAGAAAGCCTTCACCTACTTGAGTCTGTGTGTGTCGATTGCCTAAATGAAAAGCGCAACGTAATAAATCATAGGGTGTTTTACATGTAATTTTATAAGTTGGCTCATGTGCGGCGACTATACGGATCACACGGCCATCATCGCTCTTAAGTAAATCGTTATTACGTAAAACAGTACCGCGCGTGGTTAAAATTGCGACTTCTTCACCCGAGGCGAGAGTGGCTCTGAGCCGGCTGTTTTCACGCATTTCATAAGGAAGTACAAGATCAGAGGAAATCGATTCTGCATGATCTATTTTTGAGTTTAGGGTAAGCATTGGGTTATCTTTTTAGTTATATCTATTTTTATATAGAAGAACAGCGAACATTGTGATGTCGCGATACAACAAATATCTTTGATAAAGCATTTGGAAAGATAGAATATCCTTGCTTCTCATTAATCAGTTACATGAAAAGCAAGGAGCATTCACAGTGCTACATTATTAAAATAAGAAATAACGTTGTGTTATTGGTAACACATATGCAGGACCACAAGCTAATAGCTGTCCATCTGCACGTACTTCGTAAGTTTCTGGATCGACTTCCATTTTAGGAGTCAAGCCATTATGAATCATATCTTTCTTGCGAAGGTTACGTGTATTTTTTACTTCAATAAGTGTTTTATCCAATTTCAACTGGTCAACTAAACCTGCAGCTAATGAGGCTTTTGAAGCAAATGTAAAGCAGGATGTTTTGATACCGCCACCGTAACCGCCAAACATATAACGATAATGGACAGGTTGTGGTGTTGGAATCGAAGCATTAGGGTCACCCATTAGTGCTGCGGCGATCATACCACCTTTTAAAATCATGGATGGCTTAGCACCAAAGAAGGCCGGTCTCCAGAGGACTAAATCAGCATATTTACCAACTTCTACAGAACCGATTGCGTGAGCAATTCCATGTGTAATGGCTGGGTTGATCGTATATTTAGCGACATAGCGTTTTACACGGAAGTTATCATTACGTGCAGTATCTTCTGCTAAAGACCCGCGTTGGATTTTCATTTTATGAGCAGTTTGCCATGTTCGCAATACCACTTCACCAATACGTCCCATTGCTTGAGAATCTGACGACATCATTGAAATAGCGCCCATATCATGCAGAATATCCTCTGCTGCAATTGTTTCCTTGCGGATACGCGATTCAGCAAAAGCTAAGTCTTCAGCAATGTTGGCATGTAAGTGATGACATACCATCAACATATCCAAATGTTCATCAAGCGTATTGAAAGTATAAGGACGTGTTGGATTGGTTGAAGACGGCAATACATTGTCTTGTCCAACTACTGCAATAATGTCTGGTGCATGACCACCACCTGCACCTTCGGTGTGGAAAGTATGAATAGTTCTATCTTTAAACGCTTTGACGGTATTTTCTAAATAACCACCTTCATTAATTGTATCGGTATGAATGGCAACTTGCACGTCAAGTTTATCCGCTACCGATAAACAATTATCGATGGCAGCATAAGTGGTTCCCCAATCCTCGTGTAGTTTCAAGCCGCAAGCACCTGCGAGAACTTGTTCTTCATTCGGTGTTGGTAAGCTCACATTACCTTTACCAAAGAAACCTGTGTTCATGATTATACCGTCAGAAGCTCTGAGCATTGAATGGATATGCCACGGCCCTGGTGTACAGGTAGTTGCAGCTGTTCCAACTGCAGGGCCCGTTCCACCGCCTAGCATGGTAGTAATACCGTTCATCATCGCATCTTCAGCTTGCTGCGGTGAAATAAAGTGAATATGCGTATCCACACCACCTGCAGTTACAATTGAGTTTTCACCTGCGATAATTTCAGTCGCAGCACCAATTGCCATTGTGACATTAGGTTGAATATCCGGATTTCCGGCTTTACCAATGGCAGCAATTTTGCCATCTTTAATGCCGATATCCGCTTTAACAATGCCCCAATGATCAAGAATAACTGCATTGGTTATCACCGTATCCATGACATCATTATGATTACGTTGTGATTGTCCCATACCATCACGAATAACTTTACCGCCACCAAACTTTACTTCTTCACCATAGGTTGTAAAGTCTTTCTCGATTTCAATAAATAACTCTGTATCCGCCAAACGAATCCGATCGCCTGTTGTGGGACCCATCATTTCTACATATACATGACGGGGGATTTTTACGCTCATGTTATTGCTCCTATAAAATTGTTTGTTATAAGTTTATTTAAGCTTGCCCATCACTTTTTGATTAAAGCCATACACTGTGCGATCACCAGACAATTCCACCAATTCAACGGTTCTTTCTTGTCCTGGCTCAAAGCGAACAGCGGTACCAGCCATAATATTCAGACGCATGCCGTAGGCGGCTTCTCTATCAAACTTCATTGCTTCATTAACTTCATAAAAATGGAAATGCGAACCAATTTGTATAGGGCGGTCTCCGGTGTTTGCCGCAGTTATTGTTTTTGTTTTCCTTCCTACATTGAGTTCAATGTCACCGGGTTCTGGGAAGATTTGACCTGGAATTAAAGGTATTCTCATTATTCTCTCCACTTTTGATTATTAAATGATTGGATTGTGAACGGTTACCAATTTGGTTCCATCAGGAAATGTGGCTTCGATTTGAATGTCTGGAATCATTTCCGGAACGCCTTCCATTACATCATCACGAGATAAAACTTTTTGACCGGCTGACATTAATTCTGACACTGTGCGACCATCTCTGGCGCCTTCTAGAACAGCAAAGGTAATCAGTGCAACAGCTTCTGGATGATTAAGACGTAAGCCGCGCGCTTTACGTCTTTCGGCAAGCATGGCTACAGTAAAAATTTGTAATTTATCTTTTTCTCTTGGTGTTAAGTCCATAGTCTTTCTCCTAGGTTCTCCTGAGTTAAATAACAATTTAATTTATTATATTATTTGATGCTTGAGATAATTGGATATCCCTCCTCTATGAGCTAAAATTGATTTATCATGTATTCCACATGCGTGGAGTGATTCCGATACGGCCAAAGAATTCCTGACGAAATAAATTCCAGCAGCAAAGCATGACTTGACGAGCTACTTCACTGGAAGGACCCAAATAGCGTACAACTAATACTGATTTGAGTTGAGATATACCGACTTGACCTCTGTTATTGATAATGCTGATGCACTCTTGTCGTGCTTGATCAATAACGGCGGCAGGAATCAATTTTCCTGATAATAATAGGGTAGCACATACTGTGTGTTTACCAAGCGCCAACGATCTATTTTGCGCAGAGTCTTCACCGTTTAAACTGATTTGTTCAAGCCAGATTGTTTTACCATTCCGTTTAATGCTTGTACGTTGTTTAATCTTCCCGTTATTAAAAATTTCTCCTGATGCAGTTCGGCCGAAGCACAGTATTTCACAACCTAGATAAATCGAATCGTCCTGAAGCGATACCTGGTGGTCAATTGCAACACTAGTATTGTTGAAGAAAATAGTTTCTTGCGGTAACCATTCAAGCATGCCGCCTGTATCAACGTCAATTTTGATGGCCTGCCGAGCTGTTCTACCATTGGATTTATACCATTTGGCAGCCCCTGGCGTTGTAATTTGAGCCTTTGCCGATGGACCTATCTTTGCAGACAGTTCAAGTTCATCGCCACTGACCACACCTCCCGGGGGGTGGATAACCACCACGTGACAAATCTCATTTCCTTCTGGATAGAGCGGTTTTTGTACTAATAAAGGACCAAATCGATCTTTTTCAACTAATCGCGTTGTTCCATCAATTTCTGAGAATTTTAGTGAAAGTTTGGCTTGTAATGGGGTGTACTCAGAACCTGATTCCGTATCAATCAACTGATTTGGATCTGAGTACCCCGAAGCGCTTACTTTTTCCCGCTGTTGTTCGAATATTTCTTTTTTATATGCGGATATTGGCATTTTAAGTTTGTATTAGTATCTATTCAATACCAGAGCGCTAGATCTGTAGTTGAAAAGAAAGTTTATAAACATCAAGCGCTGGGCCACCTACCGCAAAAGGGGAATAATTTAACCCTCTTGTTATAAGATCGCCATGTTGATAGTATGCAGAAATACGTGCATTAAAGCCATCGATAATGTAGTTCAAGCCAGCTTCAATTTCCTCTCGATTTCTATCATTACTGCTATTGGGTTGAATGCTGGTATAGCGCCCATAAGGTTGGAAATTTCCGATGCCGACTTTCATCGGAAACATATACAGACCGGTTACCGTCCATGATTTACCATCAAACATACAAAAGCAATCACGATCATTAAACGCTGCAACGTCGTAATTCGCATAAAATTGCTTATATTCTGAGTTAACAGTCGCTACACCCATATTGTTAGGCAATACTTTTTCAAACAAGAGATCTCCTGTAAAACCTAGAAAGTCGCTTCGATGAGCAGAAGAGCCGGCGCCGTTTTTTTGATAAGACATACCAAATGCAAGCGCCAAAATATCGCCTGCCTTACCATAATAGGTCTGCGCTGTATAGTATCCAGGATTTTTTTCAGGGTTTAAGAAATTATAGGTAAAACGCGCTGCCATTAGAACATTATCATTTGGATTCGGGCCAAAGGTATTAGTCGAACGTAGTCCTTGAAAAATTCCCATTGCATAGCCAAAAGTTCCAGGGACAATTTTAGGTTCTGCACTGCCCCAGAAGGTTGCACCATCATCGCGACCATATCTTCCAGCTCCATTGTTATGGCTAAAACTGGTACTAAAATCCTGTGAGAAGAAAGGTGTTCTAAAGGGATCATGTGTCGATTGAAAAAAGGGACCGCTCAATTCTCCCCGTTCGGTTGGAGCAAGCATACGGCCACCCCAAACATTTAGGTAGCGGTTGTATTCAAATTTTACAATGGCATCCAAAATGTTATATGACATTCTTGGATTGTCGCCTGATTTCGTGTTATTACACCAAAAACATTCAGTATTGACTTCAAATTTCAGGTAAGGACCGAATTGCCCATTTAAATAAATACGGGCATTATCATTGCTATATCGACCTTCACTAAGGTTGCCTGTGCCGATGTTTTCTGTCCAAGCAACAGTCCCGCGATAGCCAGCTCCAATCCGAATCCATTTAGTATCATCGGTTTTAAGAATCAGCTTGTCGGAAATGGGCTTCATGGAAACATCCATGGCACTGACATTTATTGCGCATAAAACAAAAAAACTCATAAAAATAATGACCTTTATGAGTTTCTGCTGAAGTTTCTTTATGACCTCCTTGTTATATTCATCGTAAAATGGGTTTCGGGAAGGAGAAAGTGGAATCGCATTGTTTTCCAAGCCTTTTTGATTGCGAGCGATTTTCATTAAGATAGTCCTGTTTAAAAAAATGAACGACCAAATAGACCTATGAATATGCATTTATGCTTACAAAAAGCATTTTATGATATTTTCTTAAGTCAACTAAAAAGTTAATATTTTTTTCGTACTTTGTATGAATTGAAACTGATAACGTTGTTTATATCAGGGTCATTTCGGTCGACATCATGCATGTGATTAATTGCAATGTAAATAGGTACGAGTTATAAATCGTTGCTTTTATGGGAAAGCTGTTTTTTTTTGCAACAAAATGGAGATGTCAAAGTTTAAATACCAATTTTTATATAAATGGAATTGAGGCTTTGGTTGTAAACCGTTAAAATTTTTCTAGGAGTCAGGCTATCTTCTCTACTAAATATAGGGAAGATTATTTAATTTAGATTAATCGTGTCGATCCTATTCATTTTTATGAGGAATATGCGTATGCATGCAGTTATTAAATTTTCTCTGGTTAGTATTGTCGTTTTGTTGTTCTCATCCAATACATTTGCATCCGACAGTTATTTTGGTAACGCTTCAGAGAAATTGGTTACAGGTTTTACCAATGCTTTAACAGGGTGGGTAGAATTACCAAAGAATATTGCTTTGACTTCGCGAAACGAAGGACCTATTTATGGCGCTACTATTGGTTTGGCGATGGGGGTTATGCATACGGTAGGGCGTAGCTTGGTTGGTGTGTTAGATGTGGCAACTTTTTTTATTCCCACGAAACCATCCGTAACGCCACATTTCATATGGCAAGATTTTTCACGCGAGACAACTTACTAACTGTTAAGTTGTACAGCCTTAAGAATTTGCTCTTTATATTATTAGCAGATTCTTAAGGAACATGCTTAAGTAACATGCGAAGATGTTTTATAGCCTTTTACTCAGCTACTAACTCGGACTATAAAAATATTAATCTCTTGTTTCTACTTGCATAAGTGGACCAATCTCGGTAGTTTCTACATTTCTAGCTCTTCTTCTTGTTCTTTTGGGCGTTGCGGTTCCTTCATAAATGGTTTCTTGGATTTTCTCGGATGGCGTTTCAACCATAACCAGTCCGCTTTTCTCGATGCCTAATTGTAATTCCTTGCTAACGTCAAATGTACTTGATGTGTCTTCTGGCGGTGCTTCAGTTAATGGCTGAGCGTTGCTCGAGAAATTTTCTTTTCTTTCATGTGTCGTATTAATGTATGAATCATTGTTGCTTGCAGTGTTCAGGTTACTTACGTATTCGGCAAGCGTACCAGATGCTTTTTCTTCAAGAGATTCTTGATTTAAGGAGTTATTCACGAAATCAGAAGTATTCGACAAGTTCTCAGAAACAATAATCACATTTTCATTGTCTGATGAGTTTCGCGCCCGATTGGACATGTTGCGAGTTTTGCCGCCACGAAATCGACGTGAACGTCTTCTGTTATCCGATTTTGGAGAGGCATCGTCCAGATGTTCTTTTTCAATTAATACGGAGCTATCATCGGATTTTGAATCGGTCTCGTGAAAAAACTCAATCGTGCTCTCATTAGATTCAAATTTCATTTCTTTCTGGACAATTGCTTCCTCATTGATATTCAAATCAGTTACGGCATTTAGTGGTTTTTTTTGCCTAGATTGCTTTGTTTGATTGGTGTCTCCTTTGTTTCTCCCACGGCGAGACCTTCTTGGTTTCTCAGATGATTTTGCCCTTTCTGCGGTGGATTGATTAATCTCTTCGTCTGCTTTGCTATTTACAGGTTTAAACCAACCAAAGAATTTATCAATGAGCGAAGATTCTTTTAGTTTTTCTTCACGAATGGGCGCTGGTTGAGTTGGGGTAACGCCTTGAACGGCTGCTTGCGGTCTTGTGGGTTGGGCTTTTTTGTCAAATGTTGTTTGATAAACGCTTTCCTCGCTGTTTTTCTCAACCATTTTATAGCTTGGGGTTGGTATTTCACTAGATTTGATGTCTTCGTGACGTAAGCGTGTTATGGTGTAATTCGGGGTTTCGATATAGATATTAGGAATTAGTACGATACTAATTTTTTGCTTGACCTCGATATCGTATATTTCAGAGCGCTTTTCATTCAATAAATATGTTGCAACATCGACAGGTAATTGGATATGGAGCGTATTGGTATTTTCTTTCAGGGCTTCTTCTTGAAGGATACGTAGTATATGCAGAGCAGACGAATCTGTTCCACGTATGAAACCTGTGCCGTTACAACGAATACACGATAGATAGTTGCCTTCGCTCAAGGAAGGTCTTAGGCGCTGACGAGATAACTCCAATAAACCAAAGCGGGAAATTTTTCCAACTTGAATGCGGGCACGATCTTGCCTAAGTGCTTCGTGTAGTTTGGCTTCAACGTCGCGTTGATTGCGTTGAACATCCATATCGATAAAATCAATTACGATTAGTCCACCTAAGTCTCGCAACCTCAGTTGACGTGCAATTTCTTCCGCTGCTTCTAGGTTGGTATTTAAAGCAGTATGTTCAATATCCAATCCCCGAATGGCACGGGCGGAGTTGACATCTACAGATACCAACGCCTCGGTGTGATCAATAACAATAGAGCCGCCGGAGGGTAGAGAAACTTGTCTTGAATAGGCCGTTTCAATTTGATGTTCGATTTGGAAACGCGAAAAAAGAGGAATGTCATCTTGATAATATTTTAGTCGATCCACATTCGCAGGCATGACATGCGACATGAATTGACTGGCTTGTTCGTAAATTTCTCGACTATCGATTAAAATTTCGCCGATCTCGTGATTGAAATAATCGCGAATCGCTCTGATAACTAGGCTACTTTCCTGGTAGATAAGAAAAACACCGTCTTGATTATTTGCTGCGGATTCGATCGCAGACCAGAGTTGTGTTAAATAATTTAGATCCCATTGTAGTTCTTCTACACTCCGGCCAATACCCGCAGTTCTGGCAATAATGCTCATCCCATCGGGTACTTGTAACTGCGCCAAAACCTCACGTAGGTCATTGCGTTCTTCGCCGGTTATCCGACGAGATACGCCACCGCTATTCGGGTTATTGGGAATTAAAACTAAATATCGTCCTGCAAGGGAAATATAAGTGGTAAGGGCGGCTCCTTTATTGCCTCGCTCATCCTTGTCCACTTGAACAATAATCTCTTGTCCTTCGTACAGAAGATCTTGAATACGGGAATTACTTAAGTCTACGCCATCTTCAAAGCAAGATTGGGAAATTTCTTTGAAGGGCAGAAAGCCATGACGCTCGCAACCGTAATCAACAAAAACAGCTTCAAGGCCGGGCTCTACACGTGTGATCGCAGCTTTGTAGATATTGCTTTTTCTTTGTTCTTTGCCAATAGATTCAATATCTAAGTCAATAAGTGTTTGACCGTTTACGATAGCAACCCGTAGCTCTTCTGGCTGTGTCGCATTAAATAACATTCGTTTCATTTACAACAAACCTTGAATATCTTAATTGTTAGTATGTCGGTACTTGGAAGCACCAGATTGTTTCATTTTTTCTATGCAGTTGTAATAACGAAGATATTGTAATAACTTTCTATAAAAGAATCTGTCAATTATATGTTTTTCTTGAAAAATTATCCATTTCCTACCGAAATCCGCTGCAGACAGAAGAGGTATAAATAGTGATTGCGTGCCACTTAATTTGTTATTGTATAAGAACAATATTTCTCATTTCTTTGAGTCTGGCTGAATTTTCTTAGCCTAGAAGATTATAAGTCAAATTTCAAAAAAGAACCTTTCCAATTCAAGCAGTCTCTGTAAATATTTTAATTGACTGTATCAATTACATCATAAAATACGATGATAATATAATTGTACTACTATCCCTAACGTAACAAAATTAAACAATTGCATAAATCCTTAGGAATTATATCCAAGGATCTACAAAAATAAAGCAAATATTAAATAAACTATGAATAGCCAACAAAAAAAAAGTTCTATTCATATGGTACAAAAAATTCAAATCGCTAACGAAGAATACGATCAACGAATCGATAATTTTTTATTTAAACGGTTTAAGAATGTACCCAAAAGCCATATATATCAATTGATGAGAAGCGGGCAGGTGCGCGTAGACGGAAAAAGAATTCGCGCGGATTATCGTTTACAATTTGGCGATATTCTAAGAATTCCACCGATTCGTTTGTCTGAAAAAGATTGCGCGCCAGCAACTCTTGCTCCTGAGAAATTTTTCACCTTTCGTGTGCTTTTTGAGGATGAGGCGTTATTAGTGATTGATAAACCAGGAGGAATTGCCGTCCATGGTGGGAGTGGTGTCAGTTTTGGCGTAATTGAGCAATTACGTGCACAAAATCCCTCTTGGAAGTTTCTTGAACTGGTACATCGACTTGATCGAGAAACCTCAGGTTTATTGATGTTGGCTAAAAAACGTCATGCGCTAGTAGAGTTGCATCGGCAGATCCGCGACGGGCTTACGCGCAAGCACTACCTGACTATGGTTTGTGGAAATTGGCTTAATTCGGTGCAACATATTAAGTTGTCATTGCATAAGTACACAACCGCTTATGGTGAGCGACGCGTGGCCGTGGTTAAAGAGCGAAACAACAACGAGATGATTAAATCGATGCCAGCTCATACCATCTTTAGATTGAAGAAAAACTGGAATAACTTTAGTTTGCTGGATGCTGAATTGAAAACCGGCCGTACACACCAAATTCGCGTTCATCTTGCATACCATGGATTTCCTATTGTAGGTGATGATAAATACGGAAACTTCGAAATCAATAAACAGCTTACTCGATCCGATTATGCATTGCACTTGTCACGTATGTTCTTGCATGCTCACACCTTGCAGTTTACTCATCCCGTTTCTAATCAGCCCATGGAATTACATGCGCCACTCGCCAAGGATTTACAAGGATTCGTTAATCAATTGGACGCCGAACTTGAATGATTTTTTAACATCGGTTCCAGCCCTTGCCAAATGGTTTCAAGAATCTTAGGTTGTGCTATTTCATTGGGGTGCAAGCGATCTGCCAGGAAAAAATCAGGACTCCCAGCGAATCCTTCGAATAAAAAAGGTATTAATTGAATTTGGTAGTCTTTTGCTAAACGTATAAAAGTTTCTTTGAATTTTTGTGTGTAGCTCATGCCATAATTGGGGGGAAGTTGCATCCCTACGAGTAAAATACGGGTGTTATTTTTCTGTGATTTTTGAATCATAGCTGCTAAGTTTTCGTACAGAGTTTGGATAGATGTTCCACGCAAACCGTCATTTGCGCCGAGTTCAATAATGATAATGCCAGGATTGTGAGCGGCAAGTGCTTGGTCAATCCGGTTAAGCCCTCCAAGCGTGGTTTCGCCGCTGATACTGGCATTAACAACCTGGTAATGGGTATACTGGTCTTTTAGGCGCTGCGCCAATAATGACACCCAACCTGTTTCGATCGGTATGCCAAAACTTGCAGAAAGACTGTCACCGTAAACTAAAATCGTTGTAGGTGTTGCTTTCGCAATCGGTATCGTAAAAACAATCAGTAATAATAAAAGAATTAAGGCATTTTTTTTCATGATTAATAAGGGCGATCGAGAATCTATTCTTTCGGTGTGTGCATTGACCAAGCAAGTTGGTACGGGTGATACGCACCTTACCATACTACAAGATATCCACTTACAAATAAATTCTGGAGAAACAGTAGCCATTATCGGTGCATCCGGTTCTGGAAAATCGACGTTGTTGGCATTATTGGCGGGTTTGGATCTTCCAACCTCAGGAAAAGTTTATTTGGATCAAGTAGATATTTTTTTATTAAATGAAGATCAACGCGCAGCTTTAAGAAGCAAAGTGCTAGGGTTTGTTTTTCAATCGTTTCAATTGTTACCTGCGCTAACTGCTTTAGAGAATGTCATGTTGCCATTAGAGTTAGCGAATGCTGACCGGGCATCTGAAAAGGCACGTCAATTACTGGCACGTGTTGGGCTTGCGCAACGTTTGCATCATTATCCCAAACAGTTGTCAGGTGGAGAGCAACAACGTGTTGCAATTGCTCGTGCTTTTGTTTCCACGCCAAAATTGTTATTAGCGGATGAACCGACAGGTAATTTGGATGCAGAAACGGGTGAGCAAATTATAGATTTGATGTTTGAACTTAACCGTGAACAAGGTACTACGCTAGTTTTGGTAACACATGATGAAATCCTGTCACGGCGCTGTTCACGTCAAATTCGCTTGTCTCATGGCAAAATAATTTAGCAATCATGAAATCCATTTATAAACTTTCTTTCAGTATGTTATACAGAGATTGGCGGGCGGGCGAGTTGAATGTCTTGATCGTTGCACTGATGATTGCGATCAGCGGAATGACCACTGTGGAGTTTTTTATCGACCGAGTAAAAAACGCCCTGGCTCGTGAAAGTAATCAATTATTGGGCGCCGATTTGCTCATTATTTCCAGCGAACCGATTCCGGATATTTTTCAAAAAGAAGCGGAAAGCCTGGGATTAAAGACCGCTGAGATTATTAAATTTCCCAGCATGATTTCTAATGGGGAACACAGTCTATTAACTGAAATACGTGCCGTGACTGCAGGATATCCGCTGCGAGGCAGTGTACAGTTACACTCCGATACGTCGATTGATTTATCTTCGATAGCAGCGCAATCAATATGGCAGGCCGCAAGCGGTATTCCGCAATCAGGCACGATTTGGGCAGATGAAAAAGTGTCGCGCCAGCTTGTGTTGAAAAAAGGCGACAGTATTGATGTTGGGGCAATTCAGTTGCAAGTGAGTGAATTTATCGCGCGCGAGCCAGATCATTCGGTAGGTTTTATCAGCATGGGTTCACGTATCCTGATGAATGCTGACGATCTTGAGAAAACCGAGTTAATTCAACTTGGCAGTCGTGTTTCCTATAACCTTCAGGTTGCAGGAGATGAAGAAATGGTGCAGCGTTTTCGTCATTGGGCTCAAATGCGTTTGAATAAAGCGCAACGTATTGAAGGTATTCGTGATGCGCGACCAGAAATCAAGGAAGCATTGGAACGATCGGAAAAATTTTTAAACCTGGCTGCGTTGGCGGGGGTTGTCATGGCGGCTGCAGCAATTGCTCTAGCGGTACGTCAATTTACACAACGGCACTTGGATGGATGCGCGATTATGCGCAGTTTAGGAGCAAGCCAAAATCAATTGTTGGTTTTGTATGTTGTTTATTTTCTGAACCTTGGTTTAATGACCAGTGGTATCGGGTGCTTGATTGGATTTGCTACGCAGGAAATCTTATCGATTTGGTTAACAGGGCTCACTGAAACGGTTTTGCCGTTGCCGAGTGTTTGGCCAGTGATTCATGGTTTTGCAATTGGATTGGTATTATTGTTGGGGTTTGCGTTACCACCGGTACTGAATTTGCGAAGTGTTTCAACCATGCGAGTGTTACGCAGGGACATCGGGCTATCCAATAAGCATGGGTTAATTGGCTATCTATTGGGTTTGTCGGTATTGGCAGCGCTTTTTATCTGGAAAGCGCAGAATTTAAGTATGGGCCTATATATTGTCACGGGTTTCATTTTGGCCATATTGCTATTTGGTGGCTTTGGTTGGTTGTTAATCAAATTACTTGCAAGTTTTAGACAGCATACAAACAACACCTGGCGGTATGGTTTGGCAAGTATTCACCGTCGCTCAATATCGAGTATCTTGCAGGTTGTGGCATTGGGTTTGGGACTAATGGCCTTATTTGTGATGACATTGATTCAAGATGACTTGATTGAAGATTGGCATACCAGCTTGCCGCCTGATGCACCCAATTATTTTCTGGTTAATATACAAGCAGATCAATTGGATTCCTTAAAAAAATTTTTTCGACAGCAGGGTAATGAGTATCCAGAGTTTTTTCCGATGGTAAGAGGGCGGTTGATCAAGATTAACGGCAAAATGATTGCTCCGGAGGATTTTGCTCATGACTTACATGCAGAAAGGCATATACGGCGCGAATTTAACTTATCATGGACGAGTCAGCTCAACTCGGATAATCAAGTGACTCAGGGTATCTGGTGGGGAGGTTCTGCGCAACCCAAACCCGAGTTATCGATTGAGCAAGGGATTGCTAAAACCATTGGCATTAAACTTGGTGATGAATTAACGTACGACATTGCAGGCAGTCACTTTTCTGCGCCAGTAACGAGTATCCGGAAAGTCAACTGGGATAGCTTTCGTGTCAATTTCTTTGTCGTTACGCCACCTGGCCTGCTAGAACAGTATCCGCTCAGTTATATCACCAGCTTTTATGTTCCGACCGCAGAATCGAATAGCATGCATGAGTTGGTGCGTGCTTTTCCGAATATTCTCGTGGTCGATATGGCGACAGTGATCAATCAAGTACAAGGAATGATCGAGAAAGTATCGCAAGCGGTTCGTTTTGTTTTCATATTCACCGTACTGGCAGGGTTTTCGGTGTTATATGCCGCCATCACGGCTACGCAGGATGAACGCATTTATGAAGCGGCCATTTTTCGTACGTTAGGTGCTCATCGGCGACAACTGCAAAGCGCCTGGGCGGTAGAATTTGTATTGCTGGGTGGGCTAGCAGGATTATTGGCAGCCGCAGGGGCGAGTATACTGGGTTATGTCATCGCTGAACATATCTTGCACTTTGAATATCGCTTTAATCCTTGGATTGGGTTGATTGCAACGCCGTTAGGCGCTTTCATCGTGTTAGTGGCTGGCATGCTCGGAACGCGCGCCGCATTATCGACGCCACCCATGTCCACATTACGCAAGCTGGCGTAGCTTATTATTCAAGCAAAATTGTAATGAGTACGATTCCTAAATTACTGGCATTACCGCCATTGAGTTTGTACATTCATATTCCGTGGTGTCTGAAAAAATGCCCTTATTGCGACTTCAATTCGCATGCGGTTCATTCCGTCGGCGATGAGCAATCGTTGCTGGAGGAGAGCTATGTCGCAGCATTGATGCGCGACCTAGAAATGGCATTATCAGATGTATGGGGTAGGCGGATCAACAGCGTATTTTTTGGTGGTGGCACGCCGAGCTTGTTCAGCGCATCTTCGATTGATCGAATCTTAACGGCAGTGCGCACTTTGATGCCACTGGAGCATTTTGCCGAAGTTACGCTGGAAGCTAATCCCGGGACTTTTGAAGCACAAAAATTTGCAGATTATCGATTGGCCGGAATTAACCGATTATCCATCGGTATTCAAAGTTTTAATCCCGATCGGTTGAAAGCAATCGGTCGTGTGCACGACGATCAGGAAGCATTGCGTGCCGTGGAAATTGCTCAAGATAACTTCGATACGATTAATCTGGACTTGATGTATGCTTTACCTGGGCAAACATTCGCCGAAGCGCAACGTGATATCGATACGGCCTGTGCATTCGGTGTTTCGCATCTTTCCGCCTATCATCTGACATTGGAATCGAATACGCTGTTTCATCGTTATCCACCATCCTTGCCTGATGATGAACAAACCGCTGCGATGCAGGACAGCATCGAACTAACCTTGCGGCAGAAAGGCTATAGTCACTATGAAACTTCGGCGTTCGCCCAACCGGGAAAAGAATCGCGGCATAATTTGAATTACTGGTTGTTCGGTGACTATCTTGGTATCGGTGCGGGTGCGCACAGTAAAATCAGCTTTGCCGATAAAATTATTCGACAAATGCGTTACAAACAACCCAAGGAATATCTGGCGCGCGGTCGCGATGGAGCATCGTTCACTCAAACGCAACAGGTACTTTCAAATGCTGATCGCAGCTTTGAATTCATGATGAATGCTCTGCGGCTTCATAATGGATTTGAGACGAAGTTGTTTCAGGAACGTACCGGATTGTCACTGAATGTCATTCAATCGCAATTACAAGAAGCCGAACAGCGTGGCTTAATCGTAAGTAATGCTTTTCATATCAAACCCACTATTTTAGGCAAGCGTTTCCTGAATGATTTGCTGCAAATTTTTCTGCCGGAAGCCGATGCGCTTGCATCACAAACCAACTATATACAGTAAAATTGCCGATTTGATTTGAATGGAAGGAGCGCGCGGGCGTGAGTTACGTAAAACCACATGACGTTGTTGAAAGCATGCTACAGGCAGGTGCTAAGAAAGCTGCCTTACCAGTCAAGCACTTATTGATTCGCGGTTTTCTGGCGGGCGCTTTTTTGGGATATGCCACTACGTTGGCCATACTGGCAACAACACAAACCGGGTGGGGGATCGTGGGTGCAGTGGTGTTTCCAATTGGTTTAGTCATGATCGTACTGCTTGGATTGGAATTGGCAACCAGTAATTTTGCGTTGATACCGATTGCTGTCAAAGATCATAGAATTTCATATCAATCGTTATTGAAGAATTGGTTTTGGGTTTTGCTGGGGAATTTTTTGGGCAGTGTAACGTATGCTTATTTGTATTGTATCGTGGCGACCAAAATGGGTACGGTCGACCCGGAAACGCTACCAGCGTTGCAACGCACGATCATGATCGCGGAGGCTAAGACGCTCGAATACGCAAAATTGGGTTGGGATGGAACGGTAACCGCTTTTACCAGTGCGATCTTGTGTAATTGGATGGTGACGCTGGGCGCTGTGATGGCTTTCACGTCGACAGCCACGATTGGAAAAATTGTCGCGATGTGGTTGCCCATCATGACATTCTTTGGTTTGGGCTATGAGCATGCGATTGTGAATATGTTCGTCATTCCTGCGGGGATTTTACTGGGTGCTCCCATCTCTTGGTGGGATTGGTGGTTGTGGAACGGTATTCCGGTGATCGCAGGCAATTTGTTCGGTGGTATGTTGTTCACCGGTTTTATGCTGTACTGGACTCATGCGCTGCAATCAAATCCTGAATCGTGAATACTAAACTGGATTGCTAAAAACCACATGAAGAATGGATCGTAATCTTTACAATACTTTGATCTGGGGCTTATCGATGACGTGCAAATGGTTATTCTAACCATCGGGTTTGTCGGTACGGCTTTTTAAAGTTTCTAAATCCTGAAGAGATTTTTGTAGGTCTTGCTGCATGTAATTTTTTAAAGCTTCCAAAGCCTGAAGAGATTCTTGTAGGTCTTGCTGCCACTGAATATTTGTGGCGTCGAGTTGTATTAAGCGTTGCATGATTGCTAAACTTGTTTCCCGATGCGTCCGTGCTTCGGTTAAATTTTTATGTGCTTGTAGGATGCTGCCTATACAGTTATGCGAAACCGACAGTTCCCGCTGCCAATCGCTATTATCAGGATCGCGCTCGCATAGTCGGCGCATGATAGCCATATGAGCTTGATATTCTTGCTGCGCGCCTTTCAGATCACCCTGTGCTTCTAGGATGTTGCCTATACAGTTATGCGAAACCGACAGTTCCCGCTGCCAATCGCTATTGTCAGGATCGCGCTCGCATAGCCGGCGCATGATAGCCATATGAGTTTGATATTCTTGCAGCGCACCTTTCAGATCGCCTTGTGCTTGTAGGATACTGCCTATACAACTATGCGAAACCGATAACTCCCTCTGCCAGTCGCTATTGTCAGGATCGTGCTCGCATAGCCGGCGCATGATAGCCATATAAGCTTGATATTCTTGCAGCGCACCTTTCAGATCGCTTTGTGCTTGTAGGATTTTGCCTATACAGCTATGCGAAACCGACAGATCCCGCTGCCAATCGCTATTGTCAGGATCGTGCTCGCATAGCTTGCGAATGATAGCCATATAAGCTTGATATGCTTGCAGCGCGCCTCCTAGGTCGCCTTGTGCTTTTAGGATACTGCCTATACAGTTATGCGAAACCGACAGCTCGCGCTGCCAATCGCTATTGTCAGGATCGCGCTCGCATAGTCGGCGCATGATAGTCATATAAGCTTGATACGCTTGCAGTGCACCTTTCAGATCGCCTTGTGCTTGTAGGATACTGCCTATGTAGTTATGCGAAACCGACAGATCCCGTTGCCAATCGCTATTGTTAGGGTCGCGTTTGCATAGTCGATGCATGATGTTCAAATCAGTCTGATATTCTTGTTGCGCGCCTTTCAGATCGCCTTGAGCTTGTAGGATACTACCTATACAGTTATGCGAAACCGACAGCTCGCGCTGCCAATCGCTATTGTCAGGATCGCGCTCGCATAATCGGCGCATGATAGCCATATAAGCTTGATACGATTGCTGTGCGCCTTTCAGATCGCCTTGAGCTTGTAGGATTCTGCCTATACAGTTATGCGAAACCGACAGGTCTCGCTGCCAATCGCTATTGTCAGGATCGCGCTCGCATAGCTGATGCATGATGTTCAATCCAGCTTGATATGCTTGCAGTGCCCCTTTCAGATCGCCTTGAGCTTGCAGGGTGCGGCCCAGCCATTGATGAGCGTCGGCTTCGCCATATTTATCTCCGGCTTTCACGAATAAAGCCATGGCTTGACGGGTTTGGGCTATGACTTGTTTGAGCGGTATGCGGCCGGTACGAATCCAACCTCGGGTGATCAGTGCTCTGCCAAGGTTTACACCGTCCAGTAAGTTTTTCTGTAACAATTCTTGCAATACCAGCGCCAAAGTTTGTTGCGCATCGTATTCTCCGGTACGGTGCCAATCATGATAGAGAGCGAGCAATTGTTTGGCTGCGCTAGGATCGCCAATGCATAATACATGGTAAATGTGTTCAATGCGATGAAATGCTTCCAAGCCGGTAAAGTAATCCGCACCACGTTTAGAGAGCGCCTTAAATTGTTCCGAATCGGTATTGAATAGTGAGCTACGCAGTGCCAACCGAGTCGTCTCGTGTACATTCCAAGCTTGACGTGCAGCATAGCTCTCGACCATGGGCAATTGTTTCAATCGATCTAACCAATACGACGCGGTATCGGTGTCGGTATGCAACAGGTGGGCGAGTATTTCTATATCGAACCAATGCGGGATCGAAGCGGCCTGCAAGATTTCAAACAAATCGGGATGAATTCGAGCACAGGCGATTTGGGCCGTTGCTACTGTCAGTGCTTGCGGATCTGGATCATTTTGTGCTTGCTGGAGTTGATTGAGGGTTTGTTGTATATCCATGGTTTGCCTATTAACACTCTTTTTTACCGGAGAATGACCGCAACACAGCACTGGTTTGACCGGGGTCGCCTTGATACACGTGAATCAACATTTCGAGGTGGTCCGTGGTGATTTGCGTATTATGCAAAACTCGATCCACATATTCGCGCCAATATTGGATATCGCGAATGGGTTGTAACCGATGCAATTCCGCCCGATCGTTCCACGGATATCTGACTTGGTCTGGTACTGCTTGGCCGGAAATTAGCACCAGTAATCCAGGGCATTGCGTGATGCGGCGCAAAAATTGACCTTCCAGCCATTCTGCGATATCCGGTGCAATGTGTTGATAAGTATCGAATCCGATTAATAAAGGTGTTTTTAAGTTTTCCAAATCTTTCAATAGAGCAAGTTTTCGTGCTGATCCGTTGGCGCTGTGAAATGACGGTAAGACACTTGAATCGACATCGAGTGCTAATAAATCCAGCAATTCGTTTAGATTGGGACAACCTTTCAAGTCGAGTAATACCGAACATAAATTAATCGATTGTGCTAGCTTGAATAATTCGCGAAGCAGTATGGTCTTGCCGGTATTGCTGGCGCCTTGGATCAACAGGATACGGTATGGTGATTTTTGCTCGACCATGCTTTGAAATGCTTTAAATGTCTCTTTGCGATCGGCTAGCGCCCACTGGTATTCAGTGGGTATGATGGGCCAGGTCAAGTTGATATCGGATTGATTAGAAGCAGCAGCGCCTTTTAGGCGAAGCCAAGCCAAAATTTCAGTATAGTTCCTATGAACATCGAAGGCTGGCAATCCCGCCAAGAAAGTCGGAATACTGTTACGATGATCATCGTCGAAGATCAGAATGCGATAGAAATTGATTTGTGAAGCGGCATTGTAAAGCCGTCGATAAAGTACCTTGAGTTCGTGGATTGCGCCGAGGCGCATGCCGGGAATTTGGTCGCCGTCCCAGCATTTGCGATATTCCGGTGTAAATACGGATAGGACGATCTCGGTTTTTTCGGCTTGCATTTCCGACCACTTATCCCAGCCTTCATCAGGACCACCAAAGCGATCCCAATCCCGATCCAGTATAATATCGACACCATCACTTTTTAAACGATCCGCCAGCGCATAAACTCGTTGTTGATGTGCCGCATTATCGTGACTATAACTGATGAATACTTTTGTCATAACGGTATTACAGTTTCCTTCTGTACGCACCCAATCGTGCCGCCTGAGGATATTACCAGGATTCGACCTGCGCGTCTCTTTTGAAGACCTGAAAAGGTCATGCGCTCACTAAGTCAAGTGATATGAAAAATCGATTTATTTCGGTTCATGGACTGAATTGATGATTATTGAATTGATTTTTTGTAAGAAGCATTTAAGTATGTCAAATACATAATAAATTGCTCTGTTATCGTATGATGTCAAAATCGCACCGCACGTTACTATTAAATATAACGAATTATTAATTTCAATTGAATTATCGAAGTATATATTGCAGAATTTTTCAGGAGTATGGTTATGGAATGGCAGGGCTGGTTTGTATTAGGATTGTGTGTCTCGGTATTGGCTTCATTGATATTTACTCGGGTAGGTCCTCATCTGATTATGGCCGGTGCATTGACGATTTTAAGCACGACTGGAATTTTGAAGGCCAATGATGCGTTAAGTGGTTTTAGTAATTCTGGGCTTATTACCGTTGTCGGCATGTTTGTTGTGGCTGCGGGTATGCATGCATCAGGTGCGATTGATTTATTAGTGAATTTGTTGCTGGGTAGACCTAGAACTCCTCGTGCCGCACTGAACCGTATGTTTTGGCCGGTTGCTTTTCTCAGTAGTTTTCTGAATAACACGCCGGTTGTGGCAACCATGATTCCGGCCATATATAGTTGGAGTCGGAAGATTGGTGTTTCGCCTTCTAAACTGATGATTCCGCTTAGCTATACGGCAATACTGGGTGGTACAGTTACCTTAATTGGTACTAGCACCAATTTGATCGTCAATGGGCAGTACCAAGCACTTACAGGAGAAGTCGGTTTTTCTTTGTTTTCAATTACTGCAGTAGGACTGCCGGTAGCTATCGCAGGTTTTGTACTCATGTGGTTAACTTTCCCAAAGTTATTACCAGATCATAGCCAAGATCATACTTTTGCTAATTTACGTGAATTTACCTTGGAAGTATCCGTTGCACCAAGTGGACCTTTAGTCGGAAAAACTATTGAACAAGCTGGATTGCGGCATTTGCGACGAATTTACTTGGTAGAGATCGATCGTAATGGTATGCCGATCACGGTTGTTTCACCGGAGGAAGTGCTACAAGGAGGAGATCGGCTCGTGTTTGCCGGGGATACGGAAGCTATTTCAGATTTGCTGCGGATTAACGGAATTGTGCCTTCTACCGAAGAAGAACAAACCGAGACCTTTAATTTACGGCATGCTGAAAGGCGCTTGGTGGAAGTTGTTGTTTCGCCACATTGTTCAGCGCTCGGTTTTGCGATTCGAGAGGCGAAATTTCGTGCTCAATATGGCGCAGCAGTACTGGCGGTTGCCCGGAACGGTGAGCGCATCAAAGGAAATCTCGGCAGCATTATCTTGGAAGCCGGCGATACGTTATTACTTGAAGCCAGACCCGCTTTCATTAGCCGCCAAAAATATAACAAAGATTTTTTAGTGATTAGTGATTTGCGAACAGAATCACCAAGACATGAAAAGGCTTATATCGCCTGGGTTATTTTGGTGAGCATTATTACGTTGGCAAGCTTCGAGATCATTAGCATGCTAAATGCTTCACTGATTGGCTCAGGTTTGATGATCTTGACCGGATGTTGTTCTGCGAATCAAGCAGAAAGGAGCTTGGATTTGAAAGTGATCATTACCATTGCCTGTTCTTTTGCTTTAGGAGTGGCACTTGAAAAAACCGGTGTGGCGAAGTATTTGGCGGAGAATATTGTCGATTTGAGTGGAGGCAGACCCTGGTTATTGTTGATTCTAACCTATATAGCCATTTCGATATTGACCGAAGTCATTACTAACAATGCAGCGGCTTTGTTGATGTTACCGATCGTACTGGAAATTACGGGAAAGGCAGATTTAAACAATGTGCCTTTCGTTTTGGCGATCATGATGGCTGCTTCTGCGAGTTTTGCTACGCCGCTTGGTTATCAAACCAATATGATGGTGTACGGTCCCGGGCGTTATCATTTTATCGATTTCCTGAAAGCCGGCATACCGATGAATATTCTGACAGCAATTATTACGATTACGGTGTTATTGATTGGCTGGCCACTTGAAAAATGATAGGTTACTTCAGGATCATGCGTGTGGATGGATTAGGTAATTTTTTTCCTAAAACACGTTGCCAAAGTGTTTTGTCGTGCGCATTATTTCGTAGGGATCGTCAGTGTGTTTTAACGGAAATCTCGGGGGTAAGCCCCGAGCTGATTCTTAGTTAATTTTCATTCCAAACGGAGAAAGACTAATCCTGAAGAAGATTATGAGTTCGATTAAGTAAGCCCTATTTCTTCTATGAAATGAGTTTGGTGTTTCGTGGGGTTTATTCTTCGGAAGGGTCCATAATAAACCCAATTTTTGCTACCCCTGCTTTAGCCGCAGTACTCATTACACGAGCAACATGTTGATAGGGAGACAGCTTGTCTGCGCGAATATGCAGTTCGATTTCCGGTGCTTCAGCTACTGTCGAGGTAAAGCGTGATGTTAATTCATTGAACTCTACCGGCTGACCGTTCCAGAATAGACTGCCATCTGCTTGAATGGCTAATTCTATATTTTCGATTTGTGTAATATTAGGTACGTTGTCAGCTTTCGGTAAATCGATTTTGACAGAATGCGTCAATAATGGCGCAGTAATAATGAAAATGATCAATAACACCAACATGACGTCAACCAACGGGACAACATTGATTTCGGACATAGGTACTTGGCCGCCACTATTTTGTATGTCGCCACCAAAAGCCATCGCTATAACCTCTCATTTGTAGAAATTGCTTGAGCATTTGCTGCACCATTATAGGGTGTTAATGGTGAATCGGTATGCTCTGCAGAATGTTTCATTTGACCCGCTGTTGATGTGGATGCTTTATCTGCATTGACAGTAATTAGGGTAAAAAGATCATGTGCGAATGCTTCCAAACGTGCCAGCCATATTCGATTCCTGCGCACGAAGGCGTTATATGCAAGCACAGCTGGAATAGCTACAGCCAAACCTAATGCGGTCATGATTAAGGCCTCTCCAACTGGTCCAGCTACTTTGTCTAACGTGCCTTGACCAGAAAGGCCAATTTGGATTAAAGCATGATAAATGCCCCAGACCGTTCCAAACAAGCCAATATAAGGGGCGGCTGAGCCGGCTGAAGCGATCAAAGTCAATCCACTTTCAACCCGCATGGCTTCTTGATCGATACCATTACGCAATGTGCGAGTAATCAACTCGCTGAGACCGCCTGCTGCCGCAAGCTTGTGAGAATGATAGTTTTCCGAGTCATTTGCAGCATTAATACCCAATTTGGCCAACTCGGCAAATGCATTATCAGGTTCGTGATCTTTGAAATCTATTTTTGCCGCTCGAAGTGAATCGAGGCTCCAAAAGCGAGCAAGAAAAGATTCGGCACGACGTTTTGCAACAAAGTTTGCGATGCCTTTTGTAATAATTAAATACCAGCTTGCCACAGAAAGTGAAACAAGTAATGCTAAAACAACCATGCCTACTTCATCGATCTGCGCAAGAAAACTTGCGAATCCAAGACCATGTTCCATATCTATTAGTTTCCTTGCAAAACAAAATTAAAAGGTTGCAGTGCAACTGCTCGAACCGGCTGGCCATCGCGTAGCGATGGATTGCAATGCCAGCTCTTTACCGCAGTTAATGCAGCGTTATCAAGGCGCTCATACCCACTACTATTAATTACTTTCGCATTATCAACATAACCCTTTTCATCGAGCTCCACACGCAAAACTAATTTTCCCTCTTCGCTCATGCGTCTGGAAATCGCTGGATAAACAGGCGCTGCTTGCTGTGGACAAGAAACCGACAATTCTGACGATAGCGTTATTGGTGCCACCGGCATTTGCGTGGGTTGAGCAGAAGCTACCGTGGTGGGTTCTGACTCGGTAGTATTTTTGTTGAGAAAATCGGAAGTGTGTTTTTGTGGCAATTCAACCTTTTTTTGTTCAGGCTTCGTTGCTGTCTTAGTAGTCATTTGTTGCTCTTTAACTTTTACCGGGGGAGGTGGTTTTTTGACCGGCTCAATTTTAACTGGTTGAGGTTTTAGGTTGACAGGATTAGGTGCTTGCTCACGAATAGGTACTGCTGGCGTAATCAATTGCGCAAATAATGTCACCATTTTCTCTGGAGGAGGGATTAATTTCTGATTCCAAAAAAAATATAATAATCCAGCGTGAATGGCCAAAACAAACAATAAGCCCGGCAAGGATATAATACTGCGCTGAGAAATTTGATACTTATTCTGAGACAATAAAAGTGTTTGCATACTTAAAAACAAAAACTGCTTTGACTTGTGATCTGTTTGATGGCGATAGTCGATTGATCTTCGATATAATGGATTAAAAGTACTTTGATAAGCATGAATATTAACCGAAACGATAATAATTATCAATCTGTAAGTGTGGTCAATTCATACTTTATTGTTTGTTGGTTATGCGAGATATAATCTTAATGTCGACTACGAATTGGATTGTATCTATGAATTTTATTTTGTTGCTGGGTTATGCAAATAGTCGCTTGATGATACGTAATGATCACTAACCAAACAAGAAATGGCCTGAAATAATAGCTATGCAAGAAACAATAACATCTCACGTAACTCCTAAGTTATGGCAACGTATTTTGTGCCTGATTTATGACTTTCTATTACTGTTAGCTATTATTTTTATAGCCAGTTTCATTTTTGTGCCTTTATTTTCCAAAATGAATAGTGAGTATTTTAAGCCTCTTTATCAATTTTATTTACTAACCATCATGGGATTGTATTTCATTTGGTTTTGGACGCATGGAGGACAAACACTTGCTATGCAGACATGGAAATTACGTTTGGTTGGTGCGAATGGGGAAGGCGTTACTAAGAAGCAAGCTATAACACGTTATCTCTTGGCTTTGTTTGTCTATCCTTTTTTCTGCATTGGAATTATTTGGATATTTTTTGATCGTGATCGGCAATTTTTACATGATCGGATTGCGGGAACCCGGATTATTAAACTATAATCAGTATGGTCATAGGGTTTAAGAGGGTTATTTGGTAATGCACTGTTCTTAAAGTTATTTTTTATTGTCTTGATAGTTTTTTGGAATTATAAGAAGCGAAGTCGAAAACGGTTATTATTTTTAATTCAAATACTCAAGCCTTCATGAGCTTAAAATAAAATCAAATGCGCGAATATATTCATTCGGTAGCTGTTATCTTAAAATTCTTTTTCAGGGAAATTTCAATTTCTCCAAATAGTCTGATTATTTTTTTTGCCACGATATTCATTTTTATTATTGATTTGAACTTACCACTTGGAGTGGGAGTGGCTGCGGGTATACCTTATGCATTGGTCATTTTTGGCTGTTTATGGGTGAGTGGTACTTACTTTACTTACGTTGTTTCAATATTAAGCTTTGTATTCGTTGTACTAGGCTTTTATTTTTCCCCGGGGAATATAGTAGTTTCGCTAGAAGTTTCTTTTATAAATCGAATTCTTACGTTGCTGTTGATTGTATGTGCCACAATTATGGTCACTAAGATAAAGAAGACTAACGTTGATATGTCTGCTTTATTGACAAATAACTTGATTGACCCTGTTTCAGGGTTTAAAAACATGCACGCATTTAGTGTTGATCTCAACACAGAAACGTTTCGTTGCCAACGCTATCGGCGGAATTTATCGATTGCATTAATTGACATTGATTTGCGTCAATTGGCTCATAATCAAGAAATTCAGTATTCCATAGTGGAAATTATGCAAAAGATTTCAAGTAATATCCGATCTAAAATTAGAACATCGGATCTTTTTTATCAAATTGATAAACAGCTATTTGTGATACTGTTTCCCGAAACAGAATTATCCGAAGCAAAAGATGTGTGTGAAATTATTCGTAATAAAACTGCTTTCCCAACAGCCAATGGAATGAATAATAAATTTTTTGCTAGCATTGGGGTTTCCACCCTCGAAGAAAATGATAGCAGTTTAAATTTATATCAACGAGCTGAAGCCGCTTTGTCACTTTCGAAGCAAAGCGAAAAGCACCAAGTATCCACTTTGCCGGAGATTGCTAATAACAAAGACAAAAATATCGTTCCAGCGATTTTGTCTCGCTCAAGAGCTAATTAAGCGATTCGCTTCATTTTGCCAGGTCAATATTTGGATTAACTATCCAGTGAGAGAATCTTTCAAATTAAAGCGCTATTATTTGATTGCTATTTTGTAAATTTTATCAACCACTAAAATTATAGGCATTATTGATGCTTATAATTTTAGTGTGCATTAAACGATCATCCTTTCGTTAATCTTATATAATTGGTAGTAGCGCTTAGACAAAGGCATAACGAGAGTCTCAATGAGTCTTATAAACAAACCTATGGCTAGGAAATCAGCAAGCCATGCTTTTTCGCCCAAAGTAGCCCGATTGTTGCGAGAATCTTTCTATCTACTGTTGGTGGGTATTGCACTTTACCTGATCATGATTCTTGTAAGCTATGATCGAGGCGATGCGGGATGGTCGCACAGCGGAGCTTTTGATGAAATCCAAAATACTGGAGGATATGCCGGTGCTTGGTTGGCTGATTTGCTTTTGTATTTATTTGGAGTATCTGCGTGGTGGTGGATTGCTTTTTTTCTTTCGATGATTGCTTGGAGTTATCGCAGAATTGATTCCGGCGGTATTTTTGATAAGCAATCGATCATGTTTTCTATCGGTGGTTTTTTGTTGCTACTGATAGCCAGCAGCGGATTAGAGTCGTTACGTTTCTATACCATCAACGCTTCGCTTCCGCTTGCGCCTGGGGGCATTCTTGGCAATGCTATCAGTTATTTTTTTTCCAAAGTATTTGGCGCTGTAGGTGCGACGTTACTACTGCTTACTCTGATTGCGGTTGGATTTAGTCAGTTTACCGGCTTGTCGTGGGTGCGATTCGTAGAAAAAATTGGTGAACAAATCGAAGAATTGTTTTTTTTCATTATTAACAAATGGGAAACACGACGAGATAAATTAGCTGGAATGCTCGCAGCACGTGTGCGTGACGAGTTGGTTGAAAATGAGAAGAAACGTATTGAGGAAACACCTTCCTTGCACATTGAATTACCTACTTCAGCTATTGCAAAATCTCAACGGATAATTAAAGAAAAACAAGCATCGTTATTTTCCGATTTGCCGGATTCTTCGTTACCACCGCTACATTTATTGGATGAGCCCGAAAAAGATTTTGAGGTTTTATCGAAAGAAGCGCTGGAATTTACTTCACGCTTGATTGAACGCAAACTCAAAGAATTTGGTGTAGATGTTAAAGTGGTTGCCGCATTTCCTGGTCCGGTCATTACGCGTTATGAAATTGAACCGGCAGTGGGTGTTAAAGGCAGCCAAGTCATTAACTTAGTCAAAGATCTTGCGCGCGCACTATCGGTGGCGAGTATTCGTGTAGTAGAAACCATTCCTGGAAAGACCAGCATGGGGTTAGAATTACCAAATCCGAAGCGGCAAATTGTTCGTTTACAAGAAATTCTTGGTTCCCAAGCTTATGCAGACTCCGCTTCACCACTCACAATTGCTTTGGGTAAGGATATCAGCGGTCGTGCTATTGTATCGGATCTCGCCAAAATGCCTCATGCACTCGTTGCAGGTACTACCGGATCGGGAAAATCAGTGGCTATCAACGCAGTAATATTGAGCTTGGTCTATAAAGCTACACCGGAGCAAGTACGACTCATTTTGATCGATCCTAAAATGCTTGAATTATCCGTCTACGAGGGTATTTCACACTTACTTACACCAGTTGTAACCGATATGCGTGAAGCAGCAAGCGCTTTGCGCTGGTGTGTTTCTGAAATGGAAAGGCGTTACAAATTAATGTCAGCTTTGGGAGTGCGCAATCTGAGTGGCTATAATCAAAAAATAAAAGATGCCGCAAAAGGGGAAACACCGGTAATCAATCCTTTATTGGGTCCAGATGAAGCACCGGAATACTTGGACGAATTGCCAATGATTGTAGTAGTTATTGACGAATTGGCTGATTTGATGATGGTTGCTGGGAAGAAAGTTGAGCAACTTATTGCAAGGCTTGCCCAGAAGGCGCGCGCATCGGGTATCCATCTTCTATTAGCGACACAGCGTCCTTCGGTCGATGTGATTACCGGTTTGATCAAAGCCAATATTCCGACTCGGATTGCTTTTCAAGTATCCAGCAAAATCGATTCCCGTACCATTTTGGATCAAATGGGTGCCGAAGCCTTGCTTGGACAAGGCGATATGTTGTATTTGCCTCCGGGAAGCGGCTATACGCAACGTGTTCATGGTGCTTTTGTCGCGGATCATGAGGTGCATAAAGTTGTGGAATATTTGAAAGAGCACGGCGAGCCTTGTTATATTGAGGAAATCCTGCAAACCGATGATGAAGAAAACGAAATGTCAGGTATTTTAGAGGCAAAGAAATCATCAGAAGGCGAATCTGATCCTTTGTATGATGAAGCTGTCGCTATCGTTATTAAGACCCGCCGAGCTTCGATTTCCTTAGTGCAAAGGAATTTACGCATAGGCTATAATCGTGCGGCACGTCTTATCGAAGAAATGGAGCGAACAGGCTTGGTGTCTGCTATGCAAAGCAATGGCAATCGTGAAGTACTCGCGCCATCACGAAGTGAATAGCGCATTTTGCGCGCACAATACCATTTGATTAAATTATGACATTTTACGCATATGCCAATTTCAAGCCATTTCTTTACGTTATTATTGATCAGCCTGATACCTATGTCAGCGCAAGCGGCCGCAATTGATAATTTAAAAAAATTTATTGCCGAAACTAGTACAGTCAGTGCTAACTTTTCTCAGACACTCTATGACAAGAGTCGACGCACGATTCAAGATTCTAAAGGTTCGATGCAATTTGAACGCCCTGAAAAATTTCGATGGTCTTATGCAAAACCTTACGAGCAACTCATTGTAGGTAATGGAAAAGAAGTTTGGTTTTATGATCATGATCTGAATCAAGTAACCATAAGGCCGTTTAATCTCGCAATTGGCAGTAGCCCGGCTGCCTTATTAGCGGGTAATAGCAATTTGGAAGAAAATTTTGATTTAACAGAGCTTGGCTTGCAAGATGGTATGGAGTGGTTAGAAGCTGTTCCTAAAAATAAAGAAACCACGTTCGAATTTATTCAAATGGCTTTTTCACCACAAGGTATCCTCAAGCTGATGGCGTTACGAGATAGCTTAGGTCAGACGACTTTACTGACTTTTTCAGAATTAGAAAAGAATCCGCAACTATCAGAGAGTTTGTTCAATTTCACGCCACCCCTTAACGCCGATGTCATCCGTGAATGATAACGTACTATTTTCAGCCAATCTTCCTCAAGCGCCTCTTGCGGAGCAATTACGACCGAAGCATATAAACGATGTTATTGGCCAGAATCATTTACTAGGCATCGGAAAGCCTTTACGTATCGTATTTGAGTCCGGTAAATTACACTCGATGATTTTGTGGGGACCTCCGGGAACCGGGAAAACCACGTTGGCGCGCATTATGTCGAATTCATTCGATAGTGAGTTTATTGCTTTGTCAGCAGTTATGTCTGGCGTTAAAGAAATTCGTCATGCAATGGATCGAGCGGAGTTGGTATTGCAGCAAAAAGGGCGGCATACGATTTTGTTCGTCGACGAAGTTCATCGGTTTAATAAATCTCAGCAAGATGCGTTTTTACCGTATATAGAGCAAGGATTAATCACTTTTATCGGTGCTACCACGGAAAATCCGTCGTTTGAAATCAATCATGCGTTATTGTCGCGCGCGCAAGTTTACATACTCACGACTTTATCAGAATTGGAATTATCGCAATTGATTGAACGCGCGAACAAGCTCGTTTTTCCGCATCTACAGTTTACTCATGATGCTCGCCAATTATTAATCGAATTTTCCGATGGAGATGCGCGTCGTTTATTCAATCTATTGGAGCAAATCGACCATGCTATTGAGCCTAAAGAGGCGTTTGAGGTTGGTAAAGATTATATTGTTAATACACTTTCACGTAATACACGCCAGTTTGACAAGGGTGGCGATACTTTTTATGAACAGATTTCGGCGTTGCATAAATCTGTGCGTGGTTCAGCTCCGGATGCTTCGCTGTACTGGCTTTGTCGTATGTTGGATGGTGGCGCCGATGCTTTGTATATTGCAAGAAGGTTGGTGCGTATGGCAACCGAAGATATTGGTTTGTCGGACCCACGTGCTTTGCGGCTGACATTGGATGCTTATGAGACTTTTGAACGACTTGGCAGTCCCGAAGGTGAATTAGCATTAGCACAAGCAGTCGTATATTTGGCATGCGCGCCAAAAAGCAATGCGGTTTATAAAGCTTACAATAAAGCACGTCAGTTTATTGCACAGGATAAATCACGCCCCGTTCCTGTTCATTTGCGCAATGCGGCAACGCAATTCATGAAACAGATAGGATATGGCGATCACTATCGTTACGCGCATGATTGTCCGGATGCTTATGCGGCTGGAGAAAATTACTTTCCAGAGGGTATGCCGGCAGTCAATTTTTATCAACCGACTGGTTATGGTTTGGAACAAAAGATTCAAGAGAAACTCGCTTATTTACGTTCTTTGGATGAACAAGCCAGTCGCAAAATATAACTTTCTAAAATTATTGGGTTTTGGAGCCATTACATGCTAGAGATTCAACAACTACGTACCGATCTGGATAATGTTACTCGCGAATTAGCAAAAAGAGGTTATATTTTTCCAAGCGATGTATTTAGTGCACTGGAAGCGGAACGAAAAGCCATTCAAGCCAAAACACAGGAATTGCAAGCACAACGTAATACCGCATCGAAGAAAATTGGCTACGCAAAAAGTAAAGGCGAAGATGCTACTGCGATTATGACAGAGGTTGCGCAATTCGGTGATGAATTGAAACAAGCTGAAATTCAATTGGAGCGAGTTCAAGAGCAATTGCAGAAAATCTTGCTGGAAATTCCAAATTTACCTCATTCCAGCGTACCACAAGGTAAAGATGAAACGGGCAATGTGCTAATGCGTAACTGGGGTACACCTAGAGTATTTGATTTTGAGATTAAAGATCATGTCAGCATCGGTGAAGGACTGGGATTACTTGATTTTGAAGCTGCCGCTAAGTTAAGTGGCGCGCGCTTTAGTGTGATGAAAGGCAGCCTCTCCTTACTACATCGAGCATTGGCGCAGTTTATGTTGGATCAACATACGCAAAACCACGGTTACACGGAAATTTATGTACCATATTTAGTGAATGCCGATAGCTTGCGTGGCACTGGGCAACTACCGAAATTTTCTGAAGACTTATTTGCAGTTCGGGCAGGTGGCGTATCTAAAGATGACAATGGGACATCGTTCCATCTGATTCCAACCGCCGAAGTGCCAATTACGAATATGGTGCGTAACGAAATCGTACCGATGCAAGAGCTGCCGTTGAAATATGTTTCGCACACGCCGTGTTTCCGTTCCGAAGCTGGTAGCTATGGTCGAGATACGCGTGGATTGATCCGCCAACACCAATTTGATAAAGTTGAATTAGTTCAGTTGGTGCATCCGGATCAGTCTTATTCAGCACTGGAGCAACTTGTCGGTCATGCGGAAAAGATTCTTCAATTGCTTGATCTTCCTTATCGTGTAATGGCTTTATGTACTGGCGATATGGGTTTTTCAGCGGCTAAAACCTATGATATCGAAGTATGGTTACCTGCACAAAATATTTATCGTGAAATTTCTTCTTGTAGTAATTGCGAAGCATTTCAGGCACGGCGCATGCAAGCACGCTTCCGTAATGAGAATGGAAAGCCTACTTTATTGCACACTTTAAACGGGTCTGGTTTGGCAGTAGGGCGGACCTTAGTGGCGGTATTAGAGAATTATCAGAATAGCGATGGTAGTGTCACGATACCCAAAGTGCTAAGTTCTTATATGAACGGTCTTGACCTAATCGGAATGAAAGGGGGAAAATGAGTACAAGATAAACGCCAATACAATATAGGATTCCTAATCATGAAGGATGATAAAGCTGATAATACTTTCCACCTTGAAGCATTGGAAGAAGAAGTACGAGAAGCTGTAGCGAAGGGATTACATACACGAGAAACAGTGCGCCATTTGACTCTGAATGCTATGAATGCGCATCATTTGGATTTGGTTTCATTACAGAGAATCATTACCGCTATCATACAAGGTGTTCATGATGGTGCAACGCAACAACTACAGCATGTTATCAATCAAACGCAAACCGCAAAATCACAAATCCACGAAGCTGTCGCCGGTTTAGATTCTGCTTTGGCAAGCTTTGCTCAAGCTTCTAAGCTAGCTCTGGAAGAAGCGGCTGGTCAAACTCAAAAATTTTCTGAGAAAGAATTAAAGCAAGCACATTCTGAACTGGAAAGTCTGGAAAGCTTGTTTTTGGATATATTGCATAACACTGCAAATGCGGCAAAAGGACCGATTGCTGATATTCTGCATGACTTAGGCCAGCATGCAAAAAATAACGGTACTGCGGTAGGTTCGCAACTGATAGAGACGCTTGAAGTCTTTAAACAGCAAATTGCTTCAATAGGGCAAGCGCAATTCGAAACAGGTGTTAGTTTGGTACACGCAACGGCTGATCTTATAGGGAAGATTGCCAGCGGAGTACTCTCTGGCGTCAACGATAAAATTCAAAATTCCAAGCGTTAACGTGGCAGTCAACATCTAAATACTTTATAACTACTGCAAGCAGGTTCTGAAATATAGTCCAGTGCGGTGGTCATAAATTGATAATTCTCTCTTTTATAAAAACATTGTAGATAAAGGTAGCATTATGATTAAAATAAATATTGTCTGGATAACAATGGTTCTATTCGTATTATTATCTGCTTGTCAGTCAACTTCTGATAATCAAAGTACTTCAACTTCAACTTCAACTTCGACGACACAAAAACCAGCCCAGGAAAAATCGGTCGAAGCTATCCAGATTGACCAAGAGGCTACAACTGCATTAAATAAGCTTTATGCAACAGACTCAAGTGCAAAAATTCTAGGGCAGAAAGCAGTCGGAATTCTTGTTTTTCCTAGTATCCTGAAAGCAGGTTTTATAGCTGGCGCCCAATATGGCAAAGGAGCACTTTTGCAAGGAGGTAAAACGGTCGGCTATTATAATAGTATTGCGGCTTCATATGGATTGCAGGCAGGGGTACAACAATTTGGCTATGTATTGTTTTTTATGAATACTGATGCCTTATCTTATATAGACAACAGCTCAGGGTGGGAAATTGGTGTAGGTCCAAGCTTAGTAGTAGTCGATGAGGGTTTTGGAAAAGTATTATCTTCGACTACGCTTAAAGACGATATTTATGCAATTGTTTTTGATCAAAAAGGATTAATGGCTGGACTTGGTATTCAGGGTACTAAAATTACTAAAATTGATCCTTGATTATTTCACTGCGCTTTATTATTTTGATGTGAACAAACACTCCCGTGCTTCCGATAAAAAACGACTTGTGGATTTTCATTGGGTTTTTCTTTGGGAAGCACGGGCTATGACGGGTCTTCAAAGTTATTAATTTTGCATTTCTAATGCAGCTATTCTTTCTTCCAGAGTTGGATGCGTTCTGAATAAATTGCTTAGGCTGTTACTACCATCACTGGAAATGCCGAATGCGGCAAGTTGATCCGGAAGTTGCGCCGGTTGCTGCGAATTGATTTGCAATCTGCGTAACGCTGCAATCATTTTGTTTTTACCTGCCAGGCTTGCACCGCCAGCATCAGCGCGAAATTCGCGTTGTCGACTAAACCACATTACGATAATAGTGGCGAGTACTCCCAATAGTAATTCGGCAATGATCGTGGTGACCCAGAAAGCAGGTCCATGACCCTCTTCCGTTTTGAATATGACACGATCAACTGTATGACCAATCACTCGAGAAAAGAAGATAACAAAAGTATTAACAACACCTTGTATGAGTGCCAAGGTGACCATATCGCCATTAGCAATATGGCTGACTTCATGTGCAAGCACGGCTTCAGCCTCATCTTGGTTCATGTTATTGAGTAATCCGGTGCTGACCGCAACAAGCGCCTCATTCTTCGACATGCCAGTGGCAAAAGCATTGACGTCCGATGCTTCGTAGATGGCTACTTCTGGCATACCGATACCGGCTGCTTGCGCTTGTCTTTGTACCGTGGTGAATAGCCAGTGCTCTTGAGCGTTGCGTGGCATATCAATCACTTGAGCGCCAGTCATTCGTTTTGCGGTCCATTTGGACATCGCGAGCGAAATCAGCGAGCCACCAAACCCAAAAACGGCTGCAAATACAAGCAACGAATTGATATCGAGCCCGATTCCTTGCGCATCCAGAATTCTTTCAAATCCCAATAACCTTAGCGTAATACTTAGAACCAGAATAATTGCCAAGTTAGTTACTAAAAAAAGTACGATTCTTTTCATTCATTAACTCCGTAGATAATAAAACAGTCGCTAAAAACGATAGTAATATAGGATTAGTTAGTTAGTTTTCAAGTAATTCTAAAATACTGAAAAATGTTTATCAGTTAGTTTAAAAAAATCAATAAGAGTTCGGCAAGGGATGTTACTGAGTGAGGTAGGTCGTGCAACCAGTCATTCGTGGATTAATCATTTAGAGTCTTTGTTGGTAAAGTTTCTTGCTTAGGAGCAGGTGATTCAATTCTGACAATTTGAAATAAAATTTCATTCTGCTTGATCATACCTAGGTCGCTGCGTCCGCGTTCTTCAACGGCTTCAAAGCCTTGTTTAAGATCACTGAGTTCAGCTTCCAACATATCGTTGCGATGTTGGAGCGCCAGATTATTTTGACGTGCGGCACTGACTTCTTCCTCTGCTAGCCAAACTCTTTTCCAACTGGATTTGCTAAACCAAAGTGGATATTGCAGTAAGACAATCAGTGCAAACAGAATGAGTGCTAAAAATTTCATTATCTAAGTTGATAAAAAGCGCCTCGCCCTGCGTATTGCGCTGCATCCCCTAAATCTTCTTCAATTCTCAATAATTGGTTGTATTTTGCCAGACGATCAGAACGGGATAATGAACCAGTTTTGATTTGCAGTGCATTAGTGGCAACAGCGATATCGGCAATAGTGGTGTCTTCGGTCTCGCCTGATCGGTGCGAAATTACGGCAGTATAGCCTGCGCGCTTTGCCATTTCAATCGCGGAAAGAGTTTCTGTTAATGTGCCGATTTGATTGACTTTAATCAGTATTGAATTGGCTATTTTAGATTGAATACCTTGCTGCAAAATTTTAGTATTCGTCACAAAGATATCATCGCCCACCAATTGAATGGATTTACCTAACTTTTCTGTGAGAAGTTCCCAGCCTTTCCAGTCATGCTCGCTCATGCCATCCTCAATCGTGATGATTGGATATTTATCAATCCAGGATGATAGATAATCGACAAACTGTGCAGAAGTCAAATGTAATCCATCGGAATCCAAATGGTATTTGCCTTCTTTGTAAAATTCTGAACTGGCGCAATCGATGCCAATAGCCACTTCTTTGCCTGGTTGATAACCGGCTTCATCAATCGCTTGCACAATCAATTGCAGTGCTGCTTCGTTATTTTCCAGATTGGGAGCAAAGCCGCCTTCATCGCCAACAGTTGTTGGCATACCTCGACGATCAATCAATTTCTTTAATGTGGCGAATATCTCAGCGCCGCAGCGAACAGCTTCATGAAAATTCTCAATTCCAACCGGAACGATCATGAATTCCTGCATGTTGATGTTATTGTTAGCATGAGCGCCACCATTGATCACGTTCATCAGAGGAACAGGCATCGACATCAATCCAGCGCCACCTAAATATCGATAGAGTGGCAAACCAGATTCTTCTGCCGCGGCTTTAGCGATTGCAAGCGATACTGCCAGGATTGCATTGGCACCAAGTCTTGATTTATTTTCTGTGCCATCTAATGCGATTAATTCCTGATCGAGAAAACTTTGATCAACCGCATCCAATCCCATGAGTGTTTCAGAAATCTCGCCATTGACACTTTCCACGGCTTTCAATACACCTTTACCGAAATAGCGTTGTTTATCATTGTCTCGCAACTCTACCGCTTCGCGGGTACCAACGGATGCACCCGAGGGAACGGCGGCTCTACCAAGCACACCTGATTCCAGCAATACATCGGCTTCAATGGTTGGATTGCCACGAGAATCGAGAATTTCACGGGCGATGACATCTACAATTGCACTCATCTACTGTCTTCCTGTTAATGGTATGGTTATTACTACTGTACGTTTATGATGATTGAATATCCATAAGATACTTATAAAGCTGTGCTAACAGCCTGATGTTTTTTATCGTCATTGGTCGAGTATTTTTTGGCGGCGGTAAGCGTTGCCTGAATATAGGCCTTAAAAAGAGGGTGGCCAGCTTGCGGTCTGGAGGTGAATTCAGGATGAAATTGACACGCTAAAAACCAAGGATGCTCGGTTTCTGGCAATTCTATCATTTCGCATAAATTTTCTTCCTTCGATAAACCACTGATGCAAAGCCCTGCTTGCTCCAATTGAGGGATGAACTCACTATTCACTTCATAACGATGGCGATGTCTTTCAATAATTCTTTCTGCGCCGTAAGTTTTATTCGCCAACGATCCTTTTTTCAGTAGGCATTCTTGGCCACCTAGGCGCATGCTACCACCAATGTTGGAGTACGCATCACGAGTTTCCAGTTGTCCATCGCGCGTCCGCCATTCAGTAATGAGCCCGATCACTGGGAAGGGCGTATCAGAATTAAATTCAGTGCTATGTGCACCTTTCATGTTAGCTTTGTTGCGCGCATATTCGATAATTGCAAGCTGTAATCCAAGACAAATACCGAGGTAGGGGATATGTTTGGTACGCGCATATTGCACCGCCATAATTTTTCCTTCAACGCCACGTTTACCAAATCCACCCGGTACTAAAATACCATCCATACCGACTAGGCAGCCTGTTCCTTCTTTCTCAATATTTTCAGAATCGATATAGCATATATTGACCCGGCTTTGTGTATGAATGCCCGCATGGATCAGCGCTTCAGAAAGTGATTTATAGGATTCAGTCAGATCAACATATTTCCCAACAATGGCTATCGTAGTGATATGTTTTGGATATTCCAATGCATAAATCAATTTTTTCCATGTGCTTAAATCGGCCGGCTTGGCGAGAATATTCAGTTTATGGCAAATAATCTCGTCCAGCATTTGCTCATGCAGTAAAGCAGGAATTTTATAGATGCTATCCACATCGACCGCAGAAATTACAGCCTCTTCTCGAACATTTGTAAAAAGTGCAATTTTGCGGCGTTCTTCTTGTGGAACTTCGCGATCGGATCGGCATAGTAAAACATCGGGTTGAATACCAATTTCTCTTAATTCCTTTACCGAGTGTTGCGTCGGTTTGGTTTTAAGTTCTCCAGCAGAACCAATGTAAGGCAATAAAGTGAGGTGAATGAAGCAAGTGTCTGTTCGTGGATTTTGTACAGCCATTTGGCGTATGGCTTCTAGAAAGGGTAGTGATTCAATATCTCCGACAGTACCGCCAATTTCGATAATCGCGACTTGCGCATCACCCACGCCAGCTTGAATGTAGCGTTTTATTTCATCGGTAATATGAGGAATCACTTGTACGGTTCCACCAAGATAATCGCCTCGTCTTTCCTTGCGAATGACACTTTCGTAGATTTGTCCGGTAGTAAAATTATTATGCTTGGTCATGCGCGTGCTGATAAAGCGCTCATAGTGCCCAAGATCCAGATCGGTTTCTGCGCCATCTTCGGTAACAAACACTTCACCGTGTTGGAATGGATTCATGGTCCCGGGATCTACATTGATATAGGGATCGAGTTTAAGCATCGTGACTTTGATTCCACGGGTTTCCAGGAGGGCAGCCAAGGATGCGGCAGCGATACCTTTACCGAGAGAAGAAACCACGCCACCTGTTACAAATACATACTTTGTCATGGATCAATAGTCAAAATATAAAGGATTTGGCCTAGAAAATAAAAAATGTAGGAAACGTTAAATCGATCAAGCTCAAGATCGAACCTCAGCAAGCAGTGTTGCCATCATATGCTCTGCTTGAGGTCGATAACTATTTCCAAAAAGATTTAAATGATTCAATATATGATAGAGATTATAGATTATTTTGCGCATGTTGTACCCAGAATCCAATGGGTAATCATTTTGATAGGCGGAATAAAAAGCGGGAGAGAATCCTCCAAAAAGCTCTGTCATCGCAATATCGGTTTCCCGATCGCCAAAATATACGGCTGGATCAAATAAGATAGGGTTGTTGTTGCTATCGAAAGCATAATTACCCTGCCATAGATCGCCGTGCAGCAACGATGACGGTGGCTGTCGATTTTGGAAAAAATGCTCCAATTCGGTGAGTAAGCGTTCTCCAAAGACTTGTAATTTTCCACCGTAGCCATTTTGAGCAGCAAGCTTAAGTTGATAACTGAGTCGTTTCTCTTGCCAGAAGCGAATCCAATTGTGCGACCAAGTGTTGATTTGGGGAGTACTTCCAATAAAATTATCACGCTTCCAACCGTACTGTTTGGCCGTGATGCGATGCATGGCTGCGAGTTGTGTGCCTAATTTCTGGGCGCTACTCTGTATTTCGGAGTGAAGTGCGACATATTCAAGCACTAACCAAGCTGATTGCGCATTGTGACCCACACAAATAGTATTGGGTATGCGGATGATTTTGGATTGCTGGATTTCATTTAATCCATCGGCTTCCGAATCAAATATCGCTAAATTTTCTCGGCTATTTAGTTTGACAAAATAAATTTGAGTGCCATTAGAAATTCTGAAACTTTGACTGATACATCCACCTGTTAGTAGCCTTTTTTCTTTTATGAAAAATTTTCGCTGGGTAATTGTAGCAATTTGCTGACTGATGTCATTCCAAGGATCCATGCAGTAAGTTATGTCGGTCTGCTTATGTAATTTTTGTTAAAAAGCGATCCGCATTGTCAATGCAGTATTAAAAGTAAGCTTAGCGGGGTTGAATGTATTCGTTTTCTAGCCATTGTCGCGCTTTTTGAAGGGCTGCCATAACTTGTTCCGGTGCGGTTCCACCAATGTGGTTGCGGCTTTTGATTGAACCTTCCAATGTTAGTACAGTTAATACATCAGCTTCAATACGATCCGAAAATTGCTGTAGTTCATGGATCGGTAAATCACTTAAATCGCAGCCTTTTTGTTCGGCAAATTGCACTGTCTTTGCAACGATTTCATGCGCATCTCGGAAAGGAATATCTTTTTTGACCAGATAATCGGCTAAATCGGTAGCCGTTGCATGACCTCGTAATGCCGATTGGCGCATAGTATTATGATGAACTGTTACACCGGAAAGCATTTCTGCATAAATGCGCAAGGTGTCGATCAAAGTATCAACGGTGTCAAAAAGTGGTTCTTTGTCTTCTTGATTATCTTTGTTGTAGGCCAGCGGTTGGCCTTTCATGAGTGTTAACAACGCAATCAGGTGACCATTAACACGGCCGGTTTTACCGCGAACTAATTCAGGCACATCTGGATTTTTCTTTTGTGGCATGATGGAAGACCCGGTGCAAAACCGATCAGCCAATTCAATGAAACCAAACCGTGGATTCATCCAGAGGATAAGTTCTTCTGACAATCGAGAGAGGTGAGTCATAATCAGCGCTGCACTGGCGCAAAATTCAATCGCAAAATCTCGGTCAGATACTGCATCAAGCGAGTTTTCGCAAATTCCCTCAAAATCCAGAAGCTTAGCCACCAAATGACGATCAATCGGATAGCTTGTTCCGGCGAGTGCTGCGGCACCCAGAGGTAATAGGTTAACTCGCTTACGACAGTCTAATAACCGTTCAGTGTCGCGTTTAAGCATTGCAAAATAGGCCATCAAATGATGGCTGAATAAGACAGGTTGAGCTACTTGCAAGTGCGTAAACCCTGGCATCACGGTATCAATATGCTTCTCGGCTAGGTTGAGTAAGGCATATTGTAGATCTTTGATTAAAGATAATATTCTATCAATCGAGGCACGTAGAAATAAGCGAATATCAGTTGCAACTTGATCATTGCGCGAACGAGCTGTGTGGAGTCTTTTGCCGGCATCACCGATCAAATGTGTCAAGCGTTTTTCAATGTTGAGATGCACGTCTTCTAGCGCTAATTGCCAAGTAAATTCATTGTTACGAATTTCATCGCGTATCTGAGTCAGTCCTTGCTCTATAGCTACTTGATCCGAGTTGCTGATAATGCCCTGAATAGAAAGCATTTTTGCATGAGCTAATGAGCCTTGAATATCATATTCCGCAAGCCGATAGTCAAATGGAACTGATGCAGTATAGCGCTCGACCAATTCAGAAACAGGTTCGGTAAATCTTCCAGACCAGGTTTTTTTATTATTTTGTTGAGAATTATTGCTATTCATAGCTGTGATAATTTTTAATTCTGAAAGTTTTTCAGTAATGTAATGCGATAGCAGTCATTATAAAGCATAACGAATGGCCTAATAGTGACAGGTGTTTTAATTACGTGATTGATGATCAGCCAAAGTTATTGCCAAATGGTGTGTCGCAAAAAAGTTACGGTGTTCGTGATAATAGAGATTCTTGCCACAAGATAGTGATCTCGCAGTAGGTTTTACTTTCACTTCAGTTAGGATTAGGGGATAATTTGCATCCTTTGGATGTTAATTACAACGTTATAATACGAGGAGAGTGATCGATGACAAATAAGAAAAACTCTATTGAGCCTGTTAAAACAATGGATGGAGTTCTCGAACACCTAAAAGACAAGGCGGATTGGCTGCGGAATGTACCTACAACGCAATTTCCCGGTCGATATCTGTTGGTGCTGATAGGGGTTATTATAGTCATTTTTGCTTGGAAATCCATTGCTGTCGGTAAGGTAGAGTCCGATATGGCGAAAAAGCTTGAGAGTGAGCGTATGTCAATCACTCAACAAGCACGTGAGTATGCTGATCAGCAATATGTAAAGGAAGAAGAGCGATTTGGTCAAATACTTTCATGGGCTGTGCGTGGTGAGTTGATTCGTAACAATATTGATCAAATCAAGCAATATCTGGGCGAAGTCGTCAAAATGAAAAATACTGAAAGAGTTGATTTGATCAACGATGAAGGTCAGTTATTGATTTCAACGGATAAACGGTTTGAAGAATCCAAGGCCAATGATTTGTATCCTAAAGAAGTACTCAATTTACAAAAAATTACTGTTAAATCGGATGTTAACAATAATAAGATTTTAGTCGTTCCAGTAATGGGATTGAATAAGAAAATTGCAACCGTTGTTGTGAGCTATAAATTACAGAAGTTTTGATATATAGATCTTTACTTTACTGTAAAAGCCTTTAATGAGTACCGTTAAAGGCTTCTTAGTTAATACGTTGGATATTGGCACCAAGTATTGAGAGTTTTTGTTCGATATTTTCGTAGCCACGATCTAAATGGTAGATTCGATCAATCGTAGTTCGACCATGAGCAACCAGTCCGGCAATAATCAAACTTGCAGATGCGCGCAGATCGGTGGCCATTACATGTGCTCCGTCTAAGTGTGAAATGCCGTGAATGATGGCAGTATTACCTTCCACTTCAATATCCGCATTCATGCGTTTTAATTCCTGAACATGCATTAAACGATTTTCGAAAATTGTTTCAGTGATAATTGCTGTTCCAGCACCGATGCAGTTAAGCGCCATAAATTGCGCCTGCATATCGGTTGGGAAGGCAGGGTAAGGTGCGGTGCGTAAACTCACTGACCGAGGCTGTGAATTCATAATTAAATGTATCTGATTATGGTTGACGTTAATTTGTGCACCAGCTTCAGTGAGCTTATCAATCACTGCACCTAGTAATTGATGGCTAGTGTTATTGAGACGAATCTCGCCACCGGTGGCAGTGCAAGCGGTTAAGAAAGTACCGGTTTCAATACGATCTGGCATGACCGAATATTTTGCACCATGTAGCGATGATTGTCCTTCGATTGTAATCACATCGGTTCCTGCTCCTTGGATTTTTGCACCCATCGCGATCAGACAATTGGCAAGATCGATAATTTCTGGCTCGCGTGCGGCATTCTCTAAGACTGTTACGCCATCCGCAAGTACCGCAGCCATCATTAAATTTTCTGTTCCAGTGACAGTAACGATGTCAAATACGATGCGTGTACCTTGTAATTTTTTTGCGACCGCATTGATATAACCATGATTAATAGAAATTTCTGCTCCCATGGCTTGTAGACCTTTAATGTGCTGATCTACTGGGCGCAAGCCGATGGCGCAGCCACCGGGCAGGGAAATTCTGGCTTGACCGATACGAGCTAATAAAGGACCGAGTACGAGAATCGATGCACGCATGGTTTTAACCATCTCATAGGGTGCAATTGGATTATTAAGTTGTTTTGCTGAGAGCGTAATGTCCGATGCATTATGGTCTGACAACATCACACTGACACCCATTTGATTGAGTAGTGTTAGCATGGTTTCAATATCGCGTAGGACGGGAATATTGCCAATTTGCAAGGATTCATCAGTCAATAAGGCGGCGCATAAGATCGGTAGTGCGGCATTTTTTGCGCCAGAAATTGAAATTTCACCATGGAGAGGTTTTCCACCGTGAATTAGCAGTTTTTGCATGAGTGTTTACCTAAGTGTACGAATAGAGAAGCCATGAAGAAAGACGCTGCACCAATTCCAGTGGAGAGTTTGTGTAACGCTATATTTTTGAAGTATAAAATAGATACCCATAAAGATAAGCCACCTGAAGTATACCATCAGTGACATTACGATATTTTCAGTATGTATAAATGTACTAGAAAAAAGGTAATGAACTCCTATAGTTAGAGATAGATGATTTCTATAAAATTCGTTCCACTTACTTGAGGAAAATAAACAGATATGCTTCTTATTTCAATCTGTTGCAAGTAATTTTCAGTTTGTTTCTTTTAAATTTAGTTTGGAGATTCTATAGTGAAAAGGAGTTTTAATTTTAAGCTGAATTTGGTAGCAACAGCTGTATTGATAACAACCGGTGTTGCCAATGCCGGTGTTGTGAATGCAAACGGCACTGGGACAGAATTTAATCCTTATAATATGGGCATCATTGGAACATCACCTAGCATATTAGCAGTTACGTTAAATGGAACGCCCGGTTCATCATTTTCAGAGTATGTCAAT
Organism: Nitrosomonas sp. PY1; assembly: GCF_022836435.1. NCBI lineage: Bacteria > Pseudomonadati > Pseudomonadota > Betaproteobacteria > Nitrosomonadales > Nitrosomonadaceae > Nitrosomonas > Nitrosomonas sp. PY1. The sequence continues at coordinate 1,366,195 of NZ_BQXC01000001.1, read as the reverse complement.
TTCACTATACCCACGTTATCAACTATGACCAATCCTGTAAGCACCTATGCGCTAAATTTAGGTAGCTTTAATTTACTGGGAATAGCGGGACTGACCATTGGTGTCTGGAATGATACCCATTTAAGTGAAGGTACCTTGCATTCGAAGTTTTCTAGTGAAAGCCCCGCCAATTCTATTAGTAATCTTGAGGCTGGGCAATATTATTTAGATGTCAGTGGAAATTTAGGAAATTCAGCGTCGGTGGGGAAATATTCAGTTGCTTTGCAGACACTACCTGTGCAAGAGCCAGAGAATTACGCGATGTTATTGGCTGGTTTAGGGCTTGTAGGTCTTTCCGCACGCCGCCGCAAAAAAATAAGAAAACTTTAAGCAGTTTTTTACAATAATAATAATTAATGTAGTGTTGTTTTATAAGCCACGGAGTTATAACAATAATAATAGACGAAGTGGCTTATTATTTTTGGTTTTTTTTAGTTTTTGTTTTTTGTTTTTTCAAATCTGCTTTTTGATTGTTTGCCCAAACTAGAAGCGCTATTCCTACTAGAATCATAGGAATAGACAACCATTGCCCCATGGTGATTCCTAATGTTGAAATCCCCATAAATCCATCTTCCGGTTCGCGGAAAAATTCCGAAAAGCTGCGAAATACACCATACCCTAGCATAAACATACCCGATACGGCGCCGATTGGTCGCGGTTTAGATGAATAGATCCAAAGCAATATAAAAAGGGCAATTCCTTCCAATGCAAATTGATAGAGTTGCGATGGATGCCGTGGTAGTTCATCGATATAAGGAAAAACCATTCCCCACGGAACATCAGTTGTCCTACCCCATAATTCAGCATTGATAAAATTACCGACGCGTCCTGCACCTAGTCCCAAAGGAACCAGCGGTGCAATGAAATCCATCACTTGTAACCAGGCCAAATGATATTTGCGAGCGACTAAAACCATTGCCATAAAAACACCGAGAAGCCCACCATGGAAGGACATGCCGCCTTCCCAAACGGCAAAAATACCTAAAGGATGCTCTAAATAATAGCCGGGTTGATAGAACAATACATGACCCAAACGTCCACCGATGATCACTCCCAACATTCCGTAAAATAAGGCATCATCCAACATTTCCTGGGTAAACACAGAATTTTGGCTATGCTTGATTCGATAACGTCCGAGCACAATGAATAATACAAAACCAATGAGATACATCAGTCCATACCAATGAATGGACACAGGGCCGATCGAAATAGCAACCGGATCAATTTGCGGATGAACGAGCATAGTTTTTATCCTAATTACGGTAAAATGCAGGTCATTATATCAAGTGCACCGATGTGTTCTTTGTCATAAACCGCAATTTATCTTTAAAAATATTTTCAGGAGTCAGCATGTCAGATAACAAGCGCAGTCAAGCCATTACCCAAGGCGCCTCTCGCGCACCTAATCGTGCAATGTTGCGAGCAGTTGGTTTTGGTGACGGAGATTTTAACAAACCTATTGTCGGGGTTGCCAACGGCTATTCCACCATTACTCCGTGCAATAAAGGATTGAATGATTTGTCATTGCGGGCAGAATCGGCTTTACGCAAGGCGGGCGCAATGCCGCAGATGTTTGGCACAATTACGGTATCCGATGGTATTTCAATGGGCACCGAAGGCATGAAATATTCACTGGTTTCGCGTGAAGTCATTGCTGACTCGATCGAAACGTGTATTCAGGCGGAAAGCATGGATGGCGTGATTGCGATTGGTGGGTGCGATAAAAACATGCCCGGGGCAATGATTGCGATAGCACGAATGAATGTCCCGGCGATTTTTGTGTACGGCGGCACGATCAAACCCGGGCACTATAAAGGACAAGATTTAACTATCGTCAGTGCGTTTGAAGCGGTGGGTCAGTATAGCGCCAGGAAAATTGATGACGCGGAATTACTGCAAGTCGAGCGACATGCCTGTCCCGGTGCCGGTTCTTGCGGAGGTATGTTTACCGCCAATACGATGTCATCTGCTTTTGAAGCGATGGGTATGAGTTTACCTTATTCATCAACCATGTCGGCTGAAGATAATGAGAAATTGGTCAGCGCAGGTCAGTCGGCTGAGGTATTAGTAAATGCCATCAAAAAACAAATTTTGCCGCGCGATGTCATTACGAGAAAATCCATTGAAAATGCTATTGCAGTCATCATGGCCGTAGGAGGATCGACCAATGCCGTGCTGCATTTTCTTGCTATTGCACATGCTGCGGAAGTTCCGCTGTGCATTGATGATTTTGAGATCATTCGCGCAAAGATACCGGTATTGTGCGATTTGAAGCCCTCGGGTCGTTATGTGACGGCAGATTTACATCAAGCGGGTGGTATTCCTCAGGTCATGAAAATGCTGTTGGTGCACGGATTGTTGCATGGAGAGTGTATGACGATCAGTGGGCAGACAATTGCGGAGATATTAAAAGATATTCCGGATTCACCGCGAACCGATCAGAATATCATTCGTCAGTGGAGTAATCCCATGTATGCGCAAGGGCATTTGGCGATTTTGAAAGGTAATTTATCGACTGAAGGTTGCGTTGCCAAAATCTCCGGTATTAAAAATCCTAAAATTACTGGCCCAGCCCGTGTTTTTGAATCGGAAGAAACTTGCATGCAAGCTATCTTGGCACGAAAAATTCAACCAGGGGATGTAGTGGTGATTCGTTACGAGGGACCGAAAGGCGGTCCTGGTATGCGAGAAATGCTGTCACCGACTTCCGCCTTGATTGGTGAAGGCTTGGGTGATTCGGTTGGATTGATTACCGATGGACGTTTTTCAGGAGGCACGTATGGCATGGTGGTTGGGCATGTTGCACCGGAGGCCTATGTCGGCGGCAATATTGCTTTGGTACAAGAGGGTGATTCGATCACAATCGACGCAGAACAAAGGCTATTGCAATTGAATATTTCCGATGTTGAATTAGAGAAACGCCGTACCGTTTGGAAAGCACCGCAACCGCGTTATCATCGGGGTGTTTTGGCTAAATACGCTCAGTTGGTGTCCAGTGCCAGTGTAGGTGCGATTACCGATTAGCTGTATTGCGCTTGCGTATCCAACATCCGGAGCATAGTGATCATACAAAATAATAACTGATGAGTTCTTTTCTTCGCAAAGCATCTCATCAGGAGTGGATTGAGTGGTTAATTGCGGGTTGTTGGAGCTAATCGGAAATATCTTAGCAACTAAATTTGAAAAGGCATATTGTTGCTAATTCGAGGAGTCAAGGCGTTAACTCGACTCGAACATTGTGGGTTCGGACTTAACCTGATCTACTATCATCCCATACATATATTAATATGATAAGGAGTCTATTCCTGTAGAGAAATATTCTTGAATAATATCATTTAATATTTTTCGTAATGCTTCGTCATTCTTATCCGATAGTTCCTGATAAAGTTCAGCGGCAATCAATGTAAAATGTTTGATAAGCTCAGGGTCAAAGTGAGAGCCACTTTTCTCTATAATAATTTTCATGGTTTCTTCAAAGGTAAACGCCTTTTTATAAGGCCTTTTAGAAGTTAACGCATCAAATACATCAGAAATAGCAAAAATGCGAGCATTAATCGGTATTTGATTTGATTTGAGATTGTGAGGATAACCACTGCCATCGTATTTTTCATGATGACCGCCGACAACATCTTTTGCATCAGTTAACCATTTGGAACGTTTAATTATTTCAAGCCCTTTTTCCACATGAGTTTTCATAAGAGTAAATTCCGACTCAGTGAGTTTTCCCGGCTTTAGTAGTATGTTGTCAGAAATACCAATTTTTCCTACATCATGTAGAAATGCCCCTTTGATTAATGATTCGATTTGTTGGTCTGGTAAATTGATTTTCTCCGCAAGACGAGTTGCGATGATGGTAACCCGGTAATTATGCGAATTGGTATCGCTATCTCGTTTAGCAATGGCATTACCTAGAACTTGAAGTGTTTCAATATTGGAATCCAGCAAATCAATAGAGAAGGCTACAAGTCTTCGAGTTAAGTGAATGATTACAGGATATAAAATTGCCGTTGTCAGTATAACGATTAGTACCGCATAAAATATCGTGGCATACACTTCATTCTTTAATCTATCCATAGTAGCTTGTGTGAGTGCGAACATCGCTCTTAGATGGCCGATCAAATCGCCGGTTTTATTGTAAAGAGGCATGATAAGGTGAACGTAGCTTCGATCATCGAATTTGATGATCTCATGTAAAGTACCGGTATCTTCCGAAAACTGAAATTGTGTATCAGCGATATGCTGTTTTACTTTGTCTATATAAGGATAGTCATTATCGTATCTATCGACCAGGATACCTTCACTAAGGGAGTTTATTTGGTAATGGACAAAATTACCGATGCTTTTATCGTATTGAATCGCAGACAAGGCGTTAATTGCTAAGTCCACAGCCTGTTGCAAAGAAACACCGTCGTTTTCTCGATACTCATTCGTTCTGGCGCGTAGTGTTTCAAAGCGATCGTGTGCTGTTATGAATACATGCTCGTATAAACTGTTATTGACACTGATATGAACAATTGCTGAAAGTGCGAGAGAGAACAATAATGTTACGAGTAAAATACGGCGTGTTAATACGACATATATAAAATGTTTAAGAGAATCTTGCTTGCGTAGTTTCATCAAGGGGGTCTCTTGTAACCACTTTATTTTTCTAAAATCCATAAATTATATATCCTTTGTATCACATACAGTTACCAGGCTATTAGGTATTATGAGAGTGAAGATAAACTTGAGATTTTTTATAGCCTTGCTGTAGGAGAGTTTATTGATTTACCCTATGGAGCGAAGTATCAGAACTGTGGGACATGGGAAGTTAGAAAAAAGCAAACCGCCTACTTCATGTAATTTTTGATATCCTTCTCTGCTTCTTAGCATAGTTCCTTATCGTGTATTCATATCCACGATACCTCAACAATATTCACAGAATAGTCATGACTCCAGGCTTACCCCAGGGCATTTTGTTGTGAAGCAACAGGTGAAATATTTCATCTGTTGTAATGGTTTGAATCAATGAACGATATATTTTTCTGAGTAAGCACTGGTTAAGTAGGTCAGTTACTTGATAGCCGGTGATACGGTTACATTTTTTGCGTCAGTTGATTCACCTTCAGTTTCACTTTCTTTTGTTGTCACTATATCATCAAACCAATGATAAATTATTGGCATAACGACCATCGTCATCATGGTAGCAGTAGTCAAACCAAAAATCACTACAATGGCTAGTGGTTTTTGAACTTCGGAGCCGAGTCCGGTTGCTGTCAAAAAGGGTGCTAGCCCTAGTATTGTTGTTGCAGCAGTCATCATAACAGGACGGAAACGTTGAGAGCAGGCCTTTCGAGTGGCTTCTGCAATACTCATGCCTTTTTGACGCAATTCTCGTACGAACGAAATCAATACTACGCCATTTAAGATCGATGTGCCCCAGACAGCAATAAAACCTACCGATGCAGGCACCGATAGGTACTGTCCGGTAAGATACAAACCAACCACTCCTCCTACCGATGCAAACGGAAGCACCAAATAAATCAGAATCGCCATTTTGACGGAATTAAATAACATGAATAACAGAAAGAAAATGACTGCCAAGGTAACTGGTACAATCACTCCAAGCTTAGCCATCGCGCGTTCCATGTTTTCAAATTGTCCACCCCAGACAAAATAATATCCGGGGGGCAGCTTAATTTCTTTGGCCGCGCGTTCTTGTAGTTCTGCTACGAATCCCCCCATGTCACGGTTATGCACATTGGCACCAACAACAACTCGACGCCGTGCGAATTCACGTGAAATAATTGCTGGTCCATCAACTACTTTGATTTCCGCAACAGCCTTCAGTGGAACCAATCTGCCACCTGCACCGGCTCCTTCCTTTCCCGTTATTATGGTTGCAGGACGTAGTAACAATTCTTTAATGGCTTCTACATCATATCGAACTTCTTCTGGAAATCTGAGCAATAAGGTAAAGCGCCTCTCACCCTCAAAAACTTGTGTAACGGCTTTACCTCCAACTGCGGTAGCGATCAATTCATTGACATCCGAGACATTCAATCCATGTCGTGCAATAGCACGGCGATCAATATTAATCGTCAATTCTTGTTGTCCAGATAAACGTTCAATACGAATATCTCGGGCACCTCGCGTTGATTTAACGATACGTGCGACTTGTTCGGATAATTTTCGTAGTTCTTCTAAATCATCGCCAAAAATCTTAACAGCTACTTGTGAACGAACGCCAGTAACCATTTCATCGACTCTTTGCGCAATAGGCTGTGAAATGACAATGTTTACACCAGGCAGTATGGTCAATGCTTTGCGAATATCTTCCTCGATTTCAAGTTGTGTGCGACCTGAGTTCACCAGATCAAGATCGACAATCGGATCAGATTCATTTTGAGAAGCTGGATCGGCAGCGGTGTCTCCACGACCTAATTTAGAGACGACTGATTTGACTCCAGGAATTGCCGCAATAGCTTTCATTCCTTCCATTTCGATTTTGATCGCCTCATCCAAAGAAATAGATGGTGCACGAATAATCACAGGGGTTACCGCACCTTCTTTCATGATAGGGATGAAAGACTTACCTAAGAGCGGGAATAACGCAAAGGCTACCATTAGAGAACTGATAGCGATCATTATCGCTTTTTTCTGGTTACGTGATGCCAAATCAAAAACCTTTAGATAACCGTTTTTCATTATGGCAATAATCCGAGTGTCTTCTTCACTGCCGCCCTTCAGCAAATAATCACAGAGCACTGGCGATAGCATGAGCGATACAAGTAATGCAATAAATAGTGAAATTGAGATGGTGACAGCAAGTGGACTGAAGGTTTTTCCTTCCATGCCTTCCAGTGTCATTAAAGGTAAAAATACCAATACAGTAACAACTAAGCCAAAAATAACCGGTGTTCCTACCTCTGCGACTGCATCGACGATCACGTTATATTTTGATTTTCCAGTATCTTTGGCTTCTCCCAGACGTTGGTAGATATTTTCTACAACTACAACAGTTGGATCGACCATCATCCCTAGTGCAATAGTAAGTCCACCGAGTGACATTAAATTGGCGGGCATGCCATAATGATTCATGACCATGAAAGTCACTAATGGTGTGATAATTAAGGTAAAGCACACAACAAAGCTCGTGCGTACAGTACCAAGAAAAACGGATAGTACGACAATGACGAGAATGAGTGATTCCATCAATGTGCTTTGCACAGTTCGTAATGCGTTATCCACTAAATCTGTCCGGTCGTAAAAAGGAACGATTTGCAATCCATCCGGTAGAATTCCGCGCTCATTAATTTCGGCGACTTTTTCTTTAATGCGGCTAACAATTTCTTTTGCATTGCCGCCGCGCAGCATCATGACGACCCCAGTAACCGATTCAGTATCGCCATTTTTGATACTGGCGCCTTGGCGCACTTCCCCACCAAACACAACATTTGCAACATCCCTGACATAGATAGGAACGCCGTTCGTTTCCTTTAGTACAATGTTACGGATATCTTCTAACGAAGAGATGAGTCCAACACCGCGGATCAGATATTGCTCATAGTGTAGCGCGAGGATGTTACCGCTCGCATTGGCGTTGTTACTGGCTAGTGCAAGATCTACCTGTGCAAGTGTAAGATCGTAATGTCGCAATTTGTTTGGATCGACATAGACTTGATATTCTTTGACATAACCGCCAATGGAGTTGATTTCTGCTACACCGCGTATTGATCGTAGCATGGGCCTAACCACCCAATCTTGTATGGTGCGACGATCCATTAACTCTTGCTCAGTTAACGAGCGCTTACCGTCACTAGGATGCTCAATAGTGTATTGATACACTTCGCCTAAACCGGTAGAAACCGGTCCAAGAACGGGTGTAATGCCAGGAATCAACCGCGGCGTGACATCGATAATCCTTTCCATGACCAATTGCCGCGCAAAAAACACGTCGGTTTCATCAGTAAATACCAACGTGATAAGTGATAACCCGCTTTTGTTCATTGAGCGCATTTCAACCAATCCAGGCAAGCCAGTCATGGCAATTTCAACGGGTACCGTGACTAATCGCTCCATCTCTTCTGGACTGCGTCCTATCGCAACTGTGGCTACTTGGACTTGAATATTGGTGACATCTGGAAATGCATCGACTGTCAAATTTTTGGCAGCAAATCCACCTGCTATACATAAGCCAAGTGCGAGAACCAACACTAGCAAACGCTGATTTAGCATTGCACGAACTATGGTAGCCATATCCTGCTACTCCAGTTCTGCAAGCTTACGCTCGCTATCTAAATGAAATGCACCCTCAATTACAATTTTCTGTTCGGTAGAAAGTCCTTTTATCACAGGTCGCAAGCCCTCCAACTCCGGGCCTAGTTCGACGGGAATTCTTTGGAAGCGATTTTCTCCTGTAGATATAAAAACATAGTCCAAATTTAATTCACGAACAACTGCAGTTTCAGGCACCACGATTGATTTATGCAGTGGATCCGTAATATGCATATTAGCAAGCATATCGGGTTTTAGTTTGCGCTCCGAGTTCTCGACCAGAACACGGGTCATCACAGTACGCGTCAAGCGATTAATGGTGTCTGATACAAATATGATGACACCATCTAACGAATGATTACCGATAGCAGGAACATTAATTTCAACATGTTGCCCCAACTCAACCTCTCGAGCGATTTGCTCAGGAACATCACCGATCACCCAGACATAAGATAAATCAGCAATCTGAAATAATAAATCAGAAGGTTGCACCACTTGACCTACAATTACATTGCGTGCAATTACGTAACCTTCTCGGTTGGTTCTGATATCGATCCAGGGTAGGGTTTTTCCTGTTTTACTCAGCTTTTTAATATCGTCTTCACCCATACCATAAAGGATCAATTGATCTCTTGATGCAGCCATTTCAGCTTTGGCAATCTCTAATTCGGATTGCCGGCGTTCCACTTCGGCAACAGGAATAGCATCCGCAGCCAATAAGTGACGCGCACGGTCTGAGGCTTTTTGCGTCACAACAACACGTGACAGGCTCCGCAGATAAGCCAGTTGTGAATTGGTTAAGTCAGGGCTGGTAATGCGCGCCAAAGCTTGTCCGGGCTTTACATAGTCACCTAGGATGACGAATAAATTAATGATACGACCAGTTACGTAAGAACCCATGTGCGCAGTTCGTTCTTCATCGACTTGAACGCGACTGGGAACTTGTATCCTATCGGCAAGATCAACTAAAGTGGGGAAACCTAACTTAAGGCGATCTACTACATCGGGCCGAGCAACAATGTTATTGAAATCGCGTTCTTCTGATGCTGCACTTTCATTATTGGAGGCATCTTTGGATTCGTTATCGCTACACCCCATTCCTAATGAGGCGATTACAGCAAAACCAATCAGTATCCATATAGCTTTCATTCGACTATTAACTCCTTGGGGTAGTGTGCGCGTAAGCGATCAATTTCAGCCGCAGCTGATTGCAGGTCAAAACGCGCTAGTAATGAATCGGCTAAAATCCCACGTAAAATCCTTTGTGTATCAAGAAATTCAATCAGACCGCGTTCACCAAATTTATAGGCAGCTTCTGCGACTCTTACAGCATTCTCTGCTTCCTTAATTAAACCGCCTTCAAATGAAGCGACACGGCGTTGTGCAATTTGTAGAGCGTGCCATGCTGCTTCAAATAATTGCGCGATTTCATACCGCCGATATTCTAATGTTTCGCTTATACGAGCTGAATCATGAACCGCCGTATCAATCTCACCACGACGTTGGTAGAATAATGGAAGTCTAACGCTAATACCTGCGGAATTTGAATAGTATTGCTGCTCTTCGTAATTTGTATAAATTAAATTGATGGAAGGCAAAATAGTTGCTTTTTCTTGACTAATCCGCTTATTGGCGCGTTCGCGCTCGGCTTCTAATCGTACGATATCCGGATTAATTTGTGGTACTTGTTCACGGAGCTCCGCTAAAGGCGGCAAATTTATAGGATCTTTGAGGGAGCCTTTTATTTTAAAATTGAGCGGTAGTGAACCTGCAGCGAGTTGCATCAGCAGCACGCGCGCACGGTGTACGGTCAATTGCGCTGCATCTCTACGGTTGACTGCATTTTGTACCTCAGTTTCGGCGCGAATCAGTTCAAAGCGTGCCGCTTCGCCTTTTTCAACATGGGAAGCAATTCGTCGGCGAACTTCTTTCAGTAAGTCGTGGATATTTTGCTCCATTTCTGCTTGTTCTTCTCGGAGCAATAACTCATAAGCGCGCACCCGTAACAACGCAGCCATATCTGCGCTGACCTGATCAAGACTAGCGCGAGTGGCATTCACAGTAGATTCTGATGCACTAATACGTGCGCTTCGCATAAATGGGTTTTCGATCGGTTGAACTACCGTTATAGACCGCTGATGATTAAATGGTCCTGAAACGGCTTCTCCAACTCTTGAGTGGGCTGGTCCCATCATGAACATGACTTCCGGATTCTGATACTGTGCGGCCGCAACGACACCTGCCTGAGATATGCTTACTTGCGAACGAGCCGCTTGAACCATGCCGTTGGCACGTAGCCCCATTTGTTGTATTTCCTCAATACTTAGCAATACCATGGGTCCTTTAGGCTCATCCAATAAAGGAGGAGGGTAATCTGACTCATTTTCATTTCGTATTAGAGGCTTTATAACAGACGATGCTTCGGAATCAATAGTTGATGGCGGTGAGAATGCCGGTGGCGATAATGAGTCAATTCCAATGGGAAAGTTAGTGGATGGTTGTGCT